>NZ_SSMX01000009.1 GCF_004799515.1 Phenylobacterium sp. | reverse complement strand
CTCGACACTCAATGAGGTTGAACTTCGGCCTTACTTCAAACAGCTTTGTCAGAGCCTTGGCGCCTCGATGATTCACGACCCCGAACAGCTCTCCCTGGACGTGACCGCCGACGAGAGCGTCGTGAAGCCCAACGTCTCGGTTAGCCTTGGACTGATCGTCACCGAGTTGGTCATCAACGCCCTGAAGCACGCCTTTCCGGATGGGCGGACCGGGAAGATCGTGGTCGACTATCACGCCCGCGGCCCGAACTGGTCTCTGTCCGTCACGGATAATGGCGTGGGCATGCCACAGGACCCGGCGGACGCCAGGCCGGGCCTGGGGACGAGCATCGTGGAAGCCCTGGCCAGACAGCTCGACGCCGTCGTTCAGGTCGCCGCCGCCCATCCGGGCACAGCCGTCACAGTCGCCCGCTCGCAGATCGCCGCTGTGCGGCCGACCGCCGAGGCTGTCTGAACTAGGCGCCCAGTACGGTCGCCTTGGGCTCTGGCGGGCTTTCGTCCTCCTGCGCCCTGCGCGGGCCCGATCGCCTGGGGATTCCCGTGCTCAGCTTCGAGTAGTCGGTGTGACGCGGCGGGATGACGGTGACGCCCGTCTCGGTGATCACGTATTCGCGGATGTCCTTGCTGTGGTTGCCGCCGCGCATCTTGATGATCACCATCGCCTTGCGGAGCTGGCCGTCGATTTCGACGTAGCGCAGCCGGATGATGTCGTCCGTCAGGAACGAGATCGCATAGTGGCTGAACTGCAGTGAGGTGAAGTTGTCCTCCACCTCCACCGTGCTGAGGATGGTGATCCCGGCGCCGGTGAGCGCGCCGATCATCCGGTAGAGCGACTCCCGGAAGTCGGTGCGGAACCCGGGCGCGAGCGCCATCTCGAACCCGACCAGGGAGTCGATCACCAGCCGCTTCGCGCCGACCCGCTGGATGGCGTCGAGGATCGCCTGCATCGTCTCGTCCACGGAGAGGTCCAGGGGCCGCAGGTAGAGGACTTCAAGTGTTCCATGCTTTTCCGCGGCGCCCAGCTTCAGTCCGAAGCCGTCGGCCCGCTGGGTGTAGCTGGGCGGCCGCTCTTCGAAGATCGCCATGATCCCCGGCTCACCGTGCCGGAGACCTTCGGCGATGAACTGGGTCGCCAGGGCGGACTTGCCGGTGCCCGACGGCCCCGCGACCAGCACGCTGTCGCCCTCGAGAATCCCGCCGCCCAGCATCGCGTCGAGTTCGGGGACGCCGACCGACAGCCGCTTGCGGTGCGACGATTTGGCGGGGGTGGTGTCCAAGCCCAGCGTGCGGGAGAAGGCCTGCAGGCCATCGCCGGTGATGCTGACGGTGTGCAAGCCGGGTACGGAGGGCTGTCCGCGCAGCTTCATCACCTGCAGCTTGCGCACCACCGAGTTCCGCTCGGTGACCTGTGAGAGCCAGAAGATCCCGTCGACCATGGTGAACAGCGGATCGTCGCGGACTTCCTCCTCGACATACTCGCCGACCAGGAAGGCGGTCACCTCCGATCCGCTGAGGAACTGGGCGAGACGGTGGATGAACGCCTGGACCTCCAGTTCGCCCAGCACGATGGCGACCTTGCGCACCAGGGTGCGGAAGGAATCCAGCACCACCACGCCGGCGTTGGTCGCCGTCACCTGGGCGATGATCTCCTCGAGCACCGCGTCCAGCTTCTGTTCCAGCACCAGGTCGGAGAGGTTGATGAACCGGACCGCCGTGCCGACCTTCGCTTCGTCGAAGAAGGAGAACTGCTGCTGATACCGCAGCATCTTGATCACGGGCTCGCCAAGGACCGTGAAGTACAAGGCAGGTCTCTCCGGCGTCGCGTTGGCGAAGGCGAACTGGTGAACCAGCGTCGTCTTTCCGCTGCCGGGCGCGCCGCCGATCAGGTTGAACGAAAACTCCGGCAGGCCACCGCCGAGGATCTCGTCAAAACCCCGCACGCCGGTGGAGAGCAGACGTATTTTGACCTTGTCCGGCCCGGTCCTGCGCCTCTCAGGGCGCCGGCTTCCGGCGGTCTCATTTGGCTTTTTCACATCACTGCTCCGTCCCAAAGTCTCTTTCTTTCAACGCGATATGCGGCCAGATCTCGCCCACCAGGCCTGAGGTCAGGGTCGGGCCGATGAACGTCACCAGCAGGCCCAGCAGCTGGGCGAGGAAGATCACCCGGCCTTCCAGGAAGGTCGTCGGGGCGATCTCCGATTTGAGGCGTTCAAAGCCCTCCAAGTCCCCGTTGGCCGTCACGAAGGCGGCGGACAGCCAGGGTGCTTCGGAACTCGCCATGATCAGGGCGCGCGCGAGAAGCGCGCGGGTGCCGCCATGCCCCATCAACCGGCGCAGTCGGGGACGCAGCCTCTCTATGACGGGGTCCTCCGACGCGGCCGCGGAGGCGGAACTCGCGACGCTGGGCCACTCGAACAGGATGAGGCGCTTGGCGATCTTCCGCAGGGCTGGCGTGGTCTTGTTCAACGGGCGTGCTCGCGACGCGCCGCCCGCACGCTTGCAATGCTGAAGATTTTTGAGGGCGATGGGGACAAGAGGGCTCCTCGCTGCGGCGGGAGCATGTACTGAAGCCTGTCTCTCAGTCGTCGACGCCTAATGGTACGGCCGACGATGCCAATCCAACACTCGAAGGAGCGAGAAGTTCCCGAATTTTATCCCAATCTCCCCGGCAGCACGCCACACCGCACCAGAAGTTCCGTGTCCGGACTTCTTAGCGAAAGAGTCGTAATATTGTATTTCGCAAGTATATCAAACAGCCGCCCCACAGCCCCGCTCTTTCGGACCTGCTCTAAGCCGCCATCCGCGCCTTGAACACCCCATCCGGCAACCGCGCGGCCCGGGCCGGATGGATGAAGAAATAGTCCTTCCAGGGCCGGTCGCCGACCACTTCGAAGCGCTCCTCCAGGCGGTCGCCGTTCAGGGCGAACATGCGGTAGCCGCGCCGCTTGAAGAGGTCGATCACCTGCTCGGCCGTGCCGCCGAACCGGGCCTCCAGCATGGCCGGGTGGATCTCCAAGAGGACGTGCGGGCGGTCGCGGTCGAGGATCTTGCTCGCGCCCTCCAGCGCCATCAGCTCGGCGCCCTCGATGTCCATGCGGATGAAGTCGACCCGGTTGATGCCACGCTCGGCGCAGAAGCCGTCCAGGGTGATGACCGGGGTCGGCTGGACCTCCATGCCGGTGTCCTGCAGGTCGGGGCGCGCCTTACCTTCCGGCGCCTGGTCGGCCACGAAGGCGTAGGCGCGGCCCATTCGCCCGGTGATCTTCCGCGGCGTCACCAAGAGCATCTCGCCGGCCTTGTTCCCCACCGCCGCATGCACCGGCGTCACCCGGTCGGCGATACCGTGCCAGGCGAGCGTCATCTTCAGCACCTGGAAGGAGAAGGCCGAGGGTTCGATGGCGTAGATCGTCGCCCGCGGCGCCACCTGGGTCATGACGTAGGAATGGCGGCCGTCGCTGGCGCCCACGTGCAGGCACACCGGCGCGCCGGAGAGCAGGTCCGCGAGATAGGGCGTCTCGGGCTCGTGCTTGCGCCAGCGCGTGTTGCGCCGCCAGGCCCTGAAGGCGTGCGCCAGCACGCGTAACGAAGGCATCGCCAATAAACTCTCCGCACCCCCCCAGGTTACGTAGGCTGTTACTTAGGCTACGTCGCGGGCGACCGTCATCATGTAGTTGACCTCGGCGTCGTGGCTCTGGCTCCAGCGGCCGCTCAGGGGATCGAAGACCACGCCGAAGGGGCCGTCCACGGCCAGAGGTTCCGCCGCCAGGAAGCCCCTCAGCTCCTCGGGCTTCAGGAACTTCGACCAATCGTGGGTCCCGGCCGGCAGCCAGCGCAGGACGTACTCCGCGCCCACCTTGGCCAACGCGAGGGCCTTCAGCGTGCGGTTCAGCGTGGCGACGATCATCAGCCCGCCGGGCTTCAGCATGGCGGCGCAGTCGCGCAGGAACTGGCCCGGGTCGGCGACATGCTCGATCACCTCCATGTTGAGGATCACGTCGAACCGCTCGCCCGCCGCCAGCAGGGCCTCGGCGGTCGAACAGCGGTAGTCGACCGTGGCGCCCACTTCCGCGGCGTGGGCGCTGGCCGTGCCGATGTTGCGGTCCGAGGCGTCGACCCCGGTCACCGCGAACCCCAGCCGCGACATCGGCTCGCTGAGCAGGCCGCCGCCGCAGCCGATGTCCAGCAGCCGCAGGCCCTCGAACGGCCGCCGCGCGCGCCCGTCGCGGCCGAACCGGTGCAGGGCCTGGTCGCGGATGAAGGCCAGCCGCGTGGGGTTGAATCTGTGCAGGGGCGCGAACTTGCCCCTCGGGTCCCACCACTCGGCGGCGATCCTCGAAAACCGTTCGACCTCGGCAGGATCGATGGAGGAGTGCGTGGCGCTCATGTTCGCTCTTTACCCGTCCTCCCGGCCTTCGCGAAGCCTCGTGCAAGCTTCCTCCTCCCCTTGTGGGAGGAGGTGGCCCCGTAGGGGTCGGAGGCGGGGTTTCTCCGCCTCTCGGCGGCGCGAAAAGCCCGGCCTCACGCGGAGAGCGCAGCGCGACCCCACCTCCGTCAGCCTGCGGCTGACACCTCCTCCCACAAGGGGAGGAGGATCACTGCATTGCGGCATTGGATCGCCGTCGCTAGAACGGCGCCCTCTTGCTGCAGGGGGTTCCGGCGCGACGTGTCCCGGTTGGTGATGAAATTCGGCGGCACGTCGGTGGCCGACCTGGAGCGCATCCGCCGCGTCGCGCGGCTGGTGAACGCCGAGGTGCAGGCCGGCCATCGCGTGGCCGTGGTGGTCTCAGCCATGGCCGGCAAGACCAATGAGCTGGTCGCCTGGACCGACGGCTCCGGCGCGGCGGCGCAGGGCCTGCCCGCCTCCGACGACGAATACGACGTGGTGGTGGCCTCCGGCGAGCAGGTGACCGCCGGCCTCCTGGCCATGACGCTGCGCAACATGGGCGTGCCCGCACGGTCCTGGCTGGGCTGGCAGATCCCGATCATCGCCGACGACGCCCACGGCCGCTCGCGCATCGACGACATCCCGCCGGAGAAGCTGGCCGCGGCGATGGACGCCGGCGAGGTCGCGGTGATCGCGGGCTTCCAGGGCGTCACCCGCGACGGGCGCATCGCCACCCTGGGCCGCGGCGGCTCCGACACCAGCGCAGTGGCCATCGCCGCGGCGGTGAAGGCCATCCGCTGCGACATCTACACCGACGTGGACGGGGTCTACACCACCGACCCGCGCATCGAGTCCAAGGCCCGCAAGCTGTCGAAGATCTCCTACGAGGAGATGCTGGAGATGGCCTCTCTGGGCGCCAAGGTGCTGCAGACCCGCTCGGTCGAGCTGGCCATGGCGCAGAGCGTGCCGGTGCGTGTGCTATCGAGTTTCGTGGAGCCGGGCGAAGCTCCCGGCCAGGGCACCATCGTGTGCGACGAGGAGGAGATCGTGGAAAAGCGGATCGTGAGCGGCGTGGCCTACAGCCGCGACGAGGCGAAGATCAGCCTCTTCGGCCTGCCCGACCACCCGGGCGTCTCCTCGCGGATCTTCGGCGCGCTGGCGGACGCCAACGTCAATGTGGACATGATCGTCCAGAGCCATGCCCGCACCGCCGACACCGCCAACATGGAGTTCACCGTCGGCAAGCGCGACGCCGCGCGGGCCGTGCAGATCGTGCGTGAGGCGCAGGACTCCATCGGCTTCGACGATGTGGCGGTGAATGAGGAGGTGGCCAAGGTCTCGGTGATCGGCGTCGGCATGCGCAGCCACACCGGCGTCGCCAAGACCATGTTCCAGGCCCTGGCCGAAAAGGGCGTCAACATCCAGGTGATCTCCACCTCGGAGATCAAGATCAGCGTGCTGATCGACGCGGCCTACACCGAGCTCGCCGTGCGCGCCTTGCACGCCGCCTACGGGCTGGACCAGCTCTAGGGAGTGCGGGGATGACGGATCGGCCGGTCCGCCTCTTCTCCTACGGCACCCTGCAGCAGGCGGCGGTGCAGCTGGCCAACTTCGGCCGCCGGTTGGACGGGACGGCCGACACCCTGCCAGGCTATCGCCGCGCCATGGTGACGGTCACCGACCCCGAGGTCATCGCCGAGAGCGGGACCGACCAGCATCCCATCGTCAGCCCCAGCCCCGATCCCGCCGACCGCGTCGACGGGACGGTGTTCGAGATCACCGCTGAGGAACTGGCCGCCGCCGACGCCTATGAGGTGGCCGACTACAGGCGCGTCCAGGTCCGCCTGGACTCCGGCCTCGACGCCTGGGTCTATGTGAAGGCCTAGGCCCGCTCCGCCGACCCGGTCAGCCGGAACGCCGCCCAGCCGCCCACCAGGGCCAACGGGATCACCGAGACGAACACCCAGACCGAGGCCGACCGCGCGCTGGCCGCCGTCAGGCCCTCGGAGAAGCCGCCGAGGTTGGCCGCCACGCCGCTGATCGCCGCCCCGGCAGCGGCTCCGGTCTGGCGCACGGCGGTGATCGCCGAGGAGCCGATCGCCTTGTCCTCGTCGGACAGCGCCATCATCAGCCGCCGGCTCATGAACGACCAGGAGAGCCCGAAGGCCGCGCCCATCAGCGCCCCGCCCGCCAGCACCCATAGGAACGGCCCATCCGCCAGGGTCGCGGCCAGGACGACGAGGCTCACGATCAGGAAGACCACGCCCACCCGGATCCAGCGGCCGTCCCACAGGCCGGTCGCGCCGGCCACCAGCATGGCCGCCAGCGTCCAGGCCGCCGACTCCGAGCCGATGGCGTAGCCGGCCCAGAGCGGGGAGAAGCCGCGCAACTGCTGCAGGATCGGCGGGCCATAGATGGCGAACCCCATGGTGGCCGCGGTCATGGCGAACATGGCGAAGTAGCCGGCGCCGCAGACCGTCCGCAGGTCCCCGGCTCTATGCGGCAGCAGGCGCACCCGCAGCCGCCCGTCGATCCACACCACCAGCGCCAGGACCGCCAGCCCCGCCACGACCAAGCCGATGGAAAGCGCCCGGCCGCTGACGCTGTCGGCCACCGCGATGGCCGCCACGCCCAGGCCCAGGACGCTCAGTTGGATCCAGGGGACGCCCGGCCCGCCGCCGGCCCTGGCCGCCCCGCGCAGCAGGGCCGGCGCGGCGGCGCTGAACACGAAGGTCTGGGCGGCGAACAGCCAGAAGACGTCGCGCCAGTTGCCGGTCTGCACGACGAGGCCGCCGAACAGCGGCCCCAGCACCGTCGCGATCCCCCAGACGAAGGTCACCGCGGCGAACACCCGCGCCAGGTGCCGCTCGGGGAACAGCAAGGCGATGGCCACCATGGAGAAGCCGGAGATCCAGCCCGAGCCCAGGCCCTGGATCACCCGCCCGGTCAGGAAGAGGCCGACGTCGGGCGCCAGCGCGCTCATGAAGCAGCCGAGGGTCATTATCATCCCGGCCATGGCGGTCGCGGCCCGCAGGCCGAAGATCTCCGAGATCCGCCCTGAGCTCGCCCCGGCCAGGATCGCCCCCACCAGGAACCCCGCCGTCGCCCAGCTGAAATAAGCGTAGCCGCCGAGCTGGGCGCCGACACTGGGCATGATGGTGGACGTCACCAGGCTGTCGGCGGCGTTCAGCCAGACGCCCAGCATGATCAGGGCGAAGCGCGGCGCGCGGCCGTCCGCCAGCAGGTCGCCCCAGCTGTTGTCCCGCGGCGCCGAGCCAGTCATTTCGATAAGGTCTCCATTGTCAAATTTCGGTAGACGCTTGCCTTTATTTTTGCAATGCTTAGATTGTCAAATGCGCAGCCCGACCGACCAGATTCTGCTGACCCTGAAGATGCGCGGGCCGCAGGAGACCCTGGCGGTGGCGCGGCGGCTGGGCGTCAGCCGGCAGGCCGCGCTCCAGACCCTGACCCGCCTCGCCGCCGACGGCCTGGTGTCGCCGGTCACTGAGCGCCGCGGGGTCGGCCGGCCGCGGCAGCTCTGGTCGCTGACCGCCAAGGCGCAGGCGCGCTTCCCCGACACCCACGCCCAGCTCACCGTCGAGATGCTGGACGCCGTGCGCACCGAGTTCGGTGAGGACGGCGTCGAGCGGCTGATCGCCCGACGCGAGCGCGAACAGGAAGCCGCCTACGCGCGGGCCCTGGAGCCCGCGGTCAACTTCGAGGGCCGGCTCGCCCGCCTGGCCGCCCTGCGCGCCGCCGAGGGCTACATGGCCAAGTGGTCGCGGGGCGAGGACGGCGCCTACCTGCTGGTCGAGAACCACTGCCCGATCTGCGCGGCGGCGGCGGCCTGCCAGGGCTTCTGCCGCGCCGAGCTCGGCCTGTTCCGCGCCGCCCTGGGCCCCGGCGTCACGGTGGAGCGCACCGACCACATCCTGGCCGGCGCCCGCCGCTGCGCCTACCGGATCACCGCCCCGGCCGCCTAGCGCGCCCTCGCCGCCCCCGGCGTCGGGAGCTTGAAGCCCGGATACCAGTGGGTCGCCGTGCCCGCTGTCACGTACCAGCTCAACAGCAGGGCGCAGATCAGCGCGCCGGGGACGTAGGAATTGGTCCGCCGGTAGGTGATCGCCGCGAGGGCGCCGACGATGGCCAGCAGCGGCACGAACTGGATCGCCACGATGGTGTTGAGCGGCTCCGTCGGCGTGAACAGGAAGCCGGTGCGGAACAGGGTCGCGTACTCGACGACCAGCAGGACCAGGAAGCCCAGGGCCATGGCGATCTTCCAGGCGGCGACCTGGACGAACCAGCCCTCGCCCCGAACCGCCAGGTTGGCGCAAAGCGCGCGGACCGCCACGAGGAAGTAGACGGCCCAGAGCACAGCATAGGGGATCGCCATGAGCGCGTGGCGGCCGTCCAGCGGATGCAGACCCAGCACCCAGAAGCGGAAGTCGACCTTGAAGACCGCGTCGACGATGACCAGCGACAGATAGCCCACCGCGATGGTGGCCGCCGCGATCCCCGCCGACTTCAGCCAGGCCGGCGTGAAGCTGGACTTGCCGCCCCGCAGGACGAGGCTCAGCACAAGGCTGATGACGGCGTTGCCCAGCGCCCAGACCAGGAGCTGGTTCTGGATCGACTGCGGGAAGAGCTGCATCGGGAAGAACAGGTTCCCGACCTTCATCAGCGGATAGTAGGTCAGCGCCGGGATGGCCGTGGTGAGCAGCGCCGCCAGCCACCACTTCCAGCCCCGCCGCTCCGCCACGGGCTCGGCCGGATGGTTGAGGCTGGCGAAGACGGGCGCGCTCAGCAGAACCTCGAAGGTCCCGATCAGGAGCAGGATGAAGCCCGCGAAGCCGATCAGGGTGCCGATGTCCTTCCACAGCCAGATCTGGTCGGCCGGCGGCAGGGGATTGGCCTCGCCGGTCAGGGTCTTCTGGAACCAGTCGACGGCGCCGCCGACGCCGGCCCGGCTGAAGTGCTCCCACGGGTGGGTCACCGGCGGGTTCTCCAGCACCCGCGCGCCGCCGTCGGCGATGTCCCCATAGATCTTGCCCGGCAGAATCGGGGACGGCTGGCCGAACACCTTGGCGAGCTTCTTCGAGGTCGGGACCAGCGAGCCCTTCGGCACGCCCCACATTAGGGGGGCGAACTCATCGAACTGGCCATAGACCACCGCCAGGTTGCGGTAGCTGGCCGGGCCCTTCACGCCCAGGAAGCTCGGCGTCGAGCCCTCGAAGACGATGGCCTTGTAGCCGTCCGGCTGGGCCGCTGCGGCGGCGGTGATCGGCACCCCGCCCATGGAGTGGCCCTCGAGCCCGATGTTCGCCTTGTCGACGAAGGGCAGGCTCTGCAGGTAGGCCAGCGCCGGCGGGCCGCCCAGGTCGCGCACCTGGCCCACCGAGCCGCCGGAATAGCCGTGGCCGGCCATGTCCATGGCCAGGACCACGAAGCCGCGCCGCGCCAGCTCGATGGCGAAGGGGCTCTGCATCTCGCGGGTGTTGATATAGCCGTGGCTGACCAGCACCGCCGGCGCCGGGTGCGCCGCCGTGGCGGTCTTGGGCGTATAGAGCAGGCCCGCCTGGGTCAGCCCGTTCTCGCCCGGGAATCGCGCCTCGGTCAGGGTGACGCCGCCAGCGGTCTCAATGACGTGGGCCAGCAGCGATCCGCCGAGGATCAGCACCACGCCCAGGATGAAAAAGCCCCATTTGCGAAGCACGGCATTCCCCCTTGATGTCTTATCGTTGGCGCGACGATGCGGCCGCGGGCTGGAAAGCTCAAGCTTGGGCGCCTAATTGCGCAGCAGGCGTTGGTTAGCCGACGTTCATACCTTTCCGTCTCCGTTTCGCGGCATAAAGCTGCTAGGGAGCGGCCAACAGGGATGTGGAGGACAGGACAGGGCGTATGGCGGTTCCGGGCGTAGCCATTCGCGGTCAGCGCAGCCTGCTGCGGCAGATCCGCGAGGCCCTGGCGGGCGGCGGACCGGCCCAGGCGCGGCTGGACATGGTCGTGCGGATCATCGCGCGCTCCATGGTGGCCGAGGTGTGCTCGCTCTACATGCGCCGCGCGGCAGGCGACATGGAGCTGTTCGCCACCGAGGGCCTGGACCCCGCCGCCGTCCACGTCACCCGGATGAAGCCCGGCGAAGGCCTGGTGGGCGAGATCATGAAGCTCGGGCGGCCGCTGAACCTGGCCGACGCCCCGGAACACCCGGCCTTCTCCTACCGGCCGGAGACCGGCGAAGACCCCTACCACGCCTTCCTGGGCGTCCCCCTGCTGCGCGGCGGCCGCGCCATCGGCGTCCTGGTGGTGCAGAACCGCACGGCGCGCATCTATACCGACGACGAGGTCGAGGACCTGCAGATCGTCGCCATGGTGCTGTCCGAGATGGTCGCCGCCGGCGAACTGATCGGCGAGGCGGCGCTGAAGGGCGTGGAGATCGCCCCGCACCGGCCCGAGCGGCTGAAGGGCACCCGCTTCGGCGACGGCCTGGCCTATGGCGTGGCCGTGCTGCACGAGCCGCCGGTGGCGCCGTCGCAGCTGCTCTCCGACGACGTCGCCGCCGAGGAGATGCGCCTCTCCGCCGCCATCCACAGCCTGCAGGCGCAGATCGACCAGATGCTGGCGGGCGACGCCGGCCTCGTCGACGCCTCCTTCGAGGTGCTCGACACCTACCGGATGTTCGCCCATTCGCAGAGCTGGAACCGCAGCCTGCAGGACGCGGTCAGCAACGGCCTCACCGCCGAGGCGGCGGTGGAGCGCGTGCGCTCCGAGCACCGCGCCCGCCTGGGGCAGGCCCGCGACCCCTACCTGCGCGAACGCCTGCACGACCTGGAGGACCTGAACGACCGGCTGCTGCGCCACCTGTCCGGCGACGGCCACGCCGCGCGCGAGCTGCCCGAGAACGCCATCCTGATCGCCCGCAACCTGGGCCCCGCCGACCTCCTGGAATACGACCGCAAGAAGCTGCGCGGCCTGTTGCTCGAGGAAGGCTCGGCGGCCAGCCACGCGGCGATCGTGGCGCGCGCGCTCGACATCCCCTGCGTCGGCCGCCTGCCGAACCTGCGCGACAAGGTCTCCGAAGGCGACATGGTGATCGTCGACGCCGAGACCGGCGAGGCCTACCTGCGCCCGCGCACCGACGTGGTGAAGGCCATCCAGGCCCGCATCGACGTGCGCCGCCAGCGCCGCGCGGAGTTCGACAAGCTGCGCGACACCCCGGCCTTCACCCGCGACGGGGCGAAGATCTCGCTGTTCATGAACGCCGGCCTCGACGTCGACCTCGACATCCTGGTCGACACCGGCGCGGAGGGCATCGGCCTCTTCCGCACCGAATTCCAGTTCATGGTCGCCGAGGAGATGCCGCGCTTCAACGCCCAGACCGCCCTCTACGGCCGGGTGATGGACGCCGCGGGCGACAAGCCGGTGACCTTCCGCACCCTCGACCTGGGCGGCGACAAGGTGCTGCCCTACCTGGAGGCCGAGCGGGAGGACAATCCAGCCCTGGGCTGGCGGGCGATCCGCATGGGCCTCGACCGCCCGGCGCTCCTGCGCCTGCAACTGCGCGCCCTGATCGCCGCGGCCCGTGGCCGGCCGCTGCGGGTGATGTTCCCGCTGGTCGCCAGCGTCGACGAGTTCCGCGCCGCCCGCGCCCTGGTGGACGTGGAGATCGCCTGGGCCCAGCGCCGCGGCCGCCAGGCGCCGTCCCGGCTCGACGTCGGGGCGATGATCGAGGCGCCGTCCCTGGTCTGGCACCTGGATGCGCTCCTGCCGATGACCGACTTCGTCAGCGTCGGCACCAACGACCTGATGCAGTACCTGTTCGCCGCCGACCGCGGGAACCCGCGGGTGGATTCGCGCTACGATCCGCTCTCGCCGCCGGCCCTGCGCGCGCTCGAACAGATTCAGCGCGCCTGCGCCGAGACCGGCACCCCGGTCAGCGTCTGCGGCGAGATGGCCGGCCGCCCGCTGGAGGCCTTCGCCCTGGTGGCGCTCGGCTTCGACCGGCTGTCCATGCCGCCCGCCGGCGTCGGGCCGGTGAAGCAGATGGTGCTGTCCTGCGACCGCGAGGCGGCCCGGCGCGGCGTCGCCGCCCTCTTGAAGAGCGGCGCGGGCTCGGTGCGCAACGAGATCGAGACCCTGGCCCGCAAGATCTACGTCGCGGTCTAGGCGCGACACAGGTCTAATGCCGCGCGAGAACCAAGCGAGTCGGGGGAGCGTCGGAGGGTCCAGGTGAGCGAAACGGACGCCCCCAGCCTGCACTCCGGCGCGGACATCGGCCAGGCGCTGAAGGCGGTCCGCGAGCACCGCAAGCTCAGCCTCGAAGAGCTGGCGGACCTGACCCGCGTGCGCCGCGCTTATCTGGCCGACATCGAGGCCATGCGGCTGGACCACCTGCCGTCGCGCCCCTTCACCATCGGCTACATCCGCGCCTACGCCGAGGCCCTGGGCCTCGACCCCGACGCCGCCGCCGAGCGCTTCAAGGCCGAGGAGCCGGTGCTGGACGAGCCGCTGCGCGCGCCGGTGGGCGTGGGCCAGTCCAACGACCCGCGCGTGGCCGCCATGATCATCGGGGTCATCGTCATCCTGGCGGCGATCATCCTGTGGAACATCGCCCAGCGCGCCATGCTGGCCAACGCGCCGCCGCCGCCGACCGCCTCGCCCCAGGCCGCCGCCAAGGCGCTGGCCGCGCCCGCCCCCGCCAGCATCGCGCTGGGCCCGCCCCTGCCGGCGCCGGTGGAGTCCACCACCCCGCCGCCCTACGAGACGCCGGGCATGCCGATCATTAACCCCGACGGCACGGTGACCAAGCCGCCGCCGCCGCCCAAGACCGGCCTGATCGCCGACGCCCCGCCGGTGGACCCGTCGACCCTACGCCCGGTGTTCGAGGCCACCGGCCAGGTCTATGGCGCGCCCAAGGAACAACCCGCCGCGGTGATCCTGCAGGCGCTGAAGCCCGGCTCGCTGATCGTGCGCGGCCAGGACGGCCAGATCTATTTCGCCCGCCAGTTCGCCGCCGGCGACGCCTTCCGGGTCCCTGAGGTGGGCGGCCTCACGGCCGACGTCTCGCAGCCGAACAACTTCCAGGTCTTCGTGGGCGGCCGCTCCCGCGGCGTCCTCCCGGCCCCGCAGGTGTCGCTGAGCAAGCTCGCCGAGGCGCCGGCCGGGCCCTGAGGCGCAGTAGACTTCAGCCCGGATCAAGATCGAGACTTGGGTTCGGTCGCCGAACCGCCTATTTTCGGCGGCATGAGCGCCGATCATTCCCACGCCGAAGACCACGCCCACACGGACCACACCTCGGTCCGGCCCTGGCGGGCGATCCACCGACGCAAGAGCCGCAAGATCCGCGTGGGCTCGGTCGAGGTCGGCGGCGACGCCCCGATCAGCGTCCAGTCGATGACCAACACGCTCACCGCCGACGCGGCGGCGACCATCGGCCAGATCCGCCAGCTGGAGGAGGCCGGCGCCGACATCGTCCGCGTCTCCTGCCCTGACGAGGACTCCACCAAGGCGTTCAAGACCATCGCCCGTGAGTCCAAGGTGCCGCTCGTGGCCGACATCCACTTCCACTACAAGCGCGGCATCGAGGCCGCCCAGGCCGGCGCCGCCTGTCTGCGGATCAACCCCGGCAACATCGGCTCGGCCGACCGGGTGCGCGACGTGATCCAGGCCGCCCGCGACCACGGGTGCTCCATGCGCATCGGCGTCAACGCCGGCTCACTGGAGCGGGACCTCCTGGAAAAGTACGGCGAGCCCTGCCCCGACGCGATGCTGGAAAGCGCGCTGCGCCACGCCCGCATCCTGCAGGACCACGACTTCCACGAGTTCAAGATCAGCGTGAAGGCCTCCGACATCTTCATGACGGTGGCGGCCTACAACCTGCTGGCCGAGGCCATCGACTGCCCGCTGCATCTGGGCATCACCGAGGCCGGCGCCCTGCGCACCGGGACGGTGAAGTCCTCCATCGGCATGGGCAACCTGCTCTGGGCCGGCATCGGCGACACCATCCGCGTCAGCCTGGCCGCCGACCCGGTGGAGGAGATCAAGGTCGGCTTCGACATGCTGAAGTCGCTGGGCCTGCGCCACCGCGGCGTCAACATCATCGCCTGCCCCTCCTGCGCGCGGCAGGGCTTCAACGTCATCAAGACCGTCGAGAGCCTGGAACAGCGCCTGGCCCATATCGGCCAGCCCATGAGCCTGTCGATCATCGGCTGCGTGGTGAACGGCCCGGGCGAGGCCCTGATGACCGACCTCGGCTTCACCGGCGGCGGCAAGGGCTCTGGCATGGTCTATGTGGCCGGCAAGCCCGACCACAAGATGGACAACGAGGCCATGGTCGACCACATCGTCGGACTGGTCGAAGCCCGCGCCGCCGAACTGGCCTCCGCCAAGATCCCGCAAGCGGCGGAGTGAAATTGCTCCCCTTCTGGGGCGCTGTCGGCGCAGCTGACTGAGGAGGTCATCTCCAGCGTTTGAGCGGACCCCCTCCGGCGCTGCGCGCCACCTCCCCCGAGAGGGGAGGGATGTCGGAAAAATGACGCCCGCGTCACTCTTGCGCCGTCTCCGCATCCGCGCTTAGGTGCCGCCACCATTCAGGGAGCGACACATGTCCGCAGCAGACGGCAACTGGAAGATCACCATCAACACGCCGATGGGCGCGCAGGAGGTCACCGCCGACATCAAGACGAACGGCGACACCTTCACCGGCAAGACCTCGGGCCGCATGGGCGATAGCGAAGTCAGCGGCAAGGTCGACGGCGACACCCTGACCTGGAGCGCCAACATCACCCAGCCGATGCCGATGACCCTGGAATTCTCCGCCACCGTGAGCGGCGATTCCATGACCGGCAACGTCAAGCTCGGCGCCTTCGGCAACGCCCCGCTGAGCGGCGTGCGCATCTAGATCGAGACGCGCCTTCGGGCGTCGGAAAGGCCTCCCCCGGCGACGGGCGGAGGCCTTTTTCGTGGCGTCGATCGGAGGCGGCTACTGGCCCGAGCCGCTGGCTGCGAGGGTGGCCGAGGCGCTGGTGACCAGGCTGGTGGTCATCGGCTGGTCGTGTTTGAAGCCCACGGTGACCAGCACCGCGACGATCAGGATCGCGATGGCGGCGAGGCCAAACAGGACGCTGCGCCCGCGTACGCTCTCCAGGGCCTTCCCCAGCCCCTTTGTGGTGCGTTCGCTCATCTTCAGGTCTCCAGGTGTCCCGCGAGCCCAACGTCCGCCGGACCCGCCTGTTCCGGCGGCCCATTTGGCAAGCCGGCGGCGGGGCGCTAGAGGAAGCTCCCTTCTTTCCAGCCGTCACGGATTCCCTTGCGACTTCCCCAGGCCAGGCTCGACCAGGTGCTCGACCGCTTCCGCGAGATCGAGGCGCGCATGGGCGCGGCCAAGGACGGCCAGGAGATCGTGCGCCTGGGTAAGGAGCACGCCGAGCTGAAGCCGGTGGTCGATGCGGTCACCGCCCTGCAGCGGGTCCGCGACGAGGCGCCGGAGCTGGAGGCCATGGCCGGCGGCGACGACCCCGAGATGGCCGCCATGGCCCGCGACGAGCTGGAGGCCCTGAAGGACCGCCTGCCCCACCTGGAGCGCGAAGTGGCTCTCCTGCTCGCGCCGAAGGACAAGGACGAGAACGCGTCGGCCATCCTTGAAGTGCGCGCCGGCACCGGGGGCGACGAGGCCGCCCTGTTCGCCGGCGACCTCTTCCGCATGTACCAACGCTACGCCGCCGAGCGCGGCTGGCGGGTAGAGATCGATAGCGTCTCCGAAGGGGACGCCGGCGGCTACAAGGAGATCATCGCCGCGGTCACCGGCGACGGCGTGTTCGGCCGGCTGAAGTTCGAGAGCGGCGTCCACCGCGTCCAGCGCGTGCCGGCCACGGAGGCGCAGGGGCGCATCCACACCTCCGCCGCCACCGTCGCCGTCCTGCCCGAGCCCGAAGAGGTCGAGATCGACATCAAGGCGGAGGACATCCGCATCGACACCTACCGCTCCTCCGGCGCCGGCGGCCAGCACGTCAACAAGACCGACTCGGCGGTGCGCATCACCCATCTGCCCAGCGGCATCGTGGTGACCTCGTCGGAGAAGTCGCAGCACCAGAACCGCGCGCGGGCCATGAAGGCCCTCAAGGTCAAGCTCTACGACCAGCAGCGCGAGGCGCTGGACAACGCCCGTTCCGACGCCCGCAAGAGCCAGGTGGGCTCCGGCGACCGTTCCGAGCGCATCCGCACCTACAACTTCCCGCAAGGCCGGGTCACCGACCACCGCATCAACCTGACCCTCTACAACCTGCCCAAGGTGATGGAGGGCGAGGCCCTGGACGACGTCATCGACCCCCTGATCGCCGAGGACCAGGCCGCGCGCCTGTCGGCCCTGGAAGACGAATTCGGCTGACCGGCGCCTCCCGCCCGGCCCTAGGCGGCCCTATCTGAGCCGTTCCAATCGTCTGTCGAGGAAGATCGCCGCATGCGCACATGGTTCATCACCGGCGTCAGCACGGGCCTCGGCCGCGCCCTGGCCGAAGCCGCGCTGGCCGCGGGCGACGCGGTCGTGGGCACTCTGCGCCAGGAAGACGAGCGCGCCGCCTTCGCCGCGATCGCCCCTGGGCGCAGCCACGGCGTCCTGCTGGACGTGACCGACGAGGCGGCCATCGCGCCGGCGGTCGACAGGATCGAGGCGGAGATCGGCGCCATCGACGTCCTGGTCAACAATGCAGGTTACGGCCACGAGGGCGTGCTGGAAGAATCGACGCTGGCGGACCTGCGCCGCCAGTTCGAGGTCAACGTCTTCGGCGTGGTGGCGGTGACGCAAGCGGTGCTGCCGCACATGCGCCGCCGTCGCGCTGGCCGCATCCTCAACATTACCTCGATGGGCGGCATCATCACCATCCCGGGGATCAGCTTCTACCACGGCTCCAAGTTCGCCCTGGAGGGTATCTCCGAGGCGCTCGGCAAGGAAGTGAAGCACCTGGGCATCCACGTCACCGCCGTGGAGCCGGGCGGCTTCCGGACCGACTGGGCCGGCCGCTCCATGGTTCGCGCGCCCCGCGCCATCGGCGACTACGACGAGGTCATGGACCCGATCCGCGAGCGCCGCATCAAGATGAGCGGCCATCAGACCGGCGATCCAGCCAAGGCCGCGCAGGCGATGCTGCAGCTGGTGGCGATGGACGCGCCGCCATTCCATCTGCTGCTCGGCTCCGACGCCTGGCGCCTGGTGCATGAGAAGCTGGACGCCTTGAACGCCGATTTCGACGCCTGGAAGGACCTGACCTTCTCCACCGACGTCGTGGAATAGGTTTGGGAGGCCCGCCTCAGGGCTCGGCGCCCACCTGCTCCTCGAGCTCGGAATTGAACTCCGCGCCCAGGAGCGCGATGGTCAGCGACAGCCAGATCCAGGTCATGAAGCCGACGATGGCCCCCAGCGAGCCATAGGTGCGGTCATAGTGGCCGAAATGGCCGACGTAGAACGAGAAGCCCACCGACATCGCCATCCAGCACGCCGCCGCCAGCACCCCGCCCGGGGTGATCCAGCGCCAGCGCGCCCGTGGCCGCGACGGGGCGAAGCGGTAGAGCAGCGAGAGCCCGCCTACCGCCACCACGAACATCGCCGGCCACCGCGCCAGGCTCGCGCCGCGCAGGGCCTCCAGGTGGAAACTCGCCAGCACTTCCGGCGCGGCCACCACCGCGGCCATGGCGGCGGTCGAGAACAGGATCGCCGCCGCCGTGAAGCCGAGCGAGATGAGGTTGAGCACGACGAAGTTGCGCCGCTCGCGGCACTCGTAGGCCACGTTCAGCCCGCCGATCAGCCCCTTCATCCCGGCGTTGGAGGTCCAGACCGAGAGCAGCAGGCTGACGAAGAAGGTCAGCCCCAGGCTGGCGTGCGAGGTGGCCGCCAGCCGGGCGATCTGGTCGCTGAGCACGCTGACGCCGCCCTCCGGCAGGATGCCGTGCAGGGACGCGATCTGGTTCTGCGCGCCGGCCAGGTCGCCCACCAGGCCATAGAGCGAGACGAAGACGGCCAGCGCCGGGAACAGCGCCAGCAGGGCGTAAAAGGCCGAGCCCGCGGCCACGGCGGGGATGCGGTCCTGGTTGAACTCGGTGAAGGTGCGCTGGACGATCAGCCGCCAGCTGCGGCGGCTGACTTCGCCCAGGGTGTCGGCCGGCTGCACGCTGGAGGGCGGACGCGCCGCCTGCAGCCTGCCGTCGACGAACACCGTCGCCAGGCCCAGCAGCATGCCGATCCCCAGCGCGCTCCAGCGGTCGAAACGGAAGCCGGTCGGGCTCGGGGTCGGGCTCTGACGGATCGTCATGGAGGCCTTGGGGGTTGCTGCGCGGCGACTGAAATTCAACCTGCGCCTTAGTGGTTCCCAACCCGCCGCCGCGACGTCCGTTCCGCTTGTGGCGGGCGGCCTCTTGCGGCAAGCCAGGGCCATGATGGAGCCCACCGCATGAGCCTCAACCTCCTGCAGGCCTGGCAGGCCGCCAAGGCGCGCCTGGAGGCCGCGGGGTTGGCCGGGCCGGTGATCGACGCCCGCCTGCTGGTCGAGGCCGCCGCCGAGGCCACCCGCGCCGACATCGTGGGCGATCCCTACCGCGCGCTGACGCCCGAGCAGGAGGCCACGCTCGAGGACTATCTGACCCGCCGGGAACACCGGGAGCCGATCAGCCACATCCTGGGCCGCAAGGGCTTCTGGAAGATCATGCTGAACGTCACCCCCGACGTGCTGACCCCCCGGCCCGACACCGAGACCCTGGTGGAGTGGGTGCTGCGCGACTTCCCAGAGCGGGCGGCCTGGTCGGTGCTGGACCTGGGCGTCGGCTCCGGCGCCATCCTGCTCTCCATCCTGGCCGAGCGGCCGGCGGCGCGCGGCCTGGGCGTCGACGTCTCCGAGGAGACCCTGGCGGTGGCCCGAGACAATGCCGCCAGCCTCGGCCTCGCCGGGCGCATGGCGCTGTTGCGCGGCGACTGGACCGCGGGGCTGGAGGACGCTGCGTTCGACCTGGTGGTCTCCAACCCGCCCTATATCGCCAGCCACGTGATCGAGACCCTGGAGCCCGAGGTGCGCGACCACGAACCGCGCGTGGCCCTGGTGGGCGGCGACGACGGGCTGATGCACTATCGGGTGCTGGCGCCGGAGATCCTGCGGGTGCTGAAGCCCGGCGGCCGCTTCGCCGTGGAGATCGGCTACGACCAGAAGACGGCCGTCGAGGCCCTGTTCCGGGAGGCCGGCGCGGCCGATATCCAGACCCTGCAGGACCTCGGCCAGCGGGACAGGGTTGTCGCAGGCGCGAAAAAGCCCTTGGAAACCTGAGCCCGACTCGCTAGTTAGAGAGCGTCTCCACCCAATTTGTCGGCTTCCGGTAGAGGCGTCCCCTCAAGGGCGCACACCAGTCCCGGCAGGGCGCGACGGCTTCCCAAAGGCGTCACGTCAGATTTCCGGGCGGAAGACGGGGAACACTAAACGTCTTCGACAATAGAACCGGGCAAGCCGCCCGATCCCGCTGAAGGCTAACGCAGGCCGACCTGACGAGGGTCGCCGCAAGGGAACCAAGACGGTTATCAAATAATGAGAGATTTCAAGGGTATGAAGCGTCAGCGCGGCCGCAACCGCGGCGGCGGTGGGGGCGGCGGCGGCGGCAAGCCGCAAGCGCAGAACACCAATCGCGCGTTCGACTCCAACGGGCCCGAAGGGACCAAGGTCCGCGGCAACGCCCAGCACGTCTTCGAGAAGTACCAACAGCTGGCGCGCGACGCCTCCGCCGCCGGCGACCGGGTGCTGGGCGAAAACTATCTGCAGCACGCCGAGCACTATTTCCGCCTGTTGCGGGCCATGCAGCCCACCCGCCCGGCCAGCGAGATCCTCGGCCGCGACCACTTCTCCTCCGGTTTCGACATCGATTTCGAGGACGAGACCGCCCAGGCCCAGTCCGAGGCCGCCGACGCGGCCTCCGCGGCCGAGCCGCAGCCGCCTGAGGGCGAGGCTTGGCCGAACGGCGAGCGGCCCCGGGATGGACAGAGGGATCAGCAACGCGACGGCCAGCGCGACGACCGCCCTCGTGATGGCCAGCGTGACGATCGTCCCCGCGACGACCGGCCCCGTTACGAGAACCGCGACCGCAACGACGGCGGCGCCCGCGATGGCCAACAAGGCCGCCGCGACAGGCCGTGGCGCGATGAGCGCCCGAGGGATGACCGGCCCAGGGACGAGCGGCCTCGCGAGGACCGCCCCAGGGACGACCGCCCGCGTGACGACCGTCCGCGCTTCGACCGCGACGAACGCCCCCGTGACGAGCGGCCCCGTGACGACCGCAACCGCGACCGCTCCGAGCGCAACCGCGACGACCGGCCCGAACGCGACCCCCTGGCCGTGGTCGAGCCGCAGCCTCAGGCGCCCCTGGTGGCCCCGGCCGCCGAGGCCGCGCCGGAACGGCGGACCCGCGTCCTACGCGACGCCGACGGCGGCGAAAGCCATGCCCCGGCCTTCCTGCAGGCCCCGGCCGCCCGGCCCTCCGCCGCGGCCGCCGCCGATGGTGAGGACGCCCCGAAGCCCCGCCGCCGCCGCGCCCCGCGCCCCGACGGTCCGGCCGCGCCGGAGGCTGAAGAGGCCTGACGGACCATCCCCATCGGGAGCGCCGCGGCGTCATGGGCGTTGCGGCGAACCCGCATGGGCATTACCTCAAGGGCATGCACTCGCCGGACTGCCATCATGAGGACGGCGCCCATCCGGGGCTGAAGGGCCGTGACCTGCGTCATGCCCTGGCCGACGCGGAGCATCGCTGCCTCGATATCCAGGAGCGCCTGACCACACCGCGTCGCCGCGTGCTCGAAATGCTGTTGCAGGCCAACGCCCCCTTGAAGGCCTACGACCTGATCGCCGCCTTCGGCGAAAGCGGCGAGCCCGCCAAGCCGCCCACTGTCTACCGCGCCCTGGAATTCCTCGAGCGCCTGGGCTTCGCCCACCGCATCGAGAGCCTGAACGCCTATGTCCCCTGCCGCCTGGACGGGACCGGCCACGCCGCGGCCTTCCTGATCTGCGACTGCTGCGGGGCGGCCGAGGAGTTCGAGCCGGACTTCGCGCCGGGCCGTGCGGCGGCGCAGGCCAAGGGCTATGCGGTCACCTCCGTCACCCTGGAGGCGCGCGGCCTCTGCCCGGCCTGCCAGGACGCCTGACGGCGGCCGAGCGATTGCGCCGCCAGATCTTCCTCGACTGCGACGGCGTGCTCGCCGACTTCGACAAGGCCGCCGAGGCGATCTTCGGCATGCCCACCGAGGACTTCGAGCGCATCCACGGGACCCGCGAGTTCTGGCGGTTGCTGGCCCGCGCCGACGACTTCTTCGGGCGCCTCGACCTCCTGCCGGACGCCATGCAGCTCTACGACGCGGTCAAGGCCAAGGCCCCGATCATCCTGACCGGCATGCCCGCCGGCGATTGGGCGGAGCCGCAGAAGCGCGCCTGGGCCGTCCGCTATTTTCCCGGCGTGCCGCTGATCGCCACCCAGGCCGCCCTGAAACGCGAGCACTGCCACCCCGGCGATGTCCTGGTGGACGACCGCGACCAGCACCGCGGACTGTGGGAAGAGGCCGGCGGCCTTTTCATCCACCACAAGTCCGCGGACAGCTCGATCGCCGCGCTCAGGGCCGCCGGCTACATCTGACGCTCACCAGTAGAAGATGCCGCGCACCACCTGCACCACGCGGCCGCTGTACTGGTCGACCATGATGGCGTCGCCGCCCACCCGCACCCATTCGAAGCCGGGCGGCGGATAGGGCAGGCCGTAGTCCCCGAAGTCGTTCAGCCAGTAGGACTGGCCGTACCAGCCTTGCGGCAGGAAGTCGCCGAACGCCCAGGAGCGCACGAAATAGCCGTAGGGCGCGCGATAGGGCGCGGCGCGGAACCGCTGCTGGGCCCAGTAGACCGGCGGATAGCGCCCGGGCGCCCAGCGCTGGGCCTGGCCGCCGTGGCCGACCGGCGCGCCGCCCCGGCCGTCGGCCTGATGGCCGAAGCCGCGGTCGGCGCCGGCGCCGGGCGGGACCACCTCGTGCGGCCCGCGCTCATGGTCGAAGGGCGGACGGCCCGCGCCAGAGCCAGGCCCGCCGCCAGCGCCCGGACCGGGGGCCGCCTCACGGGAATAGCGCTGGTCGCCGGGCCCCTGGCCCTGGCCGGGACCTGGCGCCTGGAAATGCTGTCCCGAGCCGCGATCGCCCTGGAAACCGCCGCCGGCGCCCGGCCCGCGGTTCGGTGCGCCGGCCGGCGGTCCGCCCGGCCGGCCGGCCTGGAAGCCGCCCCCGCCCGGAGGTCCCTCGTGGGGCGCGCCGCCCGGCGGGCCGCCGCGCGGGGCCTGCGGATGCGCGGGCGCCGACTGGCTGTCGCGCCGGTCCTGCTCCTGCGCCAGGGCCGAGCCGCTCGCCGCGGCGAACAGCATCAGGGTCAAGGCGGCGGTCCGTCCGGCGTTTGGGGGTCTTTTCATCGTCTCTCTCCAGGTCCGACCGGCAAAGCTTAGAGCTTTGTCACCCGACGCGCTCCACTCTTGCTCACACCCGTGAACCACGCTTGAACGGCGCGGTCCCGCAAGGGTCAGGATCGGAGCGCGGACAGACGTGGTGGCGCACATCAACGACATCTTGAGCTTCTGGCGCACCGCCGGGCCGGAGAAGTGGTTCAAGAAGGTCATCGCCTTCGACGAGGCCATCCGCCTGAAGTTCGAGCCCACCCACCACGCGGCCGCGCGGGGCGAATACGACGGTTGGGCTTCCACGGCGGAAGGCGCACTGGCGCTGCTGATCCTGCTCGACCAGTTCCCGCGCAACCTCTACCGCCGCTCGGCCCACGCCTTCGCCACCGACCCCAAGGCCCGCGCCATCGCCCGCGCCGCCATTGAGCAGGGCCTCGACAAGCAGGTCGAGCCGGACCTCCGCAACTTCTTCTACCTGCCCTTCGAGCACTCCGAGGACCTGGCTGACCAGGACTACGGCCTGGCTCTGGTGGCCGAGGCCGGCGTGGCGGACGACCTGAAGTGGGCCGGGATCCACCGAGACATCATCGCCCGCTTCGGCCGCTTCCCCCACCGCAACGCCGCCCTCGGCCGCACGACCACCCCGGCCGAGCAGGAGTTCCTCGACGAGGGCGGGTTTTCGGGGTGAGACCCGCACCACTCCTTCGTCATGCTCCGGCGATTTGATCGCTTGATCTGTGGATAGCGATTCGCCGTTAGCGCGTTCGACACGCGAATCAGGCACGGTCCCGTCTATTCCAATGAACGCCCTCACCGCCCCCCCGCAGGCCCAAGAGGCCGCCGCCGATCATCCGGAGCGGCAGTACCTCGCCCTGCTGGCGGACATCCTGGCCAATGGCGTGTCGCGCGGCGACCGCACGGGCACGGGCACGCTGGGCGTCTTCGGCCGGCAGATGCGCTTCGACCTGGCCCAAGGTTTCCCGCTGCTGACCACCAAGAAGCTGCACAGGAAGTCGATCATCCTGGAGCTGCTCTGGTTCCTGCGCGGCGACACCAACGTGCAGTGGCTGCGGGACCGCGGCGTCAGCATCTGGGACGAATGGGCCGACGCCGAGGGCGAGCTCGGGCCGGTCTATGGCAAGCAATGGCGCTCCTGGACCGCGCCGGACGGCCGGGTGATCGACCAGATCGCCACCGTCGTGGAGGGCCTGAAGACCAACCCCAACAGCCGCCGTCACATCGTCTCGGCCTGGAACCCGGCCGACGTGGACGACATGGCGCTGCCGCCCTGCCACTGCCTGTTCCAGTTCTTCGTCGCTGACGGGAAACTGAGCTGCCAGCTCTACCAGCGCTCCGCCGACGTTTTCCTGGGCGTGCCGTTCAACATCGCCAGCTACGCCTTGCTGACCATGATGGTGGCGCAGGTGGTGGGCCTCGAGCCCGGCGAGTTCGTCCACACCCTGGGCGACGCGCACCTCTACCTCAACCACCTCGAGCAGGCCCGCGCGCAACTGGCGCGCGAGCCCCTGCCCTTGCCGATCATGGAAATCGCCCCGAAGCGCGACCTCTTCGCCTTCGAGTACGAGGATTTCAAGCTCAGGGGATACCAGGCGCACCCGAGCATTTCGGCGCCCATCGCGGTCTGATCCTGACGCCGCGTGAGTCCCGGCTTTCGCCGGGACGCCCGGGGAATGCTAAAGAGTCCGCATGCCCATCATCACCCTCACCGCCGGTCCTATCGCGCGCGCGCGCAACGGCGTCATCGGCAAGGACGGCGGCCTGCCCTGGCGGCTGAAGACCGACCTCGCCAACTTCCGCGCCGTGACCATGGGCAAGCCGGTGATCATGGGCCGCAAGACCTGGGACAGCCTGCCGAAAAAGCCGCTGGTCGGACGCACCAACATCGTGCTCAGCCGCGACGGCTCCTTCGAGCCCAAGGGCGCGGTGGTCTGCGAGGAGTTCGGCGAGGCGGTCTCCATCGCCCGCGAGCAGGCGGCCGAGGACGGCGCGCGCGAGGTCTGCGTCATCGGCGGCGCCTCGCTGTTCGAGCTGGCGCTGGCCAAGGCGACCCGCGTCTACCTCACCGACGTCGACGCCGAGGTGGAAGGCGACGTGACGCTGGCCCCCCTCGACCCGGCGGTCTGGCATGAGGTCAGCGCCAAGGCCTATCCGGCCGGCGAGGGCGACGACTATCCGGTGGTGATCCGGGTGCTGGAACGCCGCTGATCGCCCCGCTAGGCTCGCGTCCAACGAGAAATGCCGGGAGACGCGCCATGGACATCGAGCTGGTCTGCGAGGGCCTGGAATTCCCCGAAGGCCCGATCGCCATGGCCGACGGCTCTATCGTCCTGACCGAGATCAAGGCCGGCCGCCTGACCCGGGTCACGCCGGACGGCCGGAAGGAGACGGTTGTCGAGACCGGCGGCGGGCCGAACGGGGCGGCCATCGGCCCGGACGGCGCCATCTGGATCACCAACAACGGCGGGGTGTTCACCTGGCTGGACGTCAACGGCCTGACCATCCCCGGCCCGACGGCCGCCAGCCACATCGGCGGTTCGCTGCAACGCTACGAGCTCGCCTCCGGCAAGCTGGAGACCGTCTACGAGGCCTGCGACGGCCGACGGCTGATCGGGCCCAACGACCTGGTCTTCGACCGCCAGGGCGGCGTCTGGTTCACCGACCACGGCTGCGCCACGCCCGAGGGCCGCAAGTACGGCGGGATCTACTATGCGAAGACCGACGGCTCGCACATCAGCCGCCAGCGCGACCACCTGATCGCGCCCAACGGCATTGGCCTGTCGCCCGACGAGACGGTGGTCTACGCCGCCGACACCCAGCTCGGGCGCCTCTGGGCCTTCGACGTCGCCGAGCCGGGCGTGCTCGCGCCCGGTCCCGGCTTCGCGCCCGGCCGGGTGATCTGCAACCTGCCGGACTACCAGCTGCTGGACAGCCTGGCGGTCGAGGCGGGCGGCAAGGTCTGCGTGGCCACCATCATCAACGGCGGGATCACCGCCTTCGACCCCGGCGGCGGGGTCGAGCACCACGCCTTCCCCGACCTGATCTGCACCAACATCTGCTTCGGCGGCGCCGACCTGCGCGACGCCTGGGTGACCGCCTCGTCCACCGGCAAGCTCTACAAGGCCCGCTGGCCCCGCCCGGGCCTGAAGCTGAACTTCAACGCCTAGGATCGCCCCTCCCCACGCAAAGCTGAGCGGGAACAATCGAGCGATTTGAGCGCTTAACGGCTTCAGGGTGGGGGTTTCTGAAGCCAGAGACGCCGCGGTCAACGAGAGAGGCGTGATGAACAACATGAGGCTCGCCGGCGAAGCCGACGCCTCCATGGGCATTCCTGGGCTGGACGATATCCTGATCGGCGGGCTGGCGCGCGATCGCGTCTACCTGCTGGAAGGCAGCCCGGGCACCGGCAAGACCACCGCGGCGATGAGCTTCCTGCGCGCCGGCGCGGCGCTCGGCGAAACGGCGCTCTACATCACCCTTTCCGAGACCGAGGAGGAGCTGCGCGACACCGCCCACTCCCACGGCTGGAACCTGGACGGGGTCGAGGTCTTCGAGCTGGTCCCGCCGGAAAGCCTGCTCGACGAACAGCAGCAGCAGAGCCTGCTCTATTCTTCCGACCTGGAGCTGGGCGAAACCACCCGCATGATCTTCGAGGCCGTGGAGCGCGTCCAGCCGCGCCGGGTGGTGATCGACAGCCTGTCGGAGATCCGCCTCCTGGCGCAAAGCTCCCTGCGCTACCGCCGCCAGGTGCTGGCGTTGAAGCACTATTTCGCCAAGCACGGGGCCACAGTCCTGATGCTGGACGACCTCACCACCGAGAGCCTCGACAAGACCGTCCACAGCGTCGCCCACGGGGTCATCCGCCTGGAGGAGCTGGCGCCCGAGTACGGCGCGGAGCGGCGCCGCGTGCGGGTGATCAAGTACCGCGGGCGCAAGTTCCGCGGCGGCTTCCACGACTTCATGATCCGCACCGGCGGCCTGGAGGTCTATCCGCGGCTGGTCTCCGCCGAGCACAAGACCGATTTCAAGCGCACGCCCATGACGAGCGGCGTGGCGGGCCTGGACGCGGTCCTGGGCGGCGGGATCGAGCGCGGGTCGAGCTGCCTGATCCTCGGGCCGGCCGGCACCGGCAAGTCGCTGGTGGCGCTCTACTTCATCCTCTCGGCCATCCAGCGCGGCGAAAAGGCCGCCCTCTTCGCCTTCGACGAGGAGCTGGGCCTGCTGTTCGCGCGCACCAAGGCCTTCGGCATCGACCTGGAGGCCATGCGCGACTCCGGCGACCTCATCGTCCAGCAGGTGGACGCCGCGGAGCTGTCGCCCGGCGAGTTCACCGCCAACGTCCGCGAGTGCGTCGACGCCAAGGGCATCAAGACCGTGGTGATCGACAGCCTCAACGGCTACCAGGCGGCAATGCCGGAGGAGAACTTCCTCGTCCTGCACATCCACGAGCTGCTGCAGTACCTGAACCGGCAGGGCGCCACGACCTTCCTGACCGTCGCCCAACATGGCCTGGTCGGTGACATGAAGGCGCCGGTGGACGTCACCTACCTGGCCGACACCGTCATCCTGCTGCGCTACTTCGAGGCCACGGGCGAGGTGCGCCGGGCCATGTCGGTGATCAAGAAGCGCAGCGGCCAGCACGAGAAGACCATCCGCGAGTTCGAGATCGGCGACGAGGGCCTCACCGTCGGCGATCCGCTGGTCGATTTCCACGGGGTGCTGCGTGGCGTCCCGAACTTCGTAGGCAAGGGCTCCGGGCTGATGGGAGACCCCTCCGCATGAACGTCGCGGCGCCGGCCGCATCGGTCTCCGAACGGGTCCTGATCGTCGCCCCGATGGGCCGTGACGCCGCCATCGCCGGGGCGATCCTCGAGGAGGCGCGCGCCTCGCTGCTGGTCTGCGGCGACCTGCCCTGCCTGCTGACCGAGTTCGCCCAGGGCGTCGGCGTGGCCCTGATCGCCGAGGAGGCCCTGCAGAGCGCGGACTATCCCGACCTGGTGCGCTGGATCGACGGCCAGCCGGCCTGGTCGGACCTGCCCATCGTGCTGATCGCCCACCGCGGCGGCGGCATGGAGCGCAACCCCTTCGCACGGCGCCTGGCGGCCGCCCTCGGCAACGTCACCTTCCTGGAGCGGCCTTTCCATCCGACCACCCTGGTCAGCGTCATCGAGACGGCGCTGCGCGGCCGCCGCCGCCAGTACGAGGCCCGCGAGCGCATCGAGGCCATCCGCGCCGCCGAGACCCTGCTGGAGCGCCGCGTCGAGGAACGCACCGCCGAGCTGGAAAGCGCCAACCGCCAGCTCGCCGGCCAGATCGCCGAGCGCGAGCGGGTGGAGACGGTGCTGCGCCAGACCCAGCGGCTGGAGGCCGTGGGCCAGCTCACCTCCGGCGTCGCCCACGACTTCAACAATCTCCTGATGGTCATCCTGGGCAATGTGCGCCAGATGCAGAAGGCCGCCTCCGATCCCCCCACCGGCCGGCGGCTGGCGATGATGGCCCAGGCCGCCGAGCGCGGCGCCCAGCTCACCGCCCAGATGCTGGCCTTCTCCCGCCGCCAGCGGCTGGAGCCACGCATTGTAGACCTCAACGACACCGTCCGCGGCATGCGCGACCTGCTGCAGGCGACCATGGGCGGCAGCGTCCGCATCGAGACCGGCCTGCAGCCGGACCTCTGGCCGGCGATGATCGATCCCACCCAGATCGAGCTGGTCATCCTCAACCTGGCGATCAACGCCCGCGACGCCATGGAGGTGGGCGGCACGCTGACCGTGGAGACCGGCAACGTCACCCTGCCGCCGCCCGCCACGCCCGAGGCGCCGGCCGCCGGCGACTATGTGCGGATCGCGGTGGAGGACACGGGCTCCGGCATGACCCCGGAAGTGCTGGCCAAGGTGTTCGAGCCCTTCTTCACCACCAAGGAGGTCGGCAAGGGTTCGGGCCTGGGCCTTAGCCAGGTGTTCGGTCTGGCCAAGCAGTCGGGCGGCGGGGTGCGCATCGACTCCACCCCTGGCGAGGGGACCTGCGTCCAGGTCTTCCTGCCGCGCGCCTCGGGCGTGCCGGACGCCGAGGCCGTCGATGGGCTTAGCGAGGCCGCCCCGGCGCCGCGCGACCTTAACGTCCTCCTGGTCGACGACGACAGCGCCGTGCGCGAGGTCACCGCCGGCATCCTGCAGGACCTGGGCTATGGCGTGGTGGAGGCCGGCAGCGGCGGCGCGGCCCTCGACCTGCTCGACCACCAGGATCGGATCGATCTCCTGCTGCTCGACTTCGCCATGCCCGGCATGAACGGCGCCGAGGTGGCCCGCGAGGTGCATGCGCGCAGGCCGGGCCTGCCGATCCTGTTCCTCACCGGCTACGCCGACACCGAGGCCCTGGCCGCCGCCGGCGACGACGGCATCCTGCGCAAGCCGTTCGTGGAAAAGGACCTCGCCGCCAAGCTGAGCTCGGTCCTGCGGCCGGCCTAGATCAGCGCGCGGCCCAGGGTCTCGGAACTCGTGGTGTCGACGAGGGCGTTCTCCGCCTTGGCCTTGTCCTCGTCGTCGCCCAGGCCGGTGTGGAAGTCCTGCAGGATGTCGAACAGCTCGTCGAGTTCGACCTTCAGCGGCCGGCCCTTGGGGAAGCGGTAGCGCCAGAAGCTGGCGATGTGGCTGACCATGCCGGTGCGTTCGCCCAGGGTGATGAACATCTCCGGCGACTTCAGCAGGAAGTTGCGGAAGGCCATGGGGTTGCCGGCCTGGGTCAGCTCGGCGAAGGCGTCATCGTAGACCTGCAGGGTGACCCGCACCTTGCGCACCTGGCCGAGGATCGCCTGGTTCACCCGCGCGCCCACGTCCTTGACCTGGTTCAAGAGCTCGTTGTCGCGCGGGCCCACCACCTTGATCTCGGTGAGCTCGGCGATGACGTCGCGCAGCTCGGGCCACAGGCTGTTCAGCACCCACTTGTAGTAGAGGAAGCCCTTCCAGCTGAAGATGCCCTCGCGGAAGTTCTCGCCCTCCAGGCCGAGCGTAAGGCGCAACGGCTCCAGGCGGGTGTCGTCCTGGCCCGAGAGCAGGAGGCTCACCAGCTTGGAGATGTTGGCGTTGGCGCCGCTGCTGGAGCGGCCGTAGGCCAGCTCCACCAGCTTCGAGATCTCGCCGGAGACGAAGCGCTGCATGCGGTCGAGGTCCGCCGGCGAGATGGCGAAGTAGCAGTTGGCGATCCGGAAATCCCGCCGCTTCAGATGCTCGCGCAGCAGGAAGGGGTCCAGCGACGGCAGCTCGTCCAGCGCTTCCAGGAGCGCGATGTCGCGCGCCTCTTCGTCCTGGTCGCCGCGCAGCTGGTACAGCAGCTCCTGCCAGCCGCGCTGGCCCACAAACAGCGACCGGCCGCCGAGGCCCAGGTCCGTGCGCTCGAAGGGGATGATCACCTTCGTGGAGATCCGCTTGGCCTGTTCGAAGATGTACTGCTCGTCGGCGCGCAGGCGGTGCTTGATGATCACCGCCCCGTTGAGCGAACTGGCCTTGAAGAAGGGGGCGGCCTCGTATTCCGGGTCGCCGGCGTTCTGGTTGGCGACGGCGGCGAGGTTGAGCACACGGCTGGTCGAGGCGGTCCGCTCGAGCCCGCTCAGGCTCCGGAACGAGCGGTCTTGTGCGCGCGCGACCACGATCCACCTCCGAAAGCGGCGCCCCCGGGCGTCGCGGCTTCAGAACGGCGCGTAGCACGGCGGGCGCGGCGGCGCGCCGCGCGGACCGTCCCCCGACTGCCCTGACTTGGAGGGCACTATCCGGAGGAAGCTCTACAAATCGGTTAAGGCTGATGCTCGCAGAACGTGTTTTCCGAGAGCGCCGGGGCTTGTGGCGGCTTCCTTTCGGCGGGATTTGGCGCGCATACTGATCGCCGATAACGGGCCGCTTGAGACGGCCCCGCAGGAGGACCCCGCCATGGACGACGGTTCGATCGACGTGAAACGCGCGGCGCGTGAGACCGCCTACGCCATGCCTCTGGCGGACATCAATCCGTCGGACCCTGAGATCTTCCGCACCGACACCTGGGGCCCCTACTTCGAGCGCCTGCGCGCCGAGGATCCCGTGCACTGGTCGGTGAGCCCCGAGGAAGAGGTCGGCGGCTATTGGTCGGTCACCAAGTTCAACGACATCATGGCCGTGGACACCAACCACGAGGCCTTCTCGTCCGAACCGACCATCGTCCTGCCCGATCCGGAGGAAGACTTCACCCTTCCGATGTTCATCGCCATGGACCCGCCGAAGCACGACGCCCAGCGTAAGACGGTGAGCCCGATCGTCGCCGGGCCGAACCTGGCCAAGATGGAAGGGATCATCCGCGCCCGCGCCGCCGACATCCTCGACGAATGCCCGATCGGGGAGGAGTTCGACTGGGTGGACAAGGTGTCCATCGAGCTCACCGCCATGACGCTGGCGACCCTGTTCGACTTCCCGATGCAGGACCGGCGCAAGCTCTCCCGCTGGTCGGACGTGGCCACCGCGGCGCCGGACAGCGGCCTGTTCTCCTCCAGCGACCCGGAGATCGCCGAGCAGGAGCGCCGCATGGAGCTCTTCGAGTGCGCCGACTACTTCACGCGGCTGTGGAACGAGCGGGTGAACGCCGAGCCCGGCCCCGACCTGATCTCCATGTTGGCGCACGGCGAGGCCACGCGGGACATGGACCGCATGGAGTACCTGGGGAACCTGATCCTCCTGATCGTCGGCGGCAACGACACCACCCGCAACACCATCTCGGGCTCCGTCCTGGCCCTGCATCAGAACCCCGACCAGGACAGGAAGCTGCGCGAGAACCCGGCGCTGATCCCGTCGATGGTGTCGGAAACCATCCGCTGGCAGACGCCCCTGGCCTATATGCGCCGCAGCGCCACCCGCGACGTGGAGTTGCGCGGCAAGACCATCAAGGCCGGCGACAAGGTGGCCATGTGGTACGTCTCGGGCAACCGCGACGAAGAGGTCATCGAGCGGCCCAACGACTACATCATCGACCGCGAGCGGGTGCGCCAGCACCTCTCGTTCGGCTTCGGCATCCACCGCTGCGTGGGCAACCGCCTGGCCGAGCTGCAGTTGAAGATCATCTGGGAGGAGATCCTCAAGCGCTTCCCGAAGATCGAGGTCACCGCGCCGCCGGTGCACGTGAACTCGCCGTTCGTGAAGGGCTACGAGAAGCTGAAGGTGATCATCCCCACCCGCAACTGAGCGGCCCCAAACGGGCGCAACGAAAAAGCCCCGGCCGCGAGGCCGGGGCTTTCAAGTTTCGTAGGCTCGTCGCTGCGATCAGGCCGCGGCGGCGACCTGACGGCGGCGGCTGCGCAGGGCCGCGCCCGCACCGCCGAAGCCGACGATCATCAGGGCCCAGGCGGCCGGTTCCGGCGCGCTGCTGGTGATGTTGCCCGCCACCACGAAGACGTCGTCGATGACGACGTCCGCGGCCGGCGCGGCGCCGGAGTGGTACGTGAACTGGGTCAGGTAGTCGCCGGCGGTCGCCACCGTCAGCGTCTCGTCCCAGGTCTGCCACTCCTGCACCGGAAGCCCGGAGCTGTGGACGTCGAAGGTCACCAGGTTCTGGCCCGCCACTTCACCGGTGAAGGAGGCGTCGCCGCTGTTGTCGAAGCCGTTCAGCGGGATGTAGGCCGAGAAGCCGATCGTGTAGGTGCCCGGATTCAGGTGGATCGTCTGCGACAGCGTCTCCGTCGCGTCATCCGCCACGAAATAGGCGGCGAAGTTGCCCGGGTGATCGGGGTCGCCGGAGATCTGCGGCGCCGTCGGGATGGACTCGCCAAACGCGCCAGACGGATAGCCGGCGGTCGAATTGTACTGGATGATCGTCGCCGGGTGGGTGGTGTCGGTGCCGAAGCTCGACGTATAGGTCCACGGCGTCATGATCGCGGCGGGCCCGGTCGTGCCGGCGTCCTCGAAGCTGCCATTGGTGATCAGGTTCGGCCCAGCGGCGGCGGCCGATCCGGCGAGCGCGACGCCCACAACGGCGGCGGCGGTAAAGGCGATAAGCTTCATTCTAGTCCCCATCGCCCTCGGTCCAGGAGGGCAGCGCCCACGTCCGAGAGGACAGGGTCAACAAATCCTTTAGATGCCTTCCACACTATAGCAAGCAAATTCAGGTGTTTCCGTGCGCGCAGCACGCCTGAGATGCGAAAACTCGCCCCAGGCGAGAAAAGTTAAACCTAACCGCAAGTCCAGCCGGCGAATTCTTATTGGTTTATTATGGGGAGATCGCCGGGTCAGGCGGGACGTCTAAGGTACAGCTTGGGAAGCTCAGCCCACGCCGTCCAGGTATTCGATGTCCGGCCGCCCGGCGAGCACGGCGGCGAACTTCGGGCCGGCGGCCTTGAAGTAGTCCGTGCCGCCGTGATGGGTCAGCGCATCCTGGTCCTTGTAGACTTCCAGGACCTTGTAGGTGTTGGCCTCGGTGCGGCTCTTGGTGAGCTGGTAGGCGAGGTTGCCGGGCTCCTGGCCGCGCACCTGCTGGGCCAGTTCGCCGAAGAAGGCCTCGAACTCGGCGGCCTTGCCGTCCTGGATCCTCAAGGTCGCGATCACGCCGATGCTCATGCCGTCCTCCAGCAAAACAGTTGTTTGAACGGACGGTAGAGAAGGCCTCTCCACGTGTCATCCCGGAAAGCGCGCTGCGCTTGTCCGGGACCCATACGCGCTCACGCCGAAGGACAAAGGCGCAGGCGCGCAAACCGCCTTCAATCTTCAAATTCGGAGTTCATGGGTCCCGGTCTTCGCTATGCGAAACCGGGATGGCGCCCTGGGCGTGACTACCGCCGCTCGTTCCAGCCGTAGGCCACCCAGTGGTGGCCGCCCAGGTGGCGGGCTTCGATGACGCCGTCGTTGCGGGCCCGAGCGGTGCGCCGGGCGCGGAGCGCCAGCCCCGCGAAGCCAAGCAGCGCGCTGGCCATCACCGCGATCACCGCGACCGTGGCGGCGAAGACCACGGCCAGAACCGCGCCCACCACCACCGCGGCGATGGTCGCAAGCAGGCCCACCAGCACAGCCAGGCTGCGAAGGGCGGATCCGTGCCGAACGGCGAACTCTTTCACCATGGCGTCCTCTCTGGCCCAGCCTCTTGTTGAGGCCGAACCTGAACCTCGAATGTTGTCCCAAGGTTTCCGGTCGTCAACACTCGACAACCGCAAAGGGACGCTCACGCGTACTTATGCCACGCCTTGCAAGCTCGATGCCCGGCGTTCGCGCATGGCGGCGTCGTAGGCGGCGTTGATCGCCGCGGACTTCGCCTCTGCGACCTCGATGAATTCCCTGGGCAGGCCGCGAGCGCGCGCCCGGTCGGGATGCGCCTCCGACAGCATGGCCCGCCGCGCCAGCCTCAGCGCCTCGTCGGGGGCGTCGTAAGCCACGCCCAGCACGGCGTAGGGATCGTCGGCCTCGGGGCCCAGGTGAGTGGCTCGGATGCGGCGGAAGGTGAGCGGGCCCTGGCCGAACAGCTCGGAGACCCGCGCCAGATAGGCCAGCTCCTCGGCCGTCACCACGCCGTCGGAGGTGGCGATGTAGAAGAGGCCGTCCAGCACGTCTTCCAGCAGTTGCGGGCAGGCGTGGTAGCGCTTGGTCAGCCGCCGGGCGTAGCCCTCGAAGCCCCGCGTGGTCTGGCGGGCGAGCTGGTAGAGGCGGCGCACATTGCCCTCGCTGCCGGCCTCCGGATGGAAGACCTGGGAGAAGGCGGCGTATTCGCGGGCCTGGGCCTCGCCGTCGGCCTTGGCCAGCTTCGCGCCAAGCGCCGTCACCGCCGTGGTGAACGCCGGATCCTCGCCGGGCAGGCCGGGCGGGCACACGTCGCACTCGGCCTCGTCGAGGTTACGGGCGGCGAGGCCGGCTATCTTGCGCCAGAAGCTCATTGGGATAAGCAGCCATACGAGCGGACGGCTCGGAAAACAATCGCGGGACGGGTTAAGTTTTGGACAGGTCCTGGCGTTTCTGGATCGACCGCGGGGGCACCTTCACCGACGTCATCGGCCATGCGTCCGACGGCGAGGAGGTTTCCGCGAAACTGCTGTCGGCCTCGCCGGCCTATCCGGACGCCGCGGTGGAGGCCATGCGCCGCATACTGGGGGCCAAACCCAGGGAGCCCTTTCCCGCCGCCCGGGTCGAAGCGATCAAGATGGGCACTACGGTGGCCACCAACGCACTGCTGGAACGCGCCGGCGCCAAGACCCTGTTCGTCACGACCCAGGGCTTCGCCGATGGGGTGCTGATCGGCGACCAGGCGCGGCCCGACCTCTTCGCGCTGACCATCGTGCGGCCCGCGCCGCTCTACTCTGGCGTCATAGAGGCCGACGAGCGGCTGGACGCCCAGGGGCAGGTCGTGCGCCCGCTCGACCGCGAGGCCCTGGCTGCGGCCCTGAAGGGCGCGCTCGCCGAGGGCTATCAGTCCTGCGCCATCGCCTTTCTGCACGCCGACCTCAACCCCGCTCACGAGCTGGCCGCCGGCGAGATCGCCAGGGCCTCCGGGTTCCCATTCGTGGCGCTGAGCCATGAGGTTTCACCCCTGCCGAGGTTTATTCCGCGCGCCGAGACCGCCATCGCCGACGCCTATCTGACGCCCGTCCTGCAGTCGTACGTCCAGCAGGTGGCGAAAGCCGTGGCCGGCGCGCCGCTCTACTTCATGACCTCGGCCGGCGGCCTGGTGCGGGCCGAAGCCTTCCGCGGCAAGGACGCCGTGGTCTCCGGCCCGGCCGGCGGAGTGGTGGGCGTCGCCAAGACCGCCTCGGCGGCGGAGGCGCCCGCCGTGCTGGGCTTCGACATGGGCGGCACCTCCACCGACGTCTGCCGCTTCGCGGGTCACCTGGAGCGGCGCGACGTGGCCAGGGTCGCCGGCGCCAAGATCCGCAGCCCCATGCTGGACGTCGAGACCGTGGCGGCCGGCGGCGGCTCGATCCTCACCTTCGACGGCATGCGCGCCCGCGCAGGCCCGGCCAGCGCCGGCGCCGTCCCCGGTCCCGCCGCCTATGGCCGCGGCGGCCCCGCCACCGTCACCGACGCCAACCTGGTGCTGGGCCGCCTCGACCCGCGCGACTTCCCGTCGGTCTTCGGCCCCGCAGGCGACGCCCCGCTCGACCCCGCCGCCGCCCACGCCCGGCTGGCCGAATTGGCGGACGCCATGGGCGCGGCCAGCGTCGAGGCCGCCGCCGAAGGCTTCGTCGCCGTGGCCGTCGAGCAGATGGCCCAGGCCGTGCGCCGCATCTCGACCGAGCGCGGCTTCGACCCACGCGACCATGCGCTGACCGCCTTCGGCGGCGCCGCCGGCCAGGTCGCCTGCCAGACCGCCGAGGCCCTGGGCGTCTCGGAGATCCTCTGCCCCCGCTACGGCAGCGTCCTCAGCGCCTGGGGCATCGGCCAGGCCGAGGTCACCGCCCTGCGCCAGGCCGGTCTGGAAACGCCCCTGGACGCCGCCGGCCTCGCGCGCGCCGAGGCCCTCCTCGCCGAGGTCGAGACCGCCGCCCGCGCCGCCTTGGCCGACCAGGGCGCCGACGCCGGGACCGTGCGCCAGACGCTCCGTCTGCGCTACGACGGCGCCGACGCCGAGCTGCCGGTTCCGTTGAGCGCCCTCCCCGCTGCCAAGGCCGCCTTCGAGGCCGCCCACCAGCGCCTGTTCGGCTTCATCGAACCCGCCCGCCCCATCCTGATCGCCACAGTGGAGGCCGAGGCCACCTCCAAGGAAGAGAACCACGGAAAGCACGGAAAGAGTCCCGCTCCGCTCGAAGCGCCTTCCGTGAAATCCGCACCTTCCGTGGTTTCAGAAGACGACCGGATCAGGATGTTCGCCCACGGCCAATGGCACGACGCCCCCGTCATCCCCGCCGACGCCTTCTGCGAGATCGAGGGCCCGGCCCTCATCGTGCGCCCCGACACCCAGATCGCGCTGGCCCCCGGCTGGCGCGCCACGGCCGAGGCCGACGGCCTGATCCGGCTCACCGCCACCGGCGCGGGCCGCCGTCACGCCATCGCCCTCGACAAGCCCGACCCGGTGACCCTGGAGCTGTTCAACCGCCGCTTCATGGGCGTCGCCGAGGCCATGGGCGCGGCCCTGGAGCGCACCGCGCATTCGGTGAACATCAAGGAGCGGCTGGACTTCTCCTGCGCCCTGTTCGACGCCGACGGCGGCCTGGTGGCCAACGCCCCGCACATGCCGGTGCACCTGGGCAGCATGGGCGCATCCGTCCGCGCCGTCCGCGACCGCCATCCGGTCCTGTACCCCGGCGAGGCCTTCGCGCTCAACAACCCCTACGCCGGCGGCACCCACCTGCCCGACATCACCGTGGTCATGCCGGTGTTTATTCCTCCCCCCCAGGGGGAGGTGGCGGCGCAGCCGACGGAGGGGGTTTCCGGCGGTGAGCCAACCTTCTACGTCGCCGCCCGCGGCCACCACGCCGACGTGGGCGGGGTGCAGCCGGGCTCCATGCCGCCCTTCTCGCGCACCATCGACGAAGAAGGCGTCATGCTGGACGCGCTGCCGATCATGCGCGAGCACCGCTTCCTAGAGGCCGAGGCCCACGCGGCCCTGGTCGCCGGCCCCTATCCGGCCCGCACGCCCGCGCAGAACCTCGCCGACCTGAAGGCCCAGATCGCCGCCTGCCAGGCTGGCGCCTCGGCGGTGGCGGAGATGATCCGCAGCTATGGCGCCGACGTCGTCGCCCGCTACATGACCTTCGTGCAGCAGAACGCCGCCGCCGCGGTGCGCCGGGCGGTCGGCAAGCTCTCCGACGGCCACGCCCGCATCCCCCTCGATGGCGGCGGCGAGATCGTCGTGACCACCACGGTCAACGCCGAAGCCGGGACCGCGACGCTCGACTTCACCCGGTCCTCCGACCAGCTGCCGACCAACTTCAACGGCCCCTCGGCCATCGTCGACGCCGCGGCGCTTTATGTCTTCCGCACCCTGGTCGACGACGACATCCCGCTGAACGCCGGCTGCCTGGAGCCGCTGAAGATCCTGACGCGGCCGGGCTCCATGCTCGATCCCAACCCGCCCGCCGCCGTGGTGGCCGGCAACGTCGAGACCAGCCAGCACCTGGTCGATTCCCTCTATGCGGCCCTCGGCGTCATGGCCAACTGCCTGGGCACCATGAGCAACTTCACCTTCGGCGACGCGACGAAGCAGTACTACGAGACCATTTGCGGCGGTTCCGGCGCCACGGCCAGCGCGCCCGGCGCCAGCGCCTGCCACACCCACATGACCAACTCGCGCCTCACCGACCCGGAGATCCTGGAGCGGCGCTATCCCGTCCGTGTGGAGAGCTTCGGCGTGCGCCACGGCTCGGGCGGCGCCGGGCGCATGCGCGGCGGCGACGGGGCGGTGCGGCGTATCCGCTTCCTCGCCCCTATGGAGGCGGCGCTGCTCTCCTCCCGCCGGGAGCACGCGCCGCAGGGGCTGAAGGGCGGCGGCGCCGCGCTCCCCGGCCGGCAACGTTTGATCGCCGCGTCCGGGGCGGTTACAGAACTGAAAGGCTGTTTCGCCGTTGAGGTGGCCGCCGGCGACCTGATCGAGATCGAGACCCCCGGCGGCGGCGGTTTCGGCGCCGCCTGAATTCCGCTGAAGTTTCCCCAGATCTTCGCTTGAGTTTCCAAGGTAAGTTCCAAATCCATGACGCCGATCGCCTTCGTCCTCGCCGCCCTCTTCCTGCAAGGCCAGCCCGCCGCCGAGGCCGCGGCCGCGCCGCCCCCGTCCGCCGAGGCAGATGCCGCCGCCGCGCCGGAGGAAGCGCCCTTCCCGACCGGCGCGCCGCGCGACGACTACCAGTTCGTGGCCTGGTGCTACGGCTCGCTGCGCGGCTACCTGGACCTGCACGACAAGGTCATGCCGGAGGTGACGCGGATCGAATCCACCTACCGGCCGCCGGACCGCAAGCTCTCCGACGACCTGGCCGTCTACGCCGACATGCAGAAGGCCGGCAAAGCCCAGCTGAAGGACTTCCAGGCGGCGATGACCGCCGCGGAAAAGGCCAGCCTCAAGCCGATCAACACGGCCGGCGCCGCCGCCGTCGCCAAGGGCCACGACATCTGGCGCATCACCCCCGACGTGACGCCCGCGCGCCTGGCGCAGGAGTGGATGAGCTGGGCGCTGCCCGCCCGCTGCGAGACCACCGCCAAGGCGCTGAAGTCCAACGCCACCCTGCTGGGCGGCGCCTTCAAGATCAACGAGACCACCGAGACGCCGCCCGCGGAGTCACAGGCCTCGCCCACGCCCGCGCCCACGGACGCCCCGCCATCCACCGACCCCGCCGCGCCCCTCCTCGACGCGCCGAAGCCGGAGACGCCGCAGGCCGCGGGCCGCTAACCTCAGCGCCCCTTGAGATAATCCGCCAGCCGCTGCAGGCCCTCGGCGTTCTTCTCCGGGCGGTTGGCGAAGCACCAGCGCAGCCAGCCCTGGCCCTCGTCGCCGAAGGCCGAGCCAGGGGCCAGGCCCACGCCCGCCTTCCGCAGCATGTCCTGGGCCAGCGCCAGCGAGCTCACCGTCCCGTCGACGCGGAAGAAGGCGTACATGCCGCCCTCCGGCTCCGGCGCCTCGACGCCCGGCATCTGGCGCAGCGCGCCCAGCACCAGGTCCTTGGCCGCGGTCAGCTCGGCGCGCAGATCGGCGATCGAGGCCTCGCCCTTAGTCAACGCCACCGCAGCCCCGGTCTGGATGAAGTCCGGCGCGCAGGAGGTGTTGTACTCCACGACCACCCCGATGCGGTCGGTCAGCGAGCGCGGCAGCACCATCCAGCCCATCCGCCAGCCGGTCATCCGCCAGGCCTTGGAGAAGGTGTTGGTGGAGACCACCCGCTCGTCGTCCTCCGCCAGCGGCAGGAAGGACGGCGCCGACTTGCCGGGCCCGAAGATCAGCCGCTCATAGGGGTCGTCGGTGATCAGCCAGATGCCGTATTCGCGGCAGCGCGCCAGGATCGCGGCGCGGTCCTCCGCCGGCAAGGTCCAGCCGGTCGGGTTGTTCGGCGAGTTGAGGAACAGAACCTTGGTGTCCGGCGTCAGCGCGTCCATCAGCCGGTCGAGGTCGAGCCGCCAGCGCCCCTGCGCCGGGTCCAGCGGCACAAGCGCCAGCCGCGCCGACAGGATGCGCGGAATCTCCACGATGTTCGGCCAGGCGGGCGTGGTCACCACCACCTTGTCGCCCGGCGAGACCACCGCCTGGGCGACCAGCATGAGCGCGTTGACGCCGGATGAGGTGATCGCCAGCCGATCCATCCCGAACGGCCGCCCGTGCAGCCGCTCCAGATAGCCCGACAACGCCTCGCGCAGGTCCGGCCGCCCCAGATTGTGGGTGTAGTAGGTGTGGCCGTCCATCAGGGCCTGGGCGGTGGCCTCGCGGATGAAGGCCGGCGTTGGCTGGTCGCTCTCGCCCACCCAGAACTTCAGCACGTCGGGGCGGCCCATGCCCTCGTTGGCGACCTCGCGGATCTCCGACATCCGGAGCGCCAGCACTTCCGGGCGCGCGACAGCCTTGGCGGTCGGGTCGGCCATCAGGCGGCGCCGTCCGGCGTGGCCAGCTTGAAGGGCTGGGACATCTCCCGGAACGCCGGCAGGGCCTCGCAGAGGTCCGAGTGCGCGATCAGCGCCGGCCAGCCGCTCCAGCCGAACTCCGCGGACAGGGCCTCGCGCACGAAGCGGATCGCGGCCGCCAGGATCACGTCGGCGTGGCTGAGCGCGTCGTCGAACAGATAGACGGATGAGCGCGCCTCGCGCATCGCCTCCAGCAGGTCGAGCGTCTCGCCCACCTGCGCGCGGCAGCGCTCGACCCACAGCGGGAACGCCTCGTCGCGCAGCTCCCGCTCATAGACCAGGCTGACCGCCTTCTCGGCCACGCCCGCGGCGAAGGCGCTGAGGCGTTGCAGCTCGCGCCCGTCATCCCCGCCCCGCGCCAGGCTCGCCCGCTGGGGCCCCACCAGCTGGTCGACCGCCAGCAGGATCGTCAGGCTGTCGGTGACCACCTCGCCGCCGTCCAGCACCAGGGTCGGGACCCGCCGCAGCGGATTGAGCTTGGCGATCTTCTCGACATCCCCGAACACCGACCAGGGCCGATGCTCGAAGGCCAGGCCGTAGGTCGCAAGCGCGATCGCCACGCGCCGCACGAACGGCGAATCGTACTGTCCGATCAGGATCATCGGCGGCGTCCCCAGACTCGGTAAGTTCGTCCGGGTTCTACACGACCCGCCGCGTGAAGCGACCCGTGCTGGGCGTCATTTTCCGTCCGGCGCGGTGATCGGGCGGGCGTCCTTCCACTTGAAGGGCAAGGTGTCGGGGATCACCGAAACCTCGGTGGTGAACTTGAACGGATAGGGCGAGGCGCTGGGGTAGGTCAGCTCCACGAAATAGGCCGTCCAGCCGCTGGCCGGCTTGTCGACCTTGCCGACCCAAGTCCCGTCCGCCTGTTGCGTCAGCACCGTCGAGGTGAAGGCCTTGCCGATGGTGTCGACGCGGAAGTCGCGGGCCTTGGGGTTGCTCCCCTGCCAGAGCCGGACCTCGGTGGGCTTCGCCCCCGACCTGACCACGATCGCCCCGTCCGGCCGCACGGTCCACGAGTAGCTGGGGATCGGCTGGTGGTTCAGCACCGCATTGTAGAAGGCGGTCATGCTCTCGTTGATGTCGGTGCCCGCGGTGGAGTGCTTGGAGTTGGGGATCATCCGCAGCCGCTTCACTTCCGGCAGCAGGTGGTAGGAGAACCGCGTGTTGTCCGGCGGGAAGTACTCATCGCCCACCGCGTTGATAATGTACTTCGGCATCTTCATCGCCGGACGGTCGCGGTAGTTCAGCGGGTCTTCGAGCTTGTTGACCGCCATCATCCCGGGCGAGCCGATCAGCCCCGGGATCAGGCCGTTCTCCACATAGTCCTGCAGGGCTGGCGAGAAATAGCCCATGGCCTCCCAGTGGTGCTTGGCCGTGGCGTCGACGTCGAGGACGTTTATGACGATCGGGATGATCGCCACCACGCGCCGGTCGATGGCCCCGACCAGCCAGGTGGTCCAGGCCCGCTTGGAGCCGCCGGAGACCACGAAGCCGTCGACCTTCAGCTTCCCGCCGGCGTCGCTGGCCAGGTACTGCTGGATGGCGGTCATCGCCTGGGTCCCGCTCTTGACCATCGGCAGGCGCACCAGGTCGAGCGGGTTGCGGTCCTTGGCGAACTTCGCCTGCTGATAGGCGATGATCTGATCCTCGACCCGCGGCTTCGGGTCTTCGGTGAAGCGCAGCGGCTGGTTCGGCACGTCGTCCAGCTCGGTGACCACCGAATGGGTCTCCACCGCCATCTTGGCGAAGCGCTCCGTGGCGGTCTTCGGCGCGGCGTCGGTGTTGTTCCCGCCGGTGATGAACATGAAGGCGTTCGGGTGCTCGACCTTGTCCGGCACGATCACGGTCAGCCAGTGCTTCCAGAGCGGCTTGTCCACCTCCTTGGCGGTCAGCCAGCTCTGCGAGGTCAGCTCCAGCACCGCCCCGTGGTAGCCGGGCCCGGACACCGGAGCGACCACCTTCCAGGCGAAGGCCGGGTCCGGCTTGGCCACATAGGCGTCCAGCGCATTCTTCGGATTGGCCAGCACCGGAGCGGTGGCGATCACGCTCAGCGCCAGAGCGCTCCCCAGCGCGCCGCCCAACAGTTTCACGAGTCTCATTCAACGCCTCCCATGGGCCATCCACGCAGCCCTTGCCGCCACCATGGCGCCGGTCGTTGACAGGGCCAAGCGCCCGTCTGATTGTTAGGCAGCCGAACAAGTTCCCAATGGCTTTCTGGAGGTGGGAAGCACAGGTGCGTCCGGAGGAGTCCGACCTGGCTCACCGCCTGCAGCGGCTGGTGATCCGCCTGAACCGCGAGCTGCGCTGGGAAAGCGCCGAGATCGGCGTCTCCTCGGCTGACGCCATGGTGCTGTTCGACCTGCGCCGCCATCCGGGCGCCGGCGTCTCCGACCTGGCCGGCATGGGTCAGGTCGCCCGCTCCGTCATCAGCGAGCGCGTCAAGCGCCTGGAAGCCGCCGGCCTGATCGCCCGCGATGGGGTCGAGCGGGCGGACCTCCGCCGCGTCGGCCTGGCGGTCACCGCCGCCGGCCACGCGGTCCTGACGCGCATGGCCCGCATCCGCCGCGACCGCATCGCCGCGCGCCTGGCCGCGCTCAGTCCCGACGACCGCCATGCCATCGAGAACGCCGTCGACGCACTCGACCGCCTGCCGCAATGGCGCAGCGCCGCCGAACTGGCCGCCGACGCCGAACGTCACGCCGACGGCGAAGCCAGCCTCCGTACAACTACGATGTGACGCCCTGCCACGTTAACGACTCAGCAGGCTTTGCCGCAATCTGCGGTGGCTCGGCGGCTCCCAACCACACGTCTGAGCGTCGGCAGGGCCGTCCTGGGCTGTTCCAGGACGGCCCTGCTTATTTTGTCTCAGCTGCGCGGCCGCATCTTTTGCGCCAGCGCCGCGCAGCACGCCGTACCGATCGGGCCTTCCTCGTCATAGAGCCGGCAGGCGCCGAGGGAGACGCCGTCGGTCGCGCCATGGTCGGTGACCTCATAGCCGATCCATTCGCCGGCCGGCTCGCGGTGCAGGTAGATGCTGACGTCGGAGTTGATGAACTCAAGCCCGGCGTCGCCGGCGTTGGCGAAGGGGCTCGCGAAGTCCGCCGAGACCGCCACGCGCACGAATGGGGTCAGCGGCCGCCCGCCCACCAGCTCGCGCACTTCACTGAGCCAGGTGCGCTTCTGGCCGACCGTCCCGAAGTCGCCGGCGATGCGGCGCATGGCCCACATGCCGCCCATGCCGGCGCGCGGCTCCGGCGCGGGGATGTCGGCGGGCTTGGGGACCACCCAGTCGTCCGGCTTCCAGACGTTGCCCGGCGGGTTCTCGGTGCGGCGCAGCAGCTGACAGGTGGCGCGGCCCGCGCTGACCCCGCCGGAGATGAACTCCGCGTCGATCACCTTGATGCGCCGGCCCTCGCGCACCACCCGGGTGGTCACCTCCACCGGCGACAGATCCGGCAGCTTGTACATGTCGACGGTCAGCCGCGCCGGGATGAACTCCGGATCGCCGTGCAGCCGCTCGATCTCCGCGCCCAGCAGACCGGCGATCACCCGCCCATGCAGGGAGTTCGGGTTCCATGGACCGCGGGCTGTCGGGGTCGGGACGTAGTGCGTCCCCTCGATGATGAAAAAGGGTTCGTTCGTCATGGCCAGGCTGGGTAGAGGCGCGGCCGCTCCCGATCAAGCCGCCTCACCCTTCGCCAGCACCGCGGTGACCGCCATGTCGCCGGTGACGTTGCCGACGGTGCGGAAGATGTCCGGGATCACCTCCACGGCGATCAGGATCGGCAGCAGGTCCACCGGCAGGCCGAGACTGAGGCAGATCGGGGCGATGGAGGCGAAGAACGACACCTGACCCGGCAGGCCCACCGAGGCCATGGAGGTCGCCACCGCCACGAAGGTCGCGCCCAGGTACTGCACGGCGCTGGGATGCACGCCGTAGACCTGCACCACGAAGAGGGCGACGCCGAAGTTGGCCACCGGCCCGGTGATGCGGAAGACCGACACCGCCAGGGGCAGGACGAGGCCGCTCACCCGGTCGGGCACAGCCAGGTCGTCACGGCACCGCTCGATCATCGCCGGCAGGCAGGCCAGCGACGACTGGGTGGCGAAGGCGGTGACCTGCACCGGCGCCACCGCGCGGAGGAAACGGCCAAGCGGAACCCGGCCCATGGCCGCCACCAGGATGGCCACCAGGGTCATGCCGATGTTGCCGAGCACGATGGCCGACACATAGTGCAGCAGCACGCCAGCCGCGCCGGCGCCCGCCCGCAGGCCGACGCCCAGCGCCAGGGCGAACACGCCTACCGGCGCGGCCCACAGGACCCAGCGCACGATGGTCACCATCACCTCGCCGAGGCTTTCGAAAAACGCCGTGAAGGCCGCGCGCCGCGGCTCCGGCAGGCGGGTCACCGCAAAGCCGAAGAAGGCCGCGAACACCACCATGGGCAGGATGGCGTCCTCGGACGTCGCCTTCAGCACATTGGCCGGCGCCAGGCCCGAGACGAAGCCCACGAAGGTCGGCGCGGCCTTGGCGATCTCCGGCGCGGCGACGGCCCCGGCCCGGAGCGCCTCGACGCCCGGCCCCACCACCGGCCAGACCGCGTAGAACACCCGGGCGAACCCCAGGGCGAAGCAGGCGCTCACCGTCATCAGGATGGCGATCAGCAAGAGCGCGCGCACCGCCAGCCGCCCGGTGGCCGCGGCGTCCGCCACCCCGGCGATGCCGGTCACCATCACCGCGAAGATCAGGGGCGCCACGGTCATCCGCAGGGCGTTCAACCACAGAGTCCCCACCGCGGCGATCAGCTCGATGGCCTGGCGCGCCAGGTCGCCGCCGAAGGCCGCCGCCGCCGCGCCCAGGCTGAGGCCCAGCACCAGGGCGATGATCACCCGCACGCTCAGCGATCGCAGCATTCCGGCCCCCGCCCGCGGCCCGTGGGCCAACCTTGAAGGACCCTAGGCTTGCGCCGTCGCCACGCGCAAGGAACCGCCCGCCGCTGAGGGATCGAACCTGCGCCTTGGGCGTTATCCAACCTCAGCCCCACAAGGAGTCTCGATGGCGCGCCTGCGTAAACAGCTTCCGTCCCACTTGGGGGCGGGCGAGCTCCACTACCGCGGCTTCACCGGAACGGTGGACTATGAGATCCAGGGCGAGCCCTCGGCCCTGCGCCTGGGGCCCGCGCGGCTGCGCGGTTTCCTGACCACCACCCCGGAGGTGGCCGCCGAGGCGTTCCGCGCCGGCGAGGCGGAGCTGAAGCTGCAGGATGGCGCGCGCTTCCGCATCACCCTGATTGGCCATTCCGAGGGCGCCGACGTCGCCTATTTCGAAATGCGGGTCTGATCCGCCCCCCGGCGGCGAACCACCAAGCGCTACCTTGGGATGCAGACCGTCAGCTCAGTTGGCGGAGGACTGCATCGGCGAGGTCCGCGGCAGGGTGAGCAGCAGGCGCTCGCCCTCCCAAATCTCCGCGCGCACCGCGTCTTCGCGTTGCGCCAGCAGGCGCTGGGCCGCGTCGACCGCATTGCCCTGCGTTGTTTCGGGCAGCACCTCGAAGTGCGGCACGCCGCCAGCCTTGCGGTGGATGTAGCAGAAGTAGGCCATCACCGTTCCAAGCGTGGCGGGAGTGAAGACCTCCCGTCCGATTGGCGTCAGATTGCTCCTAACCACAGCCAAGGCCAAAGCAAATTTCAGGAACTCGCGAGTAAAAACACCGTGTTTGTCCGCCACCCGACACTGTGTTGGCGCTTACCCGGAGCGGCTGCCGACGGATGACGTCTGTCGTTCAGCCCCGCACCTGGTAGCGGACCGCCAGCGAATAGCTGAGGTCGGGCCGGGCAGGACCGCGTAACCGCTGGGCGACATCGGCCAGCGCCTGGTCCTGATCGTCGAACCGCGCCAGTTCGACGCCGTCCCGGCGCACGATCCAGGCGTCGGTGTCTTCGAGTACTTCGAACTTCATGGAGTTCCGTCCACTGCGACCGCAGCGGTACCCGCGCGAACGTTAAGACACCTGCCGCGTGTGCGGCCCGCTCGCTGCGGCGCGCTGTCGCACGTCAGGGTTGCCGAACGCCGATCTTCAAATCACAGACGCTGAACCCTGCGCCCGCCTGCGCCTTGAGGCGGACGGCCTGGGCGCGGAAGGCCGGTCCGGCGGTGTCGGCGACCAGCAGGCGCGGCTGCTCCGCCGCCGGCAGATCGGCGGCCAGGCGCACGCGGGTCATCCGGTCGGGATCGGCCGGCGGCTCACCCACCTTGATCGCGCGCACCACCTCCAGCCCTTGCACCACCCGGCCCCAGACGGCGTAGTCGTGATCCAGCCGCCGGGCCGGCGCGCGCATGAAGAAGATCTCGGAGTTGGCGGTGTCGATCCCCGCCTGACGGCCCATGCCGGCCACCCCATCGCAATAGGCGCCCCAGACCCGCGGGCGATGGTCGCCGCCCAGCTTCTGTTCGCTGGCCGAAACGCCGGCGACCGGGACCGAGCCCACGAAGCCCTCGATCCCGTCGCTGCGGCTGACCACCGTCGTCAGAGCCTCCGCCGGCACACGGGTGGAGAACTCGGCCGGCAGGTCGGGATGGGCCGAGGTCCCGCCGTCGTGGTTGTTCGGATTGCCGGTCTGGTCGACGAAGCCCTCGATCACCCGATGGAACAGGAGGCCGTCGTAGACGCCCTCGCGCGCCAGTTGTTTGACCCGCGCCACGGCCAAGGGCGCCAGCGCCGGCGCCATCTCCACCACGATCCGCCCCTTGGATGTGTCGATCACCAGGGTCTGGGTGGGATCCAGCGCCCGCCAGTCGGGGCTCGCAGGCGCCGCGCCGATCGTCAGAACCGCCGCGGCCATGACCGCCAAACAAGCCCACCGCATCGCCCCACCCCTCTGTCATCCCGGTTTCGCGGCACGCGGAGACCGGGACCCATACGCCCACGTTTCGAAGCCCATCCGGAGACTTTCGCGTCTATGGGTCCCGGACAAGCGCTGCGCGCTTTCCGGGATGACGCGCGGGGAGCTTTGCATCCAATCCGGAAACAATCTTCCGCCCAATCGCGGCTTTCCCCCACGAAACGGCAGCTTATCTTGGGCGTCGAGAAAGGATCACACCATGATCGACAAACGACCCTTTGCGGGCCTCGGCGGCGCCGACCACGGCTGGCTGAAGGCCAAGCACCACTTTTCGTTCGCCAACTACTATGAGCCCAAGCGCATGGGCTGGGGCGCGCTGCGCGTCTGGAACGACGACGAGATCGCCGCCAAGTCCGGCTTCCCGCCGCATCCCCACGCCGACATGGAGATCATCACCTATGTCCGCGAAGGCGCGATCACCCACCAGGACTCCCTGGGCAACAAGGGCCGCACCGAGGCCGGCGACGTGCAGGTGATGAGCGCCGGAACTGGCGTGCGCCACGCCGAGTACAACCTCGAGGACCAGTTCACCCGCATCTTCCAGATCTGGATCGAGCCCGACCAGGCCGGCGGCCCGCCCGCCTGGGGCGCCAAGCCCTTCCCCAAGGCCGACCGGGCCGGGAAGTTCGTGACCCTGGCGTCCGGCCTGCCCGGCGACAGCGACGCCCTGCCGATCCGCACCACCGCCCGCGTGGCCGGCGCGACCATCAAGGCCGGCGAGACCGCCGACTATGACCTCGACCCTTCGCGCCACGCCTATCTCGTGCCCGCGGTGGGCGCTGTGGAAGTCAACGGCGTGCGCCTCGACGCCCGCGACGGCGCGGCCATTACCGGCGAGAGCCGGCTCACCATCAAGGCCCTGGAAGACTCCGAGGTCGTGCTGGTCGACGCCGCCTGATGACAAGGCGCGCCGCTTGGGGTTCCCGTGGGGCATCCTGGGGCTTGAAGCGGCGCGTCCAATCCCATAGCCACCTCCGGGTACGGATTTCCGGGGGAGGACCTGATGGCGGGCTTGATCATGGCGCTGGCGCTGGCCGCGGCGCCGGCGGCGGGGCCTACGCCGCCCGATAAGGTCCACCAGTACCACGACGTGGTGATCTCGCCGGCCGGCGACCTGATCGCCGGCATCGAATCCGACGATCCCCTGCAGTCCGAGGCCGATCCGCATCCGGTGGTGGTGGTACGCAGCCGCGCCGACGGCAAGGTGCTGGCGACCTACGATCCCTGCCCGACCTGCTTCTACGCCGGCGCCGCCTGGTCGCCGGACGGCAAGGCCCTGGCCTTCGTCTCCTCCAACCGCAAGACGCGCACCGCGACGCTTGAGGTCGTGCGCGACGGCAAGGCCGCCGTCGCCCTCGACTTCGCGGGCCTCCTGGACACCCCGCGCTGGTCGCCGGACGGCCAGACGCTGGCCGTGCTGGCCACCGACCGGCCTCGCAAGCAGACCGGCGCCACCCAGGCCGGCGCGGCCCTGGTGGGCGAGATCGGCGCGGCCACCGACGAGCAGCGCATCGCCATCCTGCCCTCGGCCGGCGGGCCGCTGAAGTTCCTCTCCCCCGCCGACACCTTCGTCTACGAGTACGACTGGACCCCGGACGGCAAGGCCTTCGTGGCCACCGCGGCCAAGGGCGACGGCGACAACAACTGGTGGATCGCCAAGCTGGCCGCCGTGGGCGTCGATGGCTCCTTCCGGGTGATCGCCGACCCCGGCGTGCAGATGAAGTGGCCCAAGGCCTCCCCGGACGGCCGCAGCGTCAGCTTCATCGGCGGCCTGCACTCCGACTTCGGCCCGACCGGCGGCGACATCTGGACCGTACCCCTCGCCGGCGGCAGGGCGACGGACAAGACGCCCGGCTTCAAGGGCAGCTTCACCTCGCTCGCCTGGCGGCAGGGGACCCTCTTCGCCACCGCCATCGTCGGCGACAACAACGCCGTGCTCACCGTCGATCCGGCCAGCGGCGCGACCAAGACCCTGTTCACCGCCCCGGCCACCTTCTCCGCCGGCGAGGGCAAGGTGTCGCTGAGCGCCGACGGAAAGATCCTGGCCGGCGTCTCCGAGGATTTCACCACCGCGCCGCACATCGGCGCGGGTCCGGTCGGCTCGCCGCACCAGATAACCCACGAGAACGATGCGGTCACGCCGCAGGTCACCGCGCGCTCGATCACCTGGAAGAACGAGGGCTTCGAGGTCCAGGGCTGGCTGACCGGCCCGGCCCATGTCGAGCCTGGCAAGAAATATCCGATGATCGTCCTGGTCCACGGCGGGCCCAGCTCGGCGGTGCAGCCCACCTACATGTGGAAGGGCACGACCAACGACTTGGTGCAGCACGGCTTCTTCGTCTTCCAGGCCAACCCGCGCGGCTCCTTCGGCCAGGGTGAGGCCTTCACCAAGGCCAACATCAAGGACTTCGGCGGCGGCGACCTGCGCGACATCCTGGCGGGCGTCGACGCGGTGGAGAAAGTCGCCCCCGTCGACGACAAGCGCCTGGGCGTCTACGGCCACTCCTACGGCGGGTTCATGACCATGTGGACCGTCACCCACTCCCAGCGCTTCAAGGCGGGCGTGGCCGGGGCCGGCATCGCAGACTGGGTCAGCTATTACGGCGAGAACGGCATCGACAAGTGGATGGTCCCGTTCTTCGGCGCCACGGCCTACGACGACCCGGCCACCTACGACCGCATGTCGCCGATCCGCTACATCCACGCCGCCAAGACGCCGACCTTCATCTACGTCGGCGAACGCGACGTGGAATGCCCGCCGGACCAGTCGCTGCAGTTCCACCATGGCCTCGACTCCATGGGCGTGCCCAACAGCCTGGTGATCTACGCGGGCGAAGGCCACGGCATCCGCGAGGCCGAGCACCGCGAGGACCTGAAGCGCCGCACCCTGGCCTGGTTCGACAAGTACCTCGGCCAGCCGTAAGAGGCCGCCCCGTCAGTTGCGGGCCGGTTCGGCGAACACCGGCTTCAGGGGCGCCTGGCCCAGGAACTTCCGCGCGTCGGCGATGGCCGCTGCGGCCTCAGCCGGCCGCTCCTGCGCGGCGTAGGCCTTAGCGAGCGTTATCTCCGCGTAGGCGGCGACCAAGGCGGCCGGGTCGCCCTGCTTTGTCAGCCGCGCCAGCAGGGGCTTCAGGACCGCCTCGGCCTTTCCCGGCCGGTCTTCGGCGATGTAGGCCTGCGCCAGGTCGTTGGTCAGATAGGCGTTCATCGTGTGCTCGGGCGGCATCTGCTTGGCGGCAATGTCGGCGGCCTGGGCGAACAGCTCCTCCGCCCGTTCCGCCCGGCCAAGGTCGAGCTGCACCCCGCCGGCGACCGCCAGCGGCGAGACCAGGGCGACGCTGTCGTCGCCCCAAAGGGCGCGGCTCTTGGCGAGGGCCTCGGCCAGGGCCGCCTCGGCGTCGGCAAACTTCTTGGACCGCCGGTCGCAAGCGGCCTCCGCCAGCAGGGCGACGATCAGGCCGTGTCCCGTATCGCCAGGGTGGGCCCGGGCCACCGCAACCGCCTGGTCCGCCGCCGCCTGGGCTTCGGCCAGCTTGCCGATATCGTCATAGATGTCGGCCGCCCGCGCCAGTTGCAGGACACTGCTCCCATTGTCGAGGCCCGGCCCCGCCCGCTGCAGCGCCAGGGCTGCGGCCACGGCCTGTTCGGCCTCCGCCGCGCGACCGGTTGAGCTGTAGATCCCCGCCAGGTCGAGCCAGGCGCCCTCCAGCCGCGTGGAGCTGTCGCCGTAGGTCTTGCGCGCGATCTCCTGCACGCGCTCGAACCGCGCTACGGCTGCGTCGAAGCGCCCGGCGTTGCGGTCCAGCGCGGCCAGGGCCGATAGCGGGTCGATCAGCATCACATCGTCCGGGCCCAGCACCTTCTCCTCTTGGGTGAGGTTCGCCTCGAACACGCGGCGCGCCTCGGCGTAGCGGCCCTCGGCCTCGTCGAGCCAGCCGATGTTGTTCTGCAGCGTCATCGCTTGGCGCTGTTGGGTCGCGCCGGCGGCGGCCAGCAGCGGCAGGGCCCGTTTGTAGTTGGCCTCGGCGTCGGCCCTGTGCCCCTGCTCGGCGTCGAGTTCGCCCAGCTCTCGGGCGACTTCGCCCACCGTCCAGTCGGACTTGCCATGCGCCGCGACCTCGGCCGCTTCGGCCTGGCGCAACAGCTCGCGGGCCTGGTCGAACCGGCTCAGGCGTTTCTCGCAGTCGGCCAGGTCGCCGAGGCTCTGAGCCACCAGCCCGAGGTTCGGCGCCGCCTTGCGAATGGCGAGCGCCCGGTTGAACGCCGCCTCCGCCTCCACTAGCCGGTCTTGTGTGGCCAGCACCTGGCCCAGGCTGCGGTACTGGGTGGCTGTGCGCGGATGCTCCGGCCCGATGTGTGCCTCAAACCAGGCGACCGAGGCGCGGATCAGTGGCTCCGCCTCGTGGGCGTGGCCAAGTGTGATGTCGACGTCGCCCAGCCGCCGGGCCGCTTCTATCCCCTCTTCCTTGTCGCCGAGCCCCAGCTCGGCGAAGATCGCCCGCGCCTCACCCAGCGCTACGGCCGCCTTCAGCGGATCGCCGGAAAAGGCGTAAGCTTGGCCCAGGCTCATGGCCACGCCACCGAGTTGGGCGTCCGGCGCTTCGCCCGCCGGATGCAGCGCGCGTGCCTTCAGAAAGACATCGCGCGCCTCAACGTAGCGCGACTGATCTATGAGAGAATTGCCCTGGATCATCAGCGCGCCGACCCGAACGGCTGGCGTCGCGCCGGTCCAGCGGTCGACCTGCGCCACCTGATCGCGAGCGCATGCCGCTTCCTCGGCGAATTTTCCCTCAAATGCGAGGATCTGGCAAAGCTGATGACGCTCGCTCACCACGTAGCCCGGGTTCTCCTCGGAAACGGCCGTGAGGTCCAGCGAGGCGCGCATATGGGTCTCGGCGGCGGCGAACTTGCCCAGGCCTTTCTCCGCGACGCCGAGGGCATAGAGGATGCCGGACATCTGTTGATCGGGGCCCGGAGGCGCCGCGAGCTTCTGTTGTTCCGCCAGCGCCTCGGCAGCCAGCCCTTCGGCGGTCTTGAAGTCCAGTCGTTCGTTGGCCACGCGGGCAAGGTTCGCCTCGACCATGGCCACGCCGCGCGGATCCTCGGGCCGCGTGGCCTTCATCTGAGGCAGCAGGGTCTTCAGGATAGCCTCCCCTTCGTCCAGCCGGTGCTGGTCGAGGATCGCGGCCGCCTGGCTGTCGCGCCAATACCGGCTCCGGCCCAACGAGGAGGCGTTCTCATAGTCGTCCGCCGCCTTGCGGTAGAGGACCTCCGCCTCCGCCGAACGAAGTTGGACATAGGCGATGTCGCCCAGACGCGACTCGGCCTCGACTTTCCACCACGGTGGCAGGGCCAGACCCGGCGTCGGTATGGCCATTGCGCGCTCCAACAGCGGCTTGGCTTCCGCGGTCCGGTTGAGCAACAACAGCACGGCCGCGACCTTCGTCTCGGCGGCCCCGGTCTCGAGCGAGGACGGCGGAGCCGCCGCCAGCCGCGCCTGGGCGTCCTTGAGCAAGGGCTCAATCAGCGCCTTGCGATTGGTGTTGGCGTAGACCCTGGCGAGGTCCATCTCGTGGGCCGCACGAGTCAGGGACGTGACGGTCTGGCTCGTCGCCTCGGCGGCGATCTGCGCCTTGAGCAGGGGCTCGGCCTGCGGATAGAGCTCGGCGTCGAGGAAGAGGTCGCTAAGCGCGAGCAGGGCGCCCTCGCGGGAGTCCTCGCTGCCCAGTGCGGCATAGAGGTCCGCCGACTTGCGCACTTCAGCCTCCGCCTCCTCGCGCCGGTTCAGGCGCCAGAGCGCCTCGCCCAGCCGCGTCCGAGTGGTCGCCTCGCAGGTCGGGTCGACGCGGGGGCAGATCGGCAGGAGCTGCCGCAGCAAGGCTTCCGCCTCTGGGTCCCGCTGCGTCCAGCGATAGACCTTCGCCAGGTCGTCCGCGGAGATCCCCACGCCCCGGATATCTCCGGCGCGCTGCCCGATGGCCATGCCGGCCTTCAGCACCGGCTCGGCCTGCCGGTACTTGCCTTCCAGGACCAGCATCCGGCCGAGCTTGCGCTCGATTGCGCCCAACTGCACATCCTGCGGCCCCATCGCGGCCTGGGTGACCTGGGCGGCGCGGGCGAGCAGGCGCTCAGCGCCCATCAGATCGCCCCGCGCCTCGGCGATATCAGCCAGGTTCTGGCTGACGCCGGCGACGCAATAGTGCTCGCCGTGCAGGGCGCCGTTGCAGATCGCCATCGCCTGGTTGAGCAGCGATTCGGCGGCCTCGAGCTGCTTTTGGCGGATGAGGGTTTGGCCCTGGCCGTTGAGCCGCCGCGCCTCGTCCGCGTCAGCACCGACGGGCGCCGCACCGACCACCGATTGTGGGCGCGCCTGCAACGCTTGAAGCGCCTGGGTCTGCTGCGCTTGCGCCGCCACGCTATTGCCCATGGCGAGCGTCAACGCCGCGCCAAGCACGCTCCCGAGCCGCCGCCACGCGCCCACCGCAAGCACCTCCTCACATCCCCACGGTGAAGCTGCCACAACCGGCGCACGCCCACCATCTTCTGCACGTGCGCGGCGAATGCGGGACCGCTTGCGCCGCGCGCGCATCCGGCTCAGCTTCAGGTTCCGGCGCCGCGTCGGGACAGGCGTGGGAGGCTAACCTTGAGACTCGCCCTGGTCGCGCTCGCCACCCTGGCCCTTGCGGCTCCCGCCTTGGCCCAACCGGCGTTGAAGCCGGTGCTGGCGCCGCTCGGCTTCCTGGTCGGGGACTGGAAGAGCGACGCGGGCAAGGTGGCCGACACCGGCGGGACCTCGGCGGGGACCAGCCACATCACCGTGGAGAGCGACGGCTGGTCGCTGCTGCGCCGCGACCGCACCGACCTCACCGGCGCCGACGGCAAGCCGGCCGGCGGGTTCAGTCAGGTCATGCTGATCTACACCGAGGCTGGCGGCCTGCGCGCCGACTACAGCGACGGCGAGGGCCACGTCATCCACTACCAGCAGGCCAAGGTCAGGCCCGGCCGTTCGGTGACCTTCATGAGCCCCTCCGACGAGGGCCAGCCGGCCTATCGCCTGGAGTACGAGCTGAAGGCTCCCGACACGCTCGCCGTCACCTTCGGCATGCTGCCGCAGGGCACCTCCACCCTGCACACCATCGCCACCGGCGTGCTGCATCGGGTGAAGTGACATTAAATCCACGCCGCCCGGCGCCCCGGATTCGCGGCGGGAACCACCTCGCGGGCTAGGCCTTACGGGCAACCTGGAGGCCTGGAGGGGCCTACGGGAGTTGAGTGATGAACAAGTTTCTGGCGTGCGCCGCCCTCATCGGCGCGGTTGGCCTGGCGGTTCCGGCGCAAGCGGAATCCGGCGGCGTGAAGATCGGCACCCTGTCCTGCAACGAGCACGGCGGCTGGGGCTTGGTCCTGGGCTCGTCCCGCGCGATGAGCTGCACCTTCACCAGCGGCGACCGGATCGAGCATTACGACGGCCGGATGACTAAGATCGGTCTCGACCTGGGATACCAGCACTCCGGCGCCCTCTTCTGGACGGTGATCGCCCCGCATACCGACACCGGCCACGGCGCGCTCGCCGGCCACTACGCCGGCGGCACCGCCAGCGCCACGGCGGGCGTCGGCATCGGCGCCAACGCCCTGATCGGTGGCCTCGACCGGAGCATCGCCCTGCAGCCGGTCAGCGTCGACGGCACCACCGGCCTGGATGTCGCCGCCGGCATCGGCTCGATGACCCTGCGCGCCGAGGAATAGGGCGCCGACCGGGCCCTAACGGGGCCGCTAGGACCTGCGGATCGGGTCGGTGCGGGCCAGGCCTTTGGGCGGCTCGGCCGGCTCGATCCCGGGTTCACAACACCGCCTTGGTGTCTCAGGGCGTTCCGACCCTAACTCTTGTGGATCGGGTCGATCCAGGCGACGCCCTCGGGCTTCTCGACCGGCTCGATCTCCAGGTTCACCACCACCGCGTCCGAATCGCTGCGCACCAGGACGCAGGACAGGGTCTCGTCGGTGGAGGCGTTGATCTCCTGGTGCGGCACGAAGGGCGGCACATAGATGAAGTCGCCCGGCCCGGCCTCGGCGGTGAACTCCAGCGCCTCGCCCCAGCGCATCCGCGCCCGGCCGCTGACCACATAGATCACGCTTTCCAAGGGGCCGTGGTGATGGGCGCCGGTCTTGGCGTTGGCGTGGATGTGGACGGTGCCGGCCCACAGCTTCTGGGCGCCCATGCGGGCCCGGTCGATGGCCACCGCGCGGTCCATGCCGGGCGTGGTGGCGGAAACCTCGCCCAGCTGGTCGCCGGGCACTACGCGGACGCCGCTGTGCTTCCAGCCGTCAGGCGGCGTTTCGGAGGGATCGCTCATGCCGCCAGAAGAGCGCGGGCGCCCGGTTCTTGGCAAGCGTGGGCTTGGTAAGCGGCGGCCGGCCTACTCGCGGGCCAGGACGTAGCGCAGCCCCCGCGTCCCGAAGGTCAGCCCCAGCGCCACGATCAGAAGGGTGTGCGACAGGTCCTGGCCCCAGCCCTCGACCAGCAGCTCCACCGCCAGCAGGGCGCAGAGCCCCGCGACGATGACCCCGGTCCAGTGCAGGAACCGCCCGACGGCGCCGGCGGCGCCCACGCGGGCTCTCTTCAGGTTCGGCCAGATGAAGCTGGGCAAGGCTCTGATCTCCCGCTGGCGGGCCGAAGGCGGCGTCAGACTTGCTCGCGCGGGAACGGGGCCACCCTAGGGCCGCTCTGTTTCAGAGTTCCGGCGGGACGAAACGAAGCGCCGCCGCAGATGTCGGGGCGGACCAGCCGGCGTGCAGGCGTTGCGCCCTCAGTGCATCAGGGGCGGTTCGACCACCGTCTCGTGCCATTCGCCGACCTCGTCCTGGATCAGGATGTGCCGGGGCTCGCGGTCGAGGATGGCGAAGTCGCCAACGGCCTTCAGGGCCTGGTCGCGGGTCTCGAACCGGCCCAGCTCGCCCTCGGCCTCGTCGAGCAGCAGCCAACGGCCGTCGAACGCCACAACGCTGAGATCGAACATCGCGCTCTCCTGCCTTGGGACCGCCTTATTTCACCGAACGGCCGTCGTTTTCGCGGCGTCCGATGGTCGCAGTCGGCTGACAAGAAGCCACAATCGCCCTCACCGGCAGGTTAAGGCCGCCGCGCGGCCGCGCCCTAGCCTTCGCGGAAGTAGGGTTCGACCGGGCCGTTCAGCTTGATGGTCAGCTGCTTGCCGCGCCGGTCCTTGCCCGCGCCGACCGCCAGCTTCACCCAGCCTTCGGAGACGCAGTACTCGTCGACGTTGGTCTTGTCCTCGCCCTTGAAGCGCACGCCGACGTTCCGGGCCAGGATATCGGCGTCGTAGTAGGGGCTGTCGGGATCGGTGGCCAGCCGGTCGGGCAGGCCGTTGGGGAGTTGCTCGCTCATGGCCGCCCGCCTCGCACAGCCGGCCCGCGGATTCAAGCCGCGGCGCCTCTTGGCGCTGCCACGGGGTCGGGCGTAATATCCGAAATATCGGTATCGAGAGTCCCGCCAACGGGATCCGGCCGATGCAAGCGCAGGGAGGCGCTGACCATGAGGCTGAACCGCCTATCCATACTGGCCGCCGCGGGCGCTCTGGCGGTCGCCGCCGCGGCCGGCGCCGCCCCCTACAAGGCCCCGCGCACCCCCGACGGCCAGCCGGACCTGCAGGGCGACTGGTCCAACGCCACCATCACCCCCTTCGAGCGCGACGCGAAGTACGGCGACCGCCTGGCGCTGACCGACCAGGAGGTGAAGGACCTGGAGAACGGCAACGCCAAGCTCGTCGCCGACGGCAACAAGCCCACCGACCCCAACGCCAAGGTCACCGACCTGCCGACCGACTGCGGCCGCGGCTTCACCGGCGTGAACTGCGGTTACAACTCCGCCTGGGTCGATCCCGGCACCCGGATCATCGACATGGAAGGCGTCAGGCGGGACTCGATCCTGGTCTCGCCGGCCAACGGCCGCCTGCCGCCGATGAAGCCGGAAGCCCAGGCGCAGATGCGCGCGCGGCTGGCCTCGGCGGGCGGCCGGGGCGGCACGGGCGCCGCCGACAACCCCGAGGGCCGGTCCCTGGGCGAGCGCTGCCTGATGAGCTTCGGCTCCTCCGCCGGGCCGCCGATGCTGCCGCTGCTCTACAACAACAACTACCAGATCGTGCAGACCAAGGACGAGATCGCCATCGACGTGGAGATGGTCCACGACGTGCGCCACATCCACCTGACCGGCGGTCACATCCCGGCGAACATGAAGCTCTGGATGGGCGACTCGATCGGCCACTGGGAAGGCGACACCCTGGTGGTCGAGACCACCAACATGCGCCCCGAACAGAACTTCCGCGGAGCCTCCATGGGCTCGAAGATCGTCGAGCGCTTCACCCGGGTCAGCCCGACCCAGATCAAGTACGCATTCACCGTCGACGACCCGCAGACCTACACCGCCCCCTACACCGGGGAGGTGGCGCTGAACGCCACCAAGGGGCCGCTCTACGAATACGCCTGCCATGAGGGCAACTACGCCCTGCCCGGCATCCTCGCCGGCGCCCGACAGCAGGAAAAGGAAGCGCTCGCCTCCGGCAAGCCCGCCGCGCCCGGCGGCGGCGGGACGAACTAGGTCAGCGGCAGCCCTCGACCACCTTCTCCAGCTCGGCCAGGCGGCGTTCGCGCAGGATCCGGCCGGCGGCCATCAGCTGGTAGCGGTCGGCCGCGCCGCCGGCGTCGCGCAGGGCCTGGTCGGTGTCGGGGTATTTCGGCGGCTTGGAGAGGGTCTTCGGCACACAGGCCTCTTTCACCGGCACCCGGACCACCACCGGCGGGGCGGGAGCCGGCGCGGCGGCCGGAACCGGCGCGGCCGCCGGCGCCGGCGGCGGAGCCACCGCGATCTGCGGCGCGGCTTTCGGCTTCAGGCTCTGGCAGGCCGCCAGCGCCAGCGCGCAGAGCGCCGCCGCAGGGACCGGCCCCATCTGGAGGCGGCTCATCTCCCCCAAACGCTTCACTTGAGGGTCTCGAGGACGGCGCGGTCGGCGCTTTCCATCCGCGCACAGACGTCGAAGCCCTGCGGCTCCTGCCCGGCCAGCTTCTGGGCGCGCTGCTCGGGCGTCAGGTTGGCGTTCGTCAGCCGGCTCTTCGCCAGGTCCGCCGGCGCGCCTTCGCAAGCCGCCAGGCGGGCGTGCAGCGCGATCCCGTCGCGCTGGTTCTGCACCGTCAGGCCAGCGATCCGCGCCCGCAGCTCGGTGTCCCGCTGCTGCGCGGTGAGGGTGGTGGCGATCAACAAGCCGCACATGACAACCGCCAAGGCGAAGCCCACCGGCCCCGCCGCGGGGCTGGTGAAGGCTGACATCAGGGTTCGGAACATCCGGACTCCCTATCTTCGCCCCGCCGAGCGGAGCCTTGGATTCTTCCCCGTGGGTCACCGGGCGGCAAGCTCCGCCATAACTAAGGCACGGGCATGACGGGCCGGTCTTGCACTCGACATACCGGCGTCGCCTCCCAGGCCTAGAAGACGCCGGGGCCTGAAGGAGCAGACCAATGGCCGTCTACAGAATCTACCTGGTGCACGACGACGGACGCCTGCAACCCGACGAGAGCTTCTACTGCGCCACCGATGAAGAGGCGGTTTGCAAGCTTCACCCGCCGAAGCGCGGGGACATCCGCGCCGAGCTCTGGCAGGGCGGCCGCTTCATCGCCGTGGCGGGCTCCCGCCGCATCGCCGCCGAGCTGCGGCCGCCGGCGCCCTAGCTCAGCGGCATGGCGAAGGTGAACCGCGTCTCGGTGGCGTCGGACGCCACGCCCAGGGTCCCGCCGTGCGCCCGGGCGATCTCGGCGGCGATGTAGAGGCCGAGGCCCAGGCCCTGCTGGCCGTGATGGTGCTCGGCCCGCTCGAAGGGCCGGAACAGCATCGACTGGCGCTCCGGCGGAATCGGCGGGCCCTGGTTGGCGACCGAAAGCTCGAACCGCCCGCCCGCCACCCGCGCCCGCACGCTGACCGGCGCGCCGTCCTCGCCGTGCCGCAGCGCATTGGCCAGCAGGTTGGAGGTGAGCTGCGCCACCCGCGCCCGGTCGGCGGCCACCGGCTCGCTGAGGTCCAGGTCCGCCAGGATCACCCGGTCTGGATGGGCCAGGCGCAGCTCGTCCACCGCCTGCTGAATCGCCTCCTGCAGGCCGGGGTCGCTGCGCCGCTCGATCTCGAACCCGCCGCCCAGCCGGGCGCGGGCGAAGTCCATGACATTGTCGATCAGCCCGGCCATGCGGTTGACGCTCGCCTGCATGGCGCCGACCAGGGTCACGGCGCGCGCGTCGAGCGGCGTCCGCGCCAGGAGCCGCCCGCCCGCCTGGATCGAGGCCAGGGGGTTGCGCAGGTCGTGGCCCAGGACGGCGATGAACTGCTCGCGCAGCTCCGCGGCCTGCCGTTCGCTCAACAGCGCCGCCTCGCTCTTCGCCAGGCGGTCCTGGGTGTCCATGTGCTGGGCGATCAGGTCGGCGAACAGCTTGAACATCCCCATGACCTGCGGATTCTTCAGCTGCGCCGGCTTGGGATCGATGGCGCAGAGCGTCCCGAAGAAAATCCCGTCGCGGAAGATCGGCTGGGAGATGTAGCTCTGGAAGCCGTACTGCGCCGGGGTCGGGTGGCCGCGGAACTCCGGGTCCTCGGACACGTGGTCGATGACCACCGCCTGGCCGCTCTTGCGGATCTCGTCGCAGATGGTGGTGCCCACCGCCAGCTCGTCGCCCGGCGCCAGGCCGAAAGCGATCTCGTCGCGCACGGCGCAGGCGACCCAGCGGTCCTCGGTGACCCGCGCCACGGCGGCGAAGCCCATGCCGGTGGTGCGGCATATCACTTCCAGGATCATCGGAACGACTTCGATCCGACCGATCGCGTCGACGTCTTCGGCGATGTCCACGGACAATCCGCCCCTCATTCTCACGCCAGCCCCTCGATCCTAAAGGATCATGCGCTGCCGGTCGCGTCTGACGGGCGCCCGACATAGGCCGAAGCATCTTCGCCGAACACGGGTCCGCAGCCCTGGCGCGTCCGATCTGTCGGCCAGGCCACTTACCCGCCGCTACTTCGGCTTGCGGAACTTCAGGATGAACTGGTCGGTATGCCCGCGGATCGCGGGGTCGAAAACGTTCTTGTCGTGCGCGTCGGCCGGGCTGGCGAGCAGCTTGTCGTCCTCGGCGACCAGCTTGAAGCCGGCGGCCTCGACCTCCTGCTTGACGATCGCCTCGTCGATGCGGTGCAGGCTGTCGGCCACGGCGAGCGGCGACCCGGGCGTCGCGGCGTGGTCGACGATGACGTAGAGGCCGCCCGGCTTCAGGGCCTTGAAGACCTCCTTGTTGACCGTGTCGGCATTGTCGGCCGGGAACGCCTTCAGGTGCAGGTCGTGGTAGTTCTGCACCGTCAGGACCAGATCCAGGCCCTCCGGCAATCCCGCGTGGGCGATGGGGCCGTTTAGCGCGGTGACGTTGGCGTAGTCCGCCACCACCTTCTGCTGATCGGTCCCGGAGGCGGGACGCATCTTGATCAGCTCGCCGATTTGATAGGCGTAGACCTGTCCCTTCGGCCCGACGGCGGGCGACAGGATGCGCGTGAAATAGCCGCCGCCCATCATGAAGTCGGCCACCTTCTGGCCGGGCTTCACCTCGGCCAGGGCCAGCAGCTCGGCGGGCTTGCGGGCCACGTCGCGCGACGAGTCGGCCGGCGGGCGCTTGATGTCGCCCAGGGCCGCGGTGATGTTCGCCGGGACCGCCGCCATCGCCACTCCGCCGACGGCGAGCGCCGCCAGAACCGAAGCCCCAAGAACCGAAACCATAAGACCGCGCGCCATGTCGTCCCTCCCAAGCCAGGCTGTTGCGGCAACCTATCACCGGTTCGCTGACCGGCGCAGCCCGCGGTTTCGCGCGCCTTGCCCCTTCCGCTCCGGGAACGCGCGCGCTACGCCTTACGCGTTCGGGGAACAGCGCATGCGGAATTTCCAAGGGGCGGCGGCCGCCACGGCGGGGCTCGGCGCGTGACGGCGGGCGCCGACTCCACGGTCGAGGAGGTCCCGGGCGTCCTGGCCACACCCCTGCCGGCGGCCCAGCGCACCTGGCTCCTGCTGGGGATCGGCTTCCCCGTCCTGATCATCAACTTCGCCGCGCCCTATCTGCAGCTCATCGCGCTCCCTCTGGTGTTCTTCCTGAAGAACCGGCTGCACCAGAGCCCGGACCAGGTGGCGCTGTTCGCCTTCGTGGCCGCGGCCCCGACCTATCTGGGCGGGTTCTTCGGCTTCGTCCGCGACCGCTGGAACCCGTTCGGCCGCGGCGACCGCGGCTATCTGGTGGTCTTCGGCCTGGCCTGCGTGGCCGGTTACGCCGCCCTGGCCTTCGCCCCGCCCACCTATGCGGTCCTGCTGATTGGCGGCCTGTTTGTCGGGATCTTCCTGCAGTTCGTCAGCGCCGCGGTCAGCGGCATCGCCACCGCCATCGGCCGTCGGCACGCCATGTCCGGCCAGATGAGCACGGGGATGAACACCGCCATCATCGTGCCCGCCGTGGCCTGCGGCTGGCTGGGCGGCCTGCTGGCCGATTCCATCGAAGGCCTGCCCGCCGGCCAGGCGCTCAGGCCCGTCTTCCTGATCGGGGCGGCGCTCATGGTGCTGGTCTGCGCCTTCGGCGCCTTCGGCCCCAAGCGGATCTACGAGGACGGGCGCACCGAGCCGGAGGCGATCTCGCCGGGCCGCGACTTCATCCGCCTGCTGAAGTACTGGCCGATCTATCCGGCCCTGCTCATCCAGCTGCTCTGGCAGTTCGCCCCCGGCGCGGGCATCGCCATGCAGTTCCACCTCAGCAACGACATCCACGCCAGCGGCGCCCAGGTGGGGCTGTTCTACACGATCTTCTACGTCGGCTTCATCCCGATGTACGGCGTCTACGGCTGGCTCGCCCGGCGCGTGGCCCTGCGCCCCCTGGTGTGGATCGGCGGCGTTCTGGCGGTGCCTCAGATGGCGAGCCTGCTGTTCATCCATTCGCCGACCGGCGCGCTCTGGGCCGCCGTGCCCATGGGCCTGCTGGGCGGCATCGGCCAGGCGGCCTTCACCGACCTCACCATCCGCTCCAGCCCCAAGGGCTTGGAGGGCACCATGATCATGCTGTTCCTGGCGCTCTACTGGATCGCGCTGCGCGGCGGCGACCTGTGGGGCGCGGACCTCTACCAGCACCACGGCGGCTTCAACGCCACGCTCTGGGCGACCATCGCGGTCTACGCCGCCATCCTCCTGGTCATCCCCTTCGTGCCCAAGCGGATCACCGCCGGCCACGACGCCTGAACGGACACCGCCGGGGCCGTAGGAACCCGCGTTCCGCCGGCGCGGTTTAGCTTTCCATTCCGGGACCGGCGCGGCGAGCCCGCCCGATCCCTTGGACCAAGGAGCCGAACCCATGCGCACCCTCGCGCTCGCCACCCTCACCGCCGCCGCGCTCTGCGCCGCGCCCGCCGTCGCTCAGCGCTACGACAACAGCGCCGTCGACGAGCTGACCGTCACCGGCCAGCTTCCGCCCGCCCCCGGCGCGCGTCCGATGAGCCTCAGCGCCACCGTCAGCTACGCCGACCTCGACCTGCGCCTTTCCGGCGACCGCGCGCGGCTGGAGCACCGGGTCAACAACGCCGCCCGCCGCGTCTGCACCGAGCTCAACGAGGCCTCGCCGAACCAGCACAACCTCGGCAAGTCCTGCCAGGACCTCGCCGTGCGCGGCGCCATGGGCCAGGTGCGCCAGGCCTTCGCCAGCGCCGATTCCACGGCCTATGTGAACGCCTACGGCGCCCAGGCCAGCGCCACGGTCCCCGACACGGCGAGCTATCAGACCGCGACCGTCGGCAACGGCCCGATCCCCGACACCCCAGCCAACCGCGCCCGCTACGGCGGTCCGAACTCCAACGCCGGCAAGCGCACCGCCGCCAGCGGCAATTAGTTCTAAGGCCGAAGCCGGAACGATGCGCCGGGCGCGGGATTTGACTCGTATGCCCGGCGCGTCCCGCCCCCTGGATATCCGTCCCCATTCGCACCGCCTGAGCGGCCTGGCGGCGGCGGGCCTGCTCGTGCTGGGCGCGGCCGCCTTCGCCTCCGGCCTCGGCCGCCAGCTCGAACCGCGCGGCCCCTCGCCTTTCCCGGCCACCCAGCTCCGCGCGCCCAGCGACCAGAAGATCGCCGAGGCCGAACCCGCCCCGGTCCTGCAGGCCGCCGCGCCGCTCCGCGCGCACAAGATCGCCGCCGCGGACGACAGCGCCCCGCCGGCCGCCGCCCCCAACGCCTCGGGCGCGGCCCAGGACACCGCGGCCTCCGCGCCCGACGCCCCGACCCCGGCCGCCGCGCCGGCGGCCTCGGATGACGCCAGCCCGCAGACGGCGCCCGCGCCGCAGCCCGACCTCGATCCGCCGACCTAGGCCTGGCCTGCTCCCAACCGTCACCGTGGTTCATGCGCCGGTCAGGCGCCGGCGCCCAGGATGGGATCGTCCGTACGCGGCTGCGTGCCTTGTCGCGGACGGACCCCGCTGGACCGCCGGTCGGCGGCCGAGCCCCCGGCGCCGGGAGAGTATCAGCGCCGGGGGCTCTTGACCGGCCCCTCTAGAGGAACGGCTCGATGGTGGCGAGCTGCGCCTGCAGGCCGGTCAGGTCGACGGACGCGCCTTCGCCGTGAGCGATGGCGGTGTAGATCCCGTCGCCGTTGCCGTCCGCGAACACCACGAACTCGGCGTGCGAGCCGTGGGTGATGGTCTCCTGCACGAAGTCCGGGGCGAGCTGCGTGAAGGTCTCGTTTGCGCCCGGCGTGAACGCGGTGGTCGAGCCGTCGGCATGCACCGCTGAGATCGCGCTCACCGCTCCGCCCGCGCCAAAGGTGAATTCCGCCCGCTCGAAGGGGTCGACCGACAGAGCCGTGGTCGCGCTCCCCTCGGCGATGAAGCTCTCGCTCTCAGCGCTGATCGCGAAGAGGCCCGCGGTCCCGCTTTGGGTGAAGGTGGTGGTGTCGACCTCGTGGCCCTGGACGGTGGTCTCGGTGACCGTCGAGCCGCTCACGGTGAACTCGGCGTCGGGCGGGGTGGGCACGGTGTGGCTGTGGGTCGAGGAAGCGCTCGATCCGAACACCGCCTGCTCGGCCGTCACGCTGGTCCCACTCTCGGTGAAGCTGAAGCCGAAGACATGGCCGTTGGGGTCGGTGGTCGTGGGCGTATCCACCGTCTGGGTTTCCGCGCTCACCCGGTAGAGGTTGGCGTTGGCGGCTTCGGCGGTGAACTGGGTGGTGTCGGTGTCGTGCGTCCCGGCCAGGGTCTCGGTGATCGTCCCGCTTCCCACCGCGAACGTCGCATCGCTAGGGATGCGCACCGTCTCGGTGTGCTGGCCAAAGACCGCCTGCTCGGCGGTCACCGCGCCGCCGGTCACCGTGAATTCGAAGGCCCGGCCGCCGGTCCCCTGGCCGGTTCCCGTCTCGTTGTCCGTCATGTCCATCTGGCGAACTCCTGAAGGCCGCCCCTCGGCGGCGCAGGCAGCGCCTGGACTTCGTCGAATTCGAGCCCCCCGAGGACGCCCGCGGCCCGTCCCTGAAACAGTTCCGCAAAGATCAGAGCGCAAAGGAGCGCGCGACGCCGAAGGCTTGGCCCGCGTGGGACTCATTGTCCAAGGGCCGCCGTCGCCGTATTTTGTTAGGTGATCTCAGACGCGCCCTCAAAAAACGCGCCCCGAAATTTCTGGAGTTAGCTGTGAACCGCGCCCTTTTCCTCGCCGTTGGAACCGCGCTCTGCGCCGTCCCGCTCGCGACCTCCGCCCAAACCGCCGCCGCTCCGACCGCCGCGCCGCCCGCTTCGGCGAAAGCCGCTAAGACGCCGATCGCGGCCGATGGCCATGCCGACCTCTCGGGCTTCTGGTCCAACGCCACCCTGACGCCGGAACGCCGCCCGGCGAAGCTCGGCAACCGCCTCAACTACACCCCTGACGAGGCGAAGAAGATGGAGACCGCCGTGGTCAAGGAGGTCGAGGAGGGCAACAAGCCCACCGACCCCAACTCCGGCGTCGAGGGCGGCAAGGAAGACCCCAAGAACCTGCGCCCGGAATTCGCCGCGGCCGGCGGCGACGTCGGCGGCTACAACCGCGGCTGGCTGGATCCCGGCTCCTCGGTGATGCGGGTGCACGGCGAGCCCCGCACCTCATTCCTGACCACGCCGGACGGCCAGCCTCCGGCCCGCCTGGCCAGCGCCGAAGGCGCCGGCGGCTTCCCGCGCGGCATGGGTTCGTTCGACAATCCAGAGAACCGCTCGCTGGGTGAGCGCTGCATCATGGGCTTCGGCCGCAACGCCGGGCCGCCGATGCTGCCCAACGGCTTCTACAACAACAACTACGAGTTCGTGCAGACCAAGGACAACTTCGTCATCGAAGTGGAGATGGTGCACGACACCCGGGTGATCCGCATGAACGCCACCCACCGCACCGACGGCGTGCGGCCGTGGATGGGCGACTCGGTCGGCCACTGGGAAGGCAACACCTTGGTGGTCGAGACCACCAACATCCCGCAGACCCAGGCCTACAACGGCTCGTGGAAGAACCTGAAGGTCACCGAGCGCTTCAGCCGCGACGGCGCCGACCGGGTCTATTACTCCTACACGATCGACGACCCGACCACCTGGGCCAAGCCGTGGGGTGGCGAATACGAGTTCTACAAGCTGCAGGGCATCATCTACGAATACGCTTGCCACGAAGGTAACTACGCCCTGCCCGGCATGCTGGGCGGCGCGCGCCGTCAGGAAAAGGAAGCGGCCGCCAAGGCTAAGGCCGCGCCGACCGGCGGCCAGTAGCCGACACCGCTGAATCGCAAAGCTACAGGCCCCGGCGTCCACGCCGGGGCCTTTTGCTATCTATCTGTCATCGTTAGCCAACTTGCTTCACAGCCGGTTAGGCATGGGCGTTTAGACTGGCGTCGTCGCATCCAGTATCGGCCCAGAGTCCAGGCATGAGCCAGTTTCTCGAGGTCCTGCATCGCCTGCACGCGCTGGCGGCCCATCCGCTGGCGCTGGTGGTCGTCGCCGCCCTGCTGGCCGCCCTTCTCGAGCAACGGCTGGCGCGGCGGCGAACGCCCGACTTCTCGCTCGCCTACCGCGACATCACCGCCAGGCCGCCTCCGCCCAAGCCGCCGGAGACGCCCTAGACTTTCCGTTGCAGGCCCCCGGCTTTCGCCGGGATGGGCGGATTTGGGGGCTGCCCCTAGCCGAAAACCTCAGTGCGGCGGCGGCGCAACAGGCTGCCCACCCCGCCGAAGCCCAGGATCATCAGCGCCCAGCTGGCCGGCTCGGGCACCAGGGCGTCTGCCGCCGGGTCGTCGGTGACTGTCAGCTGGTCGAGCAACGGACCGACGTTGTCCTTGCTGGTGGTGCCCACCAGCGCCATGACGCTGCCCGGCGCCGTCGCCACGAAGCTGATCGTGAAGACCTGGAACGGGTCGGAACTCCCGACCTGCGAGAAGCCCAGGAGCTCCTGCCCCGGGGTCTGGTTGGGCTGGTTGAAGTTGGTCGTGGTCACGCCGGTGATGTCAGGGATCCCGGAGAACAGGAAGCCCGCGTACATGGTGTCGGTGCCCATGCGCTCGCTGCCGCCGACGTCAATCGACAGGGTGACCGTGTCCCCGGCGTTGAAGCTGAAGGCCTGCTTGGTTTGCAGGAACCCGCCGTCGTTGGACGACCCGTCGAGGTCGACGAAATTGCCGGATGTGTTGGCGCCCGACCCGTGCAGGCTCCAGGTGTTCTTCGAGGTCAGCAGGTCCACCGTGCCGCCCGGCCCGCCGCCGTCCACATTGAAGTTCACAAACGAATTGTCGTTCAGGATCTCGCCAACCGGCGGGACCGTCTGTTCATCGAAATTATCGCTGAATACGACAACGGCGCCCGCGCGCGTCGCCCCCAGCGCCACCAAACCAGCAGCGCAAATCCCAACCAACCCACGCATTCAAGGCCTCCCTCGGGGAAAGCCCCCCTACCTGAGGTAGTATTACCTGTAGCTGAGCTGATCTCCAACCTCTCGGGCGTTCACGAAAATGTGCCCGGGACGGCGGGAACCATGCAACGTATCCGAGTATTGGCGCAGGTTATCCGGAGCGTCGGCTACCCAACCGTCTGACCTCATGGCAAATTCGGCCTGAGGGACACCGATGTTCGGGGGAATGCGATGCTGGCCCAGGTTCTGCTCCTGATGGCGGCGGCCGATCCGCAGGCCGCGCCGATCGCCGCGCCCGCCCCGGCCCAAGCGCTTCCCCCAAAGACCGTCTCGCCGGTGGAGGTGCCGCCGCCGGCCAAGACCGAGGCGCCCGACGTGCGCATCGACATGCAGGGTAGCGGCGACGACGTCGAGCAGCAGGTGGTCATCTGGCCGGGCTCAGCCTACCAGATCGGCATCCGCGGCCTGGTCACCCTGCGCTGCCTGGTCGACGCCCACGGCCTGGCCGAGCGCTGCAGCGTCGCCTCGGAGTCGCCTGAGGGCAGGGGCTTCGGCAAGGCCGCGCTCGAGCTGCGCACCACCTTCAAGTTAACCCCGGCCATGGGCCCCGACGGCCCGGTGGCCTCGATGAAGACCATCGCGCTCACCTTCAAGCCGCCGGAACGCGACTTCGACATGAAGAAGGTGATGGGCGGCGACACCGTCGGCGCCGGCAATCCGCTCGCCCTACGGGCTGTGACCATGCTGGACTACCCGGTGTGGGCCGAGGCCGCGACCTTCGACGACCTGGCGCGGGCCTATCCGGTCAAGGGCGGCGGCGAGGAGGGCTATGCGGCGGTGCACTGCCGGGTGCTGCATACTGGCGCGCTCACCGACTGCGAGGCCATCAAGGAAGCGCCGGAGGGCAGGGGCTTCGGCAAGGCCGCCGTGGCCCTGGCGGCCCGGTTCAAGGTGGCGCCGCAGCTGGCCCAGGCCCGCCATTCCGGTCAGCTGTGGGTGGACATCCCGATCCGCCTGCCGCCGCCGGCGCCGGCGGCCGAGCGCACGGTGATGGCGCCGGCCTGGATCACCGGCTTCGATCTGAAAGCCGCGCCCAAGCTGTTCCCGCCGGAGGCCGTGGCCAGCGGCCTGACCACGGGCCGTGGCGTCGCCCGCTGCCTGGTGGCCAACGACGGCAGCCTTACCAAGTGCGCGCCCGAGGCTGGCGATCCCGCGGGCCTGGGCTTCTCCGAAGCCGCCGCCAAGCTCGCCTCGACCATGAAGATGAACCTCTGGTCGACCGACGGCGCGCCGGTGGAAGGCGGGGTCGTGCACATCCCGATCCGCCTCAATCTGAAGGCCGTGGGCGGCTAGGTCTTACGGTTAAGCTGCCAGGAATTAACCTCATTCCTGTCGCCAAGCGGTCGCAGCGTCAATCGTACACATGGCCCAGAGCACCTCGCGTCGGCACTTGGTTAATCCACGAGCCGCGGGGACGAGGACGGCTTCGGGGAGATCGACATTATGGCCTGGGCAATCAGCCTAACGCCTCGCGAGCGGCGCTGGCTTACGATCATGGCCTGGCTGGTCGGCTTGGCCCTGTTCGTCCGTTTCACCCAGATCCTGCCGTGCTGCCAGCCCAAGACCTTCGAGGTCGCGCTGCGGCAGCACGACTGCGACTCGGGCCTTTCCGCCTGCCCCCGCTACGACGACTGCGCGCCGCGCTGAGGCGGCGCGCCCGGCGGCCGCCTCAGCGCCCGGTGAACACCGGCTTGCGCTTCTCGAGGAAGGCGCGCCGGGCCTCCTGGCCGTCCTCGCTGCCGAAGGCCCTGCGAATGTTGGCGACCTCGTAGCGCAACTGGCTCTCCAGGTCGGCGCTCTCGTAGGACCGCACCATGCCCCGCTTCAGGAGCCTGAGCGTGATCGGCGACCAGTCGCAGAGGCCCTGGGCGTACTCGGCCAGCCGCTCGGCGAATCGCGCGTCGTCCGCCGCCTCGCCCGCCATGCCCCAGTCGACGGCCTCCGCGCCGGTCACCGTGCGGTTCTCCATCATGAAGCGCATGGCCTTCTCGTAGCCCATGGCCTGCGGCAGGGTGATCGTCAGCCCCGCGTCTGGCGAGCCGCCGATGCGGGTGTAGCCGGCCATCAGCCGCGCGCTGGATGCGATCAGCCGCACGTCGCAGGCCATGGCCAGGCCCAGCCCCGCCCCCACCGCCACGCCGTTGACCCCGCCCACCACCGGCTTGTCGCAGCGCTTGCGGATCGCCAGCAGGAACTGGCCCACCCAGCCGATGTCGTCGAGCATGGCGGTCTGCGCCGTGTACGGCGAATAGGGCTCCGCGCCCGGCGACAGGTCGAGGCCCGCGCAGAAGGCGTCGCCCGAGCCGGTCAGCGCCACCACCCAGACATTGTCGTCGGCCGCCGCGGCGTCCACCGCCTCGACCACGCCCCAGGCCAGTTCCTGGCTGAGCGCATTCTTCTTCTCCGCGCGGTCCAGCATGATGGTCCGCACGTGGCCGGCGTCGGACACCTTCACCAGCTTGCCCATGATCCCGCAGCTCCTCCCGCCATTTTGGCGGAAGCATAGGGCCGCGTGGCGCGTCGTCCACCTTGGCCGTCGCCGCCCTAGCCGTCGTTCCCCTCTAGCCGTCGTTTCTGGGCGGCAGGTCGCGCGCGGCCTCGGCCGCCTGGCCCGGCGGCACGCCCTGGTCGGTCTTGGCCTGCTCGGCCCGCGAGCGGGGCCCGCGCTTGAACGCCAGCCGCGCCAAGAGCAGCACGCCCAGCGCCGCCACCAGGCCCACCGCTGCCCAGAACTCCAGGTGATGAGGCATTCAAAGCCCTTTCGCCCCGCCTCTGGGTCGAAGCCGCAAGCTTGGCTTGGGTTCCGGCCCGCCTCGCGTTTTCCGCTTGGCGCTTGCGGTATGTTCTGCTTTTGTTCTGGAATGGCTTCCCAGATGAAGATGCGTCCGATCGCGCTCTCCGGCCGCGGGACCGTGGGCGACCACCGCCGCTATCCGGGCTGCCGCCTCCTGATCACCTGCGCGCTGTGCGGCTGGGAGAAGAGCTACAATCCCGAGCGGGTGATCGCCCGGCTGCGCGAGCTCAACACCGGCGGCCACGGCACGCCGCTGGAGCAGGTCGCCCGGCGCATCGGCTGGAACTGCCCGGCCTGCCACCACGTCCGGTGGCGCGCCGACCTTGCCTGGGCGCCCGGCATGGACGTCCGCGAGATCAAGCGCCTGACCAACCTGCACCGCTAGGGCGAGGCGAGCGGTCCTTAGAAGTGGTGCGTGCAGAACGCCAAGAGCAGGATCACCGGGATCGGAACCCCCAGGAAGAGCAGCAGAACCGAGCGCATGAGGGCCTCTCCAAGCCTGTCTGAACCGAAAGCCGCACCGTAACGGCGTCCAACGGTTCAGGTTCCGAAAGCGGCCCCCGGCCCTCAGTTGCAGACCTTCATCGCCCCGACCATCTGGCAGACCCGGGTCTGGCCGTCGCTGGTGGTGGTGATGGTCTGGTTGCCCACATGCTGGGTGACCGCGGTCCGGCCGTCGCTGAAGGTGGTCACCCGCTGATTGCCCACCTGCTGCGAGGTCGCCACCGAGCCGTCGCTGCCAGTGGTGATCGTCTGGCCGCCGCCGACCTGCCGCGTGGTGGCCGTGCGCCCGTCGCCGAAGGTGGTGACGGTCTGGCCGCCGACCTGGCGGATGGTCGTGTGGCCGGCCGGGCCGTCGCACATCGTCTGGTCGCCCACCTTCTGGCAGTTGGTCGGCGCCGTCTGCGCCTGGGCGGCGCCGGTCACGGCCAGCGCGGCCAAGACGGCAAATGCGGGAAGCGCGGTCCTCATGGTCTGTCCCCTCAAACGGATGTCGGTCCAAGCTTGGCCATGGGACCACAGGCCGCCCAGCCCTGCAACGGTCCGGCCCCGCAACCGGCGGACGTTGTGACCCGCGCCGGGTTCTGCTTCAGTGCCCGCCCACCCCAGCGAGCACCCATGGCCGGCCTGAAGGACAAGCGCGGATTCATCGACAAGGAGCGGCTCGACCTCTCCGAGCGCAAGGCCGTGGAATACTGGATGAAGCGCTGGGGCGTCACCCGCGACCAGATCACCACCGCCCACCGCAAGGTCGGCCGCCTGACCAAGGACATCGCCGCCGAGCTCGGCAAGAAGCGCTAGGGCTTCGGCGGCGAGGGCTGGCCCCCGGCCGCCAGTACGTCCCCGACCGCCACGACCTTGCCGTCCGCCCTGCGCATCCGGCCCGGCTTCAGGCCGGCGGGGCAGTCGCCCAGCGGGGTCATGCGCTGGTCCTGCGCGACCGTCAGGATCTTGCCGAACAGCCCCGGCGTGGACAGGAACCTGGCGACATGGGCCGGACTGCCCGGCGCCACGGGCAGCGGCGGATCGGCGCCCAGCATCGCCGCGCCCGCCAGAGCCGCCGCCAGGGCGAAGAGCCCCTCCGCGATCCTCATCGACACCCCTTGCCGCCGTCCCGCCGACTGGAGGTTCCGCCTCGCGGACTAATCGGTCAAGATGTGGCGGAGGCATAACACACGCCGAGGTGGTGACGGACGCGCAGATCCAGGCGCGGCGCGCGCCCGCCCCGCCTAGCGTCCGAAGCGATAGCGCAGCCCGAGCGCGCCCGTGAACTGGTCGGGCGACCCCAGCCGGGCGACCAGCGGGCTGTCGGCCGCGTCGCCCGTCAGCCGCTGGTAGCTCAGGTTCGCCAGCACGCTCCAGCGCCGTGTCCAGCGGTATTCGGCGCTGGCCAGGCCCCCGACCGCGACATAGGCGCCGTCGGCGTTGTACGGCCCGATCGCGAACGGGCTGCGCGCCGCGTCGGTCTCGGTGACGTCGAAATAGGTCCGCGTGAAGCGCGAGTCGCCGAGGTGGACCCGCGGCCCGATGCTCAGCACCCACCTAGGGTCCTGATGCACGAGATCCGCCGCGACATCGCCCGACCAGGCCGAATTGCCGACCACGCCGTGGCGCACCTCAGCGTGGAACCGCAGGATGTCCGTGGGCCACCACTCGGCGTAGAGGCCCGGCTCGAAGGCGAAGTCGATCTTGTGCAGTCCGCGCAGGACGCTGTCGTCGCTATCGTCGCGGCTCGACCGCCCGCGCACCACGACGCCGGCGGACAGGGTCTTGTCCCCGAGCACCTGCAGACCCGGACTGTCGTCGGGCGCGCCGAAGCTCGGCTGCACGCCGGGCCGGTGGAACTGCAGGCTGCCGCTTGGATCGACCTCGTAGGACTTCGAGCCCATGTAGTCCGGCGCGACCTGGCCCGAGACGCTGCCGGACACCGACCAGCCGAAGATCGTCCAACCGCGCGCGCCCCCATCGCTTGGCGGGGCGTCGCTCTGCGCTGCCGACGCCGAAGCGCTCATCAGGATCGCGGCGCCGGCGACAGCGCCGGCGAAGGCCGCAAAAGTCTTGATCATGGAAATGCCCCACCGTGGAATCCAGAGGCCAAGCGCCTGCGGCGGGGTTTCGTTCCGCCGGCCGGACCCAGCCTCCCGCCGGCCGGAACTATCCGGGATAGAGACCGGCCCGCCTAGCCCGCCCCACAACTCAAGATCGGCCGCGGCCGCGGGCGGCGCCGACCCGCTAAGCTGAAGCTTCTCCCCTGCAAAATGGCGGCTCCGACAGCCCCGAACACTGTATTCGAACTCCCATTTCCGCTGCATCTCCGAACCACCTGCGACCCTAGGCTGTAGATCGTCAAATCGTTCGCGAACGTTATTCATGGAACGTAATCCTTCGAACCGAATTGGGCATCCGCACCGGCGATGAAATTCCTGCCGTCTGCTGATCTTTTTGGACGAAGGGCTGGACCTCATGTCGCTTAAACTCACCCTCTGGGGCGCCTCCTTGGCCGCCCTGACCCTGGCGACCGCCGGCGCGGCGGGGGCCGCGACCTTCATCGAACCGTGGACGACCTCGGCGAGCGGCGACTTCTCCGCCGCCATCGGCGACAACGGCCTGGGCGTCGCGGGCGGCAGCCCGGCGGGTCCGTCGGGCAGTTCGACGCACAGCTACGACGTCGCGACCGGCATGTTCACCGACACCTACAGCTTCGTCCTGCCGACCGGCCAGGCCGGGGCGTCAGTCATCACCACCCTCTCGGGCCAGGCCGCGAACGACCTGACCTTCACCGGCATCAGCCTCAACGGCGCCGGCGGGTCGACGGCCACCGGCGGCGGCGTCTCGTCAGCGCACGTGTCGTTCCAGGACGTCGTGGCGGGCGGCGAGCAGGAGCTGATCATCACCGGCCAAGGCGGATCCGCCGCCAGCTTCGGCGGCACGGTCAGCTTCATCCAGGCCTCGGACTCGGAGGGCTCCGTCGGCGCCGTTCCCGAGCCCGCCGCCTGGGCGCTGCTGTGCATGGGCTTCGGCGCGGTCGGTGCGACCCTGCGCCAGCGCCGCCGCGCGGATGCGACGTCGCACCGCCCGCTTCAAAGCCGCTCATAGGCCTCGGCGGCGACCACTTCCTCCGGCGTCACGTCGGTGAAGCGCTTGACGATCACCGTGAACCCCTTGCCGCCGCCCTCACCCCGCGCCGCCGCCTCGGCGCGGATTTCCTCCAGCTCGGCCTCGACCTGCAGCCGCTCGCAGTATTTGCGCGGCGCCTGGCGCGCGGCCATCCAGCGGATGGTGTCGACGCGCAGCTTGTCGGCCCACACCGCGCCCGGCGCCGGCGCCCAGAAGGCCGGCCTGGCCTGCGTTGCGCAGATGGGCGACAGCTATGGCCTATTCCTGGGCCGACATCTGAATCTTGCGGCGGCGGAGGTGTTCGCCCGACTGGCCGATTCTCGAAAACTGGGAAAAGGAACTGCGGCCATCAGGCCGGATACCCTCGGCGGTTGCGTATCCGAGCCGGGGCTCACGGCCGCCATCCTCAGGGAGAGGACCAAGGCGACCTTGATGCGCCACGCCTGCCCTTAAGCCCATGCCAAGCCCAAAGCTCCGCCGCCCGGTCGGGTCAAGGATCGGCGTAGCCGACCGCGGAGCGGTTCGTCCTTGAGGCGGCCGGGCGGCGGAGCATGCTGAGATGGCGGCTTTGCGCCATGTCTGGACGTTCAAGTGCGCCGCGAAGCGGACCTCGGGATTTCCCACGTTCCGAATGCCTATCGCCTGCGGGTGTGACAGTATGTAGTCGGGAACAGGAGCCACGAAGTGGCGGTTCGATCGGACGATACGAACATTGGGCCCGACGCGATCCGCCGCCTGGTCGCCGAAAACTATCCGGCGATAGCTCGCAGCCTACTGCGGCCGCTGCTGCATCTTCTCAGTCTTTCCCGGGCGGCCTGTGGGGGCGATGTCGACAAATTCCTCATCATGCTGGTGATCGCGATCCGCACCACCGAACACGAGCGCTTTTCCGCCTACAGCCAAGCGCAGCTGCTAAGTGGCGAGGTCCCCGTCTTTCCGACGCTTGGCACAAATGTGCGGTCCGTCGCCGAGTCCACGGGCACGCCTAAGGAGACTGTTCGCCGTAAGGTCAGTGAACTCATCGAAGCCGGCTGGATAGCACGCGTCGGCAATGAGCTGCGGTTTACCGCGGTCGCCTACCAGGATCTGGCTGGCGTGCGCGTCGCCATCGAGGATCTCGCGGTGAGCAATTTTCGCGTGGTGGCGGATCTGGCGCGCAAGCGTTTCGCGGGATCACCTGACGAATAACTTTGCCTCGAGGCGCCTCTGTAGGGATCACCCGCTGGACCGTGGCCAGAAGTCCTTCGGCCTCTAGAGGCTTGTCCAGCGCGGCGTGAGCACCGAGCTTGCTCGCGAGGTCGAGCAAGTCCAACCCACCGAGGAAGCGACGCGCCGCGACGGCGATGATGCGCACCGCTGGGTGAGCCCGCGTCACGGCAGAGATCAGCTCTATGCCGTCGCAGTCCGGCATCAGGATTTCGGTGATCAGAACATCGGGAGGTTCGGCCAGGATACGCTCTAGCGCCCGGCGTCCGCACAAGAACTCATCAACCGCGTAGCCTGCGCCGCTCAGCGCGTCCCGGGTCGACGCCCAAGCGGCAAGGTCATTGTCCACCAGGAATACAGTTGTATGCGCCATGTGCGGCTCCGCCATCTGCGAAGTGCTACGCGGCATGAGGCGGTGCGGGTACTCCAGGCAGGCCCAATTTGGGGCCTCGGTCGGAAGAACTTCGCGAAATTTTCGCGCAGAACCTCGTTACGGGCGATGGACCCGGCTCTCGGACGAGGCGAATGGAACAGCCGGAAAACGACCCCTGTGCTGATGGCGCAGCGGCCAGGCGGATAACTTCGGTCGACTTGGCCGCTGCTCTCGACCAGTTCAGCGATGCGGGACTTCTGACCGAGGGCAAGATCAACTTGATCGCTCTCGACGCCATCGTGGAGAGGCTCGGCGCACGCTGGAACACGCGCCGCGGCCAAATCCACGACTATGTCACTCGGTTCATAGAACGTCGGCTAGGTTCCGACGGCTACCACCTCAGAATCTCCGAGACGGACTTCCTTATCTGCCAACCGGAAGTCGGCCGATTTGCGGGTCAAGCAGCCTGCCTGCAGATACTGCGTGATGTCCTGAACCATTTCATCGGGGACGCCGCCCACGCCGACGACTGGGTCCATCAGGTCACTAAGGTCAGTACGTCCGAGATCCAGGGCACGCGGGTGCGCGCCGCCGAGGTGGAGAAGGGCGAACGGATGGAGCGTGAGGCCAGAGCCTCCGCGCGTCCGCGGCGAACCCTGGACCGTTGGACGCCATTCATCGCATCGGACGGGCGCGAGTTGCGGGTCGCCTGCCGTCTGGAGCCCGTCGTCGAGCTGAAAGCGCATGGACAAATCGGATTTCGGATCGCTCGGCGGGTGTTCGTCGCCGGCTCAGACGAGACCATAACGGCCGAGATGGTTCGCAAGCTTTCTCGCGCGGATATCATGCGGATCGATCTGGCGGCGGCGGCGCGGGGAATGGAGGCGTTGCGAGCCGCGGAATCGAGCGAGCCGCCGCCCAGTCTCATCATGCCGGTCTCGTTCATCAGTCTCTCGTGCCAGCGCGGGCGGACGGCGATCGCCGGGCTGCTTATGGAGGCCCGCGACTTGGTCAAACGAGGGGTGATCTGCGAGATCAGCGACATCGAGGGCGTGCCGCAGGGGGTGATGCTTCACGTGGTGTCGCTGATCCGACCCTACTGCCTTTTCGTCGTGGCGCGGATTGATCTTGGACCCCCCGCCGCCGCCACGCTCGCCCAACTGAAGCACTCCGGTGTGCAAGCCCTGTCGGTGGAGTGCCCGCAGCGGCTTACCGACGCCGCGTTCGTCCGCTGGATGAAAACGACGGTCGAAGCGGCGCGGCGCGTTGTCAGGTCGATGCTCCTGTACCAGCTCGTTTCACTCCAACAAGCCGCGCTCGCGGCTGAAATTGGCGCGACCCATGCGAGCGTCAGGGAATGGGCGCGAGAGGATGTCTAGGTTCTCCTCTGCGGCCAAATTCGAGCCCGAACGCCTGCTCCATGCCGACCAGGCGCCAGTTTGGATCCACCTTGTGGACGTCGAAGGCCTTTCGCGCGACGGCTTTCCCCTCTGGGTCGGCCGACAGGGATTTCTGGCGCGTCTTCACCCGTCGGCGGAGGCCCTCATGGTCGCAGCCCCTTGGCTGGAGCCCGGTTGCATAGTCCTCGATCTTGCCGGCTCGATGTGGAGCGCCGTCGACGTCCTCGATCGGTTGCGCCTGGCGGCGCCAAATCATCCGGTGGTGGTCTGCGGCTGCGGCGACGTCGCTCTGGCGGTGGCGGTGATGAAGGTCGGGGCCGCCGACGTTCTCGATGGACCGGTGGGGTGGGCCGCGCTTGCCGATGCGGTCAGGCAGGTCCTGGGCGCGCAGCCCTTTCGTTCGACAGCCGCGCCGACGCGCACCGCCGCTACCGCTACGATTTCGACGCTGACCCACCGACAGCGCGGCGTTCTCCGCGAGGTGATGGCCGGAAAACTCAACAAAACGATCGCCCACGAACTGGGGCTTAGTGTGCGCACCGTCGAATGCCACCGCGCCGCCATCATGACCCGCACCGGCGCCCGCAGTCTCAGCGACCTCATCCGGATCGGGATCGCTGCGGGGCTCTGACAGCTAAGGCGGCGTCGGGCCTGGGCAGAGACCGGGCGTCCATGCACTGCTACCCACGTCTGAATGAGCCACCTGCGCTCGTTGCCAAGCTGTCTCAGCGCTCGACAGCGGACCTGCCGGAGGTCAGGCAAGAGTCAGAAGCATCCCCCTACCCCGCCTCATAATTCAAAATCGGCCCCAGCCACCGCTCGGCCTCGCTCACCGCCCAGCCCTTGCGCCGCGCATAGTCCGCGACCTGG
>NZ_SSMX01000008.1 GCF_004799515.1 Phenylobacterium sp. | reverse complement strand
CCGTCCTGATGGACGACAAGCAGATCATCGGCGAGGGCCTGGGCGTCACCCGCTCGGCCGAGGCCATCGTGATCAATCCGAAGACCTGGCAAGTGGCCTGGCGCGGGTCCGTCGCGGCCCTGCCGGCGGCGCTGGACGCCATGCTGGCCGGCCAGCCGGCGGCCTCCGGCGGCGCGAGCGCCGGGGCGGCCATCGCCTTCCCGGACCGGGACGCCAAGGCGCAGATCACCTACGTCAAGGACGTGGCGCCGATCCTCGATAAGCATTGCGTGGCCTGCCACGAAGAAGGCGGCATCGGCCCGATGGCCTTCAACAACTATGCGATGGTCAAGGGCTTCGCCCCGATGATCCGCGAGGTGATCCGCACCGACCGGATGCCGCCCTATCACGCCGATCCGCGCGTGGGCCATTTCTCCGATGACAAGCGTCTGTCGCCCGACGAGATCAAGACCTTGGTCCACTGGGTGGACGAGGGCGCGCCGCGCGGCGAGGGTACGGATCCGCTGGGCGCGGTGAAGCATGTGGCCGCCGCCTGGCCGCTCGGCCAGCCAGACCTGGTGCTCAACATCCCGTCGTACAATGTCCCGGCCTCGGGCGTGGTCGACTATCAGCGGCCCTTCACGGTCAACCCGACCACCGAAGGCCACTGGATCCGCGCCACAGCGGTGAAGCCGGGCGACCGCCAGGCTGTGCACCACGTGTTGACCGGCTGGATCCCCGATGTCCCGCAGGGCAAGACCTCCAACGAAGGCCAATGGCGCGCCTCGGTGGGCCGCTATGCGGTGGGCTCGGAAGCCGACGTGTTCGACGGCGACGTCGGCACCTACCTGCCGCCCGGCGGGGCCGTGGGCTTCCAAATGCACTACACGCCCTATGGCAAGGAAACGACCGACAACTCCCAGATCGGCGTCTACTTCCGCAAGGATGCGCCCAAGTACATCATGCGCCAGACGGTGATCAGCGATCCGACGATCGATATCCCGGCGAACGCGGGCCACCACATGGAGATGGCCTACACCGAGTTCTCCAAGGACGCGCTGCTCTACGACGCCTTTATCCACGCACACTACCGCGCCACGGCGAGCGACCTGTGGCTGCAGACGCCGGACGGCAAGCAGAAGCTGTTGATCAGCCTGCCGCGCTATGACTTCAACTGGCAGCGGGCCTACACCTTCGCCGAGCCGGTGAAGATCCCGGCCGGGTCGAAGTTGATCGCCCACTACTGGTACGACAACTCCAAGCGCAACCCGCACAACCCCGATCCGAACATCGAGGTCACCTGGGGCGAGCAGTCCTTCCAGGAGATGCTGTTCACCCAGATCGATTTCCGCTGGATGGACGAGACCTCCGCCCAGCAGATCGACTCTGACGGCCGCTTCGCCGAAGTCCGGCTAATGGGGGCGATGGACAAGAACCTCGACGGTAAGCTCGAGAAGGCCGAACTGCGCGGCCAGATGGGCAAGATGCTGCTCGCCAAGTTCGACGAGATCGACACCAACCATGACGGCGTGATCGACAAGGCCGAGTTGAAGGTCGCGCTCAGCAAGATGGGCATGGGCGGCCAGCACCATCGCGCCGATGCGGACTCCTTCGACTCGCCGAAGCCGGCGGCGTCGACGCCCACGGCCGGCGGCCGCTGAGGCTCCACGTCAAGGATCGGGGCGGCGGGCCTACCGTCGCCCCACCTGACGCCCTAGATTGAAATCGCTGCGGCGGGCTACGATGGCCTTCCGGCGCGCCATCTCGGCCCCATCCGGACGGAGGGTCAAAGCGTCCGCGTAAGCGCGCTTTCCCGCCGCAGCGCCCTTGCCGCTATTGCTGTTGCTGGCGCTGCTGGTCGTAGGCCAGGCCCGAGTACTGGGCGCGGCGTTGGCCGGGGCGCGGCGCCGGCTGGGAGATGCGCAGGAACTCCGGCTCGCTGACCGCCGCGCGCGCCTTGCGCACCGTGACGCCCACCGCCAGCTCGCTCTCGGCCTCGCCCTTGTAGACGCCCCGCGACGGCGGCACGTCGGAATAGTCGCGGCCGACCGCGCAGGCGATATGGCGCTCGCCGGCCGGGATGTTGTTGGTCGGATCGAACCCCACCCAGCGCAGACTGGGCAGGAAGACCTCCACCCAGGCGTGGGTGGCGTCGGGGTCGGAGCGGTCGCCGGCCTTGCGGTCGGTGAACAGGTAGCCGGACACATAGCGCGCCGGCACGCCCCAGCCGCGGCAGATGGCGATCATCACATGGGCGAAGTCCTGGCAGACGCCCTTGCGCGCCTCCAGCACGTCGTCGATCGGCGAGTCCGCGCGGGTGACGCCCGCCTCATAGGCGAAGGCGGCGTAGACGGCCTGGCTGAGCTCCTGGATTGCGCTCAGCGGATCGCGCACCCGCAGCTCCTCGAGGTTCTTCTCGGCGACGAAGGCCGCCAGCGCCGGCGTCGGCCCGGCGAAGCCATGGGCGTGCAGGTAGTCGAAATGCTCGCCGCGCACGAAATCCGACTTCAGCCGGTCCCACTCGCCGCGGTCGAGGCGGTCGGGCAGGGCGGGCGGCGGCTCGGTCTCCACTGCCGAGCGGGCGGTGATGGTCAGGGCCTGATGCGGCTGCGGGATGTCGAAGTGGTAGACGGCGTTGCCGAAGGTGTCGGCGTAGGAGAACAGCTGCGCGGCCGGGTCGAGGTCCAGGTCGAAGCTGATCAGCCGCTGATGCGCCCGCTTCTGCGGCTGCATCCAGACCTCCATGACGCTCTCGCGCACGGGCTCATCGTAGTGGTAGCGGGTCGAGTGGCGGACAGCGAGGAGCACGGTCGGTCAGTCCTTCAAGCGGCCGGATCAGGCGGGAAGCCGCTGTTCGAGGGTGTAGGCGACGAAGGTCTCGTAGACTTGGCGGTGGACGGCGGCGCACTCGTCCAGCACCGCGCCCAGGAAGGCGCTGGAGCCGCTGGCCTGCACCTCGCCGATCTCCGCGTACTGCAGCCGCGCGCGCAGCCGCCCGGCCAGGCGGTCGGGCGCCGAAAGGCCGGCGGCCTCCACGTGGCGGCTGAGCGAGGAAAGATGCTCCTCGATCCGCGCCGTGCAGAAGCGCACCGAGCGCGGGAAGTCCTCGTCCAGCAGCAGGAACTCCAGGATGAAGGTCGGCTGCATGTCGGCGGTGTAGACCCTAAGATAGGGCTCCAGCGCGCAGCTCATCCGCAGGAGGCCGGTCAGTGCAGAGTGGTCGTTGATGGCGCGCCGGTTGCGGTCGCCAAAGCAGACCTCCAGGAGGGCGCCGATCAGCTGGGCGCGCTCCAGGTAGACGCCCAGCAGCAGGAACCGCCAGCCCTCGCCATGGCTCATGGTGGCGTCGGCGGCGCCTTTGAACAGGTGCAGGTCGGCGATGGTGTCGTGCAGGAAGGCCTGGCTGCCGTCGGCGAAGGCCTGCGGCGCGCGCGGATCGGTCATCCGCAGGTGGATGAGGTTCAGCCGCTCCCAGGTCTCGGTGGTGATCTGGTCGCGCACCTGGCGGGCGTTCTCCCGGGCGCGGGCCAGCGAGCTGGCCACCGAGCCAGGGTCCTCGCGGTCCAGGACCAGGGCCAGCGCCGCCTCGTAGGGGTTGCGCGCCTTGCCGGCGTCGTCCGGGTCGCCCACGGCGGCCAGGGCGATGCGGGCGATCTGGGTGGCCGATTCCGTGCGGTCCAGCGTCGCGGTCAGCATGACGTCGGAGAGCCGGCACAGGTGCTCGGCCCGCTCCACATAGCGGCCGATCCAGTAAAGGCTGTCGGCGACCCGCGCGAGCATCATGGCTGCAGATCCTTGCGGTCGGTCAGCACCCAGGTGTCTTTCGACCCGCCGCCCTGGCTGGAGTTGACCACCAGGGAGCCCTTGCGCAGGGCCACGCGGGTCAGCGCGCCGGGCGTCACGGTGATCTTCTCGCCGGACAGGATGAAGGGGCGCAGGTCCACGTGGCGGGCGTCGATCTCATGGTCGATCAGGCAGGGCGCGGTGGAGAGCTGGATGGTCGGTTGGGCGATGTAGTTGCCGGGGTCGGCGCGCAGGGCCGTGGCGAACTCGTCCTGTTGGGCCTTGGTGGAGTGCGGCCCCACCAGCATGCCATAGCCGCCCGATGCGCCCACCGCCTTGACCACCAGCTTGTCGAGGTTGGCCAGCACATGGCTGAGCTGCGCCGGCTCGCGGCACAGATAGGTCTCGATGTTGGGCAGGATGGCGTCCTCGCCCAGGTAGTAGCGGATGATCTCCGGCACATAGGCGTAGACCGCCTTGTCGTCGGCGACGCCCGTGCCGGGCGCGTTGCAGATCACCACATTGCCGGCGCGGTACGCGTTGAACAGGCCGGCCGACCCCAGCCCGCTATCGCGCCGGAAGGTGAGCGGGTCGATGAAGTCGTCGTCGACGCGGCGGTAGATGATGTCGATGCGCCGCAGGCCCGTGGTGGTGCGCATGTAGACCATGTTGTCGTGCACCACGAGGTCGCGGCCCTCGACCAGCGGCACGCCCATCAGCCGCGCCAGATAGGCGTGTTCGAAGTAGGCGGAGTTGTAGACCCCGGGGGTCAGCACCACGACCTGCGGGTTCGGCCGCCAGTCGGCCGCCATGCTCTTCAGGGTGGTGAGCAACAGGTCGGGATAGCGGTCGATGGGCCGCACGCCCGCGCCGCGGAAGGTGCCCGGGAACACCCGCTTGGAGGCCTCGCGGTTGGCCAGCATGTAGGAAACGCCGGAAGGGACGCGCAGATTGTCCTCCAGCACCGCGAACTTGCCGTCCGGCTGCCGGATCAGGTCCGAGCCGCAGACGTTGGCGTAGGCCCCGTGCGGCACATAGAGGTTCTGCATCTCGCGCCGGTAGCTGGGCGCCATCAGCACCAGGTCGCGCGGCACGACCCCGTCCATCAGGATCTGCTGGCCCGAATAGATGTCGGCCAGGAACATGTTCAGCGCGCGCAGCCGCTGGGTCAGGCCCGCCTCGATGGTCTTCCATTCCTCCGCCGGGATGATCCGCGGCAGGAGGTCGGTGGGGATGATCCGCTCGGTGGAGCTTTCCGCGCCATAGACGGTGAAGGTGATGCCCTGCAGCAGGAAGAAGCGCTCCAGCGTCCGTTGCCGCTCGGCCAGTTCGTCCGCGCTCAGGGTCTGCAGGCGCTCGGCCAGGGCGACGTAGTGCGGCCGCACGCCGCCGCCGGCGTCGCGCATCTCGTCATAGGGCCCGGCCGACGCGACGGTCTCGTCCGCGCGATCGCTCGCCTGGTCCTTGGCTACGCCCAACTCCACGCCTGACGTCCCCCTCTCGATCGCCTAGTCGTAAGACCCTTAGGGCCAGACAGGAAGATGGGCGCGGCCATTCGTCCGCACGCGGCGGCGCGAAAGCCAGGCGCCCAGGCTTTGGGCGCCCATCCGGAGGCGCCAGACAGGGGGCGCCGACGGGGGCGGACGTGACAGTCCGCAGGCGCGCCGTTACACCCGAAGCTTGGGGCGGGCTTAAGGATTCGAGAGCTTGGCTCGACTGGTCTTTGCCGTCAGCGCTGGCGCAGCCCTGTGCCTGCAGGGTCTTGCCGCCGCAGCGGCCGAGCCCAAGGCGCAGATCGAGGGGACCTTGCCGGCGGACCTTCGCGCGGCGATCGGCCAGGCTGTGGGGGCGGCCGACAAGCCCATCGAGAATCGCTTCGAAGCCCGCCGCCGCGCTCGCGAGGCCGCCGAGGACGCCATCGCCGTCCTGCGCTCCGAAGGCTACTACGCCTATGACGTCGAGCCTGACGTGGGCGAGGGCGACGCGCCCAAGGCCCGGGTCAAGGTCACGCCCGGCCCGCGCTTCACCCTGGGCCACGCCCACATCGACTGGGTGGGCGCGACGCCGGACCCCAAGACCCTGGCCGCGGCCGAATCCGCCCTGGCGCTGAAGCCCGGCGCGCCGGGCCGCGCCGCCGACGTGGTCGCCGCGGAGGGCCGGGCGGTCGCAGCGGTGCAGAAGCGCGGCTACGCCGACGTGAAGGCCCAGCCGCGCGAAGTGGTCATCGACCACGCCGACGACACCGTCACGCCCGACTACCGCATCGTTGCCGGCGACCTCGTCCGTCTGGATTCCATCCAGCTCGAATCCCACGGCCGCACCCATCCGGAGTGGCTGGAGCACTTGGCGCCCTGGACCCACGGGGCGACCTACGACCCCGATGACGTCGCGGAGCTGGAACGGCGGCTGCTCGACACCCAGGTATACCAGTCGGTGACCGTGGCGCTCGCGCCGGTCAGCGACCTGACGCCCGATGGCCTGAGGCCGGTGGTGGTCAGCCTGGCCGAACGCGACAAGCGCACCGTCGAGCTGGGGGCGAGCTACGACACCACCGACGGTCTGGGCCTGGACGCCAAGTGGACGCGCTACAACCTTCTGGGGCGCGCCGACACCTTCTCGGTGCTGGGACGGGTCTCCAACCTCGACAACCGCATCGAGCTCGATCTTTCCCTGCCGCACTGGCTGACCGCCCAGCAGACCCTGGCCCTGCGCAGCGCGGTCTATGACACCAACACGCCCGCCTACGACCAGCAGGGTGTGATGGTCAGCGCCGACGTCACCCACCGCTGGGGCCGCAACGCCACCTTCGGGCTCACGGGCACCTATTTCACCTGGGGCGGTTCCATCGACGTCAGCCGCACCAGCGAGCTGGGCGTCGAGACCCTGACGCCCCTGGGCCGCGACCTGGTGACCTTCACGGGCCTCCTCGACATGGCGCTGGACCGTTCCGACAATCCGCTGGACCCGACGCGCGGCTGGCGGATCAGCGCGCGGATCGAGCCCACCCTGCTGACCGGCGACGGCGAATTCCCCTTCGTGAAGCTGCAGAGCCAGGTCTCCGGCTACATCCCCTTCGACCTGAAGGGCGACACGGTGCTGGCCGCGCGCCTTCACGTGGGCAGCATCACCAACGGCACGGTGGACGACATCCCGGCGCCGCAGCGGTTCTTCGCCGGCGGCGGCGGCTCGGTGCGCGGCTTCGGCTATCAGGAGGTTGGACCCAGGCTGTCGGACAACACGCCGGAGGGCGGGCTGTCGCTGGCCGAGGTCTCGATCGAGCTGCGCCGCCGGCTGACCGAGAAGTGGGGCCTGGTGGTGTTCATCGACGGCGGCACGGTGGGCAGCGGCCAGTTCCCGAACTTCCAGGACACCAGCGTCGGGGCGGGTGTCGGGGTGCGCTACAACCTGGGCTTCGGGCCCATCCGCGTGGACCTGGCGACGCCGGTGACCAATGGGCACGGCGAGTCGCCGCTGCAGGTCTACGTCAGCATCGGGCAGAGCTTTTGAGCGCGCCGGATGACGCCCCTGAAGCTGCGCCCACCCGCCGCCGGACCCGCGCGCGGCTGCCGAAGGCCATCCTAGGCATGGCGCTCGGCGTCCTGGCGGTGTTCGCGCTGACCTTTCTGGGCGTGCGCTACGGCGTCCTGCTGCCGCAGGGCCGGCTGCTGATCGAGGCGGCGGCCGACGGACTGAAACTCGGGCGGTTCGGGCGGCTGAAGGTGGAGGGCCTGGGCGGCGATCTTTGGCGCGATGTAGAGATCCGCAAGCTTACCATCAACGACGAGGCCGGCGCCTGGCTGGAGGCCGATAACGTACATATGACATGGAGTTACCTGGAACTCCTCAACCGCCGTTTCCACGCCAGCCACATCGAAGCCGGGGCCCTGAAGATCCTGCGGCGCCCGAATCTGGGGCCCAAGGGCGCCGACACCGGTCTGCCGGTGGCGTTCCAGATCGACCAAGCCCAGGCCCGCGTCGAACTCGCGCCGGCCTTCAGCTACGAGCGCGGCGTCTATGACGTGAACCTGAAGCTGCACATGGGGCGCAGCGGCGGCCAGCGCGGCAGCGTGCGGGCGGGCAGCGTCCTGCGCCCCGGCGACTACCTCAACGTCGACTTCGACCTCGCCAAGCACCGGCCGCTGCTCTTGCGGATCGACGGCGAGGAAGCGCAGGGCGGGGCGCTGGCCGGCGCGCTCGGCCTGTCGCCGAAGGAGCCCTTCCTGGTGGAGGTCACCGCCGGCGGCAAGCTCTCGCAAGGCCAGTTCACTGCCATCGCCAACTCCGGCGCGCGCAAGCCGCTGAAGGCCGAAGGCGCCTGGAGCCAGGACGGCGGCGTGGCGCGTGGCCTCGTGGACCTGACCGCCTCCAGCCTTACCGCGCCCTACGCTCAGAGGCTGGGCCGCAGCGTCAGCTTCGTGCTGGCGGGACGCAAGGCCGGACCGGACTTCTTCGCCCTGGACGCCCGGCTCAGCTCTGAAAACCTGGCCGTCCGGACGCAGGGGCTGGGTGATGTGGGGAAGCGGGCCCTTGGGCCGCAGGGCCTGGCCCTGGCCGCCGACACGCAGGCGCTCTCGCGGCTGACCGGCGGCCCGGAGCTTGGGCCCGCGCGGATCGCGGGCCGGGTGACGCAAGCCAAGGCCGGGTGGCGCTTCGCCGGGACGGCGGCGGCGTCGAATGCCGTCGTGGGCGGCTATGCGCTCGCCCAGATGACCGGACCGCTGGAGGTGGCCGAGGCGGCGGGCCAGTGGGACGTGAAGGCCAGGCTGGCCGGCGCAGGCGGCCGGGGCGCAGGCTATCTGGGCGCGCTCCTGGGCGCGGCGCCCAGAGCGAACCTCGACGGGGCGCGGCTGGCGGACGGGCGGCTCCTGCTGCGCGAGCTCACGGTGGCGGGCGCGGGGCTGAAGCTCGACGCCACAGGCGGGCGCGGCCTACTGGGCGGCCTCACCTTCAAGGGCAAGGCCGCGCTCTCCAACCTGTCGGCGGCGCATGCCGGGGCGGCGGGCGCGGTCCAGGCCTCCTGGTCCGCCTCGCAGGGCCGGGCAGGCCAGCCCTGGAGCTTCAGCCTCGACGCGCGCGGCGACAAGCTCGCCACCGGCTATTCCGAGATCGACCGGCTGCTGGGGCCGAAACCCGCCCTGAAGGCGCAGGCCGACCTGCAGGGCCGGCGGCTGTCGGTGGGCAAGGCCAGTCTCGACGGCGCGGCCATGACGCTGGCCACCGCAGGTGTCCTGGGGGCTGACGGCGGCCTCTCCTTCAAGCTCGACTGGACCGCCGAGGGGCCATTCCGCGCCGGTCCGGTGGAGGTCGCCGGCAAGGCCAAGGGCTCTGGCGCGCTCAGCGGGACCCTGGGCGCCCCGCGCGCCGACCTCACCGCCGACCTGGCCTCGATCGACGTCCCCCGCCTGCCGCTGAAGGACGCCCACCTAACCTTGAGCTTCCTGAAGGCGGCGGACGGCTCCAGCGGCGCGGTGACCCTGGCCGCGGCCAGCGCCTACGGCCCGGCGCACGCTCACACCGAGTTCCGTTTCCCCGAGGGCGGGGTCGACCTGAGCGGGTTCTCGGTGGACGCTGGCGGGCTGCAGGCCTCGGGCTCCATCTCCCTGCGCCGGTCCGAGCCCTCGGCGGCGGACCTGCAGGTGGCGCTGACCAAGGGCGCCTTCCTCGACGCGGGCCGGGTCGCGGGAACCGTCAGGATCGCCGGCGCGGGCGCCTCGCCGCACGCCAGCCTCAACCTCACCGCCAACGAGGTCCGCGCGCCGGGCTCGCAGGTGGTGGTGCGCGCGGCCAAGCTCACCGCCGACGGGACGCTCTATCGGCTGACCTACGCGGCGCAGGCGACCGGGGCGATGGACGGTGGCGGCGCGGGCGGCACGTGGGGCGTCAACGGCCACGGCGTCCTGTCGGAGGCCAAGCCCGGCTGGCTCGCCAGCTTTGACGGCCAGGGGCGGCTGGGCGGGCGCGAGCTGCGCACCACCGAGACCGCCCAACTGCGCTTCGGCGGCCCGGAGCAGGGCGCGCGGCTGAAGCTCTCGGCCTCCGACGGCGGACGCATCGACCTCGACGGGCGTCTGTCCGACGCGGGCGCGGACATCCACGCCCAACTCACCGGCCTGACGCTGGGCCTGCTGGACGACGACCTGTCCGGCAAGACCGACGCGACCCTCAGCCTGCAGGGGCGCGGCGCGCGGCTGGACGGGACGCTGGAGGCCAAGCTGACCGGCGCGCGGGGGCGGGGGACGCCCGCCGCCTCAGGGATCGATGGGACGGTGCGCGGGCGGCTGGGCGAGGGCGGCCTCAGCCTCGACATGACCGCCTCCAACGCCCAGGGCCTAACCGCCAACGCCAGCGCCGTCCTGCCCGCCGTGGCCACCGCCGCGCCGTTCCGCATCGCCATCGACCGCACCAAGCCGCTCAGCGGCAAGTTCGCCGCCCAGGGCGAGGTGCGCCCGCTCTGGGACCTGCTGATCGGCGGCGAGCGCAATCTGGCCGGGCAGGTGACGGCGCAGGGCACGCTCGGCGGTACGCTCGACAGGCCCAACGCCGCCGGCCAGATCGCCATGACAGGCGGCCGCTTCGACGACGGCGGCACGGGGCTCTCCCTGCGTGACGTTTCGCTAAAGGCCGACTTCGCCCAGGACGCGGTCAACGTCACCCAGGCCGGCGGCGTCGACGGCCACGGCGGCTCGGTGGCGGGCGTGGGGCGGATCAGCCTGGCGCGCGAGGGCGTCTCCAGCTTCCGCCTCGATCTGAAGGGCTTCCGGCTGATCGACAACGACATCGCCGTCGCCTCGGCCTCCGGCCACACCACCATCGACCGCACTACCGACGGCAAGATCAGGCTCTCAGGGGCGCTCACCATCGACCGGGCCGACGTGGCCCCGCGCGTGCCGACCCCCTCCGGAGTTGTGGCGATGGACGTGGTGGAGAAGAACCGCCCGTCCGACCTGGCGGCCTCCCTGCCGCCGGCCAACAACGGCGGCGACGGCGTTTCCCTCGACGTGACGCTGAAGGCCCCGCGCGGGGTCTTCCTGAAGGGCCATGGCCTGGACGCGGAGCTTTCGCTGGACGCCCACGTCACCGGCACGGCGGCGCACCCAGTGCTGGCCGGCACGGCGCACGTGGTGCGCGGCGACTATGAGTTCGCCGGCAAGCGGTTCGAGTTCGACGACGCCGGCGTGGTCTATCTCTCGACCAGGCCCGATCAGGTGCGGCTCGACCTGACGGCCTCCTGGGACGACCCGACCCTGACCGCGCAGGTGCGCATCCGGGGCACGGCGGCGCGGCCGGAGATCAGCCTCACCTCCACACCCAGCCTGCCCAACGACGAGATCCTGTCCCAGGTGCTGTTTGGCAGTTCCGCCGCGCAGCTATCGGGTCTGGAGGCCGCCCAGCTGGCCTCGGCGCTCTCGGCCCTGGCCGGGGGCGGCGGGTTCGACGTGCTGGGCAATCTGCGCACCTTCGCCGGGCTCGACCGCCTGGCGTTCGGCGGCGGCGACTCGACGTCGGGCGCGGTCTCGGTGTCCGGCGGCAAGTACTTGACGCGAGACGTCTATCTGGAACTCACCGGCGGCGGCCGCGACGGGGCGTCGGCGCAGGTCGAGTGGCGGGTGAAGAAGAACTTCTCGATCCTCAGCCGGGTCGGCGGTCAGGGCGACGGGCGCCTGGCCGTCCGCTGGCGCAAGGACTACTGAGCGGCCTCCGCCCGGGCCGTGGCGTAGGCCTGGGTGCCGCGGGTGATCACCCCGTCGTTCGGCAGGATCTCGGCGATGGGGATGTCGTTGGCCGCCTCGAGCCGGCCGTAGAGGGCCGCGAAGTCCTGCAAGGTCGCGTCCAGCAAGGCCTGCAGGGACGGGATCACGAAATAGACCTGCTGGAAGTCGTCAATCCGGTAGGGCGTGCGCATCACCCGCTCCAGGTCGAAGGCCAGGCGGTTGGGCGAGGGATCGTCCAGGGCGAAGATCGATTCCGCGCGGCTGGAGACGATGCCCGCGCCATAGATCCGCGCGCCCTCGGGTGTCTGCAACAGGCCGAACTCCACTGTGTACCAGTAGAGCCGCGCCAGATTGGCGAGCTGGCCGCGCTGCATGGCCCGCTGGCCGCCGCGGCCATAGGCCTGCATGTAGTCGGCGAACACCGGGTCAGTGAGCATCGGCACATGGCCGAAGACGTCGTGGAAGATGTCCGGCTCCTGCAGGTAGTCCAGCTCCTCCGGCTTGCGGATGAACCGGCCGGCGGGGAAGCGGCGGTTGGCCAGGTGGTCGAAGAACACCTCGTCGGGGACCAGGCCGGGCACCGCCACCACGCTCCAGCCGGTCAGCCGGTTCAGCTCGACGTTGATCCGGGCGAAGTCGGGAATGCCGGAGCGGTGCAGGTCCAGCGCCTCCAGGCCTCGGAGGAAAGGGTCGCACGCGCGGCCATGGAGCAGGGCGCTCTGGCGTTCGTAGAGGGTGATCCACACCTGGTGCTCGGCCGGGGTGTAGCTCTCCCAGGCCTGGTCGATGGTCCAGTCGGCCCGAGCGCCCGGCGGGGGCTGCGGGCCGTTGCTAAAGCCGTCTGCGCTCATGGGCGCAGAATGGCCCGCCCTTCGCGGAAGTTCCGTTCTGAGTTGGCCGCAAAGGCCGGGTCTGGCGGGAGGATCATGTGCGCAAGCCGGGCGCCGCGGTGAAATCGCCCACATGCCGGCGAAGCGCCGCCTCGCAATTGCCACCGTCGGACCTTTGAGACTAAGCCCGAGTGGGAAGCGGGGTTGGATTGCGCGGACGATATTCCTTTGCGGCCGTTCTGGCCCTCCTGGCGGTCACGACCGCGTTGGCGATCCCGGCCAGCGCCCAGACGCCCGCGCGGCCCGCGGCCCTGGGCCTGGCGGCCGATCCGGACCTGGTCCGCTGGGATCCGGCGATCCGCTATGGCGTCCTGCCCAACGGCCTGCGCTACGCGGTGCAGCACACCAGCCTGCCCAAGGGCGCGCTGTCCCTGCGGCTGGGCGTCGAGGTGGGCAGCTTCGACGAGGCGGATGACGAGCGCGGCGCGGCGCACATGATCGAACACCTGGCGTTCGACGACGCCCGGTCGTTCCCGGAACACCAGCTCGATCTGATCTTCGCGCCCCTGCACGTCACGTTCGGGCGCGACCGCAACGCCACCAGCGACCTGAAGCAGACCCTCTACCAGCTCGACCTGCCGACCTCCGACGCCAGCGAGCTGGACGTGGCCACCAAGTGGCTGCGCGACGTGGCCGATGGCCTGATGTTCAGCGACGCCAATGTGGCGCGCGAACGGCAGGCCATGGAGTCGGAGCGGGCGGCGCGCTCGGCCGACGTCCTGCGCGCCCTGCGCACGCGGATGGACGCCTTCGAGGACGGCGATCTGCGCTCCAACGCCCGCTTCCCGCTGGGCGCGCCGCAGACGCTGGCGGCGCTGAACGCCACCAAGCTGAAGGTGTTCTACGACCGCTGGTATCGGCCGGACAACGCCGTGGTGGTGATCACCGGCGACCTGCCGGTCGACGTGCTGGAGCAGAAGGTGAAAGCCGCCTTCGGCGACTGGGCGCCGCATGGCCCGGCCGGGGTGCGCGGGCCGCGCGCGCCGCCGGGCTCGGCGCGTGGCGCGGAGGCCCATGTGGTCACTGAGGCCAGCCTGCCGGCCATCGCCGGCATCTGCCGGGTCGCCGCGCCCGAGCCGCCCGGCGCGACGGCGGACCAGCGCCTGCACGCCCTTTTGCTGCGCGGCCTCTGGGAGGCGATCCTGCAGCAGCGCATCAACGTCCTGCGATCCCGCAAGGACGCCCCTTTCATCGAGGCCTCCATCAGCGACGAGGCGCGGCCGGATTCCCAGAAGACCTGCATCGGCATCATCCCGCAGCCCGGACAGGAGGTCCGCGCCGTGGGCATGATCGAGGGCGAGATCCGCCGCTTCGAAGCCGAGGGCCCGACTGAGGACGAGACCGACGAGGGCCTGCAGGAGGTGCGCCAGTCGGTGCGCGGCTCGGTGGTGTTCGGCTCCTACGCCACGGCGACCCGCGCGTCGGGGCTGGTGCAGCGGGTCATGGACGACATGCCGCAGCTCGCCCCGCGCGAGGGCCTGCGGGCCTTCGACGTCCTGATGGAGGACACCCGCCCCGAGGCGGTGCGCGCCGCCTTCGCCCGCGACTGGTCCGGCTGGGGCCCATTGGCGCCGGTCAACTCGCCCAAGCCGCTTTCCGAGGATGAGATCCGCACCGCCATGACCAGTGACGCCTACAAGTCCACGGGGGCGAAATGAGCGGGCGCGGGTACGGATGGCGGTTCGGCGCGGCGGCGCTGGCGGCGGGCCTCGCGGTCCTGGCCGGCGCGGCGCAGGCGGCGACCGCCGAGGCGCTGCAGCGCGCCGCGGCCGACTACCGCGCCCAGCTTCAGGCCAACCCGAACCGGCCGGACGTCCGCGCGGCGCTGGGCGAGACGCTGGAGGCCCTGGGCGACAACGCCGGCGCTCTGGCCGAGTACAACCGCGCGATCCAGGGGCCGGGCGACACCGGCCGCGCCCTGGTCGACCGCGGCCAGATGCTGGTGCGCCAGGGCCGTTTCGACGACGGGCGCAACGACTTCAACCGCGCGCTCGGCCAGAATCCCCGCGACGCCGAGGCCCTGGCCGCCCGCGGCCACAGCTGGGTCGTGGAGGGCAAGGGCAAGAAGGCCAGGGCCGCGCTGGCCGACCTGGACGCCGCGGTCGCGATGCAGCCGAACAACGCCAAGGCGCTGAACGCCCGCGGCGACTTCTACCTGGCGATCCTGAAGCCCGAGCTGGCCATCGCCGACTTCAACAAGGCGGTCGCCGCCGCGCCCCAGGACGATGTGGTGCTGTTCAACCGCGGCGTCGCCTGGAAGCAGCTCAGCCACTACGACCGGGCGCTGCGCGACTTCAACGCGGTGCTGCGGCTGACGCCGGGCGATCCCATGGCGCTGGCGGCCAAGGCGGACACCTATCGCCAGATCGGCGACCTCTTGCTGGCGCGGGAGTTCTATGACGCGGCCCTGAAGGCCGATCCGCGCAACGCTAACTCATGGGAAGCCCGCGGCGAAATCCGCGTCCAGCTGGGCGACGGCCCCGGCGGCGACGCCGACAAGGCCCAGGCGCGCAAGCTCAACCCTTCGGTCGAGGTCTCGTCCTAGTTCAGTGGCTGATGCGCGGGCGCAGCTTGTACTGCCCCTCGCGGAAGGACTCGAACAGCATGGCCGCCTGGGGGTGGCCGACCGGCTCGCCGGTGTCGTCGGGCACCAGGTTCTGCTCCGAGACGTAGGCCACGTAGGAGCTTTCGTCGTTCTCGGCCAGCAGGTGGTAGAAGGGCTGGTCCTTGTGGGGCCGGATGTTCTCCGGGATCGACAGCCAGTACTCCTCGGTGTTCGAGAAGGTGGGGTCGACGTCGAAGATCACGCCACGGAACGGATAGACGCGGTGACGCACGACCTGCCCGATGGCGAATTTTGCGCTGTGCGTGTTCATCCCGCCGAATCTAAACCCCGGCTCCTAACCGGGAGGTGAACGTAGCGTTCAAAACCTTCCGTTCAAGGCCAAGCCTTCCGAGAGGCGAGCAGGCTTGCTAGGGTCGCTGTGAAATCAGGCGCGCCGGTAGGGGCTGCGCCTGCGAGGGACAGGTTGTCGTCCATGACGGAGGCGCCGAGCGCGCCCGGCGCCGCTTTGCGCGGCCGGGAGAAATCTTCAGGCGAGCCGTCCTGCTACGGGGCGCTCGACCTGGGCACCAACAATTGCCGCCTGCTGATCGCCACGCCGCAGGGCGCGAGCGGTTTCCGTGTGGTGGAGGCCTATTCGCGGATCGTGCGGCTGGGCGAGGGGCTGGCGGCCTCCGGACGTCTGTCGGACGACGCGATGGAGCGGGCGCTGGCGGCGCTGAAGGTGGCTGCCGAGAAGCTGCGCCGCCGCCGCGTCGTGCGCCTGCGCGCCATCGCCACCCAGGCTTGCCGCATCGCCGAGAACGGCCAGGCCTTCCTCGACCGGGTGTTCGAGGAGACGGGCCTGCGCCTGCAGATCATTCCGCCGCAGGAGGAGGCGCGCCTGTCGGTGGCCGGCTGCCTCAACCTGATCGACCGCAGCACCGATGCGGCCCTTGTGGTCGACGTGGGCGGCGGCTCGACGGAGCTTTCCTGGGTGGACCTGAAGGGCGCGCCGCCCAGCGGCATGCCGCCGCTGCGCGCCTGGCTTTCGGTCCCTATGGGCGTGGTGACGCTCGCCGAGCGCTTCCCGGAGGGCGAGATCGCCACCGAGGCCTGGTTCCGCAGCATGGTGGACACAGTGAAGGCCGAGATCGCCGCCTTCGACCGCGCCGACAGCCTGCGCGAGGTGTTCGACGCCGACCGCGCGCACCTGATCGGCACTTCCGGGGCGATCACCAGCCTGGCTGGCCTGCACTTGGAGCTGCCGCGCTATGACCGGAGCCGCGTCGACGGCATCTGGATGAGCCGGGACGACTGCGAGGCGGCGGCCGGACGGCTCCTGTCCCTGAACGCCCGTGAGCGCGCCGATCAGCCCTGCATCGGCCCCGACCGCGCCGACCTGGTGCTGGCGGGGGCGGCGATCCTGCAGGCGGTGCAGGAGCTTTGGCCCTGCAGCCGGGTGCGGGTCGCCGACCGGGGGCTGCGCGAGGGTATCCTGCTGTCGCTGATGGCCGAACGCAGCGGCGGCGGCCGACGGCGCCGGCGCCGTCGGGGCGGGCAGCGCCTGGCCGCCGCCCAGGCCGCGGAGTGAGCGACGCCCATGGCTGACGATCCGCCGCCCCGCAAACGCATGGTCAAGCCGCCCACCGGCGGGACCGAGGCCGGCCGGGTCACGCCTGAGCGGCTGAAGACCGCCTGGAAGCGCACGCCCTCGCAACAGGCCTGGCTGTCGCGCCAGATCAACGACCCCTTCGCCGCCAAGGCCCGCGCCCACGGCTACCGCAGCCGCGCGGCCTACAAGCTGACGGAACTCGACGACAAGCTGCGCCTGCTGAAGCCCGGCGCGCGGGTGATCGACCTTGGAGCGGCGCCCGGCGGCTGGACGCAGGTGGCCCTGGAGCGCGGCGTGACGCACATCGTGGGCGTCGACCTCCTGCCGGTCGACCCGCTGCCGCCGGCCACGATCCTGGAGATGGACTTCACCGATCCGGCCTGCGGCCCGGAGCTGATCCGCCTTCTGGGCGGGGCGCCGGACCTCGTGATGTCGGACATCGCGCCCAACACCGTCGGCCATCGCCAGACCGATCACCTGCGCATCGTCGGCCTGATCGAGGCGGCCGTCGATTTCGCCGTCGAGGTGTTGAAACCCGGCGGGACCTTCATCGCCAAGGCCTTCCAGGGCGGCGAGACCGCCGAGGTGATCGGTACGCTGAAGCGCCACTTCGCCGATGTGAAGACGGTGAAGCCCAAGGCCAGCCGGTCGGACAGCTCCGAGCTCTATCTGGTGGCGACGGGGTTCAAGGGGCGCTAGCGCTCGGCGCGGGCGGCGGCGGGGTCAGCCTTCCCTGGGCCGTCAGCCACTTCCGGAACACCGTCAGCGCGCGGCTCTCGCCGCCCGGCGCGGCCAGGAGGGCGAAGGCGCTCTCGGCGCGTCGGAAGCCGAGCGGCGCGACCAGACGGCCCTCGGCGACCGCCTGGGCCACCAGCGGCCAGGGCAGGATGGCGACGCCCAGGCCGGCCAGGGCCGCGTCCATCGCGAAATGCTGGTGGGCGAAGGGCTGCTCGGGCGCGGGCGCCAGCTCAACCCCCGCGATGGCCGCCCAAATCGCCCAGCCTTGCGGGTGGGACTGCGACGACAGCCTGGGCGCGGCCAGGGGATCGCGGGCGAAGCGCTCGGCCAGGGCGGGTGTCATCACCGGGCCGATGTGGTTGGGGATGAAGGCGCTCGCCAGCGGGTCGGCCAGGCGCGTCGCAGGCACGATCCGCACCACCGCCTGGGCTCCGCGGTGCGAGGTAGCCTGGGAGGCCAGCTCCTCCAAGTGAAGCTGTATGTCCGGATGCTTGGCTGCGAAGTCGCCCAGGCGCGGGATCAGCCACTTCACCGAGACGCTGGCGTTGACCGCCAGATGCAGGTCCTCGCCCTCGCTTTTCAGCCGGCGCACGGCCGCGGCGATCTCGTCGAAGGCGCGGGTGAGGGCGGGGGCCAGTTCCTGGCCGGCAGGCGTTAGCGTCAGGCGATGCTTCGGCCCCTGGAACAGCCGCACGCCTAGCGAGGCCTCCAGCGCCTTCACCTGGCGGCTCACCGCGCTGTGGGTGACATGCAGCTCCTCGGCGGCGGCGGTCGCGCGGCCGGTGCGGGCCATGGCCTCAAAAGCCCTGAGCGCGTTCAGGGAGGGCAGGGCCCCGAATGTGAGATTTTCGAACATCATCGCGTAAATATGTCGATTTCCGCGCAACTACAAATGCGGCATGCACGGATATGGAGCGGTCCATCACCTTGCAGCCCCCAACCAGCCTTCGCCACGAAGACGTCGCGGGCGTCGCAGGCCGGCTCTTCCACTCCCTCATCGCCTTGGCCGCCGGCCTCGCCGCGCATGCAACCACCAGGCCCGAACCGGACCCGTCGACCCCGCCCCGCGGCGAGGAAGCCTGGCGCAGCTACGCCGTCTACTCGGGCGCGCTCAGCCTGCGTCACCACAAATCATACCGGAGACAGCCATGACCATCCGCCAGCCCTTGCCCGTCATGTCGCCGGACGCGTATACGCAACCCGCAAAACGAGGTGTCTCCATGGAGATTCGCGAAGGGCTCACCTTCGACGATGTTTTGCTTGAACCCGGCCCGTCCAATGTGATGCCCACCCAGGTGGACGTCGCGACCCGGTTCACGCGACAGATCAGTCTGAACATACCGCTGGTGTCCGCCGCCATGGACACCGTCACCGAAAGCCGGCTGGCCATCGCCATGGCCCAGAACGGCGGCCTGGGCGTCCTGCACCGCAACCTGACGGTGGAGGAACAGGCCGACCAGGTGCGCGAGGTGAAGCGCTACGAAAGCGGCATGGTCATCAATCCGCTGACCATCCACCCCGACACGCCGATGCGCGAGGTCCTGGAGATCAAAGCGCGCCGCCGGGTCTCCGGCTTCCCGGTGGTCGATGAGACGGGCAAGCTCTGCGGCATCCTCACCAACCGCGACATGCGCTTCGAGAGCGGCGGAGATATTCCGGCCAAGGCGCTGATGACCAAGGAAAATCTGGTCACCGTCAAGGAGGGCGTCGGCCAGGCCGAGGCGCGCGAACTGCTGCGCCGCCACAAGATCGAGCGGCTGATCGTGGTCGACGACGACTATCGCGCCGTGGGCCTGATCACCGTCAAGGACATGGAGAAGTCCGAAGCCCATCCGCACGCCGCCAAGGACGGCCAGGGCCGCCTGCTGGTCGGCGCGGCTTCCACGGTGGGCGATGTGGGCTACGAGCGCTCGCTCGCCCTGGTGGACGCTGGCGTCGACGTGGTGGTGATCGACACCGCCCACGGCCACAACGCCGACGTGGCCGCCGCTGTGAGCCGCATCAAGCGCGAGACCAACCGCGTGCAGATCGTGGCCGGCAATGTCGCCACCTATGACGGCGCGCGCGCCCTGATCGATGCCGGCGCCGACGCGGTGAAGGTGGGCATCGGCCCAGGCTCCATCTGCACCACGCGGATTGTGGCCGGCGTGGGCGTGCCGCAGCTCACCGCCATCGCCGACGCGGTGCGCGCCGCGGCCGGATCCGACGTGCCGGTGATCGCCGACGGCGGGATCAAGTACTCCGGCGACCTCGCCAAGGCGCTGGCCATGGGCGCCTCGGTGGCGATGATGGGCTCGGTTTTCGCGGGCGTCGACGAGGCGCCGGGCGAGGTCTTCCTCTACCAGGGCCGCTCCTACAAGGCCTACCGCGGCATGGGCTCGCTGGGCGCCATGGCGCGCGGCTCGGCCGACCGCTACTTCCAGAAGGAGGTGACGGACGCGCTGAAGCTGGTGCCCGAGGGCATCGAGGGTCAGGTGGCCTACAAGGGGCCGATCGCGCCGATCCTGCACCAGATGGTCGGCGGTCTACGCGCGGCCATGGGCTATGTGGGCGCCAGTGACCTGGAGCAGTTCCGATCGCGGGCCCGGTTCATCCGCATCACCGGCGCGGGCCTGCGCGAGAGCCACGTCCACGACGTGATGATCACGCGCGAGGCGCCCAACTATCCGAGCCCGAACTAGGGCCTGGGAACAGTCTCTGACGCCAGCCGGCCGATCCCGAGCCGGCGGCGTGAACGGGGGAGGCGACTATGGGTGCGATGGTTCCTGTGGAGTTGCAGTTGTTGATGGCGGCCGTGGTGATCGGCCTGGTGCAGATCGTCTGGGCCGCCGTGGCCGGCTCGGGCGGCGAGCGCGATTTCGCCTGGCTGCTCGGGCCGCGCGACGAGGCCAAGCCGGTGGGCGTGGTGGCGGCAAGGCTCAACCGGGCGCTGGCGAACTTCCTGGAGACTTTTCCACTGTTCGCCGTGGCCCTGCTGGCCTGCGACTTCGCCGGCAAGTTCGGCCCGGTGACGATGTGGGGCGCGGCGCTCTATGTGATTGGCCGCGCACTCTATGTCCCCATATATGCCGCCGGACTTGCGGTGGTGCGCACCCTGGCGTGGACCGTGAGCATTGTGGGCCTGGTCATGGTGATCGGGGCCTTCTTCAAATGATGCGAGTCTGAATGCGTGATCCCGGACGCCTCGCGGCGGCCATCGATGTCCTCACCGAGATCGAGACCCGTCACCGGCCTGTCCGGCTCGCGCTGAAGAGCTGGGGCGACGCCGCGCGCTACGCCGGCGCGAAGGACCGCGCCTTCGTCTCCGGTCTGGTGCTGGACATGCTGCGCCGGCGCCGCTCGCTGGCCTGGCGGATGGGCGACGACAGTCCCCGCGCCGCGGCGCTGGCGGCGCTGCGTCTGCAGTGGGGTTGGCCGTTGGACCGTGTCGCCGAGGCCGCGGGCGAGGAGCCGCACGGGCCAGGGCCGCTCAGCGACGCCGAACGGGCGGCGCTGGAGCATCCACGCGACCTGGCCGAGGCGCCCGACGCCGTGCGCGGCGACTACCCGGACTGGCTGGAGCCCTCTATGGCCCGGGCGTTCGGCGAGCATCGTGCGGCAGAGGGCGCGGCGCTCTCGGAACGCGCGCCGGTGGACCTCCGGGTCAACCTGCTGAAATCCGATCCGGAGCGGACGCTGAAGGCGCTGGCCTCGTTGAACGCCGAGCCCACCGGCATCCTGCCGACAGCCCTGCGCATGCCGGCGCTCGACCCCACCGCGCGCAGCGGGGCGGTGGAGACCATCCCGCAGTTCTCCAAGGGCTGGTTCGAGGTGCAGGACCTGGGCTCGCAGATTGCTGCCGCGGCGGCCGGCGAGGTGAAGGGCAAGCAGGTCCTCGACCTCTGCGCCGGCGGCGGCGGCAAGACCCTGGCGCTGGCCGGGGCCATGGGCAACACCGGCCAAGTCTATGCCTATGACTCGGACGCGCGCCGGCTGGCCGACACGGTGCGCCGCAGCGACCGGGCCGGGGTGCGAAACCTGCAGGTCCGCTCGCCGGTGAACCCGGAGCCGCTGAAGGGACTAGAGGGCAAGATGGACGTGGTGTTCATCGATGCGCCCTGTTCCGGAACCGGTTCCTGGCGGCGGCATCCCGACACCAAGTGGCGGCTGACCCCGGAAACGCTGGAGAAGCGCCTGGCCGACCAGGACGCGGTGCTGGACGCGGGCGCGGGCTTCGTGAAGCCCGGTGGAAGGATGGTCTACGTCACCTGCTCGGTGCTGCCGGAGGAGGACGAGGACCGGGTGGCGGCCTTCCTGGCGCACACGGCGGGCTTCGAGGTCCGCCCCGCCACGGACGACCCAAACCTCACCGCCCATCTGACGCCTGACGGCTTTTTGCGCCTCACACCCCGCACCGCCGGCACGGACGGCTTTTTCGTCGCCGTGCTGGCGAAACCCAACTAACGGAGCCCCGATGGACCCCGCTACAACCCCCGCACATGAAAAGGTCCTGATCGTCGATTTCGGCAGCCAGGTGACCCAGTTGATCGCCCGGCGGCTGCGCGAAAGCGGCGTCTATTGCGAGATCCATCCCTACGACAAGGTCGAGGGCATGCTGGAGGCCTTCGCGCCCAAGGCGGTAATCCTCTCCGGCGGTCCGGCCAGCGTGCATGAAGCGGAAAGCCCGTCCGCGCCGCAGAAGGTCTTTGAGCTGGGCGTGCCGGTGCTGGGCATCTGCTACGGCGAGATGACCATGTGCGCCCAGCTGGGCGGGGCGGTGGAGGGCGGCCATGCCCGCGAGTTCGGCCGCGCCGAGATCCGCATCCAGCGCGAATCCCCGCTGCTCGACGGCCTGGGCAGCCCCGGCGCGGAAGAGCCGGTCTGGATGAGCCACGGCGACAAGATCACCGCCATCCCGGAAGGTTTCGCGGTCGTGGCCTCGTCCGAGGGCAGCCCCTTCGCCGTCATCGCCGACGAGGGCCGCCGCTTCTACGGCATCCAGTTCCACCCCGAAGTGGCGCACACCCCGCGCGGCGCGCTGATGCTGCGCAACTTCACCCATAAGATCGCCGGCCTGTCGGGTGACTGGACCATGGCCTCGTTCCGCCAGGAGATGGTGGCCAAGATCCGCGCCCAGGTCGGCCAGGGGCGGGTGATCTGCGGCCTCTCCGGCGGGGTCGACAGTTCGGTGGCCGCGGTGCTGATCCACGAGGCGATCGGCGAACAGCTCACCTGCGTCTTCGTCGACACTGGCCTCCTGCGCCACAACGAAGCCGAGCAGGTCGTGACCATGTTCCGCGACCACTACAACATCCCGCTGATCCACGTGAACGCCTCGGATGACTTCCTGGGCGCCCTGGCTGGCGTCAGCGACCCGGAGACCAAGCGCAAGACCATCGGCAAGCTGTTCATCGACGTCTTCGACCGCGAAAGCGCCCGGATCGAGGGCGCGGCCTTCCTGGCCCAGGGCACGCTCTATCCGGACGTGATCGAAAGCGTCTCCGCGCGCGGCGGCCCTTCGGCGGTGATCAAGAGCCACCACAATGTGGGCGGCTTGCCGGACTACATGAAGCTGAAGCTGGTCGAACCCTTGCGCGAGCTTTTCAAGGACGAGGTGAGGGCGCTGGGCGTCGAACTCGGCCTGCCGCCGGCCTTCGTGGGCCGCCATCCGTTCCCGGGGCCGGGCCTGGCGATCCGCATCCCCGGCGAGATCACCCGCGAGAAGGTCGCCGTGCTGCAGCAGGCCGACGCCATCTACCTCGACGAGATCCGCAAGGCCGGTCTCTATGACTCGATCTGGCAGGCCTTCGCGGTGCTGCTGCCGGTGAAGACCGTGGGCGTCATGGGCGATGCGCGCACCTACGAGAGCGTCTGCGCCCTGCGCGCCGTCACCTCGACGGACGGTATGACCGCAGACTTCTTCGAATTCCCCTGGGACGTCCTCGGCCGCTGCGCCACCCGGATCATCAACGAGGTCAAGGGCATCAACCGCGTCGTCTACGACGTGACGTCCAAGCCGCCGGGGACGATCGAGTGGGAGTAATAAATATAATTAAAACAATAAGTTATGAAGAAAACATGACGGTCCAGTTTCCTGACTTCGAGCATGTGTGTAGCTAAGATATCCCACATAGTCTCACGGGCGCGACGAGCCATATTAGGTTGACAAATTCCGTAAAATTCGCATTTTACGAGTGCGAGAGGAATTCAGCATGAGCGACGCTTCCACGGTGAACGCGACGGAGTTCGCGCGGCACTTCACCCGCTACCGCGAAGAGGCGATCGCGAACAAGGTCATCGTGGTCACGAGCCACGAGCGTGTCGTCGGCGGTTATCTGTCAGCCTCTGAACTGGCCCACTACCGACTCCTCAAGGCGCGCGAGCGAGAGGTGCTTCGCGTCGGCGAGCTGGATGACGAGACCCTGGCTGACATCGCTGCCGCCGAATACGGCCGCGAGCCGACATGAGCTTTCCGGCTCCGAAGCCGGGCTTGGTCATCCGCTACAGTTTCCTCTGGTCCCACGAGGCGGCCGCGGGCGCCGCGGAGGGTTTGAAGGACCGCCCCTGCGCGATCGTTGTCGCCGCCAAGCTGGCCGACGGCGAGATCCGCACCATCGTCGCGCCGATCACCCATCTCGAGCCGGAGGATTCCGAAGCGTCCTTGGAGCTGCCCGCCTCGGTGTCCAGGACCCTCAAGCTGGATGGCGAGCGCCATTGGCTGAAGCTCGACGAACTCAATCGTTTCACGTGGCCGGGCTACGACCTGCGGCAGATCCCCGGACGGGACGGCGAGTACGCCTATGGGATGTTGCCCCAGCCGATCTTCGACGCGTTGCGCGCGAAAATCCTGTCGCGAAACAAAGCCGGGAAAAGCCGTAGCCTCAAGCGTGACTAGTCTGGCTTGGACCGACAGCCCAGCCAGTTCCGCACACTTTCAGCCTGTGCCAACCAGGACGCCGGCGCTGTCCTCGGCGGACTCTGTAGCACCGCGCAGGCCTCTTCCTTCTGGCCCATGCGATAGAGGGTCAAGGCGAGATACATGCGGCTGGCGGTGCCGCTTGGTTTCCATCTGGGTTCCGCTCTCCCGAAGAGGCGCGCTTGGTCCTCCAGGCTTCGCCGCCCTTCGAAGAACGCCGGTGCATGGACCCTGATTGCCTCGGCAAGCTCGGCAGGCCCATTGGGGTCGTTCTTCCACCATCGGTCACTACCGTTCATCAGCGTCCCGATGCGGTAGACCGACGGGAGAAGGTCCAATGGACGCTTCCACGGGATCGCCTGGCGGAGCAGCTCTTCGGTTGCTAGGTCTTTGCTCCAGAGGTTGGCCGTGGTGCCTGCGATCTGACTCTTCTGAAGATCGATCTCTTCCAGCACCGTCCCCACAGTGCGCGACCACGACCTCTCTCCGCGCTCGAACCCCATTGGGGCCAACACGTCGTTCAGCGCCGCGGCGTATGTTCTGCGGCTCATATGAAATCCTTCAAATTGTAGAACAGCAGGCGGACTGGGTCCTTCGTCGCATCCTGATAGCGCTGTAGCGCCCGCGCCCCGGCAGCCCGACCGCTTGGCGAGTCAGGTTTATACTCGATGTATTTCCGTTTGGTGGGCGCGAGCGGATCGCGCTTCGGCGTCCCGATGTCTGGCTTCAAGGGCTGCTGCCCCGACCGCGGCAGCTTGGGTTCGTAATCCCAACCCGGCTTCTGCGCCAATCGCTCCTTGAGTGCGGCGTGAGCACGGCGGCCCGCGCGTGTCGCCCAGTTGTCGCCCACCCGGAGGTAAGGTTCGCGCTCGACGAAATTCGTGATGGCCTGACCTGCTTCGGGAGCACCCTCGCCAACTACCCATTGCGCCGCGGCCTCCGGCAGGAACGGCAGCGCCGACGCCGCCAGCACCGGTGCGGCGAACCACGCGTTCTGCTGATCGATCTTCCGTGTGACGTCGCCAAAGGCCGCCTGCTTCCTTCGAAGATCCGCTAGCTCTCCATCCGTAGGCGCGGGTGCGCGCAACGCTCCGTAGGCGATCGTCTGGCCGGCTGCGGGCGCCGACGCCGTCGTTGCCGGTCTGCCGGCGCCATAGGCGGAAGGATTGGCTCGCGCGCCGCCGGGTAGACCTGAGGGCGCCGGACCCGGGGTCGCCACCCCCGGCCACTTCGCAGTCGCCGGAAGCGGATTGAACGTCAGAGGCGGCAGGAAAGGCCCGTCGAAGGGCGGTGCGGTCGGCTGAAGCGTCAGATCAGGAGTGGTGGCGGAATAGACCGGCAGCGTTTCATCCTGAGTGGGCGGGGCCGATCCCGAGTCGTCGTCAGGCCTTGCCGCGACGCTGTCGACCGCAGATGGCCCCGCCGCGGAATCCGAACCGGCGCCGGGCTCGGGTGCGGAATAGCTTGCGGACGCGGGATCCGTTTCGTCGGAGCCGTAGAAGAAGTCCTGATAGCGCTGATCGGCGGCCGCCTGCCGCGCCCGCTCAATGTCCGCGGGCAATCTGAGGTACCATTGAGTCAGCGCATCGCCATCCAAGTCTGCAGGGTCGGTCCAACCGTCGGGCACGTAAGCTCTCCTCATGTCGATAGGGGCGCGCGTGAAGCGCGGCGTTCACAGCGGAAGAACCGCTGCTCATGGGACGCTCCGTCAGGTGAGGGACACCCTGGAGAGCCATGCCGGGATGAAGCTGCCGTGATACTTTGGAAACGCTTCGCCGATTGATGCGGGAGAGTGGCGGCCGGTCGGTAAGTTTCGGTCGGATCGGTCGCCTCCGGCAGGCCGATTCTGCTAGAATGACTTCCTCGAATTGGGCCGATCGATCGCGATAGTTGGCAACAAGCCGAAAAATTTTCTCCGGAAATTCGCCAACGAATTCAACGAGCTCTTGAATTGTCAGTGTGCTGCACGGAAGAATCGTCCTCGCCGCGCATTTTTCTGAACGAAGTCAGTTGCCTAAAGGCATCGCCAACCATCGAGTGGGAGTAAGCGTTGCTGTATAATGTCAATAATATCAAATAGTTATGAATTCTCATTGATCATTGAGTCCGCATAGTCAATTGGCCGGCGCCGTGGTGGGACCTTTCGCCATCTATCGGTTCATGGGCCGTGAGACAGGCAATCGCGCGGTTCCGTCGGAAAAGCAGACGGTATTTTTCCGGCCAAGGGCGCAGCTTCGCGGTAGCTCAGAAATCAGCTGTTCCGGATAGTCAACGAGCAGCCCGTGTCGCACGTACGCGCCGCCGCGAAAACCACCCAGGTGCGGCGGCGAGTTCCTTTTGCAGCGTGAAATCCGGGTGTAGCATCGCCATGGATACGCGGCTTAGGATCAAGGCGTGGAAGCCATCATCGACCTTGTTTCCGATTGGGCGGGCAGCCGGGAGGCGGCGGGCGTTTGGTATTGTACGCAGCCGCTCGCCGCTTTTGGCGGCCGGACAGCGGAATCTCTGATGAAGTCCGGGGAGGCGAGGGCCCTTCGCAGCTATCTGGACGATCTCGCCACGGGCGGGTTTGCGTAGATACCCAGACAACCAACTCGTCCCGCTTGTGAGCGCTGACAGTCACGGGCCTTGCAGGAAGAGCGGTTCGCATTTGTTCGCGGTTTTGGTTGATTCCAATCGAGCGTCCAACGCGTTGCTGCGGACCGAGCGTTGCGAAGAAAAAGACGCCCGGCGAGCTGGGCTCGCCGGGCAGTCACGGCGGATGGAAGGCCCGCCGCTATCCAGCCGTTTGTGATGAGGATCAACTCTGTGACGGCGCGCCGTAACTCGTCTTCCTTGAGCGCTTTGGGCAAGCCGACGCAGGAGTGGAGCTGCGGGCCGGTGCAAGCCGCTTGCGCCTCACCACGTCTCACCGAATGGGCGAATTTCGGTTAGGAATGACCAAGCCGATCGCGGCTGATGCGCCACGTGCCAGACTTCGTCGGCGATGTCGGTTGGTCGGATGAAATAGTCATCCGGCTTGTCCGGGTTCCGCTCCCGCGTCCACGCCAGATCGATGACGGCATCAATCATCAGGAACGCGACGTGTACGCCCTTGGGGCCCATGTCGCGGGCGATGGACTCTGCCAGGATGCGTTGTGCGGCCTTGGTCGGCGCGAACCCGGCGAACCGGGCCTTCCCGCGAACGGCGGACGTGTTGCCCGTCACGATCAAGGCGCCTTCTCCGGCGGCTTCCATCTTGGGCGCAGCCCAGCGCGCCAGATGCAGAAGCGCCATGACGTTGACCTGGAAGTTTCGCTCAAGCACTTGCGGGTCGATTTCCAGGAAGCTTCCAAACGCTCCGCCAACGGCGTTGTGGACCACGACCTTTGGTGGGCCGCCAGCCTGCTGCTCGATACCTTCCAGCGCTTCGCCGAGCGCGTCGGTGTCCGCGACGTCGCAGGGGACGGCGAACGCGCCCGGCAATTCGCGTTCGAGGTCGGCCAAACGATCTGCGGTCCGCGCCAGCATGGCGACCTGATAGCCACCGGCATGGAAGCGCCGCGCCAACGCGGATCCTGTGCCCGGCCCGACGCCGGTGATGATCGCCAGGGGTTTCATGCCGCGCGCTCCAGCTCGGCGCGAACGAAGTCGAGCCGGTCGTTTCCGAAGAACATCTCCTCACCGACGAACATGCAGGGCGCACCGAAGACGCCGCGGTCAGCCGCCTCGCTCGTCGCCCGGTCTAGGGCCTGCTGCCATCTAGGGGCGTCGATCTCGCTGTCCAACGTCGCGTGGTCGAATCCCAGTCGGCTCATGAAGCCCGCAACATCCGCCGCACTGAGAAGTGGCTCGGGCGCCCCGCCCCACATGGCGTTGAACAGGGCGGTGACCAGTTCATTCACGGGACCGCGTTCAGCGGCCCAAAGGGTGGCACGGAGTAGCCGCTTGGAATCGATTTCCATGATGGCGGGATGACGCTCAAACGGGACGCCATAGCGCGAAACCCATCGCCGAAGATCGGCCTGGATGTAGCGATTCTTCGGCTTGCAGATCACGCTGGTGGGGACATTTCCCACCATCTCCATCACGCCCCTGATCTCGAACGGCCGGTAGAGGACTTCGGACTTCAGCAGCCGAAGCTGGGTGTGCGCGAGATAGGCGTAGGGGCTCCGGTAGTCGAAATAGAACTCTAGCTGGGTCAAGCCTCCGCCTCCTCTGTCCGTGGCATCGCCGCTCACCATTTTTCGGCGAACGGGCGGATTTCCTGCTCGAAGGTCCAGGCGTCGCGAGGCTGCTGGTGCAGCGCCCAGTAGGCGTCCGCCACCGCCTCCGGCCGCATCAGCTGATCGGGCTTGAGATTGGCGACGCCCTCGTCCCCGGAACGCTCGCGGATGCGCTCGCGCACCCAGGCGGTGTCCACGCCGGAGTCGATCACCAGGTGGGCGACGTGCAGGCCTTGCGGCCCCAGTTCGCGTGCCGCCGACTGCGCCATGGCGCGCAAACCGAACTTCGCCGCGGCGAAGGCGGCGTAGCCGACGCCGCCCCGCAGGCCGGCCGTCGCGCCGGTGAAGAACAGCGAGCCATGACCGCGCGGCAGCATCTGACGCGCCGCTTCGCGCCCGGAAAGGAAGCCGGCATAGCAGGCCATCTCCCAGACCTTTCGGAACACCCGCGAGGCGGTGTCCAGCAGCGGGAAATTCACGTTCGCGCCGATGTTGAACACGCTGAGCTCCAGCGGGGCCTCGGCTTCGGCGTCGCGGAAGAAGGCGGTCACCTGATCCTCGTCGCGGGCGTCCAGCGACCGCGCCACCGCGCGTCCACCGGCGGCCTCGATTTCGGCCTTCAGAGGCTCCAACAGCTCACCCTGCCGCCGACCCATGTAGACCGTGTAGCCCTCCGCCGCGAACTTCCGGGCGATGGCCGCTCCGATGAAGTCTCCGGCGCCGACAACGGTCGCGGTGGCGTTGCGTCGGGTTGGCTGGGGCATGGCTCATCCGGTCAGTTGCGCGTCTGTGAGTTCCGTTTTAGAACCTAATCGATCGGCGCATCAAGCGGGAGATGTGGCGTCGAGAGGAGACGCCTATGGGTCAGCGCATCGAGTTCTATTTCGATTTCGGCAGCCCGAACGCCTACCTGGCATACAAGGTCATGCCGGAGATCGAGGCGCGGCTCGGAACGCGGTGCGAGCTAAAGCCGGCCCTGCTGGGCGGGATCTTCAAGGCCACGGGCAATCAAAGCCCGGCGGTGACGCTGGCCGGTGTTCCGGCCAAGGCGGCCTACGAACAGAGGGAGAGCCAACGCTTCATCCAACGCCATGGACTGACGCAGTTCCGGTTCAATCCGGCGTTCCCGATCAACACCTTGCAGATGATGCGCGGGGCCATGCTGGCCAGGCGCCTCGGCGTCTTCGAGGCCTATGTGGCGGCGGTCTATGCGGGGATGTGGGAGCAGGCGCTGAACCTGGGTGAGGCCGCTGTGTTTCACGCGGTTCTCAACGCCGCCGGCCTGCCGACCTCCGAGTTTGAGGCGCACATCGCCGATCCCGACGTGAAGACGGCGCTGATCGCTTCGACCGAAGAGGCCGTCGCTCGGGGCGTGTTCGGCAGCCCGACGTTCTTTGTGGGCGACGAGATGTTCTTCGGGAAGGACCGCCTGCGCGATGTCGAGGAAGAGTATGTTCGGCAGGCCGCGAAATGAGATCCTATCCCGCCTTCGCGCGTCCGGCTCGCGACCCGGCGGCGGCGTCGGCCGGCATGTGGTCGCGGTTGGCGGCCCCGGGTCCGGGCAGAACCTGGACCTGCCGCGGATCGAGCGTCTCGGCGCATTCCGAGCACACCTGGACCGGGTCGAAGTTATGACCGCACGTCATGTGCCTGTGGAGCAGGGGACGGCCCTTCTTGCCGGACATGTGGACGTCGCCCCAGTGCACGATCGCCATGATGACCGGGTAGAGGTCCAGGCCCTTCTGGGTGAGCCGGTATTCGTAGCGCATGGGGTTCTGCTGGTAGGCGACCTTGGTGAGGACGAAACTGTCGACCAGCTTCTGCAGGCGATCCGCCAGGATCGGGCGGCCGATGCCGAGGCGCGACTGGAAGTCGTCGAACCGGCGCACCTTGAGGAAGCAGTCGCGCAGGATAAGCAGCGTCCAACGGTCGCCGATCACCGACAGGGTGCGCGACATCGAGCAGGTCTGCTCGCCCAACTCGTTCCACTGCATAGGCGATCTCCTCGACCCGGACGCGGCCCAATGTGGGTTCTAAAGTGGAACTGGCCTGCGCAGCGGTCAAGCGGCGGTCGCGTCGGCTTCGTGCGCCGAGGCTTCTCGGAGAGATCCTCGGCGATCGCGACGGTGCTGGCCCTGTTCGTCGCGACGGCGTCGACGGCGGTGGCCGCTGACTACAAGGCGCCACGGACTCATGATGGACATCCAAGTCTGGAAGGTCATTGGACCAATACCAGCCTCACCATGCTCGAGCGTCCCCGGGACCTGACCAGTCTGGTCCTGTCGGAAGATCAGGCGCGGCGCGCAGCCCAGGTGCGGAACCAGGCCGGCGACCGAGACTCACAACCCACCGATCCTCAGAGTCCGGCGCCCCAGGCGGGGCGCGACGTCGGTGGCTACAACGCTTTCTGGACCGACGCGGGCACGTCGTTTGCCAAGGTCCATGGCGAATATCGCTCCTCCTGGCTCATCGATCCCGCGGGTGGAAAGCTCCCCTATACGGAGGAAGGAAAGCGGATGTTCACAGCCGCCTTCAACCAGCAGCGGACGGCGACCTCCGATCCCGAACTCCGATCGCTTGGAGAGCGCTGTCTCCTTGGCTTCGGATCCTCGGCGGGACCTCCGATGCTGAATGTCTCGTACAACAACATCTACCAGATCGTGCAGACGCCCAGGGAGGTGGTGGTCTTCTCCGAGATGATCCACGACGCCCGCATCGTGCGAATGGACGCGCCGCACCAGCCTTCCTCGATGCGGCGCTGGATGGGCGACGCCATCGGCCATTGGGACGGGGACACGCTGGTGATCGAAACGACGAACATGCACCCCCAGGAGTCCATGCGGGTCTTCTACGGTCAGTCCCTCTACATTTCGCAGGATGCCAAGATCACCGAGCGGCTGACGCGGATTTCGGACAAGCAGCTCCTCTATCGGTTCGAGGTCGACGATCCGAGGGTCTACTCGAAGACCTGGCGCGCCGAGATGGTGTTCAACGCGACCGATGAGCCCTCCTACGAGTACGCGTGCCATGAAGGAAATTATTCGATGCCGGGGATCTTGGGGGCGGGCCGGAAGGATGAGGAGCCAAAGTAGAGCCGCGAACCCGGTTCGTCCGAATTCGGCGATAGTCGAACGGCCGCTCCTGCGCGGCTTGTGAAGCCAGTGACCGGCCAGGGCCTCTGATGTTTCAGCTGGGGAAATGAGCCGTGGCGTCGCCGGTCGCTATCCAGGCGGTGAGCAGAGGCTCCTCGCGTTCCGCCCCGATTGGCTTGCGGCCCGGCGAGCCGTTCAGCGCGCGTCGTCTAGCCAGACCACCGGCAGCACGATGGCGGAGGGGTGGGCCTTGTCAAAATAGACCGTGTTGGTCGCGACCCGCGGCGGCTTCTCCGCGCCAGGCTCGTCACCGTTGTTGTGGTTCACGACGAAGCGCGGACTGTTCGACGAGGTGATGTGCACCGCGATGCGATGGCCCTTCTCGAAGGTGATGGCGGTGTTCCAGAGGTCGATGACCAGTTTCTCTGGCGCGCCCGGCGTCATCATGGCGACATCCTCCGGTCGGCGGCCGTTGCGGTAGCGGGTCCGGATCGGGGCGTCGAGGACCAGCGCCTCATAGCCGTCGGGATAGACGTCAACCAGCTTCGCCTCGAAGTCGGTGTCAGGGCCATCGGTCGCGCCATAGAGCTCCACGGTGACCGGGCCTGCGATGGTGATATCATTGTCCAGGGCTGGGGTCTGGAAGCGTAGATAGTCCTGCCGGGGCTTGATCGCCCGCTGGTCCATCGGCCCACGCTCGAACTGCAAATTGGCCCCACCGGCGGTCGGCACGGGGTTCGCCGGATCGAACCTATAAGAGGTCTTGGCACCCTCAGCGTCCGGCGCCGTCTTGGAAAGGCCGTGGTCGGTCTCCAGGTAGTAGCGGGTCTCCCGATACGGCAGCGGCCAGTTCCCGGCCTTCACCCAGTGGTTCTTCGGCGAATAGGCGCCCTTGCGCGCGGCGACCATCACAAAGAGTTCGACCGGCGGCTCGTCCATCACCCCGTTCTGGATCCCCTTCAGCCAATAGTCGAACCAGCGGACCTCCTTGCCCTTGGCCCCGCCCATGACCGGGAAGAGGTCGTCCTCGCCGGCATACGCCAGGTCTCCGGAGAGCGCGCCGTGGCCGAACGGGCCCATGGTCAGGCGCTGGTTGCCGCGCGCGCCGGGCGCGCCGTGATTTTGGAGGAATTCGAAGTTCTTCACCGTGCCGGTGTTGAAGATGTCGTACCAGCCGCCGACGTTCCAGATCGGGATCGCCGCGTAGCTGATCAGCGGACCCGGCCCCAGTCGTTCGGTGAAGACGCTGCGGGTGGCTCCGGCCAGCGATCGCGTGATGGCTTCGTCACTCACGCCCTGCATCTTCATCCAGCCAACGGTGTCCTTGTCCTTCGGCACCCCGCCCAGGAACGAGGTCGAAAAGGTCTCGTTGGGCGCGACGATCACGAACGCCGCCTTCAGGTGCGGCGGGCGGGCGATGGCCGCAAGGTTCGAGGCGATGCCCATCGCTGAGGTGCCGGTGATGCCGATCTTGCCGTTCGACCAAGGCTCCGTCGCAAGGCCCTCGACGGTGTCGTATCCGTCCTCGATGTCGTTTGCGAAGGCGGCGTAAAACCCCTGGGAGTGGCCCTTGCCGCGCACGTCCTGCACGACATAGGCGTAACCTGCCTTCACGAACCGCTCGCCGCCCGCCGCGCGGTACATGTTTTGCTTCAAGTAAGGCGTGCGGCTGACGATCACGGGCCACGGCCCCTTGCCTTCGGGGAGATAGACGTCTGCGGCCAGCTTCACGCCGTCCCGCATGGTCGTGAAGACCTCCATGGTGGGCTTCGGCGCCGCGACTGCGGGAATCGGAGGTGCGGGGGCTTTCGGCGGCTGCGCGTTGGCGGTCGCGGCGAACAAAGACAGGGCGGCGGCAAGCAGGATCGGGCGCACGTTCAGTCCCCATAGGTTTGGCCGCCCAGAGGGCCCGGGTGGCAAATGTATGTCAAGCGGAATACATTGACGGAATGACGAAGCGAGCCGCCCCCCGCCGAAGCCCTCGCGACGGGGGTTACGCGCCAGGGGGCGAGGCCAGGGCGCGCATCATCGAGGCGGCGCTGCAGATCTTCGCCGACGAGGGTTATGAGCGCGCCTCGACGCGGCAGATTGCAGCCGCCGCGGCCGTGAATCCGCCGGCGGTGCAGTACTACTTCGAGAGCAAGGGCGGGCTCCACGCCGCCTGCGCCGAATTCATGGCCGAGCGCGTGACGGAGAGGCTCCGCAGCTCGTACGCCGTCGCCGATGAAGCTTTGGCCTCAGGAGGGGAGGGAGCCGCAGCTGACGCGCTGGTTGGCCTGCTCGACGCGCTGCTCTCGCTTTCCCTTGAATCTGACCCCTCGCCGAGTTGGAGCCGCTTCCTGGTACGCACCCAGGCCGAGCGGGTCGGCGCCGGCTATCCGTTGGCTCGCGATCGCATCCACGGGCCCCTCTTCCGCAAGTGCGCGGCGCTCGCGGCGACCGCCACCGGCGCACAGCCTGCGGATGAGGGGCCAAAGCTGATGGCTCTGCTACTCTTGAACCAGCTGTCGGCGTTCAGCACCCATCGCGACAGCACGCTCGCGGCCCTGGAATGGTTGGATCTGGACCGAGGACGATCGCAGATGCTCCGCGCGGCGCTGCGGCGCGCCACCTTCGGCGTTCTCGCGTCGCCTGCGATCTAGCGAAACGTCAGCACTTAACGTGAGCGTCGACCGCCAACCGCACGAGCTCGGGTACGCTCCCGACGCCCGTCTTCTTCATCAGGCTGGCGCGGTAGATCTCGACGGTGCGCGGGCTGATGCCAAGGTGGCGCGCGGACACCTTGTTGGTGTTGCCGTCCAGGAGTTGGCAGAGCACGTCATGTTCCCGGGGCGTGAGGCTGGCGATCGCCAGCCGGTGAGCGTTGCGGGCCTCCATCGGGACGTTCATCGCGAGCGCGGAGCGTACGGCGCCGAGAAGCAGATCATCCGCGTAGGGTCGCTCGAGAATGGTGGCCGCCCCGGCTTTCATGGCCTCGACGGCCTGGGTGACCTCGCCCTTGTTGGCGACGATGATGGTCGGAAAGAACACAGGCTTCGCGCCCAGTCGACCCAGGAACTCAAGCGCGTCCATGCCACCGGTCTGATACCCCGTGATCACGCAGCCCGGCGGCAACAGCTCGCAGGCCGCTAGAAACGCGGCGCCGTCGTCGAAGGTGCAGGGCGAGAACCCTTCTGCCCTCACGAGAGACGACAAGGCCAGTTTGGCGGGGCCGTCGCTCTTCACGACATACACGCCAGGTTTTCTGGACGTCACCGGCATTGTGCCTGGCGGCATGGGCGCTGCGTTCGCCTGTGCGGAGGTTTCAACTGACAACAGGCTTTGGCTCGACATCCGTGGGTTCCCAGCGGCAACGAACCTTGTTCTGCCACGCGCTGACGAATCAGTTCTGTCGCGGCGAGCACTTAGGGATGATCTTAGGTTGTGCGACCGCTCCGCTTGGGGAGACAAGCATTGGTTGCGGTGTCACCCCGTAGGGATCAGGGTGGCATATGGCCACGTTCGCTCCCTGCAACGCGCTGCTTCGCTCGCTGTCGAAGGCGGACCTCGATTCGTTGGAGCCAGCTCTCAAACTGGTCGATCTGAAGACCGGCGCGACGCTCTACGAAATGGAAGATCCGGTGGACTGGGTCTATCTGCCGGAACTCGGCCTCCTGTCCCTGATCACGGTGCTGGAGTCCGGGACGGCGCTGGAAACGTCCATCGTCGGACGCGAAGGCGGCGTGGGTTTCATCGAGGCGCTCGGCAGCGGCACGATGTTCACCCGGGTGATCGTGCAGGTGCCGGGCCAGGCTTACCGGGTGTCCGCCAAGGCCTATCACAAGGCCTTCGATGCGAGCGCTGCGATGCGCAAGGCCGTGCATCAGCAGATCGAACTGCTGCAGGCCGAAAGCCGCCAGGCGATCGCCTGCCACGGCGTGCATGCCGTGAAGCCACGGTTCTACCGCTGGCTCCTCGAATGTCAGGATCTGGCTGGCGGCATGAAGCTCATGCCCTTGAAGCAGGAATTCCTGGCGGTGATGCTGGGGGTTTCACGAACGACCGTCACGCGGATCGCCATGGACGCTCAGACGCGCGGGCTTCTGAAATATACCCACGGGTCCGTCGAAATCATTGACCGGGCCGGCATGGAGAAGGGCGCCTGCGAGTGCCGCGCATCGGTGCAACCTGCGGCGGATGCTGGAGCCTGATAGCGTGCTCGTCGCCGCGCCCGAGACAGCAAACGAAGCCCCCAACTCGAGGGCGCACGCGCCCCACAAACCTGCGGCCCACTCGGGCGCGTCAGGGCGGCCATAAGTCGGGCCGCCCCGCCGCGATGACCGGAGCCCCTGGGGGGACGGGGTTCGGCTACTGCGCATCTAAAGGCCCGCCGATCATCGTTGTTCCGCCTCGCCGCTGCGACGGTGACCTCCGAGGCGCGACGCGAGACTTCGAAAGGCAAGCCGCGCCTGCCGCGTTGTTGCGGTGCGATCGCCAAGAGATGCTTTTCGATGAGAGGCCTTGTGTCGAGGCTCGCGGGCTGGGTTGTCGATCAGGCGACGCGGCGGACCAGCGGACCCGCCGCGTGTTTCTTTACGCACTGATCGACTGCCTGCATGAGTTCGGCGATTGTCGTCGGCTTCGGCACGTATCCGCTGAAGCCCAGGGCGATGTAGTCGCTCAGAGTGCGGCTCACTTCTGAGGTCAAGGCGATCACCGGCGTATCGCGGTCCCAGCACGGAATGGCGGAGAGCCGGCGGACCACTTCGATCCCGCTCATCCCCGGCATGTTGATGTCCATCAGCACGAGGTCGAAGGCCCTGTGCCGCGCCAGGTCCAGAGCCTCGTCCCCCGAACCGACGTCGGTAACCTCGTGGCCAAAGCAGCCGAGGATCTCGCGCACGAGGCGACGATTGATGGCGTGATCGTCGACGTGCAGGACATGCAACGCTGGTCCGATAGGTAATGGACGGCCGGTCATCCTGATATCCGGTGGGGCGCGGTAGGCGCGATCTCCGATCAGGGTCGCACGGTCAGGGCCCGGCCGTCTGTGCCCGCGAGCACTTATGGCTGGAGTTCGAGCGTAGAAATGTCTGTTGGGCGAGGTGCCTAGGCCGCCAGGAAAGCCCGGGCTGTCCGGGAGACCACCCCAGCGTCGTAGGGCTTCGACACGAAGGTGGCCGGCAGGTGGTCGACGGGGCGCAGGATTGGCAACGCTGAGGTGATGATGAGATGCCGGGTGGGCGCCGCCGCCTTCAGGCGCTCGGCAAGGTCGATGCCGTTCAACGCGCCGGGCATGTTGACGTCAGTGAACAGCACATGGATTTCCGCTGCGTCGGCGTGAACCTGCAGCGCTTCTGCGGCGTGTTCCGCCTCCAAGACGTCAAAACCTTCCTCGAGAAAGGCATCCACCGCCAGCATGCGAATGAGGGTTTCGTCCTCGACGATGAGCACGATCGGCTTGGCGGGCTGGATCATGCGGGGTTAAGCGCGGCGGCGGACAATCGTTCCGCAAATTCGTCGTGCAACGTCAGGCGCTTGAACGCCTATCCTGCAGTGTGCGTATCGCCACCTTCAACATCAGCAACGTCAACAAGCGGCTTGCGAATTTGCTCGCCTGGCTGGAGGAGGTTCGGCCCGACGTCGTCTGCCTGCGGGAGCTGAAATGCGAGGATCGGGCCTTCCCGATCATGGCCCTGGAAGCCGCGGGCTACGGCGCCGTCTGGCGCGGCCAGCGGACGTGGAATGGCGTCGCGATCCTGGCGCGCGGCGCGACCCCGGTGGTGACGCGCGGAACGCTGTCCGGCGATCCGGCGGAAGACCAGGCGCGATACATTGAACCCGCGGTGCAGGGCGTCATTAGCCGAGTGCTGGCGAGACCCTATGAAATTCAGGCCCTCGCCGAGACGATGGGCGACGTGCTGAATAACCCGTAGGCGCCGAGACCCACTGCCGGTATGGCGCGCGTTCGCGAAAAGCTAACATCATCCGGGCCCATGCCTTCGAGATGGGCGTTGTAGCATAGCCGCCCATCGTGGCGGCGCTGTCCGGCGACGAGCACGGGCACAGGAGCCTGGTTTGCCGCCGAAATCGAAAAAGTCGCTGTGGGGTCCCAAGCACCTCCGGCTCGCCATTGACGCTGCCGGTGTCGCGCTGTGGTCGTGGAATGTCGACACCGACAAGTTCTCGATGGACGAACACGGCTTCAGACTTTGGGGCGTGGCTGGGGATGAGAAGGTTTCGTTCGAGGACCTCTCATCGCACATCCACCCGGCTGACCGCGATCGGGTTCGGGCGGCGTTCTCCGCGACGCGGGCAATCTCCGGGCCCTACGAGATCGACTTCCGGATCATGGTGGGCCGTGACGTTCGCTGGGTGTCCGCCCGTGGCCAGGGGAACGATGCCGATATCCTCGGCCGGGTGATGTTTGGGGTGTTCCTCGACGTGACTGGCCGCAAGCAAGCCGAAGAAGGCAACGAATTGCTGGCCGGCGAAATGAGCCATCGCGTGAAGAACCTGCTGACGATCGCCACCGCGCTGACGGCGATCACCTCCCGGTCAGCCACCAGCGCCGCCGACATGGCTAAGGATTTGACCCACAGGCTGGCGGCGCTCGGCAGAGCGCACGACCTCGTTCGGCCCGTTCCCGGGAAGGTCGAACATGGCGCGCTGCTTGGTGACCTGCTCTCGGTGCTGCTCGCGCCTTACGACGACATGGGGGCCTTCAGCGGGCGCATTCGCGTTTCCGTGCCCCGAATGGCGGTTGGCGAGGGGTCGGCGACCACTCTGTCCATGGTGCTCCACGAGCTCGCCACCAACTCGGTGAAATATGGGGCGCTGTCCACGCCGACCGGGACGCTCGACGTCTCGTGTGACTCGCCGGGCGAGAGGGTCGCCGTCGTATGGACCGAGCGCGGCGGACCTGAGGTGCCCGAGCCCGGAACGCTTGAAGGTTTCGGCAGCAGCCTGTTGCGACGGGGAATGGCCGATCTTGGGGGCGCCGCTTCTGTCGACTGGCTGAAGGAGGGCGTGGTGATCACCCTCACGATGGCGGCAAGCCGCCTGGGCGCGTAGGCCCTTTCAAGTCTGCCTTTGCTGAACAGAAGTCACTTTTCAGAGCGAAGTCATCCTGGTGCTCGAAGACGACGACGCCATGCAGCTCGTGAGCAGCGAGGCCTTGAGAAAGCTCGGGTCAACGGTCCACGTTCCAAGTCTCACGCAGCGTGCTCGATCCAAGGGTTGATACCCTGCCCAAACCCTTCGCTGTTATCGACTTGGCGATGATGTTTTGTGAGGTCCTGGATGCGCCGCCGCGGTGAGACCGGACGCCTGGTTCGACACAGAGCGAATCCCTAGGCGCCGGCCGTGCGCCGCCGCGCGCGGAAATCGCGAAGACTGAGGATGCCCACGACTTCGTTCGCATCCTAGACGTCAATGAGCGAAGCGTTGAAGAGCCGCTAGCGCAGATCACGGTTGATCCGCCAATCGCGGACGCTCCGAAGATCTGCTTCGAGTCATGTGTGCACGTTCGGTGCAACCGCTTAGAGCGGGCACAATGACCGCTACCCGTACGAGTTTGACTATGGCGACCCCTTCTTTGGAGTAGCCCAAAAAGGCCCTACGCAATGGGGACAGTGGCGACTCCGCGAATGCCTGGGGGGGCGGACGCAACGGCTAGTCGCGGCTACGCGCGACGATCAATCCGGCCAGGAGGCCAAGGCCGACGCCGATGCCGACCGCCGCGAAGGGTCTGGCCTTCACGAAGCTCTGAATCTCGTCGAACGCATCTTCGAGATTGTCCGTCACCGCGTTCGAAAGCTGGCCGTAGGTGTCCTGCATTGCGCCGGCGGCCTGATTGAGCTTGCCCTTCGCCTGGGTCTTGGCGTCGCCGGTCAGGCCGCCCACGGCGTCCTGCACATGGCCAACGCCCTCGCGCAGCACGCCTTCAATCCGTTCGTCGGTCATGGTGTCACCTGTCAAAAATCAAGATCGTCCGGCGGGCGAAGCAAGCTGGACCTTGTTTCAACGCAGGGCGGTGCGGGACGTTGCACGGCCAAGCCATCCAGAGCCGCTACGACGGGTCAGACGTCTGGCCGTTCCAGGACGGCGCGAATTTTCGTCGCCAGGGCATCGACGGTGAACGGCTTACCGATCATTTCGACACCCGCATCCAGCACGCCGTTGTGGACTACGGCGTTGCGTGTGTAGCCGGTGGTGAAGAGGATGCGCATTCCCGGTCGACGGCGGCGGACTTCGTCGGCCAGCTTCGCGCCGTTGACGTCCGGCATGACGACGTCGGTGAAGACCAATAGAATTTCCGGATGGGCGTCGAGCAACCGCAGCGCCGCAGCGGCCCCGTCGGCCTCAATGACGCGATAGCCAAGTTCGCTCAGCGCATCGACTGTGAATTGTCGCACTCCGGGCTCATCCTCCACCACGAGGATCACCTCGCGGTCGTCGCCGTGCGGCGCCTCTACCGCTTGCGTCGGAGCCTCATCGATGAGTGAGACGTCAAGTAGACGGGGCAGGTAGATCTTGATGGTAGTGCCCTGGTCGGGCTCCGAATAAATCTTCACGTGGCCGCCGGACTGCTTGACGAAGCCGTAGACCTGGCTGAGGCCGAGCCCGGTGCCTTTGCCGACCGGCTTGGTCGTAAAGAACGGGTCGAAGGCCTTTTCGATGACATCGGCCGGCATCCCTGAACCGCTGTCTGTCACGGCGATCAGCACGTACTGGCCCGCCGCGAGACCGATGTGGGTCGCGGCGTACCGTTCGTCCAAATGGGCGTTCTGGGTTTCGATCGTCAGCCTGCCGCCGTCCGGCATGGCGTCGCGCGCATTGACCGCGAGATTGAGGATGATGTTCTCAAGCTGGTTGGGATCGGCATGGGTGCGCCAGAGGCCCCCGGCCAGGACCGTCTCGAGACGCACGTCGGCCCCGATCGCGTGCCGCAACAGGTCCGACATCTCAGCGACCAGGCGGTTGGCCTCGATGGGTTTGGGCTGCAGGGGCTGCTGGCGGGAAAACGCCAACAAGCGCTGCGTGAGCTGGGTCGCGCGCCGAGCCCCATCGGCCGCGGCGTCGAGATATCGCTGAACCCGGGCGTCCGGCGCTTCAAGCCGCCGGCTGAGCAAGTCGAGCGAGCCGACGACCACGGCCAGCATGTTGTTGAAGTCGTGCGCGATCCCCCCGGTGAGTTGACCGACCGCATCCATTTTCTGCGATTGGCGGAGCGCTTCCTGAGACGCTGAGAGCGCCTCGGCCTGCGCTCGCTCCGTGGTGGTGTTCCGGCCGTTGGCATAGACGAGGCCCGCCTCGAAGGCGGCCGTCCAACCAAACCACTGATACGTTCCATCCGCCCCGCGCAGCCGGTATTCGTAAGGGTCGACGAGCGGCGTCTGCCGGATTCCGGAGAACGCTGCCACGGTCGCCGTGACGTCGTCGGGATGGGCGAAGTCCGCAAAATTCCGGCCGACCAATGCCTCGGCCCGCCATCCAAGCTGGGTGGTCCATGCGGCATTGACCGCGGTCAGGGTCCCGTCGAGTTTCACGACGGCCAGGAGATCCTGGGAATTGCGCCAGGCCCGATCCCGCTCGGCGGTCCGCTCGGCCACACGCTTTTCGAGGCTCTCATTGTGGGTCGCAAGCGCCTGAGCCGCGGCCTTTTGGTCGTCGATGTCGGTGTTGGTGCCGATCCATTGCTGGATCGCGCCGTCCGGACCGTGGATCGGCACCGCGCGGGCAAGATGCCATCGATAGACCCCGTCGGCGCGGCGCAGACGAAACTCCACCTGATAGACCTCGCCGCTTGAGAGGGCTTGGGCCCAGCGTTCGCCGGCCTCCGCGCGGTCATCGGGGTGCACCATCTCCACCCAGCCGGAGCCGTCGAGGGCGCCTGGGGCCGCGCCGCCATATTCATAAACCCGGTCGTTAAACCAGTTCAGCTGGCCGTCCGGGGGTGAGGCCCAGACGTGGTTCGGCATCGCCTGCGAAAACGCGCGGAATTCCGCCTCGCTTCGGGCCAATTCCGCCTGGGCCGCGCGACGCTCAGTGACGTCGATGAATGTGCAGATAGCGCCGTGATGGATCCCGTCGCGGTAGACCGGACTTACCCAGTATTCGACGGGGATTGCCGCCCCATCGAGCCGGAAGAAGAGTTCGTCTTCGATATGCGCCGGCGTGCCGTTCGCCGCACACTGGTAGATCGGACATTCGGACTTTGGGTAGTGTGAGCCGTCGGGATGGGAATGATGGATCACGTCGTGAAGCCGCCGCCCGATCGCGTCTTCCTCCCGCTCGAAGCCCATCAGACGCAGAAAAGTCTGGTTGCAGAGCGTCGTCGCCCCGTCCCGGTCGACCGCGTAAAAGGCCTCGCCGGAGGAGCGGAGAAGGTCGCCGAGATAGCCGCGGCTGTCGCTGAGCGCCTCTTCAGTGGCTTTTCGATCCGTGATGTCGACGGCCGAGCCCGGCAGGCGGATCGCGGTTCCCGCCGCGTCATAGTGACCGCGGCCGCGTGCGTACACCCAGACGATCGCGCCATCTTTTTTGAGCAGCCGGTATTCGCTCGCGAAGTCGTCCCTCGCCGCCAATGCGGCTGAAATCTCCGCGTTCACGCGGTCGCGGTCGTCGGGGTGGATGCCGGCGACGAAATCGGCGATGGGCCGGCCCTCGCGGGCCGCGCTCGGTTCGACCGAATAAAGCTCCGCGAACTTCGCGTCGGCGACCACGCGGTCGTTGACGATGTCCCAGTCCCAGGTGCCGATCGCGCCGGACGCCGTCAGCGCTAAGCCGTAGCGTTCCTCGCTGGCCTTTAAGGCGGCCTCCGCGGCAATTCGCTCGGTGATTTCCACGGCAGTGACCAGCACGCCGCCGACACCGTTGGCAGCGGTCGGGTCAGCGACCGGGCTGTAGGCAAGGGTGAAACGAGCGTCTTCCCATTGCGCGCCGCGTCGCTGGATCCTTAGGAGGGTGTCATCGGAGAAGATCGAGGGCGACTGCCGCGTCACAATGGCGTCGTGCAGGGGCGCGATCTGGTCCCAGACCTCGGCCCAGGCTTCGCGGGCCGGAAGTCCAAGCGCCCAGGGATGCTTGTCCCCGAGGATGGGCCGATAGGCATCGTTATAGATGAGAACGAAGTCGGGGCCCCAGCGAAGTGCCATCGGGAAGGCCGAGCCCAGGATGATGTCTACCGCCAACTGCAGGCTGGGAGACCACGCGAGCCGGGCGCCCAATGGCGTGTCTTGCCATGGGTGAGCTTGAACCATCTGCGACATGGCTTCGCCGGAGGTGCGCCAGCCGGACGGTGGTACATAGGCCTTAGGTTTCAAACAGTCCTCACGCCATTGGCGACGCGTCGCAGCGAGCAAGAGGACGTGCACCAACTTGTGACGTCAACGGCAGAGTTGGCCTATCGCGCGACAGGACCCCGCTGAGCGATTGCACTAGGTATGGGGCGACTTGCAGGCCATTCCGGTGGCCCGGCCTCCACTCCCGCAAAGCGCGCTCGCGTCCAGTTGGAGCATCAAAGGGTGCCCGATGCAGGCATTTGCGGACTCTTCGAGCGCGTCCCCTAGCCCGAAACTCTTAGGCGGGCATCATGCCTCTGGGCCCCTTGCCAAGTGGAATGCCGACGGAGGGAAACCTCGATCGACGCTTCGCATTGGCGGCCAAACGAAGCCGCGTAGCAGTCTTGTCAGCCGTTCTCCATGACGTAGGTTTTGGGGTCCTTGTCGATTGGCTTCACCCCGGTGACATGCTCCGCCTCGAACGAAGCAAAGCGCACGGCAAGGTCGTGACGGACCTTGAGCGTCGCTTGGCGCCGGAAATCGGTGAGGCCTTCGCGCTCTTCTTCGGCCATGTGATCGCCGTTCGCTTCGTTGGCGTCGGCAACCGCGTTGCGCCAGGCCGCCGTGCCGACCCGATGGTCGGCGACCGCCGCGACGGCATCGCGGATTTCGTTGTGGTCCTTGATGGCGTCCTTAGTCTCTGACGCCGCGCTAACCTTCCCGCCGGCGCCTTCGCCAACCTTCAAAAGCGCGGGGTAGAAGAGGTCTTCCTCTGCCTTGGCATGCACCTCCAAGAAGGTCGACAAGCGCCCCCAGACCGCGGCCAAGCTCTTCACGTCGTCATCGCCGATCTGATCGATGATCGCGAACAATCGGCGTTGCTCGTGGTGGTCGTCGAGGATGAGTTGCGTGATGTCCACGTCGAATGCTTCCGCCTAGACCGACCGTCGGCCCCGGAGGAAATGCAGCACCACCAAGATCAGAGCGACCACCAGGATCAAATGAATGGCGGCGGTGGTGATGTGGAAAGCGAAGAAGCCAAGCAGCCACAGGACCACGAGGACGAGCGCGAGGATTCCAAGCATTTGAGGATCTTTCAGCGGGGAAGCGGTCGCCTCCGGTCGGCCAAGGTAATCCGCCGCCAAGGTGAAGGTTCCGCCGGTGCGCAGGCGCGCGCTAGATCCACTTTCGGGCGCGGCCGATGAGCGCCGCCCCGCCGCCCAGCACCAGGAAGGCGCCGACGACCGCCCAGAAGCCCATAAGCCCGGTTTTGGCGTAGGGCGTCTCGAAGTTCATGCCGAATACGCCCGCGACGCCGCCCAGGGCGCCGAGCAGGATGCTGATGAAGGTCAGCCGCCGGATCAGGGCGTTGGTGGTCTCCGCCGTCCGCGTGGTGAAGAGGTCGAAGGAGCTCTGCACAAGCTCGCGGCCGTGTTCGAGAGAGTCCAGCACCCGCTCAAAGCGGCGTTCCAGATCCTTGTATCCCTCCACGGCGCTGGCGTCGGCGGTCAGCGCCAGGTCGGGGCGGGAGAGCCCGTAGAAAATCGAACTCTGCGAGGCGAGCGATCGCCGCAGACTGGAGATGTGGCGCCGCGCGCCCACGAGGTCCTTCAGCAGGTCCTCCCGGACCCGAGAAGATGAGAGCATCCGGAGATCGACCCGGTCGGCAAAAGCCTCAACCACCTCCAGCGCGGCGAGATAGGTCGCGAGATGCCAATCCAACAGCGAGGCGGCCAGGGCCGCGGACGTCAGGCCGCCGATGAGCGTCTCGCCGCGGTCTTGGTCGCGGAATTCTTCCAGGAATCGAAGCGGGTTTTCATGGGCGGTGAGCACCCAGCCCTGGCCAAGAGCCACGTCCAGGCGCTGCGAGCGGATTACGCTCGGCGCACCCGCCGTAGCCTCGCGAGATTCGAGGGTCGCCACGTCGAACTGGATGTAGGCGCCGTAGTTGGCGAGACTGAACCGCCGGCCGCTCTCGACCAGGTCCGAAACCGAGCGCGGCTTCAGATCCAGAAGACTTGCCAGCCGCTCGAAGTCGGCGGGTTCGCGGCCAGTGACGTCGATCCAGAGAAGGTGGTGCTCTTCGAGCTTCGGAAGCTCCGCCCCCAGGTCCATCTCCTGATCGTGGCCCTGGGCGTCATAAAGAAACGTGCGGATCATCGGTCGTCACGCTCCGCAAATCCAAGACCGGCGAAACCGGCGGACGATCAGGCCGCGATAGCAAGCGGCCGATCGGCGTTGCGGAGCTGGGCAAGGATATTGGTCATCGCTTCGCTGGGCTGGATGTCGTCCTTGCCGAAGGACGCTTCGGCAAGGATCAGCGCGATCCGATCGCGGGCGCGGCTGACGCGGCTCTTGACCGTGCCCACGGCGCAGCTCGCGATCTCGGCGACTTGTTCGTAGGAGAAGCCGCCTGCGCCGATCAGGATCAGCGCCTCGCGCTGGTCGTCCGGCAGGCACTGGAGCGCGCGGCGGAGCTCGTCCAACTCCAGGGTCGCCGTGGGATTGCTCACGGCCTCAAGGGTCCGCTCGGCGGTTTCCGTATCCAGCTCGACACTGCGCCAGGAACGCCGCCTCTCCGAGTAGAAGCCGTTGCGGATGATCATGAACACCCACGCCTTCATGTTGGTCCCGGGAACATAGCTGGCGTGTGCCGTCCAGGCCTTGAGGAGGGCGTCTTGCGCCAGGTCGTCGCCGGCGGTGGGGTCGCCGCACATCGACTTGGCGAACGCGCGCATGTGAGGGATCAGGGCGGTCAGTTCGGCGCGGAACGCCTCGCTAGCTTCGGAATGAGGAGTCATCGTTCATCACCCTAAGATACCCGAGGCGAGCAGTCCTCCCAGCTTGAACGCGCGGAGCGCAGATAAGCTCCACCATAGGAGGCCGATATTGGGCGTCCCGTCTTCATGACAGGTCTAGCCGGGAGACTTCGAAAGCCGTCGCCAGTTGGCGCGAACCTTGCGGCGATAGTGGGTCAGGGTCCGTCCGGCGGCGCTTTGCGGGGTCAGCCCCAGGCCGCCGGTCAGGGCGCGGGCCTGCAGCTGCAACGCCGCGTCCACCTTCTCGCTGACCATGCGCCCCATTTCCTGGCGCGCTGCGGGACCGCCCGCGGCGACCATCAGCGTGCGCAGGCCGATGACCAAGGACGCCTCGATCCCGAGGCTCCAGGCGTCGAGGCTGAGCCGGATCCAGGGATTGCGTATGGTGAGGCTCCGTTGCAAACAAAAGCCCCCAACTCGGGGAAGTTGGGAGCCTCAGGGTTCGGACGCTGAGGGCATAAGCGTCTTCGTTCCAACGCCACCCCGCCCCATGCGTTCCTGACTCACTTGGTGCTCTTTTCGGCCCTTCGATAGGGCAGGCGGAACCGGCCTGTCGCTCGGCGCTTTCCGGCTTCACCAATGAGGTGATCCATGAAGCTCCGCTGCCAGCCCATCAACTGCACGCTCAAGGGCGATGCGACACATTCCAGCTCCACCGACGCGATGATCGCCTTGCTCGCCAAGCAGTTCAAAGCCTGCGACGTGGAGGTCGCCGAGACGATCCGCATCGCGTCGCTGAACATCGCCGCGGGCGTTTCCTCCGACGAGGGAAACGGTGACGAGTGGCCGGGTGTGCGAGAGAAGATCCTCGCCGCCGACATCCTGATCTTCGGCACGCCCATCTGGATGGGGCAGCCCAGCAGCGTGGCCAAGCGTGTGCTGGAACGGATGGACGCCTTCTTCGACGAAACCGACAAGCAGGGCCGGATGCCTTCGTATTCCAAGGTCGCCGTGGTCGCCATCGTGGGCAACGAGGACGGCGCGCACCATAGCTTCGCCGAGATCGCCCAGAGCCTGAACGATACCGGCTGGACGATCCCTGCCGTCGCCTGCTGCTACTGGGTGGGCGAGGCCATGGGCTCGGTTGATTTCAAGGATCTCAAGACCACGCCGAAGAAGGTCGCGCAGACGGCGAAGATGGTTGCCGGCAACGCGGCGCACCTGGCCGGCCTGCTGAAGGCCAAGCCCTTCCCAGGCTAACTCAGCGAAAGTTGTAGAGGTCCGCGTCTGGATCGGGCCGCCCGCGGATGGCGGCGGCGACGATCTGGCTGGCGATCACCGAATAGGTGATGCCGTTGCCGCCAAAGCCCATCACAGCATAGCCGTGTGGCATTCCCGGGATGGGTCCGATCAAGGGCATGCTGGTCGTGCTCTCGCCGAATGCGCCGGACCAAGCATAGTCGATATCGATCTCCAGATCGGGAATCAGGACTTTGAGCTTGCGGACGATCGCCTGCGACTTTGGACCGATGGCTTTCGGATCGGCGTGGCGCGTCGGCGACGCCTCGTCCTCCCCGCCGGCGATGAGGCGGCCGTCGCTCGTCATGCGCAAATAGAGGTACGGGTCGGAGGCTTCCCAGACGAGGTGGCGGGATAACCATGCCGGCGCCCGGGTCAACGGCTTGCTGGCGAGCGCCCAGGTGGAGATGATCTTGGCGCCATGGGTCGGCACGCTGTCGGGAAATTCGTAGCCGCAACAGAATACAACGTGGCGAGCGCGGACCTCGACGCCTGCGTCGCTGACCAGGGTCACGTGATCGCCGCCCTGCAGCACACCGGTGATCTCGACCGGTGAATAGACCTTGGCCCCGTTATCGATGGCGCGTCGAAGAAGGCCGGCCGCCAGCCGAGCAGGGTCTGCGCTGGCCGAGCCCTCCGACAGGATCGCGCCGGTGCGCTCAATGCCGAACGGGCGCAAGTCGGCGGGATGCAGGAATACCGACTCCAGGCCCGCGGCGGCGCGCGCCTCGGCCTCGCGCGCCAGCGCCCGCGCGCCATAGTCGTCGCCGGCGAGATACAGCGACCGTTTCGGCTTCAGGCCGCAGCGGATTCCTGAAGACTCCACGATTGCCCTGAGATCGTCGACCGCCCGCCGCGACCGTCGGTAGACCCGCCCGGCATTCGCTTCGCCGATCTTCTCAGCGAGCGCCTGAAGTGGAAGATCCAACTCCCACTGCAGCATGGCGGTCGAGGCCATAGTGCTGCCGAGCACCGGCCCGCGTCTGTCGAAGACGGCGACGCTGAAGGTGCGGGCGAGCTCATGCGCCATGAACGCGCCGCTGACGCCCGCGCCAACGATGGCGACATCGACGTCGATTGGAGCGCAAAGCGGCCGCGCCGGGACCCCAAGCCCCGAAGCGTCGCTCGACCAGAGCGATCGGCCGGTGCGGAGGTCGCGCTTGCTGGTCGCGACGGAGCTGAAGGATTGTTGAGGCACTGCTTATCGCCGGAAAAAGGGCATAGCGACGACGCCGGAACGCCCTGCCGAGCCCAAGTGTGGGGTCACGGCCTGGCTGAGACGTTGACGATCGTTTCTCTCAGCTCAGTGACGGAATACGGCTGGCGAAGGAACTTCCCGTCATCCGGCAGCGGCTCCGGCAAGCCTCTGCCGAAGGTCACGACGATGCGGACGTGCGGCCAGAGTTCGTGGACGCACTTTGCCAGTGCCGTGCCGTCGAGCGAGCCCGGCATGTTGATGTCGGTGAACAGGATGCCGAAGTCGGCTCGTGACCGAGGCAGGTCCAGGGCATGATCGGCGCTGGTCGCCTCGAGCACGTCAAAACCGGCTTCTTCGAGGCTTACCGAAGCAACGACGCGTACCAAGGGCTCATCATCGACCACGAGCACGAGCGGACTCCTACGGGCTTCCATGGCGGCCGAACTGTTCCTTGAGACGGAGGTTCCGGTGGCGCCGCTAGATTCCCCACGACCGTGACTTGGAAGTTCGCTCGGCTCCGGCCGTGGCCCGTCAACTCATCCGCTGGCGCCGGCTCCGAAGCTCGCACGAGCCGCGTGAACGTGAGACGCAGGCCCGAAAGCGGCAGTACGGCCGCGTTGGCGAGCTCGGAAGCTCGATCGTTTCGTGGTCGGTATGAGCCCGGGGCGCCGGTCGGCTTCACGACCCTTTAGGCGGTCACAAGGGGCGACAATCATCAGTGCGCGCCGCCGACAGGCGGGAAGCCGAAGGTGAGGCTGGAAAAGGTCGTGTCGTAGTCGGCCTTTGGATTGCCCTTGAGCGGCTTGGTCCACAATACGTTGAGCTGCCAAGACCCGGTGCGCGGCGTCTTGAACGACGCTCGCCCGGCGCTGTCGGTCTTCACAGTCGCCAGCGGCCTCCCGTCAAAATCGAGATTGTTCAGCATCACAAGGGCGCCGGCGAGTGGCCGACCGTCCAATAGCACGTGGACGGGAAGGTCTTGTCCGGCGCCCACGGCGTAGGGATTGGCGTCGGGAACGATCTCCAGGCTGAGGCCTACGGGCTTGAGGGCCCAGGGCTGCGGTTGGGTCGAGGCGGCTCCGACTTGGACCAGCGCCTTGGCGCGCCGGCTGTAGATCTCGCGACCCGGTTGGTCCTCGGTCCTGGTGCGGGCGCGCAGGTCGATAGCCGGCGTCAGCCCTTCCTGCTTGATGTAGTCGGTGAAACGTATGCCGGGCAGGACGCTCTCGGCATACCCGGTTTGCAGGACGAGCACATGGGTTCCCGGCGCACCGAAGGCCAGGAGATGGTCGTGGTTCATGTCGCCGGATCGAAGTTCGCCGAGGTGATCGGTGACGACGCCACCAGGACCGATGTCATTGAAGCGCAGGACGCGGTCGATCTCCGCGTTCCAGCGCTGCCGGAATTCGCCGTGGCCCACCGTCAGGGTCGTCATTACCGCGCTGTTCGGCGGGATCCAGAACTTGAACGGCTGCACCCAGAAGTCATGCGCCGCCGCCGAAAGCCCGAAGGCGATGACAAAAAGGGCCGCGCTCCCGGCGAGGCCGGTGCGCTTGAAACGATGACGCATACTCACTCCATGTGGTCGCCGACGTAACCGGGCGTCGGCGTGAGGGTCGGAAGGGCGGCGGCCAGGACAGAGACGGCGATCAGCCAGCTCGCCACGACCTTCACAGCGATGCCGAGCCGGCGCGCGATCAGCCAGCTGGCCGGCAGGCAGATCAGAACGAACGGCAGCGACTTCACCAGGTCGAACGGCGCGCCGGCCGCGGCGATCACAGCCCCGGACCAAAGGCCTGCGTTGGCGGCCAGCACCAAGACCGCGGGTGGCGGCGGCTCTTTTGGAAGGTGTACGGCGAGCGCGGTGACGATCACGCTGGCCCAACAGGCGTAGAAGATCGCGTCGGTCCAGCCGGGGTCGGTCCTCACCAGACTGACGGCCGCCGCGATCCCGGCGAAGACCACGATGCTGGGCGCCACCGCCTTCTTCGGAACGAAGGCGAGCGCGAACCCCAGGCTCGCGGCCAGCAGGGCCGGAGGCAAGGCGCCGCCCCTCACTTCGACAGCGCCACGTAGAGGAAGTAGACGCCGCACAGCGCGACAAAGCCGCCGATGCTACGGGTGACGACGATGCCGTTCGGACGATCGTTCAGCAGCCCCACGCCGATGCCGGCCACGTGCAGCAGGCCAGTGGCGAGCACGAAGCCGACGCTGTAGCCAATCGGGTCGGCCGCGGAGGGCAGCTCCTTGCCGTGGGCGTAGCCGTGGAAGAGCGCAAAGACCCCGACAATCAGGCAGGCCGCCCAGATCGGGGCGCGCCACGCCAGCGCGATCACCGCGCCCATCACCAGCACCGAGACACCGATGCCGATTTCCACCGGCGGGAACGGCACATTGGCCATCCCCAAGGCGCCCCCCACAGCCATGACGGTCGGAAAGATCACCGGGAGGGCGACGATGAGCGGGCGGCCGAGAAACGCCCCCCAGATGCCGACCGAAACCATGGCTAGCATGTGGTCGAAGCCGGTGAGCGGATGCAGGAAGCCGGACTTGAAACCGCCGGGCAGGCCGGTGCCGGTGTGCGCCTCGGCGGCGCTGGTGATCATCCAAGCGGCGGTGCAAACCACAGCGGCCAGCAAGGCGAGGTCAGGTTTCTTCAAGTGAACTCAAGCCTGCTGCTGGAAGACGATTTCGGAGATCATCCGCCGGCCATCGCGGCGGGAAAGCTGCACGAAGACGTCGACGATGCTGCGGACATAGTCGGCGATTTCGGCGCGCCCGAGATTGAGGCCGGCTTGAAGAACCAGCAGCGACAGCTGGTCGACGGCGCCGCGCGGGCTGTCGGCGTGCAGGGTGGTGATCGAGCCCGGGTGGCCGGTGTTGATGGCGCGCAGGAAATCGGTCGCCTCGCGGCCCCGCAGTTCGCCCAGGATGATCCGGTCCGGGCGCATGCGGAGCGACGCCTGGACCAGGTCTTCGGCGGTGACGCGGGCCTCGCCGTTCTCGCCGCGCACGGCGATCAGGCCGACCGCGTTGGGATGATCCAACTGCACCTCGGCGGCGTCTTCGATGAGGATCAGGCGCTCCTCGCGCGGGATCTCCTTGAGCAGGGCGTTCAGGAAGGTGGTCTTGCCGGTCGAAGTGCCGCCGGCGACGATGATGTTCTTCCGGCCCCTGACGGCCTGGCGGAGGAACTCCGCGGTCTGGCCGCGGTCCAAGAGTCCGCGCAGTTCGGCGTTGAGGGCCTCGGCGTCGGACTTGCCGTCCGTTCGCGTATCGGCGAAGGCGCTCGACCGCTCGTAGTCGTCGAGGCTGAGATCGGCGACCACATGCTTGCGGACCGCAATGGCGAGCGGCCCGCGCGTGGCAGGGGGCGCGATGATCTGTACCCGTTCGCCGTCCGGCAGGGTCGCCGCCAACAGCGGGTGCTCGCGGTTGACGCCCTGGTTCGAGAGGCTCGCGATCTGGCGCGCGAGGCGCCACAGCGTCGTCTCATCCAGCTGCGGCGCGGCGTGGCGCTCGATCTTGCCGGTGACCGTCTCGGTCCAGGCCTCGCCGGGCATGTTGACGAAAATGTCGGTGACGTCCGACCGCTCCAAGAGGAAGGCAAGCGGCCCGAGATAGGTGCGGAGGTAGACCGCGGCTTCGGCGCTCATCGGATCGGCTCGACGCCCGAGAAGTCGAGGTCCCGCGCCACGAAGATGTTGATCGCTTCGCCCTGCTTGACCTTGATGGTCGGCGGAATGGCGTCGCCCTGGATCGCGGAGGTCGCCAGGCCGGTCGCGGCGCCTGGCGAGCCGATGCTGATCTCGGTCGACGGGGTCTGCCCGACCGCGGCGACCCCGGCGTTTAGCACAGACAGCAGGATCGAGCCGGAGAACCGGCGGAAGAAGTGCCGGTTGACGTCGCCATCCAGGCCGGCACGTCCCAACTCGTCCGTGCCCGGCGAGCCGATCTGGATTGACACGCCGTCCGGGCGGATCACGCGCGTCCAGATGATGAAGGCCCGCGACTGCCCCAGAGCCACGGCGCTCTTGTATTGCCCGATGAGCCGGCTGCCTTTGGGGATCAGCACAGCCTTGCCGTCGAAGCTCAGAACATCGCGGCTAACCACGGCGCGGGTAAAGCCGGGAAGGTCGGAGTCGATCGCTGTTTCCAGGACGCCCGGGATGATCGTGCCCTGCGGCGCGGTGGCGTGCAGGTTGTGCATCGGAATGGCGCGGGAGCGTTCGGGCTCTTCGTCGCCCACGCGCTTGGCGAACTGCTCACTGTCGTTCAGCTGCGGCCGCGCGCCGCCGGGCGTTGGAGATCCGCCAGGCGCGACGACTGCGCCGGGAGCTGGCGGCGGCCCGGCCTGCGCCACGACCATATCGCGCGGTGCGCCACCGAAGTCGACGACGAGGGTCGGCGCATGCAGCCTCTGAGCTGAATCCGCCGCGCTGATCGGCTGCAGCGTGGAGGCCGCGGTCGGCGTCTGCGGGATCCGTGGCGTGGCCGCCGGCGGCGAGGCGGTGTCCACCGTCGTCGGCAGGCCGGTGAAGGCGGCGGGGCCGGGCGCGGAGACCAGGATCGGCTTGAGCTCAAGCGAAGGGGGCGCTCCCGACGTTTCTTGCGCAGTCTGGATTGCTCCGGGCGCCGCAACGGGATCGCTGCGTTCGACGCGGCGATGGTTGAGGACGAGAAACAGCGCCAAGGCGGCGGCGCTGAAGCCCGCGACGGCAAGGAGCGGACTGCCGCCGGCTGGCGTGCGGGCCACTATCGGCTCGGCGTCATCTTGGGTCAGACCGGGCTCGTCGGATACCGGTTCGAAGTCTTGATCTTCCGGCGGATGCATGTCGGTCATTTCGCGCCGCTCCTCGGAAGGGCCGCGGGCGGCACGAAGCCTTGGTTGATCACGGTCGCGACCTGCTTGCCGTTGCGCAGGACGAAACGCGGCGAGACTTGTTCGACGACGGTGTAGGCGCCGCGCACCCCGTAGTTGACTAGGCTCTCCTTGCCGTCGGCGCCCACGGCAAAGATCGCCGGAACGGAAGCCTGCGGCTGCCAGGCGAAATAGGTCATGCGGCCGTCGTCGAAAATCCGCGCCGGGGTGTTCTCCGCCGCGCCGGTGACCACGTAGGCGCGGTTGCGCTCCTCCGGCGGCGGGTCGGGCGGGGCCGGCGTAGAAACGGCGACGGCGACCGGGGGGTAGACGAAGCGAACGATGTAGGGCGTCACGATGGCATTGGCCGTCTTGGCGCCGCCCTTGGGCAAAACCCGCAGCTCGAAGGCGTAGCGGCGCTGCGTGGTGACGACGTTCATGTTGGTCGCCGCGTTGCGCTCAAGGGGTTTCAGGAAAAGCAGGTTGGCGTTGTGGTTGGGGACCACCTGCCACCCCAAAGAGTCGCCGATGGACACGCTTTGCAGCTGCTCGTCCGGCGCGAACTCCAGCATCAATTGATAGCCCAGGACGCCCTGCAGCAAGACAACCTGGTCCGGGTCGTAGTGGACGCTCTGGATGTGGGGGTCGAGATAGCCGGGGCGCGGAGCCTCGGCGGCGCTGGCCACAACCGGCGTGACCGCCAACGCCAAGCAGAACAGGGCGCTGCGCATCACCGGGACCCCTGCGAGGCGGCGGTCGATCCGATCATCTCGGAATCGCGGCGGTACGAGGTCGCCTGGAAGCCCAGGGGATTGAGCAACCGATCCCCCATCCTCATCGGCGCGCCGGTGTAGCGGTAGCCGATGACCGCGGCGTAGGACTGCCGGTCGCCGGAGGCCGCGCCATAGTCGTGGCGCTCCACGTCGAAGCGTACGAGCGCGCTGTTGCGCGACAGCAGCGAGACGCTTTTGATGATCGGCTGCATCACTGTTGTGGCGGGGTAGAGCTTCATCGGGCTCTGCGGATTGGTGGTCGACATGGCGCGCAGGTATTGGTCGCGCGCCTCGCCGGTCGACCACATGGCGACCTTGCGATAGGTCGCCTGCAGGTCGGCCACGTCATAGCCTTCGCGCGCCATGACATACTGCGCCAGGAAGGCCTCGGTAACGGCGGTGTCCTGCGAGAGTTTGCCGGGGTTCAAGCCCTGGGCCGTCTCGATGTAGCCGGTCTGGCGATCGACCGTGATCGTATAGGGCACGACCGTCTTCAACGGCATCAGCGCGACGAGCGCGATCGCCTCCAGCACCGCGATGGCTCCAAGGCCCAGCGCCACGATCCACGCGAGGCTGCGCGAACTGCGCAGCGCCCCATGCACATCGCCCGACCAGGACGCGGCGTCGGCGTAATAGGCGTCGCGGTCGGCGGCGGGCGGTTTCTCAGGCTTCATCGATCCCTCCGCTGATTGCTGGCGGCCCGGCGCGGCTGCGCGGCGCGGCGATAGGTTTGGCCGATGGGCGCAAAGGCCGGTGTGCTGAGCGAGCCCGTCTCACGCCCGCGGCCGGCGCTGATGCGTCGCCCGCCGTCCACCTCGGCCTGCACCACCCGGTTCTCGCGCCGATCCATAGCGTTCGCCGCCGCGACCACCGACGCCGCGCGGGGCTCGGCCTGCAGGGCGGAGGGCGTGCGGCCGCCTGCACCTACGGCGGCAGACAAGGCCGCGGTCGAGGCCGCGACCTCAGTACGAATGTCGCTGCGGCTGCCACGCTGGAGGACGGGCAGCCGCAGGCTGAAGGCGATGACCCCGACCGCAAGGGTCAGCGCGACGCTGACTCCGGTGGAGATGAGCACCAGCAGGAAGATGGCGTTGGCCGGCGCAAGGTCGACCAGGCCCTGGGCGCGAAGATCGGCCAGGCGAACGATTTCGGGGCCGATCATGGTCAGTTCCACGACGAGGCCGAGGATGGCCATGAGCGGCGCCAGGGCGAAGGCGATCGACGCCCGCAGCCAGCCCTCGAAGACGCCTCGGGTGGCGTCGAACAGCAGCATGGCCACGAACAGCGGACCCAGGCCTAGCAGCAGGCCGAGCACGATCTTGGAGGCCAGCACCGCGCCCAGGCTGGTGAGCAGGAGCAAGGTCGCCGATAGGTTCATGGCGAGCGCCGCGCCGGCGTTGCCGCCTTGCAGCGGGGAGGCCGTGCTCAGGCTATGCTTGGTGAAGTCGTTGGCCGAGGCCTGCAGCTGGTCATAGGCGACCTGCAGGCCCGCGAAGGGATCGCCATGCAGCAGGGAACCCGAAGGCTGGATCGCGTCGAGCATGTTGGTCGCCAGCTGCTCCGGCCCGCTGAACAGCGAGTCGAAAACCACCTGCTGGTAGGTCGGCCAGCTCGTCGCCAGCACCAGCACCGCGCCGATCTTGAAGGCGCTGACCGTCAAGTCGCCGACGCTCAAGGGCGAACGTCCGATCAGCAGGCGATAGCCGATGAAGGCGATGTAGAGGGTCAACAGCGCCGTCAGGATCGCCGCCATCGGCGAGTTGGACTGCGAGAGTGCGCCATAGCCCGCCTCTGACATCGACCGGACGTTGCAGTCGACGGAGGTCAGCAGACCGTGGACCAAGCCGTCGTCGGCTTGCGGGGCGGCGCAGGCGAAAGCCATCAGGCGCGCTCCAGCAGGCGCGGCAGCCAGTCCGCGGGGTTCTCGCCCACATCGCCGCGCAGCGTATCGAGCAGGCGCACGGTGCGCTCGCGGCCTGAGAGGACCGTGAGCAGATCGGGCTCACCCGAGAGATTGAGGCGCGCCACCACGCTGTCCGTGCCGTGCTTGATCAGGAAGCAATGCGAGGTGTCCGGCAGCGACCGGATCAGGTCGAACTCGTGCTCGGTCAGGCCGAAGCCCTCGCAGTAGTCGCGAGCCTGGGCCTTGGGATTGGCCATGAAGATCTGAGTGGCCGCCTGCTCGATGATCGCCGAGGCGATGCGGCTTTCGATGGCGTCCTGGGCGCTTTGGGTGGCGAAGCCGACCACGCCGTTGCGCTTGCGGATGGTCTTTTCCCAGTCCTTGATCCGGGCGACGAAGACGTCGTCGTCGAGCGCCTTCCAGCCTTCGTCGATGACGATCAGCGTCGGGTCGCCGTCCAGCCGCTGCTCGACCCGGTGGAACAGGTACATCATCGCCGGCGTCCGCAATTGCGGGTCGTCGAGGATCTGGGTCATGTCGAAGCCCAGGGTGCGGGCGTCGAGGTCGAGGGCATCGTCGGCGTTGTCGAACAGCCACGCCCGCTCGCCGTCGCCCCACCAGGGCCGCAGCCGCGCGGCAAGGTCGGCGGCGTCGGGCCGGCGGTCCCCCCGGAACAGTTCGGCGAAATAGCGCAGGCGCCGGTAGGCCGGCTGCTGCGCGTAGTTGGCGTCGACCGCGTCCTTGATCCGCGCCAGGTCTTCGGGGCTCAGGGCTTCGCCGGGCCGGGCCACCAGCCGGGCGGTCCAGTCGGCGAGGAAGCCACGGTTGGCAGGGGTGTCTTCGAGCTGCAGCGGGTTGAACCCTGTGGCCTCGCCAGGACGAATGGCGTCGTATCGGCCGCCGATGGCGCGCAGGAAGATTTCCGCGCCGCGGTCCTTGTCGAAGAAGACGATGCGCGGGTCGAATTTGCGGGCCTGAGCCAGCAGGAAGCTCAGCACCACCGTCTTGCCGGAGCCCGACGGCCCAATCAGGGTGAAGTTGCCCAGGTCGCCCTTGTGGAAATTGAAGTGATAGGGCCCGGCCGAGGTGGTCTCCAGGACCGTGACGGCGGAGCCCCAATGGTTGCCGGCCGCCTTGCCGACCGGGAAGTTGTGGCCGGACGCGAAGCCCGCGAAGTTGGCCGTGGAGATCAGGGCGCGCCGGGCGATATCCTTGAAGTTGCCGGGGAACTGAGCCCAGAACGCCGGCTCCAGATTGACGTCCTCGCGTACGGCGATGACGCCCACCTCCGTGAAGCTGGACTGAACCTCGGCGACCGCCTCGTTCAAGCCGGCGAGGCTCGCCGCCCGCACCATCACGCTCAGATGATGTTCGCCGAAGGCGGCGCGTCCGGCCGACACATCGTCCTTCGCCGCCACAAGGCCCAGGCGCAGCGACAGGGCGTCGTCGTCCGCCGAGCGCATGCGGCGCAGCGCCATGTTCATTCGCTCCAGGCTCGCCTGGCGGTCGACGAAGGCGAAGCTCTGGCTGATGACCAGCTCGTGGGGCAGCCGCAGAAGATCGTCGAGCATCCCCGCGGCGGTCTGCGGGGGATAGTCCTTGATGGAGATCAGCGCCGCGAAGCTTCGGTCCAGCACGCCGGCGCGCGACAGCTCCAGGGCCTCGGCGCCGAAGCTCACCCGGCGATAGGGGATATGCTCGCCCAGGTCGGCGCGGGGCAGCAGCACCGGCCGGATCGCGCCGTTGTAGAGCGACGACAGGAATTCCAGAGGTTCCGAGCACGGACCGCTCGGTGTGTCGTAGACGCCAAGGAGGCGCGCGCCATAGGGCGCCAACGCCGCGAGAAGTGACTCGCGCGCGGCGTCCAACTCCCGATGCTCGTTCTGGAAGGCGACGGCGCTTTGGGCCTGCCGACCGCCGGTGATGGCGCGCAAAGCGCCTTCGACCATCCCGCCACGGCCTTGCAGGGGCCGGCGCACGAGGGTCAGGAAGAGTTCGTTCACATAGAGCTTCTTGGCGCCCAGGCGCGCGCGCCAGGTGTCATCTAGCGTCCGGCTGAAATCGTCGTTGAAATCGCCGTCCATGGCGGGCGCAACCTCGCGCCGCACAACGTGATGGTAGATGGCGAAACGCGAGCTTGCGAGCGCGCGCAGGGCGCCGTCGCGCAGCGCTTTGCGGTAGTTGAGCTCGTCGGTGTCGGCGGTTTCGAACGGCAGGCCGGCCAGGTGGATCACCTGCATCAGCATGCCGTCGCGGGTGGCGATGGTGACGTCGTCCACGTGCCGGGCGTACGGCAGCCGCGCGCCGGCGCTGGCTTCCCGCCCAGGCGCCGCGCGTCGGGCCTTGGGTCGATCGTCGGTCCTTGGCGTCATGGGCGATAGGAGTTGCAGCGCCACACAGACCAGTTGCGGACGCGAGGGCAGCGGCTGACCTTGGTCAGCCACAGGTCGAAGATACGCGGCTCTTTCAGACACGCGACGTAGCCGACCGTGTGTATCGCGAGCGCCGCCAGCAGCGCCCAGAAGGACTTGGTGATGAGGAAGAGTTCGGCGGTGACCACGGCGTTCAACACAAAGAAGCTGTAGGTCACGCCAGCGAACATCTGCGGCCGCGTCAGCGCCCCGAACACAACGTCGCGTTCAACCTGCGCGGCCATCTCAGACGCCGCCCGCGGATTGCTTGATGCCGGCGACCAGCGCCCCAGCGCCGAAGATGATGAAGCAGCCGACGACGACGGTCAGGCCACGGCGCCATTCCAGCCGGCCGGTGAGCATCATGAAGCCCACGCCTGCGACGGCGATCACCGCGGCGACGGTGGCGACCGTGCCGAGCAAGGTGCCCTGCAGCCAGGTCAGTGCCCCGCCGATGACGCCGGAGCCGGCCGGATCGACGGACTGGGCCTGCGCTGCGCCGGCCAAGGCCAGCTGCGTCAGGGCGGCGAAGGGCGCCAGGGTACGGAGCGGTGTGCGAATGGGGGAAGCTCCTATCGGTTGAACAGGATGGGCGTGGCGGGGATCGCCGCGCGCTGCGGAAGCCGCGCCAGGATGGCGCTGACGTAGGCCTGGGTTTCCTGGAACGGCGGGACCCCGCGGTAGCGGTCCACGGCGCCGGGCCCGGCGTTGTAAGCGGCCAGCGTGAGGTGGAGGTCGCCGCTGTAGCGGTCCATCATCCGGCGCAGGTAGGCCGCGCCGCCCTGGATGTTCTGGCTGGTGTCGAAGCGGTCGACGCCGACATCGCGGGCGGCCACAGCCGTGAGCTGCATGACCCCGACCGCACCGCGGCTCGAGACCGCCGACTGCCGGAAGTGCGACTCCTGCCAAGCAACGGCGCTGACCAAATCGGAGCTGATCCGATTGCGCACGGCCGCGTCGGCGATGACCTGGGAAAGATTGTCGGACTGAACACCAGGCGCTCGCGGCGCCTGGCCGATGGTCTCGACCCCTGTCGAGGTGAACACCGCCGGCGCAGCATAGGTCACCGCAGCGCCGCCGGCCCCGAATTCGATGACATCGGCACGAGAAGGCATGGCGACCGCTGCGGAGACAGCGATCGCCATGATGCACAGGCCCAGGGGGGCGAGGCCTGCGCGGCCGTCGATGGTAGGTGCGTGGCTACGCATCGGCGGGGGTGGTCAGGTGCTCGGAAGCGGCACGGGCTGAGCGGTCAGGCTCACGGGAACCACGTCGCCCGCCGCCACCGGGAGCGGTTTTGAGGTCAGGCTGGGCTGTTGGAAGTCCGTGGAGAAATTGGCGCCGAACTGAGCGTCGAAACGGACGGCTGGCGGCGGCGTCGTCACTGTGGTGTTCGGACCATCGCCCCCGCCGCCGCAGGCGGAGAGCAACAGGCCGAGCGTCACGACCGCGGCGGTGGTGAAGAGTATGCGGTTCATACTGAGCGCTCCTTATGGGTGCGGGACGGTGGACGTCCCCAGGGTGCGGGGCGAGTTCGACAGCGGCGGGTTCAGATAGGGGAAGGCGTTCTGCAACTCGGCCGCGCTGATCGGAGCGCCGTCCGTGAAGGCCGATTGCCCGACGGGTGCATCGGTCGGCTTGCAAAGCCCGAGATCGGTCGCCACGCCGTTGATCGGCACCGGGTAGCAAAGCCGACCCATGGCCACACGCAGGGTGATGTCGACGGTGTCGTCGCCCGGCCGACGGCCGTTCGGGTAGCCGGCGAGGTCGTCCGCCACCACCCCGTAGGTCTGTTGGGACGCCTGGGGGGTCGGGTTGATCGCGGTGTTGAGCCGCATCATTTCCGAGGCGGTCACCGTCTTCTGCTGATTGAGGTTTTTGATGCCCGTCAGGAAGGTCGCCACCAGGTCGTTCCGCGGGAAGTTCGTCGGCGCGATGGACGCGAAGCTGGTGCCGAGCGTGGCGTTGACCGGCGCGCGGAACAGCAGATCGACGATGGCCGGGAACGTCGGATTGGTTACGTAGTCGGCGAATTGGGCATCGGCGCTGGGTTGGGCGGAGTTGAAGGTATCCTTCACCGGCAGACCGATGACCAGCTCATTGACGAGCGGGTTGCCGAGGCGGGAGACCTGGGTATAGGCGCCGCCCTGAAGCGCTTCGCTGGTGTAGGTCGCGGTCGGGTTGAGGATGCGCGCCTGCGGCAGGCTCGCGGTTTGCCAGGCGCCGATGACGCCGTTGCCGGCGCCGGTCAGGCAAGCGATCGGCACTTCCAGCGCGATCGACGTGACGTTCTTCTTCCCGACGAGATCGTCGTTCTGACGGCTCTGCGTAATGCCGCCTGGGAAGGTCGTGCCGTCGATGGGTACGTAGTTGATCAGGTCGAACGTCGGCCCGAGGTTGACCGCGAAGGCCTCGGCGCGCTGGCCCACGAATACCTTGCCCGGTGTCGCGCAGCCCGGAATGGTGACGTTGAAGATGTATTGGTTCGCGTAGGCCGGGTAGTTGGCGGTCGTCTTCTGCCCGGCATTGTCGAAGGGCTTGCGGAAGGAGGACGCGCCGCCGGTGGCGTTGGTCACCGCCGCGCGGGTCCCGCTGCGCGGATCGCCGGTGATCAGGGTCACCGTGTAGTCTTCGACCTCGCCAAGATTTGGATCGTCGGCCTGGGTCACCGTGCCACCGTCGCGCAAGGCGATCGGCAGGGTCTTGCCGCCGACGGGAAGGGTAATGCCCGTCCCATTGCGCAGGGTGTTGGTGAACTTGAACTGGAAGGTGAGGTCTTCCTTGCCGTCGCCGTCGTTGTCGATGTGGATCTCATAGATCGCGTCCGGATCCATGGTGAAGTAGTTCGGGCCGCTGCCCGGATCCTGGAACGGCTGATAATTGGCGATGAAGGTCACGAAGGCCGCGCGGCCGGGCTCATAGCTGCGGAACATGTAGAGGTCGGTGGAGTCGGTCTTCGGCATCTTTGTGGTGCCAGGCGCCTCACGGTGACTGGAAGCCATGGCCTGACCGGCGCTCAGCGCCAGGATCACGGCCACGACCGTCGACGCTCCACCCAGGTAGCTTTTCTTCATTGTAAGTCTCCGCGCGAGCCCCGCTCGCCATGTCCCAACCGCCGACAGTGGCGATCCCAAACTGCAGACCCACTACGCAGGCCTTGGTTTTCTGGATCACCGGCGGGACGCAAATCTGCCGTACGGCCGCCAAATATGTGGCTTGCCGCTTTAGCGGCTCTCGCGGATCCCGCCGAAGAATGCGGAATTCGATGCCGTCTGCAGCAGATCGCTCCACCGCCATTCGCCCGACCCGAAGGCGATCACGGTTGTGTCCGATTCGCTGGTCAACATCAGCAACTCCGGCCCGCGGACGAGCTGGTCGCGGCAGGCCGCGGGCGCCGAGCGTAGGCCGCTCACCACTGCGCTTCGGATCGCCGCGATCCCGGCGGCCGCTGGCTCTGGGGCATCGATCCAGCCCGCTTGCCAAAGCATCAGGGCATTGGAGACCGAGCGCGCGGGACGAGGAATGGTCAGCAACGCGGCCTGAACTTGGGGATCGGCCTGAAGCGCGCTCTGCAGCCACGCCCCGATCTGACAGACCCGGCCTGAGGCGCCGCTGGCGGCGGCCGCCACCGAAAGCGCAACGGGGTCGGTCAGCGGATCTCGTGGGCTGGGGTCGGGGTCTGACAGGCTGACGTCGATCAGTTGCGGCGCCACGTCCGTGGGCTCGGGCGGCGGCTTCGGCTTGGTGCGGTGGGTGACCGGCGGCGGGACGCGAGCGGGCGAGGGCGGCTTAAGTGAAGCGAGGGGCGTCTGGCCGCTATAGAGCGACACGGTCATTAACCCTAGGTCCGGCGATATCGGCGTTGCGGCCGGCGCGCGCAGCAACACAGCGAACAGCGCGGCATGCGCGATCACGCTGCCCGCAATCACCAAAGGTTTGCGTCGGGACTTCACGGGTCTGGCTGAGCAATTTTACGCGGCTGCAGCCCCCACTACGCACTCCGGCAGGGTTTGGATCAGTGGCCGGGCGCCGGCCGTTTACCGAGGCGAGGCGACTCTAATATTTCACGTTGGCGCTGAGGCGGATTTCGAGGGGTTCGCCGGGGTGGATGACGTGGCCCAGATAGCTGCCGTCGTCGCTGTTGGGGTTGGCGGGTTCGCCTTTCAGACGGCTGCTGTCGTAGTATTCGGCGTCATTGTATTTCGTGTTGAAGAGATTGAGCGCTTCGACGCCGAGGGTGAGACGGGGCGTCAGATCGTAGGTCACACGCGCATTGAACACAGTCACAGGCGCGGACCGTTGGCTGCCATCTGCCGTCAGGTCGCGGGCGCCGAAGTAGCGCATGCGGAGACTTCCGGTGAAGCCCGGCGCGACGTCCAGACCATGCAGGATCACCGCGACCGATGCGGAGCTTTTGATGGCTTCGGGAATCTGGTTGCCGACCACCGGGTCGCGGTCGCTGAAGAAAGCCTGGGATAGGGCGAAATCGGCATCCAGCGTCAACCAGCGCCAGGGATAGTAGATGTTGTTGAGTTCGACCCCATAGCGGTGGCCCGCGCGGTCGGTGTCTTCATCGGCGCCGGCATCTCCCGCGAAGAACAGCTCGGAATTGCTCTGCAGATACCAGAAGGCGATCGTGCTCGTCAGGCCAGGTAGGCTGCGCACGCGCGCGCCGATTTCGGCGCCGTCAGACCGCACCAGCGGTTTCGAGCGTTCGGTGGGCTCAGGGCCGCCGGGATAGGACGGGACCGTGTCAAAGATGCCGCGCGCGTCGTTGGAGCGGTAGCTGATCCCGGCTTGCGCATAGAGATCGACATCCGGCCGCGGCGTGATCGTGACGCCGATCTTCGGCGCCGGCCGCCCGAGCGTCGTCTCGCCCGAATTGGCGGCGGTGTTGCTGTCCAGATTGAAGTGATACCCCTCCAGCCGCAGGCCGGCCTCCGTGCGCAGCCAGGGCGTCCAGACAATGGCGTTGGACCAATAGGCCGCCAGCGAATTGATCCGCACCTGATCGGCCCGCTCCAACTGGATGATGGTCCGCGCCTCGGTGTGGTCCAGCTCCAGGTTCACGAAATCGTTGCGGGTCTGGACGCCGAACGAATCCTCGGTGCTCTCGCCGAGATAGTTTCCCGTGAGGGTGGTGCGCCCGCTGCCGCCGACGATGGTGCGATTGTCGTATTGGCGAAACTGATCGCCGTGCACCTGGTCCACAAAGTCGCTGAAGTCGGAATAGAGGTTCAGGCCATACTTCACCACATAGGCCTCGACCTGGTTGGTGATGTTGCCGCTTCCCCAGTGCCATTCGCCGGCGAGGCTGTAGCGGGAGGTATGCCCGGTGCTGGTCGGGTCGATCGATCCGAAGCGTCCGCCGTCCAAGGTGGGGAGGGCGCGGACCGGGATCTGATCGGACGCCACCCAACGGGCGTCATAGGCCTGCGCGGTGACCCCGCCACCGACTTGCTCGTCGCCGACCGTGTACTTCAGCAGTTCGTTGGGCCGGCGATAGTTGCCCGGCACCGTCGACGGGCCGTCGTAGTGGATGTACTCGCCGGCATAGAGCAGTTGGCCAGGCCCAAGCGCCAGCGATCCCGCGACAAGCGCGCGCTCGTAATCGTCGGTGCCGACTTCGACCTGCGCGAAGTTGGACGGCAGCTTCGAGAGATAGGAGATGCTGGCGTTGCCCGCCGCCGAGAAATCACCGGCATCGGCGTAGTAAGGTCCTTTGCGGAACGCGATCCCCGCCACAAGTTCCGGCATCAGCCAGTTCAAGTCCATGTAGCCCTGGCCGTGGGCGTGCGAACCCATGTTCACGGGCACGCCGTCAACGCTGGTGGCGAAGTCGGTGCCATGGTCGAGGTTGAAACCGCGCAGGTAGTATTGGTTGGCCTTGCCCCCGCTGGTGTGGGCGGTGACGATCATGCCCGGGACCGCTTCGAGGAGTTCGCCCTGACGCAGAATCGGTCGCTGGGACAGCTCAATGCCGCCGACCACGCCGCCGCTCGCGGACTCCACGCCGCCGATCTCGTCCGCCTTTTTCGCCGTGACGACGACACTGTCCACGGCGGCTGAGGCAGCCGAAGCCCCGTCCGTTTCGGCAGCCGAAGCGGCGCTGACCTTCAAGACGACACAGCATGCAACAGCTGTCGCCCGAAGTGCACGCATGTAGACGTCCGCCAATTGTGCCGCCCCAAAGCGATATGAGCTTTTGCTCACGTCCTCTTACGCAGTCGCATTCCAATCGGATCACTGGCGATAGCTTTTTGAGGCGCGGCCCGGACCGCGTAGGCTCGCGGTCCCATGAACCCGCAACCGGATCCCAGATGCAGCGCGTAACGATCTCGATCGATGAGACGCTCGGCGAGGAATTCGACGCGCTCATCGCAGATCAGGGGTATCAGAGCCGATCAGAAGCGGTTCGCGATCTCGTGCGCCATGCCGTGGAGGGGCGACGGCTTGACCATCAGGAAGATGGTTTCTGCGTCGCAAGCCTCTCCTATGTCTATGACCACGAAACGCGGGACCTGGCGCAGCGGCTCGTGGAAATTCAACACGATCACCACGACCTTGTTGTCGCGACAATGCATGTCCACCTCGACCATGGGTCATGCCTTGAAACCACCGTTCTGCGGGGCCCGACGGCCGGCGTTCGCAGCCTCGCGGACACGGTGCAGGCTGAGCGCGGCGTGCGCTTCGCCAATGTGAACCTGGTCAGCATCAAGCCGAACGACGGGCGTGATGCGGAACACATCCACCATCGCCATCGCCATGGCCGCCACGCCTCGCCCAACCGGGGATAGGGCGACCGCCTGTCGGATCGGCCCGACGGTCGCGAAGGCACACCGCCGTTTCCTGTTCGGTCAGTGATCCGATGCCCGTCCGCTGACGTATTGGTCGAACCAGGATGCAGTGGGCGCCCGGTTTCCTCCGTTTTGAGCCGTCAGGAACGCCATGCGCTCTCAAGTCCTATTTGCCGCCCTCGTCATCGCGGCTGTTGCTGGTCCTGCCGCGGCAGCTCAGGCGGAGACCTTCGATCTTGTCTGCACGGGCCAGACGGTCGATGCGGCCGGAGTGTCCACGCCCTTCGACACCCGTCTCAGCGTCGATCTCACCGGAAAACATTGGTGCGATCGGCAGGTCGGCTGTCCTTACGTCTTTCCGGTCCTGGCGCGACGCGGCGAGAAGCTCCAGCTGCTTGCGGTCAAGACGCCGCTGAACGAAGCGGTTTTCGACGTGAATCTGAAGACCGGCGCATTCACCCGCAACACCCGCATTCCCGACCGGCCCAACAGCCCCACCGCGGCGAAGGGTTTGTGTAAGCCGGCGTCCTTTACCCCATTTGGCTAGTCTGTGAGCGGCGCGGACGGTTGCCTACATGCCGACGAGGGGCGCCACGATCCTCGCCCAGCCATGCCAATGGGCTTGGCCCTGAACTGAGATCAAGCAGGCGCATGGGCCATCCGATGTGATCGCCAAGCTGTGACCGCTGCCGCTCTCATGCTCTTCAAAATCGCCAGCCGCATAGATGTGGCCGTCCCGGAACGCACCCTGGAGGACCGCGATGAGTTCGCGACCGCCATGCTCGTGTTTGGGGATCCTCATTCTAGCTGGCGCTCGCAGCAAGAGGGTTCGCCACCCCTCGGTCCGCGGCGCACGGACGGCCGCTGTCCAAAGGCCGGGCGCGAGCCACTTCCGCCGCTCAAGGCCGGCGCTGGCGACCGCTGCGGGCAGCCGCACATCGCCGAGCGACTTGCGGCCTATGTGATGCTCAGGATCGGCGGCGGGGCTTGCGTCAATGCGGGCGAGCATCCGAGACATAGCGCCCGGGGCCAACGCGACGTCAGGCGACGACTCCAGAACATCGCCTTCGGCGTCTTCAAGGCCGGCCACCTCCGCTTGGCAGCCCGCGCAGGTCTCCACATGAGCTGAGACCGTCACGCTGGGGGCGACCGGTAGTCGGGCCGTGGCGAAGTCGGCCAGTAACACCGTGGACGGGTGGCAATGGGTCAAACCCATCCCTCATGGGCTATCGGCGCCCGGGCCATGGGGCGCAAAGCTCGCGCCTTCACTCCAATAATCTGGATCCTCAAACTGCCGATGAAAAACCCCGATGACGCCGGCTCCGGATCACCGCCCCGACGCCGCCGAAGCCCAAGATCAGGAGCGCCCAGGCGCCGGGCTCTGGGACCCCTCCGGCGACGGCGAAGGCTTGCGTGGAGCCGTCGACGTCGAAGATCGTATGCATGGCGCCAATCGGCAGAACGGTCGCCGCTTGCGTGGCGTATTGACCGATCAGCGTCTCAATATCGGCGTTGCCGCCGGTGATCGTATAGGTGGGGTTTTCCACGCGCCAGATCGCGCCCTGGATCCCGGCCATTTGGTCGCTGTCGCCACCGTGTCCGTAGAGATAATCGCCGTAGTTCACCAGGCTGCTGATCTTGTCGAGTTGCAAGCCGGTCAGGGTTTCGCCGCCTTGGTCCGTGACCAAGGCGCCACTGCTGTACTGCAGGTTCATGGTCCCCGGCGTGATCTCGTGGAAAATATCCACACACCATCCCAGGAACGAGTAGGTCGTCGCGGCGTCGAACGCCCCGCCCAGGTTGGCGGTGAAGCTGATCGGCGCCGCGTAGGCGTTGACGTTGATCAGCGAGCCGTTGATCGAAGCCGTGCCCGGATTGTCCATCGCGCCGCTCTGTAGGAAGATCTCAGGTCCGGCCAGGGCCGGCGAGGCGCCCAGCAAGGAGACCCCGGCCGCGAGGGCCAACATGACGTTCGAGCTGCGAGACATGCGGTGACCCTACTGAGAGCGGAGCGATCACCCGTTGGCGATCCCGACCCGCGAACCCACTACGGGTTTCGACCGAACGCGGATCACTCCCCGGCGAATATAGCCGGCGACGCGGTTGTTGAGGGGCGCTGAAGAACCGGGGCGACGTCGCGCGGTTCCCTGATCTGAGCGCGCGCTTTCGCGCGCGATGCCCCGCGCCAACGAAGCCGAAGCCCAACAGCATCATCGCCCAGATTGACGGCTCCGGGACGGCCGCTTCAGCGGACCCGTCAAACCCGTGGTTGCCGAAGTCGTCACGGCCTGCGCCGGTCGCACCGGCCCCGCTGCAGTCCGATGAGACCGTGTTGCTGTCCAAGGTCACTGTACCCACGAGCGCGATGGCTCGGCCGCACAGAATGTCGGCGCCCGCCCCGAAAGTGACGCTCTGGTCGGCGAGGATATTGCCCGCAAATAGCGTGGCGGCGCCCAGCGTCGCGGAACTCCCGACATCCCAGAATATGCCGCTCGCGGGACCGGCGTTCAGGACCGTCACCGACGATCCGGCCGCGGTGGTGAGCGCGGTGCCAATCTGGAAGACAAAGGCGCCCCCAGGATCGGCGCCGAAATCAAGTGTGAGGGCGCCCGAGAGAAGCGCGGACGAGTCGAATCTGTAGACGCCTGGCGTCAGCACACCGACGGTCCCGAGATCCATGCCGGTGAGGTCCGCCGTAGGCTGGAGCCCGGCGAGGTTGTTGAAGGCCGTCTGAGCATCGGCCTGCCCCTGCTGCGCGATCGCATCGTCTTGGTGCAGGACTCCGGTCAGCGCGATCGTTCCCAGCCCGGTGACCGAGCCCCCGGGGAAGACGCCCAGATCGCCGTTGACCGCCGTGAATCCCGTGTTGGTGACCGCGGAAGCGCCAAGCACCGCAAAGCCATCCGCGCTCCCCAGGACGGTCGCGGCAAGGCCAGGCGAAGCGCCGGCAAGCGCGATCGTCAGCGACGATACGATCAGAGTGAGGCTCATGCGGAGCCCGTGGATGTTCAGCATGATGCGGCTCCCATTTCAGCGATGGGCCGGAGGCGCCGATCTCGTGTTCCCGGGACCGGCAACCGACGGGTAGCGGTCTGGGAAGGCGGCCGATCCCGTGAACGCAGGGGATTGAACCGCCCTTTTAGCGTCAGAGGGTCGGCAGGCGGCGTGTGCGCGCCTGCCCTTAGGTCCCTACTTTTTCATCATCCCGTCGGACGTCATCTTCCCGTCCTTCATCATGCCGGGGTGGGCGTCCATCATCGCCTTGCACTTGGTGTCCATCATCATCTTGTCGTGGCCCATGGCGTTGCACTTGTTCATCATCTTCATGTCGGCCTTGGACATCTTCATATCGCTCGACGCCATGGCGCCGGACTTCATCGGGGTGTCTTGGGCGGACGCTGCGCCGCCGACGGCCAGAAGGGCGAGGGCGCTGAGGCCGCACATGACGGCTTTATTGGACATTCGCATTGGTGATCTCCGTTAAAGGCGGGCGCCCAAGTATTGAAGGCCCGTAGTCGCGAGCCGCCGGAAGGACGTGAGGTCCCTTCGGCGTGCGTCGTGTTTTGGCGGCGCGAATCCCGTCATGTCGCGCGCGTTGGATAGGTTGCTGTTGCCGGGAACGGCGACGGCAGGCCCACCTAAGAACCCGTGTCGAGATTACGCAGGAATCCCACCACGTCGGCCCGTCGCGCGGGATCGGCGATGTAGAAGGGGTGCGGCGCCTTGGGTCCCCGCCGCGGCTGCAAGAGGGCATCGAGGCTGGGCACGGAATTGTCGTGCAGGAAGACCGGCTTGCGGGCGAGGTCCAGCAGCAGCGGCATGGCGATGCCGCGCTTTTCACCGCGCATGCTGGCGTTCACGATCGCCATCTTGTCATCGAAGATTGAACCGGGCGTGTTGAGGACGGGGTTCAGCGGCGGTTCGCGCCGAGCCAGCATCACGGGATGGTCTCCGGGGAAGATCTCGGCCATCGGGTGAATGGTCGAAGGCACGCGCCGGCCCTGGTCGACGTTGTGACAGCCCGTGCAACCGGCCGTGCGGAAGGTCTCGCGGCCACGCATCACGACATCTGCGGGGACATAGGCGCCGTGCGGAGCCTGCAGGCTGACCAGGTAGGCGTTCATCGCCAACAGCTTGGCGTTGTCGACCCGGACGCCAGCCGGCGCTTCCTCGCTCCCGGGCTGTGGGTGCGGGGCGGCGATCACATAGGGGTAACCCTTGACCCCGGTCGCGGCGAGCACTTTGACGTAGTTGTCGGCGATCTCGTCGCCCGCGGCGCCGCCCAGTTTGTGGAGCAGCGCGCGGCCGCCAGGGGTGGTCAGATTGGTCGGGTCGAGCAGGGTCGTGTAGACGAGGTTTCCGAAGTTATCGAGCTTGGCGATCGCTCCTCCGCTGCCGTAGGGCGCGGCGAGATCCTGACGGAACAACGGCGAATTATGCATCGGGTCGCCGTTGCCGTCGAAGGTGTCGTCGAACATGCCGACCGGATAGTATTTGGGGTTCTTCAGGTAGGCGTCGACTTCCGCCTCCGACGAGGTTGCGGTCAATCCGGTCGGGGCGCGGCCCAGGGCTTTGTGCTTGTTGGCGGCCAGGTCGAGCTCAAGGATCGGATAGAGCGCCCGCGAATTGGCGGCTGTCGCGAAGATGGTCCCCATATTCAGGACATGGTTCGCCAAGCCGTCGATGCGGTGGCCGATGGCCCCGCCTTTCGGCGACTTGAAGACCGAGGCGTCAGCCATAGTGTGGCAAAGCGCGCAGGTCGCCCCGACCTTGTCGCCCTTGGGTGACATTCCCACTACGGCGTTGGCCTTGATCAACACGGCCGTCATGGCGGGGTCGTTGAGGATGGCGGACGTCCGGCCGGACGGGTCTTTGCGGAGCTGTTCAGCGAGTGCGCGCTGCGTCGCCGGATCGATGGCATCGACATCCACCTGGAGACCCAGTTCGAGGGCCTGCATCGGCGTCACCTTTGCGGCGGCGATCCCCTGCGGCAGGCGAACAGCGTCGGTCCAGAAGCCTTCATTGCCGAAGGTCTCGTAGCGAAATACCTGCTTTCCGAGGGCGATGTCCCCATCTTGACGGGCCACCTGAGGTCCCTGATCGCTTGGGCCGTCTGCAGCCGCCATGGCGTGTGTCTTGGCCGATGTGGCATAGCCTGGAGCCCAGACGGCGGCTGCCGCGAAGATCAACCCGATCGCCACCGTCGCGATTTCGACTTGGCGGCCGCGTTTCGGGTGGGACATGTCAGCGCTCCGAAAGCCAGACGCGGACAGTCGCCACCCTGATCGAAGGCTGGCCTTGATCTCCACTATCCCGTCGAGACCACTACGAGAGCCGTCCCATATTGGATCACTGCGCCGGACGAATGCCCCGGCAGGAAGTCATCCGACGCCGCCACAGGTGGGTCGAAGCCATTGAATCCGTGGGCCTGCACGTCAAAACCCGTCAGGCGTCCTGACGCTTCGGGTACTTCGCGATCATGCGGTCCGCGCTCCAAAGTTCGGAGGCCCGGTCGGACCGTTGCTCTTCGGCGTGCACCGTCGCGGCGATATCGTCGATCGCCTCGACATCCTGCGCTTCAACGATACGGCCGTTATTATCGAGAAAATCAGCCTGAAGTCGGCCATGATGCATGCTGCTGACCGGCGGGAGTACAGAGAAACGGACGCCCAATGATGCCGCATCGCAACGCCTTTGACTTAACATATATAGTCGGGTCAAAGCGCTGAGGCGCCTGCGGCAGAACGCTGCATTGGCAGATATCTGGTTCAATCCGGAATGCAGCGCGCATGCCACTCAGTTCGCGACGTAAATACTTCACTTAAGCTTCGCGGCTAGGGCCGCCAGCCCCGGGAGCCTCGCCGCGTGGATGGAATTCGCCGCACGCTCAAACCTGACCCCGGAGCGTCCGAGCTCATCCCGCGTTACGAGCTACGCCATAGCCAATGCGCGGAACCCGACATTTGATGTCGCGCCCACATTCGCCCCGCATTGGTTGCATGTAAAAATTTTCCGGAAAGCTCCTGGAAATCACGCGTAATGCTTGATCTAGCTTGGCAATATCCGACAATTATAAATACAGTGAGACCCAAGAACGTGGCGAAACAAAGACGCATCCGCGAAGAGGTCTCCTCCGTAGCTGAACTCGATGTGCGTTCTGCTTATTTATTACTGCCAAGCTTTGAGCCGTTGTCAGGCCTGGGCTTGCCGATCCCTGTGGCGATCCTCGTGAACGGCGCGACGCCACCCCTTACATCTCCCGCAGATGCCGCGATCTGGATCGTTGCGATCGCGCGAGACGCTGATCGCGCGAGTTTTGGCGCCTTGTTCACGATCTTTGCGCCGAAGGTTAAGGGGTATTTGGTTCGGCGCGGGGTCATCCCTCAGACCGCCGAGGAGCTGACTCAAGATGTCTTTCTCGCCGTTTGGCGAAAAGCCGATCAGTTCGATCCGCTGCGCGCCAGCGCATCGGCCTGGATCTATACCATTGCTCGGAACATGTCGGTCGACGCCTTGAGGCGGGAGCGTCAGCCTGCAGACGTTCGTGTCGATGAGCCCGGCAATGGTCAGGTCACGCCTGAGGAGGAATTCAGAGCTGCGCAAGGCAACGACCGACTGCGCGCGGCGATCGACAACCTGCCCGAAGATCAGGCCTACGTCCTGAGGCTGGCCTTTTTCGACGACCTGACCCACGCCGAGATCGCGGAACTCCTCGGTCTACCCCTTGGCACGGTTAAGTCGCGCATCCGGCTTGCCACGGCGCACCTCAGATCTGCGCTCGACGGTCTGGTCTAAGCTCGACCCGGCAAGCGACGCTCTCAGGCCTCAGGCACTTCATCCGGGGCCGAGCTTTCGCTCTGCCCATCGATTTGATCCAGAACGCGCTGCAGAGCGTCAGCGGCGAGCGGTTCGCCTGGCTGCTCGACAAGCCGTCGGCCCTCGTTCTCTTCGGCGGCTCGCACGACCGCTCGGCAGGCTTCGCACGCGATGAGGTGCGTCTTGAGGAGCGCCGCTGAATCGGAGGCCAGTTCACCCGTCGCGTAAGCTTCCAGTTGTTGCTGGGGCGGGTGGGTCGGGGCGGGCAAACGGCTCTCCAAGTGGACTAGGGTTGCGCGCTTATCGGGGCGCTAGTGGCATGACGGCGATCTGACCGCTTCGGTTCACTACGGCCAACACGGTGCCTCGTCACGCGCTCTCGTCTGAGGGCAAGAGCTGGTCATACATCTGCAGAACCGCGCGATAGCATTCACAGGACCGGTGCTCCAGTCCGTCACAGTCGAGGATTTCCAGCTGACCACGGCTGTGGCGGGCCAAGCCCTCGGCCTTCAGCACACCGGCTGCGCCGCTCACGGTGGTCCGCTGCACGCCCAACATTGTCGCCAGATATTCCTGGGTGATCTGGCGAGTGGCCGCTCGCGGTGGCTCCGGCGCGCGCTCCTGTGGCCGCTGCCTCCTAGGGCTGGGGACGGGCGATGCCCGCGAGCGCAAATCCGAGCGCGCCGGCCCACAGCTCGGCCGGCGGTGAGTCGAGGAGGCGGCGACCCTCGCTCTCCTCGAGTTCCGCGACAAAGGCAGCGCAGGTCCCGCAGGCTTCAAGGTGGCGGCTTATTTCGCCGGTGTCGGGCTGGGCCGGCAGGCCCAAGGCGTAGGCGGTGAGTGCGCGGGTCGGTGTATGCGAGGGGTGCGGGGGAGGCGCGGCGGTACCGGCGGCGCCAGATTGCATTTGATCGGTGCTCATGGCTAACGCCTCTCGCCTTCAGGGGTCGGACCTCCCGACCCGAACTGTTGGAGGCCGTCAGGACCGGCCGGGGACGGCTCTGCCGGTAGCGCCTCCAGAGCCGTCAGCATGGCCGTTTGCCAATCGGCCTCGATCGCCAGCTTCCGCCACTCCAGGGCCAAAGCCTCCAGCAAATGGACCGTACCGGGGTCCTGAATCTCGGCGGCGGCTTTCAGAAGACGTTCGGCCTTGGCTCGGTAGCCCGCCGCTGACCTGTCAACCGGCGCTCCGATGGCGGACGGAAGCGACGACGTCACGCCGCGGCTCCGGGCCGAAGTTGCGCCGTGACGACCTCCACCAGCCGTTCAAGCGGGAAGGGCTTTGCCATCATCGTGCTGTTGGCCACACCGTTTGCGGGCCAGTCGGGCGCGCCCGAGCCGCTCATGTAGAAAACCGGCAGTCCGGGTTGCAGCGCGCGCGCGGCCTTGGCCACCGACCAGCCATCCATCGGCGAGCCGAGGTCAATGTCCGTGATGAGCCCGCCCAACTCACTTTTGAAACGGTCCAGCAGGACGATCGCGGCCGACGCGTCCCGTGCGACCGTGACCTCGAAGCCCCGGTCCCGCAGCGCCTCTTCTAAGAGGTCGCAAACCAGAACTTCGTCTTCGACGAGCAGAACCAGATTGGAGTCCGCGTTTGACATTGCCTAGGCCTCCCCAGACGGAGGCAGCAGTCGGTCGTATGTCCGCAGCACCGCGCCGTAGCACTCGCAGGAACGGCGCTCCAACCCGTCACGGTCGAGGATCTCAATCTGGCCGCGGCTGTAGCGGATCAGGCCCTCGCTTCGGAGGACGCCGGCCGCGGCGCTGACGGTGGTGCGCTGCACGCCCAGCATGATCGCCAGATATTCTTGGGTGATGGAAAGCACGGAGGTGTTGAGCCGGTCGTGGCAAATCAGCAGCCAGCGCGCCAGGCGTTTCTCGATCTCGTGCAGCGCGTTGCAGGCGACCGACTGCTCCTCCTGAGCGATCAGGGTCTGAGCCGAGCGCAGCAGCAGTTCCAGCAAGGCGGGGCTCTTCGCAGCCTGATCTCGCAGGGCGGCTGCCGAGATCGATATCCCCGATCCGGCCAGTTGGACGTAGGTGCGGTTCGAGGACGACGCACCGCTGAGCGCGGGAAGGATGCCCACCGCACCTTCATAGCCCACGGTCGCGCACTCGACCTCGGCGCCGTCGGCCATGACCGCGACAATCGACAATCCGGCGCTGCTTGGAAAGTGAACCTGTGTCACCTCGCCGCCAACCTCATAGAGTGCGACACCCGGACCCCAGGTGACCTCAGTCATGTGGGGCAGCAAAGCCACCAGATCGGCCTTGTCGACGATGGATAGGATGCGATTACGGAACAGCACTGGCCCTCTTGAATAGTGTTCGGGACCCTTGGGTAGAGCAATAGGCCTACCGTCACACGCCCTATCGATCAATACGGCGATCTTACATTTGCAATGTACTCAAAGTTACACGGTACGTAATTGTCGTGCATCCTATGTCAGAACATGACCTAGTGTGCATGGAGACTCGTCATGCAAACATCCAATCACCTGTTGCTCTCCTTGGAAGCGCACGACTTCGACGTTCTGGCGCGTCAAATGCGGCCCATGGCGTTCAAGGCCGGCGAGATCCTTTACGAGCCGGAGGACCAGGTCGATTGGATCTATTTTCCGGAACAGGGGCTCATTTCGCTGCTCTCCGTCATGCTCTCGGGGACCGCCGTGGAAACTGCCGTCGTTGGCAATGAAGGCGGGGTGGGGTTTCTGGAAGTCGCCGGCGCCGGCGTCACGTTTTCACGCGCACTGGTGCAGGTCGATCTCCTTGCCCTGCGCGTGTCGGCAGAGGCCTACAACGCCGCCTTTGACGCCAGCCCTTCGCTCCGGAAACGTGTAACCAGCCACGTGGAACTGTTGCTGGCGGAGGCGCGCCAGACGCTGGCCTGCCAGAGTCACCACTCCCATGAACAGCGCCTGGCGTGGTGGCTATTGGAGTGTCAGGACCGCACCGGTGGCGGCCCAAGGCTGCCGCTCAAGCAAGATTTCCTGGCCGCGATGCTGGGCGTGCAGCGCTCGACCGTTTCCCAAGTCGCCGGAGCCCTAAAGGCAGATGGGCTGATCGACTATACGCGCGGCGAGATTCAAATCCTGGATCGGCAACGGCTGGAGCGCCGATCCTGCGAATGCTACGCGACCGCCGCACACTATCGGAACTTGATTGAGGCTCGCCAGCAAGCGGCGTCCGCCTAGCGCTGAGATAGTGGGTTGGACGGGCCTGACGTCGGCGAAAAGTGGTCCAAGCTTTCCTGACTGTATTGAACTTTTAGCTTCACCATAATCGCCACGTGGCGATTTCCGACACTTAGATGTATGAATTCATCACACTATGGCATATAACAACTTATCGTCAGCTCTCTGAGAGCATGCTGGCGGCTGAGAGACGGCAGGACTTCCCTGCCGCGCTCCCGCGTACGCGGGGGACACATGGATCAAACCAACCAAATCCCATCATTAGAGGCGGCCCGGGCGAGGGCGGCGGGTCAGGTCGGCGCTCCTGTCCCGGATAGAGCCGCGCCTCACGCGGAGGAGCGGGCTTTCGCGGTTTGGAGCGAGGCGGCGCGAGACAGGGAGACGGGAGGGGCGCTTGACGTCCTGGCGGTCGATGCCGGACTCCTGGCCACCGCCGCGGGCGACAGGGTGCGTTTCGCCGAGCTGTTCCGACTCGTGGCGCCGCGCGCGAAGGCTTACCTGATCCATCGCGGGGTGGCCCCGCTTGCGGCCGAGGCCCTCGCGATCGAGGCGATGATCGAGGTCTGGCGAACGGCCCGTGGGTTTGATGTCGCCGCCCAAAGCGGCCAGGCCTGGATCTTCGGAGTGCTTCGTGACATCTCCCGCCGCCATGGCGTCTCCTTACAGATGACGCGGCAATGAAAGCGCCGACAGCTCCCCGGGAACTCGCCCTGGCGCTGTTGCAACGCGCGCGCCTGGAACCCTTGGCGAATGTCCGCGCCAACTATATGGCGGCGGCGGGACGTTGGATCGCCATCGCCGAACGCCAGGAGCATCTTGACCGCGAATATGCCGAGAAAAGGGACAGACTCCGCGCCGAGCTCCTGACGCGAGTGTCAGCTGCGCCGCAATGACTCTCCCGCAAGGTCCTGGGCCGGCTGTCCAACAGCCAACCGGTTCCGTGCCGACGGGCGTCGCTCGAGACACTATCGGTGAGGCACTCGGGCGCCTGTTGGTCCTTGATGAGGGGTTTTCGGTCGTCGCCGTGAGCGCAGCGTTCTGCGCAGGCTTCGGAGTCGATGCGGCAGACACTGTCGGACGGAGCTGCTTCGCGTTCGGCGCGGGCGCGTGGAACATCCCTGAACTTCGGCGGCTGTTGAAGGCGACATCGTCCGGCGCCTCGCCTGCCCACTCGATAGAGTTCGATCTCAAGCGCCCTGGGCAGGCCGCTCGCCGTCTCGTGGCCAAGGCCGAAAGGCTGATCTACGCGGAGCCCAGCGTCACCCACTTGGTCCTTTCCGTGGCGGATGTCACAGACTTGCGCGCCACGGAGCAGTTGCGCGAAGAGATTCACCAATCGCAGGCGCTCGTGGTTCACGAGGTGCGTCACCGCGTCACCAATAGCCTTCAGATCGTGGCCAGCGTTCTCTTGCTGAATGCCCGGGCGACCCAGTCGGAGGATGCCCGCGGCCAGTTGGAGGCGGCCTATAGCCGGGTGATGGCGGTTGCGGCCCTGGAACGCCAACTCTCGGAAGCTTCCGACGATCAGGTCGAACTGGGGGACTATTTCAGGCGCCTCTGCGCGAACATGTCGGGCTCTGCGATCGCCGATCCAGAACGGGTCGTTTTGAGATCCTTCGTCGATCCAGTCGTCGTAAGCTCGAGTACGGCGGCTTGTCTCGGCATGATCGTGACGGAGCTGATCATCAACGCCTTGAAGCATGCCTTCCCCGGCGCGCGCAGAGGAAACGTAACGGTCGCCTTCGACGCGAAAGGGTCCGACTGGATTCTCACCGTCGGCGACAACGGGGTGGGCATGCCGGACCTTCCGCCGACAAACGGACTTGGTACTGAGATCGTCAAGGCGCTCGTCAGACAGCTCGGGGCGAGTGTCGCAATGTCGGATGCGTTCCCCGGAGTGATCGCTTCGATCCGTTCCGCCGCGGCGCCACGCATTCGGTAAGTTGCGAGCGCGGGGCGGCGCCAGAATGAACCGCTGCGCAAGTGTCAGTGCGCAAAAGCAATGAACACGGCTCACGCGCCGCCCGCGCCAGCCCTCATCGGGGCGCCGGGGCCGCAGATGCGTCGCCGCTATCCAGGGTGTCGGCGAACGAAGGATCAACCGAGGACCGGCGCCAGCCGGCGCTCGGCCACCGCGGCGGCGTCAGCGAGCGCGCCGTACGGCGTGTCTAGAGCCGCTGCCATTTCGGAAAACAGCAAGGGCGCGGATACGGGCTTGCTGACGACCGCATCCATTTCCGCCGCCAGGTAGCCAGCGATCTGATCGGGCATGACGTTCGCCGTGACGGCCAGAATGGGGGTGCGCGGGCGGCCGTTTTGCGCTTCCAGCGCTCGGATTGCGCGCGTCGCGGCCAGACCGTCCATCACCGGCATCAGGATGTCCATCAGGATCATGTCCCAGGGCTCATGTTCCCAGGCGGCCACGGCTTCGGCCCCGTTGGCGACCATGGTGCAGGACACGGACGCCATCTTCAGGAAGATCTTCAGGACCTGCTGGTTCGTAGGATTGTCTTCCGCGCAAAGCACCCGGAGGCCTGGATTGTCGGATGAAGGCGCATTGTCTTCCACGACCCGGCTGGTTTCGACAGCCAAGGGATCGTTCCAGCCTAACAGGATAGACGGTCGCGCGAGTTCAGGAAGCAGACTGCCGGTAACCGGGTGCAGATCATGGCTGTCTTGGATGATGAGCCCGACCTCCGCGCCCGACGCGCGGATGGCGTCCGCCATGCCGTTGGCTAGATTATAAGCCTGCTCTTTGCAGATATACGGTCCAAGTTTATTGTGAGCCGTTACGAACTAGGCGCCAGATTCCCGAGAAATTATGATCGACATGCAAGTCATGATGACGCCTCCGGGTACATGAAGCGTCTACCTTTGTGGTTAGTTCCAACCGGAGATTGTATTAAGTAAGATATTATTCGATGGATATTGAATATAAACTTCTATGTGCAAAATATTACGCGGTAGGATTGGAATCCGACATAGCTTGATATCTTCAGAAGGCCAAGACGTTCCAATGATTTTAGTGGAACGGCGGAGGCCCCAGCGCGTTTTTCGCATCGTCGAGACGCCGACATTGCGCGGCGACCGACCTGGGGGCTGAATGACAAATGTCGACGGACCGAGACTCCTCTACGTCGAGGACGAGCCTCTCATACTTGAACTCGGCGTCACGGCGTTTGAGGACGCCGGCTTCAGTATTGTCGCGCTCGCGAGCGGCGCGGCGGCCTTGGCTGCGCTGACCGGCGGAGACTTCAGGGCGTTGGTGACGGACATCGACCTCGGCGGCCAAATCGACGGCTGGCACGTCGCCAAGCAGGCTCGGGAACAATTTCCGGAAATGGCGATCATCTACGTCAGTGGGGGCAGCTCTAACGACTGGGCGTCGAAGGGCGTGCCTGGGAGCGTCATGATCGTCAAACCCTATGCGACGTCGCAGCTCATCGTCGCCGTTTCAACTGCGCTGCTTGGGCCAGAGCCGAGTTGACCCTGCTCGGCGCCAGGTCGCCGAATACCTAAGCCCTGATCGCGAGGCCGGGCGGCGATCCCGCCGGTCACAAGGCGGTAAATTGTGTGGCGAGCGGCCGACGGGCGTGCTCGGTCCCGCCGCGTTCCGCGGCTCCTACGGGTCCGCCGCCAGCGCGCGCCTTTGGCGCCGCCGGCCGCTCATCGTCGCGTCCCGCCGGGCAGCGCCCGGCTTCGCCGTAGCGCAGGCTCCTTGCAGCCTGCGTTGTAAAGGTGGGGCGCCGACGCGCTGGAGGATCGATGTCCCTTGGCGACAGGTTCGACCAGCTACTGCGCGTCTTATCCTTTCTCGGGCCACAAGGCGCTCGTCTTGTGGGCAGGACCATCCGTGACGGATGAGCACCTGACGATCAATCTGACCACGGGCACGTTCGAAGGCGTGGCGTCTGGGGAGCAGGGCGACATGGCGCGCCGAAGCTATCTTTCGGCGGCTTCAGGTCCGTGCACGCAAAGTCCCGGGCGGAAGCCGGACGCGAGGTGACAGACCAATACGTGCTGGGGTCCGCTTTCCCCCGATGCCGACGTTCGGATGGTCCGCTTGCGGAGGCAGAACAGCGGCTGGCCCGCAACGCTCGCCCGATCGATAGGGAAGTCCCCGCAAAACGAAGCGCTCGCCGCGACAGCGTTGAAGTCGTCGTCCAGCAGGAGCGCCGGCACATCGGAAGACGCTACCAGAGCCATGGCCAACGTCATCGCGACTCCAGGGTGAGCAGGAGGTCGGCTTGAGACCAAACGGCGCGGCGCACGTTGAAGCTTGCGCGCTCATTGGTCGGCGCGATCAGCAAGGCGCCCCGCATGCCAGCAAACACGCCCGAAGGGCCCGCCGCGCCGGCGCAAGAGGACCCCAGCCGGCGGCCTGACATTCCCTATCAGCGCGTCCTGGAAGGGCAGCCCGCCCTCGTGACCGGAGCGAATTCCGGCATCGGCAAGGCGATCGCCATCGGCCTGGCCAAAGCCGGCGCCGACGTCGTGGTCAATTACGTGACCGACCCCGGCGCCGCGGACGACGTCGCCCACGCGGTGGAGGCGGCCGGCGGCCGCGCGATGACCTTCCAGGCCGATGTGAGCCGCGAAGATCAGGTGGCGGCCATGTTCACGGCAGCGCGCGCGCAATTCGGCACCCTGCACATCGTGGTCAGCAACGCCGGGCTGCAGCGAGACGCGCCGTTTGAGCAGATGACGCTCGACCAGTGGAACACGGTGATCGGGGTCAATCTCACGGGCCAGTTCCTATGCCTCCGCGAGGCGGTTCGGGAATTCAACCGCCGTGGGCCGGACAAGGTGGTCTCGGCCGCCACGGGCAAAATCATCTGCATGAGCTCGGTGCACCAGCAGATCCCCTGGGCCGGCCACGCCAACTATGCCGCCTCTAAAGGCGGGATCGACATGCTGATGCGCAGTCTGGCCCAGGAAGTCGCGCCGCGGCTGATCCGCGTGAACGCCATCGCGCCGGGCGCCATCCGCACACCGATCAATACCAGCGCCTGGGATACGCCGGCGGCCTACGCCGACCTGATGAAACTTGTGCCGTACAAGCGCATCGGCGAGCCGGACGACATCGCGCGCGCCGCGGCTTGGCTGGCGTCCGACGCCGCGGACTACGTCACCGGGGCGACCCTCTTCGTCGATGGCGGCATGACGCTCTATCCGGGGTTCGCCACCGGTGGCTGAGATTGCCGCGGCTGCGACCGCCCGGAGCCAGATCGCCGACTACGCCCTGATCGGCGACTGCGAGACCGCGGCCCTGGTCAGCCGGGGCGGCTCGATCGACTGGTTGTGCTGGCCCCGGTTCGATTCTGACGCCTGCTTCGCCGCCTTGATTGGGGAGCCGTCCAACGGCTACTGGCGCATCACGCCCACGGCCCCCTTCAAAGCCTCCCGCCGCTACCGGCCCGGCACGCTGATCTTGGAAACCCTGTTCGAGACGGCCGACGGCGCGGTTGCCCTGATCGACTTCATGCCGCCGCGCGGTGATATCTCGAACATTGTCCGCCTCATCGAGGGCCGGCGCGGGGCGGTGCCTCTGCGCATGGACTTGGTTCTGCGTTTTGGCTACGGCCGCACCGTTCCCTGGGTCAGCGCGATCGACGGCGGTCTATCGGCGGTTGCGGGGCCGGACAAGGTCGTCCTGCGGACCCCCATCGAGACCCGCGGCGAGACCATGACGACGGTGGCGGACTTCACGGTGGAGGCCGGCGAGACTGTCCCGTTCGTGTTGAGCCACCAGGCGTCGCATCTGCCGGTCATGGCGGGCGTCGATCCTGCGAAAGCCCTGGCGGAGACGGAAGCTTTCTGGCGGGCTTGGATCGACCGTTGTCAGGTCGCGGGGCCCTATGTCGAGGCCGTGCACCGCTCTCTGATCACGCTGAAGGCGATGACCCACGCGCCGACCGGCGGCCTGGTCGCGGCGCCGACCACCTCTTTGCCGGAGCAATTCGGCGGCGAGCGGAACTGGGACTACCGGTATTGCTGGATCCGGGACTCGACGCTCACTCTGCTGGCGATGATGAACTGCGGCTACTTCGACGAAGCCGTGGCCTGGCGCGACTGGCTACAACGCGCCGTCGCCGGCGATCCTGCCGAAATGCAGATCATGTACGGCCTGGGCGGCGAGCGACGGCTGATGGAATGGACGGTCGATTGGTTGGCCGGCCACGAAGGATCCAAGCCCGTCCGGGTGGGCAACGCCGCCCATGGGCAGTTCCAGCTCGACGTGTTCGGGGAGCTGATGGATACCTTCCACCAGGCCCGCGTCGGGGGGCTGGCGACCCCCGACGGGTTGTGGGAGCTGCAGTGCGCCCTGATCGCCCACGTCAGTGAGGTCTGGAACCAGCCCGACGAAGGAATCTGGGAAGTCCGCGGCCCCCGCCAGTCCTTTACCTATTCCCGCGCCATGGCCTGGGTGGCGGTGGACCGCGCTATCCGGAGCGCGGAGACCTTCAATCTTGAAGCGCCGCTGGCGGACTGGCGTGAGCTTCGCGAGATGATCCGCGCTGAAGTCTGGGCGCAAGGGTTCGACAAGGACCGCAACACCTTCACCCAGGCTTATGGCACACCGGCATTGGACGCGAGCCTGCTGCTGCTGGCCCAGGTGGGCTTTGTCGAGGCGAGCGATCCGGCCTTCATCGGCACGGTCGAGGCTGTCGAGCGCGAGCTCTTGGTGGACGGCTTCGTCCAACGCTATCGCACCCAGAAGACCGACGACGGTCTGCCGCCGGGGGAAGGCGCCTTCCTCGCTTGCAGCTTCTGGCTGGCCGACGCCTACGCGATGATCGGCCGCGAGGACGATGCGCGCGCGCTGTTCGAGCGCTTGCTCGCCCTGCGCAACGACGTGGGTTTATTGGCAGAGGAATATGACAGCGCCGCCGCACGCTTCGCCGGCAACTTCCCGCAGGCCTTCTCCCACATCGGCCTGGTCAACACCGCGGCGAACCTCTCCCATCCCGACAAGCCGAACGATCAGCGGGCGGCAAAGGCCTGACATGCGCTCGTCTGGCTCACCCTTCTTTGAATACGGAGCCCGGCCGTGAGCGCCGCAATCCTCATCGCCTTCGGCGTCCGGCTGATCCTGGTGCTGCTGTTCCTGCCGTTAAGCGCGCTAGACAAGATCCTCAACTTCAGGGGCGCGGTCGCCCAGGCGCGCGAGGTCGCCCCAAGCGCTGGCTTGGCGAGACTGCTGATCCTCGCCGGCCTCACGATCGAGATCGGTATGTCGGCCGCGGTGCTGAGCGGGATCGCCGACCGGGCCGCCGCCGCCGTGCTCGCCGCCTACTGCGTGGCCACGGCGCTGCTCTGGAAACAGTTCTGGCGGCCTGGGGACTTCTGGCGCGACCCGAACGGCAAGGCCCGCGGACTGTTCTGGGACTTCTGGAAGAACCTCGCGCTCGCCGGCGGCTTCCTGCTCATCACCTTCGGCACGACCGCCGCCACCGTAGGCGACGTGCTCCATGCGCCGCTGTCGTCGTCCCGTCCCTACGTGGCTTCAGGAGCGCGCCCGTGACCGAAGCCTCAACGCCGAGCGTGCCGTACTGGCACGTCTGGACCGATGCCCACGGCGTCAGCCGCCAGACGCGCTGCCAAATGACATCGTTCGCGCTGGCGTCGATCAGCCCCCCGGCTGCGCCGCAGTGGCAGGGCGCGAAGACCCACGATGGCGCCACGGTGTTCGTCACGGTGCTGCCGGTCGGCTGGGTCGGCGACTGGCATGAGAATCCGAAGCCGCAGTGGATCATCCCGCTTTCCGGCCGCTGGTTCGTGGAGACGCTCGACGGCAAACGGGTTGAGATGGGACCCGGCGAGCTATCCTTGGGCGAAGACCAGGGCACGCAGGCCCATGGATCTCGCCGAAATCGCGCTCCCGCAGCCGCAGCAGCACGCCGCCGAAGACCTTGCTGTTGCCGCCGACGAAGTAGTGCAGGCCGGGATGAAAGGCGTCGCCCTTCGCGTTGTACCAGGTCTCCGGGGCCTGGTAGCGAGCCTCGTTGAACACCGCTTGGCTGTCCCAGTTCTCCCGTGCCCGAGGGAGATAGTCGCCGCGTTCCAGTAGAAGGACACGTTTGCCGGTCTGGGCCAATCGCCAGGCCATCGTGCCGCCACCGGGGCCCGAGCCGACAATGACGACGTCGTAGCGTTCAGTTGCCAAGTTATCCCCTCTGCCCGCATAGCGCAGGCAAACAACGCTTAGGGTAAGTCGTGGTGCCAGGGCGCTGTCACTGGCGCTTCAGCAATGAGGCGAACCCGCTGAAGGCGGAGCGTCTGGTTGGAGATGACAAAGGGCTCTGCGATCTTGTTCTGAAGCGAAAAAACGCTAGTCTCAAATCGCGCTCCAAAGCGCATTCGGGGAGTGCCTCAGGACGCGATCGACGCCGATAGATGGCGACAGGGCAAAAAAAATTCGCGGAGAATTCCCAAACAAATTCAATAGGCTTACGAATCGTCGGCGGTCCAATCGGATGAAGCTAGATTTTCGTAAGAATAATTCATATTAATCAAATAGTTATGAGCGCATTCAACAATAGAGTGGGAGTAAGCGTTGCTATAGAAGTGTAATAATATCAATGATTTACGAATTCTCATTGATCATTCCGTCTGCATGGTCAATTGGCCGGCGACGTGTCGGGACCTTTCGCCTTCTATCGGTTCATGGGGCGTGAGACAGGCAACGCGCGGTTTCGTCGGAAGAGCAGACGGTATTTTTCAGGCCCAGGGCGCAGCTTCGCGGTCGCTCAGAAATCAGCTGTTCCGGATAGTCAACGAGCAGCCCGTGTCGCACGTACGCGCCGCCGCGAACACTCCACACGGAAGCTAGCTCCAGATGCTTTGTGCGGCCTGCGTGAAAATCAAATACACCGTGAAGGCGAGCATCACGGTCGGTATGGCCAGCTTTTCCACGATCTGCTCCAGGCAAAGACGTCATTGCCCTTGATCGTAGGTCTCTCCCCGGGGCCACGATTGTCCGGATCGGTGCTGAATTGTGCAGGCCAGCCGCGGCGTTGCTGACGCGCCGCTGCCGGTTGCTGCCGGGCGCAATTCCCGTGCGGATCGCGCCGACGGCGGCTCCGCGATGGCGACGTCCGTTCATTTACGCTGACGTCCTAGCACGCGCGGCGAACCTATAGCCGCGACCTGGAACGTTCAGAATGCAGCGTTCGCCAGAATTGCCTTGGCCCGGCGCGCGCCGCAGCGCGACCATGTGGACCGTCAGGTTCGCGTCGGTGACGGTCGTGGTCCGCCAGTGTTGTTTCGTCACGAGCTCGCCGGCGCGTTCCACGAGCGTGACCAGGATCGCGATGGCCCGCGACCCGAGGCGGATCGTCTGGTCGCCGTCCCGGAGCTATTCCTGTCGAGGCAGGAGCCGGAACGGTCCGAAGGCACAGCCGATTTGTGTAGGCGAAGGCGCCAAGGCTCACTCGCAAGCTACAGCGTGATGATGCCCCGCCGCGCGGCGACGGTGACCGCATGGGTGCGGTCTGCGACATCGAGCTTCAGGAAGATGCTCTTCAGGTGGGTCTTCACCGTCGCCTCGGTGATCGACAGCCGGTGGGCGATGCCTTTGTTGGGCTGACCCTGTGAGATCAGGCGCAGCACCTCGATCTCGCGTTCGCTCAGGCGTTCGTCGATGGCGTACATCGCGATCTTCTCGGCGATTTCCGGCGATAGACGACGCCCGCCGCGGTGCACGGCGCGGACGGTATCGACAAGGTCCTTCCGCAAGCTGCTCTTCAGAAGATAGGCCGACGCGCCGGCCTTCATCGCCCGGTAGGCCTGCACATCGCCGTCGAATGTGGTCAGGACCACGATCTTCGCGTTGGGAGCGTCCGCGCGAATGGCCGCGATGGCCTCCAGTCCGCCGACCCCCGGCATCTGCAGGTCCATCACCACGATGTCCGGTTTCAGCGCCCGGAAGCGCTCGATCGCTTCCTCGCCATTCTCGGCCTCGCCGACCAACCTCATGTCGTCCTGCCGCTGAAGCACGGCGGCCACGCCTTCACGCAGGAACGCATGATCGTCGACGAGCAGGATGGAGATCATGCCGTCGGCGGCGCTGCGCTCGTCCATGGCAATCTCCGTGTCCTGGGAAAGCTTAGCCCCAATTTGATCGCATCGCTCCCTCGCTGGGGCTAGGCTCAGGTCACCCCTTTGGGGACGACGCTCTTCGGCCGCCAGCCTAGACGTGGTCGAAGGCGGGTCCGTGGGGATTCAGGTGCTGCGCAGAATTTTGGCCTTGCTCACGGTGGTCTGGGTCTGCCTCGCCGGTCCCGACGCCCATGCGCTCGATCCGACGCGCGGCCTCAAGCAGTTCCGCCATACGGCTTGGACCCGCCTTGATGGCATGCCTGCCAATATCTCGTCGATCGCCCAGACGCCCGACGGCTACCTTTGGTTGGGCGCGGATTCAGGGCTCTACCGGTTCGACGGCGTGCGCGTTGAGCCGTTCACTCATCCGCTGCCGGGCGTCTCCGTCTTCTCGCTGGCGGTGAGCAGCACAGGCGACCTCTGGATCGGATCGAGCACGGGTTTGTCGCGGCTAAGCCATGGCGTCCTCACCACGGTGACCGCGCCCCGTTCGATCCCGTCCGCAGGCGTTTTGCATATCGCTCCAGGCCGCAATGGCGAGGTTTTCGTCGCCACCATGAGCCAGGTCGCGCGGGTCGATGGCCAGGGCTGGCACGTCATGGCGAGCGATTGGGGCAGTTCGGAAGGCTACACCAAGCCGGGAGGCATCTGGGGGCTCGCGGTCGCAAGAGACGGCGTGGTCTGGTCGAAGAACCTGCTTGGCCTCTACTACCTCAGGCCGGGCGCGAAAGGGTTCCTGAAGGCTGATGCCTATGGCGGCAGCATCATCGACTTCGCACGCGCCCCCGATGGCCGGTTGTGGACGGGCGACACCACTCTGAAGCACTTCTACGCGCTGCCTGACCTTGGTCCGTCTGGGGCGCCGCCGCCATCGCCCCAGGTCGGCGCGCCCCTCGCGCCAGGCGTCCAGGGGCATGCGCTGCTGGATCGCGACGGCGTCTTGTGGGCCGCCAATCCGGTTTCCGCCTTTGGACTTTATCGGGTCCGGTCGGTCGCGGGGCCGCGCGCCGTCGTTGAGGCGTTTGCCGGTCGCGATGGCCTGACAAGCGATGTTGCGAGGATGCTGTTCGAGGACCGCGAGGGCGACATCTGGGTCGCGACCGCGCAAGGGCTGGACCGCTTCTCGCCTGCCAATGTGGTGACGGAATCCGCTGTCGCGTTGCAGGGTCGGGCCCCGGACATCAGCGCCTCCGCCGACGCCGTCTATGTGGCGGATGGCTTTGCGCCGGACAGTCCGGGCCGGCCCAAGGGGCACGAACACCTCTATCGCATCGCCCGGGGCGCGCCGGAGCGGCTGATGGTCCAGGCCGACGACGCCACGGTCCTCAATGCGGCCGGGTCCGACGGCGTGCTCTATGGCTCCGGCCGACCGCTGTTCAGACTACGCGATGGCGTCGCGACGACCATCGACCTGCCCAAGAGCATCGATATCGGTCACGTGGAGTCCGCGGCCGAAAGCGGCCATGTTCTTTGGGCTGCCATTGCTGCGCGCGGGGTCTTCCGCCGGCGGGGCGATACCTGGGCGCCCTTCACCGCGCCGGGCGTCAATCCAGCGGGATCCTCGGGCCTTCGGTTCGACCAGCAGGGCGCGCTGTGGATCGCGGGGACCCTGAACGGCGCGATGGATCGCGTCATCGGCGATCACATTGACACCTATGCGGGTGCGAACGGGCCCAACGTAGGAACCGTGAATGTCTTTGTTCCTGATGCGGACGGTGTTCTGGTGGGGGGGCTCCTGGGTGTGTCGCGATTTGACGGCCAGAGGTTCCGTACACTGTCGCACGATCAGGCGCCGTACCTCAACGAGACCATGGGGATCGTCGCGGACGACAGGGGTGGCACCTGGCTTCACACGGCCAACGGCATTTACCGCGTCGACACCGGACAATTGCAGCACGCCTTCCTCGATCGGACGGTGCGGCTCGATGCGCAGCTCTTCGACGCTCGCGACGGCCTGACGTCCACCGCCGCCGTGGGCAAATTCGGCAGCACCGCCGTACGAGGTCCGGACGGTCGCCTCTGGTTCCTCAACGTCAGCAATCTTGTCTGGATCGATCCGCAGCATCTCTACCGCGATCCGGTTGCGCCCCCAGTCGCCATTCGAGGGATCACAGCAGATGGCCACGTCTACGGTGGCGAACGCGTGGTGAAGCTGCCTGCGGGCGCCTCCAACCTCCAGATCGACTACACGGCCCTCAGCCTGCAGAATCCGGATCGGGTGCGTTTCCGCTACCGCCTGGAGGGCGTCGACAAGACCTGGATCGATGCGGGCGGTCGCCGCGAGGCCTTCTACACGCGACTGGGGCCCGGCCACTATCGCTTCCAGGTCATCGCCGCCAACAACGACGGGGTCTGGAACACCACCGGCGCAACCGTCCGATTCAAGATCCCTCCCACCTTCGTCCAAAGGCCGGAGTTCCTGGCCTTGTGCGCGATCCTGGCGGGCGCCGCCCTGTGGTTGGCCTATACCTTGCGAATCCGGCAGCTCGCGTCGGCCATCCAGGCGCGTCTGGAAGAGCGGCTAGACGAGCGGGAACGCATCGCCCGGGAGCTGCACGATACGCTCCTGCAGGGGTTCCAGGGCCTCGTGCTGAGATTGCAGGCGGTCATGGAAGGGCTGCCTGGAGACCAGCCCGCGCAGGCGGAGTTAGACGCGGTTCTGACGCGTGCGGATGAAGTGCTGATCGCAGGCCGCAACCGGGTGCGGGATCTACGGACTCTGGATCGACCGGGCGGCCTGGCCGCCGCGCTCAGCGACGCCGCCCAGGCCATGGCCGGGACAGGCGAGGCGCGGTTCCAGCTTGCGGTCGAAGGTGGACCGCGCGGGCTGCATCCCATCGTCGGCGAAGAGTTGGCGGCCATCGGGCGGGAAGCGATATCAAACGCGTTCCGCCATGCCGGCGCCGGAACCATTGACGTTCGGCTGATCTACAGCCGATGGGCGCTCACGCTGCGGATCGTTGACGACGGCGTGGGCATGCCGCGCGATGTGGTGGCAACTGGCCGATCGGGGCATTTCGGTCTCCTCGGCATGCGCGAACGCGCCGACAAGATCGATGCCAAGCTCGAGCTCTCCAGCCCGCCGGGCGTGGGTGTGCAGGTGGCCGTCACGGTCCCTGCGGGGGTCGCATTCGTCACCGGTCCCAATACCGGAGGCCTGGACTGGCTACGTGAGACCTTAGCGGCCTTCTTGCGCCGCCGACGGGCGGCGCCCTGACGGCGGTCGGCCGACCGGGTCGACTTTCAGCGGCGTGATTCATACCATCCGCCTCGGGTTTAGATTTTGATCGCCCGAAAGAGGGAGGCGCACCTGCTGCTTCCGTGGACGCGCTATCGACCGATCCTCGCTAACCTCAGGCAGGATCCGCTGGCGCCGCCTTCGGATCGGGAACGGGCGGACATGGTCTGATGAACGGCAACGCCGGGAGTCCTGTTCGGGAGACGACCGCTTCGACCGGAGCGGGCGACGTCGCCTCTTACGAGGCGCCGGGCGCGACGCCAACGCCCGCGTCGTCGTCCTATGTGCGCTTCGGCCCCTTTCGTCTCCAGAACCACGGCGAGGCGCTGTTCCGCGGCGAGGACGTGGTGCGCCTCGGCAGCCGCGCGCGGCAGATACTCATCCTGCTCATGGCGCGCGCGGGACAGGTCGTTTCCCGCGCCGAGATCATGGCTGCGGTCTGGCCCGACACGACCGTCGTAGATAACAATCTGACGGTGAATATAGCCGCCCTGCGTCAGGCGCTCGGGGACGGGCAGGGCGGCGCCCAGTACATCGTCAACATTCCGGGTCGCGGATACCGGTTTGTGGCGCCGATCGTCGATGATCAAACGACCGCCACGTCGCCATTGCCGCTTGCCGTGGTCGCGACGCCCACCAACCTTCCGGTCCGCCTTGGGTCCGTGATCGGTCTGTCGCGATCCCTCGAGGCGGTGATCGCCAAACTGCGCCAGAGCCGCCTCGTTACGATCACCGGGCCTGCGGGCGTGGGGAAGACGACCTTGGCGCTGCATGTCGCCCAGTCGGAGCAGGCGCGCCATCCCGACGGCGTCTGGTTGGTGGATCTCGCCGCGGTTCGCGACGCGGAGCATGTGCCCGCCGCTGTCGCGGCGACCATGCGGATGGAACTGGGAGCCGGCGATCATGTCCAAGCCCTGGTCGCGGCATTGCGACGAGCCAATAGCCTGCTGCTCCTGGACAACTGCGAGCACCTTATCGACGCGGTCGCCGACTTCGCGGCTGTCGTCGTGCGGCAATGCCCTGACGTCGTCCTGTTGGGGACAAGCCGCGAGCCGCTACGAATCAGCGGTGAGGCAATCTACCGCTTGGCCCCGTTGGACGCGCCGGCCGACGCCCCGAACCTGAGCGCGGCCGACGCCTTGACCTATCCCGCCGTGCAGCTACTCGTCGAGCGGGCCAGCGCTGCGACCAACGGGTTCGTGCTCGGGGATGAAAACGCATCCCTGGCCGGCGCCATCTGTCGCCAGCTCGACGGGCTCCCGTTGGCGATCGAGTTCGCCTCCGCCCTGGTTGGGGTGTTCGGCATCCCCGGCCTCGCCAGCCGGCTCGACACGCGGCTTCGGCTTATTCAGCCAGACATGCGAGGGGCTTCTGAGCGCCACCGCACCCTGACCGCGGCGTTGGATTGGAGCTATGGCCTGTTGGAGGAGGGCGAACAGGCGGCCTTGCGGCGCCTCTCGGCCTTCGCTGGGGGCTTTACCCTGGAAGCCGCCGGCTCGGTGATCGGCCTGCAGGACCTTGGCGAGGCCGGAGGCGTGCTTGCGCGGCTGCACGCCAAGTCTCTCGTCGCCAATGACATCACGCCAACGGATTTGCGGTTCCGGCTGCTGGAGACCACGCGGGCCTACGCCGCTGAGAAGCTGGAAGCCGTCGACGATGCTCACGAGATCCGCCGCCGTCACGCGGCCTATCACGTCGATCTCCTGGAGCGTCAGGGCGTGGACCTGCGGGCGAGCGGCGCCTCGCGGCTTCTGGTCGATGATGTGCGACGCGCGTTAAACTGGGGCCTGTCGCCCCAGGGCGATCAGAGATTGGCCTGCCAGCTCATCGTCGCCTCCGCGCCGCTCTGGTTCGACCTGCAACTGGTGTCCGAGTTTCACGCCTGGACCCAGCGCGCGGTCGAGGCCGCGGCGCGGATCGAGCCTCCCGATCCTCGTCTCGCCTCGCGCCTGGCGAACATCCTGGCGCTCGCAGATTTCGAAAACGGCCTCACCGGCGTCACCCGGGCCGCGCTCGACCAGGCGCTGATCCTGGCGGAGGGCGTTGGCGACGCGACGCAGGAACTGACCGCCCTCCTTGGGCTCTATCAGAACCAGACGGGAAACCTGGAGTGCGAGGTGGGCGCCGCCTACGCACTGCGCATCCGCTCCGCCGCGGAACGGGCCAATCACCCGGCTCCGGACGTCCTCCAGACCTCACACCACGGCTATTCGCTGTTCTTCCTGGACCAGTCGCCCGAGGCCAAGCAGATCGCCGACAGCTTGCTGGCCGGCCCAGGACGGACGCTGGGCGCCGCGCCGACCGTACCGTTCGAGATCAACGTCCACATCTCGTCACTTACCAACCGCGCCCGCGCCCACTGGGTATGCGGATACCCCGACCAGGCCCGCGCGGACATGGTGGCGGCGCTCGACGCCGCCGAGGAGCTGAAGCATCTGCCCTCGCTCTACCTCGCGGTGACCAGCGGCGGTCCTGTCCCATTGTGGCTGCGCGACATCCCGTTGGCGCGCCGGATCATCGCCTTGACGAAGTGCTACGCGGAGACCCTGCAGGTCGAGCACTGGGCAGTCTGGGAACGATCGATGGAGGCCGCCCTGGCGCCGCTGCTTGACGAGGCGCCGCCGCCTGTCAGCGACTTCGCGCAACGGGAAATGGACTTCTTCCCTTTCGCCCGGGCCATGGCCTGCACGACCCACGAATCCCACTTCGCCCCCTGGATCGATGAGCGGACCGATCGCGGCGATCCCGCCTGGTATCGCGCGGAGGTCTTTCGGCTCCGGGGTCTGCGACACTTCCAGCAGTTCGGGGCGACGGGCGCCGCGGAAGCTGAGCGGTTGATCCGGGACGCTTTCGATCTCGCCCGCGCGCGAGGCGGGCGCAGCTGGGCGCTGCGCGCCGCCATGAGCCTCTGTGAAGTCCTGGAAGCCGGCGGGCGCGCCTCCGAAGGCAGGGACGTCCTGCGCCAGACCTATGCTTCGTTCACGGAGGGCTTTGAGACCTTCGATCTTCGGCGGGCGCGAGCTCAGCTGGCCAAGCCCTGATACCGACGCGGCCCGCGGCCTGGACCGCTGCGGTATCGCTGAACCGTTCAATCGAGCGCCCGGACCAACAAGCGTCAAGACGGCGCGCCCTGCAGATTGCGGGGCGATGGCAAGACTTGACCCACAGATGACCGCCCGAAGTACGCCGCCCAGGCGAGACATGGACGCCGCAACGCTCATCTTCGTGGACGAGATCTCCCACCGGGTGGTGAACGAGTACGCCGCGGCGATCTCGCAGCTCTCGGTGGCGGCGGCAGGAACGGGCGATGCCGCCTCCCGGGATGTCCTGAGCCTGGCCGCACAGCAGCTGCGTCGCTGCGCGACCGCCCACCGCGCGCTGCAGCGGCCGTTTATCGACGAGGAGATCGATCTCGCCGATCATCTGGCATGTCTGTGCCGCGCCCTCTGCGAAGCCACACTTTGCGAGCGCGGCATCCATCTTGAACTGAGCACGCAGACCTGCTGGCTTTCAGCCGACCGCTGCTGGCGCGTTGGCCTGATCTGCGCCGAGCTCATCACCAACGCGGTGCGCCACGGCCTGGGCGGCCGCCCCGGCGTCATAAGCGTCCTGATGTCTTGCGCCGACGGCCGAGTCCAATGCTGGATCGTCAGCGACGGCCGCTCAGCGCGGCGGGGCAAGCCCGGCCGGGGCAGCCAGGTCGTCCGGGGTCTGGCCCAACAACTGGGCGGTCGGATTGAGTGGTGCGACGCGCCGCAAGGCGTGGCGGCGATGCTGTCCTTCCCGTGCACGGCCGACGACTGAGGCCGGACGCGAAGACGTCCCCGGCGCATGTCGCGCCGAGGGCTAGAACCTTGTCCTCTCGGGTCTTTGTGTGGCCCTGCTTACGCCGCGAAGCGATAGGACCCCAGCTGAGCGCAGCGCCAGGCGTGCGGGGTCGCGCCGTGCGCCAGTCGGAACCGCCGCGTGAAGTGCGCCTGGTCGGCGAACCCACAGTCCTGGGCGATCTGGCAGAGGGGTTGATCGGTGGTGAGCATCAGCTCCTGCGCCCGCTCCAGGCGGCGCTGGAAGATGTAGGTGTGCGGGGTGACGCCGAAGCTCAGCTTGAAGGCTCGGGCGAAGTAGTCCGGGCTGAGGCGCACGCAGGCGGCCAGCTCGTGGGTGGCGATCGGCTGGTCGAGGTTGGCGTTGATGAGGGCGGTGGCGCGCCGGATCTGCCAGGTCGCCAGGCTGCCCGGCACGCGGTCGGCAGACGCCATGTCCCGCCGGTCGTGCTGGCTTTCCAGCAGCGCATAGGCCCGCTGAATGCAGGCGATCGCGGCTGCGCGGTTGTCGTCCATGGCGCTCAGGCCGTCACGAAGCAGCTTGAACACGGCCTCACCGGTCTGAGCGAAGGGGCCGGGCGCGCCTAGCGCGACGCCTGCGGGCGTCGTGGCCGAGGCCGGACGGGCCGACGTTGAGAAGTTCATGACGATCTCCTGGAGTCGGGCGTCAGCCCGCAGAAATGACGCCCAGTCCAAGGGCGCGTGAGACGGCTTGCGCGCGGCGGTCCACGGCGAGCTTCAGGAAGATGTTCTTGACGTGCGACTTCACGGTTTCCGGGGAAATCCCGAGAGTCTTGGCGGCCTCCTTGTTGGAGAAGCCGCGGCTCAGCAGCTGTAGGATGGTGCATTCCCGACCCGTCAGGTCCGCGGGGCAGGGCGGGGTCGCCGTGGCGTCGAAAATCTCCGCCAGGCGGCCCTGCCAGTCCTGGCCATAGGCCGCGGCCCGCAAGGCGGGCGCCTCCAGGCCGGTGTCGCCATGAAGCGCGGTGATCCCGCTCTGGAGGATGTCGGTCTGTATTTGCTGGTGCATCGCTGGCGGCTCCCGCCCGCCGGCGGCTCGACAGCGAGGACCGGGGACACCGTGACCATGGCCAGCAGCGTCCGCACTGGCGAATTAAGCGGTGCTAATCAAAATAAAGACGGGCCTCAGGACGCGCGCCGATCCCGGCGCCAGGGCGCCTGCCCTCCCGCGAGCCATCGGACCTGAGGTGGGAAGACAGGCGCCGCAAACCGCCCCCCCATCCGGGGGATTAAGCGGGCGAGGCGCCGCTCCTAGGGTTGCCGCGATCCGACCCCGCATGTCCCGGGGCGCCGCTAAGGCCCGCACCATGCCGCTCTCCGACAGCTCGCCGAGGCGCCCTCACCATTCGCACCGGCCGTGGCCCGCATGACCTTGCTGACCCAGGAATATCAGTTCCTGCCTGACGAGCGGCCGAGCTTCCCCGGCTCGCCGTTTGTGCCGCGACATCCCCTCGGCCGGCGGATCGCCTATGCGCTCGTAGGGGTGTTGATCGGGGTTCTGTCGACTTTCCCCAACGCCTTGATCAGCGCGAATGTTGCGAACCTGCCGGGCGCGATGGACAGCTATGTGGCGCAGCTGAGCTGGCTCCCGGCGATCTATGTGGCGATGAACGCCAGCGCCAACCTCACCCTGGTGAAGGCGCGCGCGCAGTTCGGAATTCCGGCGGTCACGCTGTGCCTGCTGCTGCTCTACGCATTGGCGGGGGCGGTCCAACTCGTCAGCCCGACCTTCGCCGCCGCGGTGGTGGCGCGGGCCGTCAACGGCATGATGGCCGCGGCCCTGGTCAGCCTCGGCATCTACTACCTGCTCCAGGCTGTCACACCGAAGACCCGGCCCATCGCCCTGGTGATAGGCCTGGGCCTGACCCAGCTTGGCACGCCGCTGGCGCGGATGATCCCCGTCGACTTGCTGGTGGCCAGCCATGGCCGGGGCCTCCACTTGCTGGAACTGGCGGTGGCGTTCGTCCTCGTCGCAGCCACGCTCGCCGTACCGCTCCCGCCCAGCGAACGCAGCAAGGCCTTCTCTCGCCTGGACCTCGTGACCATCGGTCTACTGGTCCCGGCCTTTCTCCTGCTCAGTGGCGTGCTGGGCCTGGGGCGTCTGCTCTGGTGGAACGAGACGCCGGCCTTGGGCTGGATGCTCGCCGCGGCGATCCCGCTGTTCGCCGCCGCGATCCTGATCGAGACGCACCGGTCGAACCCGCTGATCCATTTCAGCTGGTTCAGCAACGTCGACATCCTGCGGTTCGCCGGCGTGGCGCTGTTGGTGCGCCTGGCGCTTGCCGAGCAGAGCTACGGTTCGGTCGGCCTGCTGTCGGCGGGCGGCCTGACCAACGATCAGCTGCGGCTGCTGTTCGCTGGCGTCGCCCTGTCGATGGTCGCGGGCTTGGTGACGGCGGTCCTGACGCTGTCGGTCAAGCGGCTGCCCTACCAGGTGATCGCGGCGGCCCTGATCGTCGCCGTTGGGGCTGGCCTCGACGCCCAGTCGACCGTACTCACGCGGCCCCACGATCTGATCCTCAGCCAGTGCCTGCTGGGGTTCGGCACGACCCTTTTCATGGGGCCGGCCAACGTCTTCGGCTTCCTGCGGATGTCGCAACGGGGCGCGGCCTTCTTCGTCACCTTCGCGGTGCTGTTCAGCACCACCCAGAACGTCGGCGGCCTGGCGGGATCTGCCCTGCTCGGCACCTATCAGGTGATCGAAGCCCGCGCCCATGCCGTGACGCTCTCGGATCACATGCTGCCGACGGATCCCACCGTCGCGGCTCGGCTTGGCGGCGCCGCGGCCTTGTCTGGAACCGTGGCCGACCCGCTGTTGCGCACCCAGGAGGGCGGCAAGCTGCTCGGTCAGGCGCTGGCGCAGCAGTCCGCCGTCCTGGCCTTCAACGACGTGTTCCGACTGGTCGCGGCGCTCGGTCTGATGACCGCGCTGTACGTGCTCTACCTGGTGGCGCTGACCGCGTTCCGGGCCCGCTTCTTCCCCGCGCCGGAGGCCGCCACATGACTGAACCTGCCGACACGGACAGCGCCGCCGCGGCGCCGAGCCGGCCCGCACATTGGACGCCGAAGCGCCCCAGCTTGGTTGTGAGCGTCACCGTCGTGGTGGCGGCCCTTGTCGGCATGTTCGCGGTGCTCTCCGCTTGGAGGCTTCCGCCCTTCAGCGGTGCGGTCGAGCGTACGGACAACGCCTATGTCCGAGGCCGCACGACGGTGATCGCACCGCAGGTCAGCGGCTATGTGGTGGAAGTCGCCGTCCGGGACTACCAGACCGTGCCTGCCGGAGCGGTCCTGGCCCGCATCGACGACCGTCCCTACCGCGCCCGGGTGGAACAGGCAGAGGCCAATCTCGCGGCGGCCCAGGCCGGCCTGGCCAACAGCGAACAGGCCCACAAGGCCCGCGCCGCCGGGATCCTCAGCCAGACGGCCGGCCTCGGCAGCGCCCAGGCGCAGCTGCTGCGCGCCCAGGCGGACATGGCGCGCGCCGACGATCTGGTGAGCGACGGTTCGATCTCCAAGCGTGAACGCGACCAGACGCTCGCGGCGCTGAAACAGGCCGAGGCGCAGGTGCGCCAAGCCGAGGCGGGCGGGTCGATCGCCAAGGAGGATCTCCGGACGGTGGACGTCGGACGGGGCGGCCTCGACGCGCAGGTGAAGGCGGCAAAGGCGCAACTGGACGCCTCGCGGATCGACCTCGACCACACCGTCATCCGCGCGCCGGAAGGCGGGCAGCTTGGCGAGGTCGGCGTCCGGCTCGGCCAGTTCGTCACCAACGGCACGCAGCTGATGTCCCTGGTGCCGCCCGATCACTGGGTGATCGCTGACTACAAGGAGGCCCAGACGTCGCACATGGCGCCGGGCCAGCCCGCGAGCTTCAAGGTCGACGCGCTTGGCGGTGCGAAGCTCCTAGGCCGGGTCGAAGAGCTTTCGCCGGCGGCAGGGTCGGAATTCGCGGTCCTCAAGCCCGACAACGCCACCGGCAATTTCGTGAAGGTGCCGCAGCGCATCGGCGTCCGCATCCGGTTGGACGCCAACCAGCCCCTGGCTGCGCGCCTACGGCCCGGCATGTCGGTGGAAGCCCGCGTCGACACGAGGCGGCCATGAAGCGCCTGACACTCCTCGTAGGCGCAGCCCTGCTCGCCGGCTGCGCGGGGGTGCGGCCGCCGATCCCGGCTGAGGCCGCCTTCACGGCCCCTGCTGCCTGGCGATCCCCGGGCGCGCTGGCCGGCGCCGGTCCGGACCCCTGGTGGACAAGCTTTGGCGATTTGGCCCTGACGCGGGTCGTCGAGACCGCCCTGGCGCACAACGATGACGTCGCGATCGCCGCGGAGCGGGTCGAGGAGGCCCGGTCGCAATACCGTCTCGCCGCGGCCGAGCGGCTCCCCGATCTGGTCGGTGGCGGCCAGGGCGGTCGCGTCCGCGACGTCAATCCGGGATTCGGTATTCCGGAGGAGCAGAACTTCGGCGGCGTCACGGTCACCGCGACCTGGGACCTAGATCTCTTCGGCCGGCTCAGGAGCGCCAGTCGCGCGGCACGCGCCAGCCTGCTTGCGAGCCAGGACGCGCGGGACGGGGTTCGCCTGGCCGTCGCGGCGTCCGCGGCCCAAGCCTATCTGAACCTTCGGGCGCTCGACGCCCGCCTCGGGGTGCTCCAGGACACCCTGCAGGCGAGGGGTGAGGCGCTGCGCGTGATCCGCCGGCGCGCGGACGCTGGCTACGCCGCCCAGCTGGACCTGCGGCAGGCCGAGGCGGAATATCATTCTGCCGAGCAACTGGTGCCCGCCACCCAACTGGCCATCCGCCGGCAGGAGGATGCGCTGAGCCTGTTGCTAGGCGAAAGTCCCAGTGAGATCCCCCGTGGCGTGGCGCTCACCGCGTTGGAGCCGCCCGTCGTTCCCGGCGGAATGCCGTCATCCCTGCTACGCCGCCGGCCTGACGTGGCCGCGGCGGAACAACAGATGGTGGCCGCCGACCGCTCTCTGGACGCGGCGCGCGCGGCCTTCATGCCGCGCCTGCAGCTCAGCGTGCAGGGCGGTGGCGTCGTCGCCGACCTGATCGAACAGAACCCGACGGGCACCTTTAACCTCGCCGCCGGACTGTTGGGACCGATCTTCGACGCTGGCCGATTGCGCGCCCAGGAAGGGATCGTCGCGGCCCGCCGCAATGAGGCCGCCTTCGCCTATCGGAAGACCGCGCTTTCGGCGTTCCGCGATGTCGAGGACGCCCTGGCCGGCGTCCGGCGCTCGGCGGAGCAGGAGCGGGCGCTCGTCCAGACGCGCGACGCCTACGCGGCCGCGCTCAAGCTGGCGACGAGCCGCTACCGCTCCGGCTACGCCCCCTACCTCGACCAGATCGACGCGGAGCGGGCGCTGTTGTCCGCGCAGCTCACCCTAGTGCAGGCCCGCGTCGACCGGCTGGACGCCGCGGTCAGTCTCTTCCAGGGCCTCGGGGGCGGGTGGTCGAAGGCCGGCGACGCGCCCCTCGCCGCCAAGCCCTGACGGCTCGGAGACACGCGGATGGTGGACCTGATCCTCAAGTTCGTCACGCTCGCCACGACACTGGTGGGCGGGATCGCGGTCTACATCGCGGTCCGGAACAACAGCCATCAGATCGGCGTGCAGATCTTCCTGACCTATTCGGAACGCGTGCACCTGGTGCGTGAGACCCTCTCCAACGAGTCCGGCCAGAAGCAGGGCCTGACCCAGGCGCTGCACATCGTCTTCGAGTTCCATGCGCTGCGAAAGGCGGGATTCATCGCCAAGCCCATCTGGGCCATCTGGGAAGCCGACATCACCCGGTTGTTCTGCACGCCGCTCTTCCGCCGCCACTGGCCGGACCTGCGCGAGGGCTTCGACACGCATCCCGATTTCATCGCGTGGGTTGAAGAGCCCCGCTAGTCCAACGCAAACGCCCGCCCGCCCGCCGATTTCGGCGAGCAGGCGCCTGGAGCCGTTGGAGGAGAAGGTGGGCTAGGCTTTGATGAAGGCCAGCAGGTCCGGGTTGATGATCTCCGGATTGGTCGTGCACATGCCGTGCGGCAGGCCAGGATAGAATTTGATCGTAGCCTTCCTCAGCAGCTTGGCGGAGAGCGGGCCGGCGTCGGCGAATGGCACGATCTGGTCATCCTCGCCGTGCATCACGAGGGTGGGCACATCGATGGCCTTAAGGTCCCCGGTGAAGTCGGTCTCGGAGAAGGCCTTGATGCAGTCGTAGTGGGCCTTGGCCCCGCCCATCATGCCTTGGCGCCACCAGTTGTCGATGACCCCGGGACTGACCTTAGCGCCCGGCCGATTGAAGCCGTAGAACGGGCCGGTGGGCACATCGCGGAAGAACTGCGCGCGGTTGGTGGCCAGGGCTGTGCGGAAGCTGTCGAACACTTCGATGGGAAGGCCGCCGGGGTTGGCCGCCGACTTGAGCATGATCGGCGGCACCGCGCTGACCAGGACGGCCTTGGCGACGCGGTTCGTCGTGCCGTAACGCGCGACGTAGCGGGCCACCTCGCCACCGCCCGTCGAGTGGCCAATATGGACGGCGCCCTCCAGCTTCAGGTGTTTGCTCAGCTGATCGACGTCGGCGGCATAGGTGTCCATGTCGTTGCCGCTCGACGTCTGGGTCGATCGGCCGTGTCCGCGCCGGTCGTGAGCGATCACCCGGAAGCCACGCTCGACGAAGAACATCATCTGGGCGTCCCAGTCGTCGGCGCTCAGCGGCCACCCGTGATGGAAGACGATCGGCTGACCGGTCCCCCAGTCCTTGTAGTAGATGCGCACGCCGTCCTGGGTGGTGAAGGTGTCCATTTTGTCTCCTGTGGTGTGATGCGCCGTGGGCGCGACGCGACGTGGCGCCGCTCGGGTCGAGGTGGCGACGCCAAGGCCGATCACCGCCGTGGCGCTGGCGCTAGCAGTGGCGGACAGCAGTCCGCGCCGTGAGTAGCCAGTCTGGTCGTGTGGGGTCGTCATGCCGAACGAATCCTCTGCGTCGAGCACTGTGCGGGTGAGGGCCGTCCTGCGACCGCCCTTGAGCCAGGGCGACAAGGCCCGAACCCGGCGCGCGCCTATAGAATTGCAGAGGGCCGTTTTGTACGGACCCGCGTTCAGGACGCCGGCTGCGCATCGACCCGTCGCTGATGGCCTCGCCCCCCGAACGGGTGATAGGCGCCGAAGGCCCCCCGATTCACATTCCGAAGGAAACGCTGCTGCGCATACGCGACATGCGGCGACCCGCTGGGATTCCTCCGTGCAGAACCAAATCGACGAGCCGGCAGCTTCGGCCCTTACCGCGGAGGTGGCGGCTTGGTTCTCGAGCTACGTGGCCGCGTTCTCCGATCTGGCTTCGGGCGACAGAGCCAATACCGCGATCCTTCTCGACTACTACGTCGCGCCGGCGCGGATTGTGGGCCGCACAGCCGATATCGTGATGCGGACGCCGGAGGCGATCACGGGCTTCGGTGGGATCGGCGCGAAGGTCGAAAGCCTGCGGCGAAGCGGGTTGACCAAGGCGACGACCACGGCGTTGGCCATCCACCTTCTAGGCCCGCGAGCGGCCATCGTCGAAGCTGAGTGGCTCGGAAACTTTCTCACCGGCGTCACGCAGGAAGCGCATTTCGCCTATCTCACGGCCCTGGGGCCGGGCGGCTGGCGGATCAACACGGTGATCGACCAGTCCTCCTGAACCGCCGCGCCGGCGGCTTCAGCGGCCAACATGATGAAGCGCGACAAGACAGGGGAGCAGACCCCACGCCGCAAGCAGCAGGCCACGCAAGGCGATGCCGCCACGGCCGTTCAGCCACACATAGGTTCGTCGCGACCGCTGCTCTTCAAAGTAGCTGTCGGATCCCTTGTCGAGCCGCGTTCGGAACCATCGCATCTGCAAGGTCGCCGTCACGGGCATCGCAAGTCCCGTCGAGACGATCATAAGTCCTAAGAGGAGCATGCCGGCCTCCGGGGCGTCGCGCGTCCGGCATCCTCGCTCCCCTCGACGGCCCGCCAATCCCCCAGACGGGGGGCGCTCTACGAAGCCGGCGAAGGCCTTGAAACTTCTGCATCTCCCCCGTCCGGGGGATCGATGGCGAACGGCGCCGCTCCTAACCTCAGGTGACTGGGGAGGTGGCTCAAGCCGAGCCCGCTCAGAGCCCCACATCGATCGGAGCGAACATGTCGAATGTCAGCGCCAGCAGCGGGGTCGAGACGCGCCCGACGGGGATATTTCGACTCCTCACCCGGATCCTGGGCGTGGTCCTCGGCCTGATCGGCCTTGGGCTGCTGGGCGGCGGGATCGAGTTGCTGACCCTGGGCGGTTCGCCCTACTACCTGGCGGCCGGCGCGGCCTATCTGGTGGCGGCCTACCTGCTGGTGAGGTTGCGGCCGGCTGGGGCCTGGTGGGTGGGCGGCATCGCACTGCTGACCATCCCGTGGGCCCTCTGGGAGGTCGGCGCCCACTACTGGGCGCTCTTCCCGCGCCTCATGATGCCGATCGGCTTCGCGGCGGCGGCCCTGCTGTTGACAGCCGGTTGGTGCGCCAAGGGCAAGCGATGGCCCATGGCGGCGGCCGGCGGCGTGGCGGCCGTCCTGCTGGTCGCGCAGTTCGCGGCGGCGTTCACCATCCACGGCGCGATCAAGCCCACGGCCGGCGGCCAATTCCAGACGCCCACGATCGACAACGCGCCTTCGAACTGGACGGCCTATGGGCGCACCACCGAGGGAACCCGTTACGCACCGTTCAACCAGATCAACCGCAGCAATGTCGCGGACCTCAAAGTCGCCTGGCAGTTCCACAATGGCGACCACGGACCCGGCGTCTTGCAGAACACGCCGCTGCAGATCGGCGACACCCTCTTCACCTGTTCGCAAAACGACATCGTCTCGGCGGTGGACGCCGACACCGGCGCCGCACGCTGGACCCATGACCCGCACGCCAAGGGCGCGACCTGGCAGCGGTGCCGTGGCCTGGGCTACTACGCCTTGCCCGCCGTCGCCGGCGTGGCGGCGACCGGACCTTGCGCCGAGCGAATCCTCAACAACACCACCGACGCGCGCCTGATCGCGCTCGACGCCAAGACCGGGGAGCCTTGCGCGGACTTCGGCGACCACGGCCAAGTCGATCTTAGGGAGGGCATGGGGCCGGTAAAGCCGGGATTCTACTTCGTGACCTCTGCGCCCCTCGTCGCCCGCAACAAGGTCGTCGTGGGCGGATACGTCCTCGACAACCAGACGGTCGGCGAGCCTTCCGGCGTGGTCCGCGCCTTCGACGCCCGCACTGGCGCCTTGGCCTGGGCCTGGGACCTCGGCAACCCGTCGAACTCCGGGGCGCCGCCGCCGGGGCAGACCTATACCCGCGCCACCCCCAACATGTGGACTCACGCCGCCTATGACGACCGGCTTGGCCTGGTCTACCTGCCGCTCGGCAACGAGACCCCGGACTACTTCGGCGGGCAACGCATGAAGGCTTCCGACGCCTACAATTCCTCGGTCGTCGCGGTCGACGTGGAGACGGGCAAGGAGCGTTGGAAGGTCCAGACCGTCCACCACGACATCTGGGACTACGACCTGCCGTCGCAGCCGGCGCTGGTCGACGCGCCCGACGGCCAGGGCCACATGACGCCGGCCCTGCTGCAGGCGACCAAGCGCGGCCAGATCTTCCTGCTGAACCGGGAGACCGGGGCAGCGCTGGCGACAATCGAGGAGAAGCCGGTGACGCAGGCCGGGGCTGTCCCTGGAGAACACCTGTCGCCGACCCAGCCCTATTCGACGGGCATGCCGACGATCGGCGACCAGCACCTCTCCGAGCGGCACATGTGGGGGGCGACGATGCTCGACCAGCTGATGTGCCGCATCGGGTTCTTACAGCATCAGTACGGCGGCGACTTCACACCGCCTGGCCTGAAGAAGTCCATCGAGCAGCCGGGCAACGGCGGCGGGATGAACTGGGGCAGCGTCTCCTATGACCCGACCAACCACCTGGCCTTCTTCAACGACATCCGCATCCCCAGCGAATTCTACCTGATCCCCCGCGCGAACTATGCGGCCTGGTCGAAGGCTCACCCCTGGCCTGATCACGACGGCCACGGACCGGCCGCAATGGCGGGCCTGCCCTACGGCGAGGCGACCTATTTCTGGCTGTCGCCGATCGGGGTGCCCTGCACCGAACCGCCGTTCGGCACCATCACCGCGGTGGACCTCAACACCCACAAGATCGCCTGGCAGGTCCCGGCGGGGACCGCCGAGAAGCTCGGCCCGTTCGGGATCGCCTCGCACATGCCGATGCCGGTGGGCATGCCCACCTACGCAGGTACGATGACCACCGCCGGCGGCCTGGTCTTCTTCGGCGGCTTCCAGGACTACCACTTCCGAGCCTACGACGCGCAGACCGGCCGGGAAGTCTGGAAATACCGGCTGCCCGCGGGCGCCAGCGCGACCCCGATGAGCTACGTCTCCCCGAAGACCGGACGCCAGTACATCGTCCTTTCCGTCGGCGGCGCGGCGCACTCGCCGGACCGCGCCGACGTCGTCATCGCCTTCGCGCTGCCGCCAAAAACCTGACCGGATCGGCGCCCCTTCGCCGCGCCGAAACGGCCGGCCTGGGTCAACGCGCTGCTGCTGGCCTTCCTCCACGACCTGTAGATCCCGCCGATTACCGGTCCCTTTCCCCTCTCATGGACGCCTGACGATGATCGCAAGCGGCGAAGCCCTGACTCAAGCCCTGCAGGCCAACCTGGCCACCCGCAAGACCGATTCCGAAATCGACCTGCAGGGCCAGACCGAAGCCGTGATGAACCTTGTCGGGGCCACCGGCGCGGAAAGCGGCGGATGCCTCACCTTCTATGGGAAGGATCCGATCCTCCCGACGATCGTGCCCTTCGCGTCGATGTCGGCGATTGGCCTGGCCGCCAAGGCGCTCCAGGTCGCCTCGATATGGCGGCTGCGCACGGGACAGCCGCAAGATATCCACGTGGACGTGCGCAAGGCCATGCGCCGGTACGGCGGCTTCTACGAGCGCAAGTGGGAGACCGTGAACGGCTATCTCGGCGGCGCCTGGTCGGATCCGAACAGCCCCTTCGAGGAGTCGGTCTACGAGACCAAAGACGGTCGATGGGTTCTGCCCACCGACTATTATCCCAAGCTGCATCAGCGGACGTCCGAGCTGCTGAACGCGGTCAGCACCAAGGCGGCGACCGCCGCGGCGATCCGACAATGGAACGGTGAAGATCTGGAGACGGCCGCGGCGGAGGCCGGCGTGGTCATGGCGCTGGCGCGGCCGCTGCAGGAAATCCTGGAGATGGGCGTCTACACCCAGTCGCTGCGCGACATGCCGCTGATCGAGGTGACGAAGATCGCCGACAGCGCGCCCAAGCCGTTCGCGCCGGACGCCAAGACGCCGCTCGACGGTGTCCGCGCGCTCGGCCTGGCGCATGTGATCGCAGGGCCTGCCATCGGCCGCGCGCTGGCGCTGCATGGCGCCGATGTGCTGAACATCTGGAATCCCCAGGATTGGGAGCACGACATCCTGCTCTATGCCTCCCATATCGGCATGCGCTCGGCTCGGCTCGACCTCAAGAGGGACGAGGCCCATGCCAGATTCCGGGAGCTGCTCGGCACGGCCGACGTGTTCTTCTCGAACCGCCGGCCCCACTATCTTGAGGCCCACGACCTCGGCGCGGCGCGGCTCTGCCGGGATTTCCCCGGACTGATCCATGCACGCGTCTGCTACGCCGGCCGCGAAGGTCCCTGGTCGGATCGCGTCGGCTTCGACACCTCGACCGCCTATTCGCTGGGCCTGGCCTGTCTGGAGGGAACCGACGCTGCGCCCAAGCTGCCGGCGGTCGCGATCAACGACTTCGTCACGGGATGGCTTGGCACCGTAGGCATCCTGCAGGCGCTTAAACGTCGCGCCGTGGAAGGCGGAAGCTATCGGGTGACCGTCTCGCTGTCGCGGACCACCTTGTGGCTGATGTCCTTGGGAATATTCGACAAGGACTATGCGCGCTATACGGCGGGATCATGCGACGAGCACAGCTATCCGCCTCCGGACCTATTCACGGCCGACACCCCGATGGGGCGCTACACCGGCATGACCGAACAGGTTGAGATGTCGGCTACGCCTGGCCACTATGCCCACGTCCTGGAGCCTCGCGGGTCGGCGCTGCCGGAGTGGCTGTCGCGCTGACGGCGGCGTCCCGGCTGGGGTAAGATCGGCGGCGCCCAAATCAGTTTCCTGGTGGCGCGCGGTCCTATTCCGACAAGACCTTGGGCGGCCTTCACCGATGGTCACCGTGCTGTTCCCGAACAGCCGAGCCGCCTAGAAATGGGGGCAGCGCCAGATGCTGCGCCTTTTCGTCGGGGGAACGCCGGTGCTCAGCGCTGACGGGACATGAGCTGATCCATGGGCATCATCAGGCCGTTCGACTGGCCCATGATCACCAGTGAGCCGATCACCACCAGCAGGATGATCACGAAGGTGAGCAGCAAGGCCAGGATGTTGGTCTTGTGCGCCGGCGCGGTGGTGATGTGCAGGAAGAAGATCAGGTGCACGATCATCTGGGCGATCGCCAACACGATGAGGCCTGCGACGATGCTGGCCGGCGTCATAAGGGTCGTGCCGGCCATCGCGAAGGCCGCGCCGGTCAGCAGGAGGGCGAGCCCCAGACCGACCGCATAGGTCTTCCAATGGCCGACGCCGCCGCGGGCGTCCTCGCCCGGCGTGCGCGGCGCCGCCGCGCGGCTGTCCTGGTAGTCGCTCATGGCTGGGATCCAATCAGGTAGACGAAGGTGAAGATCGCGATCCAGACCACGTCGAGCACGTGCCAGAAGAGCGAGAAGCAGAAGATCCTGCGGGAAAAGCCGGGGCCGAAGCCGTCCCGCCACAGCTGCCCGAACAGGATCAGGATCCATGCCAGTCCGACGGTGATGTGCAGGCCGTGGGCGCCCACCAGGGTGAAGAAGCCGGAGAGGAAGGCGCTACGGTCCGGCCCGGCGCCTTCGGCGATCATCCGGGTGAATTCCGAGACCTCCAGGCCCAGGAAGGCGGCGCCCAGGGCGAAGGTGATGGCCAGGAATCCGGTCAGCGCGAGCTTCCGGCCGGCGTTGGCCGCGATCATCGCCAATCCGCAGGTGAAGCTGGAAACCAGCAAGCAGGCGGTCTCCAGCAGGACGCCCGGAAGCTTGAAGACCTCCGGTCCCGTCGGCCCGCCGGCCGTCGCGCGGTGGAGGACGGCGAAGGCGGCGAACAGCGAGGCGAACAGGATCGCGTCGCTCAGCAGGTACACGTAGAAGCCGAAGCCCGTGGCGCCGAGCCGGTCGGCGGCGCGGTCGTGGGGCGGGTCCGCGAAGGGGAGCCGTGATGCATCGAGCGTGGTCATGAAAACCTCTAGGCGGAGCGGGGGCGCAGGCTGCGCTCGGTGCGGGCCACGGTGTCGGCCGAAAGGATGAGTTCGCCGCGGGGGCGCCAGGACGAGGTCACCAGCGCGGCGAGGGCGGCGATCACCGCGGGTACGGCAAGCCACCAGATGTGCCAGATCACCCCGAAGCCACCGACAACCGCGAAGAAGGCGGTGATGAAGCCGATCGGAGAATTGCGCGGCGTCTCGATCGCCTCGAAGGCGGGCGGCGTCACGGTTCGGCCGGCGGCCTTCTGCGTCCACCAGGCGTCGAGGCCGGTGACCTGAGGTATGCGCGCGAAGTTGTAGGACGGGGCCGGCGACGGCACGGACCATTCCAGGGTCCGGCCGCCCCAGGGGTCGCCGGTCATATCGCGGTGGTAACGGCGCTGGCGAATGCTGACCGCGATCTGCACGAACTGCAGCAGTATCCCGGTCATGATGATGCAGGCGCCGATGGCGGCAGCCACCAGATACGGTACCCAAAGCGGATTGTCCGTGTGGTTCATCCGCCGGGTCATGCCGAGGAAGCCCAGGATGTAGAGCGGCATGAAGGCCAGCCAGAAGCCGACGAACCAGCACCAGAAGATCGCCTTGCCGAGCCCGGAGTGCAGGGTGAAGCCGAAGGCCTTGGGCCACCAGTAATTCAGCCCTGCGAAGCTTCCGAAGATCACCGCCCCGATGATCACGTTGTGGAAGTGGGCGATCAGGAACAGGCTGTTGTGCAGCAGGAAGTCGTTGGGCGGGACGGCCATCAGGACGCCGGTCATCCCGCCGATGACGAAGGTGATCATGAACCCGATCGTCCAGAGCACCGGCGTCTCGAAGCGGATCTGGCCGCCGTACATCGTGAAGAGCCAGTTGAAGACCTTCACCCCGGTGGGGATGGCGATGATCATGGTGGCGATGCCGAAGAAGGCGTTGACGTCGGCGCCGGAGCCCATCGTGAAGAAGTGGTGCAGCCAGGTGACGAAGGCCAAGAGGGTGATCACCATGGTGGCCACCACCATCGAGCGGTAGCCGAACAGCGGCTTACCCGAGAAGGTGGAGATGACCTCGGAGAACACCCCGAAACAGGGAAGTACGAGGATGTAGACCTCGGGATGACCCCAGCTCCAGATGAGGTTCAGGAACATCATCGGCGCGCCGCCGGCGTCGTTGGTGAAGAAGTGCATGCCGAGGTAGCGGTCCAGCATCAGCATCGCGAAGGTGCCAGTGAGGATCGGGAAAGCGGCGACGATCATCATGTTCGCCGCGAGCGCACACCAGGTGAAGACCGGCATCATCATCAGCGTCATGCCGGGTGCGCGGCACTTTAGGATGGTGGTGACGAGGTTGATGCCGGACAGCAGGGTGCCGATCCCGGAAATCTGCAGCGCGACCAGATAGTAGTCGACGCCGACGCCCGGGCTGTAAGGGAGTTCCGAGAGCGGCGGGTAGACGAGCCAGCCGGTGCGGGCGAACTCGCCGACGCCCAGCGCGATGTTGGGCAGCAGCGCCCCGGCCGCGGTGAGCCAGAAGCTGAGCGAGTTCATCACCGGGAAGGCGACGTCGCGAGCGCCGATCTGGAGCGGGACGGCGAAGTTCATCAGCCCCACCACAAAGGGCATGGCGACGAAGAAGATCATGATCGTGCCGTGGGCCGAGAACACCTGGTCGTAGTGTTCGGGCGGCAGGAACCCGGGGTGGCCGCCGTGCGCGAGCGCCAGCTGCATGCGCATCATGATGGCGTCTGAGAAGCCGCGCAGCAGCATCACCAGGGCCAGCAGGATGTACATGATCCCGACCCGCTTGTGGTCGACGGTGGTGATCCATTCGACCCACAGCCACTTCCAGCGGCGCAGGACGGTGATGAGCCCAAGGACGCCCGCGATCCCGATGATGAGCACGGCGATCGTGCCCATGATGATCGGCTGGTCGAGCGGGAAGGCTGAGAGGGTGAGTTTGCCGAACATTGTGCGCCTTACATCGGGGACATGGGCATGGGAGGAGGCACCGTCGGCGTCGCGCCGGGCGGCTGCGGCGCGGGGTGTTCGGCGCCCTCGGCGAGGATGGTCCTGAACAGGTCCGGGGCGACGCTGCGGTAGTGGATGACCGCGGTCGTCCCGCGCGCCAGGGCCAGGGCGGCGTAGGCTGTCGTGTCCAAGGTCATCGGCGCTTGCCGCGCCTGCGCCACCCAGCGGTCGAAGCCCGCCTGATCGCTGGCCAGGACCTTGAAGTGCATGTCGGAGAAGCCGTCGCCGCTGAACTGGGCGGAGAGGCCGTCGTAGGTTCCGGGCTTGTCCGCCGCCAGGCTCAGGCGGGTCTGCATGCCGGCCATGGTGTAGATTTGGCCGCCCAGTTGCGGGATGAAGAAGGAGTTCATCACCGTGCCGGAAGTCAGCTGGAAGTTGACCGGCGTGCCAGACGGCAGGGCCAGCTCGTTGACGCTGGCGATCCCTAGTTCGGGGTAGATGAACAGCCACTTCCAATCGAGCGAGACCACTTGGACGGTGACCGGCCGACGGGCGGAACGGAGCGGCCGGTACGGATCAAGGTCGTGCGCGCCGGTCCAGGTCAGCGTGCCCAGGAACAGGATCACCAGGATGGGGATCACCCAGATGCTGAACTCGATCCGTCCGGAGTAGTCCCAGTTGGGACGGCGCACCGCCCTGGTGTTCGAGGCGCGAAACCACCAAGCGTAGATCAGGGTCAACGCCAGGACCGGCACGACCACGATGAGCATGGCCGCCGCCGTCTCATAGAGTAGCTGCACCTCCGCCGAGCCCACGGGCCCGCGCGGCGCCAGGACCCCCTCGCGGCAGCCGCCCAGAGCCAGGAGCGCGGCCGCGCCGCTGAGACGGAAGGGTACTCTAGGTGACATCCGCTTCGGCGAAGGCGGCCCGCTAGGGCTGCAGGCCTGCTGCGCGGTCGATGGAAAGGCCATAGCCGTCTCGTCTTTCGGCGCGGCGCGGGAAATCCGCGTCTCCGGCGCCCAGGGCGGGCGTCGGGGTGAATGTCGAAGCGAGGGTGGGCTCCGGGCTTGGCGGGTTGAATCCCCCGCTTGGGGGAGAGGGCCGCGGCGGCCGGAATGAGGGCGAACCCCCTATCCGGGGGATACCGGGGCCTTCGCGCGCGGCGCTAGGTTTTGCCCGCCTCCAAGCGCGGCGATCCGGATTCTCCGGGATGGCGCCGCCCTCTCCCGCAAGGTCCGCCATGAGCAAGCAAGTCGCCGAGATCATCGTCAACACCCTGGAGGCGGCCGGGGTGAAGCACTGCTACGGCATCGTCGGCGACACCTTGAACGTCATCGCCGGGCACATCGCCAAGAGCAGCATCCGCTGGATGCACATGCGCCACGAGGAAGCCGGCGCCTTTGCCGCGCAGGGCGAGGCGGGGCTCACCGGCGAGCTAACGGCGGTCGCCGGCACCTGCGGCCCGGGCAGCCTCCACTTCATCAACGGGCTGTACGAAGCCTCGCGAAATCGCGTGCCGGTCCTGCTGATCGCCACCCAGGTAGTCACCTCGGAGATCGGCTTCAACTTCATCCAGGAGGTCGACTTCAAGGCCGTCTATGACGACCTGAGCGTCTTCTGCGACGTCATCACCAGCCCCGAGCAAGCGCTCCGCAAGACGGTGCTGGCCTGCCAGACGGCGATCGCCAAACGTGGCGTCGCCGTCCTGATCGTGCCGGTGGACATCGCCATGGCGCATCCCAAGGATCAGACGCCGTTCAAGGTGCATTTCCCCAAGCCGGTGATCCGTCCCAGTGACGACGAGCTCGATCGGATGGCCGAAATCCTCAACGCCGGCGAGAAGATCGCGATCTACGGCGGCGCCGGCTGCCAGGCGGGGCGGGACCAGGTGCTGGCGATTGCGGATCTGCTGCAGGCGCCGATCGCTCACACCTCACGCGGCAAGGACTTCCTGGAGTGGGACAATCCCCACAACATCGGCATGACGGGCATGCTGGGCAACGAGGCCGGCTACCAGGCCGTGCTCGAGTGCGACACTCTTCTGCTCCTCGGCTGCGACTTCGCCTGGCGGCAATTCTACCCGGGGCGCGCCAGGATCGTGCAGGTGGACCTCGAGGCCACGCACCTGGGCATGCGCCATCCGGTGGAGCTGGGGGTCGTCGGCGACATCAAGGCGACCTTGGAAGCACTCAAACCCCGGCTGTCGCCCCGGGGGCCATCCGAATTCCATGACGCCGCGATCCGTCACCACACCAAGGCGATCGACGCCTGGGAAGCACACATCGCTCCGAGGCGCCACGACAGCATCCCAGGCAAGTATCTCGGGCAGCTGATCGGCAAGCATGCCGACGACGACGCCCTCTTCAGCGCCGATGACGGCACCCCGGCCGTCTGGATGCTGCGCCACATCCCGGCCAACGGAAAACGCCGCACCTTCGGGAGTCTCCTGCATGGCAGCATGGGCGGCGGCCTCGCCACAGGCCTTGGCCTGCAGGCGGCCGCGCCGGGGCGGCAGGTCGTCTGCCTCTGCGGCGACGGCGGACTGGCGATGGGCTTCGCCGACATCTTCACGACGATCCAGGAGGATCTGCCGGTGAAGATCGCGGTGTTCGACAACGGCAAGCTGGGCTTCGTCGAGATCGAGCAGAAGACTGAGGGGATGCTGAATACCTACACCGACCTGATCAACCCGGACTTCGGGGCGGTCGCCAAGGCCGCGGGGCTGTGGGGCGCTACTGTCGACAAGGCAGAAGATCTCGAGGCGGCCATCATCGCCTGGCTCGCCCATCCGGGGCCTGCGTTGCTCAATGTGAAGGTCAATCCGCAGGAGCTGGTGATGCCGCCTTTCGTCGCGGCCGAGCCAGCTGTCGGCATGGCGCTCTATATGACCAAGGCGGTCCTACACGGCCGCGGCCGCGATCTCGTCGATCTGGCAGAGCAGAACCTCCCCTAGGTGCCCACGCGGCTCTCGGGGTGTAACTTTGCCGCTGTCTTGGCGATCCGGCGACCCTGATAGCGCGCGCCGGCCAGTTCGTTCTCCGAAGGCTGCCGGGCGCCGTCGCCGCCGGCGATGGTTGTCGCCCCGTACGGGCTGCCCCCGGTGACCTCGTCCAGCGTCATCTGTCCGGCGTGACCATAGTCCATCCCGACCACGACCATGCCGAAGTGGAGTAGGTTGGTGATGATCGAGAAGAGGGTGGTCTCCTGGCCGCCATGTTGCGTCGCGGTCGAGGTGAAGGCGCCGCCGACCTTGCCGTGCAAGGCGCCTCGGGCCCAGAGGCCGCCAGCCTGATCCAGGAAGGCGGCCATCTGCGAGCCCATTCGTCCGAACCGCGTGCCGGTTCCGATGACGACGCCATCGTAGTCCGCCAGTTCATCGACCGTGGCGAGAGGCGCGGCCTGATCGAGTTTGTAACGTGCCGCCTGGGCGACCCGGGGCGACACGAGTTCGGGAACCCGCTTAACCATTGCCTCTCCGCCCGCCTCCCGGACGCCTTGGGCGACGGCCTCGGCCATCTGTTCGACATGCCCGTAGGCGGAATAGTACAGCACCAGAATCTTGGTCATCGGGATTGCGCTCCGGCAAAAATGAATGGGGGCGGCGATCGCCGGGTGAGGCGACCGCCGCCCCTGAGTTCGCAGGCTCCGGGCGGGGATGGGAGCCTTGCGTCTGGTCCAGGCTGGGGAGGCGCCGGACCACATCGTCATGAGATGCCGATCCAGGACCCGTGGCTTGTCTCTCACCGCTGTGCATTGTCTCAACGAAGTGTGAGGTCGATCGTCCGGACCGCGGCGATCAAGTTCGCTATCTTGATAGAGAGGGCGGACGCGGACTTGTCAGCGAGATTTCCATTGGAGCGGTCCATGACGGCATCGCGCAGATTCACACATCGATCCAAGACCCGGCGGCGCAATCCCGAGATGCTGGAGGTCGTCAGCCGTGTCGTGGCTTGGGCCGGTGACAGGCATCATGCACTTGCGTGGTATCGCGCGCAGCCGATCGCCGCTTTCGGTGGTCGCACGGCAGAATCTCTAGTGAGGGCCGGGGAAGCGAGGGCGCTTCTTGGATATCTCGATGGCCTCGGCGCGGGCGGCTTTGCGTGATGTCACACGACCGCTTCTGGCGCTTCCGGCTCGCTAAGGGTCGGGACATCAAATTCCAACCCGTCTGCGGCTCAGATCGATGGCTGGCGGTATGTGGACCTTGCCCAAGGCTCAAATCGCCCTAGGTTCAGGGAGCGTTGCGGCGGCATTCGCGATGAATTCGACGCCTGAATGACGCCGATAGATGGCGAAAGGGCGAAAAAAATTTCGTCGAAAATTCGCGAGTGAATTCAAGGGCCCTAGGAATCGTCGGCGGCTCACTCGGATAAAGCCGGATATTCGCAAAAATATTGCAAATTAATCAATGGTTTATGGGCGTATTTAACCATTGAGTGGGAATGATCCACGCGGGGGGATGATGAAGAATGGGCGTTGTCCAAAACGCCCGATCGGCTACTCCGCCTCTGAGACGAACGGCAGGCGCGTGGCTTGGCCCGACATTCCCTAGAGGTCGCTCATGCGCATGCGTTTCGTGCGGTACCTGACCTTCGTTCTGTGCGTGGCCACCCTGGCGGCGGGCATGGCCTTCTGGACCCGCGGGCCTTGGGCCTGGCGGCTGGCGGGCGTGGGCGGGGCGCTCAGCCTGCTGGGGATCCGCGACCTCATCCAGCGGGGCCATTCGATCCAGCGCAACTATCCGGTGATCGGCCATATCCGCTGGATCGCCGAACTCGTGCGGCCGGAGATCCGGCAGTATCTGATCGAGGCCGACGAGGACGCCGCCCCGTTCTCCCGCAGCCAGCGGTCGCTGGTCTATCAGCGCGCCAAGGGCGAGGCGGGCGAGCATCCGTTCGGCACCCTGCTGGACGTCTACCGCGACGGCTACGAGTTCATCGCCCATTCCATGCGCCCGGCGCTCGCGACCGACCCCGCGAGCTTTCGGATCACCATCGGCAACAGCCAGTGCGCGCAGCCCTATTCGGCCTCGGTGTTCAATATCTCGGCGATGAGCTTCGGCGCGCTCAGCGCCAACGCCATCCGAGTTCTGAACATCGGCGCGAAGGCCGGCGGCTTCTATCACGACACCGGCGAGGGCAGCATCAGCCCCTATCACCGCGAAGGCGGCGGCGACATCGTCTGGGAGGTGGCCAGCGGCTACTTCGGCTGCCGCACGGACGACGGCCACTTCGATCCCGGGAAGTTCGCCGCCCAGGCGCGCACCGATCAGGTGCGGATGATCGAGATCAAGCTCAGCCAGGGCGCCAAGCCCGGCCACGGCGGCGTGTTGCCGGCGGCCAAGGTCACCCACGAGATCGCCGAGACCCGCGGCGTACCGATGGGGCAGGACTGCATCTCGCCCTCGCGGCACTCGGCGTTTTCGACGCCCCGGGAGATGATGGGCTTCATCACTCAGCTGCGCGAGCTTTCCGGCGGCAAGCCGGTGGGCTTCAAGCTGTGCATCGGCCATCCCTGGGAGTTCATGGGCATCGTAAAGGCGATGCTGGAGACCGGCGTCAGGCCCGACTTCATCGTCGTGGACGGCGGCGAAGGCGGCACTGGCGCGGCCCCCACCGAGTTCAGCGACCACATCGGCGCGCCGATGCGCGAGGGCCTGCTGTTCGTCCACAACACCCTGGTGGGCGCCGGGGTCCGCAGGGACATCAAGGTCGGCGCGGCCGGCAAGGTGGTCAGCGCCTTCGATATCGCCAGCCTGCTGGCCATCGGCGCCGACTGGACCAACGCGGCGCGCGGTTTCATGTTCGCTCTGGGCTGCGTGCAATCGCTGAGCTGCAACACCAACCGCTGCCCGACCGGCGTGGCGACCCAGGATCCGTTGCGTCAGAAGGCGCTGGTGGCGCCGGACAAGTCGGTGCGGGTCGCCAACTTCCACCGCCAGACCCTGCGCGCCCTGGCCGACATGCTGGCGGCGGCCGGCTTAGAGCATCCCGACCAGCTCGACGCCCGCCACCTGGTGCGCCGGGTCAGCGCAACCGAGATCCGGCAGTTCGCCGACCTGCACCTGTTCCTCAAGCCGGACGAGCTGGTGACCGGGGCCTGTGAGGACGGCTTCTATCGCCAGCACTGGACCCGCGCCTCGGCGGACAGTTTCGATGGGACGTCCGCCACCGGCGGCTCTGTGTGACGGCACATTGGCAAGTCCGCGGAGCGTTGCGCTGAAGCTGGGTCGACATCGCCCGTGGCCACCCCCTAGGCTGCGCGCTTCGTTTCAGGGGATGTGGGCATGGACTACCGGCTGACGGCGACGGCGATCGCCCTGGTGTTGATGGCGGGGCAGGCCGGGGCGCAGACGCCCCCCGCGACGCCCAAGGCGGCCGACGCCAAGCCTGCGAAGTGGAACGTCAACGCCCCGCCCGGGATGACGACACGGGAAATCCGCATCGCGGTGGACAGCGGCACCTGGATGAACGTCGACGTCAGCCGCGACGGCAAGCTGATCGCCTTCGACCTCCTGGGCGACATCTACGTCATGCCGATCGCCGGCGGGACGCCGACGCGGATCGCCGAGGGCCTCGCCTATGACCAGCAGCCGCGGTTTTCACCGGACGGCAAGCGCATCGCCTTCGTCTCCGACCGCGGGGGCGGCGACAACATCTGGGTGATGAACGTCGACGGCAGCGACAAACGTCCGGTGACCAAGGAGGACTTCCGCCTCCTCAACCAGCCGAGCTGGAGCCCGGACGGCCGCTTCATCGTCGCCAAGAAGCACTTCACCACCGGCCGTTCCCTCGGCACCGGCGAGGTCTGGCTCTACCACGTCTCCGGCGGCGGCGGCGTGCCCCTGGTCAAGCGCGCCAGCGAGGTGCTGCAGAAGGAGCTGGGCGAGCCGATCTATGCCCCGGATGGCAAGTCCATCTTCTATACCCGCAACGTAACCCCCGGCCCGATCTTCGAATATGCCCAGGATTCCAACACCGACCTCTTCCACATCGAACGCTACGATCTGGAGACCGGCGAGGTGAGCACGGTCGCCTCCGGCGTCGGCGGCTCGGTGCGGCCGACGCCGTCGCCCGACGGCAAGAAGATCGCCTTCGTCCGGCGCGAGCGCGCCCGCTCCAAGCTCTATGTGAAGGACCTGGTCTCCGGCGAGGAGCGCAAGATCTACGACGACCTCGACCAAGACGTGCAGGAGACCTGGGCCGTCACCGGCGTCTATCCGAACATGGCCTGGACCCCAGACAGCGGCAGTGTGGTGTTCTGGGCCGGCGGCAAGATCCGCCGCGTGAACGTCGCCGACGCGACTTCCAGCGTGATCCCGTTCCATGTGGACGACACCCGCGTGGTGATCGACGCCACCCATCCGCAGATCGAGGTCGCGCCGGACAGGTTCACGACGAAGATGCCGCGCTGGGCCAGCGTCTCGCCGGACGGCAAGCAGGTGGTCTTCGAGACCCTGGGCAAGCTCTGGGTGAAGCCCGCCACTGGCGGTGCGGCGAAACGGCTGGTCAGCGGCGACGAAGCGGAGTTCGAGCTCTTCCCGTCCTGGTCGCGCGACGGCAAGCAGCTGGTCTTCGTCGGCTGGACCGACGCGGGCCTCGGCCACATCCGCACGGTCTCCGCCGCCGGCGGCGCGGCGAAGGACGTCATGGCCCAGCCCGGCCACTACGCCTTCCCGAAGTTCTCGCCCGACGGCAAGACCATCGTCTTCGAGCGCCGCCGGGCCGGGCCGCTCACCTCCAGCCGCTGGGCGCAGGACCCTGGGGTCTATCGGGTGGCGAGCGCCGGCGGGACGCCGGTGCGGATCGCTCGCGACGCCGCCGAGCCGCAGTTCGGCGCCTCGGACGACCGGGTGTTCATGCTGATGGAGGAGAAGGACAAACTGCAGTTGGTCAGCACCGACCTGAACGGCCAGGCCAAGCACGTCCACGCCACCGGCGAGATGGTCAACGACTTCGAGGTTTCGCCCGACGGGCAGAACGTCGCCTTCCGCCAGAACTATGAAGCCTTTGTCATGCCGCTCTTGCCAGGGACGCAGGACGTCTCGGTGGACGAGAAGGGCGGGCCGCTGCCGGTGACCCGGGTGAGCGGCGAGGGTGGCGACTTCATCAACTGGTCGCGGGGCGGCAAGCAGGTCCACTGGAGCCTGGGGCCGACCCTGTTCACCGCCGACACCGACGCCCTCTACGCCTCGGCGCCGCCGCCGGCGGAGGGCGCGCCGCTGACCGATGCGACGTTCAAGCCGCCGAAGGAAGGCCTGTCGCTCTCCATGGAGGTCGCCGCCGACAAGCCCACCGGCGTGGTGGCGCTGACCGGCGCGCGGATCGTCACCATGGCCCGCAAGGACGGCGGGATCATCGACGACGGCGTCATCGTCATCCGCGGCGACCGCATCGTCGCGGTGGGACCGCGCGCCCAGATATCGATCCCCGAGGGCGCCAAGGTCATCGATGTGGCCGGCAAGACCATCATCCCCGGCCTGGTCGACGCCCACGCCCACGGCCCGCAGGCGGAAGAGGACCTGATCCCGCAGCAGAACTGGTCGGCCATGGCCAACCTGGCGATGGGCACCACCACCATCCACGATCCTTCGGCGCGGGCGGCGGAGATCTTCGTCGCCTCCGAGTACCAGCGCGCGGGCAAGATCCTCAGCCCCCGGACCTTCTCCACCGGCGAGATCATCTATGGGGCCAAGGCGCCCGACGTGTACGCCGAGATCAACTCGTTCGACGATGCGCTCGCCCATGTCCGCCGCCTGAAGGCCGAGGGCGCCCACAGCGTCAAGAACTACAACCAACCCCGCCGCGAACAGCGCCAGATGGTGATCGCCGCCGCCCAGCAGGAAGGCCTGGAGGTGGTGCCGGAGGGCGGCTCGCTGTTCAACATGGACGTCACCCTGGTCCAGGACGGCGACTCCACCCTGGAGCACAATATCCCGGTGGAGCGGATGTACGACGACGTGGTCAGCTTCTGGAGCCAGACCAAGACCAACTACACGCCGACCCTGGTGGTCACCTATGGCGGCCCGGCGGGCGATCCCTATTGGCGCGCGCACATGGATGTCTGGAAGCATCCCCTGCTGTCCAAGCACGCCCCGCCGGCCCTGCTGGCCGCGCGCAACGCCCGGCGCGAGGCGGCGCCGGAGGAGGACTATGTCGACGCGGCCAGCGCCCGCGAAGCCAAGAAGCTGATGGACAAGGGCGTGCAGGTCTCCATCGGCGCTCACGGCCAACAGGCAGGCCTCGGGCCGCACTGGGAGATGTGGTCCTTCGTGCGCGGCGGCTGGAGCCCGATCGAGGCGCTGCGGGCTGGGACCATCATGCCGGCCACCTCCCTGGGCTACGCCAAGGACGTGGGCTCTTTGGAGGTGGGCAAACTCGCCGACCTCTTGGTGTTGGACGCCGACCCGACCGTCGACATCCGCAACACAGACAAGCTGCACGGCGTGATGCTGGGCGGGCGGCTGTACGACCCGGCGACCCTGAACGAGACGGTCACCGGCAAGCGCGTCCGCCAGCCCTACTGGTGGGAAGGCCAGGGCGGCGGCTATGCCGGCGGCGTCGCGGCGATGGCCAACGATGATGGGAACTAAGGCGTCATGTCGAACCCGCAGACACCCACCTTCGACCGTCGCCAACTGATCGCCGCCGGCGCCGGCGCAGCCGCCGTCGCCGGCCTGGCGGCTGGCGTCCGGGCCGAGGCGCAGACCGCCCAGCCGGTGAAGCTCTCAACCCCTTGCGTGGTCTCCACCTGGGACTTTGGCGTCGCGGCCAACGCCGCGGCCTGGGCGGTGCTGTCCAAGGGCGGGGCGGCGCTGGACGCGGTGGAGGCCGGCGCGCGGGTGCCCGAGGCGGACCTGAAGAACCATAGCGTCGGCCGCGCCGGCTATCCTGACCGCGACGGCCACGTCAGCCTGGACGCCAGCATCATGGACCAGAAAGGCGACTGCGGGGCGGTCGCGGGCCTGGAGCACATCGCCCACCCGATCTCGGTGGCGCGCCGGGTGATGGAGAGGACGCCCCACGTCCTGCTGGTCGGCGGCGGCGCGCTGCAATTCGCCCTGGAGCAGGGTTTCCCGCGCGAGGAGCTGCTGACGCCGGAGTCCCGCAAGGCCTGGCAGGCGTGGCTCAAGGAGAAGCACTACAAGCCCGTCGCCAACAGCGAGGTGCGCACCTACGGCCAGGACCTCGGGACGCCCGGCGGCAAGGACAATCACGACACGCTCGGCATGCTGGCGCTGGATCGGCGGTCCGATCTCTCCGGCGCCTGCACCACCAGCGGCATGGCCTGGAAGATGCGCGGCCGCGTCGGCGACAGCCCGATCATCGGCGCCGGCCTCTATGTGGACAATGAGGTGGGCGCGGCCACCTCCACCGGCGTGGGCGAGGAGGTGATCCGCAATGTCGGCAGCTTCCTGGTGGTGGAGCTGATGCGCCAGGGCCGCTCGCCGCGCGACGCCTGCCGCGAGGCGGTACAGCGCATCCTGCGCCGCAACGTGACCCGCGATCCCGACTTCCAAGTGGGCTTCCTGGCCGTCAACAAGGCCGGCGAGGTGGGCGCCTGGGCCGTGCAGAAGGGGTTCAGCTACGCCTGCTGCGACGCCCAATCCCAGACCCGCATCCTGCAGAGCGAAAGCTTCTCGTGAGCCGGCCTCGTCTCGAGATCTGCCTCGACACCCCGGCCGGCCTGGCCGCCGCGGTGGCCGGCGGCGCCGACCGCATCGAACTCTGCGCGGCCCTGGACAGCGAGGGCCTGACCCCCGCGCCGGGTCTGATGGCCCAGGCCGGCGCCAGCGGCTGCGAGACCTTCGCCCTGATCCGCTCGCGGGCCGGCGACTTCGTGTTCGACGCCCGCGACCTCGACGCCATGCGCCGCGACGTCGACGCGGCCCGGGCGGCGGGGCTGGCCGGCGTGGTGCTGGGGGCGAGCCGTCCCGACGGCCGGCTGGACGAGCGGACGCTGGGCGACCTGATCGCCCATGCCAAAGGCCTTGGCCTGGGCGTGTCGCTCCACCGGGCGTTCGACGTGACCCCGGACAAGGCCGAGGCGCTGGAGACGGCGATCGGCCTGGGGTTCCAACGGGTCCTGACCTCGGGCGGCCGGCCCGGCGCGCCGGAAGGCGCCGAGCTGATCGCCGAGCTCATCCAAAGGGCGGGCGAGCGCATCGTGGTCATGCCGGGCGCGGGGCTGGAGCCGGGCAACATCGCCGACTTCGTCCGCCGCACCGGCGCGAAGGAAGTCCACGCCGCCTGCCGCGCTCCATTGCCGGCCCCGCGCGGCGGTCTCGACGCCGAGCTGGGCTTCGTCACGCCCGGCCTGCAGGACACCAGCCAGGCCGTCGTCGAGGCGATGCGGCAGGCGCTGGAAGGCCTCGGCTGACGGGCCACGCCTGCGCGGCGACCGCTCGCCGCCTCAGCTTCCCCAGCCGGTCCCGCCGAAGATACGCACGGCGGTGAAGATCGCCCAGCGCCGCCAGGCCGGTACGTGCAGGGCGGCCATGGCGTCGTCCAGCACATGGTCGGCTTCTTCGCGGCTATAGGGCTTGTCGCGCGACAGGCAGCGCCGAGTCGGCTTGGCGGGCGGCCACTGGCCCGTGCCCTTGGTCTTGTAGAGCATGTCGTGGAACAGGGCGGCCTCCAGCCAGGGGCCGTCCGGCGGAAACCAGCTCCAGAAGGTCGGCGGGATCGAGGCGAGGTCCGTCGGCATGCCGGACGGCGCGCCTACGATGTCGCCCGAGGGCGTACGGAAGGCGACGGAATCCCGCAGGCCCTCCAGCTGGCGGCCGTTCTGCAGCACCGGCCGATTGCCCGCGTCGAACAGGGGGACCAGCTCGACCTTGCCGGCGAAGGGCGATTTGGCCGGGAACGTTTCGGGCAGGCACGGCGAGCGCTTCTCAGCTTCGCCGGGCGTCTTGTGGGCGTCGATGGCCGGAGCCAGCGGCAAGGCGACCGACGTAGCGGCGGCGGCCGGCGTGCCCGCGCCCACGGCGACGGTCAGCCACACGGCGGCGGCTCTCAACGGTGTCATGCGAACCCCCCGGTTGCACCTATTGGTGGCGTTTCGCGGAATAGATAGGGCGCGGACTCCGGTTGTCGAGGGGCGCCGATGGGCCCGCCGGGCCGAAGGACGGACGCGCGCGATCGGTCATCCGTCGTATGGATTTGAGCCGCGATCGTACCGATGGCCGATGGCGCCCGCCGTGTCGCGGACGATCTACCGAGCATGGCAAGCACACGACAGATGAACCCGGGCGCCGGCGAGGCTCCGCCGCCGCCCGAGACGGCGGATGAGTGCGCGGACGCGCCTTGCGGGCAGGGCTCATACCGGCGAGGCGGCCCGCAGGTCTATGTGGTCGAGGACGACGCGCCGCTGAGGCGTTCGCTGGAGCGGCTGCTGCGCTCCGAAGGCCTTGACGTCCGCAGCTACGCCAGCGGCGCGGAATTCTTCGAGGAAGCGGCCGACCTGCCGCCCGGCTGCGTGCTCACCGACCTCAACATGCCGGGGATGGATGGGCTGGAGCTCATCCGGCGGGTGACGGGTTGGCGCTTGCCCTTCGCCGCCATCCTCATCACCGGGCACGGCGCGGTGGCGACCGCGGTGGAGGCGATGAAGGCCGGCGCCCGCGACTTCATCGAAAAGCCGGTGCAGCCCGAGACCCTGCTGAAGGCTGTGCGCAGCGCCCTCGCCGCCGGGCTGGCGCGCAGCCGGGACGACCGCCCGGCGCATCGCCACGCCCTTGAAAGCCTGACCCCGCGCGAGCGCCAGGTGCTGCGCGGCGTGCTGAACGGCCTGACCAACAAGGCGATGGCCCGTGACCTGGGAATCAGCCCCCGCACCGTGGAGATCTACCGCGCCGGGGTCATGGCGAAGATGGGCGCCGCCACCTTGTCGGACCTCGTGCGCCTCACGTTCCAGGCCGGCCTCTATGAGGCGGCGTTGCGCGAGGCGGCGGACCGGCTTCCGACGGACGGACGCCCCCAACGGTTGCAATGACGGCCTGCGGCGGCGGGCCCGTCGGACGGAGCTAGTCCGCAAGCGAAAGGCAGCGGTCCAGGATGTAGCCGGCCAGGTCCGAGCGGCCCTCCAGCTCGGCCTTGGCGTAGACCGCCTGGGCCTGCTGGCGGACGGTGCGCTCGCTCGCGCCTCTGACGCGGGCGATCTCGCTCATCGGCAGGCCCTTGATCAGAAGCCACGCCACGTCGCGCTCCGCCGGCGAGAGCCCCCATCCTTCGAACTCGCGGTTGATCGCCAGCACGTGCGCCGATTGCGTCCCTGTCTGCCCGGCGGCGGGCGCGAGGGCTGCGATGCCGGCGAGGCCCTCGCGCACCGCGCGTTCGCGGCGCTTCCGGCGGACGCGCCGCCACCCGAACAGGACCGCCAGCGCGCTGGCCAGGCCCAGGCCGACCGCCGCCAGGGTCCAGACCAGCGCCGGACGGGCGATGCCGCCGGGTGCGGCGAGGCGGGCGCCGTTCTGCCGCGCAAGATCGCGCTGCTGTTCGTCCATCAGGTAGGCGTGGAAGGCGTCGCCGGTCAGGAACTCGTCCGTCCAACCGCGGTCGCGCAGGCCCTGTCGCCAGACGCCGCTGGCGACCATTTTCGACATCGCCGCCGATAGACGCTTGGCCTCCGACGCCGGGATGCCGGGCGGCGCGAAGACGCCCCACCAAGGATGGCCGGTAAGGTCGAGCCCCGCCGACCTCAGGGTCGGGACGCCACGAAAGGCGTCGCCCGGGGCGGCTATCGCCAGGATCCTGATCTCGCCGGCGGCGGCATGGGGCGCGAACACGCTCTGTGCGGCGATCCCGACCATGTCCGGAGGGCCGCCGGCCAGGGTGATGGCGACGTCGCTCGCCCCGGCCATGCCCTGGTAGGAGATCAGCCGGGGATCGGCGCCGCCGGCCGCCGAGATGCGGCGCGCCAGCCATTCCTCGGGCCCTCCGACCGCGCCGCCGACCCAGGCGATGCCGTTCGGCCGATCGTGGATGGCGCGGACCAGCTCCGCCGGGCTGCCGATCGGCGACCTGGACGGGACGGCGATCGCCTCATAGTCGCCGGCGAGTCGGGCGATGGGCGTCGTGTCGAGCAAGGTGACCGACGACCGGTTGGCCACGGCGGCGCCCATCATCGGCGAGCCGCCGACGAGCAGATACCCTGGATCGCCGCGCGCCGACTCGATGAGCTGCGCCAGGCCGATCAGGCCGCCGGCGCCCGGCCGGTAGACGATCGTCACCTGCCGCGCCAGGCCCTCGGCCTCCAGGGCCTGTTTCATCACCGCCGCGGTCTGGTCCCAGGCGCCGCCCGGCTGAGCCGGCACGAAGATGACGATCTGGTCGCGGGGCTGGCCTGGCTCGTGGGCCTGCGCGTCGACCGGCCAGTAAAAGGCCGTCCCGATCAGAGTGAGGAGGGCGGCGGTCATCTGCCAGAAGCCGCGCCGCCGAAACGAAATCAACGCAACCTCCAGATCCTTCAGCCCCGAAGGCGGGGCCTAGGGTTACGACTAACAATGTTCTACGACTGCTTGGCGTTTCACGCGACCCCGTGCGTTACGCCTGTGTTGCCGCTGTCTTTCGCGACTGTCTGACCTGGCGCTGATTCCTGGTCCGGCGTCATGCCTGTGCCGCCGGCTCCGCCGCCCAAAGACGAGTCCTTTCAGGAGGTCCGGGACCTGCTCCGCGAGATCGCCGCCCGCGAGAATCCCCGCCGCCCGTTGTTCGCGACCGGCTCGCGTTCAGACCAGGCCTTGGATCGCCGCCTCAGTCGCCCCCTTCTTCCTTGATCTGGCCGCGGGCGCCGTCGACGGGCTTGCCCTCCTTCTCGGCCTGGCGCGCACCGCCCAGGATGCCGCTCATGGCGTAGTTGCCCTCGTGGCAGGCGTATTCGTAGATGCGGTCCTTGGTGAAGTTCAGCGCTTCCTCGCCCTTCACCGGCGCGGAGAAGGCGGCGGGGTCGACCACCTCGAACTGGTAGAGGATCTGCTGCGGTGAAACGCGGGTGAAGCGCTCGACCACCTTCATATTGTCCTCCGGCCCCCGCAGGCCCTGTTCGCGGCGCAGATTGGTGGTCTCGACCACCAGGGTGCCGCCCTCCCAGCGGCCGATGGAGTCGCCCATCCAGGTGCGCACGCTCGGCGGCGGATGCGCGCCGCCGATGCGGATGATCCGCGCGTCGTGGACCATTTCCACCAGCACCACCACGGCGTCCTTGGTCTGCTGGATCTGATAGTGGTTGTTGTAGAGCACCGGCATCATCGGCGGGCCGGAGGTGCCGCCGAAGCCCACGATGCAGCGCTCGCCAAGCGCACGGTTCTCCGGATTGTCGAAGTTGCCGCCCAGCTGGGCGCGGGCGCGCCCGGCTGCGCCGGCGGGGCTGGCCGGCAGGCGGCCGTTGGCCGGCGCGGTCAGGATCGAGGTGCGGGCCTCGCCGCCGATGCGGATCAGCCGCGTGCCGGGATCGGTCCAGAAGGCGTTGTAGCCGCAGGCCGCCCCTTGCGCGCCGCTCTGGCATTCCGGCAGCTTGTCCGGGTCCTTGATCGTGGTGTCGGTGTCGGCGCGCAGCCGCGCGTTGCGGCTATCGCTGGCGCCCTCGATCGCCTTGGCCTCGTCCGGGGTGAGGATCAGCCGCTCGCCATACTTCGGGTCGCGCTCCAGGCGCGTGATGGTGGCGTTGCTCCAGACGCCGGCGAGGTCGGGCTGGCCGAAGGCGTTGCGCGGCGCCTTGTAGCCCTTGGCCACCGCTGCGGGATCGGTCTGCGCGGCGGCGGCGCCCGCTACAGCGGACACCATGGCGCTCGCCGCCAGAATGAGGGTGAGAAACCGGCTGCCCATTCGAATGCTCCCGAAGCCGCCGCTCTGATGGCGGCGTGCGCGGAGCAGGGGAGGCCGCCTGGCCGCCGCCGTCAAGCCCGTAGGCGCCGGCGCCTACCGGGCCCGTGCGGCGGTTGCGCGGCGGCGGGGGCGCGGCATACTCCTCCGCGGGGTCGGCCGTGGCGGCCGGATCTGGGACAGGACCATGGTTGGGCGGCTTCGCCGATCGCTGGGGACGCTGCGCCACTTCGCGGCGACGGGCGCGCCGCCACGGATGGCGTTCGCGCAGCTCGTGGCCTGCCTGAAGGACTGCGTGGCCTTCGAGACGGCGCAGCTTGTGCTGTTCGACGAGGCCTATCGGGTGACCGACATCCTCGCCACGCGGGCCCCGCCGCGCAAAGCCGCGGCGCGGTTCGTCGAGCGATGGCTCAACCGCGACGAGCGGCGGTTCTATCCGACGCACTATGAGCTGCAGGTTGGCCGCGACCATCCCGTGTTCCGGGTCAGCGACTTCACGCCGGGGTTTCAGGATACGGAGCTCTACGACGAGGTTCTGAAGTCGATCTCGCATTGCTGGATCCTGGGCGTCTCGCTGAAGGACGGCGCGCGGCCGATCGGCAACCTCGCCCTGGGGCGGCCGTTCGATGCACCGGACTTCACCGAAGCCGACATGGCCGCCATGCGCCTGGCCAGGCCGTTCATCATCCAGGCCGTGAGCCGTACGGCGGCGCTTGACGAGGGCTGGGACGGCGTCGCCGACCGCACCGCCGTCGTGGTGGCGGATGGCGAGGGGCGGATTCATCGGGCCTCGCGCTACGCCGGCTATCTGTTGCGCGGCGCCACCGACACGCCCCTGGCCGACGCGGTCAAGGCTGACGACCGCGGCTGGGCCCAGACCACGCTCCGGCGCCTCGCCGATCAACTGCGCGCGCGTCCAGAATCGGGGCGGACAGGCCCAGCGGTGCTGGAGACGGTCACCCCGCAAGGCCGCTTCATCCTGCGCGCCTACGCCCTGGATGACGCGTCGGATGAGTCCTGGTTCGTGGCGCAGGTGGAGCGGCAGGTCCCCCTGGCGGTCAAGCTCTTCGGCTCGCCACTGTTCCGGGATCTGTCGGCGCGCGAACAGACGGTGTGCCGCCTCGTGGTCACCGGACGGTCGCAGACCGGGATCGCCGACGATCTGGACATCGCGCCCAGCACCGTCGTGACCCACGTGCGAAACCTCTACGACCGGGTGGGCGTGCGCAGCCGCCAGGAACTCGCCAGCGCGATGCTCGCGCCCGGCCTCTGAGCCCGGACGGTTTCTCCCCCGCCGCAGGGATGTTCCAGCGCCGCCGGATGGGCTGAGGTCCGCCTGCGGCGTAGGCGTCGCGTGCTTGGAGCATAGTCGCCCATGAAGGTTTCCCTCGCGCTGGCGATCGCATCGGGGAGCGCGGCCTTGAGTTTCGCGGTCTTGCTGACGGCGGGCGCGGTCGTCGGCAACAACCGTGTCGCGAGCCTCGAGCTGCCGGCCTTCGAGGCCGCCGCCCATTCTTCTCCGGCCTTGGGCCGGAGGGGCCGGACGCTGCCGCGGCCCGCAGTCGCGGCGAACGGCCGCGGCGCTTCGCCCAGGATTTTCGCGCGATGCGGACCGCTCTAGGCGTGGCCTTGGCGGCTCTCTGACAGCGCCGCGGGCAGGTCGGCGACGGTGTCGATCACCAGGTCGGCGCCAGCCCCCGCCAGCCGGGCCGCGGCCTCGGCCACGAGGGTGGCGCGGTGCTCCGGCTGGAGCGCTTCGAAGGCGGCCAGCGACAGGCCGACCGCATTGCCGGACGCGACGACGCCCACGGTGAAGCAGCCGGCGGCGCGGCCCTCCTGGATCCCCGCCTCGGCGTCGTCCACCTTGACCACCCGGGCGAAGGGCCAGACGCCCAGATCGGCGCAGGCCCGGTAGATCATCAGCGGCGAGGGACGTCCCGCCGGGGTCTCGCCGGCGCAGACCAGATGGTCGGGCTGATAGCCCTGAGCCGCGGCGCGGGCCAGAACCGGGGCCATCATCTCGCGCGTGTAGCCGGTGGAGGAGGCGACCTTCAGCCCCGCCGCGCGCAGGGCGGCCACTGCGTCCGCCGCGCCGGGGATCAGCTCGGCGGCCTCGGCGGCAGCGTCGCGCATCAGGGGGCCCAGTTCCTCCATCATCGTCTCGGCGTCGGCCTCGCCGGGCGCTGAGCCCTGGGCCGCGGTCCAGGCGGCGATCACCTCCGGGCGAGCCAGGATGGCGCGGACGTGGTCGCCCTTGCCCTTGCCCATGTCGGCGCGGATCACCGCTTCGCCGAGGGTCACGTCCCGTCGGGCGAAGACCTCGGCCATGGCGGCCACCGGGGCGCGGCAGCCAAAGTCGACCATGGTGCCGGCCCAATCGAAGATCACCAGATCAAAGGCCGAAAGTCCGCCGCTCATGTCCGTCCCGTCTCCTCAGAAAAGCTCGGCGACCACCTCTTCGCCGACCGCGAAGCCGGTGGAGGCGCCCGCCCCGGTGGTGACCACCGCCAGGCGCACGCCCGGCAGGGGCGCGTCGATCAGTACGTCGCGGTCGGCGGCGTAGGCGTAGGTTCCGGTCCAGCGCTCGGCCACCGGCGGCGCGGGCCGGCCGAAGACGGCCTCGAACTCGCTGAGGATCAGGCGGTCTACCGCCTCACGGCTGAACGGGTCGGGCGTCGGCGCATAGTGGTGGCTGTCGCCGACCACCAGGCTGCCGTCGGCGCTCTGCACCACGATCAGGTGGACGCCATGCTCGAGGTGCTCGGCCTGTTCGGCCGCAAGGCGCTCGCGCAGGGGCGCAGCTTCGGGCAGGTCGGCATAGCCGGAGTAGCGGGCCAGGCCCAGGTCGGACATCACCCCCACCGACAGCCAGAAGCCCGGGTCGGCCAGCCGCAGCATCTGCAGCTTGCAGCGGGTGATGTCGTGGGCCGCGACCCGCTCGGGGAACAGGCTGAAGAGATCGTCGCCAGGGCAGACGGCGATGGCCTCGGCGGCCACCTCGCCCCGGGTGGTGAGGACCCGGCCGCTCTCGATGCCGAGGGCGGCCAGGCCGCGCCGGAAGACGACGCCGTGGCGCGCGGCCAGCCAGGCCGCCAGCTTGGGGATCGCCTCGAGGGATTCCACGCGAAGCTCGTGGCTGCTGTAGAGCGCCGCCTGCAAACCTGGCGTGGCGAGTTCCGGGTGGGCGCGGGCCACATCGCCAGGCGAGAGCAGGCGGCAACCCTCGGCCATCTCGGTCGCCAGGAAGGCCTCCAGCACGGCCACGGCCTCTGGCCGCCGGGCGGTCATCAAGAGGCCGCGGTGCAGGATCGGCAGCTCGGCCTCGGCCGCCACCTCCGCCCAGACCTCACGGGTGCGCCGGGCGCGCCGCCACATGTCGCCGCGCGCCTGCCCGGTGACGGTAATGAAGCCGAAGTTGCGCACGGAGGCGCCGTTGGCCTGGGCGTCGCGGTCGATGACCGCCACCCGCTTGCCGCGGCGGGCCGCCGCCAGAGCGCAGGCCAAGCCTAGGATTCCGGCGCCCACCACGGCGAGATCGAAACGTTCGGCGGCCATGGGGGCTTTCAGCGGGTCTCCGGCGGTCGGGATGGATAACCTGATGCATCAGACCACGGCCAGATGACAGTTGGGCGCCGCCGGCGGCTAAAGTGGAGCTTAATCCGTCACCCAACCGACATACGGCTCGGTTACTGCTTGGGGATGTCCGTGGCTGAGCGCCTTGACGCAAACGACGGCGCGACGGCGGGCGGGCTGCGCGGCCTGCTGGCCCGCGCCGGGCCATGGGTGTTCAGCGCCGCAGCCGGACTGGCCGGCTTCTGCGCCTATTTCTCGATGTACGCCTTTCGCAAGCCGTTCACGGCCGCGACCTTCGACGCGGTTCCGGGCTGGAGCTTCGTCCTCGACTACAAGATCGCCCTGGTGATCGCCCAGGCCGCCGGCTACGCGCTCTCCAAGCTGATGGGCGTCAAGGTCGTCTCGGAGGTGAGCCCTGGCCAGCGCGGCCTGGCGATCCTGCTGCTGATCGGCGCGTCCTGGCTGGCGCTGGTCGCCTTCGCCCTGATCCCGGCGCCCTGGAACGTCGCGGCCCTGTTCCTGAACGGCCTGCCGCTCGGCATGATCTGGGGGTTGGTGTTCGGCTACATGGAGGGCCGGCGCACGTCGGAGGTGCTGGGCGCCATCCTCTGCGCCAGCTTCATCCTGTCATCCGGGGTCGTGAAGTCGGTGGGGACCTGGCTGATGGGCTCCGTTCACGTCAGCCCATTTTGGATGCCGGCGGCGACGGGAGCGGTGTTCGTTCCCCTGCTCTTGGTCTCGGTTTGGGTGCTGACCCAGCTGCCGCCGCCCGACGCGGCGGACGAGGCCGAGCGGGTGCGCCGCGCGCCGATGACCGCGGCCGAACGCGGGGCCTTCCTGGCGAGCTATGCGCCGGGGCTGATCCTTCTGGTCGCGGCCTATGTGCTGCTGACCGCCTTCCGCGACTTCCGCGACAACTTCGCCGCCGAGATTTGGAAGGCCCTCGGCTATGGCGGCGAGGCGGGCGTGTTCACCGCCAGCGAGCTGCCGGTGGCGGTGATCGCGCTGGGGGCGCTGGCCATGGTGATGGCGGTTCGCGACAACGCCCGCGCCCTGATGGTGATCCACGCCATTGTCTTCGCGGGCTTCGTCCTGCTGGGGGCGGCGACGCTGGCCTTCCAGGCGCATCTGATCTCGCCGCTGGCCTGGATGATCCTGGGCGGCGCCGGCCTCTACGTGGCCTATGTGCCGTTCAACGCCATGCTGTTCGACCGGCTGATCGCCTTCAGCGGCCAGGTGGCGACGGCGGGCTTCCTGATCTATGTCGCCGACGCCTCGGGCTACCTGGGCAGCGTCGCCCTGCTGCTCTGGCGCAACTTCGGCGGGGTGAGCCTGGACTGGCTGCAGTTCTTCACCCTGGGCGCCTACGCCGCCAGCGTGGCGGGCGCGGTGCTGACGGCGCTCGCGGCGGTCTACTTCTGGCGGCGGGCCGCGGCGCGCCCCTGAGCTATCGTTCCTGCTTTGTTCTTGACTCACGCGAATCGCGGCGCTTGGCTGTGGTTGGGCCGGGCAGGAGCAGGAGGGAAGATCATGGCGTCACATCGGTTCGGCGCGCCGGCGCCCGGGATCTCGCCGGGCGACAAGCTGTTCTTCGCGGCGCTTCCGAGCGCGGCGGCGCGGTACGGCGCCTGGGCCTGGGCCAACCTCCTGCAGGGCGAGCTGGGGCGGCCGGCCTACCGCGTCCCGGCGCGCTGCCTGCACGTGACCCTGGCGGGGCTGGGTGCGGGTTACGCCATGAGCCCGGCGCGGCTGGCGCGGGCGCAGGCCGCCGCGGGGCGGGTCTCGGCCGCAGCCTTCCTGGCGGCCTTCAACCGCATCGAGAGTTGGCGGGGCGACCCGCGGCCCCGCGTGCTGACCGGCGAGGACGGCGTCATCGGCCTTTGCCGGTTGCAGGAAAGGCTCTGCATGGCCTTGGCCGCCGCCGGCTTCGAACCGCGATGGGCGGCGAACTTCACCCCGCACATGACGCTGATGCGCGACCGCAAAGAGACGCCTATCCGCTTCATCGCGCCGATCCTCTGGCGGGTCGAATCCTTCGCCCTGGTGCAGAGCCATGTGGGCGAGGGGCGCTACACGGTCCTCGGAGAGTGGCCGCTGAGGGGCGACCCGAGCGGATCGCTCACCAAGCTGTGCCGTGTTCCCCGGCAAGCACCGTGCTAGCGTCGCCGCACCGCCCGATAGCGGCGGGGGAAACTACAGGAGCGGGGCATGATCCTGGGACTGTCGGTGGGGGCGTACACGACGCTCCATGTGATCATCAGCATTGTCGCCATCCTTTCCGGTCTGGTGGTGTTGCTCGCCATGGACGGCAACCGCAGGCTGGACGCGCTGACGGCGCTGTTCCTCATCACCACGGTGCTGACCAGCGCGGGCGGCTTTCTCTTCCATTCCAAGATGATCGGGCCGCCACACATCGTCGGGATCATCTCCCTGGCCGATCTGGCGGTGGCGCTCTGGGCGCTCTACCTGGGCCGGCTCGCGGGCGTCTGGCGGCCGGTCTATGTGATCACCGCCACCATCGCCCTCTACCTGAATGTCTTCGTGCTGGTCGTTCAGGCGTTCGGCAAGGTCCCGGCCTTGCACGCCCTGGCGCCGAACGGCAACGAGCCGCCGTTCGCGGCGGCGCAGGGGCTCACCCTGGTGGTGTTCGTGATCCTGGGATACCTGGCGGTGCGGCGGTACCGCCCGGCTTCCTAGGCGACGGACACGGATGACGACGACGATCTACGGCATCAAGGCCTGCGACACGATGCAGAAGGCCCGCGCCTGGCTGGACGGCCGCGGCGTGGCCTACGCCTTCCACGACTACAAGGCGCAAGGGATCGACCGGGCGCGGCTGGAGGGCTGGGCGAAGGCGGTGGGCTGGGAGACCCTGCTCAACCGCAACGGCACGACCTTCCGCAAGCTGCCCGAGGCTGACAAGACGGACCTCATCGAGGCCAAGGCCATCGGCCTGATGTTGGCTCAGCCCTCGATGATCAAGCGACCGGTCCTGGAGGCTGACGACGGCCTCCTGGTCGGGTTCAAGCCGGATGCCTACGCGGCGCGGTTCGGCTAGTTGCGCGGCGACCGGAGCGCGGCTAGGTTTTCGGCCGCAAGCGGAGGCCTGAGCGCCGTGGTTACAATCCGTCGTTTGAGGAAGTAGGCCGGCCGGGCGCATCCCCCGGCGCCGCCTGCTGACCGCCCCTCCGCGCCCTCCTACCGAGATGTTGGGCGCGATGCGGGGCATGCTCATTAACACGGATTTCCCATGCCCAAGCCGCAAGATCCGCGCACGCCTTGGCGCGCCAGCGCCTCGGGGCGCCAACATGGGCGCCAACCCACGCCCTATGCCGAGCTGAACGCCGTCCTCGCCCACCTGCTGGAAGGCGTCCAGCGCCTGCTCGGCGACAACTTTGTCGGCGCCTATCTGCAAGGCTCCTTCGCGGTCGGCGACTTCAGCGCGTTCAGCGACTGCGACTTCATCGTCGTCACCGCCCGCGACCTGACGCCGGAGGAACTGCCGCCCTTCCAGGCCCTGCACGCCGCGATCCACGAGCTGCCCTACGCCTATTGGCGCACGGGACTGGAAGGCTCCTATGTTCCGGCGCCCATCCTGCGCCGCGGGTCCACGGAGCCGCGCGATCCGCCGGGCGAGCCGCGCGGACCGGACTGGGCCGATCCGGGCCGGAGCGGCGCGCCGCCAAAGGCCTATCCCTTCTGGTACCTCGACCACGGGGCCAAGACCCTGGTCCGCTCAGAGCACGACAACACCGAGGTCGTGCGCTGGTGCCTGCGCGAGAAGGGCGTGACCCTGGCCGGGCCGCCGCCCAAGGCCCTGATCGATCCCGTGCCGCCTGCCGCGCTGCGGGGCGAGATCCGCCAGACCATGGACCTGGTCCTGCAGTTGGACCTGGAGCCCATGGCCATGATCGCGTGGCAGGCCTTCTGGGTCGGGCTGTTCTGCCGGATGCTGCACACGCTTTCGACCGGCGCGGTCTGGTCGAAGAAGGCGGGCTTCGCCTGGGCGCTGACGGCGCTCGATCGGCAGTGGCGGGGCCTGATCGAGCGGGCGGCGGCGGTGCGCAAGGGCGATGCGGCTCAGTCCGCCCAGCCTACCGATCCGGCCGAGGCCGCGGCGACCCGCGCCTTCGCCGCCTATGCCGTGCACCACGCCGATCAAGTGCTGCGCGCCCGCGAGGTGTTGGAGCGCAAGCTGGCGCTGAGCCGGGGCGGGCCGGGCGGTCTCCACCCGAACCGGCCGGGCGGTCCGCCGGCGCCTGGCGGCCGGCCCGGCGGCGGCCAGTTCACCCCGCGGCCGGTGCGACCGGGCGGGCGGCGAGGCCGTGGCTGACGCGCAGGGAAGGGCGTAGGCTCCCGCCGCCGCATCCGATCGCGGAATCGGCGGCGACTACGGGGTGAAAGGACGGACTGGAGAGGGCTCCGGTCCGTCGCCCGGATCTTAAGGAGCGCTACGCTCATGGAAGAATTCTTCAGCGCCTATTGGTGGCTGCTCTTTCCCATCGGCGCCTTCGTGTTCGGCGCCTGGGATAGGTGGCTGGCCTACAAGCGCAGCCGCGACCACCTGGACCTGCTGCGCCACTACGCCGAGCAGGGCAAGGAGCCGCCGCCGGAGCTGGTGCGCGGGGTGGGCGACGACTTCAACGGCCAGGCGCCCGGCGGCTATCCGCCCGGGGCCTATCCGCCGGGCTACGATCCCTACGGCTGGGGCTATTCGCGCTACGGCCGCCGCGCCTGGCGCCACTACTACCGCTGGGGCCCCTATTGGCGCTGGCGCAGCGTGTTCGTCACCGGCGCGGTGGCGGCCGGCTTCTGGTGGGCCTCGGAATGGGCCGACTGGCCGGGGGCCTATGGGGCCTTCCACCTGGTGGCGATCATCCTGACCATCGTCACGGTCGGCAACCTGGTCTTCGCGGTGATGGCCTCGGCCTTCCGCGACAAGTGACCGGCGGCGTGTGAGCCCCGATTGATGAGCCCGGCGAGCCTCGACGAGACGCTGGTGGCCGCCGCCCAGGGCGGATCGGCCGACGCGTTCTCGCGGCTTGTCGAGCGCCACCAGCAGGCCGTGCGCGCCTTCCTGCGCCGCGCCTGCGGCGACTGGGCCCAGGCCGACGACCTGGCGCAGGAGACCTTCCTGGCGGCCTGGTCGCGGATCGGGCGGCTGAAGACCGGCGCGAGCGTGAGGGCCTGGCTATGCGGCATCGGCTACAACAAGCATCTGACCGCGGTCCGCTCGGCGGGACGCGAGCGGGCGAGGGCGCAGGCCTACGAGGACGCCCGCGACGAGACGCTCGACGCGCCGGCCGAGGAGAAGATCGCCCTGGAGCGGGCCATGGCCGAGCTGCCGGCGGAACAACGCGCCTGCGTGGCGCTTTGCCTGGCGGCGGACTTCAGCCACGCCGAGGCCGCCGAAGCCCTGGACATGCCCCTGGGCACTGTGAAAAGCCATGTTTCGCGGGGCCGCGCGCGGCTCTTGCAAGCGTTGGGAGTGTGCGATGACGCAAGCTGACGATCGCCTGAAGGCCCTGTTCGCCCAGGACGTTCCGCCGCCCCGCGATGCGGCCTTCAACGCCGCGGTGATGGAAAGGGTCATGCGCCAGCGTTTCCGCGAGGACCTGGCCATGCTGTCCGGCGTCAGCGTGATCAGCGGCGGGGCACTGTGGCTGGTCTGGCCGACCCTGCAGACGGCGCTGGTGACCCTGTCCCAAGGCTTGGCGCCTGCGCTGGGCGCGGTGGCGCTGGCGGCCTGCGCGGCCATGGTCCTCAACGGCCGTCCCAGCGCCGCGCTCGGCCTGCATTCGTGACCTATTCCAACATGAACAAGGTTTCACGCTACACTTTGCATCTGAGGGCTGCGGTCTAGGTCTCTTTCCCAGCAGAGACGGGCCGCGTCGGCCTGCTGCGAGGGACTAGGAGAGAGACTTCAATGGAAGCCGTTTTCATCGTTGGGATCATCTTCGGATCGATCGCCGCCGTCATCATCGTGCCGTTCTGGCTGCGCTCCCAGGAGCGGATCCGGGTGCAGGAAACCCTGCGCGCCGCCATCGAGAGCGGCCAGCCCATGCCGACCGAGGTTATGGAGAACGCCGCCCGCAACGTCGACCTGCGGCCCACGCCGTCGCCGGCCCGGGACCTGCGGACCGGGATCATCTGGCTGGGCGTCGGCCTGGGCTTCGTGATGCTGGGTGTGGCCCTCGGTTTCGAGGACCCCGATTCGACCATGCCGCTGATCGCCTGCGCCGCCTTCCCGATCTTCATCGGTCTGGCGTTCATCGCGCTCAGCTTCATCAACAAGCCCAAGAGCTAGGCTGGCTTAGCCGGGGGAATGAAGCCCATGCCGGGCTCAGGACATTCAAGGTTCGCCAGCCTGCACGATGTGGAGCTGTGCGCCTATTCAGCGACCGGGGAACGACGCGCCTTCGGTGAGCTGGTGCGGCGGCACGGGTCGGCCGTGCGGGGCGTGCTGCGCCGCATGGGGGCGCAGGGCGCAGAGGCGGACGACGTGGCCCAGGACGCTTTCCTGACCGCCTTCGAGCGGATCGCGGAGTTCCGCGGCGAGGGGACCTTCGCCGCCTGGGTCAAGAAGATCGCGGCCAGGCTCTACCTGCGGCGGCTGCAGCGCGACCGCAAGCTGGGCGCACTGACCGCCGAAGCGATTGAAGACGAACCCGAAACCCCGCGCGGCGACGCCGACGCGGCCATCGATCTGGAAGAGGCCCTCAAGGTGTTGAGCGCGACGGAACGGCTCTGCGTCACCATGTGCTTCGGCGCAGGACTTTCTCACACGGAAGCGGCGGAGGCCTTGAACCTGCCGCTGGGAACGGTCAAATCCCATGTCAAACGTGGTCTGGAAAAACTCAGAGCGCGACTGGCGCCGGAAGACGGCGCTGTTCTGGAAGGGAGGCGTGGCAATGGCTGAGCTCGATTTCGAGCGCAGGCTCGAGCGCCTTTTCGCCGAGCTGCCGGAACTGCCGGACGCCGTCGCCTTCGCCGAACGGGTGGAGCGGCGGCTCGACCGCGGCTGGACGGCCCGGCGCTGGCTGATCGGCGCGGCGGGCGTCGTGGGCGGCGTGATCGGCGCCAGCCAACTGATGGTGTCCAACGTCTTCCAGCGCGTGGAGACCGCCGAGGATTCCGCACGGTTCCTCTCGACCAGCGTCAGCCACCTCTCCACCAGCGCCGATTGGATGGCCGCGCTCACCAGCGGCGGGGCGGTGGTCTGGGTGGCCGCGGGCCTGGCGGTGATCATGATGGGCTTCGTCCTGACCCGGGTGATCGGCGAGATCTGAAGCCGTCGCGGCGCCCTGTCGCCCCGCCGGAGGATTGGTTGCGGCGCGCAGCGGTGCGCTATAGGTTCCCCGCCTCTGACGCTAGGCGCTTAAATTTCTTCCGGAGTCCCCGATTGACCGATCTGTTTGAAGAGGTCGAGGAGCAGCTTCGCTCCGACCGCTACCGGACGCTTGCGCGCAAGGCGGCCCCGTGGGTGATCGCCGTGGGCGCGGCCGCGCTGATCGCGGCGCTGATCGTCTGGGGCTGGCGGGAATACAACAAGCAGATCACCGAAAAGGCCTCCGAGCAGTACGCCGCCGCCATCAGCGCCGAGGCGCAGGGCGACACGCCCAAGGCGCTGCAGATCCTGGGCGAGGTCGCGAAGTCGCCGGCCAAGGCCTACAAGTCGCTGGCCCTGATGGACCTGGGCGCGGTCAAGCTGCTGAGCGGCAAGCCGGAAGACGTCAAGGCGGCGGTCGCCTATTTCGACCAGGCGGCCAGCGCAGCGCCGGACCCGCTGCTGGGCGACGCCGCGCGCCTCAAATCCGCCTTCGCGATCCTGGACACCGCTCCTTTCTCGGAAGTGGAGGGGCGATTGGCGCCGCTGATGAAGGATGGCCGCCCCTATCGGGTGCAGGCGCGCGAGGCCCTGGCCTTCGCCAAGCTCATGAAGGGCGACACCGCCGGGGCGAAGTCCGATTTCGTGGTGATCTCGCAGTCGCTGGACGCGCCTGAAGGCGCGCGCCAGCGGGCCAAGGCCGCCATGGACCTGATCGACACCGGCTCGGCCAAGGCCGTCGCCGCCACGGTCAAGGCCGCCCAGACCCTGCCGCCGCCGATGCTGGTGGGCCCGGGCGGCGTGCCGATGGGCGTGGCGCCGCCGCAGCTGCAACAACAGCAGCAGCAACAAGATGAGGCGGCCGCTCCGCAATGACCTTCCAGAGCAAGAGCCTCCTTGCGGTCCTGCTGATCGCCTCCCTGTGCGTGGCCGGGTGCTCGACCATGCGCCGCGTCAACCCTTTCCATGGCGACAGCACGCCGAAGGAAACGGCCAGCGAGGGCGACCGCATCTCCATCGTCGCCGCCGACCAGAAGCTGGAGCCGGCCGACGCGCTGAAGGGGGTCGATTTCGCCCTGCCGCCCGTCGAGACGGTGGCCAACTGGCCGCTGCCCGGCGGTTCCCTCGAGCAGTCGATGGGCAACGCCAGCGCGGCCGCCGACTTCGCCGTCGCCTGGAAGAAGCCCATCGGCGTCGCCACCGGCGGCGGCCAGCTGATCACCGCCCCGCCGATCGCCGCGGGCGGCAAGGTGTTCACCATGGACGCCATGGCCAACGTCAGCGCCCACGACGCGCGGACGGGCCAGGAAATCTGGCGCATCAACATGCGTCCCAACGACAACAAGCGCGACCGCGAGGGCTTCGGCGGCGGCTTGGCCTTCGCCGACGGCAAGCTCTACATGACCTCCGGCTTCCGCCTGGTGGCGGAGCTGGACGCCAACTCCGGCCGGGTCGGCTGGCGAACCCGCACCGAACAGCCGATCCACGCTGCGCCCACCGTGGCCGCCGGCCGGGTGATGGTCGTGGCGCTGGACAACACGCTGCTGACCTTCGACGCGGCCACGGGCTCGCCCGGCTGGACCTATCAGGCCCTGTCGGAATCGGCGCGCATCCTGTCCGCCTCCAGCCCGGCGGTGTCGGGCGACACGGTGGTGGCCTCCTTCGGCTCGGGCGAGCTGGTGGCGCTGCGCACCGCCAACGGCAACGACCTGTGGAACAACGCGCTCTCGCGGGCCAGCCGCACCAGCGCGCTCTCCGAGATCCGCGACATCCCCGGCCGTCCTGTGATCTACGGCGGCGACGTATTCGCCATCAGCCACTCCGGGGTCTTCGCCGCCACCGATCTGCGCACCGGCACGGCGCGCTGGAGCCTGCCGGTGGTGGGCGTCACGTCGCCGCTGCCGGAAGGCGACGTGGTCTATGCGGTGGGCGTCGACGGCAAGCTGATCTGCGCGGCGCGGGAAAGCGGCCAGATCTACTGGGTGCACGACATGAACGTGGGCTGGGTGCCCAAGAAGAAGGGCGGCCTCTGGGGTATCGGCGCGCGCACCGTGCCCAAGCCCCTGTGGACCAGCCCGATCCTGGTCGACAGCCGGCTCATCATGGGCTCGTCGGGGGGCGAACTGCAGGCGTTGAACGCCAAGACCGGCGAGGTCGAACGCAAGGTCCAGTTGGGCGCCCCGGTGCTGATGTCGCCGATCGCGGCGGGCAATATGGTCTATGTGGTGACGGACAACGCCCAACTGATCGCGCTGCGCTGACCTTCCGGTCTATGCTGACGCCATGGCGCTGAAACTCGCGATCGTCGGGCGTCCGAACGTCGGCAAGTCCACGCTGTTCAACCGGCTGGCGGGGCGAAAGCTCGCCATCGTCGACGACCAGCCGGGCGTGACCCGCGACCGCCGCTTCGGCACAGGCCGGATCGGCGACCTGGACCTCGAGCTGATCGACACCGCCGGCTTCGAGGACGTCACCGACGAGAGCCTGGAGGCCCGCATGCGGGTCCAGACCGAGCTCGCCATCGACGAGGCCGACGTCGCCCTCTTCGTCATCGACAGCCGCGACGGTGTCACCCCGATGGACGAGGTGTTCGCCGAGATCCTGCGCCGGCGCGACATGCCGGTGGTGCTGGCCGCCAACAAGGCCGAGGGCAAGGCCGGCGACCAGGGCGTGCTGGAGGCCTTCGGCCTGGGCCTGGGCGACCCGGTGCCGATTTCCGCCGAGCACGGCGAGGGCATGGCCGACCTCTACGCCGCCCTGATCGCCGTCGCCCCCGACCAGAGCGACCACGAAGACGAGAGCGGCGACAAGGCCATCAAGATCGCCATCGTCGGCCGGCCGAACGCCGGCAAGTCGACCCTGGTCAACAAGCTGATCGGCGAGGACCGCATGCTGACCGGTCCGGAGGCCGGCATCACCCGCGACGCCATCCCTGTGGACTGGACCTGGGACGACCGGGCCGTCCGGCTGGTGGACACCGCGGGCCTGCGGCGCAAGGCCCGGGTGCAGGAGAAGCTGGAGAAGCTTTCCACCCACGACTCGATCCGCGCCATCACCTTCGCCGAGGTGGTGATCCTGGTGATGGACGCCACCCACCCCTTCGAGATCCAGGACCTGCAGATCGCCGACCTGGTCGAGCGCGAGGGCCGCGCCCTGGTCTTCGTCCTGGCCAAGTGGGACCTGGTCGAGCACCCGCAGGCCAAGCTCGCGGAATTCATCGAGGACGCCCAGCGTCAGCTGCCGCAGGTGCGCGGCGCGCCGGTGGTGGCGCTGTCGGCGGAGACGGGCCGGGGCCTGGAGAAGCTGATGCCGGCGGTCTTCAAGACCCATGCCGACTGGTCGACCAAGGTGAAGACCCGCGACCTCAACGACTGGCTGCGCATGGCCACCGAGCGCCACCCGCCGCCCTCGGTGAACGGCCGGCGGATCAAGCCCAAGTACATGGCCCAGACCAAGTCGCGGCCGCCGACCTTCGTCCTGTTCGCCAGCCGCGCCGACCAGTTGCCGGACAGCTACCGCCGCTACCTGATCAACTCGATCCGCGAGAGCTTCGACCTGCCAGGCGTGCCGATCCGGGTGACGGTGAAGTCCAACAAGAACCCCTACGCCGAAGGCGAGGAGAAGGCCGGGCAGGGCTCGGCCAGCGCCCCGTTCGGCACGCCCCTGCCGACCACCGGGCTGAAGGCCAAGACCCGCATCGCCGCGGCGTCCAAGGCCAAGGCCGGCGCGGCGGGCAAGCCGAAGCTGCACGGCAAGGCCAAGCCGCAGGGTAAGCCGAAGGCGGCGAAGGCCGGCGCGCCGCGCGGACGGGCGGCCAAGCTCGCCCGGCCCGGCGTCAAGCCGAAGCGAGCGTCCCGGCCGCCTTCCAGTGGGCGAAGACCACGTTAGCCACCGGCTGACCGAGGTCGGCCTGCGCCAGCTCGACGATCAGCGGCCCGATCTCCTCCGGCGGCGTCACCGTCGCCGGATCCTCGCCCGGCATGGCCTCGGCGCGCATCGCGGTGCGCATGGTGTTGGGGTCGAGCAGGACCGCGCGGACCGGTGTCTGCTCCAGCTCGTCGGCCCAGGTGCGCACCATGTGCTCCAGCCCGGCCTTGGTGATCCCATAAGGGCCCCAGAAGGCCTTGGGGCGTGAGGCGCGGCCGCTGGTCAGGAAGATCGCCCGCCCGGCCTCCGACGCCCGCAGCAGGGGCTCGAACGAGCGGATCAGGCGGTAGGAGGCGGTGAGGTTCACGGCCACCACGCGGTCCCAGGCGACGGGGTCGATGTGGCTGACCGGGGTCATCGGCCCCAGGATGGCGGCGGCGTGGACCAGGACGTCCAGGCGGCCGAACCGCTGGTGCAGGGCCAGGCCCAGTTGGTCGAGGCCGTCGCCCTCGGCGATGTCCATGGGAACCAGCGTCGCGGGCTCGCCCGTGGCGGCGCGGATCTCGTCGTCGAGTTCGGTGAGGCCACCCGCGGTGCGAGCGACGCAGACCACATGGGCGCCGGCCTTGGCGAGCGCCAGCGCGCTCGCGCGGCCGATGCCGCGGCTGGCGCCGGTGACGAGGGCGATCTTCCCCGAAAGGGGCAGGGCGGAGGAATCGGTGGCGGACATGGCCGGCTTCCTAGCCGCTTATGCGTCGACCAGGAAGGAGAGCTGGCGCTCCGAAAGCTCGTTGCGGCCCTCGGCGATCTCGCGGTCCAGGAGGCGGGTCGGATAGTCGCCGGTGAAGTAGTGGTCGGTGAACTGCGGCGTCACCGGATCGCGCGGCGCGACGTTCATCGCCCAGTAGAGGCCGTCCACCGACAGGTAGCCCATCGAATCCACGTCGAGTATCTTGGCGATCTCCTCCACCGAATGGTTGGCGGCCAGGAGGTTGTCGCGGTCAGGCATGTCGATGCCGTAGAAGTCCGGCCACTGGATCGGCGGCGAGGCCGAGCGCAGGTGAACCTCCGCCGCGCCGGCCTCCCGGACCATGCGCACCACGCGGACGGAATTGGTGCCGCGCACGATCGAGTCGTCGATCAGGATCACCCGCTTGCCGGCCAGGACCGAGCGGTTGGGGGAGAGCTTCATGCGCACGCTCGACTCGCGCGTCGCTTGGGTGGGCTGGATGAAGGTGCGGCCCACATAGTGGTTGCGGATGATGCCCATCTCGAAGGGCAGGCCGGCCTCCTGGGCGAAGCCCAGCGCCGCGGGGACGCCCGAGTCGGGCACCGGCACCACCACGTCGGCGTCGACCAGGCTCTCCTGCGCCAGCCGGCGGCCCATGCGCTTGCGCACGTCGTAGACCGAGCGGCCGTTCACCACCGAGTCCGGCCGGGCGAAGTAGACGTATTCGAAGATGCAGGGCCGGGCCTGCTTGGCCGGGAAGGGCTTGAGGCTGGTGACTCCGTCGGCGTCGATCACCACCAGCTCGCCATGCTCGATGTCGCGCACGAACCGGGCGCCGATGATGTCGAGCGCGCAGGTCTCCGAGGCCAGGATCGGCTTGCCGTCCAGGTCGCCCAGCACCAGGGGCCGGATGCCCAGGGGGTCGCGCACCCCGATGAGCTTCTTGTTGGTCAGCGCCACCAGGGCGTAGCCGCCCTCGATCTGCGACAGGGCGTCGATGAAGCGGTCCACGAAGCGCGCCTTCCGCGAGCGGGCGATCAGGTGGAGGATCACCTCGGAGTCCGACGTCGACTGGAAGATCACGCCTTCGCCGACCAGCTGTTCGCGCAGCGTCAGGAAGTTGGTCAGGTTGCCGTTGTGGGCCAGGGCGACGCCGCCGGCCTCCATGTCGGCGAACATCGGCTGGACGTTGCGGATCACCGAGCCGCCGGCGGTGGAATAGCGGGTGTGGCCGATGGCGAACCGGCCGGGCAGGCGCTCGGTCAGGTCCGCGCCACCGAAGGCGTCGCCCACGTGGCCCATGTGGCGTTCGGTGTGGAAGCGCTGGCCGTCGAAGGCGGCGATGCCGCAGGCCTCCTGGCCGCGATGCTGCAGGGCGTGCAGGCCGATCGCCGTCAGGCCGGCGGCCTCAGCGGTGTCGAACACACCAAAGACGCCGCACTCCAGGCGCGGCGCGTCATCGCGCGGATCGAGCAGGATTTCGGCCCTTCGCTCGTCAGCGCTCATCGGGATTTCTCCACCAGGTCCTCGATTTCGCGGCGTTGCTGCGCGTCGTAGCCTTCTGACTTCAATCTGTCATCAATCGCGTCGTGCTTGGCGTCGTGCAGGGCGCTGTCGAAGGCCGGTTTGATCCGTCCGGCGAGGTCAAAGCCCTTCGGCGCGAGCGCGCTCACCGCCTTGCCCATGTCCTGCGCCAGCGGCCAGGTGGCCGAGCCCACGATCCAGTGCGGCCGCAAATCCTCGGGCGTCGCGGCCACGAACATCAGGTCGAGCGCCCCTAGCACCAGGAGACCCCGCAAGAGTCCGATGGCCAGGCCCAGGCTGCGGTCCAGCACGCCCAGGAAGTCCGCCTCGTGAATCTGGCGTGCGATGATCGCCCCGATCCCGCGCAAGGCCATGTAAACCACCACGAAGACGCCCACGAGCGCCACGCCGGTCCCCAGCCAGTCCGGATGCACAACCCGGCGCACGGCGGGCGCGGTCTCGTGCAGGGCGAAGACCGCCACCGCCGCGGCGGCCACCAGGGCGACGAGCGAGACCACTTCCAGCACCGCGCCGCGCGCCGCGCCGGCCAGGCCGGAGATAAGCAGCAGGGCCAGCACGATGAAGTCGAATTGGGTGAGCCCTAGTCCCATGCGGCCTCTCCGATCCGGCGGACGGCGTCGGCCAGGCGGCCTGCACCAGTGGTCCTCATCACCCCGCCGCCGTCCATCTCGGCGGGGCCGAGCGCGCGGCGGAAGCCCAGCTTGGCGGCTTCCTTCAGGCGGCTGTCCATGCGGCTGACCGCGCGCACCTCGCCGGAGAGGCTGATCTCGCCGAACACCACGCAATCCTGCGGCAGGGTCTGGTCGAGGGCCGAGGAGGCCAGCGCCGCCGCCGCCGCCAGGTCCGCCGCGGGTTCGGTGATGCGCAGGCCGCCCGCCACGTTCAGATAGACGTCACGGTCGCCCAGGCTGAGGCCGCAGCGCGCCTCCAGCACCGCCAGCACCATGGCCAGGCGCCCTGAGTCCCAGCCCACCACCGCGCGGCGCGGCGTGCCGTAGGCCGAGGGCGCCACCAGGGCCTGGAATTCCACCAGGACCGGGCGCGAGCCCTCGATGCCGGCGAACACCGCTGCCCCGGCCGCCCGCTCGCCGGAGGTGTTAAGGAACAGGGCCGAGGGGTTCTTGACCTCGCGCAGGCCGGCGTCGCCCATCTCGAAGACGCCGATCTCGTCGGTGGCGCCGAAGCGGTTCTTGGCCCCGCGCAGGATGCGGAACGGGTAGCCGCGCTCGCCCTCGAAGGCGAGGACCGCGTCGACCATGTGCTCGATCACCCGCGGGCCGGCGATGGTCCCTTCCTTGGTGACGTGGCCCACCAGCACGATGGCCACGCCGCGGCTCTTGGCCAGGCGCACCAGTTCGCCGGCGGCGGCGCGCACCTGGGTGACCGAGCCCGGCCCGGCCTCATGGGCGTCGCTCCACAGGGTCTGGATGGAATCGATGACAACCAGGTCGAAGGGCTCGCGCTTCAGCCCGTCTACGATGGCGCGCAGCGCCGTTTCGGCCGCCAGCTTCACCGGGGCGTCGGCCAGGCCCATGCGCTGGGCGCGGCTGCGCACCTGCTCGACGGCCTCCTCGCCGGAGATGTAGGCGCAGCGTGCGCCGCGCCGGGCGGCTTCGGCGGCCACCTGCAGCAGGAGGGTGGACTTGCCGACGCCGGGGTCGCCGCCCAGGAGGATCGCCGAGCCGGGCACCACGCCGCCGCCGCAGACCCGGTCGAACTCGTCGACGCCGGTGGCGATGCGCGGCGGGGCCTGGGTCTCGTCCTCAAGCCCCTCGAAGGCCAGGCCGCGCGCCCGGGCGACCTTGGAGGAGGAAGGAGCCAAAGCGCCTGGCGGCCGCGACTGCAGCTCCTCCACGAGCGTGTTCCAGCCGGCGCATGCGGGACACTGGCCCGCCCACTTGGTCTGGACGGCCCCGCAGGACTGACAGGCATAGACGGCGCCGTCGCGGGCCATGGCGTCGGGTGAAGCTCCTCGCATGTGATTCGGTATGCGGACCAGTCTAGCCGACCGCACCGGGTTACGCCTTGTGCGCGCTTGCCGCGGCGGCGCGTTGGGCTAGGCTGCCATATGGGAAGGATGGGAGTGGGTCGCCATGAGCGGGGTCGAGCCTGACGCCCGGACGCCGGGGCTGTTGGGCCGCGTGCTCAACATCCTGCTGCATCCGCACGACACCTGGGACATCATCGAGGACGAGCCGGCCAGCATCGAGGGGCTGTACCGCGGCTGGGTGCTGCCGCTGGCGGCGATCCCGGCGGTCTGCCGGGCGCTGGGCCTCCTGTCGTTCCGCGGTTTCGAGATCTTCGGCGTCCACTACCAGCCGAGCCTGGTCACCGTGCTCGGCGATGCAGTCGCCAGCTATGCGCTGACCCTGATCGGGGTCTATGTGCTGGCCCTGCTGGTCGACCAGTTCGCCCCGCAGTTCGGCGGCGAGCGCAGCCGCGTCCAGGCGTTCAAGCTGGTGGTCTACGCCTGGACGGCGGCCTGGGTGGCGGGCGTCTTCCTGCTGCTGCCGACGGCGGGCGGGCTCTTCACCCTGCTGGGCGGACTCTACAGCCTCTACCTGCTCTACATCGGCCTGCCGAAGCTGATGCGCTCGGATCCGGCTCAGACGCTGAACTATTTCTTCCTGACCCTGGTCATGGCCTTCATTGTCGCCGTGCTGATCGGGGCGGTGACCAGCCGGATGATCAACTTCGGCGGCCCGATCCACATCTACTGAGCCTCGCCTATGTAGACCCGTTCGGCGCGGCGGCTCAGGCGCACCAGGACCTCGTGCGCCACCGTGCCGCCGGCGGCGGCCAGATCGTCGAGGGCGGCGTTCGGGCCCAGGAGCTCCACGGGATCGCCGAGGGCGGCCGGCGTGTCGCCGAGCTCGATCACCAGGATGTCCATGTTGACGATCAGCAGCCTCCGCCGGGCGCCGGCGAACCAGGCGTAGCCGCCGTCCCGCGCCGCGCGGATCACCCCGTCGGTATAGCCCGCCCCGACGACCGCGACCCGTGTGGGCGCCGCGATCCGCACCGCCTCGCCATAGCCCACCACGTCGCCGGGACGCAGGTTGCGGAGGTCGAGGATCGGGGCGGTGAGGGTGGCCATTGCGCGCAGGCGCTCGTCGGGCGTCTCACGCGGGCCGCCGCCGAACAGGCTGATCCCAGGCCGCACCAGGTCGAAGCGGTAGTCGGCGCCCAGGAATATCCCCGCCGAGGCCGAGAGGCTGGCGCGCGCGTTCGGGAACAGGCTGCGCGCTTCAAGAAACGCAGCCAACTGGCGGGCGTTGCGGGGATTTTCCGGCTCTGCGGCGGAGCCCAGGTGGCTCATCACGAGGCCGATCCGCAGGCCGCGCAGGCGGTCGATGGCCTGGACGGCGGCGCGGGCCTCTTCCAGCGTCAGGCCCTGTCGGCTCATGCCGGTGTCGATGTTGATCGCCACGGGCCAGGGCAGCCCGGCCTGCTGGGCGGCGGCGATCTGGCCGAGGCTGGAGAGCACCGGCGTCAGCTCGGCGGCCTGGAACCGCGCCTCCGCCCCGTCGGTGAGGCCGTCCAGCACATGGATCGTCGCCGGTCGGTCCGATCCCAGGGCGGCGCGCAGGGCCTCGCCCTCGGCCAGCCTGGCGACGAAGATGCTCCGCGCGCCCTCGGCCCACAGCCGCCGGCCGACCGCCGCCGCGCCCAGGCCATAGGCATCGGACTTCAGCACCGGCGCCACCTCCGCGCCCATGGCCTCGGCCCGCAGCGCCGCCAGGTTATGGGCCAGCGCGTCGAGGTCGATCATCAGGCGCGCGGACGCCGGCTCCGTCATGGCCCGGTCAGTGCGGGTCGTAGCGGGCGTGGTGATCGCGGGCGAGGTTGCCGAACTTGGTCAGGTCCTCGTTGTAGGAGAGCTTCACATTGCCGATCGGGCCGTGGCGCTGCTTGCCGATGATGATCTCGGCCAGACCGCGCACCTGGTCCATGTTCTCCTGCCACTTGAAGTGCTCTTCGGTGCCTTCGCGCGGCTCGAGGCGGCTCAGGTAGTAGGCTTCGCGGTAGATGAACATCACCATGTCGGCGTCCTGCTCGATGGAGCCGGATTCCCGCAGGTCGGAGAGTTGGGGCTTCTTGTCCTCGCGGTTCTCCACCTGGCGGGAGAGCTGGGCGAGCGCGATGACCGGAATGGAGAGCTCCTTGGCCAGCGACTTCAGGCTCTGGGTGATCATGGAGACTTCTTGCACCCGGTTGTCGTTGCGGCCCATGCCGTCGCCGCCGGTGATCAGCTGCAGGTAGTCGACGATCAGGAGGTCCAGGCCGACCATGCGCTTCAATCGCCGCGCCCGGGCGGCCAGCTTGGCCATGGAGATGCCGCCGGTGGCGTCGATGTAGAGCGGCGCCTCCTGGATCTCCAGCGCCGCGTCGCGCACCCGGCCGAACTCCGAGGCGTCGATCTCCCCTTTGCGCAGCCGGTCGCCGGAGACGCCGGAGGCCTCGGCCAGCAGGCGCATGGCCAGCTGCTCGGCGGCCATTTCCAGCGAGAAGAAGGCCACGATCCCGCCGCGCACGGTCTTCTTCGACCCGTCCGGCTGCGGCTCCCAGGCGTAGTTGCGGGCCACGTCGAAGGCGATGTTGCAGGCCAGCGACGACTTGCCCATCGAGGGGCGGGCGGCCAGGATCACCAGGTCGGACGGGTGCAGGCCGCCGATCTTCGAGTCGAGGTCGATCAGGCCCGTGGAGAGCCCAGCCAGGCCGCCGTCGCGGCTGTGCGCCTCGGCGGCCATGGTGACCGCGCCGTGCAGGGCGTCGGCGAAGGTCACGAAGCCCTGGGAGACGCCGCCGGTCTCGGCCAGGGTGAAGAGCTGCTGCTCGGCCTGTTCGATCTGGTCGCGGGCCGAAAGCTCGGCGTCGCCTTGCGAGGCGAGGGTCGAGATGTCGCCGCCGATGCGGATCAGGTCGCGGCGCAGGGCCAGGTCGTAGACGGCGCGGGCGTAGTCCGGGGCGTTGGCGGCGGGCGGGGCGCGGTCGACCAGGTCGGCAAGGTAGCGGATGCCGCCCAGCTCCTCGAAGCCCACGTCGCGGTTGAACTGCTCGGCCAGCAGGATCGGCTCGGCGAGCTGGCCCTTGCGGATGTTGCTCTCGATGGCGGCGAACAGGCGCTGGTGGAACGGCTCGAAGAAGTGGCGCGCCTGCAGGTAGTCCCCGATCCGCTCGAAGGCGGCGTTGTCATAGAGCAGGGCGCCCAGCAGGGCCTGCTCGGCTTCCACATTGGCCGGCGCGTGCGGGATCGGCGGTTCGCTGGAGACGGGTCGCAGGTCGAGGGCGGGAACGAGGGCCATGCCCTATCGAATAGACCAAGGCCGGGTCTTTGCGCACGGACAGAAGCGCGTAGGGTCGGGCTTTCCCCACAAATCCGCCGGCCTGTGGACAAGCCCGGCCTTTCCGCTCTCCACGGACGAAAAAGGCGGGCTGGAGATCCAGCCCGCCTGATCCGAAATCCGCGGTGCGGTAAAGGCCTCAGCCTTCGCCGTAACCGGTGTCCTGCGAGCCCGCGCCGCCTTCCAGGAGGTCGGCCTGAGCCTGTTCGTCGGCGATGCGATCTTCCTCGAACTGGGAGTCGATCACGTTCTCGCCGCGCGCCTGGCGCTCAGCTTCGTCCTGCGAGCGGGCGATGTTGAGCGTCACGGTGACGGTGACTTCCGCGTGCAGGCGGACCTTCACCTCGTGCAGGCCCAGCGTCTTGATCGGCTTGTCCAGCACGACCATGGCGCGGTCGACCTTCGTGCCACCCTCGGCGTTGATCGCGTCGGCCACGTCGCGGCCGGCCACCGAGCCGTACAGCTGGCCGCTTTCGCCCGCCTGGCGGATCAGGATGTAGGAGGTTCCGTCGAGCTTGTCGCCCGACTGGCCCGCCGCGTCCTTGGCCTTGGCGTTGCGGGCTTCGATCTCGGCGCGCTGGCCCTCGAAGACCTTCAGGTTGGCGGCGTTGGCGCGCAGCGCCTTAGACCGCGGCAGGAGGAAGTTGCGGGCGTAGCCGTCCTTGACGTTGACCACGTCGCCGAGGCCGCCCTTGCCTTCAACCCGTTCGAGCAGAATGACTTTCATCTGTGCGGCCCCTTACTTCACGACGTAGGGGAGCAGGGCGAGGAAGCGGGCGCGCTTGATCGCCTTGGCGAGTTCACGCTGCTTCTTGGCCGACACCGCGGTGATGCGCGACGGCACGATCTTGCCGCGCTCGGAGACGTAGCGCTGCAGGAGTTTGACGTCCTTGTAGTCGATCTTCGGGGCGTTGGCGCCGGAGAACGGGCAAACCTTGCGGCGACGGAAGAACGGGCGGCGCGCGCCGCCCGGGGCTCCGCCAGCGGCCGGCGCCTCGATGGTGGTGTCTTCGCTCATCAGAAGGCTCCTTGCGGGGCGTCGTCGCGGCGCTCGCGGTCACGGTCGCGGCGGGCGAGGATCGGGGACAGCTCCAGGTCCAACTCTTCGACGCGCACGGTCAGGTAGCGCAGCACGTCTTCGTTGATGCCGAGCTGGCGTTCCATCTCCTTCACCGCCTCGGCGGGGGCGTCGATGGCCAGCAGGGAGTAGTGACCCTTGCGGTTCTTCTTGATCCGGTAGGTCAGGTTGCGCAGGCCCCAGTACTCGATCTTGGCCACCGTGCCGCCGCCGGCTTCGACCAGCGATTTCAGGGTATCGTTGAGGGCTTCGGCCTGTTGCGGCGAGATATCCTGCCGCGAGATGACGACGTGCTCGTAGAGCGCCATATTTTCCTTCTTCCGGTTGGGAGGGCGGCGCGTCCAGGGGCGGAAGGTCCGCTGGATACGGTGGATCTCTGGCGCGGCGGCCGGGGGTTTCCCGACCCTTTCGAGTTCCGCGAGAGACCGCTCTCCGTGAAGAGGCGGGCTGATAGGGGAAAAGCGGCCTTCGCGCAAGGCTTTATGGCCTTGCCAGCATCCGGCGGCGCAGGCAGCGTGCCCCCGGGCAACCTAGGGGGAAATCAGATGCTCAGCCTTCGCCGCGCCGCCGCCGGCTTCGCCATCTCGGCCGTGCTGCTCGCCGCCACGCCGGCGCTCTGCGCCGATCCGGCGCCGAACCCGCGCAGTGAGGCGCTGGCGCGCAAGCTGTTCGCCGAGATGCATATGGACCAGATGATGGTGGGGGCGATGCGCCAGATGGCGCCCGCCATGATCGCCCAGGCGCGCAAGGCCAATCCCAACCTCACTGAGGAGCAGGCCAAGGCCGTCACCGAGGCGGTGACGGAATCCATGGACGACGTGATGAAGAAGGTCGTGGACCGGGCGATCCCGCTCTATGCGGAGACCTTCACGGAGAAGGAGCTGCAGGACCTCACGGACTTCTACAACACCCCCAGCGGTCAGGCCATGCTCGCCAAGATGCCGCTGCTGATGAACAAGATGACGCCGCTGATGACGGAACTCGTCCCGCAGATGACGGCGGACATCAGCACGCGCCTCTGTTCCAAGATCGACTGCTCCACAATGAACACGCCGCCCAAGCCGAAGACCTGAGCGGCGCGCCCCAACGTTCGGATTTCAGTCGGCTAGTTCTTGAGCGCCTTGACCGCGTTCAGCGTTTCGGTGACGTGGTCGTTGGGGTTCAGGTTCGAGTAGACGTGGACGATGTCGCCGTTCTTGGCGATCACGTAGGACGTGCGGCCAGACATGCCGTCCATCGTCTTGCCGTTCATCACCAGGGACGTGTCGTATTCCTTGGCGATCTTGGCGCCTGCGTCGGCCGCCACGGGGAACTTGCCGCCGCAGTGTTCCGTCTCTTTGGAGAAGTCGGCGAGCTCGTCGACCTTGCCGGCGGTCACGCCGATGACGGTCGCGTGGGCGGCCTTGAACTGGTCGATGGCGTCGGAGAACAGGTGGGCTTCGATGTTGCAGCCCTGGGTGTGGGCGGCGGGGAAGAAGTAGACCACCACCGGGCCCTTCTTCAGCGCGTCGGCGAGCTTGTAGGTGAAGGGCTGGCCGGCGAGGTAGGCCGGGGCGGTGAAGTCGGGCGCCTTGGCCCCGATCTTCAGCTCGGCGTAGGCGGTGGTGGCGAGGGCCGTGGCGGCGACGGCGCCGACGGCAAGGCTGGCGATGAGCGTTTTCATAGTGGTCTCCCCTGGCGTTGCGCGCCGTGAACGGGGGTTTTCCTACACCGCGCCAAACGGATTGTCGCGGGCTAGCTTACCCAACGTCAGTTATAGGCGCCTGCGCCTTCACGCCGCCGGCGTGACCAGGATCTTCACATGCGCCTCGGGATCGCCGAGGGCGGAGAAGGCGCCGGCGACGCCGTCCAGGCCCACGCGGCCGGTCACCAGGCCTTCGACGTCGATCTGGCCTTCCGCCAGGCTCCGCAGGGTTCCGGCGAACTCCTCGGGCGTGTAGCCGAAGACGAAGGTCAGCTCGATCTCCTTAGTGATGGCGATGGAGGGCTCGATGCGGTCGGTCTCCATGCAGACGCCCGCCACCACGATCTGGGCGCCGGCCGGAGCGGCCTCGATCAGGCTCTCCAGCACGCCGGGCGCGCCGACGCATTCGAACACCACCGGCCGGCCGAAGCTTCCACCCATCATGCGAACCATCTGCTGGGCGCCGCGGGCCTTGGGCACGCCCAGGCCTTCCCAGCGGTCGTGCGGCGACTCCTTGGCCGGGTCGATCACCACGTCGGCGCCCAGTTTCTCCGCGGCGGCCCGACGGCGCGGCGAGAAGTCGGCGGCGATCACCGGGCCGTGGCCCTGCGCCTTCAGGGCGGCGATGACCGCCAGGCCCACCGGCCCGCAGCCCACCACCAGGCAGACGGAATTGGCGTCCATCCGCGCCTTGGCGACGGCGTGGAAGCCGACCGCGAACGGCTCGGTGAGCGCCGCGGTCTCGGTCGGCAGGCCGTTGGGCGCCTCCAGCACCAGCTGTTCGCTGAGGATCATCCGTTCGGCGAACCCGCCCGGCAGGCGGTTGGAGAAGCCCAGCAGCTCCACGCCCGTCGCGGTCAGGGTGGCCGGGATGCTGACCACCCGGGCTCCGGCCTTCAGCGCCTTGGCCGAGCCCGGCCCATGGTCGAGGATCTCGGCGCAGAACTCATGGCCGAACACCGTGTCGGCCGCCGGATCGAAGCCGTTGTCGCCCCCGCCGCCACGCCGGCCGAGCTCGATCATGTGCTCCATGTGATGCAGGGCGTGCAGGTCCGAGCCGCAGATGCCGCAGGCGAGCGTCCTGACCAGCACCTGGCCGGCCGCCGGCTCCAGCTCGGGGATCTCGTCGCAGACCAGCTGCTTGTCGCGCCGCACCACCGCCCGCATGGCGATCTCCCTGGATATCCGCCCGAACTTCGCCGCCCCAGTCGCAACCTTGCCGGGGCTTTCCTTATTCCGTAACCCTCGCCGCTCGGAATCGATAGACCCCGATCCTTAAGCTTGGGAGCCCGCACATGAGCCTCGCCTTCCTCTTTCCCGGCCAGGGCAGCCAGGCTGTGGGCATGGGCGCGGACCTCGCCGACGCCTTCGGATCGGCGCGCGAAGTGTTCCAGGAGGTCGACGACGCCCTCGGCCAGAAGCTCTTCAAGCTGATGCGCGAGGGGCCGGAGGATCAGCTCACCCTGACCGAGAACGCTCAGCCGGCGCTGATGGCCGTCAGCCTGGCGGTGATGCGCACGTTGGAAAAGGAGTTCGGCGTCGGCATCGACAGGGCCGCCTTCGTGGCCGGCCACAGCCTCGGGGAATATTCCGCGCTGGCCGCCGCGGGCGCGATCAGCCTGGCGGACACCGCGCGCCTCCTGAAGCTGCGCGGCCAGGCCATGCAGCGCGCCGTGCCGGTGGGCGAGGGCGCCATGGCCTCGCTGATCGGACCCAAGACCGACGTGACCTTGGCGGAGGAGGCCGCCGCCGCCGGCTCGCTGCATGGGGTCTGCGTGGTGGCCAACGACAACAACAACGGCAATGTGGTGATCTCGGGCGCCAAGGCCGCCGTGGACGCGGCTATCGAGAAGGCCAAGGAGCTGGGCGCGCGGGCAATCCCGCTGAACGTCTCGGCGCCCTTCCACTGCCCGCTGATGCAGCCCGCCGCCGACGAGATGGCCGCCGCGCTCATGGAGGCGACGATCATCGCGCCCAAGGCCGCCATCGTGGCCAATGTCACGGCGCGCCCGACCCTGGATCCGGAACTCATCCGCGGCCTCCTGGTCGAGCAGGTCACCGGCCGCGTGCGCTGGCGCGAGAGCATGCTGTGGCTGGCGGGCGAGGGCGGCGTCACCCGCTTCGCCGAGGCCGGCGCCGGCAAGGTGCTGTCGGGCATGGCCAAGCGCATCGCCCCGGACGCCGAGGCGACACCGCTGAACGCGCCCGTCGACCTCGAAGCCTTCGCCAAGAGCCTTTGATTCAAAAGAGCTTGTAGGGAGCCCGCGATGTTCGACCTGACCGGCAAGACCGCCCTCGTCACCGGCGCCACCGGCGGCATCGGCGCGGCCATCGCCAAGGCCCTGCACGCCCAGGGCGCGCACGTGGTGCTGTCCGGCACCCGCGAGGCGGTCTTGGAGGAGCGCGCCGCGGAGTTCGGCGAGCGGGTCTCCGCCGTCCCCGCCAACCTCTCCGATCCCGCCGCCGTCGACGGCCTGGTCGAGGCCGCCGAGGCCGCCGCTGGCGCGCCGGTGGACATCCTGGTGGCCAACGCCGGCATCACCAAGGACGGCCTCCTGATGCGCATGAAGGACGACGACTGGGCCGAGGTGCTGAAGGTCAACCTGGAGAGCTATTTCCGGCTCAGCCGCGCGGCCACCAAGGGCATGATGCGCCGCCGCCACGGCCGCATCCTCGGCATCACCTCGGTGGTGGGCGTCACCGGCAATCCGGGCCAGGCCAACTACGCCGCCTCCAAGGCCGGCATGATCGGCTTCTCCAAGGCCCTGGCCCAGGAGGTCGCCACCCGGGGAATCACCGTCAATTGTGTCGCGCCCGGCTTCATCGAAAGCCCGATGACCGATGGCCTGAACGAGGCGCAGAAGGCCCAGATCATGGGGACCATCCCCATCGCGCGCCTAGGTGTCGGCGCCGACGTGGCGGCCGCCTGTGTCTACCTGGCCAGCGACGAGGCGGCCTATGTCACCGGCCAGACCCTGCACGTGAACGGCGGGATGGCGATGATCTAGGACCTGTTGTCCCAGGTGGTGGTTTGAAGGCCTCGCCTTCCCACATGGGAACATGCTAACGCCCCAACGACTTTTGGTGAGCCTGAGCGTGGCAGTTGACTTCAAGCCCCGGCTCGCCGATGCAAAGCCTGAACTTAGAGGGACCTACCTAATGTCCGACGTCCTAGAACGCGTCCGCAAGATCGTCATCGAGCATCTGGACGCCGATCCGGAGAAGGTGACCGAGAAGGCCAGCTTCATCGATGACCTGGGCGCCGATAGCCTCGACAACGTCGAGCTGGTCATGGCTTTCGAGGAAGAATTCGACATCGAGATCCCGGACGACGCGGCGGAACACATCCAGACCGTGGGCGACGCCGTGAAGTTCATCCAAGAAAAGCTGGGCGCTTAAGCGCCTGATTCGGTTTAGGGTTTTCAGACCGCCGGGTCGGGGTAGCGCCCCGGCTCCGGCGGTCTTTCGTTGAGGACCGCGCCCTTGAGCAACACACCGCGTCGAGTCGTCGTCACCGGGATCGGCCTGGTCACCCCGCTGGGCCAGGGGACCGAGATCGCTTGGGCCAACATCCTGGCCGGCAAGTCCGGGATCGGCAAAGTCTCCACCTTCGAGATGTCCGAGGAGTACGCCTGCCGGGTGGCCGGCGAGGTGCCGCGGGTGGATGGGCGCGGCGGCGGCGGGCCGGACGTGCCCGGATCGTTCGATCCCGACCAGACGCTCTCCACCCGTGACCAGCGCCGGGTCGACGACTTCATCCTCTACGCCATCGCCGCAGCCGACGAGGCGGTGAAGGATTCGGGCTGGCGGCCCGGCGAGGACGACCCGGAGGGCCGCGAGCGCACCGGGGTGATGATCGGCTCCGGCATCGGGGGCCTCGCCACCATCGAGCGGACGTCCGTCGAGATGTTCCAGAAGGGCCCGCGCCGGGTCAGCCCGTTCTTCATCACCTCCGCCCTGGTCAATCTGGCGAGCGGCCAGGTCTCGATCCGCTATGGGTTCAAGGGGCCGAACCACGCGGTGGTGACCGCCTGCGCCACCGGCGCCCACGCCGTGGGCGACGCGGCCAGGCTGATCAAGTACGGCGACGCCGACGTCATGGTGGCGGGCGGCGCCGAGGCGGCGATCTGCCCCGTGGGCATGGCCGGCTTCATATCCGCGCGGGCGATGTCCACCGGCTTCAACGACTCGCCGGAAAGGGCCAGCCGCCCCTATGACCGGGACCGCGACGGCTTCGTCATGGGCGAGGGCGCCGGCATCCTGGTCCTTGAGGAGTACGAGCACGCCAAGGCCCGCGGCGCGAAGGTCTACGCCGAGGTGGTGGGCTACGGCCTGGCGGGCGACGCCCACCACATCACCGCCCCGGCCGATGACGGCGACGGCGGCTTCCGGGCCATGAAGGCGGCGCTGAAGGACGCCGGGATCGAGATGGCCGATATCGACTACATCAACGCCCACGGCACCTCGACACCGCTGGGCGACGAGATCGAGCTGGGCGCGGTGACCCGCCTGCTGGGCGATGCGGCGGGCAAGGCCACCATGAGCTCCACCAAGTCGGCCACCGGCCACCTGCTGGGCGCGGCCGGGGCCATCGAGGCGGCGTTCTCGGTGCTGGCGATCCGCGACCAGGTCGCCCCGCCGACCATCAACCTCGACAATCCCTCGGTGGAAACCGCCATCGACCTGGTGCCCCACAAGGCCAAGCCGATGAAGATCGACTATGCCTTGTCCAACTCCTTCGGATTCGGCGGCACCAACGCGTCGGTGGTGTTCAAGAAGGTCTCGTGAGCCGGCGCACGCCACGATGGCGTCGCCCGGTGCGCAAGGATCAAGGGCTGCTCTCGATGCTGAGCCGGGTGCTGACCACGCTGTTCGTCCTGGCGATCCTGGGCGGCGGCTGGGTGGTCTGGACCTATCGCGGCCCGGGGCCGGCGGCGAAGGCGGGCGCCTCCACCGACATCGTCCTGCCGCGCGGCGCGGGCGTCGGCCAGATCGCCGGCGCGTTGAAGTCCGCAGGCGTGATCGGCTCGCGGGAGGTCTTCTACCTCGCCGCCAAGCTGGGCGGTTCGGGCCGTCATCTGAAGGCGGGCGAATATGAGTTCAAGTCCGGCGCGCCGATGGCCGAGGTGCTGGACGACATCGCCAACGGCCGGGTCGTGCGCCGCTTCGTCTCGGTGCCCGAGGGCTGGACCAGCGACATGGCCGCCGACGCCGTGCGCGCCGAGCCGGTGCTGACCGGGACAGTCGAGACGCCGCCGGAGGGTTCGCTGCTGCCCGACAGCTATCAGGTGCAGCGCGGCGAGGACCGCGCCGTGGTGATGCAGCGGATGCGCGACGCGCGCGACGCCCTGCTGGCGCAGCTCTGGGCCGCCCGGGCGCCCGACCTGCCGTTGAAGACGCCGGAGGAGGCCGTCACCTTGGCCTCCATCGTCGAGAAGGAGACCGGCATCCCCGCCGAGCGCCCGCGGATCGCGGCGGTGTTCGAGAACCGCCTGCGCGCCGGCGTCAAGCTGGAGAGCGACCCCACGATCATCTACGGCGTCTCCAAGGGCCGTGCGCTCGGGCGCGGCATCACGCTCAAGGAACTGACCACCGCCACGCCCTACAACACCTACAAGATCGTGGGCCTGCCCCCGACGCCGATCGCCAACCCAGGCCGCGCGGCCCTGGCCGCCGTGCTCAATCCGCCGAAATCCGACGAGCTGTTCTTCGTGGCCGACGGCTCCGGCGGGCACGTCTTCGCCTCGACCTTCGCCCAGCATCAGGCCAACGTCGCCAAGTGGCGCGTCATCGAACGCCAACGGGCCGCGGCGGCGGGAGGCGGAAAATGATTTCCGGGATGACGGGCTTCGGCCGCGCCGAGGGCGCGCAGGGCGACTGGAGCTGGGCGGTCGAGGCGCGCAGCGTCAACGGGCGCAACCTGGAGGTCCGCTTCCGGGGCCCGCCGGGATTCGAGGGGCTGGAACGCGCCGCGCGCGAGGGGGCGCAGGGCCGGTTCCTGCGCGGCCAACTGACCGTCGGCGTCCAGGCCAAGCGCGCCGAGGGTGCGGGCGCGGTCAGGATCAACGTCGAGCAGCTCGAGCGCTACCTCGCCGCCGGCGCGCCCTATGTCCAGACCGGCCTAGCCGCGCCGCCCAGGCTGGATGGCCTGCTCGCGCTGCGCGGCGTCGTCGAACAGGCGGACGCGGTGGAGGATCCCGAGGCGATGGCGGCGCTGGAGGCGGCCATGGCGGTCTCGATGGGCGCCGCCCTGGACGGTTTGGCCGCGGACCGCGCGGAGGAGGGCCGGGCGCTGGCCGGGGTGCTGGACGGGCTTGTCGCGCGCATCGGCGAGCTCACCGCCAAGGCGTCGTCCCTGGCCGAGGGCCAGCCCGCGATCATCAAGGCCCGCTTCGAGAAGCGGCTGACCGAACTGGCCAGCGAGGCCGCCAGCGAGGAACGCATCCTGCAGGAGGCCGCCGCCATGGCCGTGAAGGCCGACGTGCAGGAGGAGCTCGACCGCCTGCGCGGCCACGTCGACGCCGCCCGCGGCCTGCTTGCAACGGACGGCGGCGTCGGCCGCAAACTCGACTTCCTGACCCAGGAGTTCATGCGCGAGGCCAACACCCTGTGCTCCAAGTCGGCCTCCGGCGCCTTGACCGCGGTGGGCCTGGACCTCAAAGCCACCATCGAGCAGTTCCGCGAACAGGTGCAGAATGTGGAGTAACCTGGGCCGATGAGCATGGCGCCGACTTCCTCGGTCCACGACGATCACGCCAAGCCCTGGGAGACCGTGCGGCGCGGTTTGCTGCTGCTGGTCTCCAGCCCGGCCGGCGCCGGCAAGACCTCGCTGTCGCGGCGGCTGGCGGCCGACTATGCCGACCTGATCCTGTCGATCTCGGCCACCACCCGCCCGCCGCGGCCCGGCGAGGAGGAGGGCCGGGAGTATTTCTTCAAGACCCGCGAGGCCTTCATGGCCATGGCCGAGGCGGGCGAACTGCTCGAATGGGCCGAGGTCAACGGCAACCTCTACGGCACGCCCCGGGCGCCGGTGATGGCCACCCTGGACGCCGGCAAGGACGTGCTGTTCGACATCGACTGGCAGGGCGCGCGGCAGGTGGCGGAAAAGGCCAGGGAGGACAGCGTCCGCGTCTTCGTCCTGCCGCCGTCCTGGTCAGACCTCTCGCGCCGGCTGCACGCCCGCGCTCAGGACGGCGAGGACATCATCCGCCAGCGGTTGGAACTCGGCAAACGCGAGATCGCCCACTGGAGCGAGTACGACTACGTCATCGTCAACAAGGACTTCGACCGCGCCTACGCCGACCTGATCCACATCTATCGCGCCGAGCGGATGAAGCCCGGCCGCAATCCTTGGCTGCCGGGGTTCGTGCAGGAGCTTGAGGACGAGGCCTAGGTGTCGTTTCCAAGAAGGTTGTTCACCCTGGCCGAGGGCGTGAGGCCGGCGATGCCGGCGTGGGGTCGGGTGAGGTTGTAAGCGTCGGTCCATGGCCCG
>NZ_SSMX01000007.1 GCF_004799515.1 Phenylobacterium sp. | reverse complement strand
AAGTTCAGCGACCCCAGCAGGGCCTCGCTCCACGACTGCGCGTCCGGCGACGGCCCCTTGCCGAGCGAGTGCTCCAGCCAGTTCAAGAATGCGCCGATCATCGGCGCGGCTCCTGATGTCCGTTCATCCTGTTTCCCAAATCTCGGGCTCCCGATTCGCGCGGGGCGAGCGCCCCAGCCTCGCCGCAGACACATCGCCGTTCGGCGACAATCAAGCAGCGTACGGTTCCCGCACCGTTACGCATCCGTTACAGGCCAGAATTCTAAGCCTTTTCCAAGCGAAACCGCCATCCCGGGCCAAGGTCTCGCCGGCGGCCTGCGCCGCGAGGCGGTGCGCAAAGCCCGCCCTGTAACCTGCGGTAACCCACCGGCGGGACCGGCCCGCGGCGGAAGCTCACGACAGAAAAAAGGGGGGCGAAACCGCCCCCCTTTCGAATTCCAGCGTCAGCCGACTACGGCATTTCGCTCTTGTCGGCGCCATCCTTCGGCGCGCCCGTGCCGGACGAGCCCATGAACAGCTTGCGGCCGTCCGGGAAGGTCACGTCACGGCCGTTGGCCTTGCAGATCGGCTCGCAGGCCTTGTCCTTGGACTGATAGCCGCGGACCACGATCTCGGTGCCGTACTTCAGCGAGTTCCGGTCGATGCCGGCGCGCAGCAAGGTGTTGGGCGTGCCGCCCTCGACCATCCACTCACCCAGCTTGAAGTCCGGGTTGGTGTTGTCCACGTGCACCCAGGCGTGCGGGTTGATCCATTCAACCTTGATCACCTTGCCGCGCAGCAGCACGGGGGCCTTGCCGTCAAATTCGGCGGCGAACGCGTGGTGGGCGACAGCCTGGGTGACGCCGATCGAGGCGGCGGCCAGGAGGCCCACGGAAATCACGGCGGGAGCAATAAAACGACGGTAGTTCATCTTGAGCGTCTCCAGCGGAGGATGCTGACTCTTTTATCCGGCTTCCTGGGCCCCTTTGCGGCGTCCAGGACGACGGGGCGGATTGGTGACTACGGCAGCGGGTTCTTCCGCAGATGACCGTACATCAATTCTTCGACGAATTCGACGCACTTGAACTGTTCGAGGCGCGCGTCTTCGCCAACGTGCTTGTAGAGGTTCATGCTCATCTTCCAGGGACGGGTGAACGTCGCCGGGTCGGTGATCTCGGCCTCGTAGCGCATCACGCCGGGACCGGTGGGCGTCCAGCGCTCCACAACCTGCATGTCGCTCGAGTGGAAGTTGCCGGCGCGGTCCAGCCAGCTCGAGTCGAGCATGCCGGTCACGACCACAACCATGGTGTCGCCTTCCCAGTGGGCGACGGATTGGCCCATCCAGCTGTCGACCGGAGCCGGGCCGGGGTCCTTGAACAGCAGGTTGCGCACCGCGCCCGCGTATTCATAGGCGATGAGCGTCGCGCTCTCCGACTGGAAGATCTGGAACGGCAGGGACATGTAGTTGGCGCGCGGCACGCCGGGCAGGTAGCACTTGATCTCCGGATCCTTGTGGATCCAGTCCGCCTTGTTGGCGTCGCGCTGCTTCAGCGCTTCGGGCTTGTAGGGGATCGCGCCGCCTTCGACGACGCCAAGGCCCGCGGGCACCGAGCCCACGGCGCCCAGCGCCAGGACTTCCTTGGCCGGCACCGGCACCACCGGGCCCGGACGCATCTGCAGCGCCGCGCTCGCCGGATGCGGTTCGATATTCCAGTTGGCGGTGTTCATCACCTGCCAGACCCCGTTGAGGTCCGGATGCTTGCCGTCCGGTCCGCGCGGGGCGCGGTAGGCTCCGGCCGGTCCCTTGGCCGCCGGCTTCGCCGCTGCGGGTTTGGCCTTCGGCGGCGCGGTCTGCGCCTGGGCCTGCCCACCGACGACCGCGCCAGCCAGCGCCAGCGCCATCAAAGTCCTGATCATAGTTCGCTCCCCAAATCTCCGCCTTAAAATGGCGAAGCCCTGTTTCTCAAATTTCTAACGGACGTTTGGACGAAGCGCCAGCCGTCCTGGCTTTGACAATTCCGCGTCAGGCGACTAGCGCCATCGCATGCCCCTGCGTCACCTGTTCGCGACTCCAGTTTATCAGGCGTCGCTTACCACACACCCGAGTTTCGAAAATTTCAGGTCGGAATTGGAAGCCGCCTGCCGGATGCTGGCCGCCGAGGACTCCGCCGGGCGGGCGTGGAGCAAGGCGCATGGCTACGGCGGCTACACCTCCTACGCCTCGCTGGACGACCTGCCGACCCGGGTGAGCGCGTTCGGCGAGCTGAAGACCCTCCTCGACCGCCACGCCAAGGCCTTCGCCCAGGACCTGGCCTTCGACCTGCAGGGCGGGCGGCTGAAGCTGGACAGCCTGTGGGTCAACGTCCTGAAGCCGGGCGCGGCCCACTCGGGCCACATCCATCCGCACAGCGTTATCTCCGGCACAGCCTATGTGGCCACGCCCAAGGGCGCCAGCGCGCTGAAGCTGGAGGACCCTCGCCTGCCGCTGATGATGGCCGCCCCGCCGCGCCGTGGCGACGCGCCGGAAGACGCCCGGCCCTTCGTCTATCTGCAGCCCGAGGCCGGCGCGGTGCTGATGTGGGAAAGCTGGCTGCGCCATGAGGTGCCGGCCAACGCCGCCAAGGCCGACCGCATCTCCATCAGCTTCAACTACGGCTGGCGCTAAGGCTGTCGGGCTTGGCCATTGTGCGGAATTCCGCACAACCCGTGTTGATTATCTAGGATTATCGCACGACAGGATGAGGTCCATAAGGCGGCCTGCCCCACCTTCGGAGACCTTCCCATGACCGATATCAGCCGCGCCGGCGTTTTTCCCCTCGGCGACCGCGCCGTCCACCGCATGGGCTATGGCGCCATGCAGCTCGCCGGCCCCGGCGTCTTCGGCCCGCCGAAGGACCGTGACCAGGCGCTCGCCGTCCTGCGCGAGGCGATCGCCAGCGGCGTCGACCACATCGACACCAGTGACTTCTACGGCCCGCACGTCACCAACCAGATCATCCGCGAGGCGCTGTCGCCCTATCCTGACAACCTGACCCTCGTCACCAAGCTCGGCGCTCGGCGCGGCGACGACGCCTCCTGGCTGCCCTGGAGCGAGCCCGCCGAACTGATCCAGGGGATCGAGGACAACCTGCGCAACCTGGGAGTCGAGGCCCTGGACGTGGTCAACCTGCGGATCATGGGGGCCATCCACGCCCCCAGCGAAGGTTCGATCGCGGAGAAGTTCAGCGTGCTGGCCGAACAGCAGAAGAAGGGCAAGATCCGCCACCTGGGCCTCAGCAACGTCACCTCGGCCCAAGTGGCCGAGGCCCGGGCCATCGCGCCCATCGTCTGCGTCCAGAACCAGTACAACCTCGTCCAGCGCGAAGACGACGCCCTGGTCGACGAGTTGGCGGGCCTGGGCGTCGCCTATGTGCCGTTCTTCCCCCTGGGCGGGTTCATGCCGCTGCAGGTGGAGGCCCTGTCGGCGATCGCGACGGAGCTGGGCGCGACCTCGATGCAGGTGGCGCTGGCCTGGCTGCTGCAGCGCGCGCCCAACATCCTGCTGATCCCGGGCACCTCGTCGCTGGCGCACCTACGCGAGAACCTCGCGGCGGCGGAGCTCAGCCTGTCGCCCGACGTGATCCGCCGCCTGGACGCCATCGCCGCCAAGACGCCCGCCCACGCCTAGGGCGCGAAAAAGCCCGGGACGCCTTGAGGGCTTCCCGGGCTGTTTTCTTCGCCGCCGAGCAAGCCTCACGGCTTCCCGGACCTCCTAGCTGTCGAGGAAGCTCCGCAGCTTCCGCGAGCGGCTCGGGTGTTTCAGCTTGCGCAGCGCCTTGGCCTCGATCTGGCGGATGCGTTCGCGGGTGACGCTGAATTGCTGGCCGACCTCTTCGAGGGTGTGGTCGGTGTTCATGCCGATGCCGAAGCGCATGCGCAGCACCCGCTCCTCACGCGGCGTCAGCGAGGCCAGCACGCGGGTAGTGGTCTCGCGCAGGTTCGACTGGATCGCCGCGTCGATCGGCAGAACCGCGTTCTTGTCCTCGATGAAGTCGCCCAGGTGGCTGTCTTCCTCGTCGCCGATGGGCGTTTCGAGGCTGATCGGCTCCTTGGCGATCTTCAGGACCTTACGGACCTTCTCCAGCGGCATGGCCAGCTTCTCGGCCAGTTCCTCCGGCGTCGGCTCGCGGCCGATCTCATGCAGCATCTGGCGGGACGTGCGGACGATCTTGTTGATCGTCTCGATCATGTGCACCGGGATGCGGATCGTGCGCGCCTGGTCGGCGATCGAGCGGGTGATCGCCTGACGGATCCACCAGGTGGCGTAGGTCGAGAACTTGTAGCCGCGGCGGTACTCGAACTTATCGACCGCCTTCATCAGGCCGATGTTGCCTTCCTGGATCAGGTCCAAGAACTGCAGGCCGCGGTTGGTGTATTTCTTGGCGATGGAGATCACCAGGCGCAGGTTGGCCTCGACCATCTCCTTCTTGGCCTGGCGGGCCTCGCGTTCGCCCTTCTGCACGGTCTGGACGATGCGGCGGTAGTCGTCGATCGGCACGCCGGTCTCTTGCGCCAGCGCCGCGATCTCGGTGCGGATGTCGCCGATCTGGCCGTTGTCGTTCTCGGCGAACTTGGTCCAGCGCACGCCCAGCGCCTTGACCTGGTCGGTCCAGTCCGGGCGCATTTCGGAGCCGAAGTAGGCCTTCAGGAACTCGCCGCGGCTGATGCCGTAGCTGTCCGCCAGGCGCAACAGGCGGCCTTCCAGACCCATCAGGCGCTTGTTGATCGCGTAGAGCTGCTCGACCAGGGCCTCGATGCGGTTGTTGTTCAGCTTCAGGGTCTTCAGGTGCAGGACGATGGCGCCGGTGGCGGCCCCATAGGCGGCGCGGTCCTTGTCGGACAGGTCCTCGCCCTTCAGGCGCTGGGCGACCAGCTTCTCCTGCAGCAGGCGGAAGCTCTCGAACTCGGCGGCGATGGCGTCCAGGGTCGCCATGACACCTTCGCGCAGCTCGGCCTCCATCGCGCTGATGGTCGGGCCCGCGCCGTCGTCGAAGTCGTCGTCGCTCTCGCCTTCCGGCTGGCCCTCGACGGCCTCGGCTTCTTCCTTCTCCTCTTCGGCCTCGGCGACGGCTTCCACCGGCAGGGCCTCGGCGCCGGCGTTCTGGCCGCCGTAGGTCTGTTCGAGGTCGATGACCTCGCGCAGCAGGATGCGGCCCGAGCCGAGCTCCTCGCGCCACACCATGATGGCTTCGAAGGTCAGCGCGCTTTCGCACAGGCCGCGGATCATGGTGTCGCGGCCGGCCTCGATGCGTTTGGCGATGGCGATTTCGCCCTCGCGGGAGAGCAGCTCCACCGAGCCCATCTCGCGCAGGTACATGCGCACCGGGTCGTCGGTGCGGTCGTAGGCCGCCTCCTTGGCGGTCTCGACGACGGCGGTCTCCTCGCGGACCGCGACCTCGCCGCCGCCCTCGGCGTCCTCCTCGGACTCCACGACGTTAACGCCCATCTCGTTGAGCATGGCCATGGTGTCCTCGATCGCCTCGGAGGTGACCTCCTCGGACGGCAGGACCTTGTTCAGCTCATCGACCGTGACATAGCCGCGGGCCTTGGCCTGTTTGATGAACTTCTTGACCGCGGCGTCCGTCAGGTCGAGCAGCGGACCGTCGCTGCTGGTCGGTTCTGGCGTTTCGGCTTCGGCGGTGGTGGTGCTCATCTAAGTCTCCGAAATCGGCTGGCGAGCCATGCAAGGCTCGGGCCGAAAATGGTTTACGGCGGTCTGACGACGCGGCCGCCGCGGTCTATACGACCCGTCGCCCGCCCCAATCGTTCCCAATCTGATCGTGCCTCGCAGTGCGCCGCGTCGTGTTTCCAAGCCCTGAACGTTTCAGATGCTCTACGCATCCCGCCACGCATATCCGCCCGCGAAGGTTTCCCCTCACGGCCAGCGTGGCGTCGTCCAGGGCCGCCGATAAAAAACCGGCGAACAGGCGCGACCACTGGGATCACCGCACATCGAGGGAGGCATCTGAAATCTCTGACGAGGGGCGCGTCCGAAAGATCGCGACGGCCCAATCGATGCCTGTCAACAGCGCGCTAAATCCGCAGGGGGCCAGATGGCGTCGAAGGCGGTCTGTGTCAAGGTAGCTGCGGCGGCGTCAGGGGCGATGGCGACCGGCCCGTCGTATAGGGCGCGTTAAATATCTGAGCCTTAAAGGATAATTTGTCGCACGGCATTCCGGCGCGGACTCGCCGTTCGCAACGGTCCCGGCGGCCTTGGACGGAGCGATTCGCGGTGAAGATGCTGGTGGTCGACGATCACGCGGTGCTCCGCCAAGGGCTCGCGGCCTTGCTGATGGATAGCGGCGCCGCGCGCGAGGTGCTGCACGCCGGCGATCAGGCCGCGGGGCTGGCGCACCTCCTGGCCCATCCCGACCTCGACGCGGTGCTCCTGGACCTGAAGCTGCCCGACAGCGAGGGTCTGGGCGCGATCACCGCCTTCGCCAACGCCGCGCCCACCGTACCGATCATCATCGTCTCGGCCTCCGAGGACCCGGCGGACGTGCGCCGGGCGCTGGAGATGGGCGCGCTCGGCTATGTGCCGAAGTCGGCCAGCCCTGAGACCCTGCTCTCGGCTGTGCGCCTGGTGCTGTCGGGGGCGATCTATGTCCCGCCGCTGATGCTCGACGCCGAGGAGGCGCCGGGCCCGATGCGGGTGGCATGCTGACGGCGCGCCAGACCGAGGTGCTGGCCGCGATGACCGCCGGCTATTCCAACAAGGAGATCGGCAGCCGCTTCGGGCTCTCGGAGAAGACCGTGAAGACCCATGTGGGCGCGATCTTCCGCGCGCTCGGCGTCGGCAACCGCACCCAGGCCGCCCGCGCCGCCCATGCGGCGGGGATCACCCTGCCGCCGGGGCCGGAGCATCCCGGCGCCGCCGAAGCTGACTGGTGACCGCCGCCCGCAGGCGCGCGTGCGGCACGGGCTTGTGCAGCAGCGGAAAGCCCGAGGCCTGCGCCTCGCGGATGCGGTCGGCGGCGGTGTCGCCGGTCATCAGGATCGCCGGGACCTGCGTCCCCAGAGCCCGCTGCAGGCGGCGGATCACCTTGACGCCGCTCTCCCCGCCCCGCAGGCGGTAGTCGCAGAGGATCAGGTCCGGCGCCGCGCGGCCGGCCAGGGCGGCCAGCGCCTCCTCGCCGCCGGCGGCCACGATCACCTCGTGGCCCCAACTGCGCAACAGCTCGGCCATGGCGACGCGGATCTGGGATTCGTCGTCGATCGCCAGGATGACGCCGGCCCCGACCGCCGCCGGCGCCGGTTCAGCCGGCCCGCCGATCGCGGCGCGCCACGCGGCGCGCTCGGCCTCGATGCGGAACACCGAGCCGCGCCCGGGCCGGCTCTCCAGGCTGAGCCGGTGGCCGAGGATGGCGGTCAGGCGCCGCACGATCGCCAGGCCCAGGCCCAGGCCCTTCGCCCGGTCGCGGTCGGGATTTTCGAGTTGGTAGAACTCCTCGAAGACCGCCTCCTGCTGGTCGGGGGCGATGCCCGGGCCGCTGTCCCAGACCTCGATGGCCAAGCGCCCGGCGCGGCGGCGAACGCCCACCAGGATGCGGCCCTCTTCGGTGTAGAGCACCGCATTGCCGATGAGGTTGCGCAGGATGCGTTCCAGCAGGATCGGGTCGCTGACCACCGCCGCCGAGGTGGGCGCGGCGGTCAGGGTCAGGCCCTTGGCCGCCGCCGCGTCGCTCAGGTCGCGCAGGATGCGGCCGATCAGCGGAGCCAGGGGCACGGCGGCCATGCGGCCCTCCACCACGCCGGCGTCCAGCCGCGAGATGTCGAGCAAGGAGGTGAACAGGCTGTCCAGGGCGCCGATGGAGCTGTCGAGGTGGTCGATGAGCGCCACCGAACGCTGCGGCAGCTGATGGCTGCGCAGCGCGCCGACCAGCATGCCCAGCGCATGCACCGGCTGGCGCAGGTCGTGGCTGGCGGAGGCCAGGAAGCGCGACTTGGCCACGCTCGCCAGCTCGGCCACCTGCTTCTGGCCGCGCAGGTCCTCGGCCAGGGCGGCGTTCTCGAACTGCAGGGTGAAGGCGCGCGACAGGCTGGCCTCGTGGCGCCGGGCCAGCACCACGATGGCCGGCGCCCAGATCACGCACAGCAGCGCGAACGCCAGGTGCGCCGCGTCGCCCTGCAGCAGGCTCCAGACCGCGGGGGGCAGCAGCGCGCAGACCGTGAAGACCATGAAGGCCGGGAACCAGGACCCGAACGCCGCCAGGGTGGCGTAGACGATGGAGCTGATCGTCAGGATCACGATCATCTGCAGGTCGAAACGGCCGGGCGGCATGATGGCCACCGCGCCAAGGCCCCAGGTGCCGCCGGCGACCGCCGCGCCGATGGTGAAGCGCCGCGCCCAGGCCCGCCAGCGGGTCTCCTGCGTCGCCGAGCGCTGATAGGCCGCGCGGATGCCCAGGCGCACGGTGATGTGGCTGGCCATGACCGCCAGCCAGACGCCCGCCACCCAGGGCTTTAGAACCCCAAGATAGATGAACAGGCCCGACAGCACGGCGGCCGCAAAGAGGGTCGCCAGTAGCTGGAAGCCGTTCGCATAGAGCAGCCTGACCTGCTGGGCGCGCACGGCGTCGGCCAGCGGCATGGACGCCGGCGTTGGGGCTGGCGTCATGGTCATTCCGCCGCCACCGTCGGGCTGGGCGTGGCCGCGCGGCGAAGCTGGCCGGTCACCGCCGCGCGCAGGCGGGTCGGCGTCAGCGGCTTGTGCAGCAGCGGATAGCCGCCCGCCTCGGCGGCGCGCAGCCTGTCCGGGGCGGTCTCGCCGGTGACCAGGATCGCCGGGATGCGGACGCCGAACGCCGCCTGCAGCCGCGCTATGGTCTCCAGCCCCGTCTCGCCGCCGCGCAGGCTGTAGTCGCAGACGATCAGGTCGGGCGCGGCGCCCGCCAGGGCGGCCAGGGCCGCCGCGCCGCTGCTGGCCGGCACGGTCCGATGGCCCCAGCTGGCCAGCAGCTCGGCCATGGCGGTGCGCACCGCGCTCTCGTCATCGACGGCCAGGATCAGCGCCGAGGCGGGGTTGGCAGGCGCGGGCGCCGCGGCCAGTTCGGCGACCGGCCGCGGCGCCGGCGAACGCGGCGCCAGCACCTGGAACACCGAGCCGCGGCCCAGCTCGCTGTCGAGGGTGAGCGGATGGTCCAGGATGCCGGTCAGGCGGCGCACGATGGCCAGGCCCAGCCCCAGGCCCATCCGGCCGCTGTCGCTGGTCTTGCCGGCCACCTGGTAGAAGTCCTCGAAGATCGCCTCGCGCTGTTCCGGGGCGATGCCGCGGCCGGTGTCCCAGACCTCCAGCGCGATCCGTCCGTCCCGCCGGCGGCAGCCGACCAGCACACGCCCGCGGTCGGTGTAGCGCACGGTGTTGCCGATCAGGTTGCGCATCACCCGCTCCAGCAGCATCGGGTCGCTGACCACCCAGGCCTTGGTGGGGACGAAGGTCAGCCGCACGCCCTTGGCCTCGGCCTCGCTCAGGACGTCGCGGCGGATGCGCGCCAGCATGGGCTGCAGGTCCACCGCTTCGGGCCGGCTCTCGATCACGCCCGCGTCCAGCCGCGAGACGTCCAGCAGGGCGGTGAACAGGCCGTCGAGGCCGGCGATGGAGCCGTCCATGTGCTCGACCAGTTCCGCCGAGCGGGGCGGCAGCGCGTGGCCGCGCAGGGCGCCCACGAACATGCCCAGCGCATGGATCGGCTGGCGCAGGTCGTGGCTGGCCGAGGCCAGGAAGCGCGACTTGGCGAGGTTGGCCTGTTCGGCGGCGCGCGCCAGGGCGGCGTTCTCGAAGCGCAGTTGCAGGGCCTCCACCAGGCTCGCGTTGTAGCGGCGGCCCAGCACCGCGACGGTCGGCAGCCAGAGGATGACGATGGCCGCGCAGACGAGGTGCAGGGTGTCGCCCTGGGCCAGCAGCCAGAGCAGCAGCGGCACGATCGGCAGGATGAAGGTGTAGAAGGCCGGCAGGTAGGCGCCGGCGGAGCTGATGATCCCGTAGGTGCCGCTGACCAGCAGGCCGATCACCAGCCATTGCAGGTCCAGGCGCCCTGGCGGCAGCAGCCACGGGATCCCCGCGCCCCAGGTCAGGCCGCCAGCCATGGTCCCGGCCACGAACCGATGGGCCCAGGCACGCCAGGCCTCCGGCCCCGGCCGCGCCCGAAGGTAGGCCCGCTGCAGGACCAGGCGCGCCACGGTGTGCAGGGCCATGAAGGCCAGCCATATCCCCGCCGCCAGCGGCGCCATGGCGCGCTGCCAGACCAGCAGGCTCGCCAGCAGGACGCTGGCCGCGAAGGTGGTGACGAGCGCCACGCCGCCGTCGGCGTAGAGCAAGCGCACCTGTTCGGCGCCTACCGCGTCGCGCAGCGTGACCTCTCCGGCGCTGTCCGCCGTCATGGCCGGCCCCCTTGGCCAAACCCGAACCTCAGCCCGCCCATCTTCGCGCACCCGCGCCGTCGCCGCCATGCTCAAGCTGGGGCGCTTTTGAATTTACAGCATAAGTGAACACCCTCGGCGGCCGGGGCGGTATCGGTCGAAAGGCCTAGGACCAGGGCTTTGCGGTGCGGCCTAGTGAGGCAGCACCGTCGGGCTCTCCTCGGGATGCGACCAGTCGCTGTTGAGGAGTTTGCGCAGGAAGTCGCGCTCGGTCTTCAGGTTGTTCAGGGTCGAGGAATCGCCGTCGCGGCCGAGGTCGCCGGCCGCCGCCTCCACCGCGCGCTCCAGGCTCTCCAGCCGCATCAGGAGGTCGAAGGCCTGACGCCACAGGTCGCGGGCGCGCTCGCCGGTGGCCGCCAGGAAGGGCGCGCTGACGCCGGCGCGGCCTGCGTCGCGCTCCAGGTCGGAGATCAGGGCGGTGTCGAAGCCGCGGGCCTGCAGGTGGCCCAGCGCGGCGTCGAATTCCATGCCGTCGGCCTCGTAGCGCAGGCGCACCAGCTCCTGGGCCAGCGCATCCAGCTTGTCGTCGCCGAAGCCGCGGGCGCCCACGAGCTCGATCTTCTCGTCGATCACGCCCGGATCGCGCACGGCGGCCAGCGCCAGGGCGGCGGCCAGCGGGCGGGGCGACTGGCGCAGCTTGCGGCTGGCGTCCTTGCCCTCCGGCGTCGCCCCGGCCATCTGCGCGCGGCGCTTGTCCCAGCGCGCCCGCGACATCTCCCGCGCCGCCGCGCCCACGGTGTAGACCGGCTCCCGCGTCGGCCAGAGCTGCTCGAAGCGGCTCAGCAGATCCTCCTTGTAGGCCTGCGACAGGTCGGCGTCGGCGATGGTGGCGGCGAGCTTGCGCAGCCGGGTCTTCAGCGCGGTCTTGCGCTCCGGCGTGTCCAGCGGCTCGGCGTCGCGCTCGCGGATGAACAGCGCCTCGGCGAAGGGCGTGGTGCGGGCGAGCTGCGCCTTCAGCGCCGCCGGCCCCTGCTCGCGCAGCACCTCGTCAGGGTCCTTGCCGCCTTCGACGATGGCGAACTGGAAGCTGCGCCCCGCGCGCAGCAGCGGCAGCGCCCGGTCCATAGTGCGGAACGCCGCCTGCTTGCCCGCCCGGTCGCCGTCGAAGCACAGGGTCGGCTCGGCGTGGTGGCGCCACAAGACCTCCATCTGCTCCTCGCCCAGCGCCGTGCCCATGGCCGCCACCGCCGGGATGCCGCCGCGCTGGCAGGCGATCACGTCCATGTAGCCCTCGACCACCACCAGCGGCGGGTGCTCGTCGGCCGGCGCCGCGGCGATGATCTTGCGCGCCTCGGCCAGGCCATAGAGCTGATGGCCCTTGTGGAAAATCGAGGTCTCCGGACCGTTCAGGTACTTGGCGCGGGCCTGCGGATCCATCGCCCGGCCGCCGAACGAGACGATCCGCCCGCGCGCGTCGCCGATCGGGAAGATGATCCGGTCGCGGAAGCGGTCGTAAGGCGCGCCCCCCTCCTCCGGCGCGATCAAGAGGCCGGACTCGACGAGCTCGCCCGGCCGCGCGCCCTTGGCGACCAGGTAGTCCTTCAGCGCCGTTCGACCGGAGGGAGAAAAGCCTAGACGAAAACGCGCCCAGTCCTTCTCCGGCAGGCCGCGGCGCTCCAGATAGGCCCGCGCCTCGCGGCCCGAGGGCCGGCGCAGCTCCGCCTCGAACCACTGGGCGGCCAGCTCCAGCCATTCGGCCAAGCCCTGGCGGACCTTCTCCTGCTCGGCGGCGCGGGGATCGACGGCCGGCAGCGGCACGCCCGCCTCGGCCGCCAGCCGCTCCACTGCCTCGACGAAGGAGAGCCGCTCGGCCTCCTGCAGGAAGGAGATGATGTCGCCGGTCTTGCCGGAGCTGAAATCGAAGAACTGGCCCTTGTCGTCGTTGACGTAGAAGCTGGGCGTCTTCTCCTTGGTGAAGGGCGACAGGCCCACGTACTCGCGCCCCTGGCGGCGCAGCTTCACCGTCTTGCCGATGACGTCCGAAGGACGCAGGCGGGATTTGATCTCGTCGAGGAAACGTTCGTCGAAGCGCCCGGCCATCGTATGCTGCTACGCGGCTCCCGCGCGCATCACGAGACCCCGCTGGCGACTCCTCGGGATAAGGGCGAGGCGTCTGTGGAAAAGTGTGTAAGTTCTTTATTTGTTCTGAGACGACTCTCGCCGACGGTCAAGCATCTGAACGCACGGCGTGAAGGTTTCTCCGCTGGGTTGAATTGACGTCAGCGTCCGCAAGGCCGATGTTTAACACTTCTGTCGCGTGCTGATTTGGGGGATGGGCGCTTGATCATGTGGCTCCGTCTCGCGGGCGCTCTGCTGGTGACGCTCGCCGCCATTGGCGCCCTCGAATACTTTGGCGTGAGCCGCATTCTGGGTCCCCGTGCGCCGGAGGAGACCCCGGCCGCCGCCTATGCCCCGGCCCGCGAGATCTTCTGGGTGATGATCTTCTTCGTGGTCATGGCGACCTCGCTGCTGGCGGCGGGCCGCCGCTGGGCCGGGCACCTGAAGCGCGCGCTCGCCGGGTCCAAAACCCGCCGCTAGGCGTCACCCCAGTCCGCTCAGCCACCCCGGCAATTCCGCGATCGAGGCCAGCTCGGCGAAGCGCGGATGGCCGAGCGGCGGGTCGGCCAGCTCGTGCGCCCAGGTCAGCGGATAGGGGATGTGCGCGGCGAAGGCCCCCGCCTCGAGGGCCGGCAGGACATCGGAGCGCAGGGAGTTGCCGCACATGGCCGCCTCGGCCGCGCCCGTGCCGTGGCGGGTGAAGACGCGGTCGTAGGTCGAGGCGTCCTTCTCGCTGACGATCTCGACGCCCACGAAGAACTCGCCCAGGCCGCTGGCGGCCAGCTTCTGTTCCTGATGCAGCAGGTCGCCCTTGGTGACCAGGACGAGGCGATAGTGCTGGGAGAGCTCGGCCATCGCCTGGCGGACGCCCGGCAGGGGCTCGACCGGATGGGAGAGCATCTCGCGCCCCGCGGCCAGGATGTCGGCGATCACCCGGCCGGGCGGCTGGCCGCCAGTGATGTCCATGGCAGTCTCGATCAGCGACAGGGTGAAGCCCTTCACGCCGTAGCCGTAGAGGGCGAGGTTGCGCCGCTCCACCTCGGCCAGGCGGGCGTCGAGGAATTCGGGCTCGGCGTAGTCGGCCATCAGGGCCCGGAAACGATCCTGCGTCAGCCGGAAGATCGTCTCGTTGTGCCAGAGCGTGTCGTCGGCATCGAGGCCGACCGTGGTGATAGCCATAAGCGGCATTTACCAGCGCCAGCGGTTCAGTCGAAGCCTGCCTATTCCGGCGGCGCGGCGCCCATTCGGGCGGCAGGCGGCGGTTCGCACAATTGTCCCTTTCGACCTTAACCCCCGCGGACCGCGTCGGGGCCGAGACTCTGGCGCGTTGAGTCGGGGGAGCGATGGCGGCGGAACGGGGCCCGGACCTTTGGCGGCGGATTGTGCGATGGCTGGCGCGCGGCGCGATCGAGGCCATGGCGGCCGAGGCGAAACTGGCGCGCGATCGTCTGCGCGACGCCATCGAGGCGATCCCCGAGGGCGTGGTCTTCCTCGACGCCGAGGGGCGTTACGTCCTGTGGAACCGCAGCTATGCCGAGATCTACCACCGCTCGGCCGACCTGTTCCGTCCGGGCGCGCGGCTGATCGACACCCTGCGCGAGGGTGTGCGGCGCGGCGACTATCCGGCCGCGTCCGGGCGTGAGGAGGCTTGGCTCGCGGAGCGCGAGGCCATGCTGAGCGCCGGGGCCGGCGACCGGCACGAGCAGCAGCTGGCCGACGGCCGCTGGCTGATGATCGAGGACCGCCGCACCTCCGACGGGGGTATCATCGGCCTGCGCGTCGACATCACCGCGCTCAAGGCCCAGGCCGACGCCCTGCAGCGGGCGCTGTCGCGGGCCGAGGCGGCCAGCCGCGCCAAGAGCGAGTTCCTGGCCGACATGAGCCATGAGCTGCGCACGCCGCTGAATGGCGTCAGCGGCCTCGCCCAGGCGCTGGAGGCCACGGACCTCGCCGGCGATCAGCAGGCGTTGTTGACCGACCTCCGCGCCTCGGCGGCCGAGCTGGAGCGGCTGGTCCACGGTCTGCTCGACTACGGCGAGCCCGGCCTCGGCCCCGCCGACGAGGGCGCCGCCGCGCAAGTCGCCGGCGCGATGCGGGTTCTGGTGGCCGACGACAACCCGACCAACCGCAAGGTGATCGAGCTGATGCTGGCGGCGGCGGGTGCGGCGGCGACCTGCGTCGAGAACGGAGACGAGGCGGTGCGGGCCTGGGGCGCCGGCGCCTTCGACGCGGTGCTGATGGACCTGCGCATGCCGGTGATGGACGGCCTGGCCGCCATCCGCGCCATCCGCGCCGCCGAGGCGGACGCCGGGCGGCGGACGCCGATCATCGTGCTCTCGGCCAACACCTCGCCGCAGGACCGCGCGGCCAGCGCCGAGGCCGGCGCCGACGCCCATATCGGCAAGCCGGTGCAGGCCGCCGACCTGGTCGCCGCGCTCAACGCCGCGGTCGGCCTGGAGGAGGTCGCCGCCTAGCCCGCGCAGGCCGCGTGGGCGCCGACGACCCGTTCCGTCGAGGCGGGGAACCTGGCGAGTAGGGCCGCTGGGCGGATCGGCCGGGCCGTGAAGCCGCCGCCGCAGTTGGGGCAGACGCCAGCCAGCCGGGTCTCCACGCAGGCGGCGCAGAAGGTGCATTCGAAGGTGCAGATGCGGGCCTCGGGGCTGTCCGCCGCCAGGTCGCGGTCGCAGCACTCGCAGTTGGGCTTGAGGATCAGCATCGGGCGATCCTGCGCCCGGCGGGGTCTGGGCGAAAGGACAGCTTTCCCTCGTTCGCGCCTTCAGTGACCGAGCTTGTCGTCCGGATTGAGGGGGGCGAGCCGCAGCAGTCGCGAGTCCGCCACCGCGGCGGAGCGGTGCGGCACCACATTGGCGCGATAGTCCGGGTCGCGGACCATGTCGATGAAGGCCTGCGAGCCGGGGTATTCGACGATGAAGGCCAGGTCCCAGGCCTCGTCGTGAGGTCCCGTCACCATCACCTGTGGGTCGCCCGCCCAGACCTGGCGGCCGCCCAGCCGGGCCAGGTGCAGGGCGATGGCGCGGCCGTATTCGCGATAGGCGTCCCGTCCGCTGATCGGCTTGCCGTGGTCCGGGTGGCCCTCCGGATAAGCCGCGGTCTCGCGCAGGCGGATCAGGTTCAGCATGTGGATCGGCCGGTCGCGCGGCAGGGACTTGAAGACATCCCACGCCGCGCGGTCCGGATCGATAAAGCCCTCGGTCATTTGACGTCCTCCCCGGGGTTATATTGCCGCGGCTCGCGTGCCATATGGCGCGATTGACCGCGCAGGCGTGACTCACTACCTACGCGCCCGTTTGCCCGCCTGAAAGGACCCCCGCCATGAGCCGCGATCTGCTGCCCGGATGCACCGGCGTGCTCGCCCTGGCCGATGGGACCATCCTGCAGGGGATCGGCGTCGGCGCGGTGGGCTCCGCGGTGGGCGAGGTCTGCTTCAACACCGCCATGACCGGCTACCAGGAGATCCTCACCGACCCCTCCTACATGGCCCAGATCGTCGCCTTCACCTTCCCGCACGTGGGCAACACCGGGACTACCGCCGAGGACCTGGAGCAGATGTCCGGCTCGGCGGAGACCGCCGCGCGCGGCGCGATCTTCCGCGACCTGCCGACGGCGCCGGCCAACTGGCGGGCCGACTCTGACCTGCCGGGCTGGATGGCCCGGCGCGGCGTGGTGGGCCTGGCCGGCGTCGACACCCGCGCGCTGACCCGCGCGATCCGCGAGAAGGGCATGCCGCACGCGGTGATCGCCCATTCGCCCGACGGCCAGTTCGACCTCGAGGCCCTGGTGGCCGAGGCCAAGGCCTGGTCGGGCCTGGAGGGCCTGGACCTCGCCAAGGACGCCTCCTGCCTGCAACCGTTCGTCTATGACGAGGGCCTTTGGTCCTGGCCGGACGGCTACGCCAAACCCGACCAGCCCAAGTACGAGGTCGTGGTCGTCGACTACGGCGTGAAGCGCAACATCCTGCGGGCCCTGACCAGCGTCGGCGCCCGCGCCACCGTGGTGCCGGCCTCGACCAGCGCCGAAGACATCCTGGCCCGCAAGCCGGACGGCGTCCTGCTCTCCAACGGCCCCGGCGACCCGGCGGCCACCGGCGAATACGCCGTGCCGGAGATCAGGAAGCTGATCGACTCAGGCACGCCGGTCTTCGGCATCTGCCTGGGCCACCAGATGCTGTCGCTGGCCGTGGGCGCCAAGACCGTGAAGATGGAGCAGGGCCACCATGGGGCGAACCATCCGGTGAAGGACCTGACCACCGGCAAGGTGGAGATCGTCTCCATGAACCACGGCTTCACCGTCGACCGCGACACCCTGCCCGAGCCGGTGATGGAGACCCACGTCTCCCTCTTCGACGGCACCAACGCCGGCATCGCGCTGAAGGACCGCCCGGTGTTCAGCGTCCAGCACCACCCCGAAGCCTCACCCGGCCCCACCGACAGCCTCTACCTCTTCGCGCGCTTTGCGGGCCTGATGGACGCGCGGAAGTAGGCGCAACCCCTTGGACAGATGACCGTTTGGTCCGAACGTTGTTCGGAGATTCGATCATGTTGAAGTTCCTTGTCCCGGCGGCGGCCCTCGCCCTGATCGCGGCGCCGGCGCTCGCCCAGTCGCAGCCGTCGTCCGCTCCGCCATCACCCAACGAACAGGTGGGCATCCACGTCGGCGACAACGCCACCAATGGCTCGGCGGTGATCGTCAACGACCGCAATGGCGTCCATCCGGAAGGCTATACGGGGCAGCCCACGCGCAACAACGCGACGTCAGGCGCCACTCACCCGCGACGCCACCACCGCCGGCATCCGGCCGAAACGCCCCCGCAGGGCTAGGGCCGCGCCTTAGATCTTGGCGAGCTTGCCTACGGCGGTGATCGGGCCGCTAGGCGCGTCGACCTTGGGGGAGCCGCCGGGCGGTTCGAGCGAGACGGCGAGCGCGGAGCCCGCGGCCAGCGAGGGCAACAGGCTCTCCGGCATCGGCATGGCCTTGGTCTTGCCCGGCTCCAGCAGGCCCAGCGGCCTGGGCTTGCCGTCGGCCGGGATCACCCACAGCTCGTGGACGTGGGCCGGATCGTTGCCCGGCGTCACCAGCGAAGTGACGATCAGCGCCTTGCGGGTCGGGTCGTAGGCCGCGACGAACAGCGGCACCGGCGCGCCCGACTGGCTGACCAGGCTGGCGTTGAGGAGCTGGCCCTGGGCGGCGGGCGGCGCCTGGACCACCACCGGCGCGCGGTTGGCGAGCATGACGGCTGCGGCGATGCTGGCGGCGGCCAGCGTGAGCGACCCGGCCGTCGCCCCGCGCCAGAAGCGCAAGCCCCGGACCGCGACCGCATTGTCGTTGGCGCCCAGGGAGCGTTCGATCCGCAGCCATAGCGCATGCGGCGCAGGAATGGACGGCAGGGTGTCGGCGATCGGGTTCAAGCGCTCGCGCCAGGCTTCGACCTCGGCGGCGAAGGCCGGCTCGGCGGCCATGCGCGCCTCGGCCTGCCGCCGCTCCGCCGAGCTCAGGACGCCCAGGGCGTGCTCGGCGGCGAAGGCTTCGGAGTCGGACAGTTCGGGAGCTTCGCTCATTGCGACAGACAGCCCTTAAGCTTGGCCAGGCCCCGGCGGACCCAGCTCTTTACTGTACCCAATGGCGTCTCCATGCGGCGGGCCAGCGCCTCATAGGTGACACCTTCGAAAAAGGCGGTGCGGATCACCGTCTCGGTGCGGGCGTCGAGCTCGGAAAGGCAGCGGTGCAGCCGTCCCTCCTCACCCGCGGTGACCAGCAGGCCCTCGGCGCTGACGCCGCCGTCGGGGATGTCCAGCTCCTCGACCTGGTCGGCGTAGGCCATGGGGCCACGGGCGCGCAGACGGTCGATCGCCCGGTTACGGGCGATGGTCGAGACCCAGGTCATGACACTCGCGCGCGCCGCATCGAAACGGTCCGCCCGACGCCAAACTGTGACGTAGACCTCTTGCAAGACGTCCTCTGCTTCCTCCCGGTCGGACAAGATACGGAGGCAGACGGCGAAAAGCTTCGCGGAGGTGGCGTCATAAAGCTGCCGCAGGGCCGCGCGTTCGCCTTGGGCGACGCGGCCCATCAGGGCGGCTAGGGCTTCGGGCGTGGTCGCAAAGGCCAAGGTCGGGCTCAAATCTCGTGCAACTTTAAGGGCGAACCTGCCCCCTCAAACGCAAGGGGGCAACCCTCTACACCCAAGCTTGACGCAACGGAACCATCGGCCCCGGATGGCGGATGACAAGCTGTCGCAGGTCTCAGGCCGCCGCGCGGGGCGGCCGGCGCGCCGCGGCGCGCTTGATCTGGGCCGCGGCGATGCGTTCGGCGCGGCGTTCCTCACTCGCAGCCTCCAGCGCCGGCAGCAGCTCGGCAGCCGCGGCCTTCTGCCGTTCGTCGCCTGCCGCGCTCAGGCGGCGCGCATTGGCGAGCAGGTTGGCGACCTCCTGGTCGCTGAGGGTCGGGATCCTGTCGGCGAGGGTCATGGGCGGGCCCCTTCAAACTTCCGCCGCGAAAAGCGCGGCCGCACAGGAGCTATATGGCCGGAGCGGGATTTGGTTTCGGCGTAACTGAAATAATCCGCCGCGCCGCAGGTGTTTGCCGGGCGCCGGCCACGCGGGGTTGCGCCCTGCGCCCGTGGTCTCTAAACGGGCGGCTTAACCTGCAGATTTGGCCGGGCGGCGCGTTGCAAGCGCGTGCGCCCTCGCGCGCGAGACGAAGTTGCCCAAACGTACCGACATCTCCTCGATCCTGATCATCGGCGCCGGGCCGATCGTCATCGGACAGGCGTGCGAGTTCGACTATTCCGGCGTGCAGGCCTGCAAGGCGCTGCGCGCCGAGGGCTACCGGATCGTGCTGGTGAACTCGAACCCCGCGACGATCATGACCGATCCGGACGTCGCCGACGCCACCTACATCGAGCCGATCACGCCGGCCATGGTCGAGAAGATCATCGCCAAGGAGCGGCCCGACGCCCTCCTGCCGACCATGGGCGGCCAGACGGCGCTGAACACCGCGCTCGCCCTCAACGCCTCGGGCGTGCTCGCGAAGTACGGCGTCGAGATGATCGGGGCCAAGGCCGAGGTCATCGACAAGGCCGAGGACCGCCAGAAATTCCGCGACGCCATGGACCACCTGGGCCTCGAAAGCCCCAAGTCCAAGGCCGCGCATTCCATGGAAGAGGCCCTGGAGGGCCTGGAGTTCGTGGGCCTGCCGGCCATCGTGCGGCCCAGCTTCACCCTGGCCGGCACCGGCGGCGGCATCGCCTACAACGCCAAGGAATTCCGCGAGATCGTCGAACGCGGCCTCGACCTGTCGCCCACCACCGAGGTGCTGATCGAGGAAAGCGTCCTCGGCTGGAAGGAGTACGAGATGGAGGTCGTCCGCGACAAGGCGGACAACTGCATCATCGTCTGCTCCATCGAGAACATCGACCCGATGGGCGTCCACACCGGCGACTCGATCACCGTCGCCCCGGCGCTGACGCTCACCGACAAGGAATACCAGCGCATGCGCGCGGCCTCGATCGCCGTGCTGCGCGAGATCGGGGTGGAGACCGGCGGCTCCAACGTGCAGTTCGCGGTGAACCCGGCGGACGGCCGCATGGTGGTCATCGAGATGAACCCGCGGGTGTCGCGCTCCTCAGCGCTGGCGTCCAAGGCCACGGGCTTCCCGATCGCCAAGGTCGCCGCGCGCCTGGCGGTGGGCTACACCCTCGACGAGCTGATGAACGACATCACCGGCGCGACGCCCGCCTCGTTCGAGCCCTCCATCGACTACGTCGTCACCAAGATCCCGCGCTTCGCCTTCGAGAAGTACCCGGGCTCCGAGCCGTACCTGACCACCTCCATGAAGTCGGTGGGCGAGGTCATGGCCATCGGCCGCACCTTCGCCGAGAGCCTGCAGAAGGCCCTGCGCGGCCTGGAAACCGGCCTTTCCGGCCTCGACGAGGTGGAGATCGAGAACGCTTCGGACCCGGAGATGGGCCACGCGGCGATCCTCCGCGCCCTGGGCCAGCCGACGCCCGACCGCCTGCGGGTGATCGCCCAGGCCTTCCGCCACGGCCTCTCCGTGGAGGACATCCACGCGGCCTGCTCCTACGAGCCCTGGTTCCTGCGCCAGATCCAGGCCCTGGTGGCCGAGGAGGCGCGGGTGCGCTTCGAGGGCCTGCCCAAGACCGCCGAGGGCGTCCGCGCGCTGAAGGCGCAGGGCTTCTCCGACGCGCGCCTGGCCCAGATCACCGGCTCGACCGAGGCCCGGGTGCGCGACGCGCGCCGCGCGCTCGGCGTGCGGCCGGTGTTCAAGCGCATCGACACCTGCGCCGGCGAGTTCCGCGCCGAGACGCCCTACATGTACTCGACCTATGAGACCGGCGCGCTGGGCCAGGCGCCGGACTGCGAGAGCGAGCCCTCGGACCGCCAGAAGGCGATCATCCTGGGCGGCGGTCCGAACCGCATCGGCCAGGGCATCGAGTTCGACTACTGCTGCTGCCACGCGGCCTTCGCGCTGGACCAGATCGGCGTGGAGTCGATCATGGTGAACTGCAACCCCGAGACCGTCTCCACCGACTACGACACCTCCGACCGCCTCTACTTCGAGCCGCTGACGGCCGAGGACGTCCTCGAACTGATCCACGTCGAGCAGTCCAACGGGACGCTGCTGGGCGTGATCGTCCAGTTCGGCGGCCAGACGCCCCTGAAGCTGGCCAAGCCGCTGGAGGACGCCGGCATCCCGATCCTCGGCACCACGCCGGACGCCATCGACCTGGCCGAGGACCGCGAGCGCTTCCAGCAGTTGCTGCACCGCCTGAAGATCGCCCAGCCGATCAACGCCATCGCCCGCAGCCGCGACGAGGCCTTCGCCGGCGCCCACCAGGTGGGCTATCCGGTGGTGATCCGGCCCTCCTACGTGCTGGGCGGCCGGGCCATGGAGATCGTCCGCGACGACGAGCAGCTCGACCGCTACATCCGCACCGCCGTGCAGGTCTCCGGCGACAGCCCCGTCCTGATCGACCAGTACCTCAGCCGCGCCACCGAGGTGGACGTGGACGCCCTGTGCGACGCTGACGGCGCGGTCTTCGTGGCGGGCGTCATGGAGCACATCGAGGAGGCCGGCGTGCACTCCGGCGACTCAGCCTGCTCGCTGCCGCCCTTCTCGCTGAAGCCCGAGACCATCGCCGAGCTGAAGCGCCAGACCGAGGCCATGGCCCGCGCGCTGGAAGTGCGCGGCCTGATGAACGTGCAGTTCGCCATCGAGGAGCCGCACTCGGAGAGCCCGCGGATCTTCGTCCTGGAGGTCAATCCGCGCGCCAGCCGCACGGTGCCCTTCGTAGCCAAGACCATCGGCCGGCCGCTGGCCGCCATCGCCGCCAAGGTGATGGCCGGCATGAAGCTCGCCGAGTTCGACCTGACCGAGACGCCCTACGACCATATCGCGGTGAAGGAGGCCGTGTTCCCCTTCGCCCGCTTCCCCGGCGTCGACACCGTGCTGGGCCCGGAGATGCGCTCCACCGGCGAGGTCATGGGCCTGGACTGGGTCCGCCCCGGCGAAGGACCGGGCCCGGCCTTCGCCCGCGCCTTCGCCAAGAGCCAGCTCGGCGGCGGAACTGTGCTGCCCAAGACCGGGACCGTGTTCGTCTCGGTGAAGGACGCAGATAAGCCCTGGGTGCTGGAGCCGGTGAAGCTCCTGATCGCGCACGGCTTCAAGGTGCTGGCCACCGGCGGCACCTGTACCTACCTGGCCGGCGAGGGCCTGAAGGTCGAGGCGGTCAAGAAGGTGCTGGAAGGCCGCCCGCACATCGTCGACGCCATGAAGAACGGCGGGGTGCAGCTGGTCTTCAACACCACCGAGGGGCGCCAGTCGCTGACGGACTCGTTCGAGCTGCGCCGCACGGCCCTGATGATGAAAATCCCCTACTACACCACCGCCGCCGGCGCGCTGGCCGCCGCCCAGGCGATCATCGCCACGGTGGAGGACACCCTCGAAGTTCGGCCCTTGCAAAGCTACGCCTGAGCGAGTTCTTCTCGTAACGGGTGAATCATCCGGCGCCGGACGGATTCATGGTGTAGCACTGGTATTTGGGCGCGGCCTGGGCCGCGAATGGGGACGTTCAGGCGATGGAATCTGCAAACAAGATGCGGCGTTTTCTGCCCGCGGCGGCCTGTGCGGCCGCCCTGCTGGGCGCGGCGGCCCTGCCCTCGGCGGCTAGCGCCGATATCCACTGGACGGTCAGCGGGACCTTCGACGACACCGGGACCCTCAGCGGCTGGTTCAACATCAACCAGTACGGCTATCTGGACGGCTATGACCTGACCACCACGGCGGGCGCCGCGGAGGCCGGCTTCAACTACACCCCGGCCGACAGCTATTTCGCGAACGGCGACTTCTACGTCGACGCTCAGCCCGGCTACCAGGCCGACCTGCATCTGACCTTCGCCGACACCCTCACCACGCCCGTGGCGAACAACCCCATTGAAGGTGGCGAGGGCGGCCCGTCCTACGAATGCACGGGCTCGTACAGCTGCTATATCCCGGAGGGCGGGACCACGCGCTACCTGGCCAGCGGCGAGGCCAGCGCGGCCGGCGCGGCTCCGGAGCCCGCGATCTGGATGACCATGGTCCTGGGCTTCGGCCTGCTCGGCGGCGCCCTGCGCGCGGCCCGGCGGCAGGGCGGCGCGGTTCCCTCCGCCGCCTGACGGGCCGATCACGTTCTGGCGACTGAAGCTTGGCTTTCGTTGACCCGCGTTAGGCGGGGGCGCACCCTGACGCTCAGAAGCCTGACTCGCGCAGGCTCCGCGGGCCCGCTCCGGCAGCCCGAAACGACAGCCGGAAGACCGCCGCGTGGCGTCTGACGCAGTCTGGCGGGGGCGTAGAACCCCCAAGCAGATTGGGAAGGACGCTTTATGCATTCCGATAACCAGGACGTCAGGCCGCACCGGAACAAGCATGTGGCCGAGAACATGGAAGGCCTGCTCGGCAAGCTGATGGTCGCCGCCATCGTCGTGCTCGCGGTGTTCATGATCTACGCCATCGCCACCGGCGGGGATTCGCCCCCGAGCTGGATGCGCTGAGCCGACGCTAGCCTAGCGGCCGGCGCGGTGTCGCCGGCCCCGCAGTCCTAAGGTTCCCAACCGCGAAGCGCTGGCGGCGCGGCGACGGCTGGGTTAGGCCTCCTTTCAAAGAACGGGAGGACGACCATGGCTGGGCGCGTTCAGGGAAAGGTGGCGCTGGTCACCGGCGGGGCGAGCGGGATCGGGCGCGGCTGCGCCGAGCTTCTGGCCGCCGAGGGCGCGGCGGTGCTGGTCACCGACCTGCAGGACGACAAGGGGGGAGAGACCGTCGCGGCCATCCAGAAGGCGGGCGGCCGGGCGGAACACCTGCGCCACGATGTCACTGACGAGGCGGCCTGGGAGCGCGTCATCGCCCACGCGAAGGACCGTCACGGCCGGCTCGACATCCTGGTCAACAACGCCGGCATCGGCCTGGGCGGCTCGATCCTGGACATGACGCTGGCCGACTGGCGCAAGCAGACCGCGGTGAACCTCGACGGGGTGTTCCTCGGCGTGAAGCACGCCATCCCGCTGATGCGGGTCTCCGGCGACGGGGGCTCGATCATCAACATGTCCTCGGTGGCGGGCCTGAAGGGCGCGCCGAACCTGGCCGGCTACTGCGCCACCAAGGGCGGGGTGCGGCTCTTCACCAAGGCGGTGGCCATGGAATGCGCCAACGCCAAGGACAAGATCCGGGTGAACTCGGTGCACCCGGGGATCATCGAGACGCCGATCTGGCTGGGGATCATCAACCCGGCCACCCCGGGCGTGAACGCCCCGCCGGACCTGGACGCCATCTCATCCATGGCCGTGCCGCTGGGCGTGAAGGGGCTGCCCCTCGACATCGCCAACGGCGTGCTCTGGCTGGCCAGCGACGAGAGCCGCTACGTCACCGGCGCGGAACTGGTGATCGACGGCGGCCTCTCGGTCCGCTAGCGACCGCCATGACCGCGACGTTGCATGTGATCGTTGGACCCTGCGGGGCCGGCAAGACGACCTACGCCCACGCCTTCGCCCGCCGCGAAAAGGCGGCGGCCTTCATCCTGGACGACTGGATGGCGCGGCTGTTCGGCCCGGACATGCCCGAGCCGCTGGAGTACGCGTGGATGCTGGAGCGGGTCGGCCGGTGCGAGGCGCAGATCTGGTCGGCCGCCGCCGCGGTCCTGGCGACCGGGACCTCGGTGATCCTGGACATTGGGCTGATGCGCAAGGCCGACCGCGACCGCGTGCGCGAGATCGCCGAGGCGACGGAGCTTCCCCTCCAGTGGCACGTGGTCGACGCTCCGCAGGAGGTGCGGCGCGCCCGCGTCGCCGGCCGCAACGTCGTGCGCGGCGAAAGCTTCGCCATCGAAGTCCCGCCGGACATGTTCGACTTCATCGAGGGCGTCTACGAACCGCCCGCGCCGGACGAGCTGGCCGGCGCGGTGATCAGCCTCAGCGACTGACGCCGCCGCGGGCGGGCGCCTAGGCCAGCGCGGTGTAGAACTGCGCCGGCCAGGTGGCGTCGGCGGCGCGGTGGAAGGCCTCGCGCTGGGTCAGCCGGTCCCGGTAGTCCAGGAAGATCGGCTCCTCCGGCAGCACCTTCTGGTACACCAGCCGCGCGATCGTGCCGCCCAGCACCACGTCGGCGGCCGAGAACCGTTCCCCCAGCAGGAACTCGCGGTCCTTCAGCACCCCGGTCACCACGCGCACCATGTCGTCGAAGGCGCCGAAGCTGACGTCGAAGCCCGGCAGGTCGATCTTCTGCTGGTGCAGGGTGGCGACGGGATCGACCACTGCGGTCGAGAACACCATCCACTTCAGATAGGCCCCGCGCTTCGGATCGTCGATCTTCGGCGCCAGGGCGCCGTAGCCGTAGCGGTCGGCCAGGTAGATGGCGATGGCCGGGTTCTCGCTCACCACCACCTCGCCGTCGGTCAGGGTGGGCACCTTGCCGGCCGGATTGAGCTTCAGATAGTCGGGGTGTTTCTGCTCGCCCTTGGTGATGTCCACCAGCTTGACCTTGAACGGGACGCCGAGCTCCTCGAGCATCCAGTAGGCGGCGAACGCCCGGCTGGCCCTCGAATGGTAGAGGGTTATTCCACGCGGGCTCGCCATGCCTATCTCTCTCCTGTCGCAGCCCTAAGCTAGGGCGGCGCTTCGTCCGCTGCCAGCCGTCATCCGCCCAGCCCCTCCGCAAAGGCCGCCAAATGCCCGATCGCGCCCGCGCCGAAGCCTTCGTCGCCCTGGTCGAAGCCGCCAGGTTCATCGAGGCCATGGAGCAGTTCTACCATCCGCACGCCTCCATGCAGGACAACCAGCAGGAACCGCGCCGCGGCCTGGACCAGCTCATCGCCAACGAGCGGGCGACCATGGCCATGTTCCCCCGGATGGAGACCGACAAGGTCACCGACCTCCTGGTCGACGGCGACAAGGTGATGATCCGCTGGCGCTTCACCTTCACCCCGGCCGAAGGGCCGCCGGTGATCATGGAGGAGCTGACCCTGCAGCGCTGGGAAGGCGACCGCATCGCCGAGGAGCGGTTCTTCTACGATCCGCGCCAACTTCGCCCACCGGCGGCGAATTAGGGGCTTAAGTCGTCCATCGTGTTGACAGACGGTCCAGAAGATCAAAGGCTGCGGCGTGGCGGCGGACCTCGGCGCCGGCCGTTTTGAACCTGTCGCATATCCGCGTCACCTTGCCTTTTGCGGCGCACAATTCTATCCTCTTTCCCCCTGGACGCCTGCGCCCGCGGCCGGCTTCCGACGGAACTTCCAACTTAGGGCGAACTCGAGTCACCATCTGCCATGGATAAAGTCCCGATGACCGCCGAGGGCTATCACGCCCTCGACGATGAGCTGAAGCGTTTGAAGACTATCGAGCGGCCCGCCGTGGTCGCCGCGATCGGCGAGGCGCGCCAGCATGGCGACCTCTCGGAGAACGCCGAGTACCACGCCGCCAAGGATCGCCAGGGCTGGATCGAAGGCCAGATCGCCGAGATCGAGGACAAGATGGCCCGCGCCCAGGTGATCGACGTCTCCAAGCTTTCAGGCAAGCAGGTGAAGTTCGGCGCCACCGTCAGCGTGGTCGACGAGGACACCGAGGAGAAGGCCCGCTACCAGATCGTCGGCGAGCACGAAGCCGACGTGAAGAAGGGCCGTGTCTCCATCACTTCGCCGATCGCCCGCGCCATGATCGGCAAGGAAAGCGGCGATGTGGTCGAGGTGAACACCCCCAGCGGCGTGAAGGCCTACGAGATCACCAAGGTGGAGTGGGTCTAGCCCACCGCGGATGCCGCCGGGCGCTTCGTCTCCCTTGAGCATCTGGGCCGTCTCGGACGGCCGCGTCGGCATCGAGGCCCAGGCGCTGGGCCTGGCGGAGGCGGTCGCGCGCCAGCGGCCGGCTGAGATCACCTGCAAGCGGATCGTCTGGCCGCTTAGCCTGGGCCGGCTGCCCGAGCGGCTGATCCCTTTTCCGCGCGCCACGGTGCGCGCCGACGGCCCCGTCGCCCCGCCCTGGCCCGACATCTGGATCGGCGCGGGCCGCGCCAGCCTGCCCCTGTCGCGGCGGGTGCGCGGCTGGTCGGGCGGGCGGACCTTCGTCGTCCAGACCCAGGACCCGCGCGGGCGGCTGGCCGACTTCGACCTCGTCGTCCCGCCGGCGCACGACGACGTCGCGGGCCCCAACGTCTTCCCCATCGTGGGCGCCCCCAACCGGATGAGCGCCGCGGGCTTCAGCCGCGACCTGGCCCGGTTCCGCGGCCGGATCGACCCTCTGCCGCATCCGCGGGTGGCGATGATCGTCGGCGGCAAGTCCAAGACCCACGACCTGCCGCCGGAGCGCGCCCGGGCCATGGGCGCCGAGGTGGCCCAGGCCATGCGCGCCAGCGGCGGCGCCCTCCTGCTCAGCTTCACCCGCCGCACCCCGGAGCCGGCCCGGCGGATCCTCACCGAGGCCCTGGCCGGCGTCCCGGGCTGGACCTGGGACGGCCAGGGCGACAACCCCTACTTCGCCTTCCTGGCCGCCGCCGACCGGGTGCTGGTGACCGAGGATTCCACCAATCTCGCCACCGACGCGGCGACCACCGGCAAGCCGGTGCAGGTGCTGGCCATGGCCGGCGGCGGGCGCAAGTTCGACCGCTTCCACGCCGACCTGCGGGCGCGCGGAATCAGCCGTCCGTTCGAAGGCGCCTTCGATGACTGGGCCTATCCGCCCCTTGACGAGACGAACCGGGCGGCGCGCGAGCTATTACGCTGCTTTGACGCGAGAATTTCCGGCTGATGCGGCCTAGAGACCGCTTGCGTCATGGTAAACGAGGCCGCAATTTGGAAAGACTTTCGCAACACCATCGGGGCATGGTGCCGTAAACCTTCCGAGTCGGGGAACTCACGTGGCGAACTTCTTTTTCGATCAGATGACGCAGGCCGAAGCCAACAGCTTCCAACCGGGCGTCGACCAGCTGGTGTTCCTGACGGCCACGGCGTCGCAGACGACCGTGATCTTCAACCCGCTGACCCTGACCGCGGCCCCCAGCATCACCATCATCGCCGAGGGCAACACCCTCAACTTCGCAGAAAGCCTCGCTGGCGCCCCCGGCACGGGCATCAACTTCAACCTGTTCCAGGACAGCTCCGACCTGTTCATCGGCACGACGGGCAACGACAGCGTCATGGGCACGGCGGCGTCGGACGGCCTGTTCGGCGGCGACGGCGCCGACACCCTGAACGGCGGATCGGCCGGCAACGACCTCCTGCAGGGCAACCAGGGCAACGACAGCCTGGTCGCCAGCAGCGGGATCGACACGATCTTCGGCGGCCAAGGCGACGACAGCATTGTCCTGTCGGCCGGCGGCGCCTCGGCCACGGCGACCAATTTCGCCCAGGGCAACCTCGGCAACGACACCATCGTCGGCAGCAGCCACGCCGACACCATCCTGGGCGGCCAGGGCGACGACAACATCACCGGCGGCGGCGGCGGCGACTACCTGGACGGCAACCTGGGCAACGACACCGTCCACGCCTCGAGCGCCGGCCCCGACACCCTCTCGGGCGAAGGCGGCAACGACAGCCTGGTCGCCACCGGCTCGGGCCACGACTCGATCAGCGGCGGCGCGGGCGACGACACCATCAGCGACTCCACCTCGGCCGGTCACGACACCATCGACAGCGGAGCGGGCAACGACCAGATCACGGTCGCCAACGGCAGCGACCAGATCACCGCGGGCGACGGCGTCGACAGCATCACGGTCACCACCGGAGGCCACGACACCATCACCGCCGGTTCCGGAAACGACGTCATCTCGACGGCCGGCGGCGGCGACCTGATCACCCTCGGCGATGGCAACGACCATGTCACCATCACCGGCGGTTCGGGGGACGACACCCTGACCTTGGGCTCTGGCAACGACGTCATCGTGGGTTCCAGCGCGGGTGACGACAGCATCTCCGCCGGCCTCGGCAACGACGATGTCACCTTCGCGGGCGGTTTCCACACAGTCACCCTGGGCAATGGCGACGACTCCATCGACCTGGGCGGCGGCAGCGGCGTCATCGGCGTCGGCAACGGCAACGACAACATCTCCGGCGTCGGCGACGACAGCACCATCACCGCCGGCACGGGCCACGACTCCATCGACATCACCGGCGGCAGCGCGACGCTTTCGTTCGCCGGCAACGACACCATCACCGACAGCTCGGCCTCGGGTCACAACGTGATCACCAGCACCGGGTCGGGCAACGACGACATCCACCTGAGCGATACGACCTCCACGTCCGGCGGTGACACCATCAGCCTGGGCAACGGGACCAACACCGCCAGCGATCTCGGCTTCCATGGCGCCACCATCACCGCCGGCAACGGCCAGGACTCGATCACGACCGGCGCGGGCGACGACAACATCACCGGCGGCAGCGGCGACGACACCATCACCTCCGGCGGCGGCACCGACATCATCAGCAGCGGCGCCGGCAACGACAGCATCCACTTCCTCGGCCAGGGCGGCATCCAGGGCGGGGCGGGCGACGACACGATCAACGGCGCGACCGCGACCGGCAACTCCCTGATCGATGGCGGCGCGGGCAACGACCAGATCACCATGGGCTCGACCGCCGACACCATCACCGGCGGCGCGGGCAACGACACCATCACCGCCGGCGGCGGCGGTACGGGCCACGACCAGATCTCCGGCGGCGGCGGCAATGACCTGTTCGTCTTCTCGCCCGGCCAGTCGATCGCCAATCCGAACACCGCGGAGGTGATCACCGACTGGACCTCCAGCGACCACTTGCAGATCGGGACCCTCGGCGCCGGCGGGGCCGTCTTCGTCGGCACCGACACGGTCGTCGCCGCCAACTTCAACGCCGCGATCACCCAGGCCAACGCCGATCTTTCCGGCACGGACAAGTACGTGGCGATCCAGGTGTCAGGAGTCGGCGTGGTGGTCTTCGCCGACACCAGCACCCCGGGCACCATCGGCACGCCCGACCACCACATCACCGTCGACGACGACGCGATCATCCTGCAAGGGGCGTCGCTATCCAGCATCAGCGGGACGAACTTCATCTGACGGCCCCTCCAGGCCGCAGTTGCGGGGCCGCCCTTCGGGGCGGCCCTTTGCATTTGGGGGCTCGGCGCTTTTGGCCTTGGGGGCCAGCGCGGGATTCCCGTAGACAGGCGCGGAATGAGCGGTCCCAACATCCTTTTCGTGGCCGACGCTGGCGCGGCGGTCGGCGGCGGCCACGTCATGCGCTCGCTCACCCTGGCGGGCGCGCTCGCCGACCAGGGCGCGCACTGCCGCTTCGTGACGCCGCCGGCGGTGGAGGCGATCCTGGCCGCCTTCGCGCCCAACATGCCGCGTGCCCCCGCCGAAGGCCCCTCGCCCGCCGACCTGGCCGCCGCGGCCCGCCGGGAAGCCTTCGACGCCATCGTCTTCGACCACTACGGCCTCAGCGAGGATGACCACCGCGGCATGGCCCGGGGCAAGCCGGCCCTGGTGATCGACGACCTGGCCGACCGGCCCCTGGGCGCGGACCTGCTACTGGATTCGGGCCCCACCCGCCGCGCGGAGGACTACCTCGGCCTGACACCGGAGGGCGTGCGCCTCCTGCTCGGCCCGCAATACGCCCCGGTGCGCCCGGAGTTCGCGGCCCTGCGCGACACCGCCCTCGGCTGGCGTGGCGAGCCGGTGGGGCGGGTGCTGGTCTCCCTGGGCCTCACCGACGTGGACGGGATCACCGGCCGCGTGGTCGAGAAGCTTCGGCCCAAGGTGAACGAGGTCGGCATCGACGTGGTCCTGGGCGCCGAGGCGCCTAGCCTGCCCAGCCTCACCAAGATCGCCCGGCGCGACATCCGCATCGTCCTGCACGTCGACACGCCGCTGATGGCCCAGCTCACCGCCGAGGCCGACATCGCCATCGGCGCGGCCGGCTCCTCGACCTGGGAGCGCTGTGCGCTCGGCCTGCCGACCCTGATGCTTGTGCTGGCGGAGAACCAGCGCGAGGCCGCCCAGGCCGTCGCCGAGCGCGGCGCGGCGCTGGTGCTGGACGCCGGCGCGGCGGGCTTCGAGGCGGCCTTCGACCGGGCCCTGATGCGGCTCACCACCGACGCGGCCCTGCGCCGCCAGCTCTCCCAGGCCAGCGCCGAACTCTGCGACGGCCTGGGCGCCCCGCGCGTGGCCGAGGTCTTCCTGAAGCTGATCGCCGCCCGCGGCTGATCTGCGGCTCCGGACTTCCCGAGCCCTAATCCGACGTTAACTGCAATCGTGTTGCCTTGGACTTTGGAGTTCCACCGGAGGATCAGGCTTGGCCCTGCCCCGCGCCCTGCCGCTCGACACGGTGACGCCTGACGCGGCGCCCGCGTCCCTGACGGCGCCGAAGCCCGCCGCCGCCATCGCCGTGGCGCGACCGCGCATGCCGCCGGCCGAGGCCATCCTGCCCTACCTGCAGCAGATCGACGAGGCGCGCTGGTACTCGAACTTCGGCGCCGTGCTGCTGGGCCTGGAGCGGCGGATCGCCGAGCGCTTCGCCCCAGGCGCCCAGGTCGTCACCGTCGCCAACGCCACCCAGGCGCTCACGCTCACCCTCAAGGCCATGGACCTGAAGCCCGGCGGCTACGTGGTCATGCCGTCCTGGACCTTCGTGGCTACGGCGCACGCGGTGATCGCCGCGGGGCTGAAGCCCTGGTTCGTGGACGTCGACTCGAAGACCTGGATGCTGGACCCGGCCACAGTGATCGCGCTCAGCCCCGAGCTGGCCCGCGAGGCCGTCGCCGTGATCCCGGTCTGCGCCTTCGGGGCCATGCCGGACCTGGCCGCCTGGCGCAGCTTCCGGGAGTTCACCGGCCTGCCGGTGCTGCTGGACGCCGCCGCCGCCTTCGATGCGCTGGATGACGCGCGCCTGCCCGCCGTCGTCAGCCTGCACGCCACCAAGGTGCTGGGCGTTGGCGAAGGCGGCTTCCTGGTCACCGACGACGCCGACCTGGCGCACCGGGTCCGCCTGCAGACCAACTTCGGCTTCCACGGCAGCCGCGACAGCCAGGTGGCGGCCACCAATTCGAAGCTATCGGAATACGCCGGCGCGGTGGGCATGGCCGCCCTCGACGCCTGGCCCGTGGACCGCCTGAGGTTCCTGCGCGCCGGCCAGATGCTGCGCATCGCGCTGATGGGTTGCCCCGAAGTCCGCTTCCAGGAGGGCTGGGGCGCCGACTGGACCACCAGCGTCTGCACCGTCGGCCTGCCGCCCGGCTCGGCCGCCCAGGTGGCGCAGAGCCTGCGCGCCGAGGGCGTCGACACCCGCGCCTGGTGGGGCGGCGGCTGCCACACCTCGACCGCCTTCCTGGACTGCCGCCGCGAGGCTCTGCCGGCCACCGAGGCGCTCGCCGCCTCGACGCTCGGCCTGCCGTTCTTCATCGATATGGACGGAGACGAGATCGCCCGCATCGCCGCCGTCCTCGACCGGGCGCTGGGCGCCGGCTGAAACCCTCCGCGGACCAGCTTTCCGGGGCTCGCGGACCTTCCGATCGTCCCGAAATTAACCACATAGCGATAAGCCCGGCCTAGGCTCCGCGGACGGAGCCACGGTGCGCGCCGGAAACCGAGGAACAGCCATGCGGACGGCCAGGGTCCAGGCGCTTGCGAGCCACCTGCCCGACACCGTGCTCGCCAACGAGGAACTGGCCGCCCTCTACCCCGGTTGGACCGCTGAGAAGATCGTCGAGAAAACCGGAGTGCGCGAACGGCGCATCGCCGCGCCGGACGAAACCGCCGCCGATCTGGCCTGCCACGCCGCGCGGAAGCTGTTCGACCGTACCGGCGTCGCCCCCGGCGACATCGACTTCCTGCTCTTCTGCACTCAGGCGCCTGACTACATCCTGCCGACCACCGCCTGCATCCTGCAGGACCGCCTGGGCCTGCCGACCAGTTGCGGCGCATTGGACTTCAACCTGGGCTGCTCGGGCTTCGTCTACGGCCTGGCGCTGGCCAAGGGGCTGATCGAGACGGGCGCGGCGAACCGCGTCCTGCTGCTCACCGCCGATACGTATTCCCGCTTCATCCATCCGCTGGACAAGAGTGTCCGCACCCTCTTCGGCGACGGCGCGGCGGCGACCCTGATCGAGGCCGTCGAAGCCGAACGCCCGATGATCGGCCCGTTCGTGTTCGGCGCCGACGGCCGCGGCGCGCCGAACCTGATCGTCCCCACCGGCGGCGCGCGCCGCGCCCCCGACGCCGCCAGCGCCATCGCTTCCGAGGACGAGTCCGGCAACATCCGCAGCGCCGACAACCTGCTAATGAAGGGCCCGGAGATCGTCAGCTTCACCCTGAAGGCCGTGCCGCCAGCCATCGACCGCCTGTTGGCCGAGGCGCACCTGACCCTGGACGACATCGACCTCTTTGTCTTCCACCAGGCCAGCGCCTTCATCCTGGACAAGCTGCGCAAGAAGATTGGCATCCCGCCCGAGCGGTTCGTCATCAAGCTGGAGACCTGCGGCAACACCGTCTCCTCGACCATCCCGATCGCCCTGGAAGACCAGTTCGGCGCCCAACCGGAGGAACGGCTGGCCATGCTGGTGGGCTTCGGGGTCGGCTATTCCTGGGCCGCCACATGTGTGAGATTCTGATGCTTGAGAGGTTATCATGAGCGCGCTGTATGAGGGCTTGGCCGAGATCTTCGAAGTCGACGCCGCCGAGATCGGCCCCGGCTTCAGCCTGCCCGACCACAACTGGGATTCCCTGGCCATCGTCTCGACCATCGCCCTGGTCGATGAGGTCGAGGACCTGATGTTGAACGGCGCGGCGCTCTCCAAATGCGTCACCGTCGCCGACCTCGAGGCCCTGATCGCCAAGACGCGGGCGGGCTGATGCCCGAGGCGACGGCCCCGACCGGCTCTTCCCTTCCCGGCTATTCCGTCCCCGGCGTCGCCCTTCGCGGCGTGGTCTCCTGCGTGCCCGCCCGACGGGTGACCAACGACTATTTCAAGACCCGCTTCAGCGACGACGACATCGCCGACGTGATCAAGATGATCGGCGTCGAGGCCCGCCACTGGGCCGCCGACGGCCAGACCACCGCCGACCTCTGCCGCGCAGCGGCGGGGCGGCTGCTGGAGCGGCTGGCGTGGGAGCCGTCGAGCGTCGATGCGCTGATCTTCGTCTCCCAGACGCCGAACCAGCGGCTGCCGGCGACCTCCTGCGAGCTGCACGCGGACCTGGGCCTCGCCCCGGCCTGCCAGGCCTTCGACGTGGCCCTGGGCTGCTCCGGCTACACCTATGGCCTCTGGCTCGCCGCGGCGATGATCAACGCCGGCTGCCGGCGCGTCCTGCTGCTGGCGGGCGAGACGTCCAGCCGGATCGTCGACCCCGCCGACCGTGGCACCGCGCTGCTGTTCGGCGATGCGGGGACGGCGACGGCGCTGGAAGCGTCGCCCGGCGCAACGCCCATGCACTTCGTGCTCGGCACGGACGGGACCGGCGCCCAGAACCTGATCGTCCAGGGCGGCGGCTTCCGCGCGATCGCGCCCGACGCGCGCCGGGCGGAAGGCTACGACCCCGAGCAGCTGTTCATGGACGGCGGGGCGGTCTTCTCCTTCACACTGAAGGCGGTGCCGGCCTTGGTGCGCGACACCTTGAGTCGCGCCGAGGCCACGTCCGACGACATCGACGCCCTGGTGCTGCACCAGGCCAACCGCTTCATGCTGAACCATATCGCCAAGAAGGTGGGGGTCGGCCCCGAACGCACGCCGATCAATATCGACCGCTTTGGCAACACCTCCTCGGCGACCCTGCCCCTGGTGCTGAGCACCGACCTGGCGGAACGCCTGATGAAGGAGCCCATGCGCCTGATGCTGGCCGGCTTCGGCGTCGGCTATTCCTGGGGCGGCGTCTACATGACCGCCGGCCCCCTGGGCTGCGCGGAGACCATCACCCAGTGATCTTCACGCCTGACGCCCTGGCGGGCCGGACCATCCTGGTCACCGGAGCCTCCTCAGGCCTGGGAGCGGCGACCGCGGTGGCGGCGGCGGCCTGCGGCGCGCGCATCGTCGCCACCGGCCGCGACGCCGAGCGGCTGGACGCGACCCTGGTCAGCCTGGCCGGCGACGGGCACCGCGCGGTGGCGGCGGACCTCACCGACATGGAGCAGGTCGGCGACCTGGTCAGCACCGTGGCGCTCGAGGCCGGCGGTCTCGACGGCGTCTTCCATGGCGCCGGAACCGAGCTGATCATGCCGGCCCGCCTGGCCAAGCAGAAGCATGTGGACGCCGTCTTCGGCGCGGCCCTGATGGGCGCGCTGGGGATCGGCCGGGCGGCGGGCAAGACCGGCGTCATGAAGCCCGGGGGCTCCATCGTCCTCCTGAGCTCGGTGGCGGCGAGCTGCGGCCGTCCGGGGATGGCGATCTATTCCGCCGCCAAGGCCGGCGTCGAGGGCCTGACCCGCTCGCTGGCCTGCGAGCTGGCGGCCAAGCAGGTGCGGGTCAACGCCATCGCCGGCGGCGCGATCCGCACGCCCATGCACGGCCGCGCGACAGCCACCATGCCGGAAGCCGCTGTCGCGGAGTACGAGCGCAGCCACCTGCTGGGCTTCGGCGAGCCGGAGGACCTGGCCGCCGCCGCGGTCTTCCTGCTCTCGCCCGCCGCGCGCTGGGTGACCGGCGCGGTCTGGGCCGTCGACGGCGGCTACACGGCCGGCTGAGGCCTAGCGCGCCCGCTTGAGCAGCGGATTGGCGGCGGCCTGATCCGTGATCGCCTGCAGCGTCGTCGCCAGGAACCGGACCCGCTCCTCGCTGGACGCATAGATCCGCTCGGGGTTGTCCAGGTCGTACCGATGGCTGACCCGCCGGCAGATCTCGTGATCCTCGTCGAAGATCTGGTGGTTGGCGGCGATCGTGGCGGTCAGCAGGGTCTCGGAGAAGGTCTCCGTCCCCTCGACCGCGCGGCTGGATAACAGGCGGCTGTAGAACCAGCTGCGGTGCTGTTCCGCCGTCGGGAAGAAGGTCTGCAGGGAATAGGAATAGCCGTAGGTCGACGAGACCATGGCGAAGGGGAAGATGTAGTAGGTGCAATAGCCTTCGAACCCCGCCCGGATGTCGAAGAACCGCCGCAGCGCCGTCAGGCCACGCGCGGTGCGCTGGTTCCCCACCCGCGCGTGGAAGGCGGAATTCAACCCGGCGTAGCTGTCGGTGTCGTCACACAGCGCCATCGGCGCCAGGGTGTCCGGGTGGATGGAATTGACGTGGTAGGCCTCCAGCGCGTTCTCCACCGCCACCCGCCAGTTGGCCTGGAAGTCGATCTTGTAGAGGTCGCGGGGCGCTGAGATGTCGTGGGCGATGTCCGACAGGCGCGTCCCGAAGGCGTCGAGTTGCTGCTCCAGGCTCATCACCGGCGCGACGCCCGCGAACAGGAAGTCGCCGCACCAGGCCGTGACATAGCGATTCAGCACGGCTTTCTTCAGGTCGCAGGCGCTGAACTGCTCGCGCCGCGCCACGCGCACCTCGCCGCCGCGCACGCTCCAGCCGTGGTACGGGCAGATCGCCCGCGCGTTGCCGCGGTCCTCGACGAAGAACCGCCCGCCCCGATGCGGACAGACGTTGTCGAAGGCGATCACCACGCCCTCGTCGTTGTAGAGTACGAGGTCGCCCGCCGCCCAGGACAGCCGCACGAAGTCGCCGGGCTTGGCCAGCTCGCTGCGGTGCGCCACCAGGTGCCAGTAGTCCCGGATCAGGGTCTCGACGGATGCAGACATCAGAGCCTCTTGGCGGGGGCGGCGTACAGGGTGGCGTCGTTGGGCACGTTGCGCATGACCACCGCGCCCGCGCCGATGGTGCAGCGGTCGCCGACGGTCAGGCGCGGCAGCACCCGCGCGCCGGAGCCGAACAGGCAGGCCTCGCCCGTCTTGACCCAGCCCATCAGGTCCACATAGCCGCTGAGCGAGCAGCACCGGCCGGCGGTCGCGTCGTGCCCGACGCCGGCGAAGGCGCCTTGCATCACCAGCTCGCCCACGTGGGCGTCGGCGGAAGTGTGAGCGAAGGGGCCGATCACCGCGCCGGCGTCGATGCGCGCCGAGGCCGAGATCCAGGCCTTGGGATGGATCATGGTGGCGAACACCGCATCCTTCAGGGCCGCCGCCACCGCCGCCTTGCCGGCCGGCGCGCCGATGCCCATGACCAGCTCCACGCCCGGCCCGGGCGCAAAGCCCTGGATCGGGCCGAGATGCTTCAAACGGTGGCCGAAGACAGCCATGGGGTCGTCACCGTCGTCGACGTAGCCGACGAACCCGCTGCCCGATCCCTCGAGGACGGGGAGGAACCAGTCCAGCACCTCGCGCGCCAGCCCGCCGCCGCCCACCAGGACAAAGTCGGTCATGCCGGACGCCCCTCGCCAAGCTCCCAGGCCGCGAACATCCCGCGGAAGGCCGCCTCCATGTCGCGGGCGACGCCGGCTTGGTCGCGGTAGCCCGCTGTGGCGAAGCCCGCCCGGACGCGGGCCCGCAGCGCCTGCAGGCCGTCGAAGTCGCCGGCCAGCGCGATGGCGCGGGCCACATAGCCGTCCCAGTCGGCGGCGACGAGGTCCTCCAATCCGGCGGAGACAAAGATCGGCAGGGCCGCGCGGGCGTAGAAGTTGGGGCCCATGAGGGTCAACACCGGCACGCCCCGGCTCAACGCCTCCAGGGACGTCGTCCCGCCGGGCACCGGCGACGGGTCCAGCGCCAGGTCGACGTCACCGAACGCCGCCACATAGGCCTCGCCGGTGGAATGCCCGCGGTAGTCGATCCGCGCGGGATCGACCCCATGCGCGGCGAACCTCGCCGAGGTCACCGCCTGCAGCACCGGGTCCTGGAAATAGCCGTACTTCAGGGTCAGCCGCGCGTCTGGAACCCCCTTCAGGATCCGCGCCCAGGCGGCCACCGTCTCGTCGGACAACTTGGCCGGATTGTTGAAGCTGGCGAAGGTCGCATAGCCATTCTTCAACGCCGGCGCCGGGGTGATGGACGGCTCGCCGTCAGGCCGGAAGGCAGCGGAGTTGTCGCCGATCCGCCAGACCTTCTCCACGAACGCGCCCTCGATGTCCGGCCCGTCCGCGCAGTCGGCGCAGAGTACGTAGTCCATGGCGGTCATGCCGGTGGTCTGCTGGTAGTTGAGCCAGGTGGCCTGCACCGGCGCGGCGCGCAGGGCGAAGACGCCCAGGCGGTTGCCGGCGTTGTGGCCCCAGCAGTCGATCAGAACGTCGATCCCGTGGCCGCGGATCAGCTCGGCCGCCGCGGCGTCTTCCAGTCCGCCGACCGCCGCCACCGTGATCCCCGGGGCCGCCAGCTCCGCCTGCGCGGGATATAGGAACACCTCGAAGGCGCCCTGGTCATGAGCCTCGATGACCGGCTGGGCGAACTGGCGGTTCTGGAACTGATTGAAGTTGGGCGCGACATAGCCGACCCGCAGCTTGCGGCCGGCGGCGGGCGGGTTGGCGAACGCCGGCGCGGGCCGGGGCGGCGCGTGAAGCTCGGCCCAACGCTTGGCTTCGGCCGTGTGCCGGGCGATGCCGTCGGCCACATAGAAGTGCGGCACGAGCAGGAACTGGTGCAGGCCGGACACCGGATAGACCTCGGTGAGGGCGCGGAAGACCTGTATCGCCTCTTCGGCCCGGCCCTGGTGCTGCAGGGAAAGGCCATAGTTCAGCATCAGCTGCGGATCGAGCCGCTCGAAATCCAGGCCGCGGCCCAGGGCGAGGCTGGCTGGACCCATCAGCTTGGCGGCGTAGGCGCGTCGGCCGAGATCGGCGCAATAGGCCCTGTCGGTCTGCAGCCGCGTCATGTCGGCGCCCAGCTCGCGCAGGACCGTGACCGCATGCAGGACGCGGGCTTCCTCCAGGCTCGCCGCGGCGCCGACGGCGTCGCCCGCGGCGGTGAGCGCGCTGTAGAGCCAGTAGCGGCTCTCGTGGTCCGCCGGCTCGGCTCGTGCGGCGGATTGGAACGCCGCAACGGCGCCCGCCAGGTCGCCGGCGAACAGCATCTCCTTGCCCTCGGCGACGGGATCGCGCGGGGCCAGGCTGGCGAGGGCGGCGGTCATGCGCGGGCGAGGCTCCGGGGACTTAGGCCCCGACAGTCCTCCAGCATGGTTAATGCCCGCTGAAGGCGGGGCGACTTAGGCCTTCAGCACCGTGTTGGCCTTGATCGCCGCCGAGCCGTCGGCCGCCAGGTCCTTGCGGGTGTCGGTGAGGCTCAGGGGGCCGCGCAGGGTCGCGTTCACCCGGTCGAGGCCGACCGGCCCCGCATGCCGGCGCGCCACCAGATAGCGCAGCGAGATCCGCTCGTGGTCGGCGGCGTCCGGCTGGGTGCCGTGCAGGGTGCAGGCGTGCCAAATGGCCGCGAAGCCGGTCTCGCCGGTCAGCACCTTCTGGCGCGCCACGACCTCGCCGTGCTCGCCGTTGCGATAGAGCCAGTCCTTGTCGCCGATGCGGGTCAGGTTGTGCGGGAACATCGAGCCGCCCAGCATATGGCTGCCTTGCAGCAGGTAGAGCGGCGCGTCGGCGCGGCTGACCGGGTGCAGGTAGATGTAGAGGGTCAGGAAGTCGGCCTCGCGGGCCTTGTAGTCGATCAGGTCCTGGTGGAAATCGATGCCGTAGAAGTAGGTGACGTCCCGGTACTGCGGCCGCACATAGGCGCCCAGGTTGTTCACCGGGTTGCCCAGGATGCGCTGGCGCAGCCACTCGGGCACGGCCGAGGCCGGCACGCCGCAGACCACCTTCTTGTTGAGGATCTCGTAGTCCGGGCCGATCAGGGCGGTGATGCCCTCCACCAGCAGCGGGTCCTTCTCGACGAAGCCCAGGCGGTCCTCAAACCGCTCCAGCAGGTTGCGGCCGGGGCGCGGATTGACGCCGGTGTATTGCGGGTCGGCGTCGAACTCCGCCTCGCTGAGGAACAGACTTGCGTCGAAATCGCGGGTGGCGCGGATGCGGCCGAGCAGGTCGGCGCAGGCGTGCTGGTCCAGCGGCCGGTCGAACAGGTGCGCCCCGTCGCGGATGAAGTCCTCGACCACGGTCTCGGCGAGGTCGGCGTCCCAGGCGTGGGCGGTTTGCATCGGCATGGCGGTCATCGAACGGTCTCCGCGTAGGATACGCAAAGAGCCGCGATTTGGCTGAATCCGGCGTTAACGATTGGCTATTCGACCATGTCCCACGCCAGCGGTTCGCCGCGGGCGAGGTCGCGCGCCGCGCGGCGGCCCAGGACCGCGTCCAACTCGGCCGGCGGCAGGCCGAGGCCTGGGCGGACGGAGCGGACGTTGGCGCGGTTGAGGGGCTCGCCCGCCTTGACGTCGGCGCTGACGTAGAGCGAACGGCGGAACTGCAGATTGCCTCGCTCCGAGCCCAGCACGTCGTAGTGGGCGCGGCCAAGCGCCGTCCAGGCGTCCTTGCAGTCGCGCACGAGGCCTGAGAACTCCGCCGGCTCCAGGCTGAAGGCGGAATCCGGCCCGCCGTCGACGCGGGCCAGGGTGAAATGCTTCTCGATGACGCTGGCCCCCATGGCGATCGCCGCGACGGAGGCCGCCGAGCCGCGGGTGTGGTCGGAGAGGCCGATGGGGCTGTCGAACCGGCTCGCCATGTCGGCCACCGTGCGCACATTGGCGTCGGCCAGGTCGGCCGGATAGCTGGAGACGCAGTGCAGCAGCACCACGCCAGCCGCGCCGGCCTCCAGCGCCGCCGTCCGAGCGGCCTCGATCTCCGCCAGATTGGCCATGCCGGTGGAGATGATCAGCGGCTTGCCCCGGGCCGCGGCGTAGCGGATCAGCGGCAGGTCCACGGCCTCGAACGAGGCGATCTTGTAGGCCGGCGCGCCCAGCCTCTCGAGCAGGTCGACCGCCGTCTCGTCGAAGGGGCTGGAGAACAGGGTCACGCCCCGCTCGGCGGCGCGGGCGAACAGCGCCGCGTGCCACGCGTAGGGCGTCTGGGCCTCCTGGTAGAGCTCGTAGAGGCTGCGCCCATCCCAGAGGCCGCCCTGGATGCGGAACTCTGGCCGGTCGACGTCCATGGTGATGGTGTCGGCGGTGTAGGTCTGGATCTTGATCGCGTCGCAGCCGGTGGCCGCCGCCGCGTCGATCAGCGCCAGCGCGCGGTCGAGACTGCCGTTGTGGTTCCCCGACAGCTCACAGATCACATAGGGCGGATGCGCCGCCCCGATCCGGCGGCCGGCGATCTCGATCTCGGGAGGGGCGCTCATGGCGAGCGATTCTAGGTCCGGGCGCTGAAGGCGTCGTTAACCTCGGCCCTCAGAGCAGTGACGGCGGCGGCCCCTCGACAGCCGCGACGCGCTTGCCGCCCACGATGACGCCCAGCGCGATGCCGGTGCCAAGCCCGACCATGGCGAGCGCCGAGAACACCCGCAGGCCAAGGCCCAGGGCCACACCGGCGCCCACCGCGGCGCCCACGAGCGCGACGACGCCGGCCGTCTTCAATTCGTCTTGCATGTGAAGCTCCAGAATCGCACCTACATAAGGGCCATGTCCGATGATCGTTCCGAACCCCGTCCCGAAGCCCATCAGGTCCGCTGCCTGATCATCGGATCGGGCCCCGCAGGCTACACCGCCGCGGTCTACGCCGCGCGCGCCTTGTTGAACCCCGTGCTGATCAAGGGCATCCAGCCCGGCGGCCAGCTCACCATCACCACCGACGTGGAGAACTACCCGGGCTTCGCCGAGGTCATCCAGGGTCCCTGGCTGATGGACCAGATGCAGGCTCAGGCCGAGCACGTCGGGACCGAGATCGTCAGCGACATCGTGCTCTCCGCGGACCTGTCGCAGCGGCCGTTCCGGCTGACCACCGACAGCGGCCAGGAGTGGCTGGCCGAGACCCTGATCATCGCCACCGGCGCCCAGGCCAAGTGGCTGGGCCTGCCGTCAGAGCAGCATTTCCAGGGCTTCGGCGTCTCGGCCTGCGCCACCTGCGACGGTTTCTTCTACCGCGGCAAGGAGGTGGTCGTGGTCGGCGGCGGCAACACCGCTGTCGAGGAGGCCCTGTTCCTCACCAACTTCGCCTCGAAGGTCACCGTCGTGCACCGCCGCGCCGAGTTCCGCGCCGAGCGCATCCTGCAGGAGCGCCTGTTCGCCCACCCGAAGATCGAGGTCATCTGGAACGCCGCCATCGACGAGGTCACCGGGACCACCGATCCGGTGGGCGTCAGCGGCGTGCGGCTGAAGGACGTCCAGACCGGCGAGACCCGCGAGATCGCCTGCGACGGGGTGTTCGTCGCCATCGGCCACGCCCCGGCTTCGGCGCTGTTCAAGGGCCAGCTCGAGATGGACGCCTCGGGCTATCTGAAGGTGAAGGCGGGCACGGCCTCCACCGCGATCAAGGGCGTCTACGCCTGCGGCGACGTCACCGACGACGTCTACCGCCAGGCCGTCACCGCCGCCGGCATGGGCTGTATGGCGGCCCTGGAAGCGGTGCGCTTCCTGGCCGAGGAGGATCACAAGAAGGCCCGCCAGCCGCTCACCCATCACGAGGCCGAGAAGATCGGCGTCTGGTGATACCGCGGGTTTGCGAAGCCGGCCCAACGGCTTAGCTCAAAATCCTGCCCTAATTTGTCGCCAAGGAAACTGCGCCGCGCCCGAAAGGGTTGGGGCCGTGGAAGCAGGCGCGATGAGGGACAGCGAGCGATACGAGGCGCAGGCCCAGGCGGTCCAGCGCATGGCGGCGCGGGCCGAAAGCCTCGCGGAAAAGGACGTGTACCTGTCCATCGCCGATGGCTGGAAGAAGCTCGCCGCCGAGGCCGCCCGCAACGAACGCCGCGCCGCGCGCCGCCCGCTGGAGCCGCGTAGCTTCGGGTCTCAATTCGACGGCGAGTAGGATGTGACGACGGCTAGGATAAGCCTCCTCACACCGCAAACCTGAACGCCACGCCGTCGCGGACGACGTGGCCGGCGGTCGGGGCCGGGAAGTGGGTGCCGATGACCAGGGTCGGCTGGTCGGCCCATTCGGCGAACAGGCGCGAGCGGGTCAGCACGGCAGCCTTCGGGTCGTCATCCCCGAACACCCAGTCGGGGTGCGCCATCTGGCAGGGATGGTGGGCCATGTCGCCGGTGATCGCCGCCCGCTCGCCCTCGGATTCGATCATCACGCTGACGTGGCCCGGGGTGTGGCCGATGGACGGCGTGAGCCGGATCTCCGGCGAGATCACGTGGTTCAGCTCCACCAGCTCGGCAAGGCCGGCGTCGAAGATCGGCTTGACGCTGTCGCCCATCATCGCCTGCTGCTCCGCGTCCTCGTGGACGCTCCAGAACTCATATTCGCGCCGGCCGATGAGGTAGCGCGCCTTCGGGAAGGTCGGCGTCCATTGGCCGTCCTCGAGCATGGTGTTCCAGCCGACGTGATCGACATGCAGGTGCGTGCACACCACCACGTCGACGCCCTCGCGCGACCAGCCCGCCGCGCCAAGATGCTGCAGGAAGGGCGTCGCCAGGGGCTCGTCACCGGTGATCTCGCGGGGCCGGTCGTTGCCGATGCAGGTGTCGACGACCAGCCTCAACCCCGGCGCCTCGACCAGCAAGGCATGGACGCTGAGCTTCAGGATGGCGTCGTCCTCACTGACGAAGTGGGGATAGAGCCACGGCGACTTACGCAGCGCCTCGGGTGTGGCCTGTGGCATGAACTTCGCCGGGACCGGCAGGTCCATCTCGACAATGCGGGTGATCTTCACCCGGCCCACCTGCCAGCTCAGCATCGCGCTCACGCCTCCCCGCGCAAGATTCGATCGATGGAGGTTTTAGCGATCCTTGTTCGCTTCGTCATTTCCGCCTCGGCCGCAGGGTCGCCGCCGCGGTCAATTTTATGAGTGCGCGACCTGGGCCGCCCGGCCTCGGGCCGCTAGGGTCGTCCGATGATCCGCCACGTCCGCCCCGCCGACCACGCCGCCATCGCCCAGCTGGTCAAGGACGCCTTCGGCCAGGCCGATGAGGCCGACCTCGTGGCCCAGCTGCGCGCCGATGGCGACGTGGTGTTCGAGCTGGTCGCGGAGGAAGAGGGCGAGCTCTGCGGCCACATCCTCTTCAGCCGGCTGTGGGCCAACCGGTCCGAGCTCTATGGCGCGCTCGCGCCCCTGGCGGTGACGCCCGCGCGGCAGGGTCAGGGCGTGGGCTCGCGCCTGATGCGCGCCGGCCTGGAGAACGCCCGCGAGTTCGGCTGCCACGGCCTCCTGGTGCTGGGCGATCCAGCCTACTATGGCCGCTTCGGCTTCTCCGCCGAGGCCGCGCGCCAGGTCAAAAGCCCGTTCCAGGGCCTCGAGGCCTTCCAGGCCCTGGCGCTCGAGGACGCGGCCTTCTCAGGCCCCCTGCACGTCGCCTATCCCAGCGCCTTCGCGGCCGACATCGCGGGCCACGGCTAATCCGGCGGATTGCCCTCGGGCTTGGGCCTGGCGGGCGCCGCGGCCGAGGCGTCGAGGCCGTTTTCCATGGCCGCGAGGCTGTCGTTGATCTTCTTGACCTCCTCCGGCGTCGGCTGGCGGCGCGCGGCGTAGAGCGTGCCCATAACCCGCGTGCGCTCGCCGCTGGCCGTGGTCGGGTCGGCCACGGCGTAGGTGCGCACCTCGCCGGCCACCGCCAGCGTGATCTTGCGCTCGGGCGGGATGTGCTGGGCCTCCGGCGCGAGGAAGCCCTGGGTGCGCGCATCGACGCTGGCCAGCAGTTGCGGCGACAGGTCCGCCTCGCGGCCCACATAGCGGCCGGTGAAGGCCGGCGGCTCGCCCCAGGGGCCGGTCCAGCGATAGAAAATGTGCTGGCCCACCTGGGTCATCTTGACCAGCGTCGGCGCCCAGTAGGGCACGACGTAGGCTGCGTGGTAGTGGGTCGCGGAGCCCACCTCCTTGTCGACGAAGCCGGCGAGCGCGCGCCTGGCCACGTCCTCAGCCTGCCTCCACAGCGCCGCCTGCGGCGTCCAGCGCAGCGCCCCGTCGCAGGTGAAGGTGAACTGGCAGCCGGTGGGCCGGGCCGAGCCCTGGTAGACCACCCCGCACACCGACTTCGGATAGGCCGGATGGCGCAGACGGTTCAGCACCACCTGCGCGATGGCCTGCTGGCCCTTCACCGGCTCGCGGGCGGCTTCGAAATAGATCGCCTGGGTCATGCAGTGCAGGGCGCGCGCGCTGTCGTCGGCGCTCGCCTCCAGCACGAAGGGCCGCATGGGCCGGATCGGCAGGCCGGCGAAGGGGCGCAGCTGGTTGACCACCACCGCCCCGTCGCCCTCCTGGGTGGAGAAGCCGAGGTCCGGGACCTGGCGCAGGTCGAGGCTCATCCAGCCGGGCGGGCGGCCCCACGGATCGGGACGACGCAGGCCGGGGTCGTGGCGCCGCGCGATCTCGCGCACGCCGGGATCGAGCCTGGCGGTGGCGGCGATCAGGGCGGGATCGGAAAGCCCCTGTGCGGCCAGGCTCCGGCTGTCCGGGGGCGGCTTGGCGTTCGCCCTGGCCCCCTGGGCGTGCATGACCGCCAGCGCACAGACGCCAAGCGCGACCGCCGCCAGGGCCGCCACCCAGCCGGTGCGGCGCCATCTGTCCAAACTCTCGAGGATCTCGCCGTCTTCCCTGTCTGCGCGCCCGCCTAGATAACGGCCGTGGCGCGGATTAGGCCGCAAACCGGGCCAAAAGATGAACAAGCTTCGCCGAAACGGGACAGCCGCCCAGCGGGGGAGCGTCATATCGCCCGTTGCGCCTCGCCGCCAGCGCTCCCATTCTGGCCGCCACGGGTAAGGCCTGCAGTTTGTGTGCCGTAGACGCCTTGGGAGACGCCTTGGCATGACGCCGTCCGAGTGGCCGCTGCGCTTCGTCCCCCGGCGGACGCCACCGCTCTGGCAAGCCGTCCTGATCACCCTGACCGCCTTCGCCGGCGCGCTGTTGGTCCGCGTGCTGCTGATCGGCCCCGCCAACGCCACCGGGGTCTCGGCGACCTATTTCCCCGCCTTCATCCTGGCCACCCTCTACGCCGGGCCCCGCTGGGGCTGGGGATCTCTGGCGCTGGTGATGATCGCCGGGATCTTCGGCACCCAGGTGGTCTCGTCGGCGTCGCGCAGCGGGGTGCTGATCCAGTTCGCGCTGTCCGGCGCGGCGACGGTGCTGGTGGCCGCGGCCCTGCGCGAGGCCCTCCTGCGGCTCGACGAGACCAAGGCCGCCGAGGCCAAGGTCAAGGCCGACCTCATCGCCACCGAGCAGCGCTTCCGCATGCTGGCCGACAGCGCCCCGGTTCTGATGTGGGTCTCCAAGCTGGACGGCACGCGGGAGTTCGTGAACCGCGCCTTCCAGGACTTCCTGGGCGTCGACTACGAGACCGCGCTGGGCTTCGACTGGCGCGCCTTCATCCATCCCAACGACTTCGACCGCATCACCGCCGAGGAGGCCGAGGCCACCGCCATGGGCCGTGACTTCATCTGGGAGGCGCGCTACCGGCGGGGCGACGGCTCGTACCCGTGGATCCGCTCGGTCTCGCAGCGCCGCTACCTGCCGAACGGCGAGCTCTCCGGCTACATCGGCGTCGGCTACGACGTCAGCGACGCCCGGCGCGCCCAGGCGGACCTCACCCGCATCAACGACCTCCTGGCCGAGCGGGTGCAGGCCGCGCTCTCCGAACGCGACGAGGCCGAGGCGGCGCTGCGCCGCGCCCAGAAGCTGGAGGCGGTGGGCCAGCTCACCGGCGGGGTCGCCCACGACTTCAACAACCTGCTCACCGTGATCATCGGCGCCCTGGACCTGATCCAGCGCCATCCGGACGACGCGGCCCGGCGCGACCGGATGATCGAGGCCGCTCAGGGCGCGGCCAAGCGCGGCGAGCGGCTGACCCAGCAGCTCCTGGCCTTCTCCCGCCGCCAGGCGCTGAAGCCCGAGCTGGTGCGGGTGGATGACATCCTCACCGAGGCCGAGCCTCTGTTGCGCCGCGCGGTCGGCGAGGCCGTGTCGCTGACCTTCGAGACCGGCGCGCCCGGGGCGGTGGCCCGCATCGACCCCAGCCAGTTCGAGGCCGCGGTGATGAACCTGGTGGTCAACGCCCGCGACGCCACCCCGGCCGGCGGCGGCATCCGCGTGGAGACCCACGCCTGCGCGCTGCGCGCCGGCGAGGCGGAGGACGCGCCAGCCGGCGACTACCTCTGCGTCTCGGTCCTCGACACCGGCGAAGGCATGAGCGCCGAGACCGCGGCGCGGGTCTTCGAGCCCTTCTTCACCACCAAGGAGCCCGGCCGTGGCACGGGCCTGGGCCTGAGCCAGGTCTACGGCTTCGCCCGGCAGAGCGGCGGGGCGGTGGTGGTCGACTCGGCGCCTGGCAAGGGCGCGACGGTGCGCATCTATCTGCCGCTCGCCGAGGTGCGCACAGATCCGGCCGCCGCCGCGCCGAAGGCGCCGGCCGCTCAACCACACGGCCCGGCCCGCCGGGTGCTGCTGGTCGAGGACGACGCCAGCGTCGGCGAAATGGTCGAGGCCATGCTGTCGGACCTGGGCCACCAGGTGCTGCGCGCCGACGCGGCCGCCCCGGCGCTCAGCATCCTGGAGACCCCCGGCCACATCGACCTGATGCTCACCGACCTGATCATGCCGGGCGGCATGAACGGGGTTGAGCTGGCGCACGCCGCCGTGGCGCTGCGCCCCGGCCTGCCGGTGATCCTCACCTCCGGTTACACCGGCGAGACCCTGGGCGCCGCGGCCGAAGCGCCCTGGCCCCTGCTCACCAAACCCTATCCGTCCGAGACCCTGGCCGCCGTCATCGACGCGGTGATGGGCAAGGCCGCCTGAGGGCCTTCGAGCCCCGTCACGATTCGTGACTTGCGCATTCGCCCCACAGGCCTATATGTCATGAACCCGTTATGCTCCGTTTGAGCATAACTGACGCCAGGGAAGGGAAAGCCTCTGCTGGCGTCTTTTTAGGCCGAAGAAATGCTCATTTTGAGCATAAGGAGGTCGGCATGGCGGCGGACGGATTCCAGCTCCCCTTCACCCCTGAAGTCGAGCGCGAGACGCGTCCCGTGTGGGACAAGGTCCAGCGCCACGTCACGCCCATGGAATGGCGCGCCCAGGCCCCGCTGATCGCGGCGATCAATCGGCTGAAGGCCGAGAAGGACGCCGTCATCCTGGCGCACAACTACATGACGCCGGAGATCTTCCACGGGGTCGGCGACTTCGTCGGCGACAGCCTGGCGCTGGCCAAGGAGGCCGCCCGGTCGAAGGCCCGCATCATCGTCCAGGCCGGCGTCCACTTCATGGCCGAGACCTCCAAGGTGCTGTCGCCGGACAAGACCGTGCTGATCCCCGACCTGCGGGCCGGCTGCAGCCTCGCCGCCTCGATCACCGGCGCCGACGTGCGCCTGATCAAGCAGCGCTATCCCGGCGTGCCGGTGGTCACCTACGTCAACACCACCGCCGAGGTGAAGGCCGAGACCGACATCTGCTGCACCAGCGCCAACGCCGTGCAGGTGGTGGAGGAAGCCGCCCGGCTGTTCGGGACCGACCGCGTCATCCTGATCCCCGACGAGTTCCTGGCCCGCAACGTGGCCCGCCAGACCGACATCAGGATCATCGCCTGGCAGGGCCGCTGCGAGGTGCACGAGCGCTTCACCGCTGCCGACATCCTCGAGATCAAGGCCGCCTATCCGGACGCCGAGGTCCTGGCCCACCCGGAATGCCCGGCCGAGGTGATCGAGGTCTCCGACTTCACCGGCTCGACCGCGGCGATGAACGACTATGTGCTGACGCGGAAGCCGAAGCGGGTGGTGCTGATCACCGAGTGCTCCATGGCCGACAACGTCGCCGCAGACGTGCGCGAGACCGAGTTCGTGCGGCCCTGCAACCTCTGCCCGCACATGAAGCGGATCACGCTGGAGAACATCTACGAGACCCTGCTGACCGGCCGTCACGAGGTCACCGTCGATCCCGCCATCGCCGAGCGCGCCCGCCTGGCCGTGCAGCGCATGGTCGATCTGCCGCCCCCGGCCACGCCGGCCCGCTACGACCTGGTCAAGGCGCGCCACCATGTGGACGTCGAGCTGATCTGATGGCCGAGCGCCTGACCCATGACGGCGTCCTGATCGTGGGCGCGGGCCTGGCCGGCCTCTCCGCCGCCCTGGCCGCCGCGCCACGCAAGGCGCTGGTGCTGACCGATGCGCCGCTGAACCAGGGCTGCTCCTCGGCCTGGGCGCAGGGCGGCATGGCCGCGGCGCTCTCCGACGGCGACACCCCGGAAAGCCATGCCGCCGACACCGTGGCCGCCGGCGCGGGCCTGGTCGATGCGGGCATGGCGCGCCTCCTGACGCAGGAAGGCCCCGCCGCCGTCCGCGCCCTGGCCGATCTCGGCGCGCCCTTCGACCGCACGAAGGACGGCGCCTTCGCCCAGAGCCTGGAGGCCGCCCACTCGCGCGCCCGCGTCGCCCGCGTGAAGGGCGACCAGGCCGGCGCCGAGATCATGCACGCCGTGCTGGCCGCCGTGCTCGCCGCCCCCCACATCGAGGTCCGGTCCGGCCATCGCCTGCGCGGCCTCCTGCAGGACGCCGAGGGCCGGGTGCGCGGCGTGATCGCCGAACGCTCAGATGATTTCGGGGGCGGCCTGGTCGAGATCGCCGCCCCGGCGGTGATCCTGGCCACTGGCGGGATCGGCGGCCTCTACGCGGTCACCACCACCCCCGCCGAGCTGAAGGGCGAGGGCCTGGGCCTGGCCGCCCTGGCCGGCGCGGTCCTGGGCGACCCGGAGTTCGTGCAGTTCCATCCCACCGCCATCGACATCGGCGGCGATCCCGCCCCGCTGGCTACCGAGGCCCTGCGCGGCGAGGGCGCGGTGCTGGTGGACGCGGGCGGCGAACGGTTCATGGGCCGCTATCACCGCGACGCCGAGCTCGCCCCGCGCGACGTGGTCGCCCGCGCCATCCACGCCGAGCGTGAGGCCGGCCGCGGCGCCTTCCTCGACGCCCGCGCCGCGGTGGGCGAGGCCTTCCCCCACGAATTCCCCGCCGTCTTCGCCGCCTGCCTGGCCGGCGGCGTCGACCCCCGCGTCGAGCCGATCCCGGTGGCGCCGGCCTGCCACTACCACATGGGCGGGATCGCCACGGACGCCGAGGGCCGCACCTCCCTGGCCGGCCTCTTCGCCGCCGGGGAATGCGCCTCGACCGGTGTGCATGGCGCGAACCGCCTGGCCTCCAACTCCTTGCTGGAAGCCGCCGTCTTTGGCGCCCGCGCCGGGCGCGCGGCGGCGGCCGAAGCGCCGCCCCCGCCCGCACGCCTGGTGCGGCTGGTCGCGCCCGAGCTGCCCGGTGAGGCCCTCCAGGCCCTGCGCCAGGCCATGAGCCGCGACGCCGGCGTGGTGCGCGACGCAGCCGGCCTGACCCGCCTGCTCGACGCCATCGACACCCTGGAGGCCGGCCACGGCCGCGCCGCGCCCCTGGTCGCCGCCCGCCTGGTGGCGGCCGGCGCGCTGGCCCGCCAGGAAAGCCGCGGCGGCCACTTCCGCGCCGACTTCCCGGCGGCCGGCGCCGAGCCGCGCCGCAGTTTCGTGCGTTGGGCCGACCTCGCCCCTGCGGCCTGGAAGCACGCGGCGGAGTGATTTGGGCCGAATGACCGAACCCCTGCCCGACCTGCTGGTCGCCCCCATTGTCCAGGCCGCGCTCGCCGAGGACCTCGGCCGCGCCGGCGACATCACCTCGCAGGCCTGCGTTCCGGCGAACGCCCGCCTCTCCGCCGTCTTCGCCGCGCGCCAGCCGGGCGCCGTCGCGGGCCTGTCCTGCGCACGCCTGGCCATCGCCGCCCTCGACCCGCACGCGCACTTCGCCGCCGCCGTCGACGACGGCGCACACGTCGAGGCCGGCGCTGTCCTGGCCCGGGTCGAGGCCAATGCACGCGCCCTGCTCGGCGCCGAGCGGGTCGCCCTGAACCTCCTGGGCCGGCTTTGCGGCATCGCCTCCCTGACGCGGACCTACGTCGCCGCGGTCGAGGGGACCCGCGCCCTGATCGTCGACACCCGCAAGACCACGCCTGGCCTGCGCGCGCTGGAGAAGTACGCCGTGCGCTGCGGCGGGGGGGTCAACCACCGCTTCGGCCTGGATGACGCAATCCTGATCAAGGACAACCACATCGCCGCCTGCGGCTCGGTGGGTGAGGCCGTCCGACGCGCCAAGGCCGCCGCCGGCCACCTCACCAAGGTCGAGGTGGAGATCGACGGCCTGACCCAGCTCGAAGAGGCCCTGAAATACGGCCCCGACGTGGTGATGCTGGACAACTTCAGCCTGGACGACCTGGCCGAAGCCGTGCGCCGCACCGCCGGCCGCGCAGTCCTGGAGGCCTCGGGCGGCGTCAACCTCGCCACCGTGCGCGCCATCGCCGAGACCGGCGTCGACGTGATCAGCGTCGGCGCCCTCACCCACTCGGCCAGCGTCCTCGACATCGGCCTGGACGCGGCCTGAGCGTCGGCCTTAGGCGCCCCTGCCCGCGGCTTCCCGCTTGCTCACCGCCGAACGTCGGTCCACCGTCTTATCAACGATAAGGGAGGATCGGCCATGAGCGTCGCGCCGAAGATCGAGACCGCCGGCGAAGCCCAACGGATGGCGGACGTCCTGCGCCGCCAGAAGGCCGCCCACATCCGCGACGGCGCACCCAGCGCCGAGGCGCGCATCGACCGCATCGACCGGGCCGTGGCGACCCTGCTGAGACACAGTGACGCCATCGTCGCCGCCCTGACCCAGGACTTCGGCGCCCGCGCCGAGGCGGTCAGCGGCATCACCGACCTGGGCGCCTCTCTGGGCCCCATGAAGCACGCCAAGGCCCACCTGAAGGCCTGGATGAAGCCGGAGAAGCGCAAGACCACGCCCGCCATCCTGGGCCTGATGGGCGCCAAGGCCGAGATCCTCTACCAGCCCAAGGGCGTCATCGGCATCATCAGCCCCTGGAACTTCCCGGTGAACCTGACCTTCGCGCCCCTGGCCGGGGTGCTGGCGGCCGGCAACCGGGCGATGATCAAGCCGTCCGAGTTCACCCCCGCCACTTCCGAGCTGATGGCGAAGATGTTCGCCGAGGCCTTCGACGAGGAGGAGATCGCCGTCTTCCCCGGCGGCCCGGACGTGGGCCAGGCCTTCTCCGAACTGGCCTTCGACCACCTGGTGTTTACCGGGGCGACCTCCATCGCCCGCCACGTCATGAAGGCGGCCGCCGCCAACCTCGTGCCGCTCACCCTGGAGCTGGGCGGCAAGAGCCCGGTGATCCTCGGCAAGTCCGCCGACTACGCCACCTCCGCCGCCCGCATCATGGCCGGCAAGACCATGAACGCCGGCCAGATCTGCCTGGCCCCCGACTATGTCATGGCCCCGGCTGACCAGGTGGGCGCCTTCGTCAAGGAGGCCACGGCGGCGGTGACACAGATGTTCCCGACCATCAAGGACAACCCCGACTACACCGCCGTGATCGCCGAGCGGCACTACGAGCGGATCAAGGGCTACGTCGACGACGCCCGCGCCAAGGGGGCCGAGATCGTCGAGATCAACCCGGCCGGCGAGGACTTCAGCCAACAGGAGCACCGCAAGATCCCGCCGACCCTGATCCTCAATCCCACCGACGAGATGAAGGTGATGCAGGAGGAGATTTTCGGCCCGGTCCTGCCGGTGATGACCTATCGCTCGGTCGACGAGGCCATCGCCTACGTCAACGCCCACGACCGGCCGCTCGGCCTCTACTACTTCGGCGCCGACGCCGACGAGGAGGCCAAGGTGTTGCGCCAGACCACCTCCGGCGGGGTGACGGTCAACGACGTGATTTTCCACGTGGCCATGGAGGACCTGCCGTTCGGCGGCGTCGGCCCCTCCGGCATGGGCAGCTATCACGGCGTCGACGGCTTCCGAGAGTTCAGCCACCGGAAGTCCGTCTACCGCCAGATCAAGAAGGACCTCGGCCCGATGAAGGCGCTGCGTCCGCCCTACGGCGAGGGCGTGAAGAAGTTCCTGGCCGGGCAGCTGAAGGCCTAGGCGCGCCGTTCCGGTCGGTTGATTTTCGGGGAGACGCAGCATGGATCGGGTCACGGGTGGTTGCCTGTGCGGCGCCGTGCGGATCGTGGCGTCGGGACGCCCCTACCGTGTCGGCCTTTGCCACTGCCTCGACTGCCGCAAGCATCATGGCGCGCTGTTCCATGCCTCGGCGATCTACCCTGAGGATGCGGTGACGATCGAGGGCGAGACCCGCGACTACGCCGGCCGGTTCTTCTGCCCCCGCTGCGGCTCGTCGGTCTTCGCGCGCACCGTCGACGAGGTCGAAGTGAACCTGGGCGCCCTGGACGCGCCCGACCAGCTGACGCCCACCTACGAAAGCTGGATCGTCCGCCGCGAAGCCTGGCTGCCGCCGTTTCCGCTCACGAGGCGATACGACCGCGATCGCGACCCCTACGGCCGCTCCGAGGCCTAGCGCCTACAGGTGCGCCTCGGCGGGGATCACGGTGTCGCCGTCCTTCTCCGGCGAGGCCTGGGCGCCCATCAGGCTGTGGTCGCGCATCGGCACGTACGGGATCAACAACGTCACCAGGAAGGCCACGGCCACCACATAGAGGCCCAGGAAGAACACCCCGGTGATCGCGTCGGAGATGATCACCTTGACGAACATCGGCAGCACCGGCGCCGCCCCGGCATGCGCCGCCCCGCCCATGGCCCTGAGCTTGCCCACGTCGACGCCCGGCATGATCTTGCCCAGCCCCGAGTTCAGGTTGGCGGTCAGGAAGGTGCCGAAGATCGCCACCCCCATGGTCGAGCCGATCTGGCGGAAGAACTGGCTGGAGGACGTCACCACCCCCAGCTGGCTGATCGGCATGGCGTTCTGGATCACCAGCGAGAACAGGCTCTGGCCCGGACCCAGGCCGACGCCCAGCACCAGCATCCGCCAGGCGAGGTCCAGCCGGCTGGTGTCGGCATGCATGCGGCTGAGCAGCCAGATGCCCAGGAAGGTCAGGATGATGCCGCCGATCATATAGCCCTTGTACTTGCCGGTCTGGCTGACCCGCCGGCCGACGAGGATCGAGGAGCCGAACAGCCCGAACATCAGCGGCAGGCTGGCGAGCCCGCTGGTGGTCGCCGCCACGCCCTGCCCCAACTGCTGGAACAGCGGCAGGAAGGCCACCGTGCTCATGAACGACATGGAGACCAGGAAGCCCGCTAGGTTGGCGGTGGAGAACACCCTGTTCTTGAACAGCTCCAGCGGCAGGATCGGATCGGAGGCGAACCGCTCGGCCACGATGTAGAGGATGAGGCCCGCCGCCGAGGCCGCGAACAGCCCCAGCACCTGCGGCGAGAGCCAGGGATACTGGTGCCCACCGAAGGTCAGCGCCAGCAACAGCGGCACCACCGTGGCGATGATCAGGGCCGCGCCGATGAAGTCGATCTTGCCCTTCGCCTGGTGGGACATCTTCGGCATCTTCACGATGATCATGAACAGCGACAGCAGCGACAGCGGCAGGTTCAGGTAGAAGACCCAGCGCCAGCCGGCGATCACATGCCCCGCCAGGCTGACCGTCCCGTGGTCGGTGAAATAGCCGCCGATCAGGGGGCCGATGGTGCTGGAGAGTCCAAATACCGCGCCGAACATGCCGCCGATCTTGCCCCGCTCGCGTGGCGGATAGAGGTCGCCGATGATGGCGAAGGCGGTGGTGAACAAGGCCCCGCCGCCGATCCCCTGAACGGCGCGGAAGACGATCAGCTGCACCATGCCCCCGCCGATCAGCGGCAACGGCCCGAACTCTCCCGACAGGCCGGACAGCCACGAGCCCGCCAGGAAGATGGTGATCCCGGCCAGGAGCACGGGCTTGCGCCCGAAGAGGTCGCCCAGCTTGCCCCAGATCGGCACCATCACCGTCGACGACAGCAGGTAGGCCGTGGTCACCCAGCTGTAGAGCGCCAGGCCGTTCAGCTCCGCGATGATCCGCGGCATGGCCGTCGCTACGATCGTCTGATCGAGCGCCGACAGCAGGAAGACGATGGCGACGCCCCAGAGCGTGACGCGCTTCTCGACCTCGGTGAATTCCGCCACAGCCACCCCCACCCCGAATCCCCAAGGCTTCATAACCTAGGTACGCGTCCCGGCGCGACAAGACCTGCATGCGCATCGCCCCGCCGCGCAGCCCAGGACGGAGAAAACCGCGCCGCCGGCGGCAATTTCTGTCGCCGGGCGCGAACGGCTCGCACCCTGAGAGAGGTCGCTTGCAGGGAGATCGGCGCGTCTCTAGCCCTCTGCGCCGGCCTCACGCTAAGCGACGGTGAAGGCTGGGATTTTCCTTCACGTCGCCGTCTGGACCGAACCTAATGAAGAGCGTCTTTTGCGCCGCGGCTGCGGCCGCGGGCCTGTTGCTTCCGGCCTGCGCCATGGCCGATCCCATCAACCAGACCTCCTACTATTCCTTGACCGGCGGCCAGATGGTGACCTTCGATGACTTGGCCGGCGGCTTCGTCAACGGCGGGGTCGGCGTCGACTATGACGGCGTGGTGGTCGACAACGGCGTGGCCTTCGCCGAGCGCTTCAAAGGCCAGACCCTGAGCTACAACGGCAATTTCGATGTCCTGTCCGGCAACCCGACCGGGCCGCTGACCCTGGTGGCCGGCGCCCCCAACCAGAACCTCAACATCTTCACCGAGATCAGCAGCAACGTCCTGGCCCCCGATGGCCCCGTCGGCTACCCGAACGACGACGGGATCGGCGAAGGCGCCGTCTCGTTCCTGTTCTCCACGGACCAGTCGCAGTTCGGCTTCCAGCTGGTCGGCGGCAACGGCGGGGACGCGACAGTGAGCTTTTACGCCAACGACGGCAGCCTGCTGCAGTCGATCACCCTGACCAACCTGTCCAGCGCCGCCTACGGCTTCGAGACCGACGGCGGCCTCAAGGACGTTCGCGGCGTGTCGATCACCAACGTCGACCCCTACGGCATCGCCCTCGACAACCTGAAGTACGACGTGCCCTCGGACATCGGCGCGGGCCCGCCGACCGGAGCCAACGGCGGGGTGCCGGAGCCTGCGAGTTGGGCGCTGATGCTGCTGGGCTTCGGCGGTCTGGGCGCGACCCTGCGGTCCGCCCGGCGCCGCGGCGCGCTCATGGCTTGAGGTTCGGACCCCCGGGTCATTACAGCCGCTCGTCCCGGCGAAGGCCGGGACCCAGATGGAAGACCCCGGGCGCGGGTTCTATGACCTCAGAGCCCATCCGATCCGCCACTGCGGTTCGAGATCTGGATCCCGGCCTTCGCCGGGATGAGCGGCCTTAAATCAGGAACCTACTGCTTCGGCGTCGCAGCCGCCGCCGGACGCGGCGCGGGCGGCGGGGCGTTGGGGTCGGCGATGCCGTGGCCCACCACCTCGCCGCTGGCCAGCACGTGGCCGTCCATCGCCTTGGTGATCGCCGCATAGTCGGACTTGCCCTCGTCAGGGATAGTGGTGTCGAGGGCGAAGATCTCGAAGTGGTAGTTGTCGCCCGGGCCCGGCGGGGTGCGCGGGCCGGTGTAGGGCTTGGACGCGCCCATGTAGTTCGGCCCGTAGGACGAGCCGGGCGGATTACCGTCGGGCGCCATGCCGGGAGCCAGCTTGGTGACGCTGGCCGGGATGTTGATCAGCGTCCAGTGCAGGATCGGCGCGCCGCGCAGGATCAGCGTGTTGTCCTGCATGATCAGCACATAGGACTTCGTCCCCGACGGCCCCTTGCTCCACGTCAGGCCCGGGAAGGTGTTGGTCCGGTACTGGGTGTTCTCGAAGGGGATCTGCTCGCCCTCCTTGAAGGCGGGCGTGGTGACGGTGAGCTTGCCCTTGCCCGGCATCAGGTCCAACGCCGTCTTCGCGTCAGGATCGCCGGGGTTCGAGCGGTGGACCTGAGCCAGGGCCGGTGTGGCGGCCAGGCCCAGAACGACGGCGCAGGCGGCCGCGATACGGATCGTCTTGGTCATCGGTGGTTCCCTCCCAGGTCCCTTGATTATTTTTTCTGGTGGCCGACGGCCCAGACGTAGGCCGCGACCGCGTTCAGGTCGTCGTCGGAGAATTGCGCCCCACCTTCAGGCGGCATCGGGCTGCGGTACTGCTTGGGCTGCGGCACGCCCTTGGCGATGAGGTCCTTGATCGAGCCCAGGCTGCCGTCGGTCCAGATCGGGCTGCCGGTGTTGAGCGGCGGACCGATCGAGCCGCCCGTGGCGTCGGCGCCGTGGCAGCCGCCGCAGGAGCCGGCCTTGAACAGCGCCATCCCCTTGGCGACCTGATCGGCCGTGGCCCCGGGCGGGACCGGCAGGCCGGCGCCGCCTTCGGCTGCAGCCGGAGCCTGCGCCGCATAGGTGGGCTCGGGCGCGGGCGTCAGCGGCGCGCCGGGCGGGCCCTGGTAGGTCACCTTCCAGATGCGGCCCTTGGTGTCTTCCGAGATGTAGAGCGCCCCGTCCGGGCCGACCGCCACGCCGGTCGGGCGGAAGATCGCCTTGCCCGAGGCCTTGTTCGGACCGGCGAAACCGTCGGCGAACACGATGTAGGCCCCGCTGGCCTTGCCGTCCTTCAGGGGCTGGAACACCACGTTGAAGCCGTCCTGCGCCTCGGGCGAGCGGTTCCAGGAGCCGTGGAAGGCGATGAAGGCGCCGCCCTGATAGGCCGCCGGGAAGGCCTTGGCCTTGTAGATGGTCATGTCGTTGGGCGCCCAGTGGGCCGGGAAGGCCGCCACGGGCGCGGACTTGCTGGCGCAAACGCCCACCGTCTTGCCGCCGTCGCCGCCGTATTCCGGCGCCAGCACCAGCTTCTTCTGGAAGTTGTCGTAGTAGCAGTTGGGCCAGCCGAAATCGGCGCCCTTGGTCTCCAGCACCAGCTCCTCGGACGGCAGTTCGACGGTCTGCTTAACATCCGGATAGAGCTTGCCCCAGTTCTGGATCAGCTGGTCGCGGCCGTGCTGGGTGGCGTAGAGGCGCCCTTGGGCGTCGAACGACAGGCCCATGCCGTTGCGCAGGCCGGTGATGTAGCGCTCGGCCGGCGAGAACTTTTGGTCCAGCTTGTCGGCGGAATAGAGCCAGGTGCCGCCGCGGGTCTCCTTCTCGACGCAGGGCTCGGCGCCGGGCACGCCGGGCTGGCGGTTCTTCGGCTGGCAGGAGTTGGTGGCCGTGCCCATGTCGACGAACATCTCGCCCTTCGCATTGATCGCGAAAGGATGCATCGGGTGGTCGCCGCCCAGCGGCATGCCCGACAGCACGACTTCCGGCTTGCCGGTCGGCACGTCGGAGCCGGCGGCCAGCGGATAGCGGACGATCTCGTCGTTCATCTCGGCGTAGACGGCGTTCTTGTAGAGGCCGATGCCGGTGCCGCCCTTGGAGCCTTCGGCCGGGGTCATGCCGAAGTAGGTGACCTTGTCGGCCTTGCCGTCATGGTGGGTGTCCTGCAGGGCGACCAGGAAGCCACCCGGATTGCCGGTGGTGCCGCGGAAGTATGACGAGCCGTTCCAGGTGTTGGCGTAGACCGTGCCGTCGGCGGCCACGACGATGTGGCGGGTGTTGCCCAGGTTGTCGGCGAACACCGTGGCGCAGAAGCCGGGCGGGAGCGTGATGCCGATGCCCGCGTTGGAGCAGCTCGCGCCGCCGGCCTTGGCGGGCGCGGCCTGGGTCGCGCCGTGGATCGCCAGCGATCCCAGCGTCCCGCCGACCGCGACGGCGGCCATCCCCAGCAGCACCGATCGAGACGGCGTCCAGCGTCCATCCAGGCCCATGGCGTCTTCCCCCTCGTAACCTTCCCGATATCTATGCGAACTTCCTATCGCGTCGTTCGCCGACCTGAAAGGCCCTTGGGTTCATGCTGTTGTTCATCCTCGCCTACCTGGGCGGCGCCCTGACGATCGTCAGCCCGTGCATCCTGCCGGTGCTGCCCTTCGTCTTCGCCCGCGCCGACAAGCCCTTCGTCAAAAGCGGGCTTCCGCTACTGGCCGGGATGGCGATCACCTTCGCCGCCGTGGCCAGCCTGGCCGCCGTCGGCGGCGGCTGGGCGGTGCAGGCCAACAGCGTCGGGCGCATCGCGGCCCTGGTGATCCTGGCGGCGTTCGGCCTGCTGCTCCTGTTCCCCAGCCTCGCCGACCGGGCGACCCGGCCGCTGGTGGCCCTGGGCTCGCGGCTGTCGGAAAGCGCCTCGCGCGGCGGGCCGGGCTCGGGCGCCGGCGCCTCCTTCCTGTTGGGCGTCGCGACGGGCCTGCTCTGGGCGCCCTGCGCCGGGCCGATCCTGGGCCTGGTGCTGACCGGCGCGGCCCTGCAGGGCGCCAGCGTCAAGACCTCGTTCCTACTGCTCGCCTACGCCGCCGGCGCGGCGACCTCGCTGGCGCTGGCCCTGCTGGTCGGCGGACGCGTGTTCGCGGCCATGAAGAAGTCGCTGGGGGCCAGTGAGTGGGTGCGCCGCGCGCTGGGCGTCGTGGTGCTGGTCGCCGTCGCGGCCATAGCGCTCGGCTTCGACACCGGCGTGCTGACCAAGCTGTCCCTGGCCAGCACCTCGAAGCTGGAGCAAGGCCTGCTCACCCGCCTGGGCGTCGGGCCGAAGAGCTCGGCCATGGTCGCCGCCGGCCAGCCCCTGCCGGTGGAAGGCCTGGCGCCGCCGCTCGCCGGCGCCGTCGAATGGATCAACTCCCCGCCGCTGACCCGCGAGGGCCTGCGCGGCAAGGTCGTCGTCGTCGACTTCTGGACCTACTCCTGCATCAACTGCCTGCGCTCGCTGCCCTACGTCGAGGCCTGGTCGAAGAAATACGCAGACAAGGGCCTGGTGGTGATCGGGGTGCACGCGCCGGAGTTCGCCTTCGAGCACGACATCGCCAACGTCAAGAAGGCGGTCCACGACCTGGGGATCACCTACCCCGTCGCCGTCGACAACAACCTGACCATCTGGAACGCCTTCAAGAACAGTTACTGGCCGGCGCACTATTTCATCGACGGCCAGGGCCGCATCCGCGCCCACCACTACGGCGAGGGCGACTACGACGGCTCCGAGCGGATCATCAAGCAGCTGCTCATCGAGAACGGCGCCAAGGGCCTGAACGCCGGCACGGTGGCCGTGGCCGGCGGCGGCGCCATGGCGGCGGCCGACGTCCCCGACCAGCTCTCGCCGGAGACCTACCTCGGCTCGGACAAGGCCGCCGGCAACGCCAACAAGGATGGCCTGATCGCCGACAAGCGCACCGACTACGTGGGCGTCATGCCCGGCGCGCTCAACCACTGGGCCTACAGCGGGGTCTGGACGGTGGGCGGCGAACACGCGGTGTCCGGCGCGCCGCAGGCCGGGATCGTCTACCGTTTCCACGCCCGCGACCTGCACCTGGTGCTGGGACCGGCCGCGGGCGGCAAGCCGGTGCGCTACCGTATCACCCTGGACGGCAAGCCGCCGGGCGCGGACGCCGGCGTCGACGCCGCCGCCGACGGCTCTGGCGTGGTGACCAGCCAAAGGCTCTATCAGCTGGTCCGCCAGAAGGGCCCGGTGAAGGACCGCACGTTCGAGATCGAGTTCCTCGACCCCGGCGTCCAGGCCTTCGCCTTCACCTTCGGCTAGGAAATCCTGCACGCGGTGCAGAATTTCCCTGTCAAGGCCTGACCTTTCGGCTTGCGGGGCCCATCTTGAGCCTGTGCGCCGTTCCCCGGCGCGCGCTCCCACAATCAGATCCAGACCTCGACGGACGGTCCCCATGCATGTCCATGCCTACGCCGCGCAAAGCGCCACCTCGCCACTTGCCCCCTTCAGCTTCGAACGCCGCGAACCCGGCCCGCACGACGTGGCCATCGACATCCTCTACTGCGGCGTCTGCCACTCCGATCTGCACACCGCCCGCGGCGAGTGGGCGGGCGTCACCTTCCCCACCGTCCCGGGCCACGAGATCGTCGGCCGGGTGAGCGCGGTCGGCGGCCACGTCTCGAAGTTCAAGGTCGGCGACGCCGTGGCCGTGGGCTGCATGGTCGACAGCTGCCAGCACTGCGTCCCCTGCAAGGCGGGCCTGGAGCAGTACTGCGAAGAGGGCATGACCGGCACCTATGGCGGCCAGGACCGCACCACCGGCGAGCCCACCTACGGCGGCTATTCCGACAAGATCACCGTGCGCGAGGAGTTCGTCCTCAGCGTCCCCGACAGCCTCGACCTGGCCGCCGCGGCGCCCCTGCTCTGCGCCGGCATCACCACCTATTCGCCGCTGAAGCACTGGGGCGCCGGCCCCGGCAAGAAGGTGGGCGTCGTGGGCCCGGGCGGCCTGGGCCACATGGGCGTCAAGCTGGCCCACGCCCTGGGCGCCGAGGTCACCCTCTTCACCACCTCGCCCGGCAAGGAAGCCGACGCGCGCCGCCTGGGCGCGAGCCACGTGGTGATCTCCACCGACCGCAAGGCGATGAAGGCCCAAGCGCGCACCTTCGACCTGATCATCAACACCGTCGCGGTCCCGATGGACCTCGACCCCTACATCAATGCGCTGGCGCTGGACGGGACGATGGTGCTGGTCGGCGCGCCGGCCTCCGAGCACAAGAGCCCCTCGGTCTTCCCGCTGCTGATGGCCCGCCGCTCCATCGCCGGCTCCGGCATCGGCGGCATCGCCGAGACCCAGGAGATGCTCGACTTCTGCGCCGAGCACGGCGTCGCCTCCGACATCGAGATGATCCCGATCCAGGACATCGAGACCGCCTACGCCCGCATGCTGAAGAATGACGTGAAGTACCGCTTCGTCATCGACATGCAGTCCCTGAAGGACGAGGCTGCCCAAGCAGCCTAGGAGGCGGCCAGACGCCGGCTTGCCTGGCGCAGGCGGGCAACGGGAGGACGCCGATGGCTGAGGCGCTCGCGCGGTTCATCGACCGGTACACGCTGGAATATGTGTGGACCTACCCGCACCCGATCGAGCGGGTGTGGCACGCGATCGTCGAGCCCGCGGCGTTCTCCGTCTGGTTCATCCCCGGGCGGCTCGAAGCCAAGGCCGGCGGCCGCTACTGGTTCGGCGACGACGGCTTCCAGGGCGCGGTCCAGGCCAGCGAGCCGCCCGGCCTGCTGCGCCTGGCCGACGACAAGCAGGGCCAGGTCTTCCAGTACGGTCTCAGCGCGGTCGCAGGCGGAACGCGCATGCAGTTCATCCACAGCTTCCCGCGCGACGGCGTCCCGCAGCCCGACCCCTGGGTGGCGCGGATGAGCGATGAGCAGCGGCGCGACCTCGGGTGTGAGGCGCCGGGCAGCTATCCGCCCTGGCGGCCCGGGGCGATGGGCGGGTTCCACGCCATGTTCGACGCCCTGGCCGACCATCTCGACGGCGTCGAGCCGGGCTCGCGCCTGCCGGCCACCACGATCAGCGCCTTCGTCCACAGGTGGGCCACCTGGTCCGGCGGCATGGACGACTTCACGCCGGAGGAGAAAGCCAGGCGCGCCGAGGTTTTCCGCTCCCTGCGGGACCGGGAACGCTGGATGGAGCTGATCGCGCTCTACCGGGACCACGTCGCCGCGACCCTGCCCCCCGCTTAGGCCAGGCCCTTGCGGCGCGCGCCGCGCCTCCCCAGCTCAACCGCAGTTCGCGGGGGACCAGCATGCTGCCATTGATGATCGCCTTCGCCGGCCTGGTGTTCACGGCGGTCCGCCGCCGGGACCTGCCGGTGGGCCGGGCGCTGCATGAGGTCCTGATCGCCGCGCCGGCGGCCTGGCTGTTGCGGACCCCGCCGCGCCGGATCGTCATCATCCTCTTGCTGCTCATCGGCGCAGCCCTGGTCTGGGTGGAGATCGGGCCCATGCTGATGTCCCTCGACTACGCGCCGGTGCTCTGGTTCGCGGACATCACGCTTTACGTGGACGCCCTGATGATGATCGGCGTCGCGGTCGCCGCGGTGCGGCTGAAGTCCGTCGCCGGATGGGCCGCCCGCGGCCTGCGCCGCGCGCTCGCCGCTCGTCGCACCCGGCCGCGCGCCCGCGCCTCCAGCCCGCGCCGCCGCAAACCACCGCCGAGCGCCAACGACGATGCGCCAGGATCTGCGATTCCCCTGGCCGCGTGACACGGCGCCGGCGCCCGTGTCCTTCCGCCCCATGCGGACATTCCGGGATTTTGTGATACCAGCCCCCCAGTCCGCGGCCCTGGAGGCGCGGCCGTCTCTCCAAAAACCGTGAAAGAGAAGCTGTGGCTCGGACCCCGAACTACCAATTCGAGCGGCAGGAACGCGACCGCGCGAAGGCTGCCAAAGCCGCCGAGAAGGCCGCCGCCAAGCAGCGTGAACGTGAAGCTGCCCGTGCGGCGGAAAACCCTGGCGCCGATCCGTCCGCGCAGAAAGACTGAGTATGCAAGTTAGTGAGAGCTACAACCACCAGACTGTCGTGCTGGATGGAGAGACCTTTTCCGACTGCGCCTTCGCGGCCTGCCGGCTGGTCTATTCGGGCGGCGAGCCGCCGCAGTTCGAAAGCTGCCGCTTCGACGATTGCGAGTGGAAGTTCGAGGAGGCCGCGGCGCACAGCCTGGCCTTCCTGAAGCTGATGTGGACCGTCGGCGCCAAACCCGCCGTCCAGTCGATCATCAAGGAGATCACCGTCGTCGGGCGGTGAGGATCGGGCCTCACCTGCGGGCCTAGCCGATCAGCAGATCCTCGTAGAAGGCCCCGAACGGCCGCTTCGGGTGGGCGATCTGGATTTCCAGGATCCAGAGGCCGGCCTGCGGCGTCTGGGCGAAGTCGCCCAGGTCGCCGGCCTTGTAGATCAGGTGCGGGAAGTCACTGACCCTGTGGCCCTTCACCTCCCAGTTCAGCCGCCAGCCCATCGCCTCGGCCCGGTCACGCGCGAAGGCGTAGAGCGCTTCGCCGCTCAGCCCCTGCCCGCGCCAGCGGTCGGCCACCTCGCCCCAGAGCGCCCGCGCGGCCTCGGCGCAGGCCGCCATGGCCGGCTCGCCGCCGACCGCGAAGGTGTCGCCGGCGTCGCCCTCGTGGCCGTCCCAGACCACGCCCAGGTCGATGAAGAAGATATCCTCGGCCTGCAGCACATAGTCCGGGTTGAACTCGCCCGAGAAGATCTCCGTGGTGCCGGGCCCGAAGCGGATGACGTTGCGGTGCCACAGCCGCTCGGCGCCCATCTCGGCCAGCACCTCGTCGGCGATCTCGCCGCCGCGGCCCTCGGTCATGCCGGGCGCGATGGCCGCGGCGATCCGCTTCACCGCCTCGAAGGTCAGGTCGCGGGCGCGGACCATCTTCTCCAGCGAGAAAGCCTGGCCGACCCCTTCGAGGGGGAGCTTGGCGTCGAGCGGCACGCGCGGGCCGCCTAGCGCGCCGGCTCGCGCCGCACCTCGGCGACGATCTCTTCGGCCTTGGCGAACAGGGCCGGATCGACCGTCAGGCCCGAGGCCGCGGCGTTCTCGTCGAGCTGGTCGGGCCGGCTCGCGCCCACGATGGCCGAGGCGACGTTCGGCTCGCGCAGCACCCAGGCCAGCGAGAACTGCGACAGCGAACAGCCCGCCTCCTCCGCCAGCGGCTTCAGCTTCTGCACCGCCTCCAGGATGGACGGCTCCAGCCAGGACTTCATGGCGCCGCCCATGGAGTCGCTCGCCCCGCGGCTGTCGCCCGGCAGGGCCGCGCCCGGCCGGTACTTGCCCGACAGCACGCCCTGCGCCAGCGGCGACCAGACGATCTGCGAGACGCCGTTGGCCGCCGACAGCGGGATCACCTTCTTCTCCGGCCGCCGGTAGAGCAGCGAATATTGCGGCTGGCTGGAGACGAACCGCTCGACGCCTGGCAGGGCGAAGGCCGCCTCGATCTGGTCCGGCGACCATTCGGAAAAGCCGATCCAGCGCGCCTTGCCGGCCTTCACCACCTGGGTCAGCGCTTCCATCGTCTCTTCCAGCGGGGTGTTCACGTCGTAGCGGTGGCACTGGTAGAGGTCGACGTAGTCGGTGCGCAGCCGTTGCAGCGAAGCGTCGATCTGCTTTTCGATCTGAGCCCGCGACAGGCCCTGATCGGTGTCGCTCATCTGGCCGAACACCTTGGTGGCCAGGATGTAGCTGTCGCGCTTGCGCCCGGCGAGGGTCTCGCCCAGCACGCTCTCGGCCGCCCCGCGGCCATAGACGTTGGCCGTGTCGATGAAGTTGATGCCCAGGTCGAACGCCCGGTCGACGCAGGCCCGCGCCGCGTCCTCCTTCACGCCCACCCCATAGGTCAGCCACGACCCCAGGGAGATCTCCGAGACCTCGAGGTCGCTGGCGCCGAGCTTGCGGTACTTCATGGGACGGTCCTGGGCTTTGCTTTTTTGGGGTCCGCCATCAAAGCCCGCCGCCCCGCGGGAGCGCAAGCGCCGCCGCGGGGGCCTCGCCAATTAGGCCAACGCGAGCCGGGCCGCGGCCTCCGCCACATCGGCGCGGCGTTTCTCCACCAGCGGCCCGAGGCGCGCCCGGGCGGCCGCCAGCACCGGCGGCGGGGCCAGCTCCGGCCGCCCGGCGTTGAACGGCGGGGCCGGTGCGTATTCCAGGCCGAGTTGCACGGTCTGGGCGTAGGTCTCGCCGGCCAGTTCCGCCAGAACGGCGAAGGCGAAGTCGAGGCCGGCGGTCACCCCGCCGCCGGTGATGATCTTCCCGTCACGCACCACCCGGCCTTCGTCGGCGATCGCGCCGAACGGCGTCAGGAGTTCGCGCCACGCCCAGTGGCAGGCCGCGTGCTTTCCGGCCAGGAACCCTGCCGCTCCCAGGATCAGCGAGCCGGTGCAGACCGAGGTGAGCCAGGTCGCGCCCGCGCCCAGGCGGCGGATCTCGCCCATGAAGGCCTCGTCCAGCAGGACCTTCGTGACCCCGAAGCCGCCCGGGACCAGCAGCAGGTCGCAAGCCTCCACCTTCGCCAGGTCGGCGAGGCCTGTGAACACCAGCCCGTCGGCGGCGATGTCGGCCCCGCCCATCGCGGCCACGGCGATTTCCGCGTCCGGCGCGCGGCTCAGCACCTGGTGCGGGCCGGTGAAGTCGAGCTGGGTGACGCCCTCGTAGAGCGGGATCACGATCCGAAGTCTAGCCATGGCATTTCCCTCATTGACGGCCACAACCTCTCAGGTCAAGCTCGTGACCGACATGACATTCTTCCAACAGATCCTGCCATGACCCGCCGCCTCGCCATGGTGATCTTCCCCGGCTTCCAGCTGCTGGACGCCGCCGGGCCGATTTCCGCCTTCGAGATCGCCGAGCGTTATGTCCCCGACGCCTATTCCATGGCGGTGCTGGCGGCGGAGGCCGGCCCGGTGGCCTCCTCCTCCGGCGTCGCCTTCGCGGCCGACGCCCTGGACGAGGCGGCCTACGACACCATCCTGGTCGCCGGCGGCGAGGGCAGCCGCCGCTACGAGGACCTGGCGCCGACCCTGGACTGGCTGCGCCGCCGGGCGGGCTCGGCGCGCCGTGTCGCCAGCGTCTGCAGCGGGGCCTATCTGCTGGCTGAGGCGGGCCTGCTGGACGGCAAGCGCGCCACCACCCACTGGAGCCGCAGCAACCATTTCCAGCAGCGCTATCCGCACATCCGGCTTCAGGCCGATCGCATCTTCGTGCGCGAGGGCGCGGTTTGGACCTCGGCCGGGATCACCGCCGGCATCGACCTGGCGCTGGCCCTCATCGAGGAGGACCTGGGCGGCGACGTCGCCCGCAGCACGGCCCAGCAGCTGGTGGTCCACCAGCGCCGTCCCGGCGGCCAGTCCCAGTTCTCCGCCCTGCTGGAGATGGGCGGGCCGAGCGGCCGGTTCGCCGGCTTGATGGACTGGATCCGCGAGCGCCTGCCCGAGCCGCTGACCGTCGAGCGCCTGGCCGACCAGGCCGCCATGAGCCCGCGCCATTTCGCCCGCGCCTTCACAGCGGAGACCGGCGTCACCCCCGCCAAGGCGGTGGAGCGCCTGCGCCTGGAGGCCGCCCGCGCCCAGGTGGAGGCCGGCCACGAGCCCATCGACCGGGTCGCCGCCCGCTCCGGCTTCGGCGACCCCGAACGCATGCGCCGCGCCTTCCTCCGCGCCTTCGGCCAGCCCCCGCAGGCCCTGCGGCGGGCCGCGCGGGCCTAGGCCTACTCCGCGCCTGGCCTGGCCCCCGGCGCTTTCGGCTTCGCGTCCACCGGGAAACCCTTGGACCGCAGATAGGCGGCCACGTCCGGATCGCGGCCGCGGAAGTTGCGGTAGGCCACGTCGGGCGGGACGCTGTAGCCCACCTGCATGATGGTGTCGTGCAGCCGCTTGGCCACCGCCTTGTCGTAGGGGTCGCCCGCCTCGGTGAACGCCTCGAAGGCGTCGTGGTCCAGCACCTCGGCCCACAGGTAGGAGTAGTAGCCGGCGGCATAGCCGTCGCCGGTGAAGATGTGCTGGAACTGCGGCGTGCGGTGCCGCATCACGATCTCGGACGGCATGCCCAGCTTGGTGAGCTCCGCCTTTTCGAAGGCGTCGGGATCGCCCACCTTGGCCGGATCGGCCGTGTGCAGCTTCATGTCGATGATCGCCGCCGACAGGTATTCGCCGACCGCGAAGCCCTGGTTGAAGGTCTGGGCCTTCAGGATGCGTTCGACCAGCTCCGGCGGGATCGGCTTGCCGTTCACATCGACCGCGAAGCGGCTCAGCACCTCCTTGGTCGGCAGCCAGTTCTCGTTGAGCTGCGAGGGGAACTCGACGAAGTCCTGCGCCTGGTTCGGGCTGGCCAGCGACGGGTAGGTGACGTTGGAGTTCAGGCCGTGCAGGGCGTGGCCGAACTCGTGGAACATGGTCACCGCGTCGTCCCAGGAGATCAGCACCGGCTGGCCGGGCGCGGGCTTCACGAAGTTGGCGTTGTTGGAGACGATCGTCGCGACCGGTCCGTCCATCGTCTGCTGCGGGCGATAGGCGTCCATCCAGGCGCCGGAGTTCTTGCCCGGCCGCGCATAGGGGTCGAAGTACCACAGGCCCACATGCCGGCCGGCGCGGTCCTTGACCTCGAACACGCTCATCGACGGGTCGAACACCGGCGCGCCTTCGACCCTGGTGAAGGTGAAGCCGTAGAGCTGGCCGGCGGCCCAGAACATGCCCTCGCGGATCTTGTCGAGCTGCAGGTACGGCTTCACCTGGTTCATATCCAGGTCGTACTTCGCCTTGCGCACCTTCTCGGCGTAGTAGCGGTAGTCCCAGGGCTCGATCTTGATCTTCGCGCCCTCGCCGTCGGCCACCTTCTGCATGTCGGCGACCTCCTGGTGGATGCGCGCCACGGCCGAGGGCCAGACCCGCAGCATCAGGTCCATCGCCCGGTCGGGCGTCTTGGCCATCTCGTCCTGCAGCTTCCAGGCGGCGTAGTTGGGATAGCCCATCAGCCGCGCCTTCTCCCCGCGCAGCTTCAGGATCTCGGGGATGACGGCCTTGGTGTTGTCATGGGCGTCCTTGTTGTCGCCGCGGGCGTAGAAGGTGCGCCAGACCTTCTCGCGCAGGTCACGCCGGTCGGAATAGGTCAGGAACGGATCCATGGACGAGCGGGTGTTCAGGATCGCGAACTCGCCCTTGCGGCCCTTCTCGGCGGCGGCGTTGGCGGCGTCGTTCCGCAACGAGGTCGGCAACCCGGCCAGGTCGGCCTCTTTCAGATAGAGGACGTAGTCCGCCTCGTCGGCGAGCAGGTTCTGGCCGAACTGGGTGTAGAGCGCCGCGAGGCGCTGGTTGATCGCCGTGACCCGCGCCTTGGCCTCCGGCGACAGCTTCGCGCCCTGCTTCACCGCGTCCTGCCAGTAGAGCCAGACCAGTTGCTGCTGCTCCGGCGTCAGCTTGGCGCGGGCCTGGTAGACGGCGTCGATGCGGACGAACAGCTTGGGGTTCTGGGTGATCTTGTCGCGGAAGGCCGCCATCTTCGGCGAAGCGTCTCGCTCCACCGCCTGCATGTCCGGGGAGTTCAGGTTGGAGGTCCAGACGCTGTAGATCGTCTGCACGCGCCGCAGCGGCTTGCCCGCCCGCTCGAGCGCCAGGATGGTGTTGTCGAAGCTCGGCGGCGCCGGGTCGTTGGCGATGGCGTCGATCTCGGCCAGGTCCAGCCGCATCGCCTCGTCCAGCGCCGGTTTGAACGCGGCGACCTTCACCTTGTCGAACGGCGGCTCGCCGCCCAGCGGCCCGCCCCAGTCGGACAGCAGGACCTGTACGTCGGCGGACGCTGGGGCGGCCGTTGGGGAATCTTGGGCGGAAGCCATCATGGGTGAAAGCACCAAGGCGGCGGCCAAAAGAAGGACACGCATGGACGGCTGACGATCTCCGGGAAAGTCCGGGACCTTAGCGACCTGGGGGCAAGACTCAATTGTCCGCCCCCAAACCTGCCATCCCGGCCGCAGCGAAGCGGCGCGCCGGGCCCCTAGATCTTCGCCTTCGCCGCCAGCTTCTCCACCTGGCCCTTGAGCAGGCGGATCGCCTCGCGCTGCTGCTTCAGGAGTTCGATCATCTGCTGGTCGCGCATCTCGTCGACCTTGTCGTGCAGGTGCATGATCTCCAGCTCGGCGCGCAGGTTGACCAGATAGTCGTGCTCGGCGGCCTCGCGGTCGCGGGCGGCGGCGCGGTTCTGGCTCATCATGATCACCGGCGCCTGGATGGCGGCCAGCATCGACAGCATCAGGTTCAGGAAGATGAACGGATAGGGGTCGAAGTTCACCTTGCCCTTGACGAACACGTTCCAAGCCATCCAGACCGTCAGGAACACGCCGAAGCCGATGATGAAGCCCCAGGAGCCGCCGACCGCCGCCACGTGGTCGGCCAGCCGGGCGCCGAAGGTGCGGTCGTCGTGCTTCAACGCCTTGTTGACCCCGCTGGGCGCCTCGGTGGCGATCAGGTCGATCACGCTGCGCTGCACCGGGCTCAACTCCTCGTACCTACAGCCTAGAAGCTGTTTGGCGAGTTGCTGGTGTGCTTGTTCCGACATCTGACGTCCTTCCCCGCTAGCCGAACGCGCAGGCTGGCGGGGAAGTGTTACAATCGCAAGGCGCCAGAGGGCTTTAGCGGTCGAGAGGGCGTTAGCGGTCGGACTCCGCCGGCTGGCCGCTGGATGCGGGCTCCGGCGCCTTCACGACCGCCGAGGCGTCCGCCCCCTTCGAGGCGGCGGCCTTGGCCTCCGGCGCAGCGGACGGCGGAGCGAGGCCGGTCGCGGCGGCGACGGTGACGTCGGACGCCTTCTCCAGCACCGCGGTCGCCAGGCGCAGGTTGGCGGCCAGCCCCATGGGCAGGCTCGCGAACACCGCCTGGTTCTCCGTGCGGCCCACCGACGGGGCCAGCGGCGCGTGCGGGTTGAAGCGGTAGAAGACGTGCAGCCCGACCTGCGCGACCCGCAGCATCTGCGGCCCCCACTCGGGTTGGACGTCGATGGTGTGGAAGTGGGTGGCGGCGCCGATGTTGGCCACCACGACGCCGGAGAGAGCGCGCTCGGCCACGCGCCGCGCCCGGTCCCAGGCCTCGGCCTCCAGGCCATGGCGCATGGAGCCGTCGCAGGCGAAGCTGAACTGGCAGCCGTGCGCCGCCGCGCCCTGGAAGACCACGCCACAGACGGTCTTCGGGAAGGACGGGTTGGCGACGCGGTTCAGCACCACCTGGGCGACAGCCGCCTGGCCGCGCGGGGTCTCGCCGCGGGCCTCGAAATAGACAGCCTGCGTCAGGCAATCGAGTTGGCGGGCGTTGTCGAGCGCCGAGGCCGCCCGGCCGATCGGCGCCCGCTCGCCCGGCCGTCCGGGCCAGGCGCCCGCCGCCGGCGGGTCGCCGGACTGGAAGTCCGCGGCCAGGACATCATGCGCCCGGGCGATGCGCAGGGCGGCCGGATCGAGGCGATCCATTTCGCGCTGCAACATGGTTTCCGAGAAGCCGCCGCCGCTCGCTCGCGCGATCCGCTCGGCCCGGTGGTGGTCGGAAATGGCCTGCGCCATGCCCGCGGTCATGTAGCCGGCGCCCAGGGCCAGGCCAATGCCGGAACCCATCAAAGCGGCGCCCAACGGTCCGCGCAACGCCGCGCGGCCCTGGATTCCTGAAATCAAAACAATCGCGTCCTACGCGGCGAGGGCGGAAGCGCCCCCCGACATTGTCGCCACGGTCGCCCCTGCTCATGCTGGCAGTGACCGCTGGCAGGGCCCGCCCCGGACTCGGTGGGGGCGGGCGACGGCAAATGGTGAAGCAGGTATGAACAAAATCGCGCGGCTTGGCAAGCTTACATTGCGGCGCAGCATGAATAGGCCGCCAAATCAACGGGATCGGACAGCTGTTCGCGTCTGAGGCGAAGGCTCCGCCGTCCGCAAGTCTGGGGCCATCTCAAGCCCGACTTTAACCCTGTCCGGAACGCCGCCCGGAACCGCCAGCGCGGCCGTCTCGTTTGTCTCGCCAGACCGCCGTTTGGCCAGATTTTCCTTGGAGACCCAACGCCATGCGCAACACCCTCATCCTGCTCGCCGCCGTCGGCGCCCTCGTGGCGCTCAGCGCCTGCAACACCACCACCGAGCAGAAGGCCGCGGTCGGCGCGGTGGGCGGCGCGGTGGTTGCGGGTCCTGTCGGCGCGGCGGTGGGCGGCGCGGCGGGCGCGGTGGCCGGCCACGTGCAGGAAGATGACTCCAAGCCGCACAACTAGCGCCTTGCCGCCCCCGCAGCCCGCGCTTCCGTTTACAGTGTAAACGGTGATAGGGTCTCTTCAACAAGGGGAGGCCTCCAAGATGCGCAAATTGACCTTCGTCGGCGCCATGGCCGCGGCGATGACCCTGGCCTTCGCGGCGAACGCGGCGCCGGCCAGCAAGTACCAGGACCACTACGCCCAGAACGGCGCGGTGAAGATCCACTACGTCACCGAGGGCAAGGGCCCGCTGGTGGTGCTGGTGCACGGCTTCCCCGACTACTGGGCCACCTGGAAGCCCCTGATGGACACCCTGGCGGCCGCCGGCTACCGCACCGCCGCCATGGACAACCGCGGTTATAACCTGTCCGACAAGCCGCAGGGCGAGGCCGCCTACGCCATGCCGAACCTGGTGGGAGACGTGGCCGCCGTGGTCGCCGCCGAGGGCCAGAAGTCGACCATCCTGATCGGCCACGACTGGGGCGCGTCCATCGCCTGGAACACCACCTTCGCCCGGCCCGACCTGGTCAATAAGCTCGTCATCATGGCCGTGCCGCACCCGGCCGGCATGGCCCGCGAGATGGCCACCAACAAGGCCCAGCAGGCCGGCTCGGACTACGCCCGCAACTTCCAGAAGGAAGGCTCGGAGAAGAAGCTGAGCGCCGAGGGCCTGGCCGGCTGGGTTAAGGACCCGAAGGAGAAGGCGGAGTACGTCGAAGCCTTCAAGCGCTCCGACTTCGGCGCGATGATGAACTACTACCGCGCCAACTACCCCAAGGGCGTCGGCGACAGCGCCGCGCCGGCGCCGCAGACCCCGATGGTCAATGTGCCGGTGTTGGTGATCCACGGCATGAGGGACACGGCCTTGAACGCCGCCGGCCACAACGGCACCTGGGACCACGTCACCGCCGACACCACCATCCTGATGATCCCCACCGCCGGCCACTTCGTCCAGCACGACGCCCAGGACCTGGTCGACCGCACGGTGAAGGATTGGCTGAACGCCCGGCGGTAACGCTCAGGGCGCGAAGCTCGACCGGATCTTCACGCCCCAATGCCCGTCCTGGCGGGTGATGACATAGATGCTGTCGAACCCGCCGATCACCAAGCCGTCCTTGCGGTAGCGGGTGAAGCGGGTGTCGATGTGCACCTTGTCGGCGCCGGCGTGGATCACCTCGCGGCGGTCCCAGGCGGAGTGGTCCCATTCGGCCAGCGCCCCGGTGGTGAACCGCTCGGCGCGCATGTCGCCCGCCTCGATGATCACCAGCCCCTGGCTCGCCAGCCGCGCGCTCGGGAAGTTGAAGGTCGCCTCGAAGGCCGGGATGTCGCGGGCGTTGAACGCCGCCATGAAGGCGTCCAGCACGCCCTGCGCGGCGGCGATGGCGTCGGCGTGGTCCATTTGAACTCCGATCGCCCCGGCGACCGCGAAGCGGCGGCGCGAAGCAGCCAAAGCCGGGATGATATGTTGCCACCTTGCTGTCAGCAATCGCGCTGACAGGACGTCGCGGAGGGTGGCGTTCGGCCGCTCGAAAACCTACCTTCGAGCCATGGCCCGGTCTCCCGCCCCCGTCGCGAACGTCGCCGAAATGCCGGCCTCGTTCGACTACGACGAGAACACCATGCCGATGCTGTGGAAACCGCACCGGCCGGACCGCCCGGCGAAGTCCGAAGGCGGCCGCAAGTTCAAGCTGGTCAGCGACTACGAACCCGCCGGCGACCAGCTGAACGCCATCCCGGAGCTGGTGGCCGGCGTCAACGCGCGGGAACACGACCAGGTGCTGCTGGGCGTCACCGGCTCGGGCAAGACCTTCACCATGGCCAAGGTGATCGAACAGACCCAGCGGCCGGCCCTGATCCTCGCCCCCAACAAGACCCTGGCGGCCCAGCTCTACAGCGAATTCAAGAGCTTCTTCCCGGAGAACGCCGTCGAGTTCTTCGTCTCCTACTACGACTACTACCAGCCCGAGGCCTACGTCCCGCGCACCGACACCTATATCGAGAAGGACAGCTCGATTAACGAGCAGATCGACCGCATGCGGCACTCGGCGACCCGGGCGATCCTGGAGCGAGACGACGTGATCGTGGTCGCCTCGGTCTCCTGCATCTACGGCATCGGCTCGGTCGAGACCTACACGGCCATGACCTTCACCCTCGAGCCCGGTCAGAAGCTCGACGAGAAGAAGCTCATGGCCGACCTGGTGGCCCAGCAATACAAGCGCAACGATCAGGCCTTCGAGCGCGGGACCTTCCGTCGTCGCGGCGACACCATCGAGATCTTCCCCGCCCACTACGAGGACCGCGCCTGGCGGATCAGCCTGTTCGGCGACGAGATCGAGGCGATCACCGAGTTCGATCCCCTGACCGGCAAGAAGACCGCCGACCTGAAGGGCGTGAAGATCTACGCCAACTCCCACTACGTGACCCCGCGCCCGACGCTCAACCAGGCCATCCTCTCCATCAAGGACGAGCTGAAGGAGCGCCTCGACTGGCTGGTGGCCAACGGCAAGCTGCTGGAGGCCCAGCGCCTCGAACAGCGCACCACCTTCGACCTGGAGATGATCCAGGCCACCGGCTCCTGCGCCGGCATCGAGAACTACAGCCGCTACCTCACCGGCCGCCGCACCGGCGAGCCGCCGCCGACCTTCTTCGAATACATCCCCGAGAACGCGCTCCTGTTCGTCGACGAGAGCCACCAGACCGTGCCGCAGATCGGCGGCATGTACCGCGGCGACTACCGGCGCAAGTTCACCCTGGCCGAGTATGGCTTCCGCCTGCCCAGCGCCATGGACAACCGCCCGCTCAAGTTCGAGGAGTGGGAGGCCATGCGGCCGGACACCGTCCACGTCTCGGCCACGCCCGGCCCGTGGGAGATGGAGCGCACCGGCGGCGTCTTCACCGAGCAGGTGATCCGCCCCACCGGCCTGATCGACCCGCCGGTCGAGGTGAAGCCCGTCTCCAAGGGCGGCTTCAGCCAGGTGGACGACGTCATCGACCAGGTGCGCCAGACCACGGCCCAGGGCTACCGCGCCCTGATCACCGTCCTCACCAAGAAGATGGCCGAGGACCTCACCGAGTACATGCACGAGCAGGGCCTGCGCGTGCGCTACATGCACTCCGACGTCGACACCCTGGAGCGCATTGAGATCATCCGCGACCTGCGCCTGGGCGCCTTCGACGTGCTGGTGGGCATCAACCTGCTGCGGGAGGGCCTCGACATCCCCGAGTGCGGCCTTGTCGCCATCCTCGACGCCGACAAGGAAGGCTTCCTGCGCTCCGAGACCAGCCTGATCCAGACCATCGGCCGCGCCGCCCGGAACGTCGACGGCCGGGTGATCCTCTACGCCGACAGCATCACCGGCTCCATGGAACGCGCCATGGCCGAGACCAGGCGCCGGCGCGAGAAGCAGGAGGAGTGGAACGCCGAGCACGGCATCACCCCGGCCAGCATCAAGAGCTCGATCAAGGATATCCTGGCCAGCCCTTACGAAAAGGACCGCGTCACCGTCCCGGCCGGCGTCGCCGAGGACGGCTCCAAGCCCTTCCTGGGGGACAACTTCAAGGCCACGCTCAAGGACCTGGAGGGCCGCATGCGCGCCGCCGCCTCCAACCTGGAGTTCGAGGAAGCCGCCCGTCTGCGCGACGAGATCAAGCGCCTGAAGATGCTCGACCTCGAATTCGCCAACGAACTCCTCACCGCCCCCGGTGAAGACGTCGACCGCGGCGCGGTGAAACGCGTCAAGGCCGAGGCCCGCGCCGAAGCCGCCGAACGCTTCCGCAAAGGCCGGCGGTAACCACCCCGCCACCGCTCGTCCTGGCGCAGGCGGGGACCCAGGCGTTTTTGAACCACGGAAGGCGCGGAAATGGGCCTTGCCCCCCGCCTCCGATTGTCCCGGCGAAAGCCGGGACAATCGGGATAGGAGGCCCAAACATCTGAGCCTCTTGATCCCTGTCCGCGCGTCCGGCGTTCAGCCAGCCAAAAATGTGCAATGGCCAATCTGGAATACCGGCGTTAGCCTTCCGCCCTCGCAACACAGCCTTGGGGGGCGGGAGATGGCGGATGCGGTGATGGGCGGCGCGCGCGCCGCGGCGGGCGGGCGCAGCAAGCTCTACCTGTGGCTGGCCTGGGCCTGCCTGGCCGTGGCGGTCGTGGGCTTCCTGCCCACCTATTTCGTCCCCCTGGCGCAGGCGAGGTTCGCCGCCCCGCCGATCATCCACATCCACGGCCTGATCCTGTTCTCCTGGACGGCCTTCTTCGTCTTCCAGAGCTGGCTGGCCGCCGAGGGCAAGGTGGCCGACCACCGCGCCTGGGGCGTGGTCGGCGTCGCCCTGATCACCGCCATGGTGTTCATCGTGACCGCGGTGGTCTCCATGCGCATCCGCCAAGCCACGGCGCCCGGCGTGCCCGCCGCCGTCACCCACGGCGTCAAGGCCTTCGCCTGGGTGAGCATCAGCTCGCTGCTCCTCATCGTGCCGGCCTTCATACTGGCCATCGTCTATGTGAAGCGGCCGGAGATCCACAAACGCCTGCTCCTGCTGCTCACCGTCTCCCTGTTGGGCGCGCCCATCGCCCGCTGGTTCCTGACCTTCGCGGCCCCGCCGCCCGATCCCAACGCGCCCCCGATGCCGCCTGGCATCCCGGAGATCGCCGCCCCGCCGCCGATGGTCGCGGTCGCTCCGGCCCTCATCGGCGACATCCTGATCCTGATCGCCATGGCCTACGACTGGCGCACCCGCGGCCGCCCGCACCCGGTCTTCCTGATCGGCGGCGCCATCCTGCTCCTGCAACAGCTCACCCAGCCCCAGATCGCCGAGACCCCCGCCTGGCTGGCCGTGGCGGGCTGGATCGGCAAGATGGCGGGGTAGGAACGAAAACCGGGCCAGCCTGCACCCAGTGTCGGGCGTGACCGACCGGCCCGCCGCCCCCTGTGCCCCCAAAACCCCACCGCCACCATAACGGCCCCGTTCATGCAGCGGACAGGGAACCTGTGCTGTGCTCGTCCGTATTCGAAACAACAGGCCCGGGCGGCTTCTCAGCGGTTCATAGTGAGCGGCGGGCGGCCCAAGACCTGAGGTTGGGGATTTGAGGTACTACCGCATGTCACCGTCTCTGTCCGTGGTCGCCGATAACGACCTGAAAGCTTCCAGAACCGAACCGGCCCGCGCCGAAACCGTCGCCGAGCGGGTGCGCAGCCTGCAGGCCGAGGCCCGGCAACTCGCCAAGGACCATGTCCACGCCTTCACCGCGGCCATGACCGAGGTCGAGCACATGGCCGCCGAGATCGCCGACGGCGGCGACGCCTACCCGCCCGGCGTCCGCGACCTGGCCCGCCGCTTCGTCGAGGACTGCGAAGCCCGCGTCCAGACCCTGGAAGCCATCGCCTCGCGGACGTAGGCCTCCACGCCCGGCGAAGTTGCTCCCCCGCTGGGGGAGCTGTCGGCGCCGCGCCGACTGAGGGTTCCTCCACGGCTGGAGCGGACCCCCTCCGGCCCTCCCGGGCCACCTCCCCCAAAGGAAGAGCCACCGGACCGCCGGCGGTCTGGACCTGAGCCCTACCCCACCAACTCCCCGAACTCCTGGCTCCGCCGCAGCCAGGCGGCCGCATAGCCGCAGATGGGCGTGATGCGCAGATGCTTGTCGCGGGCGTCGGCGGAGAGCGCGGCCATCAGCCGGCCGCTGGCGCCCGAGCCGCGCAGCTCCGGCGGGGCGAAGACATAGTCGATGTAGAGGCGGTCGCCCTCGCGCCGGTAGTCGGCATAGGAGGTCAGGCCCTGCTCGTCCATCTCATAGCGGGCGCCGGTGTCGCGCAGCTCGGGGGTCGACATATCAGGGTTCTCCTATGGCGGGGTCTCGACTAGCCTCGCCTCAAACTGGGCATGGGACGGGAGGGTTCAAGATGCGGCGCGCGATCCTGATTTGCGGCGTGGCGGCCTTGGCGCTGGCGGGGTGCTCCAAGAAGGACGCCGGCACGCCGGCGGCGGCCGGCTCGGGCGCGGAGGCCACGGCGCCGGCGCCCGCCTCGGCGCCCTCGCCTCTCGCCCCGCCCCTGCGCAAGGCCGGCCTCTGGACCCAGACGGTCACCAGCGCCAAGGCCACGCAGAGCATCAAGATGTGCCTCGACGAGGCGGTGCAGAAGAAGATGCAGCTCTGGGGCCAGTCGATGGGCAAGTCCGACTGCCAGGAGCACAGCTTCAAGCCGCATCCGGGCGGCGGCTGGGACTTCCATTCGGTCTGCAAGCTGGGCGAGAGCGGCACGGTGACCTCCGACGGATCGGCCACCGGCGACTTCAACAGCCACTACACCGTGACGCTGACGTCGACGACCACCGGCTCGCCGATGCCGCAGGCGAACGGCGAGCACAAGACCGTCATGGAGGCCAGCTGGTCCGGCCCCTGCCCGGCCGACATGAAGCCCGGCGACATGGAGATGCCCGGCGGCTTCAAGATCAACATGTCCGGCGACGGCCCGCCCAAGATTGGCGGCGCCGCCGGCAAGGCGGAGAAGTAGTCCGGCGGGAGCTTAAGCCAGCTCCACCGCCATCGCCGTGGCCTCGCCGCCGCCGATGCAGAGGCTGGCCACGCCCTTCTTCAGCCCGCGGGCTTCGAGGGCCGAGAGCAGGGTCGCCAGGATGCGGGCGCCGGACGCGCCGATCGGGTGGCCGAGCGCGCAAGCGCCGCCGTTGACATTGAGCTTGGCGCGGTCGAGGCCCAGCTCCTGCTCGGCGATCATGGCGACCACGGCGAAGGCCTCGTTGACCTCGAACAGGTCGACGTCGTCCACCGACCAGCCGGCGCGGGCCAGGCACTTCTTGATCGCCGGCACGGGGGCGGTGGTGAACAGGCCGGGCTCATGGGCGTGGGCGGCATGGCCGGCGACCCGGGCGACGACGGTCATGCCGAGCTTCCGCGCCACGCTCTCGCGGGTCATGACGAGGGCCGCGGCGCCGTCGCTGATTGAGCTGGCGTTGGCGGCGGTGATCGCGCCGTCCTTGGCGAAGGCCGGCTTCAGCGTCGGGATCTTGGCCGGGTCGGCCTTGATCGGCTGCTCGTCGTCCTCGACCAGCACCGAGCCCTTGCGGCCGACCACCTCGAAGGGGGCGATCTCGCGCTTGAAGGCGCCGGAGCGGGTGGCCTCTTGGGCGCGGGTCAGGGAGGAGATGGCGAAGGCGTCCATGGCCTCGCGGGTGAACTGGTAGTGCTTGGCGGTCTCCTCGGCGAAGGCGCCCATCAGCCGGCCGGGTTCGTAGGCGTCCTCGAGGCCGTCCAGGTACATGCTGTCGTAGGCGGTGTCGTGGCCGATGCGCGCGCCGGCGCGGTGGTTCTTCAGGAGGTAGGGCGCGTTGGTCATGCTCTCCATGCCGCCCGCCACGATGATGTCGGCGCTGCCGGCGGCCAGCGCATCGTGCGCCAAGATGGTGGCCTGCATGCCCGAGCCGCACATCTTGTTGACCGTGGTGGCCTCGACCGACTTCGGCAGGCCCGCGCCGATCGCCGCCTGCCGGGCCGGCGCCTGGCCCAGGCCGGCCGGCAGGACGCAGCCCATGACGATCTGCTCGACGGCCTCGCCCGGCGCGCCGGAACGCTCCACCGCCGCGCGGACGGCCGCCGCCCCCAGCTCGGTGGCCTTCACGGTGGCGAACACGCCCTGGAAGCCGCCCATCGGCGTGCGGGCGTAGCTAGCGATGACGACGGGATCGGAGGTCTGGGTCATGGGCTCCATATATTCACCCACTCATCCCAACACCATCTGTCATCCGGTTTCGCGGAGCGAAGACCGGGACCCATATGCTCCGTCTCGGGATTTACCTGGACCGCTCGCGTCTATGGGTCCCGGACAAGCGCTACGCGCTTTCCGGGATGACACCCTATGGGTGTCATTTGTGGTTCAGGCCCTTCAGCGTCTCCGCCAGCCGAGCTTCCTTGCCGACCTTGCCGCCCTTCTTGGCGGCGGCGTGCAGCTTGGCGGCGGGGATCTTCTGGTCTTTCGGCACGTGCAGCGCCTCGTGCAGCTTGCCCTTGTGCTCGGTCGCGCCGGCGATCCACTTCTTCTTCTCGGCCATGGTGAGCTCCTTCCGTGGAGCCCAACGCGAAGCCGCGCTCAGAGGTTCGCGCGCACCGCCGAGGCGATGAAGCCGCCGCCCAGGACACGGCTCGGGTCCTCCGGCGCGTACAGGGCGCAGGCCTGGCCGGGCGCCACGCCTTCCTCCGGATTGTCGAAGGCGACGCCGGGCTGGCCGTCGATCAGCGCCAGCCGGCCGGGCGCCGGCTCGCGGGTGGAGCGCACGCGGGCCAGCACCGGCCGTTGCGCCGCGCAGGCCGCCTCGAGGCTCGCCGCGTCGCCCAGCCAGTTGGTCTCCTTCAGGATCAGCGCCGAGGTCAGCAGGGCCTCGCGCGGCCCCACGACCACCTGGCGGCTGTCCGCGTCGATGCGCACCACGAACAACGGATCGCCCACCGCGACGTTCAGGCCCCGCCGCTGGCCGATGGTGTAGCGCGTCACGCCCTCGTGGCGGCCGAGCACGCGGCCGTCCAGGTGGACGATGTCGCCGGCCAGCGCGCCTTGCGGGCGCAGGCGGTCGATCACCGTGGTGTAGCGGCCTTCCGGCACGAAGCAGATGTCCTGGCTGTCCGGCTTGTCGGCCACCGCCAGCCCCAGCTCGGCCGCCGCGGCGCGCACCGCGGGCTTCGGAAGGCCGCCCAACGGGAAGCGCAGATAGCCGAGTTGCTCGGCCGTGGTGGCGAACAGGAAGTAGGACTGGTCGCGCGCGGCATCGGCGGCGCGGTGCAGCTGCGGTCCGCCTGCGCCCACCTCGCGGCGGACGTAGTGGCCGGTCGCCATGGCTTCGGCGCCCAGGTCCCGCGCCACATCCAGCAGGTCGCGGAACTTCACCGTCTGATTGCAGCGTACGCAGGGGATCGGCGTCTCGCCACGCAGGTAGGCGTCGGCGAAGTCCTCCATCACCTGGTCGCGGAAGCGGCTCTCGTAATCGAGGACGTAGTGCGGGATGCCGAGGCCTTGCGCGGCGGTGCGCGCGTCGTGGATGTCCTGGCCCGCGCAGCAGGCGCCCTTCTTCTGGATCGCCGCGCCGTGGTCGTAGAGCTGGAGGGTGACGCCCACCACATCATAGCCGGCTCGCGCCAGCAGGGCCGCGGTCACCGTGGAGTCCACACCGCCGGACATGGCGGCCACGATCCGGCTGCCGGCCGGCAGGCGCATGGCCTCCCGCGCGGCCTCGACCAGGCCGTCGCTCAGGGTTCCGGGCGTGAGCACAGGGGCGTTCATCGCCGCTATCTAGCGGTTCGGACGCCGATTTTCGAGGCCCCCGCTCGGTTAGCTGGTGGCGGGCAGCAGGTTCAGCAGGGAATCGCTCTGCAACGCCTGCAGCACCTTGGCCGAGGCCTGCACCGACAGCTGGGCGTTGGAGAGGTCGGTGGCGGCCTTGGCCATGTCGGCGTCGGTGATGTTGCCGATCATGCCGGTCAGCGTGTTCTGCTGGGTCGTGAGTGCGGTGGCGGCGGCGCTCACCTGGTTTTGCACCAGGCCGTTCTGGGCCGTAGCGGTGGTCAGGTTGGTGGCGATGCCCTGCCAGCTCTGCATCATGGTCGTCAGGTCGGCCTGCTGGGTCGCGGTGAGCGGGCCGTTGAGCGGACCATCCGGCCCGTCGTTGAGCGTCTGGATCGCCTGGAAGGCCTGCATCATCGGTGTGCCCAGCGTGCTGGCGAGCTGGCCGGTGCTGACGGTGGTGGAGTCATCGAGCTTCGCCGACGCCACGAAGTTGTCGTTCTGGAAGAAGCTGGAGATCGGCGGTCCAGAGGTCAGGTCGGTCATCGAGGTGGCGGTCATCGGCTCGGTGTTGATCTGGCCGCCGGCGAACAGGTACTGACCGTTGTACTGGGTGTTGAGGCCGTCGACAGCGTCCGAGAAAGAACCCTGGACCTCCTGCATCAGGGACGTGGCGTCACCGGTGCCCAGGGCGTTGGCGATGGCCTGCTGCACCGCCGTCGCGGTGCTGGCGAGGCCGCTCAAGGCGGTGTCCTGTGTGGTGAGCTTGGCCGCGATCAGGGTGTTCTGCGACTGATAGTTGGTGATGCGGGCGTCCACCGCTTTCATGGCGGTGAGCGTCTCAGCCTGGGTCGAGAAGGCCTGCAGGTCATCGCCGTTCTTTTGGCTGGAGACGCGGTTTTCGGCGTCCGTCTGGGCGCTTTCGGCGGCCATCAGGTTCTGCAGGATCGCGGAGTAGGCTCCGGCGGTGGATACGCGGTCGACCATGGTTCGGTCCTCTTAAGCGCTGGCCAGCCTTGCGGGCGGTCAGGAGATCAGGTTTTCCAAGACGTCGAAGAGGTCCTTCGTCGCCGAGATCATGCGGGCGTTGGCCGAATAGGCCTGTTGGTAGGTGGTCAGATTGACCAGTTCCTGGTCGATGTTGACGCCTTCGACCGACTGCAGCTTCGAGTTGGCCTCGGTCTGCACGGCCGTGGCGCTGGTCGACTGGCTGGCGGCGTTGGCGGCGGCCTGGCCGATGGAGCCGCCGAACTGGGCGGCGTAGTTGTCCAGCGTCATGTTGACGTTGCCGAGGCCGCCGGCGGCCTTGAACAGCATGGTCTGCTGCGTGGCCGCGGAGATCGCCTGCGCCCCGGTGCCGTCGCCCGGCGCCACCGCCGAGGTCCCCGCCGCGACGCTGAGGTTCAGGGTGGCCGACGGCATCTTGGTCGGGTCGGCGGCGATCGCCGGATTGACCTCGTAGCTTGAGGCCCGCGTCGAACGCACCGCCGAGCCGATGCCGAACAGCTGGCTGATCGAAGGCCCGCCGGCGCCGCGCGAGGTGTCGTCCTGGACCACCGAAACCTGGGCGTTCTGCGGCGCGGTCCCCGTGAAGGTGAGGCCGCCCTGGGCGTCCAGGGTGAAGGCGCCATACAGGCCGACACCGGTGGAGCTGTTGTTCAGCGCATTGACCAGGTCGCCCATGCTGGGGCTCGTGGCCGGCGGCACGGTCACGGTGACCTGCTTCAACGGGGCGCCGTTCGCCGAGGAGAGCTGCAAGGTGATGGTGCTGCCCGGCGCGAAGCCGTTGGGGTCGCCGGACGACAGCCCGGTGTCGTAGGTCGACAGGCCCGTCGAGGTGATGAGGTCGTTCATCCCGAAGAACTGCGAGAAGCCCTCGCCGGCCTTCTGCGACGTTCCCTCGTCGATGGCCACGCCGTTGCTGCTGCTCGCGGCCGAGATCGAGAGCGCTCCGTTGCTGAAACTGGCCGTGCCCGCAGTCCCCAGGCTGGAGTTCAGGGTTGAGAGGAAGGTGGAGGAGGTGAAGCTCGTGGCTGCGCCGCCGTTCACGCTCATGGTGTCGTTGTCGAAGTCGATGGCCACGGTCTGCTGCACCACGCCCGACGAATTGGTGATCGCCACGGTGCTCGTGCCGGTGAAGCCGCTGATCGCGGTGGGCAGGTCCAGGCCGGTGTTGCGGCCGGTGAGCGAGTTGGGCGGCGGAGACGCCGTGGCGGCGTTGCTGGCGGCGTTGAACGCCTGGGCCGTGCGCGAGACGAACTCGCCGAGTTGGTCGGACATGCCCGGCAGCTCGGTGTTGCGCAGGGTCAGGAGGCCGCCGATCTCGCCGCTGGAGAGGTTGATCGGCTGGGCGGGCGAGCTGGCGCCCGGCGTGGTGACGGTGAGGTAGCCCGGCGTGGACTGACCGACATTGTAGTTGACCGTCGAGGCGCCGCCCGTGCCCACAAGCTGGATGCCCTCGGCGCTGCGGATGGTGACGCCGCCCTCGCTGTTCTGGGCGACGTTGACATTCATCAGGCCCGACAGCTGGTCGATCAGCTGCTGCTGCTGGTTCTGCGAACCGGTGGCGTCGCCGCCGCTGATGGTGGCGCGCGCGATGTCGGTGTTCAGGCTGTTGATCTGGCTCAGCAGGCTGTTGACCTGCGAGACGTCGCTGGTGACCTGGCCGTCGACGCTGCCGCTGAGCTGGTTGATCTGGGTATTGATCTGGTTGGCCTGGCTCAGGAAGTTGTTGATGGTGGTGACCGTCTGGCCCTGCAGGATGCTCGACGACGGATCGTTGGCCAGCGCGGCCTCGGCCGCCGAGATCTGGTCGGGCATGTTGAAGAAGTAGGAACTGGTCGTCGGGTCGCCGAACAGGTTCTGGGCGTTGGACAGGTACTGGGAGATGATGCTGGCGCTGCTGGCGTCGGCGCTCGCGCCCAGGCTGGCGGCCTGCAGATACTGGTTGGTCACCCGCTGCACGCCGGTGATGTCGACGCCGGCGCCCACGCCGCCCACCACCAGCTCCTGCTGGTTGACGACCTTGCGGACGTAACCGGGCGTGTTGACGTTGGCGATATTGTCCGAGATGGCGTTCAGGCTGGCTTGCGCCGCCTGCAGGCCCGAGGCCGCCGTCTGCAGAGAGACCGAGAGCGAGGACATGGCGTTTTAGGCCTCCGCCCGGCAAAGGCTGACGCGCAACCCGGCGGATTCTGCCGGGATGGACGCGAACACCCACGCAAGGAGCTGGGAAATCATCTGCGTTTTCAACGTGGTCCCTTCCTGGGGCCAATGAACTCGCATGGTTAAGCGCAAGACCGGCGCCAACTCCACGATCCGTCCCGGAAGGCTCGCGCGCGCTCGCGCGAGACGCCGGTCGGGCGGGCGGAAGCGAGGGGCTTAAGGCCGGTCGTGGATCGCCTCGGGCACACGGCAGGAAACGCCCCATCGGACGCGGTTCGGCCCGGCAATTTCGCGCTTCGCCCCTCTGGACGAGGTCAGGCAAAATTCGGCTTTCCTCTGAAAAAGCAATATCTTGCCGGATTGGCGCGAAGGTTGCTCCAGGCTTCCCGAATGTTCCCGGCGCAGCAGGCGTCGATCCCCACCCTTGCCAGGGCGCCGTAAAGCGTATGTCCGCAGCCGCGATCAACACTGCCCCGCCTCCGGCTCCCGGCCCGTCCGCCGCGGGAGGCGCCTCGGCGTCGACCGCCGCGGGCAAGGATAAAGGCCAGGGCCTGCCGGCGGCCTTCGAGGCGATGCTGGCGACGCTGTCGGGCGAGAACGCCGATGCGCTCGGCCAGCCGGCCTCCGGCCAGGCCGCGGCCGGAACCAAGACCGCGGCCGCCTCGACCAAGACCACGACCGACGACGGCAAGACGGCGGACAAGACCACCGATCCCGGTCAGACCACGGACGCCAGCGCGGCCGCGGCCGCAGCCGCAGCCGCAGCCGGCGCCAATGCCGCTGCGGCCGCCTTCACCGTGATCCCGCCGCCGACGCCCACCCAGACCGCGGCGATCACCGCCGCGACGGCGGCCGCCGAAACCGCCGAGGCCACGACGGGCAAGGTCGCCCGGACCGCCACGCCCCCGGTCTCGCCGCAAACCGCCCAGACCACGCCGACCGAAGCGGCCGACACGGACGCCGACGAGGCGACGGAAGCCGCGACCGCATCCACGGCCGCCGCCGCGGGCGACGCCGCCGCGGACGCCTCGGCGAACGCCAAGGCCCCGACCCCGCCGACCGCCAACAGCGACCTCCTGAACCCGGTCCCGACCCCGCCGCCCGCGACGGGCCCGGCGCCGACGCTGTCCCCCAACGTCGCGGCGGCCGCCGCGCTGGCCCAGTCGCAGGCTGAGGCCCAGAGCCAGGCCCAGGCGCAAACCCAGACCCAGGCCCAAGCGAAAGCCCAGGCCGCCAACGCCACTTCGGCCGCCGCCCAGACCGCCGCGGAGACCGCTCAATCGGCGACGGCGACGGCGACGGCGACCCCGGCGGCCAAGCCAGCCGCCCCGGCACCGAGCGCCAGGGCCCAGCCGGACCCGACAGCCACCGACTCCACCAGTGTGAAGGCCCCCACCGTCTTCGCTGCCGCCTCGGCCGCCTCCGCGGCAGCCTCAAGCGGCGCGTCGGCCACCGTCCGCGCCACCGCCGCCCTGCAGCAGCTTGCCGACGGGACCGCCAAATCGAGCGTCGACCAGGCGGCCGTGGACGCGGTCCAGACCGCCGCCGCGGCGGCCGACAGCGACGCCGCCGACGACGCCGACCCGGCCGATCCGCAGGCCGCCCAGAACGCCGCCGCGCAAGCCACGTCCGCCACGCCGGCCGCCGCCGCGGCGGCTGCGACCACGGCCCAGACCATGGCGAGCGACGTGCGCGGTTCGCCGCAGACCGTCGCCGACTTCTCCGCCCAGATCGCCCAGAAGCTCGGCGCCCGTTCCACCCAGTTCGACGTGCAGCTCAACCCCGCCGGCCTCGGCAAGGTGAACGTGCGCGTGGCCATTGGCGCCGATGGCAAGATGAGCGCCTCGATGTCCTTCGACACGCAGCAGGCGGCCAACGAGCTCAAATCGCGGTCGGGCGAGCTGCAGCAGTCGCTGGAGCAGTCCGGCTTCGACCTCTCCGGCGGCATGTCCTTCGACGTGGCCAGCGGCGGTGGTCAGGGGGGCCAGGGCCAGCAGCAGGCCGACAGCGGCGGCGCGGTGTTCCGCGGCCGCGCCTTCCAGGCCGCCATCGATAATTCCGACGCGGCCGCCGCGCCGCAGCTCATCCCGCAGAGATCAGCACGCTCCGGCGTCGATATCCGGATCTGAGGACACCATGACCACCACCGCCCCGACCAACCCCACGACGCCCACCGCCCCGGCCAGCACCCCGGCGGCGAGCTCGACTCAGACCGCGACCCAGCAGGGCCTCGACAGCCTGACGGACAACTTCAACACCTTCCTGACCCTGCTCACGACACAGCTGCAGAACCAGGACCCGACCGCCCCGCTCGACTCCAACCAGTTCACCCAACAGCTGGTGCAGATGACTGGCGTCGAACAGCAGATCAACACCAACGCCCTCATCCAGCAATTGGTGAACAATTCCAACGGCGTCGGCACCGCGGTCGGCCTGATCGGCAAGCAGGTGACCGCGACGAGCAGCACGGCCAACCTCAACGGCGGCCAGGCCCAGTGGGGCTACACCCTGCCATCCGGCGTGGCGGACCTGAAGGTGACCGTCGCCGATCCCAACGGCGTCATCGTCGACGTCGCGGCGCCGACCGACCTCAGCGCCGGCAACAAGAGCTTCACCTGGAACGGCAAGAACCTGGCCGGGACCCAGCTGCCGGACGGCGGGCCCTATACCTTGACGGTGACGGCCAGCGATTCCGCCGGCAACGCGCTGACCACCTCCACCTTCGTGCAGGGCGTCGTCACCGGCGTCACCCAGGCCAATGGCGCGGCCTCCGTCGTCATCAACGGCGGCTCGGTGCCTTGGACCAACGTCACCAACGTCGTCAACCAAGCTTCCAGCGGGACGGGCTCATGAGCCGCCGCCAACCCCATCAACCCGGATGGCAAAACGCCGTCCCCCGCCCCGGCCTAGCGACGCCGATCAGCTCTCCGCAGCAAGCGGCAACCTAGGAAAGAACGGACAGAACCATGAGCATCAATTCGGCACTGCTCGCCGGGGTTTCGGGCCTGGTGGCCAACTCCTCGGCGCTGGCGGCGATCTCCGACAACATCGCCAACGTCAACACCACCGCCTACAAGGAAAACCAGGTGGATTTCTCCACCATGGTGACCTCGCAAGCGGTCAAGGGTCAGTACTCGGCCGGCGGGGTTCAGGGGACCAATCAGCAGCTCGTCAGCACTCAGGGCCTGATCCAGAGCGCCTCCTCGACCACTGACCTGGCGATCTCCGGCAACGGCTTCTTCGTGACCAGCACCTCGCCCACGGCGCAGGCCTCGGAATTCACCCGCGCGGGTGACTTCACCCCCGACGCCAATGGCTACCTGGTCAACTCCGCCGGTCTCTACCTGCAGGGCTGGCCGGTGCAGGCGGACGGAACCATCGACACCAACCCGTCGGACCTGTCGAAGATCGGTCCGATCAACGTCGAGAACCTTGGCTCAGCCGTCGAGACCACCGGCAACGTCGGCGTCAGCGCCAACCTCGACCAGACCACGCCGGTCGGCGCGGCCGCGGCCACCTACAGCGCCAGCAGCACCACCAACTCCATGGCCGCCTACGCCGCCACCGGCACGGGCACCGCGCCGGACGCGCCGCCGATCGAGTTCAGCGTCGTCGACTCCGAGGGCGGCACGCACACCTTCTCCCTGGCCCTGGAGAAGACCAGCACGCCGAACACCTGGAACGCGGAAATCTACGCGGTCCCGGCCAGCGACGTGACCACCGGCGGCCCCGACGGGCAGATCACCGCCGGCCAGGTGGTGTTCAACAACGACGGCTCCATCAACCTGGCCTCCACGACCCTGTTCGGCGCGGCGGGCGCCCCGCCCACCATCACCCTGGGCGCTTCGGGCGGCACCTCGCCGGCCTGGGCTTCCGGGCTGGGCATCGCCGGCCAGACCGTCAACTTCGATCTCTCGAAGCTCACCCAGCTCGCCGGGACCTCGACGGTGAACTCGGTGAGTTCGGACGGGGCCAGCGCCGGCAATATCGTGGGCGTCCAGGTGGCCGACGACGGCACGGTCTCCGCGCTCTTCAGCAACAACCAGGTCCGCACGATCGCCCAGGTGGCCATCGCCACCTTCCCCAATCCCGACGGCCTGAACGCGGTGAGCGGCAACGCCTACACCGCCACCATGAACGCCGGCGATATGACGCTGAAGGTCGCCGGCACCGGCGGGGCGGGGACCGTCGACCCGTCCAGCCTGGAAGCCTCGACCGTCGACCTCTCCACCGAGTTCACCGGCCTGATCACCACCCAGAAGGCCTACTCGGCGTCGTCCAAGATCATAACGACGGCTGACGACATGCTGGACGAGCTGATCAACATCATTCGGTAGCGGCAGTCTTAACTCAGATTAACCGAGTGTGAAATCCACACTGTACCGAATTAGTACATGGGGAAGACCATGATTAGAGCTTCATTCACTAATACGATTCAGCGGCTGTTAGGAGCCGTGGCGTATTGTTCTCATCAACAATGATGGTGGGAAAGGCTTAAAAGCCATGTTGCAGCAACAGCAGACGCGCACGAACAGCCGTGGGGAGGCCTATGTCATCGGTCCCACGGGCGCGCCGTTGACGCTGAGGGACCTGCCGCCGGCCGACACGGGCCGGTGGGTGATCCGCCGCAAGGCGGAAGTGGTCGCCGCTGTGCGCGGCGGACTGCTCACCCTTGAAGAGGCGCTGGAGCGTTACCGGCTGACGTCGGAAGAGTTCCTCGCCTGGCAAAGGTCCATCGATCGTCACGGCCTCGCTGGCCTTCGCACCACGCGTATCCAGCAGTATCGCTGATCCTCGCTCTTCCTGGAGAGAGGTTCAGTCCCGCCGCGGCCGCGCCCTGTCAAAAGGGGTGCGGCCGTTGCCGTTCCGGGGCCCTACTCCAGCCCGCGCTCGACCTCGGCGATCAGCCGGCGCGCCATGGGCGCCTCGTCGTCGGTGACCAGCAGGCGGCTGGGCAGCACGCCGGGATAGGCCGAGGCCTCCACCAGCACCGGATGCAGGCCGGCCTCCTCCATCAGGCTCTTGAAGAGGTTCAGCCGCACCGGGTCGGTGGTCTTCAGAAGCTCGATCAAGACCGCACCTCGCTGGGCCGCGACAGCGGCGACAGGGCCGTATCCGATATCTTGCGCACCCGCACCGTGATCCGCTCGCGCTCGCCGCTCGCCCGCTCGACAAGCAGGCGCGCCACCTGGGCGTCGTCGTGGAAGGCGTAGCCCTTGATGGCGTCGAGGATCGCCTTGGCCAGGTTGTCGAGGTCGAGCCAGGGCGGGTCGCCCACATAGTCCATGCGGATCTCCACGGCATATTCCCCCCAGGCTGGCCGCGCGCCGCGCCAGGCCTTGCGGAAGAACTCGTAGATCAAGGGCTTGTAGTACTTCGCCTGAGTGGTCAGGCCGTCGACCACCACCTCCAGCACCCCGTCGGCCTCGCGGGCGCGGACCTTGCCGTGCTGGGTCCAGGCCGGCTCTTCCGGGAAGGAGGCCACAGGGTTGGTCAGGTCCGCTCGACCTTCACCGCCGTGCCGTAGGCCAGGACCTCGGTGATGCCTTCCATGATCTCGTTGGCGTCGTAGCGCATGCCGATCACCGCATCGGCGCCGGCGCGGCGGGCGTGCTCGACCATCAGGTCATAGGCCTCCTGGCGGGCGTGGTCGGCCAGCTCGGAGTAGATGGTCAGGTTGCCGCCGAAGATCGACTGGATGCCGCCGGCGAAGTTTCCGACCACGCTGCGCGAGCGGACGGTGACGCCGCGGACCATGCCGATATGGCTGACGATCCTGTATCCGGCGATCTCGTTGGTGGTGGCGACGAGCATGATCTGGGACGCTCCCGGCTTCGAAGCCTCAACCTATATCGCCGGGCTCGGACGCGCGCCACGCCGTTGCGGCCCGGGCGCGCGGGAGCTAGACCCGCCGCATCCAAAGCTGGGACGCCGACAGACGATGACCGCCACGCGCACCGAGACCGACACCTTTGGCCCCATCGAGGTCCCCGCCGACCGCTATTGGGGCGCCCAGACCCAACGGTCGCTGCAGAACTTCAAGATCGGCTGGGAGAAGCAGCCGATCCCGGTGGTCAAGGCGCTGGGCGTGGTCAAGCGCGCCGCGGCCGAGGCCAACATGGCGCTGGGCAAGCTGGACCCCAAGATCGGCGAGGCCATCGTCGCCGCCGCGCAGGAGGTGATCGACGGCAAGCTGAACGACCACTTCCCGCTGGTGGTCTGGCAGACGGGGTCCGGCACTCAGTCGAACATGAACGCCAACGAGGTGATCTCCAACCGCGCCATCGAGATGCTGGGCGGTGTTATGGGCTCCAAGACGCCGGTCCATCCGAACGACCACGTCAACATGAGCCAGTCGTCCAACGACACCTATCCGACGGCCATGCACATCGCCTGCGCCGAGGAAGTGGCCCGCAGCGTCATGCCGGCGCTGGAGCACCTGCACGCGGCCCTGAAGGCCAAGTCCGACCAGTTCGCCCACATCATCAAGATCGGCCGCACCCATACCCAGGACGCCACCCCGCTGACGCTGGGCCAGGAGTTCGGCGGCTATGCGCACCAGACCGCCATGTCGACCCGCCGGCTGAAGGAGACGCTCTACGGCCTCTATGAGCTGGCCCAGGGGGGCACGGCGGTGGGCACCGGCCTGACCGCGCCGGTGGGCTTCGCCGAGAAGGTGGCCGAGCGGATCGCGGCGATCACCCGCCTGCCCTTCATCACCGCCCCCAACAAGTTCGAGGCGCTGGCCGCCCATGACGCCATGGTGTTCAGCCATGGGGCGCTGACCGCCACCGCCGCGGCCCTGTTCAAGATCGCCAACGACATCCGCTACCTGGGCTCCGGCCCCCGCGCGGGCCTCGGCGAGTTGTCGCTGCCGGAGAACGAGCCGGGCTCCTCGATCATGCCGGGCAAGGTCAACCCGACCCAGGCCGAGGCGCTGACCATGGTCTGCGCCCATGTGATGGGCAACCAGACCGCCATCGGCTTCGCCGGCTCGCAAGGCCAATTCGAACTCAACGTCTACAACCCGGTGATGGCCTACAACTTCCTACAGTCCTGCCGCCTTCTGGCCGACGCTTCCATCAGCTTCACCGACAACATGGTGGTCGGTATCGAGGCGCGCACGGACAACATCGCCGCCAACCTGGAACGCTCGCTGATGCTGGTGACGGCGCTCAAGGAGCACATCGGCTACGACAAGGCCGCCAAGATCGCCAAGACCGCCCACGCCAACGGCACCACCCTGCGGGAGGAAGCGGTCGGCGGCGGCTACGTCACCAACGCGGAGTTCGACGCCTGGGTGCGGCCGGAAGACATGATCCACCCGGGGTGAGCTGCGGACCATTGACGGGACTCGCCGCGAGGCGCGTGGGTGCGCCATGGCTCGTGAAACCGTCCACATCCTGCAGACCTATATCGCCGGGCGCGGCAAGGCGCTTAAGGCGGAGCAGCAGGTGGGCTGCAAGACCGCCGAGGAGGCGCGCCGCAAGGCCGAACGCCTGGCGCCGCTGCGGCTGGGGGTCGTGGCGTTCTCCGCGACCGCCGACACCGAACTGGGCGACTACGACGAAAACCCTGTGGTCCTGTTCAAGTCCGGCCGGCTGCCCCACCCTTTCGACGAGCTTTGAGACCCTACTCCGCCGCGTAGACCACGGGGCGGCCCTCGGCCCATAGGTGCGCGCGGTAGGCCTCGAAACACTGTTCGCCACAGATCAGGCGCATCACGGCGCCTTCCGCCAGGTAGGGCGCGCAAGCCGGCGTCTCGGCCAACAGGGGCGCCAGGGCCTCGGCGTTCCAGGCGGCGGAATGCTCGACGTCCAGGTGGGCGTGCAGGGCGAAGTACTTGCGCTGCTCCGGCGCGCAGCCCAGGCGCTTCAGCCCCGCGTCGACACAGGCCACCCGCGTCGGTGCGGTCAGTTCGACCACGCCCAGGGCGCCGATCGACTGGTAGACATAGCGCCGGGTCGTGGCGAGCGCGGTCATGACGTTGGCCAGGCACAGACTCTGCCAAAGCGTGCCCTCGATGGAGGGCGTGAGGTGCAGGCCCTTCACCGTGCGGTCGAGCATCGGGCCATGCATCCCGGCCTCCGAACCGCGGCCCATCTCGTCCCAGTAGTTGCGCGCCAGCTCCAGCTTGGGCCGGGCCGGCAGCTTGACCTGGGTCATGGCCACGAGGTCGTCGAAGCCCGCCTCGCCCGCCGCCTCCTGGGTCAGGAACCAGCGCATCTGGGGCAAGTCCGCGCCGGTCTCCAGCCAGGCGAACAGCGGGTCGCATTGGCCGGGTCCCGTGGCCTTCAGGCCTTCGAACCAGGCGAGGAAGCCGTCCACGTCACGGGGGACCCTGGCGACGAGATCGGCGACGTGGCCGCGGAAGGCTTCGATGAAGGCGCCCTCCAGCCGCAGCATCCGCTGGTCCTGCGCCAGCTCGGCGGTCCAATCGTCGGTCGGAACCTGCACCGCGAGGCGCCTGTGGTTCCACCGGGCCAGGCCCAGATGCAGCGCCTGGGCGTCCGGGAACTCGGGCGTGAACCGGCCCAGCGTGGATAGTCTCAGGCCTGAAAACATAGGCGCCTCCCTTGGGCCGGGGAGAGCGCGCGAAGGCGCGGGTGGTTCCTGGGTCGGGTGGTCGCCGCAGTGATGACGGGCGCCGTCAGGCCGTGCGCGCCACCGCGACGTCGACGAGGTCTTCCAGGGCCGGGCGCCAGGGGTTGGCGCCGAAGTCGGCCAGGGCGGCCTTGGCGCTGGCGCCATAGCTGACCGCCAGGTCCAGGGTCGATTGCAGGGCGCCGGTCTGGCGCATCAGCTCGCAGGCGCGGTCGAAGTCGGCGGCCGTCTGCTCGCGCCGGTCGACGGTGCGCACCCAGAAATCGCGCTCCGAGGCGCCGGTTCGGGCCATGGCCAGCAGCAGCGGCAGCGTCGCCTTGCCTTCACGGAAGTCGTCGCCGGGATTCTTGCCCAGGGTCTCGCTATCGCCGGAGTAGTCGAGGGCGTCGTCGACCAGCTGGAAGGCCAGGCCCAGGTCCTGGCCGTAGCGGCGCAGCGCCCGGCAGCGCTCAGGCGGCGCGCCGGCCGAGACCGCGCCAGCCTCGGCGGCGGCGGCGAACAGCTCGGCGGTCTTGGCCTTGATGATGTCGAGATAGACCTCCTGGCTGAGGTCCAGATCGTGGGCGCGGGTGAGCTGCAGCACCTCGCCCTCGGCGATCACCCGGCTGGCGCGGGCCAGGATTTCCAGCGCCGGCATCGAGCCCGCGCCGACCATCAGCTCGAAGGCCCGCGCGAACAGGAAGTCGCCGACCAGCACGCTGGAGGGCGCGCCCCAGATCAGGTGGGCGGCCACCCGGCCGCGGCGCAGCTGCGAGCTGTCCACCACGTCGTCGTGCAGCAGGGTCGCGGTGTGGATGAACTCCACCGCCGCCGCCAGCTTCAGGCAGGCCTCGTCCCGGCCGCCGGCCAGCCGGGCGGCGGCGATGGTCAAGAGCGGGCGCAGGCGCTTGGCGGAGCCGGCGATCAGGTGGTCGGCCAGCGCCGGGATCACCGGCACGGGCGAATCCATATGCCGGCGGATCAGTTCGTCCACGGCCGCCATGTCCTGGCGCGCCAGGACGAGCAGCGCGTCCAGGGACGGCGGCTTTTCAGCGATGACGGGGCTGGTGGCGACGGCCAAACGGACCTCAACTGGCGCATGGCGGCGGACCGTGGGAGGCCGGGCCGCCGTTGCGACGGACAATGGTGACGCGATAGGTCACGGTCAAGCGAACCTGCGGTCCGCAATGCGTTACCTTAAGGCACGAAGCATGGACGACACCACCGAAGACCGCCTGCTGGACGGCCGGGTGCTTCTGCGCCAGCCGCAGCGTGGCTATCGCGCGGGCGCCGACGCAGCCCTGTTGGCGGCCGCCTGCGACGCGGGCGATGGCGCGCGGGTGATCGAGGCGGGCTGCGGCGCGGGCGGGGCGATGCTGGCGGCGGCGATGCGGCGGCCGGGCGCGCGCTTCGTCGGGATCGAGCGCGATCCGGCGGCGCTGGCGCTGGCGCGGGAGAACATAGCGCTGAACGGGCTCGCCGACCGGGTCGAGGCCTTACCGGGCGACGTGGCCCTGCGCTTCGCCGGCCTGGGCCTGCCGCCCTTCGACGCCGCCATGGCCAATCCGCCGTTCTTCGACGACGCCTCGGCCCTGCGCGGACCGTCCGAGGCGCGCCGCGCCGCCTGGATGGCCGACGACGGCCTGGAGGCCTGGATCGGCTTCCTGCTGAAGGCCGTGCGCGAGGGCGGCGCCATCACCCTGATCCACCGCGCCGACCGGCTGATGGATATCCTAGGGCTGCTGGCGCCGAAGGCGGGCTCGGTCCAGGTGCGCCCGGTCCAACCCTTTGGCGATCAGCCGGCGAAACGCGTGCTGGTGCGGGCGATCAAGACCGGCAAGGCGCCCCTGCGCCTGCTGCCGGCCCTGGTGCTGCACGACCGCGACGGCGCCAAGCACACGGCCGAGGCCGAAGCGATCCTGCGGGGCCAGGCGGACCTGCCCTGGCTCTAGCCTATTGGCCGCCCTTGCCGCCGCGCGTGGCTTCGCCGGCCCGCATCCCCTTCAGGATGTCCTCCAGCGCGTAGTTGCCCTCGTGACAGGCGTACTCGTAGACCTGCCCAGCGATGGCGTTCAGGCTCATCTCCGCGCGCCAGGGCTGGGTGTAGTAGACGGGGTCCTCGACCCGGAACTCATAGAAGATCTGCTTGGCCGAGACCCGCGTGAAGCGCTCGGTGACCTTGGCCTGCGGGGTCAGGTAGATGGGCCCGGCGCGGCCCTGTTCGGCGTTCACATTGACCGTCTCGACCACCAGGGTGTCGCCCTCCCACCAGCCGACGGCGTCGCCCAGCCAAGGATGCAGGGTCGCCGGCCCGTGCGCCGCCTCAGCCGTCGCCTTGTCCTTGAACAGCGGGATGGTCCGCGCGTCGTGGATCATCTCCACCACGATGGCCACGGAGCCCGGCGTCTGCACGATCTGGTAGTTGGAGTTGTAGATGTTGTTCAGCATCCCCGGCCCGCCGGAGCCGCGCGAGCCGATGATGCAGCGGTCCCAGGGCTCGAAGGAATCCGGGCCGTCCGGCGTGTCGGCGCGGCGCGCATAGGCGTTGGCCTCCGCCACGCGGCGCTTGCCCTCCGCGGTCAGCGGCAACTCGCCATCCGCGGGGTCGACGATCCACGAGGTGCGGAACTGGCCCTTCACCTCGCCCAGGGTCGCGCCGGGATCGAGCCAATAGGCGTTGTAGCCGCCGGGATCGCCCTCGCCGGGAGCGCCGGCCGCGGCGTTCGACGGCTTGGCGTCGGCCTCCTGGCGGCGGACCTGGCCGCTGTTGGCGGCGAGCTTCTTGGCCTCTTCGGCGGTGACCACCAGACCTTTCACGCCCGGCATGCGGGTCAGATGGGTGACCGAGGCGTTGGTCCAGACCCCGCTGAGATCGGGATGGCCGTCGGCGGCGCGCGGCAGCTGCGCGGCGGCCGGAGCGGCCAGGGCCAGGACGGCGAGGACGGAGGCGATGGCGGCGGGTCGAAGAATGGCGCGGCTCCCCGGAACGGCGGACCGACTTAGCCCATCGCCCCGCGCCGCGCGCAAGACCCTGAACGCCTCGCAGGCCCCCGCGACGACAGGCGCCCAACCGCCGGGCGCCATGGCCCTAGAGCCCGAGCCTCTTGCGGAACTCAGGATCGACGATGTCGCCCCACTCCGGATGCTTCTGGATGTAGCCGGCGATAAATGGGCAGCGCGGTTTCACTATCAGGCCGTGCTCGCGGGCGTAGCCCAGCGCCGCCTTGGCCAGCGCCGAGCCCACGCCCTTGCCCTCGAAGGCCGGCGGCACGACCGTGTGCGGCAGGACCATGGCGCCGTTGTGCAGCATGTACTCGGTGAAGGCGATCTCATCGCCCATCGCCACTTCAAAGCGATGGGTCGCCTCGTTCATGACGACGTCGAGCGGTTCGGCCATGGCTCTCCTCCAGCGGGCCTTCTTGACCCAGCCCGCGCGCGAGGCCAAGGTCTCCCTCGCACCGACGCCAACCCGCCTGAGGAGGATGTGAACATGACACCCATTGCCACAGCCCTTCGCGTCGCCGTGCGCGCTGCCTAAGGGCAGCTGATCCTCTCTCCAGGAGACGGGATTTCCGCGGTCGACGCCTGAATCGGCTTTTGACCCACATCCAAGGAAATCCTCGACGTGCTCAGCACCTATGGCTGGAGCGATGCGCTCCAGCATGACTTCGCACCCCACGCGGCGCACGGCCTCGCGCCCGCCCGCGTCATCGTCCAGCAACGCGGCCGCTACCGGCTCGCCACCGAAACCGGAGACGTGGAAGGCCGTCTCCTCGGACGCTTCGCCCACGAGGCGGCCGATGGCGGCTACCCGGTCGCCGGCGACTGGGTCGCCATTGCGCGGAAGGGCGACCACGGCATGATCGCCGCCGTCCTGCCGCGGCGGACGGCCTTCACCCGCAAGGCGGCAGGGTCGTCCCAGACCCTCCAGGTCGTGGCGGCCAATGTGGACGTCGCCCTGCTCGCCACTTCGCTGAACGCCGACCTCAACCTGCGCCGGATCGAGCGCTACCTGGCCATGACCTACGAGAGCGGGGCCGAGCCGGTCGTCCTGCTGACCAAGGCCGACGCCTGCGCCGACCCCGCGCCCTTGATCGCCGCCGTGGAGGCGGTCGCCTTCGGCGTGCCGGTGCTGGCGGTCTCGGCGGCGACCGGCGAAGGCCTGGCCGCGCTGGCGGCCTACCTCGCGCCCGGCCGCACCGCCGTGCTGCTGGGCTCCTCCGGCGTCGGCAAGTCCACCCTGGTCAACGCCCTTGCCAACGCGGCGCGGATGGCGACCCAGGCGATCCGCGAGGACGACGCCCACGGCCGGCACACCACCACCCACCGGGAGCTGATCCTCCTGCCCTCCGGCGCCCTGATCCTCGACACACCCGGCATGCGGGAAATAGCCCTCTCGGACGCCGAGGTGGGCGTGGCCATCGTGTTCGCCGAGGATACCGAGCAGATCGAGACCCTGGCCGCGCAGTGCCGGTTCAGCGACTGCCGGCACGGGAATGAACCGGGCTGCGCCGTCCGCGAGGCCCTGGCCGACGGCCGCCTGGACGCCGACCGCTGGCGCAGCTTCCAGAAGCTGCAGCGGGAGCTGGCCCACGCCGAGCGGCGGGACGATCCCATCGCGCGGGAAACTGAACGCCGGCGCTGGGCGGCGATCCACAAGGCCGCCCGCGCCCGCACCCGCTCAAAGCGTGAGATCGACGACTAGGGCTGCGGGCGGGGCTGGCGGCTAGACCACCACCTTGCGGTAAAGCCGCCAGCTCGCGTGCCCCAGGAGGGGCATGACGAAGATCAGGCCGACCAGCGCCGGCAGCGAGCCCAGCACCAGGAGGCCCGCCACGATCAGGCCCCACAGCGCCATGACGCCGGGATTGGCGGCGACGGCGCGGAACGACGCGCCGATGGCCGCCCACAGGTCCACGTCGCGGTCGAGCAGCAGCGGGAAGGAGACCACGCCGAGCGCGAAGGCCACGACGGCGAACAGGAAACCTGCGCCGACCCCGGCCACGATCAGGGTCGCGCCCGCCTCGGTCCAGAACAGGTTGTGCTCGAAGGCGCGCAGCGTCGGCGGCGCGGTCGGCCCCAGGGTCGCCAGGTTGATCTCGTAGGCCACGCCCAGCCACAGGCCGAACAGCGCCAGGAAGATCGCGCCCAGGCCTACGATCGAGCCCAGGGCCGGCGACCGCAGCACCCCGAAGGCGTCGGCCCAGGTGACGCGCCCGCCCATGTCGCGCCGGCGGCTCAGCTCGTAGAGCCCGATGGCCGCCAAGGGCCCCAGGATCGCGAAGCCCGAGGCCAGCGGGAACACCATCGGCAGGAAGTCGTAGCTGAAGGCGAGCCTCGCCAGCACCAGGCCGGCGACGGGATAGATCAGGCCGATGAACAGGATGTCGTCGCGCAACGCGCCGACGTCGCCCGCGCCCTCGCGCAAGGCCTCCATCAGGTCATGGACGGTGATCTTGCGCACCTGCGGCCTGGCCTGGCCGATGTGGCGCGCCGGATTGGGCGTCAGCGCCCGGCCCACCGCGGCCAGGTTCAGGCTGGCGTTTTCCATCAGGTATTCGACAGGGTTTTCGACGTGATTTTCGGACGCCATGAGCGTTCTCCCGGGACCGTTGGGCCGGGGCGTGGCGTGTCGCGGGCGAACGGGCTCGTGGCAGACCACAACCCTACAACCAAACCCGATCCTAACACGAAAAGGTCCGTGCGGAGCGTTTTCCCAGGGTAGCTGGAGGCATGGCCGACGTCAGCGGGGGACCGTGAACCCATCTCCCGGAGGCCGCTGGCGAATCCGACTATCCTGACGGCCCTCCATGGGAGCAGCCGCTTTTGCGCATCCTGATCCTGAAGGGCCGATCGCAATACGGCGGCACGCGCCTCTTCTGCGACCACGCCGCGGCGGCGTTCCGGCGGCGTGGCGAAGCGGTCGAAGTCCTCGACCTGGGTCACACCGACGATATCGCAGCGCCGGTGCTGGCCCACGCCGCGGGCGCCGGCCGCTTCGACCTGATCTTCTCCATCAATATCGCCGGAGGATTCCGCGACGGCGCCGGCCGCACGCTCTCCGACCTCTACGGCGGGCCGCATGTCCTCTGGCTCACCGACTATGTCCTGTCGCAGACGGAGCGCCTGCGCGCCACGCCGCCGTCGACCGCGCTGCTGCTGGTCGATCCGACCCAGGTGGACGCCGTCCGCGCGATCTACGGGCCGCAGCGGTTCGGCCATGTGAGCTTCTTCCCGCACCCGGCGGTGGGCGAGGCCGCGCCGCCGGACGCCTCGGCCGACGCCTTCCTGGCGCGCCGGCCGATCCCGGTGCTGTGGTCGGGCGGCTTCCAGCAGCCGGAGCCGCCCTGGACCGGGGTCGAGGGCCCGGCGCGCCAGGTGCTGCAGGCCGCCCTCGACCTGGCGCTCAGTGTCGAGTGGACGCCGCCGCACGTGGCCCTGGACACCGTGTTGCGCACGCTCGGCCTGGACCTGTCGGATCCCGCCAACGTCGGCGCGCGCGAGACGGCGCATCTGGTGGACGTCGAGGTGCGCCGGACCCGGCGCTTCGAGTTCCTGAAGGCGGTCGCCGCGACCGGCGTACCGCTGCACATCGTCGGCGCCGGCTGGGAGAGCCAGCTCCACCGCTTCAAGAACGCGGCCTACGAGGGGCCGGTCGAGATGAACCGTATGGCCGAACTGATGGCCCAATCGCGGCTTGTGCTGAACACCAACGGCAACTTCGGCGCCGGCTCGCACGAGCGGCCCTTCTCCGCAGCCCTGGCGGGCGCGGCGAGCTTCTCGGACTTCAGCCGGTACTACGCCGAGGTCTTCGCGCCAGGCCGCGACATCGAGCTCTTCTATTGGAAGGACCTCGACGCCGGCATGACGGCGCTCAGCGCCTTGGCCGCCGACCCGGAGCGGGCCTTCGCCTACGCCCACGCCGCCCAGGCCAAGACCCTCGCCCACCACACCTGGGACCGCCGCATCGACCTCATAGCGTCGGCGGCGGACGCGGTGCGGCGCTAGGGCTTGGCCGGCTTCAGCGGATAGACCGGATAGGCGGGCCGCGGCGGCGCGGTCACCGGCCCGAGCTTCTGGAGCGCGAGCGCGACGGCGGTCTCAAGCTGCGGGTCATGGCCGGCGGCCACGGCCTTGGGGTCCTGCTCCACCGGCACGTCAGGGTCGACGCCGTGGTTCTCCACGTCCCACTGTCCCTTGGGCGAGAAAAAGCCGACGTCGGGCGAGGTCACCTGCCCGCCGTCCATGAGCGGCGGCATCTGGCTGATGCCCACCAGCCCGCCCCAGGTGCGCTTGCCCACCAGGGGGCCCAGCTGGTTCGCCTTGAACATCCACGGCAGGGCGTCGCCGCCGGAGCCCGAGGCCTCGTTGGCGATCATCACCTTCGGCCCCAGGATCGAGGCGGCGGGTGTGCGCTCGATCGCCCCGTATCGCGGCGACCAGTAGCCCTGCAGGTGGCGGCTCAGGACCTCGATGATGTAGTCGGCCATCTGGCCGCCGCCGTTGAACCGCTCGTCGACCACCACGCCCTGCTTGTCGGTCTGGGCGAAGTAGTAGCGGTTGAAGCTGGTGAAGCCGCCCGCGCCGGTGTCGGGCAGGTAGACGTAGGCCAGCCGTCCGCCGGAGAGTTCCTCCACCTTGCGGCGGTTGCCCTCGATCCAGTCGAGGTTGCGCAGGCGCGCCTCGCTGCCGACCGGGATCACGGTGACGGTGCGTGGACCGGCGGTTCCGGAAAGCGTCAGGCTGACCGCCTTGCCGGCCGTGCCTTCCAGCGGCTGCTGGATGTCGGTCGAGGCGTCCAGCGCCTGGCCGTTGATGGCGGCGATGCAGTCGCCGGCGCGGATGTTCAGGCCGGGCTGGGCCAGGGGGGCCTTGGCGTCCGGCGACCAGGCGCCGCCGGTGTAGATCTTGGCGATGCACCACTTGCCGCCCACGATCTGGTAGTCCGCGCCCAGGAGGCCGCCGGAGACCCGCCGCGCCTCCGGGATGGCTCCGCCGGAGCCGCGCAGGTGGCCCACCGAGAAGCCGGTGAGCATCTCCTGGAAGATGTAGTTCAGGTCCGACCGCGACTGCACCGCGGCGACGTAGGGCGCGAGCCGCTTCTCCGCGGCCACGGTGTCGAAGCCGTGGAAGTTCGGGTCGTAGAAGAAGGCCCGCTCGATGCGCCAGACCTCATGATACATCTGCGCCCACTCGGCGGGCGGGTCGACGCGGACCTCCAGGCTGTCGAAGGCCAGCGCCGTGTCGTCGCCGCCCTTCGGCGCGGCCCCGCCGGGCGGCTTGGGCGTCGCCGGCACGACGCTGTAGTGCGGGTGCGGCGGCCCGGACGGCGGCATGTCCGGCGATGGCGGCTTCACCTCGGCGAGCAGCACCTTCTCGCCGTCGGCGGTGAGCTGGTAGTCGGCCAGGTGCTCGGCGACCGTCTCGACCTTGCGGTCTTCCAGAGTGAAGCGGTGCAGGGTCCCGTTGGGGCCGGTGGCGTTGGGATCCGTCGCGCCCGGATCGGAGAGCCAGAAGATCGTCCCGGGCTTGCCCGTCTGCAGGCCGGTCAGCGGGCCGGCGGGGATCGGCAGGGCGACCGTGCGCGCGCTGATGGCGGCCAGGCTCAGGCCCGGCAGGTCGACGGCGGTGGTCTTCGGCTGCGGCGGCGTCGGTGGCGCCGAGGGCTTGTCCTTAGCGTCCTTCTTGGCCTCGCCCGCCTGGCCGGCCGGGGTCTTGTCGGCGTTCTCCTTGGCCGTCTCGCGGGCCTCGGCCACCGACTTCTCGTCGTCGCTCTCCGGCGCGGTCGGCGAAGCGGTCGCCGCCGCCAGGCTGAGCGCATAGACCGAGCGCGTCGGGCGGTAGAGATCGCTCGACATGTCCAGCGTGTGCGCGGTCATGCCGGCGTTGTTGCTGCCCAGGAAGTAGAGGTACTTGCCGCTGCGGTCGAAGGCCGGGTCGCGGGCGTCGCCCATCGGATCGGTCACCGGGATCGACTTCGCCGTCTCTGTCGAGAACAGCATCACCCCGTGCAGGTGGTTGGGCAGGAAGCGCGTCCAGGCCAGCCACCTGGAGTCCGGCGACCAGGACATCCCATGGGTCTGGTCGGTGAAACCGCCCCAGACATCCGGCTCGCCCAGCTGGGTCACCTTGCCGCTCGCCAGGTCCAGGACATAGGACTTCAGCCGGTTGTCGTAGAAGGCGATCTTCTTGGAATCCGGCGACCAGACCGGATGGAAATAGTAGGCGGGCTCCGCGGCCAGCGCGTACTTGCGCGGCTTGCCCTCGCCGGTCTGGGCGGCGACGTGCAGGGCGTAGAGGCCGCCCTCGTCGGAGAAGTAGGCGATCGACTGGCCGTCCGGGCTCCACGACGGCTCGCGCTCCATCACGCCTGGCGTGTTGGTCAGGTTGCGGATCGGCCCCTTCTTCACCGGCACGGTCAGGATCTCGCCGTGCGCCTCGACGGCGGCGCGGATGCCGGTGGGCGAGACCGAGACGTTGACCACCTCGTCGCCGACCTTGGCGATGCGGGCGCGCACGTCTGGCATGTCGCCGGTGACGTCGACGCTGACCCGCTGCGGCTGGCCGCCGGGCTCCAGGGTGTAGAGCTCGCCCAGCCGGTCGAAGACCAGGGTCTGGCCGTCGCTGGCCAGCGAGCGGATCTCCGGCCCGGCGTTGGCGTAGACCTGAGCCACGGCCTTGCTGGCCGGGTCGTAGCTGTAGATCGACATCGGCCCGCCGCGCGCCGACAGGAAGTAGAGCTTGCCCCGCGCCCAGACGGGCGACAGGTCGGCGGCGGCCTCGTGCGGGACCTCGACGGTGTCGAGGCCGCTGAGTGTGGTGATCTTGATCGTGCTCGCCTGGCCGCCGCGGTAGTTCCCCCAGGCGACGTAGTTGGTGAAGTTGAACGCGAAAGCCGGGCCCATCGGGTTGTAGGCGATGCGCGCGCCGTCCGGGGACTCCTGGCCGGCGTAGGCCATGGGCAGCGGCAGCGGCGTCGCCGCCCCGCCCTGCGGCGAGACCTCGAAGATCTGGGTGTAGCGGCTGGCGGCGGCGCGGTTTGAGCGGAAGAGGATCTTCTTGCCGTCGCTCGACCAGCCCACCGCCACGTCCGCCGCCGGATGATAGGTCACCCGGTGCGGCACCCCTCCCACGGCCGGCACGGTGAAGACGTCGGTGTTGCCGTCGTAGTCCCCGGTGAAGGCCAGCGTCGTCCCATCCGGCGAGAACATCGGCTGACTCTCGACGCCGACCCCGGTGGTGATCCGTGTCGCCCGCCCGCCGGAGCGCGGCACGGTCCAGATGTCGCCCGCATAGCTGAAGGCGATCAGGTCATGGCTGAGCGCCGGCTGTTGCAGGATGTGCGGCGCGGGCTGGGCTCCGGCCTGGGCGGCGAACGCCAGCACGCCCACCGCGGCGGCGGACGCAAGATAGGACATGAGGCGCACGGACGATCCCCCGGAAAGACGACCGCCAAGCTTTCCGCCGCGTCCGGGCGTTTGGCAATCGGCTTGCGGCGGTCGGCGCACCCTCCTTTCGCCCGTCATCCTCCGGTCAGCCGCAGGCTGATCCGGGGGACCCAAGTCGAGTTGCAGAATAGGAAAGACCGCATGGGTCCCCCGGATCGCCTCTTCGGGCGACCGGGGGATGACGGGGTTTAGGTGAGGGCGCTCAATTCCGCGCCGTGTCGACCAGCTTGTTCTTGGTGATCCAGGGCATCATGGCGCGCAGGCGCTGGCCGACGTCCTCGATCTGATGCTCGGCGCCGCGGCGGCGGATGGCCTTGAAGCTGGGCGCGCCGACCGCGTTCTCCTGCATGAAGTCCCGGACGAAACGGCCGGATTGGATGTCCTCCAGCACGCGCTTCATCTCGGCCTTGGTCTCCGGCGTCACGATGCGCGGGCCGGTCACGTACTCCCCGTACTCCGCGGTGTTGGAGATCGAGTAGTTCATGTTGGCGATGCCGCCTTCGTAGATCAGGTCGACGATCAGCTTCACCTCGTGCAGACACTCGAAATAGGCCATCTCCGGGGCGTAGCCGGCTTCCACCAGAGTTTCGAAGCCGGCGCGGATCAGTTCGACAAGGCCGCCGCACAGCACGGCCTGCTCGCCGAACAGGTCGGTCTCGCATTCCTCGCGGAAGTTGGTCTCGATGACGCCGGAGCGGCCGCCGCCGATCGCCGAGGCGTAGGCGAGGCCGAGGTCCATGGCGCCGCCGGAGGCGTTCTGGTGCACCGCGATCAGGCAGGGCACGCCGCCGCCCTTCTGGTACTCGCCGCGCACCGTATGGCCCGGGCCCTTGGGCGCCACCATCAGCACGTCGACACTGGCCTTGGGCTCGATCAGGCCGAAGTGGATGTTCAGGCCGTGGGCGAACAGCAGCGCCGCGCCGTCGCGGAGGTTGGGCTCGATCTCGGCCTTGTAGATGTCGCGCTGCAATTCGTCCGGGGCCAGCACCATGAGCAGGTCGGCCCACTTGGCGGCCTCGGCGACGCTCATCACCTTCAGCCCGTCGGCCTCGACCTTCTTGGCGGTGGCCGAGCCGGGCTTCAGGGCCACGGCGACCTCCTTCACCCCGGAATCCTTCAGGTTGAGCGCGTGCGCCCGTCCCTGAGAACCGTAGCCTACAATGGCGATCTTCTTGTCCAGGATGCGGGACAGGTCGGCGTCGCGGTCATAGTAGACGCGCATGATTGTTCTCCTGGAAGGTCAAGAAGGGCTGCTTCTCCGCAACGGCGGCGCGGCAAAGCCGGCGCTCTGAAGCGGTTTTTTGCGCGGAGGTCAAGGGAAGGTCGGCGGTCGCAGGATCGGCGGCGGCCTTCGCCGCCAGCGCCCTGCGCCTCTGGACATGGCGTTCCAGACGCCCGGCGTAGGCCGGCCCGGGCTTGCGTTCGGGGTGATGGATCATAGGCTGAGCCTCGCCATCGCTATGGCGTCGACATAGGCGCCGCCCCGCCACGCATAACCGCGGAGCAGGCCTTCGCGTTCGAAGCCGAAGCGTTCGTAAAGGGCGATGGCGCGGGCATTGTCGGCGTAGACGGTGAGCTCCAGCCGCCGGATCTGCAGCCAGTTGTCGGCCAGGTCGATGACCGCGGCCAGCAGGGCCGAGCCGACCCCGCGCCCGGCGTGGGCGTCGTGCACCGCCATGCCGATCGACCCCACGTGGACGCGCCGGTTCGCCTCCCGCGACAGGAAGATCATGCCGATAGCCTTGCCGTCCGCCACCGCCACCAGGCGTGTGGCGTCGGCATGGGCGGCGAAGCGCGCCTGCCGCGCCTCCACCGAGGTGAAGGGCAACTGAAGGGTGCCGGCGTAGGCCTGCGGCTGGTTCCAGGCCTCCGTCAGGTCGGGGACATCCGACGGCTCGGCGGCGCGGATCAGGATGTCGGATCTGGGTATGGGCGGGTCCATGGGTTCGTCTCGGTCTGGCCGGGACGGATGGAGGGCCCAAGAAAAAGCCCCGTCCGGATCCCGGCGGGGCTGGTGTGGCGGTCTGTGCTGCGATCAGGCTCTAGCGCACGACATCCCTCACCGGCCCGCCAAAGGCGGCCCGCGCGAGACGTACGGTAAGCATCAGCATCGAACGCATGGCCCTCACATAGCCGGTTCGGCGAAGCTTGGCAAAGCCCGCCGCTACTGGCCGGCGTCGCGGAACTCGCTGAGGATCTTCCGGGCGCCTTCGAACAGGGGGTTCAGGCGGTCCGTCGCGGTTTCGATGGCGATGCGGTCCTCCTCCACGCCCCGCAGGCCCGCGGTGGTCAGCGCATAGACGCGCACATGCCCGGGATCGGGCGTCGGATATTGCGCGCTGCTGGGTAGGTCGGCGAGCTGGACCTGGGCCTGCGCCACCAGCGAGCGCGCCGCCGCGGCGACCAGGGCCTCGCGCCGGCCGCCGATCTTCCCGGCGCCGGTGGAGAAGTAGACGCTGGCGTCGCCCGAGGCGAAGCCCACGGCGGTGACCAGGGCGTCGCCCTCCTCGAACTCCACGATGACGCCGTAGACGTCCTCCTGGCCGGGCTTGGCCTGCACCTCGACATCCTCGGGCCGGGTGGAGAACGCCACTTCGCGCAGCGCCAGGTACCGTTCGAGGCTGGCCGGCGACAGGGTCGGCGGTTTCCGGACGGGCGGCTTCGGGGCGGACGGCGCCGCGGGGGGCTCCTGCGCGGCGGCGGGGAGCGCGGCGCTGCAGGCTGCCAGCAGGACCGCGGCCAGCGCGCGGGACTTCAGGGACAAGGGCGTCTCCGCAAGGTGGCGTCTCCGCGAGGGATCGAGGCGCTGAGCGCTACGTCGCGAAAACGCCCGAAGCGTGGCAGCTTGCGCCGATGATCCCGGTCACCGACACCTTGGCCTTGGAGGACGACGAACTCGTCGAGAAGTTCGTGCGCGCCTCGGGCCCCGGCGGCCAGCACGTCAACACGTCCTCGACGGCGGTCGAGCTGCGCTTCGACGCCATGGCCTCGCCGTCCCTGCCCGACGAGGTGAAGGAGCGCCTGTCGCGGATCGCCGGCCAGCGGATGAACCAGGACGGCGTCATCGTGATCTTCGCCCAGGGCCACCGCAGCCAGGAGATGAACCGCCAGGAGGCCCGCGAGCGCCTCGTGGAGCTGATCGTCCAGGCCGCGCACCGGCCCAAGCCGCGCAAGAAGACCAAGCCCACCTACGCCTCGAAGCTGAAGCGCCTGGAGGGCAAGGCCAAACGCTCCGGCGTCAAGGCCATGCGCGGCCGCCCGCGCGGTGACGACTAGCCGGGCCTCAGCTAATGTCTCTGCGGCGGAGTGCGGGGGACCTTCGGTGAGTTTCGAGCTGGAAGCAGCGGCGGCGGATTCGCTCTCGCACCTGGTGGGCGCGCGCAGCCGCCACATGCCGCCGCACGGCGCCCACTGCAAGAACTGCGACTCCACCCTGGTCGGCCCATTCTGCCATGTCTGCGGCCAGGACGCGGACCTGCACAAGCGTTCGATCCTGCACCTGATCTACGAAGCCTTCGAGGGGATGTTCGAGCTGGACGGGCGGCTGTGGCGCACGGCGCCGGCCCTGTTCCTGCGCCCCGGCGGCCTGGCGCGCGACTACATGGAAGGCCGCATCGTGCGGCACATCCCGCCATTCCGCTGCTTCCTGGTGGCGCTGGTGATCTTCATCTTCGCCGCCCAGAACATGACCCACCGCTCGACGGTGGCCAACCAGCGGCAGAACGCCCGCGAAACCGCCCTGCTGGCCACGCCGCAGGGCCGCGCCACGGCGGTCGCCAAGCGCCGCGCGGACGCGGTCAAGGACTTCCAGGCGGACATGAAGGAAGCCGCCGCCGACCGCGACAAGGAGCTGAAGGACCCGGACGTGAAGCCGGAGAAGACGCAAGCCGCCTATGCGCGCGAGGTCGCCAAGGTCCAGGCCCGCTACGCCCGCGAGCAGCACCGGGCCGATCGGGTGGCCCAGGGCCTGCCGGCGCGGGATCCGGACGAGGAGCAGGCGGACGCCTCGGCCAAGAAGACCTGGTTCGAGCGGGGCATCAAGAAGGCGACCGAGAACCCCGACCAGTACTGGAACGTGGTGTTCGACTGGGGCCATCGCGCCGCGGTGGGGCTGTTGCCGATCGTCGGCCTCTCGCTGGCCCTGGTCTACCGGCGGCGCAAGGACCTCTTCGTCTACGACCACCTGGTGGTGGCGATGAACCTGCTGTCGTTCGGCTTCCTCCTGAGCGCGGTGGGCTTCCTGCTGCCGTTCAGCCTGATGGGCTGGTATTTCGCCGCCGCCGGGGTCTGGAGCCTGGTGAACCTGTTCCAGACCCTGCGCGGCGGCTACGGCTCCAGCATCCCGGGGGCGGCGATCAAGACGGCGCTGGTCTGGTCGATCACGGGGTTCTGGTCGCTCATGCTGCTCACCGGCCTGCTGGTGCTGGCGATCGCCACGATCTAGCCCGCGAAACACCGGTCGGCGTTCGCATCTGGCGCGATTTCGCCGCATTGGACTATAAGCTCGCGGCATGGCCGACCGCGTTCGTTTCCTCGCCGCCGCCGCGCTTGCCGCGGCTTCGCTCACCGCCTGCGCGCCCTCCTACGGGCCGCCCCCGCCTGGACGGATGGCCGCCATGCCGCCGCCGCCGCCCGGCGACGACAGCGTCTTCCGCCCGGGCGACTTCGCCTGGTCGCAGGCGCCGGGCAAGAACACCCTCTCCGGCACGCTCGCCCATCCGCCGGGCCAGCCGCGCTACAGCTGCGCCGGCGCCACCGTGGTGCTGACGCCCGAAACGCCCTGGGCGCGGCGGCGGATGCTGGTGCTCTACAAGTCCGACCAGCACGCCGCGCTTCCCGCCGACGACGTGCGCAGCCGCCAGAACCAGGCGCCGGCCGGCGACTCCAACCCTTACGTCAAGCGCGCCGCCTGCGACGGCGCCGACCACTTCAGCTTCGCGGGCCTGCCCGACGGCGCCTGGTACCTGGTGACCCTGGCCAAGCCCGCGGGCGGCGCGCAGGGCCCAAGCTTGGCGGTCATGCGCCGGGTGACGACCAAGGGCGGCAGGGTCACCGTCTTCGAGCTCTGAAGCGAACTTACCGGGGCCGATCCGAGTTCTCCGCGTTGGGACAACCAACGAAGGAAGATTCTCTATGCGTAAGCTCCTGTTCGCGGGCCTGGCGGCCGCGACCCTGATCGGCGCGGCCGGCGTCGCCGGCGCCCAGCCGGTCGAACGCTACGGCCATTGGGACCCGGCGTGGGGCGCGGCCCCGCCGCCGCCGCTGGCCAAGTGGCATCGCTGGCGCGGCCATGAGGCCGACTGGTACGGCCATGTGCACACCTGCATGACCCACCACGGCTACGACCCGCGCCGCGATGCCTATATGGACGGCCACCGCTGGGTGACCTGCGCCGACTAGGCGGCCGCAGGCCCGCCGAAGGTCCCGGTCCACGGCGGGGCCTTTTCCATGCCTGCGAAGCGCCGCCGTGAACCCCAGCGAGGTTACGGCGTTCGGCCTTTATCGGGGGACGCAAAACGGCGCCCCGAGGTGGAGTGCCATTCCGTCATGCGTAAAACCGCCCTGGCCGTCCTGGCCACCGTCCTCGCCGCCTCGAGCGCCCTGCCCGCCCTCGCCGCCGGTCCCGAACCCGCCGCCGCGGTTTCCGCCGAGCGTTTCGCGATCCGCGCCGACTACCAGGGCCCGAACCTGAACGTGGGCTACAGCGCCGAGGCTCGCCACCGCGCGGCCTGCCTGGCGACCTATCCCGAGGCCTACGATCCGCGCACCGACCGGCTGCGCGTGGCCCCCGGCGTCACCCGGCCCTGCCTGCTCTGATCCTGGGTCGCGCCCAGCGCGAGATGGCGGTCCCTAGTGGACCTTGGCGCGGCCGATGGTCAGGCCGTCCTGGTCAGCGGTGACGTCGATGACGGCGCCGTCGTCCAGTTCGCCGGCCAGCAGCTTCCGCGCGATCGGATCCACCAGCTCCTTCTGGATCACCCGCTTCAGCGGCCGCGCGCCATAGACCGGGTCGTAGCCGCGCTCGGCCAGCCAGTGGGTGGCCGCGTTGTCGAGGGCGATAGTCATCCGCCGGTCGGCCAGCAGCTTGTCGACCCGCTGCAGCTGGATCTTCACCACCCCGTCCATCTCCGCGCGGCCCAGCCGCTTGAAGAGGATGATCTCGTCGATCCGGTTCAGGAACTCCGGCCGGAAGTGGCGGCGCACGACGTCCATCACCGAGACGCGGGCCTCGTCCACGTCCTGGCCCTCGTCGAGGGTGGCGAGGAATTCCGAACCCAGGTTCGAGGTCATGACGATCAGGGTGTTGCGGAAGTCCACCGTGCGGCCTTGGCCATCGGTGAGCCGCCCGTCGTCCAGCACCTGCAAGAGCACGTTGAAGACGTCCGGGTGGGCCTTCTCCACCTCGTCGAACAGCACGACCTGGTAGGGCCGGCGCCGCACCGCCTCGGTCAGCGCCCCGCCTTCGTCATAGCCGACATAGCCCGGAGGCGCGCCGATCATGCGGCTGACGGAGTGCTTCTCCATGTACTCGCTCATGTCGAGGCGGGTGATCGCGCCCTCGTCAGAGAACATGAATTCCGCCAAGGCCTTGGTGAGCTCGGTCTTGCCGACGCCGGTGGGGCCCAGGAACAGGAACGAGCCGATCGGCCGGTTGGGGTCCTGCAGGCCGGCCCGCGCGCGGCGCACCGCGTCGGAGACCGCCGCCAGGGCTTCGTCCTGGCCGACCACGCGGGCGTGCAGCGCATCCTCCATCTTGAGCAGCTTCTCGCGCTCGCCTTCCAGCATCTTCTCCACCGGCACGCCGGTCCAGCGGGAGACCACCGCGGCGATCTGCTCGGCGTCGACCACCTCGGGGCTGACCGCGTCCTGGTCGGCCTTGGACTCTTCTTCCGCCAGGCGCTTCTCCAGCGTCGGGATCTCGCCGTAGGCGATCTCCGACGCGCGCTGCAGGTCGCCCCGGCGCTGGGCGCTCACCAGCTCGGCGCGCAAGCGGTCGAGGGCCTCACGGGTCTGGGCGGCGGAGGAGACCTTCTCCTTCTCCGAGCGCCAGCGGGCGGTCATCTCGGCGGACTGGCCTTCCAGGTCGTCGAGCTCGTCCTCCAGCTTGTCCAGCCGGGCCTTGGAGGCCGCGTCGGTCTCCCGGGTCAGGGCCTCGCGCTCGATCTTCAGCTGCACAATGCGCCGGTCGATCTCGTCCAGCTCCTCGGGCTTGGAATCCACCGCCATGCGCACGCGGCTGCCCGCCTCGTCCATCAGGTCGATGGCCTTGTCCGGCAGGAAGCGGTCGGCGATGTAGCGGTTGGACAGCGTCGCGGCGGCCACGATGGCGCTGTCGGTGATCCGCACCCCATGGTGCAGCTCGTACTTCTCCTTGAGGCCGCGCAGGATGGAGATGGTGTCCTCCACCGTGGGCTCGGAGACGAAGACCGGCTGGAAGCGCCGGGCGAGCGCGGCGTCCTTCTCCACGTGCTTGCGGTACTCATCGAGGGTGGTGGCGCCCACGCAGTGCAGCTCGCCGCGCGCTAGGGCGGGCTTCAAGAGGTTCGAAGCGTCCATGGCGCCCTCGCTCTTCCCGGCGCCCACCAGGGTGTGCATCTCGTCGATGAACAGGATGATCGAGCCCTCGGCGGCGGTGACCTCGTTCAGGACCGCCTTCAGCCGTTCCTCGAACTCGCCGCGGTACTTCGCGCCGGCGATCAGGCTGCCCATATCGAGCGCCATCAACTGCTTGTCCTTCAGGCTCTCGGGCACGTCGCCGTTGACGATGCGCAGGGCCAGGCCTTCGACGATGGCGGTCTTGCCGACGCCGGGCTCGCCGATCAGCACGGGGTTGTTCTTGGTGCGGCGCGAGAGGACCTGGATGGTGCGGCGGATCTCCTCGTCGCGGCCGATCACCGGGTCCAGCTTGCCATCGCGGGCGGCCTGGGTCAGGTCGCGGGCGTAGCGCTTCAGGGCGTCGTAGCCCTCCTCGGCCGAGGCGGTGTCGGCGGTCTTGCCCTTGCGCAGGGCGACGGCGGCCTCTTCCAGGCCCTTGGCCGTGGCGCCGGCGTCCTTCAGCGCCTTCGAGGCGTCACCGCCGTCCTTGGCCAGCGCGATCAGCAGGCGCTCGGTGGTCACAAAGGCGTCGCCCGCCTCTTTGGCGCCCAACTCGGCGCCGGCGAACACGCGGGCCATGTCGGGCTTCATGTAGAGCTGGCCCGTGCCGCCCTCGACCTTGGGCAGCTTGCCAAGCAGGGTGTCGGCGGCTTGGTCGGCCGCTTCGGGCCGCCCGCCGGCGCTCTGGATCAGCGCGCGCGACAGCCCGTCCTTTTCCTCCAGCAGCACCTTCAGCAGATGCTCCGGCGCAAGCTGCTGGTGGCCGCGGGCGAGCGCCAGGCTCTGGGCCGACTGGATCGCCTGTTTGGCGCGGTCGGAATAGACGTCGATGTTCATCAGGTCCCCTTGATTAGGCGAATGGGCGGGACCGCCTCGTCAAGCACGGTTCCCAGCCTCACCCGATGTAGTGTGGCCGATGGGTCACACAAGTAGGTCCAACCCCGGCGCACCGTGGTCAGTTCAGCTCGCTCTTGCGCTTCGGCTCCGGCGGCAGCGGCGCGATCGGGACGCCATCCTCCACCAAGTCGCGGACCTCCTGCGAGGTGGCCTGGCCATAGATGCCGCGGTCTTCCGAGCGGCCCTCGTGGATGGCGCGGGCCTCGGTGGCGAAGGCGTCGCCCACGTCGTCGAAGGTCTCCTCCACGTGACGGCGGATGCGGCCCATGGCCTCCATCATCATCTGGTGGTTCTGGGCCGGGCTGAGGTCCTGCGAACGTGTCTTCGTGCCGGCCACGGCCGGAGCCATGATCGCCTTGCGCACCGCCTTGGAGCCGCACACCGGGCATTCCAGGAGGCCGCGCGCCTGCTGATCGTCAAAGTCAGCCGAGGCGCCGAACCAGCCCTCGAAGCCGTGCTCGTGCTCGCAGTTGAGGGCGTAGCGGATCATGCCAGCGCCGCCGGCTCGGCGAAGGGCCGCGCGTTGACGAGGTTGGGGATCGCGGCCCGCGCCTTCGCCGGCGCCGCCAGGTCCAGGTCGGCGATCAGCACGCCGGGCTCGTCGTGGCCGAGGCTGGCGATGACCTCGCCCCAGGGCGCGACGACCAGGGAATGGCCCCAGGTGCCGCGGCCGTCCTCGTGCTTGCCGCCCTGGGCCGGCGCGAGCACGAAGGCGCCGGTCTCGATGGCCCGGGCGCGCATCAGCACCTCCCAGTGCGCCGCCCCGGTCGGGCGGGTGAAGGCGGCCGGGATGGTCATCACCTCGGCGCCGGCCAGCGCCAGGGCCCGATAGAGCGCCGGGAAGCGCAGGTCGTAGCAGATGGTCATGCCGAGCTTCAGATCGCCCGCCCGCGCCGTCACCGCGCGCGCGCCGGGCTCATAGGTCGCCGACTCCCGCGCCGTCTCGCCGGTCGGCAGGTCGACGTCGAACATGTGCAGCTTGTCGTAGGTCGCCGCGATCGCGCCGTCTGGCGAGATCAGGGCCGAGCGGTTGGCGGCCTTGCCATCCTCGCGCTTCACCAGCGCCGAGCCGATCAGGATCCAGACGCCGAGGGCCTTCGCCGCGTCCCGCAGGCCCGCGACCACCACGTCGTCCTCCAGGCTCACCAGCAGCGGCAGGAGCGCCTCGCGGTCCTTCTGCAGGACATTGGTCCCCTCGGGCGTGGCGATGAACCGGGCGCCGTCCGCGGCGGCCTCGCGAACCAGGGGCAGGACATGCGCCAGCGCCGCGGCCTGGGTCGCGGGCGTCCGGGTCTGGATGAGGCCGATCTTCATGGGACCTACATAGCCTTCCCTCCCCTTCATGGGGAGGGAAGGCGTCAGGCCGCCGCC
>NZ_SSMX01000006.1 GCF_004799515.1 Phenylobacterium sp. | reverse complement strand
GCTACATCTACATGCTGAAGCTGCACCACCTGGTGGACGACAAGATCCACGCCCGCTCGATCGGCCCCTACAGCCTGGTCACCCAGCAGCCGCTGGGCGGCAAGGCGCAGTTCGGCGGTCAGCGCTTCGGGGAGATGGAGGTCTGGGCGCTCGAGGCCTACGGCGCCGCCTACACCCTGCAGGAGATGCTGACGGTGAAGTCGGACGACGTGGCCGGACGGACCAAGGTCTACGAAAGCATCGTCCGCGGCGACGACACCTTCGAAGCCGGCATCCCGGAAAGCTTCAACGTGCTGGTCAAGGAGATGCGCTCCCTGGGCCTGAACGTGGAGCTGGAGAACAGCTGACGCGACCCTTTTAGCCCTTCCCGGTTTCGGCCGGGGAGGGCGGTCCGCCTCTCTGTTTTCCCTGACATTTTTCGCGGGCAGATCCCGCAGAAGGAACCAAGATGAACCAGGAAGTCCTGAACATCTTCAATCCGGTCCAGGCCGCTCCGACCTTCGACCAGATCCGTATCGCGCTCGCCTCGCCGGAGAAGATCCGTTCGTGGTCGTTCGGCGAGATCAAGAAGCCCGAGACCATCAACTACCGCACGTTCAAGCCCGAGCGTGACGGCCTGTTCTGCGCGCGCATCTTCGGCCCGACCAAGGACTACGAGTGCCTGTGCGGCAAGTACAAGCGCATGAAGTACAAGGGCATCATCTGCGAGAAGTGCGGCGTCGAGGTCACCCTCGCGCGCGTCCGGCGCGAGCGGATGGGCCACATCGAGCTGGCCAGCCCCGTCGCCCACATCTGGTTCCTGAAGTCGCTGCCCAGCCGCATCTCGATGATGCTGGACATGGCGCTGAAGGACATCGAGCGCGTGCTCTACTTCGAGCACTACATCGTCACCGAGCCCGGCCTGACGCCGCTGAAGCAGCACCAGCTGCTCTCGGAAGACGAGTACATGCGCTTCCAGGACGAGTTCGGCGACGACAGCTTCACCGCCGAGATCGGCGCCGAGGCTGTGCAAGGTCTGCTGCGCGCGCTCGACCTCAGCAAGGAAGCCGACAAGCTTCGTGAGGAGCTGATCACCACCACCTCGGAGATGAAGCTGAAGAAGGCGTCCAAGCGCCTCAAGCTGATCGAGAGCTTCATCGAAAGCGGCAACAAGCCGGAGTGGATGATCCTCACCGTGGTGCCGGTGATCCCGCCGGAACTGCGCCCGCTGGTGCCGCTGGACGGCGGCCGTTTCGCCACCTCGGACCTGAACGACCTCTACCGCCGGGTCATCAACCGCAACAACCGCCTGAAGCGGCTGATCGAGCTGCGCGCGCCGGACATCATCATCCGCAACGAAAAGCGGATGCTGCAGGAAGCCGTCGACGCCCTGTTCGACAACGGCCGCCGCGGCCGGGTCATCACCGGCGCCAACAAGCGTCCGCTGAAGTCCCTGGCCGACATGCTGAAGGGCAAGCAGGGCCGCTTCCGCCAGAACCTGCTCGGCAAGCGCGTCGACTACTCCGGCCGTTCGGTCATCGTGGTGGGCCCGGAGCTGAAGCTGCACGAGTGCGGCCTGCCGAAGAAGATGGCGCTGGAGCTGTTCAAGCCGTTCATCTACGCGCGGCTGGACGCCAAGGGCCTGTCGGGCACCGTCAAGCAGTCCAAGCGCATGGTGGAGCGTGAGCAGCCGGCCGTCTGGGACATCCTGGACGAGGTGATCCGCGAGCACCCGGTTCTGCTGAACCGCGCACCGACCCTGCACCGCCTCGGCATCCAGGCCTTCGAGCCCAAGCTGATCGAAGGCAAGGCGATCCAGCTTCACCCGCTGGTCTGCGCGGCCTTCAACGCCGACTTCGACGGCGACCAGATGGCCGTCCACGTGCCGCTCTCGCTGGAAGCCCAGCTTGAAGCGCGCGTGCTGATGATGAGCACGAACAACATCCTGTCGCCCGCCAACGGCCGGCCGATCATCGTGCCGTCGCAGGACATCGTGCTGGGCCTCTACTACCTGTCGCTGGTGAAGGACGGCGAGCCGGGCGAAGGCAAGGTGTTCACCGACCTGAACGAGATCGATCAGGCCCTGGACGCCGGCGTCGTGACCCTGCACTCCAAGGTCCGCGCCCGTCACACCGAGATGAACGCCGAGGGCGTCTTGGTCCGCAAGGTCATCGAGACCTCGCCGGGCCGGATGAAGATCGCGGCTCTGTTCCCGCAACACCCGGCCGTGGGTCACCGTCTTCTTGAGAAGAACCTCACGAAGAAGGAGATCGGCAACCTGATCGACACCGTCTACCGGCACTGCGGTCAGAAGGCGACGGTCATCTTCGCCGACCAGATCATGGGCCTGGGCTTCAAGGAAGCGGCCAAGGCCGGCATCTCCTTCGGCAAGGACGACATCGTCATCCCGGCCCGCAAGGCCCCGATCGTCGAAGAGACCCGCAAGCTGGTGGAAGAGTACGAGCAGCAGTACGCCGACGGCCTGATCACCAAGGGCGAGAAGTACAACAAGGTGGTCGACGCCTGGGCCAAGGCCACCGACCGGGTCGCCGACGAGATGATGGCCGAGGTCTCGACCGCCGAGAAGGACGCCTCGGGCCGCGAAGGCGAGATCAACTCGATCTTCATGATGAGCAACTCCGGCGCCCGCGGTTCGCAGGCCCAGATGAAGCAGCTCGGCGGGATGCGCGGCCTGATGGCCAAGCCGTCCGGCGAGATCATCGAGACGCCGATCATCTCGAACTTCAAGGAAGGCCTGACCGTCCAGGAGTACTTCAACTCCACCCACGGCGCCCGTAAGGGCCTGGCCGACACCGCGCTGAAGACCGCCAACTCCGGCTATCTGACGCGCCGCTTGGTCGACGTGGCGCAGGACTGCATCATCACCGAGGAAGACTGCGGCACCACGCGGGGCATCACCCTGCGCGCTGTGGTCGAAGGCGGCGACGTGCTGGTCTCGCTGGGCCTGCGGATCCTCGGCCGCTTCGCGGCGGAGGACATCAAGGACCCGAACAGCGGTGAGGTCATCGTTCCGGCCGACACCTACCTGAACGAGAACATGTGCGACGTGGTGGAGAACGCCGGCGTCCAGTCGGTGAAGATCCGCTCGGTCCTGACCTGCGAGACCAAGGTCGGCGTCTGCGGCGCCTGTTACGGCCGCGACCTGGCCCGCGGCACCCCGGTGAACATCGGCGAGGCGGTTGGCGTCATCGCCGCCCAGTCCATCGGCGAGCCAGGCACCCAGCTGACCATGCGGACCTTCCACATCGGCGGCACGGCCCAGGTGGCGGAGCAGTCGTTCTTCGAAAGCGCCAACGACGGCGTGGTGAAGATCAGCGGCGGCAACACCGTGACCAACGCCCAGGGCCACCTGATCGGCATGAGCCGCAACCTGCAGCTCACCGTCCAGGTCGACGGCAAGGACCGCGAGTCCTACAAGCCGCCCTACGGCGCGCGCCTGCGCGTCAAGGACGGCGAGAAGGTCAAGCGCGGCCAACGCCTCGCCGAATGGGACCCCTACACCACCCCGATCATCACCGAGGTGGGCGGCAAGGTGCGGTTCGAGGACCTGGTGGAGAACATGTCGGTCCGCGAGGAAGCCGACGAGGCCACCGGCATCACCAACCGCGTGGTCATCGACTGGCGCGCCTCCACCAAGGGCTCGGACCTGCGTCCGGCCATGGCGGTGATCGGCGAAGACGGCGCCTACATGCGCATCTCCAACGGCGGCGAGGCCCGTTACCTCCTGCCGGTGGGCGCGGTGCTCTCGATCGGCGACGGCGACGAGGTAAAGCCTGGCGAGGTCATGGCGCGGATCCCCACGGAAAGCGCCAAGACGCGGGACATCACCGGCGGTCTGCCGCGGGTGGCCGAGCTGTTCGAAGCCCGCCGTCCGAAGGACTGCGCGGTGATCGCCGAGATGGACGGCCGGGTCGAGTTCGGGCGCGACTACAAGAACAAGCGGCGGATCAAGATCACCCCGGAAGACGGCGGCGAGGCGGTCGAGTTCCTGATCCCGAAGGGCAAGCACATCGCCGTCCACGACGGCGACGTGATCCGCAAGGGCGAGTACCTGATCGACGGCAACCCGGACCCGCACGACATCCTGCGGATCCTGGGCATCGAGGCGCTGGCCGACTTCCTGGTCAATGAGATCCAGGAGGTCTACCGACTGCAGGGCGTGCCGATCAACGACAAGCACATCGAGACGATCGTCCGTCAGATGCTGCAGAAGGTCGAGATCCTCGAACCCGGCGACACCGGCCTGCTCAAGGGCGACCACCTCGACAAGATCGAAGTGGACGAGGAGAGCGCCAAGGCCGAGGCCCGCGGCGGCCGTCCGGCCCTCGTGCAGCCGGTCCTGCTCGGCATCACCAAGGCGTCGCTGCAGACCCGCAGCTTCATCTCGGCGGCGTCGTTCCAGGAAACCACCCGCGTCCTCACCGAAGCCTCTGTCCAGGGCAAGGTCGACACCCTGGAAGGGCTGAAGGAGAACGTGATCGTGGGCCGCCTGATCCCGGCCGGCACCGGCTCCTACCTGCGCAACCTGCAGCGGATCGCCGCCAAGCGCGACGAGGCGCTGACGGCCAGCCGCGAGGAGGCCATGGAGCCGCTTCCGGAAGCCATCGCCGTCGAGGCGGAGGCCGAGAAGGTCGACTAGTCCAGTCTCTCCAGACTGACGCGTACCGAGCGGCCCGGGAGCGATCCCGGGCCGTTTTGGTGTCCGATGGGACGGCCTCTACCTCTTGACGTGCGCGCCGCAGGCGTCGGCCGAGATGCCGAGGTCCATACAGGCCTGCTCCGCCGAGGCGCCGGGGTTGGCGGCGCCGGGCGCGGAGCCGAACGTCATCGGCGCCTGCTTGTAGCGGAGGTCGGCCTCCTTCTTCGCGCCGGCGGCGTCCAGCAGGCGCTGCTTGTCGGCGGTGAGGCCGAGGCCCGCGAACTCGGCGTCCTTGGCGCCCTTGCCGAACTTCTCGGCGCAGGCGTCGCGCTCGGCCTTGTTGAGGCCGACGGCGTCGGCGTTGGCGCAGCCGACGTAGCTGCCGCGCAGCGCCGTGCGCACGTCGCCTTTCGGCCCCTCGGGCTGCGGGGCGGGATGGACCGCGGGGACCGCCTTGGGCGTCGCGGGTCCCGGCGCCGGCGCGGGGGCCGGCGTGGGCGCGACGGGCAGGGTGGGGATGTCCGGCGGCAGGAACGGCTGTGGGCGGCGGTGCAGGCGGATCGGCTGTTGCTGGGCGAGCCGGCCGGCGGCGGGCGGCGGCGTCCGCGGCATGATCAGGATCGGGATGATCGCCTCGGGCGGACCCGGGAAATCCGTCGGCGGCGGCAGGCTCGGCCGTTCCAGGAGCAGGACCACGGCCACGGCGACGTGCGCCGCGATCGACGCAGCGACAGCCCAGGTCGTTTGGCGGCGGCGCCTCGCCGTCAGCATCCCGCGTGGTCCCTCGCCAGCGTTTTCGCACAGGGAAAGCGCGCCGGCGGCGTTTTCGTGGCGAACAGCCGGCCCCGCCCTAGACTCTGTCCCGGTTGGCTAGCAAGCTAATCGGGAAGAGCAGGGTCGTCGCTTTCGGCTGCGAGCCCTTCTCGTCCGCGTACGATGATCCATCGCGCGCGGGAAGGGCCCTAGGGTACCGGGATGTCCACCTCCGGGTCGAGGGGGCCTTTCGGCGGTTCGATGAAACAGGGTCCGAGCCAGAGCGCGTGGGGCAGCATCTGCTTGTGCGTCGGCTTCTTGCCCGGCCCGAAGGGGACGACGCAGCCGACCCCCGGCAGGTGGTCGCCTGAACTCGAATTGCGGGGCTCGGGGTCTAGCCGCCCCAGCGCGCCGGGCGCCCGGTTCGGGGTCCAGGGCTTGTCCGGCGCCTTGGCCTTGGCGACGGCGTCGTAGTAGGCGCGCATCCGCGGGGCGAGCTGCAACTGAAGCGTGGGCGCGTTGGCGGCGCCGGCGCCCAGCTGCTCCTCGCAGCGGATCCGGTCCTCGCGGCTCAAGGCGCCAGCGTTGGCGCAGCCGAGCACCCCATGCCGCAGGGCGGCGGTGAGGTCCGGCGCGGGCGGCCCCTGATCGGCGCCGGAGGGTGCGGGCGCGGCGCTCGCAGCCGACGGGGCGGATAGCCTTTCCGCCGGCGTCTCCGCCGCCTCGCGGGGGGCCAGCGGCAGGCTCTGCGGGATGCTGGGCTCGCGGCGGTGCAGGCGGATCTGGCCGGGGCGCACAAGGCCGCCGGCGTCGGCCTGGACGCGCGGCAGGATCAGCACCGGGATGAACGCCAGCGGCGGGCCGGCGTCGTCACGCGGCGGAGGCAGGGTGACATGCTGCGAGAGGGCGAAGGCCACCACCGCCAGGTGCGCCAGCACCGAGGCTGCGATCGTCCAGGCGGCGCGGCGGCGTGCGACCGTCTGCATCCGTCCCCCTTGGCGGCCTTCCACAAGGGAGCTTGGCTGTCGCGGCGATTTCGTGGCTGAAATCAGGGCTGAATTGCGGAGGCCGGCCGAACGGCGTCCGCCGAGGGGGTGGCCCCGTCCGCGCAGGCCCCGTAAACGTTGACGGGCGGGCGCTTCACGACTATGTAGCGCGCTCTTTCGAGGCCGGGATTCGTCCCCGCCCCGGTGGACCCTTCTCCGTCGGCACGCTCGTAAGCGCGTCCCGGCGGGTTTTTGCGTTCAGCGGGCGGCTTTCGAAAACCCGAGAATTTGGACCTTAAACTGAGGCGCTTCGGCCAAACGGCACACGCCTCCACGCAAGCGAGACTAGATGCCGACAGTCAACCAGTTGATCCGCAAACCGCGCCAGGACAAGCCCTCGCGCAACAAGGTCCCGGCCCTGAAGGGCTGCCCGCAGCGCCGCGGCGTCTGCACCCGGGTCTACACCACGACCCCGAAGAAGCCGAACTCCGCCCTGCGGAAGGTCGCCAAGGTGCGCCTGACCACGGGCATCGAGGCGGTGTGCTACATCCCCGGCGAAGGCCACAACCTGCAGGAACACTCCGTGGTCCTGATCCGCGGCGGCCGCGTGAAGGACCTTCCGGGCGTGCGCTACCACATCCTGCGCGGTGTGCTCGATACGCAGGGCGTCAAGGATCGCCGCCAGCGTCGTTCGCTCTACGGCGCCAAGCGTCCGAAGTAAGGAAGAAGAAGAATGTCCCGCCGCCGTCGCGCAGAGAAACGCCAAGTCCTGCCGGACCCGAAGTTCGGGGACCTGGTCGTCACCAAGTTCATGAATTACGTGATGTACGAAGGTAAGAAGGCCGTCGCCGAGAACATCCTCTACGGCGCCTTCGACATCCTCGAAGCCAAGCGCAAGGACCAGGGTCCCCTGGAAACCTTCCACGCGGCCCTCGAGAACGTCTCTCCGGCCATCGAGGTGAAGTCCCGCCGGGTCGGCGGCGCCACCTACCAGGTGCCGATGGAGGTCCGTCCGGACCGCCGCCGTGCGCTCGCCATCCGCTGGATCGTCAGCGCCGCGCGTAACCGCGGCGAGAACACCATGACGGAAAAGCTGGCCGGTGAGCTGCTGGACGCCTCTTCCAACCGCGGCTCCGCGGTGAAGAAACGCGAAGACACCCACAAGATGGCCGAAGCCAACCGGGCCTTCTCGCACTACCGCTGGTAAGCCCAAAAACACTGAGCTTTCCGGCGCGGGCGGTTTGAGATAAACCGCCCGCGCCGTTCGTTCAGGCCCCCCGCCACCGATCCCAAGACCGCAACCGCCCTACGACCGCACCCCTTTTCAGAGCTGTCCGCTATGCCCCGCACGACGAAAATCGAAGACTACCGAAACTTCGGCATCATGGCCCACATCGATGCCGGCAAGACGACGACGACGGAGCGGATTCTCTATTACACGGGCAAGAGCCACAAGATCGGCGAAGTCCACGACGGCGCCGCCACCATGGACTGGATGGAGCAGGAGCAGGAGCGCGGCATCACCATCACGTCCGCCGCCACCACCGCCATGTGGAACGGCAAGCGCCTGAACATCATCGACACCCCCGGGCACGTGGACTTCACCATCGAGGTGGAACGTTCGCTACGCGTGCTGGACGGCGCCGTGGCCGTGCTCGACGGCAACCAGGGCGTGGAGCCGCAGACCGAGACGGTCTGGCGCCAGGCCGACCGCTACAACGTTCCGCGCATCGTGTTCGTCAACAAGATGGACAAGATCGGCGCCGACTTCCAAATGTGCCTGAAGACCATCCGCGACCGGCTGGGCGTCAAGGCGGTGCCGATCCAACTGCCGATCGGCTCGGAAACCAACCTGAAGGGCGTCGTCGACCTGATCCGCATGAAGGCGGTGGTCTGGGATAGCGAAGGCCTGGGCGCGAACTATCACGACGAAGAGATTCCGGCCGACATGAAGGACGCGTGCGGCGAAGCCCGCCACTACATGATCGAGAACGCCGTCGAGCTCGACGACGAGGCGATGGAAGCCTACCTGTCCGGCGAAGAGCCGTCGGTGGACGTCATCAAGAAGTGCATCCGCAAGGCGGTGCTGACCGGGGCTTTCTATCCGATCCTCGCGGGCTCGGCCTTCAAGAACAAGGGCGTCCAGCCGTTGCTCGACGCCGTGGTCGATTATCTGCCGTCGCCGGTGGATATCCCGCCGACCCCGGGCATCGACTTCAAGACCGAAGAGCCGGTCGTGCGGAAGGCCTCCGACGAGGAGCCGCTGTCAGTCCTGGCGTTCAAGATCATGGACGACCCCTTCGTGGGCTCGCTGACATTCTGCCGCATCTATTCGGGCAAGATGGAGACCGGCATGGGTCTCCTGAACTCCAGCCGCGACAAGAAGGAACGCGTCGGCCGCATGCTGCTGATGCACTCCAACAACCGCGAGGACATCAAGGAAGCCTACGCCGGCGACATCGTGGCTCTGGCCGGCCTGAAGGACACCCGCACGGGCGACACCCTGTGCGATCCGATCAAGGCGCCCGTCATCCTGGAGAAGATGGACTTCCCGGCGCCGGTCATCGAGATCGCCATCGAGCCGAAGTCCAAGGCCGACCAGGAGAAGCTGGGCGTCGCGCTCGCCAAGATGGTCGCCGAGGACCCGTCCTTCACCGTCCAGACCGACCAAGAGTCGGGGCAGACGATCATGAAGGGCATGGGCGAGCTGCACCTGGACATCAAGGTCGACATCCTCAAGCGCACCTACAAGGTGGAAGCCAACATCGGCGCGCCGCAGGTGGCCTACCGCGAGAGCCTGGGGAAGGTCACCGACATCGACTACACCCACAAGAAGCAGACCGGCGGCACGGGCCAGTTCGCCCGGGTGAAGATCAAGTTCGAGCCGGGCGAGCAAGGCTCGGGCTTCGTCTTCGAGAGCGCCATCGTCGGCGGCGCGGTGCCGAAGGAATTCATCCCCGGCGTCGAAAAGGGCCTGACCTCGGCCAAGGAAAACGGCCTGTTGGCCGGCTTCCCGGTGATCGACTTCAAGGCCACGCTCTATGACGGCGGCTTCCACGACGTGGACTCCTCCGTGCTGGCCTTCGAAATCGCCAGCCGCGCGGCCTTCCGCGAGCTGCGCGAGCGCGGCGCGCCGAAGCTGCTCGAGCCAATCATGAAGGTCGAGGTGGTGACGCCCGACGAGTACATGGGCGACGTCATTGGCGACCTGAACAGCCGCCGGGGCCAGATCCAGGGCACGGAAAGCCGCGGCAACGCGCAGGTGGTCACCGCCTTCGTGCCGCTGGCCAACATGTTCGGCTACATCAACACGTTGCGGTCCTTCTCCCAGGGCCGCGCCAACTTCTCCATGACCTACGATCACTACGACCCGGTGCCGCAAGCGGTGGCCGACGAAGTGATCAAGAAGTACGCCTAATCCCAACCCTAGTTTAGAGGACAAGCCCGGACAGGGCTGGAGCTTGAAATGGCCAAAGAGAAATTCGAACGCAATAAGCCGCACTGCAACATTGGCACGATTGGTCACGTTGACCATGGCAAGACGACGTTGACGGCGGCGATCACCTTTACGC
>NZ_SSMX01000056.1 GCF_004799515.1 Phenylobacterium sp. | reverse complement strand
ATCGCCAGATCGCCCTCCTGAGCAAAATGCGGCTCCGTGCCGTCCACACCGCCGGCGTCGCCCGCCTGCCCCAGGGCGAGGCTTTTTACGCCCTGGGGCTGAACAGCGGACCACCTCTGATATGCCGGCGACGGAAATTCACCAGAGGGGCCTCGACCTCGTGAAGATCCAGTGCGCCCAGGCGGACGGCATCCTGAAGGCGCAGGGCTACACCCAGGGCTCAGAGGGCGCTCGACTGCGGGCGCTCTTCAATGACCCAAAGCTCCGGTACGCCAACACGGACGCGGGCAAAGCCAAGCTGATCGCCGACCTGAATGCTAAGGTCACAGAGGTCCAGGCCAAACGTCCCCGATGGTTCGGGACGCTGCCCAAGGCCAGGCTGGTCGTCCGCCGCGTGCCTCAGGCCATCGAAGCCGGCGCGTCGGGTGGCTACTATGAAAGCGGTTCGCTTGATGGGACCCGGCCCGGCGCCTACTACGTCAATCTGCGCGACACGGCGGAGCTGCCCGCTTGGGTGCTTCCGTCGATTACCTTCCACGAAGGCGTCCCCGGCCATCACCTGCAGCTCTCGCTGGCCCAGGAAGCGGACGTGCCGTTGATCCGCAAGGGCGGGAGTTTCGCCGGCTATACCGAGGGCTGGGCGCTCTACGCTGAGCAGTTGGCGGTGGAGATGGGCCTGTACGAGCACGATCCGCTCGGCCACGTCGGCCAACTGCATGAATCCTTGTTCCGCTGCGTGCGCCTGGTGGTGGACACCGGCCTGCACAGCCAGGGCTGGAGCCGTGAGCGGGCGATTAAGTACGTCGTCGATGTACTCGGTGACTCCGAGGCCGCCATGGCCAGCGAGGTCGAGAAATACTGCGTGTGGCCGGGCCAGGCCTGCAGCTACATGCTGGGCAAGCTGGACTGGCTGCGCCTACGCCAGAAGGCGAAGGACGCCCTTGGGCCGCGTTTCGACATCCGCCGTTTCCACGACGCGGGCCTCCTGTGGGGCGCCATGCCGCTAGCGGTGCTGGACCGGCGCATCGACGCCTACATCCAGGAAGGCTGATCACTCCGAGCGACGGTATCCCCCCACTCGCGACTGGCTTGACCAAATGCCCTTCGGAACACGGGGAGACCGGTCCGAGCGACCACTCCGAGAGTGGGGCGAAGTTTCGAACAAAGTGCTCCGAACCTAAACTGCTGTTCGTGGCTGGGAGGGCGGCCGGGGAACACCCCTGACTATTGGCCCTCCGCGACCCACTTGAGGGTCGCCAGCCACAAGTCGTGGCCCCGATGCATGAGGCTCTCGTCGGTCTCGCGCAGGTGGGCGGCGTCCTTACCGACGCCGGCTTCGTCCATCACCACCAAGCAGTCCGCGCCCCGCGGGGTGAGGAACCAGGTGTGGTAGAAGGTCGGCTGCGCGCCGGGGGCGTAGCCGTACCACCCGAGCCGCGAGTATGGGACGTATTCGTGGACCCGGCTTTCGAGCGGCAGACCGAAGGTGGTCCAGCGCCAGGCGGTCCCGTCGCCCAGGACCCTCGCCCCGTTCAACAGGGCCACGTCCTTGGCGTTCGGATACCACTGGGGCCACTTTTCAGCGTCGACGATGTGACTCCAGACCCTCTCGCAACTGGCGTGGATCAGCAGCGAATTGTGGGAGAAGAGGTCCGCGGTCTCGGGAATGAAGCGTGCGGGCCAGTGAATGTCCGTGGCGAGGGTTGCGAGATCAGACTGCATGGTCATCGGGGTGGGCTTTCCAAGGGGGGTTACGGGCTGAGCGGAAGCGTGCGGAGGCGTCAGGGTGAGCGCGGCCAGAGCCGCGCCGAGGACCGTGGCCCCCAGTCGCGCTATCGGTCGGTTATTCATGGCGATATCTCCATTCCCGGGGGCCGTCGGGGCCGCCGTCGGGACACCTTTTGGGCCTCTACCTTCCCAAGGTGAAACGCGGCTTGGTCCGAGGACTGATGACGGTCCGTCCTGAATGACGCATGATCTTCCCGGACAGCCGCCGCGGGTCTGCCCATGCCCTTCGACGCCCGATTGCTTTCCGGCGTGAGCATCCTCTCAGCCGTCGTCGAAGCGGGCAGCTTCGTGCGCGCCGCCGAGCTGCTGAACATGACCGCGTCTGGCGTCAGTCATGGGATCGCGCGTCTGGAGGCCCGCGTGGGCGCACGGCTATTCAATCGAACGACCCGGGCGCTCCACCTCACCGACGAAGGTCGGCGGCTCTATGAGCGCGTCTCGCCGCTCCTGGGAGAGATCGAGGCGGCGGCTGACGAAGCGTCCGGCGCGACCGAAGTCGTGCGTGGGCGTCTGCGCGTCAACGTCGACCCCTTCTTCTCACGCCTCGTGCTCGCCGCTCATCTGGCGGCGTTCCTGCAGGACAATCCGCAGCTGCGACTGGAGCTTGTAGCCAGCAACGCAATCGGCGACCTGGTCGCCGAAGGGTTTGATCTCGCCGTCCGGTTCGGCGACCCGCCGCCCGCCAGCACCCTTGTCACCCGCAAGCTTGCAGAGACCCGCATCCTGACGGTGGCGGCGCCGGCCTATCTGGAGCGGCGCGGGCGGCCCGCCCATCCCACGGACCTTTCGACGCACGACTGCATCGATTTCCACGATCCGGTGACCGGCCGCGCGTTCGAGTGGGAGTTCCGCCGAGGTCGCGAGGTGCTGCCGGTCGAGACTTCGGGGTCCCTGCTCGTCTCCGATGTCGACTCGATGCTGGGGGCCTGTGTGGCCGGGGCGGGCGTCGCCCAGGTCATGGCGCTCGGGGCGAGCGATCTGGTGGCCCGCGGCGTCCTGGTCGAGCTCTTCCCCGATTGGCCAGATGAGCGCTTCCCGCTCTATGCCCTACTGCCGGGCCGCGGCCGCTCACCGGCGAAGGTCCGCGCCTTCCTGGAGCTGTGCCACGCCGCGACTCTTGCGAACAGTGCCGTCTAGTGGGGTTCTGCGGAAGGCAGACCCTGCAAGTCTCCAATGAGTTGAAGCTGCACACCTTCAAGGGACATGTCAGATTAACTCCTCTGAGCCCAGAGATCCCCTACAAACCAACATCCAGCTCGCTGCGGTTGCGGCACTCCCCTCTTACCACCATCGACATTCGATAACTTTCAGACGGGAGCGCACCCTGCATCTAGTTCCCCGTTATTGAAAAGCACCAACCACGCATCCAGCGGTTGCGCTACCGAACGTGCCGAGATCGTAGGCAGATTTAAGCTCACCGACCCCTGAGGCCCATTCGCTGCCTCCTAGCGCGGCGTCCTCGAGCAAATCCACTCCTGGCACAAGCAGAACGGGGGAACTGATCTGTGGACTCAGGTCGGCCCCCTTCCTAGATGGCTGCGACCACGGCTCTTGCGACGGTTCGACCTCGCGGGCGCGTTGGATGGGGCGCCGAAAATGAATTCCGCCGAGAGCTTCAGTCCCGACTACCGGGCGGCGCGCACCAAGTTCCTCGAGGCCGCCGGCGCAGCCGGTGCAGCGCTTGAGACCATGCCCCATCCCGAACGCGGTCCTGATGGCGGCGAGCTCGCGACCGACGTGGCCTGGATCGGGCCGCGCGATGCTGAGGCCGTCCTGGTGATGATCAGCGGCACTCACGGGGTGGAAGGCTTTTGCGGCTCCGGCGCTCAGGTGGACTGGCTGCGGCGCGAGGAGCACCGAACCTTGCCGGACGGGGTCGCGGTGCTGATCGTCCACGCCATCAATCCCTATGGCTTCGCCTGACTACGACGGGTGACCCACGAGAACGTCGACCTCAACCGCAACTGGGTCGACTTCAATTCGCCGCGCCCAGCCAATCCCGGCTACGAGGCGCTGACCGACGGCGCGGACAGATCATCTTGCGGACCGGGATGCGACGCCTGGCATCGCATCCCGCGCAGATCAGGCGAAGACCGGTGTCCGACGACGCTGGCGCAACGCCGCCCCCGCGCCGCCGAAGCCCGCGATCATCAACGCCCAGCTCGCGGGCTCCGGCACGCCGCCCATGCCGGCGCCGGTGGCGACGCGCGCGGTGGTGACGCTGAAGGATCCAAAGTTGTCGCTGAAGCAGCTCGGGGCGCCGCTGTAGCCGCAAGCGTCGGTCAGGCCGAGGAAGAGTGTGGTCGCCCCGGTCGGCACGTAGAAGGTCTGCGTCGCGCCGGTCGCGTCGCCCGTCAGGCCGTCGCCGATGAAGAACGCCTGCTGCAAGAGCGGCGACAGCGAAGCGAACGACGTTCCGCCCGAGAAATCCAGAGCCGTCGGCGCGGTCGGCGACGGCGAGCCGGACACGAACGTTCCGGCGAGGAAGCCCGCCGTCGAGGTGGTGATCCCGGAAATCCCATTGGCGCCCGTATTGAACTCGCCGGAGACCGACCCCGCGCCGTCGGCGTCGTTGTAGTTCCCGCCGTTCACCGTGACCGTCGCGCCGGTGGAGGCCGAGAAGGTGAGGGAGGTCAGGCCCGTCACGTTGATGGCGACCGCAGAGTCGCCTGGCAGGGACGCGCCCGACAGATTGTAGAGGTCGTCGGAGGCGTTGACCGTTACGGTGGCCGCCTGTGCGGCCGAGGCCCCAAGGGCGAGCCCAGCGGCGGACGCTGCGGCCGCCAAAAGCAGGTTTAGCTTCATGTTACTTCCCTCCAAGGCCCCTAATGGGGATGCGCGGGGCGACCGTCCCAGCCTGACGCTGAGGGGAACCGCTCAAATCCTAAAGCGGCGCCCGTTCGGAAAAGCGGTCAGGTCTTTTGGGGGTTTTTTGGAAGGATGTTCGACGGCGGGCTGATCAGTTGTGGGCTCATCGCGCAACTCCAGCTCACTGGCGCCTGGAACCAGAGGTTGCCGAGGCCCGCCGGCCCTCACCCTGTGCGAAGAGCGCAGCGCCGCGACGAGGGTGGCGCAGAGGACCGCCGGATATGCCGAAGCCCACGATCATCAACACCCAGCTGACAGGCTCCGGCGCGCCGCCGGCGGGGCGAAACGGCCGCCCCGCTTATCGATATGTCGTCGACGTATCGGCGCCGCTGCCCGTGGACGTGAACGTTTCCAGTTCGTGGTCGCCCCGTCGCGCCGATCCAGGGCCGAAGGTCTGCGGTCCACGGTCAAGCGGCCGCCACGCTACATCTCCGACAGCAAACGGATGAACGCGTCCGGATGGGAATATGGCAGGAGCAGCCCGCCGCTCGGAAGGGATTTGAAGCGGACATCGGGGAGGTCGGACCAGGGCTGTCGCCAGTCCTCGTCGCCGAGTTCGGCGCAGGACACGACCGTCCAGGTCTTGCCGCCGACGGCCGAGGGCGGCGTCCAGCCGCCGGCGTAGACCAGGCGTTCCCGGATAACGCCGAGCGCGGTGCGGGCGACCATCGCCTGGATATCGGCGACCATCCAGGCCAGCAGCGCGGGGTCGTCGAGCACGGCGATGTCGCTCGGGACGCCGCCCTTGAAGCTCTCGCGCAGCAGGGTCGCCACGCGCTCGCTGCGAATCTGGCGGCGCAGCACCTCGAAGAATGGGTGGATCAGCTCCGGATGGGCGCGCAGGATGCCGGAGGCGATGGACACGCCGAAGCGGCGGCGGCCGGGATGGGCTGCGGCTTGCGGGTTGAGGAGCAGGGCGCGCCCGACGCGGTCGGGATGGGCCTTGGCGAAGGCCAGGGTCGGCGCCGCGGCGATGTCGCGGGCGAAGATGTCGGCGGCGTCCTGGCGCAGGAGATCGAGGATCGCGGCCACGTCGCCCGCCGCGGCCTGCAGGTAGTCGCCGTCGTCGATGTCAGTCAGGCCGTAGCCTGGTCGCTGGGGCACGAGGGGGCGCCATCCCGCGGCCTGAAGCCCCCGGCAGAGCGCCGGCGGCAGGGTGCGGCCGCTCGCCAGGGCGTGCTGGAAGATCAACGGCCGTGCCGGGTTCGGCCCATAGTCCATGAAGGCTACACGCCGCCCGTCGGCCCTGGCGACCATGCGCAACCGTCCGGGCCCGAGGTCCGGCAGGGGCGCAATCTCCGCGGCGCGGGCGATGCGTTCGAGGGCGCCCAACTCGGAGGCGGCGCGGCTCAGGTCCTTGGCCTGGCTGAGGCCGGTCTTGGCGAAGGCGGAGCGCAAGTGGGTCTTCACCGTCTCGCGGGTGACGCCGAGGGTCGCCGCGACGCGGGCGGCGGTCTCGCCCCGGGCGGTCAGGCGCGCGACGCGGGCCTCGCCCGGGGTGAGGTTCATCGCCGCGCCGAGGGCCTCCAGGTCCTCGCCCTGCGAGACCTGGCACACCAGATCGGTGAGGCGGCGCACCAGGGCGGCGGTGCGCCGGACGCCCATTTTGCGCATGGCGCCGTTGAGCGCGTCGCGGGCGGTCTCGCGGCCGATGCGCAGGCGCGCGGCGGCGATCTCCAGGGTCGGCGCCTCCAGGAGGGCGACGGCGACGCGAACCTCGCGGTTGGTCAGCCCGAAGGCCGCGGCCGCGTCCTCGGCGAACTTCGGCAGGCGCAGGGGGACATAGGCCAGCAGCGCCCAGCGGCGCCCGCCGCCGGCCAGGGCGGCGCGGAGTTCGGCGGGCATTGGCCAGCCGACGGCCTGGTCCGGCAAGGCGGCGCAGACCGCCGCCGGGACGCCGGCCAGGGTCTGGACGAGGCCAACGGAGGGCTCGCCCGCGCCGGCCGCCTGCAGCAGGCGAAGCAGAGCCGGGACGCCGAGGTCGTCGGAGAACATCGCCAGGAAGGACGCATCGGCGGCCCGGGCCCGGCCCCGGCTGTCGACCACGGCGAAGGACAGGGCCGCGGCCGGCGCCATGGCCGAGGGCACCAGGTCGAGCGCCAGGCCGCCCAGGGCATCGGCCACGGATTGCAGAAAGCCGTCGTCGTCCAGCGTGGGCGCCGCGCCGGGCGGCGCGCCGGAGACCGCCGCGATGGCGTCCGGAAAGGATCCCGGTCGAGGGGGGCCAGAGCGGTCCGTGGTCATTGTCGCTTTCGGCGCCGATCGCGGTCGCGCCCCGGCGCACCCCCGCGGCGGGGTTCGATTTCCCCCAAAATGGGGGAGGCGGCCGAACGTTCCAGGCCGCACGAAGGAGGCCCATACACGCTTTCAGCGCTAGGTGAATTCGATGAAATACCGTTCATTGGCCGTGCTCGGCGCCGCTTTCGCAGCCGCCGCCCTCGCCGGCGCCGCTCAGGCCGACGTCACCGTCTACGACAACAATTTCGAGTCCGGCTCGACCGCGGGCTTCACCGGCGCGGGCGGCTATACGCCGACGATCGACGTGGCGCCGAACGGCTCGACCAAATTCCTCGGCAACCTGTCCACGGGCCAGACGACGGCGGTGTTGACCCTGAACACCGCGGGCTTGACCTCCGTGACCCTGAACTACGACCTGTATTCGATCCTGTCGCAGGACGGCAACGCCAACGGGGCCGGTGGCGGGAGCGGCGATTCCTTCGTGGTCACCGCGGGCGGAAACACGATCTCCAACTTCACCTTCGCGAACTACTTCGGCGGCAATACCCAGAGCTTCTGCGGCTCGGACGGGTCCGGCGGCTATGTCACGGGCTCCTGCGCGCCGCAGACCGGCGCCAGCGCCAAGGACACCCTGGGCTATGGCGCGCCGGGCGGCGGCTATGACGATGCGACCTATGACTTCAGCTATACGTTCACGCCGACCGGGGCGACCACCGTGATCACCTTCACCAGCAACGACAACGAAGGCGTGGCCAACGAATTCTACGGCATCGACAACGTCGCGGTGACCGGCGTTCGCCCCGTAACGGCCGGCGGCGTGCCAGAGCCGGCGTCCTGGGCGCTGATGATCATGGGCTTCGGCGGCGCTGGCGCGCTCCTGCGCCGCCGCCGGCTGGTCGCCGCCTAGTCCGGCGGCCCCCGGAGTCTGACGAAGCGCCCTGCCTTTGCGAGGCGCTTTTCCGTGGATGTCGGTCCGGTCAAGAGCGTCCGCCGCCCGGTAGTGTCTCAGTTTGAATTTTCGTCGGAGGGGTTTTCCCAGACAGCCGATCACCGCTCCAAAGTTCCGCTGCCCCCCTTTGGACGCGAGCTTAGCGAACTCCATCGCGTGGTCGTCATCGCGGAACGGGAAGCCTGCGCCCTTCGCCGGTGCGCCGTTCTCTGTCAGGAAGAAGAACCGATATTGCGGCATTCGCAGCCCCGTACTCCAGTGCGCCTTAGAACCACAGCTGCCCCCCGGGTTCCGGCTATGGGGCGATCTTCCTCTTGTAAGGCCCGCGCTTGCCCGGCTGCGGGCGGTTCGCGTCGATCCGTTCGGCGATGTCCGTCCGCGACCACAGCGTGTCAGTGATCCGCGCCGAAGAGAATGGCGCTCGTCGGTCTGGCAAAGGTCGGGATTGGCGGCGAGCGCCCCTGGCCATGCGATAGGGCTACGCCGCCACGAGCTCGGAAACGAGAAAAGCCGCCCGCTCGTCGGCTTGCGCCGTCCGTCCTCAACATGGCGAGGAACTCAGCTCGCTTGCCGCGCTCGGTCACCGCCAACGCCAGCCGCAGCGCCAGCGCGGCGTTCGAGATGCAGCGGTCCAGTTCTTCCATGGAGCGGAACGCGCCGGCTGTACGGCGTCGTCGCGCATGGAGCCTGAACCTGAGGTGGGCCGCAGGCGTCTTGACGGACGTCGCGTAGCGGCCTCCTGGCTTTCTCGTTTCAGGCAGGGCGGGCGCTTCGGGTGCGGGTCAACTGGAGGGGAAGCCGGGCTGACCGGCGCCTGAGGCGACGGCCGGGTGTCAGCTTCCGGCCGCAGTGACCCGCCAGACCGTATTTCCGACGTCGTCGGCGATCAGCAGGCCGCCCCTGGCGTCGACCGCCAGGCCGACCGGCCGGCCGCGCACCGTCTTGCCGTCGGGCGTCAGGAAGCCCGTGACCACGTCCTGCGCCATGCCCGACGGGCGGCCGTCGGCGAAGGGTACGTAGACCACCTTGTAGCCGTTGAGCACGGTGCGATCCCAGCTGCCGTGCTCGCCCACGAAGGCGCCGCCGCGATAGGCCGCCGGCAGGTTGGAGGCGGTGTAGAACACCATCCCCAGCGGCCCACGTGGGAGCTCAGCGCATAGTCGGGCGGGATCGCCTTGGCGACCATGTCCGGCCGCTGCGGCCTCACGCGCGGGTCCACGTGCTGGCCGTAATAGCTGTAGGGCCAGCCGTAGAAGGCGCCGTCCTTCACCGAGGTCAGGTAGTCGGGCACGAGGTCGGGGCCAAGCTCGTCGCGCTCGTTGACCACCGCCCACAGCTGGTGGGTCTGTGGCTCGAACTGCAGGCCGTTGGGGTTGCGCAAGCCGGAGGCGAACTCGCGCTGCGCCCCGGTGGCCCGGTCGATCTCCATGATCGCGGCGCGGCCGCGCTCCGCCGCCAGCCCATTCTCGGTGATGTTGCTGTTGGAGCCGATGCCCGCATAGAGCTTCGTCCCGTCCGGGCTGGCCGTCAGGCTCTTGGTCCAGTGGTGGTCGATGAGCCCGCCCGGCAGGTCGCAAAGCTTCACTCCCGGCGTGGTGATCGAGGTTTGGCCGGTCTGGTAGGGGAAACGCAGCACCGCGTCGGTGTCGGCGACGTAGAGGTCGGCGCCCACCAGCACGACGCCGAATGGCGACTTCAGGTGATCGATGAACACCGTGCGGGTCGCGGGCGCGCCATCGCCCGCGTCGTGGAACAGCAGGATGCGGTTGCCGGCCTTGGTGCTGGAGTGCGCCTGCTTCTCGATCCAGTTCATGACGAACTCCTTCGGCCGCCCGGGCGCGGGTGGCTTCGGGCCGTCGGATTCCACGACGAGGACGTCGCCGTTCGGCAGGACATAGAGCGAGCGCGGGTTCTTCAGGTCCTTGGCGAAGACCTTGACCTGCAGCCCGGGCGCCACCGTCGTGGCGTCGCCCCAGGGGGTGATCTTCTCCACCTTCATCGGCGGCAGGAGGTACTGGTGGATCTCTGGCAGCTAGGGATTGGCGCCGATCTGGCGGTGCGGATCGATCGGCTTGGGGCCGCAGGCCGCCAGGCTGAGCGCGGTCGCGACGAAGAGGGTCAGGCGCAGCGGGTTCACGCGCGGTCCTCCGGGCGGACGCCCACGCCATGGCGGTAGACCATCGACCAGCCGTTCCAGCCGGTGACGAGCAGGATCAGCACCACCAGCCCCGACAGGATCAGGCCGGTCGGCACGACGGAGGTGTAGGCGTCGCGGCTGTGCACGAAGGCGTTGAGGATCGCCAGCACGAGCGCGATGGCGTTGCCGACAGCGTGGATCCACACCGCCCGCAGCGAACGGATGCGCCGCTCGCCCAGGAAATCGATCAGGCCGGCCAGCACCGCGAAGATCGCGACCACCAGGCCGATGGTCAGCAGCCAGGCCGACATGTTGGCCCACTGCATGTTGGCCGTCTTCCAGTAGGCCAGGTCCGAGACGAAGGTCAGGACGAAGCAGGCGATCGGGATCGGCACGAGCATCGGATGCAGCGGATGGCCGCCGATCCGTGCGGTTGAACGGGGGTTGGGCATCGAACGCTGCCCCTCAGGAGTCTCGTGGCCTGCAATACGGTTCGCCCTGGCGGAGGTTCCTCAGGATGCGGCTGCGACTCCGGTGCGGCGTCGGGGGTTCGCGCTCCAACGTTGGAGGCCTGGCGATGAAGTCGAAACTGGTCTGGGAAAACGCCGGGGAACGGACCTTCGTCCTGGTGCTCGACAGCGGCGAGGAGGCGTTCGGGGCGATCGCCCAGTTCGCCAGGGACAAGGGCCTGCACGCGGCGTCCTTCACCGCCATCGGCGCCTTCGAACGCGCCGAGGTGGGCTGGTTCGATTTCGTCCAGAAGACCTACCGGCCGATCCCGGTGGACGAGCAGTGCGAGGTCCTGAGCCTGATCGGCGACATCGTCACCGGCGACGACGGCGGCCCCAGCCTGCACGCTCACATTGTGCTGGGGCTCAGCGACGGCGCGGCGCGCGGCGGGCATCTGCTGAAGGGTTTCGTGCATCCCACCCTGGAGGTCACGGTGGTCGAGACCCCGGCCCACCTGTGTCGCAGGAAGCGACCGGATCTTGGGATCGCCCTTATGGACCTCGACTGAGCTTGGACGCGCCTAGACCTTGAGTTCATCCGGCTTGGCGGGCCTCTCGTTGGCGTCGACCACCGCCTCGACCACCGCCACGCCCGGCGAGGCCAGGGCCGCACGGATCGCGGGGCCGATCTCCGCCGGCGTGGCGCAGCGAAACCCTTCCGCGCCGCAGGCTCGGGCAAAGGCCACGAAGTCGATGGGCGCGAGGTCGCAGCCGTATTCCGGATTGCCGATCTCCTGCTGCTCGAACTTCACCTCGGCCAGGCTGTTGTTCTTGAGCACGATCACCTTCACCGGCAGCTTGTGCGCCACGGCGGTCGTAAGCTCGCCCATCAGCATGGCGAAGCCGCCGTCGCCCACCACCGCCACCGACTGGCGCCGCGGATAGGCGATCTGGGCGGCGATGGCGAAGGGCAGGCCCGGCGCCATGGACGCCATCATCCCCGTGCCGGTCAGCCGCTGGTTGGCGCGCAGCCTGAGGCCCCGGGCGGCGAAGTGGGTGTTGGCGCCGCAGTCCAGCGAGATCACCGCATCGTCCGCCAGAAGCTCGCTCAAGGCGTGGATGACCATCTGCGGCCGCAGGGGCGAGCGCGGCGTCGCGGCCACCCGGTCCACGAGTCCGTTCCAGTCCGCCATCCGCCGCTGCGCCTCCGTCAGGAAGCCGCGGTCGGCTTTGCGCCACAGCAGCGGCAGCAGGCCCTGCAGCGTCGACTTGACGTCGCCGGTCAGGCCCACCTCGACGGGATAGCGCAGGCCCAGCCGGTCGGGCTTGATATCCACCTGCACGCCGCGCGCCTGGCCCGGCGTCGGATAGTACTCCTCCCACGGCATGGTCGAGCCCAGGATCAGCACCGTGTCGCAGGTCTTCATCGCCCAGGACGACGGCGCGGTGCCGAGGTCGCCGATCCCGCCGGTGGTGAAGGGGCTGTCGTCCGCCAGCACCGCCTTGCCCAGCAGGGCCTTGGCGACCGGCGCGCCCAGCAGGTCGGCCAGCCGCGTCACCTCCTCGCGCGCCGGCAAGGCGCCCTGCCCCGCCAGCACCGCCACCCGCGCACCGGCGTTCAGAACGTCGGCGGCGGCCTTCAGCTGATCGGCGGGCGGCGCCGCGAGCGGCGGGCTCCAGGACGAGGACGAGCGGGCGCCCGGATTGCGCATTGAGCGCTTGTCCGCCGAGCGCTTCATCTGCTGCACGTCCTTGGAGATCGCCAGGTGCGCCACACCGCGGTCGCCCAGCGCCGCGCGGCAGGCGCGGTTGGCGACGACCACCGCGTGCTCCGGGCCGGTGACCTCTTCATTGTAGAGCGCGACGCTCTCCATCAGCCGGACCGTCTCGATCCCCTGCTGGTAGCGGACGCCGCGCAGGTCGTGGAACGTCAGCCCGGTCAGCGCCACTACGGGCGCGCCGTCCATCATCGCGTCGTAGAGGCCGTTCATCAGGTGCACCGCGCCTGGGCCGGTGGTGCCCAGGCAGACGCCCAGGCCATCCGTATGCTTGGCGATGCCCGAGGCCATGAAGGCCGCGGCCTCTTCGTGGCGCACGCCGATGTAGCGAATGCGGTCCTGGCGTTTGCGCAGGGCCTCGATCAGCGAATTGATCCCGTCGCCGACGATCCCGAACGCCGTGGTGGCGCCCCAGGCGATCAGGGTCTCGACGAGGATGTCGGCTGTCGTCTCGTCGGCGTCGAAGACCGGCGCCGGCTGCGCGGTCAGGGCGGATCTCACCTCGGAGGGCTGCGCCTCGGCGACGGTGGCGAGGGCGCCGGCCGTAGCCCCCGCGCCGGCCGCGATCTGCAGGAACCCCCGCCGGTCCATACTTTTGTCGCTCATGCCAGCCTCCATCCGCTGGGCCCCGAACGAGGTCGCCGTCAATCGGTTGCGCGGTCGCTGGACGGCAAGCCGGGGGCGGGTCGCCTCGCCGATGACCACCCTTCCCAGCCCACCCCTGCCCCTCGACTTCGCGCACCCATGGAGGCGCAACTCGTCGAGGCCTCGCCGACCGCTGCGGCGCAAGGCGCCGGCGTCGCTCTTCAAGCGGTTCAACGATCCCGAACGCCAAAAGCGCTGTGCTGCGTTTTGCCTAGGCAGACGGGCTCGTCCCGCCAAACGCGCCGGTCCAGCGGAACGAGCGCTCCCATGAGAGCACTGAGTCTCCGCCCGCAATTGGTCTACGACCCCCCTTCTGGCCGGAGAGCCTTCCATGTGCCTCGCCGCGATTCTGGCGCTCGTTCTGCTGCCCTTGGGCGGATGGGCCATCGGCTATTCGCAGGGCGGCGCGATGGCTGGCGGAATCGGAGCCGGCGTCGGATTGGCGGCCGCGGCGATCCTGGCCGGCGTACCCACTGCGATCTTCTTCGGGGCTGAAAAGAAGAAATATGATCGTGAGAGCGAAGAGGAGGACGAATGAGCGAGCGTGCGGTGGTCCATCCACGCGCGCCGCAACCGTCCGCCTCCCGCCCCGGCGCCTTCCGGACGCCGTCTATGGCGTCCATACGCCCGCGAAGAGGCCAGCCCCGGCCTGGAAGGTCCCTGGGGGTCTGAAGCCACGGCGTTCGCGCGCTTCGCCTTGTCTAAGTAGTTCTACGTGCGCGCAAATCGCAAGATCAATCCCCGCGGCGCTTCGGCGACGATCAGCCTTCGGTTGGCGTATTGAGCGCCGCCCTGTGGAGGTCTCACCATTGGGACGTTCGTCAACATCCAGGCCGGGCGCGAGCCGCGCCACGGCGCGGGACGTTGGGGGAGGCGTTCCTCCCCCCCATGAGCCACGAACTGCGGACACCCCTGAACGGGGTCATGGCCACGGCCGACCTGCTGGTCAATCGGAAGGTCGCCGAAGCGATCCTGCAGTCGGCTGGGTGCACGACGGCCAGCGGGGTCGACGAGGCGCAGGGCGTCGCCGCCTCACGCGATACGCCCTTCGACGCTATCCTGATGGATATGCAGATGCCGGTGATGGATGGCTTGTGCGCCACCCGGGCGATCCGAAGCCGAGAGGCCGCCGAGGGACGGCCCCGCCTTCCGATCATCATGGTCACCGCCAACGTGGAGCCCATCCATCGCGCCGCGGCGGAGGCCGCTGGAGCGGATCTCCACCTGCCGAAACCCATCGACATGCTTGTCCTTTGGAAGCGCTCGACGGCCTGCTGAACGCGCGGCGGGGCGTGCATTCGACGGCGCCTCTCAAGCGCGCGGCCAGCGCATGATCCTGCGCCTGGGCTCCTTCATCATCGCGAGCGACCTGGCCACCTGGTTGCGAATTACGCCCCGCCTCGTCCATGTCCCAGCCGTAGCCCCGATGGCCGAAAAGCAGGGCCCCCCTGGAGCGGCCGGCGCTGGCCAGCGGACGCCGGCGGCGCCCATAGCGAGTCCCACCGACGCTCGGGCGCGGTATTTCCGACTTGCCGCACCGGCGCGTCGGGCGCATTGGTCGCACCCTCCGGTAGGACAAACACCACACCCTAGGCGGGAATTCGGCTAAGGTCCGGGTTCATACTGCTACCCAAAATAGTCTCTGCGCCGATCTCTGTCCGGGTACGGCTTTCGCTTCGCGAGCCTCCGGTCGTTGAAAGCCGGGCCGCGTCGCCCACGTCCCAAAATGAAAGTGCAGTATCTGCCCGGCCTCGAGCTTGCGGACGATATGCAGCTTGTAAACTTCGATCTCGGCCCGCTTGGCTTGCTGAAGCTGGAGTCGATCCGGCCGAGCGCGCTTCGGGCGGGTCGCTTGGCCGAGCAGCTTTTCGGCGCGCCTGAGGCCGACATGATCGCCGTCCAGGGCGGACGGGTCTGGCGTGGGAAGCGCGCCGGCCAACATGCCGACGATGCCGCGGCCATGCTCATCGCGCAGCACGCCAACGAGCCCTATTGGATTTCAGACGCGCAGCTGGACCCCGACTGGCGAGATCATCCCGGCGTCCGAGACGGTCTGCGCATCCGGTTCTGCGCCGCGGCGCCGATCCATTTGTGGAACGGCGGATGCCTGGGCGCCCTGCGGGTCTTCGATATCCGGCCCCGCCCCTATGACGCCGCCATGGCCGCGGGCCTGGCCGACCTCGCGGATTTCGTGGCCGATGAATGCAATCGCCTGCTGGGCGGCGAGGTCCGGCGCATCCGCGAACTGTTCGATCACGCCCCGGGGTTCCTGGCGATCCTCACCGGACCGGAACACGTCTTCGAACTGATCAATGCCGCAGGAACGGCCTTTATCGGCGATCGCGATGTACTGGGCCAGCCGATCGGCGACGTGCTTCCGGAGTTCGCGTCCCAGGGCCTGCTCGCGCTCATCCACAGGGTCTATGAGCGGGGGACGCCCTACGCCGCTCGTGCGGCCAAGATCCTTCTTCAGCGGACGGCCGACGGCCCCATGCAAGCGGCCTACGCCGATTTCGTTCTTCAGCCGATCAGAGGCGCAGAGGACGTTGTCACCGGGGTGTTCTGTCAGGGCCACGAGGTCACGCGGGAAAAGCTCGCAGCCGACGAGCTGGAGGCCGGCCGCCGACAACTGGAAGCCGCGCTCAGCGTAAAGCAGACGATCTTCGACCATTCGCTCGACGTCATCAGCACGATCGATGCGCAAGGTCGGTTCACCAAGGTCAGCAAGCACGCCGAAGACCTTTGGGGTTATCCGCCCCACGAGCTCCTGGGCCGCCCCTACATCGATTTTGTGCATCCGGACGATGTCGCGGCCACCACGGCGATCGCCGTCGAGATCGTGCGGGGCGTTCCGACCAAGGCCTTCACCAACCGCTATATGCATCGCGACGGCACGGCGGTGCCGGTGATGTGGTCGGCCGTCTGGTCGGTCGAGCATCAGACGATGTTCGCCGTCGCGCGCGACATGCGCGAGCACGAAGCGGCCGAGGACAAGCTCCGCCAGGCGCAGAAGATGGAGGCCGTGGGCCAGCTCACCGGCGGCGTGGCGCACGATTTCAACAACCTGCTGACGGTGGTCATCGGCAGTGCGGAACTGCTGTCTGAAGGGCTCGCGGACAGCCCCGATCTCGAGCCGCTCGCCCAGCTCGTTCTGGACGCGGCTGAACGGGGGGCCGACCTGGTGAGCCGCCTCCTCGCATTCTCGCGGCAACAGCCACTCCGCCCGCAGACCGTGGACTGCGCGGCGCTCTTCAAGTCGCTCACGCCCCTGCTTCAGCGAACCCTCGGGTCGAACATTCACATCGATGTCGCCGCGCCGCACGGGCTGGCCTGCCTCGCCGATCCGACACAGCTAACCTCCGCCCTGCTCAACCTGAGCATCAACGCCCGCGACGCCATGCCGGAAGGCGGGCGTCTCTCCATCCGCGCGCGCCTCGAACCCTCGAAAGGCTGCGCAGGCGCATCGGACACGGCGGCGGACGCCGACCTCGTCGTTCTCACCGTCGAGGACACGGGCGAAGGGATGACCGAGGCGGTCGTGAAGCGGGTGCTCGAACCGTTCTTCACGACCAAGGCCGTGGGCAAGGGCTCCGGCCTGGGGCTGAGCATGGTCTACGGGTTCGCCAACCAGTCGGGCGGGCGTTTGGAGATCACCTCGGCGCCTGGCGTTGGCACAGCGATCAGCCTGTACCTGCCGGTGCCCGCCCTGCAAATCGTGTCCGCGCCGGAGCCCCAGGAGGTCATCGCCCCGCCGGTCGCCCGACACATACTGCTGGTCGAGGATGACGACCTCCTCCGCCGTCAGGTCGAACGGCAACTGACCGCGCTCGGCTACCGCGTGACGGCCAGAGAGGATGGTCCGGGGGCCCTTAGGCGGTTGGGCGAGGCCTCGGACATCGACCTGCTGATGACCGACATCGTGATGCCGGGCGGCATCAACGGCCGGCAACTGGCGACGCGCGCGCAAGACATCATCCCGGGACTGCGGACGCTGTTCACCTCTGGCTTCTCCGACCATGCGAGTCTGAGCAGCGAGCTGGTCGAGCGTGCTGACTTCCTGGCGAAACCCTATCGTCGCGCCGAATTGGCGCGGCGATTGGAAATGGCCTTTGCAGATGGCTAGCATCGCCTACGCCCACATTGTCGACGATGACCCGGCCGTCGCGCAGACCCTTGTCTATCTGCTCGCGTCGGCGGGCATCGCGTCCATGACCTACAGCTCCGCGGAGGACCTCCTTGGATCTGTGGTGAACCTGTCGCCCGGGTGCGTGCTCACCGATGTCCGCATGCCGGGTATGGGCGGTATGGAATTGCTGGATCGCCTCAAGGCGGTTGCGCCAACTCACCCGGTCATCGTCATGACGGGCCATGGTGACATCGCCCTGGCGGTCGAGGCGATGAAAGCCGGCGCGGTCGACTTCCTGGTCAAGCCGTTCGCCAAATCGGCCGTGGTCGCCGCCGTTGAGGCCTCGCTTCTCGTCGGATCAGAAAGCGCGGCGCGGGGCGATGACGTCGCCAACTATCGTAAGGTTTTCGCGACCCTCACGCCGCGGCAGCGCGACATCCTGGGCGGCATTCTCGCCGGCAAGCTCAACAAGACGATCGCCCACGAGTTCGGCATCAGCATACGCACGGTGGAAGTCCATCGCGCCGATATCATGCAGAAAACGGGCGCGTCGCGTTCCGGCGGCCTTCTGCGAATGGCCATGCTGGCTGGCATGTAGCCCATGCAGCGTTCGAGCACCATTTTCTGAGGGTCTCAACCGGGTCCTTCGTATTGTGCAGCACGTTCCGGGTCGCGAAATGGCCGTAGTAGGGTTCGGCCGCGTCGGGATCGACATTGACGCGGATGGCCTGGCCTTTCCCGATCTGCTCGTCCTGCTGGATAAGCAGGGCGGACTCTGCGCCGGTCAGTTCGGCGAAACGGCGCAGCACCTGAGGCCAGGCTCCGGGATCAACCGCCGAGTCATAAACGACGTCGAGGAACTGATTGTAGTCCGACTGGTCCAACGGACTGACCCTGCACACGGAGGCGGCAGTTCAACGGAGCAATCACTCGGCCGCAACAGGATTCCGCAATTGGCGAGCCGTCATCGAGGGGTCGCACCTATAGCGAGCCGCATCCGCTGGATTGTGCGCTGGGCCGCCCCGGAATCGCAGCGCTGGCTCAAGCGCAGGCTCTTAGCCTCCTCAAAAGCCGCCGCTGCGGCGGGTCGAAGAGGCGGCTCAGCTCTGCGACCTTCTGAGCGAGGTCCTGTTGGCCGAGGGCGTGAGCTCGTTGTCGCACAGGCCGGGCCGGCCGCATTCGCTCTGCCCCATCAACATCGCGCCGTATTGGGGAGACGGATCACGGACATCGATTTGGGCTCGTCCCTCGATGGCTGGTCGATTGCGACCGCGGCTCGCCGTGCGATCTATCCCTCGCTCTGGCCCTCCTCGGAGAGGACGTCGTTGAAGACGTCGATGACGAGGTCGAGTTGCTCGGGGGAGCTGGCGAACTCGGCCACCTCTCCGGTCTCGTCGGTCAACCGCATGACGAAGTCGGTCTCGCGGATTTCCAGGGAAAACTTGGCCAGCTGTCTCATGGGCGAGGTCACTCGATTTCCAAAGGCCTCGCGCGGGCGGGGCGAGGCAGCGGCCAATGTCACGCTCCGGCGCCCGCGCGCCACTCGAAAAGGCCATGGTCACCGCTTCCGAATGAACCCTACGGTGCATCCGGCGATGGTGGTCGCACGCCTTCCCCATCGGCGCCGCGGGTCGATGTCACGATCCCTCCGCGGGCGACCCGAGACAGAGCCTGCGACCCTACGATCTCGCGTGGACGGCCGCTATAGGGTCGTGAAGGGCGGGCGTCAGAGCCGAACCGGCACCCAAATCTCCACGCCCCCCAGGCCGGTGGTCGTGTCGAAGCCATCGCTGTGGCGTTCCAGGGAGGGGGCGTCAACGGGCTCGGCGCCGCTGGCAGGCAGCCAGTCGTTCCAGATCGCGCCCACGGTCTCGCCGATGCGCGACGCGTGCGTGCGATGGCAAAACACCAGGTAGGTTTGGGCCTCCAGCCGTAGACGCGACAGGCCCCGCGGCGCGAGGCCGCCCGCAGCCACCTTCGCCGCAGCGACGTAGCGGAATCGGCCGTCATCGTCCGCGGGAAAGGCGACCCCCCAAGGGATCGGGTCTATGACTTCGGGTATCGCGGCGAAGAGCTCCATGAAACGACCCCATTGGCCGGGGATTCCAGCCGTGCGCCCCAGGCGTTGGTTCTCTGCAAGGCCGATGAAATTCAGTGCGCCGGGGGTCTCCCGTCGGGGCTCCTCGAGCGGTTCGGACGTCGACAATAGGCGGTGAAGCGGCTCGACCAGCGCCAGGCCGGCCAGGTCGGCGCGCCGTTTCACCGCCTCCGGGGTGACGCCTAGCAGAGCGCGAAAAGCACGGGTGAAAGCCTCATTGGACCCATAGCCGACCTCCAGCGCCACATCCAACACGCCCCGCTTCTCCCGCGCCAGGCGGCAGGCCGCTTCGCTAAGCCGCCGCTCCCGCAGATACTGGATCACCGGCCGCCCGACGGTCTGCCCAAACGCATGGGACAGATGGAAGCGCGAAACGCCGCAGGCCTGCGCCAAGCTCTCGAGGGTTAGCTCTTGCGTCAGATTTCGCTCGATCACCCAAGTTGCCCTCTCGACCACGGACATGATTCACCTCGTTGCTCGGAGGGGGCGTTCTAGCCCCCTAAGCTGAGGCTGCTTGATCGCAATTGCGGTGTCACGTCCGCCAGCTCGCCGGGTGCGCGGCCTGCGGGCCGAGGGTCGTCGCCCTCAAGGCGCCGCGGCGCAGATCGCTGGGCTGGGAACCCCGCAGAAGGGAACGGGTTCTTGCCCGACCGGGGACCGCCGGGGTCTCCATCCAACACGTCACGAGCCGCCCTATGAAGATTCGCGCCGGATATCGCATCGCCCTCGAGTGTCCCTATCCCACCCCCATGCTGCTGAAGCTCAGTGTCCGCCCCGAACGGCTGGGCGACCTGCTGACGCCGGACGACGTGCAGGCGAGCGGCGGCGTGCCGGTCGCGCGCTGCGCCGACGAATTCGGCAACCGGGTGACGCGGCTGGTCGCGCCGGCGGGGACCACGGTGTTCGCCTCGGATTTCCTGATCGCCGACAGCGGCGCGCCGGATGTCCAGAATTGGGCGGCGCGGCAAGTGCCGGTCGGCGACCTGCCGCCGGAGGCGCTGCCGTTCCTGCTCGGCAGCCGGTATTGCGAGACGGACCTCATGAGCGATCTCGCCTGGTCACTGTTCGCGCAGGTCCCTGAGGGATGGGCGCGGGTGCAGGCGATCGTCGACTACGTCCACCGGCGGATCACCTTCGGCTATCCGCACGCGCGGTCCACCCGCACGGCGCTTGAGGGCCATCAGGAGCAGGTCGGCGTCTGCCGGGACTACGCGCACCTGGCGGTGACCCTGTGCCGGGCGATGAACATCCCGGCGCGCTACTGCAACGGCTACCTGGGCGACATCGGTATTCCGCCGGTGGACGCGCCGATGGACTTCAGCGCCTGGTTCGAGGTCTACCTGGAGGGCGGCTGGTACACGTTCGACGCGCGCCATAACACGCCCCGGATCGGCCGGGTGGTGATCGCGCGCGGGCGCGACGCGGCCGACGTGGCCATGACCCATTCCTTTGGGCCGTCTCGCCTGACCGAATTCGCCGTCATCTGTGAAGAGGTGACGGACGCGGTGAAGGCGCCCCAGCTGATCGCCGCGGAATGACGCAGACGGCCGGACTCTAGGCCATCACAATCCGCAGCCTCGGCGGCCAAGCCGATCCAGGCTCGCCTGCTCATGCTTGCGGCAGAAGCGCCAAGGCGCCGCGGTGGCTGCATTTGGGGTCTGCGCGGGGACGGCGGAGGGCGTAGGGTCCGGGTCGCCTCGAACCCAGAGAACTGCCCTGTCGGTCATCGCCGCCCTCAATCACGTCACCCGCTACCGCTACGATCAGCCGGCGACGCTTGGCCCGCACGTAGTGCGCCTACGACCGGCGCCGCACACACGGACGCAGATCGCCAGCTACTCGATGAAGGTGACGCCGGCGGCGCACTTCATCAACTGGCAGCAGGATCCTCACGGCAATTGGCTGGCGCGCATCGTCTTTCCGGAGCCGACGCGGGACTTCAGCATCACCGTCGACCTCACCGCCGAGATGGTGGTGATCAATCCCTTCGACTTCTTCGTCGAGCCCTACGCCGAGACCCTGCCCTTCAGCTATCCGATGGCGCTCGCCCACGATCTCACACCTTATCTGGCAATCGACGACGACGGGCCGGGCTTGCAGGCGGCCGTCGCCGCCCTCGAGCCCGCGGGGCGGCCCACCGTCGATTTCGTCGTCGGGCTCAACGCCCAGGTCCGCGCCGCGGTGAGTTACGTCGTTCGCCTGGAGCCGGGCGTTCAGACGCCCGACACCACCCTGCAGCTCGGCTCCGGGTCCTGCCGCGACAGCGCCTGGCTCCTCGTCCAGATGCTGCGCAAGCTGGGCCTCGCGGCGCGGTTCGTGTCCGGCTACCTGTTGCAGCTGAAAGCGGACATCGACCCGGTCGAAGGCCCGCTCGGAACTCAGACGGATTTCACCGACCTGCACGCCTGGGCGGAGGTCTATATTCCGGGGGCCGGGTGGATCGGACTCGACGCCACGTCGGGCCTGCTTTGCGGCGAAGGCCATATCCCGCTGGCGGCCTCGCCGCACTACCGCTCAGCCGCCGCGATCACCGGCGGCTCGAGCCGGCCCGCCGATGACTTCGAGTTCGCGATGACGGTGACCCGTCTGGTCGAGCCCATCCGCATTACACGGCCCTTCGAAGAGACCGACTGGGCCGCCTTGGACGCGGTCGGCGAGGCCGTCGAGGCGGATCTGCAAAAGCAGGACGTTCGCCTCACCATGGGCGGTGAGCCCACCTTCGTTTCGATCGACGATTTTGAAGCCGCCGAGTGGACTATCGACGCCACCGGGCCGACCAAACAGACTCTCAGCGAGCAATTGCTGCGCCGCCTTAAGGACCGCTTCGGACGCGGCGGCATGCTGCATTTTGGCCAGGGCAAGTGGTATCCCGGCGAGCCTCTGCCGCGCTGGGCGCTGGGTCTCTACTGGCGCCGCGACGGCCAGACCGTCTGGCGCGACGCCCCCGCGGCCCTGGCGGACGAGCGCCCGCCCGCCGCCACCCTTGCCGACGCCCGGGACGTGATCCAGCGGTTGGCCGACCGGCTGGGCGTCGATCCGACCTTCATCCTCCCGGCGCGGGAAGATCCCTTGCCGGCGATCAAGGCGGAGACGGATCTGCCGCCCGGTGTTGAGCTGACCGACACGGCGCTCGACGATCCCGCAGCGCGCGTGCGGCTGCGGCGCGTCCTGCAGGGCGGTCTTTCGAAGACGCTCGGCTATGTGCTGCCGCTGCGGCGGGCGGTCAGCAAGGCCGAGGGGCGCGGCTGGCTCAGCGAAGCCTGGCGGTTCCGCCGCGGACGGCTCTACGCCATCCCCGGCGACTCGCCGCTCGGCCTGCGTCTGCCGCTCGACGCCCTGCCGGAGCTCAAGCCCGAGGACTACCCGCACATCACCCCCCTCGATCCGTACGAGGATCGTGGGCGCCTGCCTGACTATGCGCAGCTTGCGCAGGGCGGCGAGGGTCCGGATCCGCCGCGCAAGGGCAAGCCCGCCGCGGTCCGCACGGCGCTGAGCATCGAGCCGCGGGACGGCTACCTCTATGTCTTCATGCCGCCGATCGCCCGGCTGGAGGACTACCTCGAACTCCTCGCCCAGCTGCAGGCCGCGGCGGACGATTCCCCGATCCGCCTGGAGGGCTACGGGCCGCCCGCGGACCTGCGCATGGGGGTGCTGAAGGTAACGCCCGACCCGGGGGTGATCGAGGTCAATGTGCACCCCGCCGCCACCTGGCGCGAAGCCGTCGATATCACCACAGGGGTCTATGCCGACGCCCGCGCCGGCCGCTTGGGCGCCGACAAGTTCATGACCGATGGACGCCATACCGGCACCGGCGGCGGCGCCCACGTGGTGGTCGGCGGCGCCAGCCCGGCGGACTCGCCGTTCCTTCGCCGTCCCGATGTCCTTAAGAGCCTGCTGCTCTACTGGCAGCGCCACCCCGCGCTCTCCTACCTGTTTTCCGGCCTGTTCGTCGGGCCCACCAGCCAGGCGCCCCGCATCGACGAGGCGCGGCACGACGCGCTCTACGAACTGGATATCGCGCTCGGGCTCATCCCCCCGCCCAGCCGCCGGAAGCCGCCGGCCCCGTGGCTGGTCGACCGCCTGTTGCGGAACCTGCTGACCGACGTGGCGGGCAACACCCATCGCACCGAGATCTGCATCGACAAGCTCTATTCGCCGGAGGGTCCGACCGGCCGGCTCGGACTGCTGGAGTTCCGCGGCTTCGAGATGCCGCCGGACGCGCGCATGAGCTTGGCGCAGCAGCTAATCATCCGCGCCCTGGTCGCCTGGTTCTGGCGCGAGCCGCAGAGGGGCCGGATGGTGCGCTGGGGGACGGCGCTGCACGACCGTTTCATGCTGCCCCACTTCGTCTGGCGCGACTTCCTCGAGGTGATCGCCGACCTGAACGGCGCCGGCTACGCGATCGACGCGGGGTGGTACGAGGCGCAGCGGGCCTTCCGCTTCCCGGTGCACGGGCGCGTGGAATATGGCGGCGTCACGCTGGAGCTGCGGCACGCGCTGGAGCCCTGGCACGTCATGGGCGAGGAAAGCTCGGGATCCGGAACCGTCCGCTTCGTCGATTCCTCCGTCGAGCGGTTGCAGGTCCTGGCCGACGGTTTCAATCCCCAGCGGCACGTCATCACGTGCAACGGCCGCGCCCTGTCGATGCGCCCGACGGAGGTCTCCATGGCGGCGGTCGCCGGGGTTCGCTACAAGGCCTGGAAGCTGCGCAGCGGGCTGCATCCGACCTTGCCGGTCAACGCGCCGCTCACCTTCGACATCGTCGATCGGGCGAACAGTCGCTCGATGGGTGGCTGCGTCTATCACGTCACCCATCCGGGTGGCCGCAGCTATGATACCTTCCCGGTCAACGCCTACGAGGCCCAGGCGCGGCGCAAGGCGCGTTTCGAGGATCAGGGCCACAGCCCCGGCCTGATCAAGGTCCCGCAACCCGAGCCGACGGACGAGTTCCCGATGACCCTGGACCTGAGGACGCCCGGTGGCCGCTGAGACCGCCAGCCAGCGCCGAAGCGAAGACCTTGAGCCGTCTGCGGCCAAGCGGCTCTCCGCGTGGCTGCGCGGGTATTCGCCGCTGCCCGGCATCCCGGATGAGCTGTTCGACGCGACCGGTCGGCCGCGCGGCGACTGGCTGAGCTTCCTCGGGGACCTGGCGGAGTATCCGGAAGGCGAGTTCAAAAGCCGCTTCGACCTGGCCACCCGGCACATCCGCGACACGGGCGTCTCCTATCGGGTCTATGGGGAGGAGACCGAGCAGAGTTGGCCGCTCAATCCGCTGCCGCTGATCCTGGGCCAGAGCGAGTGGCGCCAGATCGCCCGCGGCGTCGAACAGCGGGCCGAGCTCATGGAAGCCCTGCTGCAGGACATCTACGCCGGCGCCACCCTGGTTGAAGAGGGCCAACTGCCCGCCGCGGCTCTTACCGGCAGCATCGACTTCCTGCCGCAGATGCGGGGCGTGAAGCCGCCAGGCGGCCGCTACCTGCAGCTCTACGCCGCCGACCTTGGCCGTGGGCCCGACGGGCGCTGGTGGGTGCTCGACGATCGCACTCAGGCGCCGTCCGGCGCGGGGTACGCCTTGGAGAACCGGCTGGTTCTGTCCCGCGCCTACCCAAACCTCTACAACGCCATGAACGTCGAGCGTCTGGCGCCGTTCTTCGACGGCTTCCGCAAGGGCCTGGCCGGGGCCGCCGACCGCGCCGATCCGCGCATCTGCCTTCTGACGCCCGGCCCGTTCAGCGAGACCTATTTCGAGCAGGCGCATCTGGCGCGGTACCTGGGGTTCCTGCTGGTCGAAGGCGACGATCTGATCGCCCGCGACGGCAAGGTCTACGTTCGCACCATCGCCGGCCTGAAGCGCGCGGACGTCATCCTGCGGCGGGTCGACGCCGACTTCATCGACCCGCTTGAGCTGAACAGCGCGTCCCGGCTCGGCGCGCCAGGCCTGCTGGCGGCGATCCGCGCCGAGGGCGTGGCCATGCTCAACATGCCCGGCTCGGGGGTGGTGGAATCCAAGGCGCTGCTCGGATTCTTGCCGAAGCTGTGCCGCCGGTTGCTGGGCGAAGACCTGCGGATGCCCAACATCGCCACCTGGTGGTGCGGCCAGCCGCAGGAACGGGCCCTGGTCGAACAGAATCTCGACGAGCTGGTCATCGCGCCGGCCTTCAACACCCCGGGGGAGAATGGGGCGCTGACGCGGCCCGGGCTGATGGCCGACCTGGCGCCGCAGGCGCAGGCCGACCTGCGGCAGCGCCTCACCGACCGTCCCGGGGACCTTGTCGGCCAGGAGGTGGTGCGGCTGTCGACCATGCCGGTGCTGCGCGACGGGCGCCTGGAGGCCGCCCCCTTCGTGCTGCGGGTCTATGCCGCTTGGACGCCGGAGGGGATGAAGATCATGCCGGGCGGCTTCTGCCGCACGTCCGAGCGGCCCGACGCCCGCGCCATCTCCATGGGCGGCGACGCCCGCACCGCCGACGTCTGGGTGATCGACGACAAGCCCGTCGAGCGGATCAGCCTACTGGCCAGTCAGGATGACGTGAAGGTGCGCCGAATCCTGGGCCATCTGCCGAGTCGCGCCGCGGACAACCTGTTCTGGCTCGGCCGCTACATCGAACGCGCCGAAGCGACGCTGCGGCTGGTGCGAAGCCTATGCACCAGCCTGATGGACTCCGAGTCCGCTGTCCACACCAGCGGCGAGACGCTGATCAGCCTGCAGCAGCTGCTCGTCGACTGGGGCGCCTTGGACGAGAAGCACCTCGGGGCCGCGGCGCTGGAATCGGCGCGCGACGCCCTGCACGACGCGACCGCCTACGGCTCGGTGATCTTCTTGGTGCGGGGCGCGCGGCGCACCGCGGCCAGCATGCGCGAGCGGCTCTCTGCGGATTTCTGGACCCTGCTGGTCAACCTGGAGAGCGAACTCGCCGAAGGCGCCCAGGCGCCGCTCTCCGAAGCCGAGGCGCTGCAGCAGGTGGAAAGCGCGCTGCAGATCCTCGCCGCCCTGGCCGGCCTCGCGCAGGAGAACATGAACCGCGTCGCCGGCTGGCGCTTCCTCGACATGGGCCGCCGCATCGAGCGCGGGATCAATACCTGCCGGGTGACGCGCACCTTCGCGCACGACGGCGCGACGCCCGACGATCTCGACCTGCTTCTCGACCTCGCTGACAGCCAGATCACCTACCGCGCCCGATACCTGGTGGGCCTAGCCCTCACGCCGGTGCGGGACATGGTGATGCTCGATCCCTTCAACACCCGGTCGCTGGCCTTCCAGGTGGAGACCCTCAAGAGCCACCTAGCCGTCCTGCCGTCGCTCCTCGCCGATGGCATGCTGGAAGAGCCGAGCAAGATCCTGCTGCCGCTCGCCACCGAGGTCGAGACGACCGACGCCCGGCAGTTGACGCCGGCGGCGATGCAGACCTTCGAGCGGACGTTGTTGCGGCTCTCCGGCGCGGTCGCCGACCGCTTTTTCCTGCAGGGCGCCCACGCGGTGCCGACGGTGAAACTGGGGGGCCTGGCGTGATCTACGCCGTTCGCCATCGCACCACATACAGCTACGAGGACGCCGTCACCTTCGCCCGCTGCGTGCTTCGGCTGACGCCACAGTCGTCTTCGGCGCAGACCGTGCTCGCCGCCGCGATTGACGTCACCCCCCGGCCCTCCGACACCCGCGACGGCTTGGGGCCGTTCGGGGAGAAGACCCGCACCGTGGTGATCGACACGCCGCACGCCTCTCTGGTGATTGAGGCGCGCTCCCGCGTGGATGTCCACGCGCCCTACCCGCCCGATCCCCGGCGCACCGCCGCCTGGGAAGCCGTCCGCGCCGAGACCTTCGAGAGCCGCCGTTTGGGCCCCGATGGGCCCGCCGCCTATCTCTACCCCACGCGCCGAACGCCGGCCGCGCCGGCCATCACCGAGTATGCCCGGCGGAGCTTCGCCAAAAGCCGCCCGATCCTTGAGGCCGCCACGGAGTTGATGACCCGCATCCGTGAGGACTTCACCTATGACGCTGAGGCGACCACCGTCGCCACCCCCGCGCTCGACGCCTTCACGGCCCGCCACGGCGTCTGCCAGGACTTCGCGCATGTGATGATCTCGGGCTTGAAGGGCCTGGGCCTCCCCGCCGGCTATGTCAGCGGCTACCTCCGCACCCTGCCGCCGCCCGGCAAGCCCCGCCTTGAGGGCGCCGACGCCACCCACGCCTGGGTCACGCTCTGGTGCGGCGAGGCTCAGGGCTGGATTGGCCTTGACCCGACCAACGCCCAGCTGGTGCAGAACGACCACATCGTGCTTGCGGTCGGCCGCGACTACGCCGACGTCGCGCCCATCGACGGCATCATCCTGGCGCCCGGCAGCCAGACCTTGCAGGTCGAGGTCGATGTCGTCCCGGAGGCGGAGATCGTTGCGGCAAACGCCTAGCCGCTGAAGCCGACCTCGCTCGTCGACCTGTCAGACGCCAAGACGGATGCTGGCGAAAGCGCCGTCCGACGGTGACCGAAACCCCGTGCGCCGCGCCGATCGCTCCCGCCTCGACGCGGGCGAGGCCGCTTTTCGTGTCCTGGATGACCGCCGCAGGCGCGAAGAGGCGCGGCTCCGCGCGCAGACCGCTGCGATGATCGACCCGGTGGGAACGTTCAGTTAGGCCGGAACATTCCCCCTTCGATTGCTGACAGCGAACTTTGTGTTCGAAGCGGGGGCCCCGCGATCAGCCATTGCATAAGTTCGCCGACCTGACCGAAGGCGACATCATCCTGGAGTCAGGCGAACGATGTCGGAAACCTCAGCGCCTGCAGCCAACTTCGCGCCGCGGCCGTTTCGCGAAATGCGGATCCTGGTTGACGCGAAGGACTGGTCCGCCACGCCCCTGGGCGCGCGCGAAGCTTGGTCTCAAAGCCTCAAGATGGCGGTGGATATCGTCCTCGCCTCCGGCTTCCCCATGGCGCTTCGCTGGGGGCCTGAGTTCGCCCTGATCTACAATGACGCCTATCGGCCGATCCTTGGCGATAAACATCCGTGGGCGCTGGGGTTGCCGGCCAGCGTGGCGTGGGCCGAGGTCTGGCCGCAGATCGAACCCTTCCACCTCGCGATCATGAGCGGCGCCAGCGAAGCCGTGTTCGCCGACGACACCCTCCTGCGGATCCAACGCTTTCAGGACCGCTGGGAAGACGCCCATTTCACCCTTGGCTACAGCCCCGTTCCCGATCCGGCGGCGCCTCGCGGCATTGGTGGCATCTTCGTCACCGCCGTGGAAATCACCGAGCGAATAAAGGCCGAACGCGAGCTGCAGGACGCCCAGAGGGCGCTTCGGGAGGCGAACGAGGCGCTGGAAGCCGAGCGGGCTTTCCTGCGGGACCTCTTTCAGCACGCACCGAGTTTCATGGCGGTGCTGCGCGGACCCGAGCACCGCTTCGAACTGGCCAACGACGCCTACACCCAGCTGATCGGCCACCGTGCAGTCGTCGGCAAGGCGGTGCGGGAGGCCTTGCCGGAGGTTGAAGGCCAAGGGTTCTTCGAGTTGCTGGACAACGTCTTCGCGACGGGCGACCCCTATGTTGGACGCCGCGTGCCCGCCAGCCTGCAACGGGGGGCCAAGTCGGCGGTCGAGCTGCGCTATATCGACTTCGTCTATCAGCCGATCCGCAGTTCGTCCGGCGAGATCGTTGGCATCTTCGTCGATGGATTCGACATCACCGAACGCGTGGCGGCCGAAGACGCACTCCAGCAATTCAACGAAACGCTTGAACTTCAGGTGGAGGCGCGCACCCGCGAGCGGGACCGCCTTTGGCGAAATACGCAGGACCTGATCGCGGTCGTCGACGCCCAAGGCGTCTTGACAGCCGCCAATCCCGCCTGGACGGAAATCCTTGGCTGGAGCGAGTCCGAGGTGGTCGGGCGCCATCACCTTGATCTGAACCACCCGGACGACGCCCCCCGAAGCGCAGAGGCCTTGGATCGCGCCATATCGGAGGGCCTGCCCGCTTACGAAAGCCGCATCCGCCACAAGGATGGCAGCTACCGGTGGATTTCGTGGGTCGCGTCAGCGGAGGGCGACCTTGTCTATGCGAGCGGTCGGCACATCACTGCCGAGAAGGCGGCGGCCGGGGAACTGGCGCTGGCGCAGGAGGCGCTACGGCAATCCCAAAAAATGGAGGCGATCGGCCACCTGACCGGCGGCATCGCCCACGACTTCAACAACATGCTGGCGATCGTCATCGGCAATCTCGACATCGCGCAGCGCCATCTCGTGCGAGGCGGCTCCGGCGTGGAGCGACACCTCAATCACGCACGCGAGGGCGCGACACGGGCCTCGACCCTGACGCAGCGGCTGCTGGCCTTCTCGCGGCAGTCGCCGCTGTCGCCCTCCGTTGTGGCGCTGAACGCACTTGTGGCCAGCATGTCCGAACTGCTTCGGCGCACCCTTGGGGAGCGCATCGCGCTGGAGACCGTCCTGGCCGGCGGCCTTTGGCTGACCCATGTCGATCCGAACCAGTTGGAGAGCGCGATCCTCAACCTGGCGGTCAACGCCCGCGACGCCATGCCTGACGGGGGAAAGCTGACCATCGAAACCGCCAACGCCCACCTCGACGAACGCTACGCCGCGCGCGAGGTCGGCGTAGCGCCAGGCCAGTACGTGATGATCGCGGTCAGCGATGTCGGAACGGGGATTCCGCCGGAGGCGATCTCCAAAGTCTTCGACCCCTTCTTCACCACCAAGCCGGTCGGCAAGGGCACAGGCCTTGGGCTCTCGATGCTCTACGGGTTCGTCAAACAGTCTGGCGGCCACGTGAAGATCTATTCTGAGCGGGGCCAGGGCACGACGGTGAAGATCTACCTGCCGCGCACCTTCGCCGCCGCTGAGGACGCCCTGGCCTCGACCACCGAGGGCGATCCCCCGAGGGCCGCCTTTCAAAGCGAGGTCATCTTGGTGGTCGAAGACGACGAGGCCGTGCGGCTGATGAGCAGCGAAGCCCTGCGGGAGCTCGGCTACACGGTCCACGTGGCGGCGAGCGGCGAGGAGGCGGTCAACCGTTTCGACGCCCTCCCGCGCGTCGACCTTCTCTTCACCGACGTGGTGATGGCCGGCATGAGCGGCCGTCAGCTCGCCGACACGCTTCGTGGCCGCAATCCTGATCTGAGGGTGCTCTACACGACGGGCTATACCCGCAACGCCATCGTCCACAACGGGGTGCTCGACCCCGGTGTCGATATCCTGCCCAAGCCCTTCGCTGTCGAGGAGCTCGCGATGAAACTCCGCGAAGTCCTCGATGCCCCGCCGTTGCGGTGAGGCCTCGCAGTGTCATTGTCTAAGCGCGCTCACTCAGCCAATCTTTGGGAAATTCGGGATCAACCCACCTATGGCCGACACGACTCTCCTCGTCCTCACCACACAGATCGTCTCGAACTATCTCGAAAAGAACCGGTCCTCGATCGGTGAGCTGCCCGCTCTGATCGCGTCGGTTCATGGGGCCCTGATGCAGCCAACCCCTGCCCCGCCCACGGAAGAGGCGTCCGCCCCCTCAACGGCGCAGATCCGCCGCTCCATCAGGCCCGATGGGATCGTGAGCTTCATCGACGGCCGCACCTACCAGCAATTGAAGCGGCACCTCTCGACCCACGGGTTCACGCCGCAGACCTATCGCGAGAAGTTCGGTCTGCCGAACGACTACCCCATTGTCGCGGCAGTGTATTCCGCGCAGCGCTCAGCCCTCGCGAAGGCGGCAGGTCTCGGATCAAAACGTCGGGGCAAGACAACCAAAGCCAAGGCGCCGAAACGCTAGGTCGTCCATGAGCTGGGCGTGTCGCGTCGATCTTCGCGGGTTTCGGAACACGCGCAGAATTTAGCCGGCGAGCGGACTCATGTCTGTTTCATCACGGCGAGCCGCGGGGCTCAGCGGCGTCCCGTAGAATGCGGCTGCCGATCTCACTGCGCTGCGCCGCTAGGTACGCCTCAAAACGACATCTACCCGTAGCCTTCGTAGCCAAATCAACGGGTTAGTCGTTTCCCACGACTTACACGTGTCTTACACAGTTCCTCGATTTCGGGACCAGAAGACATGCCCGCGCCGATCAAACGCGGAGCCATGAGCACCGACTTCTTCCGGCCAACGCAGTCCACCTATGAGGAGGACTCCGACACCATCCGGAAGCCCCCAACACCGTGATGTCAGGATTCTGAACTGCTTCGCTTTTTTACACAGCCTCGACTCATCTCTTCCGTTGGCAACGTCCGGATTCGGCCCGGTCGCGATGAACCCGCCAACGGCGAGTTCCGGGCAGAATGCCAACGGGTGAAACCGACCCATGTCGGACTTTGGGAGGTTCCGGTTTGGGCAAGATCGCTTAGGTATTGGAAAGAGAATCTTTACCGCGGGTGATCAACTGCCACGCCAGAAGGGGTAGCGTCACGATCATCAGCGGCACGAAGACGGCGAGGACCGGCCACAGCGGCCCTGCGACCCCGACCCTTATGGGCTCAAGAACCTTTCGGTGAATGCCGACGGCGATGTCGATAACCGTCTCAAAGATCAGGAGCCAGCTGAGCAGGACGCCGAGGCGCGCGCCCTTTCGCAGCAGCATGATCGAGACGGCCGCGATCGCCGCGCCCGCCAGATCGCCCACCACGATCTCGGTCACGGCGGTGTTCGAGATCTGGTAGCCGTCATGCTGGGCCTGGATGACGAACAGCGCCACGACACGGAAGACGTGCACAGACAGCAGCAGGCTGAGCGCATCAGCCAGATTCAACCTGTTGAGCCGGGGCGCGGCGAGGAAAAACCCCGCCAACCCGAACCCGATCAGGCTCGCCAGCTGAACCGCCCTCATCGCTTGGCGAGTCCCGCGTATACCAGACTGACGAAGCGGTCGGCGCTGTTGCCGAAGCCGGCGGGAAGCGGCGCCAGGCCTCCGGGGACCTTGGCGTCATAGGGCGCGGTCAGCTTTGCAGCCAGGATTTCGGGCAGGGTCTTGCCCTGGCCGATCATGGCCTGGACCTTGCCTCTGACGTCCAGGATCATGGCGCGGTAGGGGACCAGATCGCTGCGGCGGATGATGCTTCCGTGGCCGGGGACCAGCACCGTATCGGGCCCGGCGAGGGTCATGGTCAGGTCGACCGCGTCGAGCACGCCTTGCAGGCTGCCGCCGTTGCCGGGATCGATGAACGGGTAGCCGTAGTTGCGGTAGAAATCGCCGATCATGATCACGTTGGCGGTCTCGAAACGGACCATAGTGTCGCCGCCGGTATGCGCCGCCTTCAGCGGGATCAGGTCGATCGTCTCGCCGTTCAGATGGAGCTTTACCGGGTTGCCGAGCCCGTAGGTGACCACGGGCAGCCGGGCCGGGTCGGTTCCGGACGCCGCCGCGCCGACCGCGGCGGGCAGGGGCTGAAGCAGTTCCTCGCGGGTTTCCTCGCGCGCGAAGATCATCGCTCCCATCCGCGCGAAGTTGGGGTTGCCGCCGGTGTGGTCGGGATGCTCGTGGGTGTCGATCAGGACGCGGATCGGAGCCGGGCTGATCCGCCGTATCGCGGCTAGAACCTTGTCCGATAGCGGCGCGTACTGGGCGTCGACCATGACCACGCCGTCCGGCCCGACCAGCAGGCCGATGCGCCCGCCCGCCGCCTCCGGATGGCCCGGATCGACGTCTGGAGAGCCCGTCAGCACATAGACGTTCGGGGCCAGCTTTTCGGTGCTGAGCTCAATCTTGTCGAACGGAATGCCCTGGGCGGCGGCGGCCGATGCCGACAGTGCGGCTAGCAACGCGGCGATCCAAAAGCTTGCCGCTCCTGCAGTTGGTTTGAACATCGCCGGCCCATTTGGTTTAATTTCGCAACTGGATGACCCATATCCGCGAAATGGTTTAATTATGCAACCATATTCCGCGAAAGGCCCTGAGGAGTGCGGTATCCGTGAAAAGAAAGAGCTTTGAAGGCGACGCCTGTCCGATCGCCCGATCGCTCGACGTGGTCGGCGATTGGTGGACCCTGCTGATCGTCCGCGAGGCCCTGGCCGGCGTGACACGGTTCGGCGGGTTTCAGCGCAATCTCGGCGCGGCCAAGAACATCCTGGCGGCCCGGCTCAAGGTGCTTGTCGCCCAGGGCATCCTATCCACGGCGCCGGGCGACGGCGCGCATCAGGACTATCTGCTGACGGACAAGGGCCGCGCCCTGCTGCCCGTGCTGATCGCGCTCGCCCAATGGGGCAAGGCGAACCTGTTCGAGCCGGGCGAGCGATGCCTCGAACCCCTGGACGCTGAGGGTAATCCACGACAGCGGCCAAAGCCTCATGGGCAATTACCCAAGGCGGCGGCGAAGGTCCGCTTTTCGGCGAGCAGCCAATGACGGCTACCCACCCTTGGCAGGCGTTCGGAGAGTCCGCATTCGGGACGGACGGGACGGACCGTTTCTGGCTGTTTGCGGACTCTTCAAACGTCGCCAATGGGTGGAAAGCGGACGTCAACTAACCAGGTGATGAACCTAATTGCCAAGCTTCAGGCGAAGCCATCCTGAAATTCTCGAGAGCACCTCGGACAGGTGCGAGACGCCGCTGCTGTCGACCATCGCGTGGTCGTAGTCGGGATACTCCCAGTAGGTGAGATTGCCTCGATGGCGCGTCGCGAACTGGTCCCGAAACGCTCTCGCTGACGATACGGGGTTGGATCTGTCCCGCGCGCCCTGGACCACCAGCAGAGCGCCCCTGGCTCTCAGGGCGTCCTCCCACAAAGGCCGGTCGGCAATGTCCGCCCACCACCGCAGGGAATTCCCGCCCCAGACCTCCGGGCTCAACGGATTGCGGCGAGCCCGTTCGAGCTGTGACGGCGCTTGCACCGCCAGCTCGGGCGGGATGACCTGGACGAACGCGTCCCGGAACGGAATGCCGGTCGCGGACGAGAAGATGACGGAGGCGTCCGCGTTCACCCTGGCGGCGAGGATCTGGACGACCGCGCCGCCCTCGGATCCGCCGAAGAGGACGAGCTTGCCGTTCCACCAAGCCGCTTTCTTCAGGCGCCCGATCACCGCGGAATAGTCTTCGACCCGCTGGGTGACCGTGTGGTGAGCCCAATAGGCCTGCGAACAATCGGCCTCACCGCCTGGCGCCGCACTTGGGGCCACTCCGTACTTCTCGACCGTGACGACCGTGAAGTCCGGCAGCAAGCTCTTCGCCGCCTCCACATTTCGATTGTTCACAACCGAAGCGCAGCCGGACCCCTGGGCGATGACCAGGATCCCCTGCTTGCCAGAGGCGCTCTGTCTGTCGAGGTACCAGTCAACGGGGGGACCGCTTGGCCGCCCCAGCGTGAAATGCGCGGGCGCGGCGGTCGCGCAGGACGCGACGGCCGTAACGATCAGTGGCAGCCACGACAGTCGAGACATGTTCATCGGCGCTCCTGTAGCTCAATAGGCTCGGCGGCAAGCGTGGCCGTAGTCAGCCGGTCTGGCGCTCCCGCGCGCTGCGCCTGACCAACAGCGCCGCGTAAGGCAAGGCCGCGACCGCCAGCAGCACCGCGAACCCGGCGATCCCGTCCGGCGAGATCGAGACCTCGCCGTGCGTCGTGGCGGTCGGCAGCGTCAGGATCGGGTGGAAGATGCTGCCGAGCGCGGCCAGCGCGACGATCCCGCTGGCCGGCCAGAGCGGGGCCGAGCGGTTGCGGAACGCCGCGACGCCCAGCGCCCAGGCGAGCAACAACGGCAGGATGGCGTGGCTGAAGAACATCATGCGGGCCGCGAATTCGCTGAGCCAGCCGGGCAAGGCGCCCGCGCCGGCGCCGGCTTGCACCTGCTTCACCGTCACCACCACGCCCACCACCGTCAGCGCCGTGATCGCCGCCAGGGCGGCGGCGGGCGCGATCAGATAGGCGGCCACGGGCGCCTTGCGGCCCCAGGCCTGGAATTCGCGGCGTTCGATCATGGCGTCGGCCAGCATCTCGATGCTCCCTAGTCTGGAAAGCGCCCGGGTTTCCGCTTCGCGCGGATCGCTCATCGCCCGGCGCTCTTCGGCGATGAGGTCATCCAGATGATCCCTCAGCTCGGCCAGGTATCGGCGCGCCGGGCGTCGCCGCACCCCGCCTTGCAGCAGCCGCCGCCAAAGCGGGTCAAACGAGGCCTGCACGACCGCCTCCCACGAGTACCTGCTGCACGGCCCCGGTGATCCGCGACCAGAGCTCGGTAAGCTCCGTCAGGCGCGAGACGCCCTTGGGCGACAGGGCATAGTAGATGCGGCTGCGGCCGCCGACTGTGCGGCGTGCGGACGTGATCGCGCCGCTGCGTTCCAACGCATGCAGCACGGGGTAGACGACGCCTTCACCCAGGCTCACGACCTCGCCCGTCTCTTCGCGGATCGCCTGGACGATCTCATAGCCGTACATCTTGCGGCCCCGCAGCAGGCGCAGCACCAAGAGCTCCGGCACGCCGTTCATGAAACTGGGGTTGGTGGACGCCATCGCTGCCGGCCCTGATACCTCGAACTGAAAGGTATAATGCCTAGAACTGACAGGTATGCAACCGCGATCTAGAGGCCGGCCTTCGCCAGCAGGGCGTCGACCGCGGACGCATCGTCGAACACCGCGCGCACCGGCCAGGCGCAGAATGTCCGCCATGGGTCGCGAGCGGCCACTAGGCCATCGGCGGTCACCGGACGTTCGACGCCCGTTAGACGGCCGCGATCTCATCCTGCTTGACGCCCCGATTCACGATCTTGAGCGCGCCATCCGGCAACGGCCGCTGGAGGTGCGCGACCTCTGGCCAGGGCTTGTCGCTCATCCACGCGTCCCACTCTGCCGGCGCCGTCAGGATGACCGGCATGGCCTTGTCATGGTGCCGCCTCACCTCGACGTTGGCCTCGGTGGTGAGGAAGCCAAAGACCTCGCACGCGACCTCGCCTTCGGACGTCTTGCGGACGCAGGTCCACGGTGTCCAGACGCCCGCGAAAAAGGCCAGCGGACGGCTCTCATCGAGCGCGAACCAGATGTTCTGCCGGGACCCGCCGACTTGGTCGGGCTCGCAGAAGGAGGTCATGGGGACCAGGCATCGGCTCTCCGGTTCAAGCCAGCGCCGCCAGTGTTTGCTTGAGGTGTTGCGGATGTTGGTCGTGCCGCGGTCGGGCTCCCTCCGCAGCAGCTCCTTGAAGTCGAACGCCTGACCTTTCGCGCGAAGGGCGTCCGCCCGCTTGCTGGCCGCCTGAAAGAGCGCCTGGCTGGACGACGGCATCCCCCAGCGCAGGTACCTCACCGCCCGGCCGCCCGCGGTGTCGTGCGTGACCACGGGCGCGGCGTAGTCCGGGTAGACCCCGGTCATGGGCGGCTGATTGTGAAAGGAGCCGCCATCAGCGCGGGCGGCGCGCGCGAACTCTGCAACGGAGGTGGCGATGCTGTAGAGATTGCACATGGTCTGACGGGAGCATGGGAGCCCGCGATGCGCAACGAGGAGCCGCAGCCGGGGCGGCCCGATGACCACGAGGCCTTCAAAGAAGCCTTCCGGCGGGCCGTGAGCGTGAAAATCGCAATGACGCGGCTGGCGGCGATCGTCCGGGGCGAGCGTCCCCGGCACCGAAACAGCCCCGCCGGCCGTGGGGACGACGGGGCTGCGTAGCGCCCTGCGCAGGCCGCTACTTGGCCGCGCACAGGTCCTTCTTGGCCATCTTGCCCTTGGCGTCGTGGCAATTGCCCTTGGCGTCGAGCTTATAGGCGGAGGCCATGGCCGGCCCCTTCGCGCCCGAGCAGACCTCGGCCTTGGCGAATTTCCCCGCGGCGTCGTGGCACCGGCCGTTCTTGTCGATCTTCTGAGCGTCGGCGGCGGAGGCGCAGAGCGCGAGCGCGGCGACGATAGCCAAAGTGCGAAGCATGATGGTTCCTCCCGTTGAGACGGCCACGGTCACACCGGCTTGTGACAGGTGCAAGCGGGGCTATGATTTCTGCGGGTCGCGGTGAGGAGCGCTGAATGCGCCATCTGGTGATCGCGCCTGGGCCGCGCCTTGGCGAGGCCGGTCGCGCGGAGGGCAGGCCGATCCGCCGCCGGCCCGCTATCTCCATCTGGTCTGCCAGGGCCAGCGGACCACCATCGGGCAGCCCGACCTCCGGATCGACCGCCGCTCCGCACAGATCCGGATGATCGGCCTGGGCATGCGCTACGCCGGGTCACGCGAGGAGAGCGCCGAGCCCTCGACGACCCAGACGTTCTGAGGCCGCGTCCGGCGGGACCTGGGACCGTCGTGGCCGGGCTGCGCTCACGCCGGTCGATGGGGCGTTGGCGACACTGTGACGTGACACCGTCCTGGCGGGACCGGGATGGGCCGTTGACGACCCCTGGGCCTCGGGCTCGCTCCCGCAGCCGCTTTCGACGTGATCTGGACCGGTCCGGTCGTCGCCGCAACGGCGGCGGCCGGCTGCCCTCCCCTGCCCCTTCGGGCCATTCCTCGCGAGGCAAGGCAGCCGGCCGCCGCCGTCCTCCGCTGCGCTCCGGGACGTGGCCTGCGACGCCGTCCTGGCGGACCGGTCTTCCCGATCGTCATCGCGGCCGCGGCAGGCGCGGCCCGAGCAAGACAGGAGACGTCATCATGGCCACCATCGGCACCTTCACCAAGAACAGCGACGGCAGCTTCTCAGGCGCCATCAACACCCTCAGCCTCAACGTCAGGGCCGCGAGCTTCCGGCCGAACGAGAAGACCGATCCGAAGTCCCCGGACTACCGCATCTTCGCCGGCAAGGCCGAACTCGGCGCCGCCTGGCTGAAGACCGGCGACAATGGCGACTTCCTCTCCGTGAAGTTGGATGACCCCAGCTTCCCGGCTGCGATCTACGCCTCCCTGGTGGAGATGGATGAGGTCCACAGCCTGATCTGGTCCCGCAGCCGCAGCGCGCACTGACCCCGGCAGATGCGCCCCACCCACCGGTGGGGCGCTTTCTGTGCGCCTCGGGCGCTGGTGTTCGGCTTAGCGCCATCGATTGACGGTCGCGCGTCGAAGCGCCGGAGCGACAGCTTGATTTTTGCTAGGCGACAGCTGCCGCCGGATCGATTTCGTGAGCGATGTCGTCGGCCCCACGTTCGAGAAGGTCGAACAGCGCCTGGGGCGCGCAAGGGGCTGCGGCACCACATCGCCGGTCCCCCTGGACGCGCACGACCTCCTGGTGACCGGGCCGCCGTCCGCCGCCCTGCGCTTTCTGGTGACCAACCTCGTCGTGCTGCAGGCCACCGAGCGCCCCGGCAAGGCGGTGGGCATGAGCCTGCGGACCTAGCCGCGGAGAGCAGGCGGGCCGGCCAAGGCGTTGAGCCGCGAACAGGGCGGCGGGGCCAGGACATTCGCCGAGACCCTGAGCCGCGCCACGCCGATTTTCGGGGCCGAATATTGGCTCGAGCGGCCTGCCCTCGGCCTCGATCAGCGCAAGCCCATCGACCTGATGGCCACGCCCGCCGGCGTGGAAACTGGTCGAGGACCACCTGACCCGGCTTGAGTGCGGCCTCGACACACGACCCCGCTCCCGGCGCCGCGGACCACATCGTCTGGCGTCTGGACCAGGCGCGGTTCGCGTCGACCTGGGATAGTGCGGCAGGCTCCTACCGCGGCGGGGCGCTGGAACAACACGGGGGTCCGCGCGGTCTATGGCGCGTTGGATCCCGCCACGACGATCCTCGAAGTCGCCGTCCATAACACACCCCGCGCTCAACGTCGTACCCCAGGTCCTGACCGCGTCCCGCGTCGCCGATCCCGCCGACGTCCGGGCGGTGGAACCGGGCGAAGCGCCCAAATCCAACTGGCTTCGGTCCGGCCTTCCCAGCACCGGGCAACAGGACTTCGGGGACGCGCTGCTGGAGCCCACCCCTTCGTGGTTCTTCCGAGCGCCATCTCCACGCACAACTGGAACCTGAGCTTCGTGGCGCGCTCGACACCCGGCCGCATCCGCCGGCGCCCTAGCCTATCGCGGCGACGTTGCAGTGCTCGGCGGGCTTCCCGGGTCCGTCCTCACACCTGGCCCGGTTGGGGCGCGCCCGCGGCGCGGCGGGTGTCGCCCGGGAGCCGTAGACCTACGGGCTCGCGGGCGTCGAGGGGAGGCGTCAGTTTGAAGGGACGCGGTTGAGGGCAGGATAGCCTTCGCGGCGGCGGATGTTTACGCGGAGCGTCGAGTGGTCAGTTTCAATGTGCGGGTGCCGGACGACCTGGGCGCCCGCTTCGACGCCTGGGCGGGCGCGCGGGGCGGCCGGTCCCCCGCCCTACGCCAGCTCATCGGCGAGGCCTGTCATCGACCGGCGAGTCGGGGATCGGCGCCAGGGCGACTGGCGGCGCGGCCGGCGAAACTCACCGTACGGCTGACCGCGGCGGACGCCCGTGGACTGGGCGCCGCGGCGGCGGAGATGGGGTTGACGCCCAACGCCTGGGTGGCGGCGCTCGCGCGTCGGCGGCTGCATGAGGGGCCCACCTTTCCCGCCGACCAGGCGCTGGCGGTGCTGGCGATCCAGGCCGAGCTGCGGCGGATCGGGGTCAACATCAACCAGATCGCCCGCGCCCTGAACACCGCGGTGATGGAGGGCAAGGCGCTGGATCTGGAGGTGGCCAGCCTGGCGGCGTTCCGGGCCGAGATCCGCGAACACTTGCGGGCGCTGCGCGAGGCCTTCGACGGCAACCTCGCCTATTGGCAGGCCGACCTGTGAGCGACTTCCCGTTGGTCGAGGGGTTCGAGGAGGCCTGGCGGCCGCCAGTGCGGCCCCGTCGGCGCAGGCCGGAGGCGGTCCTCCCAAACGGCGCAGCGCAGGCCGGCGAGGAGGTTCGGGCGCGCTTGGCGCGGGTGGCGCGGCGCGCGCCTGAAGTGATGGTCAAGGTCTCCGGGCGCACCCGCGACCCGGGACACCTGCGGGCGCATCTCGACTACGTCGCGCGGCATGGCGAGCTGGGTCTTGAGGATCACGACGGCGCGGTGCTGGATGGCCGAGCCCCCCTGCGCGAACTGGCCGAGGACTGGAGCGCGCTGGCGTTGGCGGATCGCCGCCGGCGGGCCACGACGCCCCTCAGCCATTCCCTGGTGTTGTCGATGCCCGGCGGCGCCGCGCCGCTGGCGGTCCGGGACGCGGCCCGGGCCTTTGCGGCGGAGGTGTTCGCCGACCGGTTCGACTACGTGCTGGTCCTGCATTCCGACACCACACATCCACACGTCCACCTGGTCGTCCGTTCACTTGGGCACAGGGGCGAACGGCTCGCGCCGAAGAAGGCCGATCTGGAGGCTTGGCGGCAGGTGTTCGCCCAGGCGCTGCGCGACCGCGGCATTGAGGCCGAGGCCACGCCGCGCCGGGCGCGAGGCGTTACGCGCAAGGCTGAGCGAACGCCCCTTCGAAGGATCCGGGAGCGGCATGAGGCCGGGTTGGGGCGGCCGCCCCAGGTTTGGCGCGGGGCCTATCAGGCGGCTGCGCGGGCGGCGTTCGGCGGGGAGAACCAGCCCGTACCCTGGGAAGACCGGCTGGCGGCGCGGCAGCGCCAGGTCCGCGGTCTCTACCTGGCCCAGGCCAATCTGTTGCAGCGGTCGGCTGGCCCGCGGGATCGTGAGCTGGGCGCCCAGGTCGAGACCTTTGTGCGCGGCCTGCCGCCCCCCGACACCCAGCGCCTGGCGCTGGCGCGGGAGCTGCGCGCCGCCAGTCGCGCCCTGCATCAAGACCGGGGGGACGCGCGGAAGGACCGGTCGCGACAACGGTGAGTGGGCGCCGCCTCGCCGGGCCCGGCGCCCAGGCCGCCGACACTCCTCCGCCTTCGGTGCGACCACTTCTCTAGACGACGCTGCACGAGAAACCGAACAACGATGGCGCGCGCCGGCGCGAGTAGCCAGGTCGAAAAACGCATGTCAGAGTTGATCGACTTGGGAGAACAGCGATGTCATTGGTGTCGGGCGCGGTGTTCTACAGTATGCTCGCAGGCCTGATCGCCGTGGTCCTGGCGTTGCTGCTGCACCGCAAAATCCTGCGAACCATCCTCATCAGCGTCGGCGTCGAGGCCGTGGCGATCATCGGGCTGGTCATCACCCACATCTCCGGCAACATGCATCTGCCTCAGGTCGTGGGCTTGGCCTTGCTGGGGCCCGTCGTAGGAGTGATCGCCGGCGGTGCGCGCCTTGCTCCGGCCCCGGACCCGAGCGCGATCCGCACCAGGAGCGTGGCCCCCAATCCGCTCATCCGCGGGGCGACAGAGCCCAGCGAGCAAGGCTTCATGCAGTGGCTGAACGAGAACGACTACGTCGACATCCAGCCGGACCAGATGCCGGCCCTACGCGCCGAATACTACGCCCAGTTTAAGGTGCCGCCCGCCGGCTAAGCCAAGGTTCTTATATCGGGAGATTGCGTGTGCTTAAGACAGACGACGCTCGGTTTCAGCTCCGCCGCTTGCTGGCGCACAACGACGCCGCGGTGTTGTTACGCAACCACCGATGGGCTGACGAGCGAGGACGCTGGACCGAGCTGGTGGGGGCCCTGCTGTCGGCGTCTCACGAGATTCCGAACGGAAAGCTCCACCGACTACTGCGCCAGCTGGAGACCCTCAACCTGCTGGACCTGTCCCACTGGTGCGCGACACCGGAAAGTTTCGCCGAGGCCGAACATGACGCCCTGGTGGCCCAGACGCGGGTGGTCTTGGAAGACTTCGGTCTCGATCAGAAGACGGCATTGCGCGCGAGCCGCATCATCCACGACGCAGCTCACCAGCTCGGCAAGCGCTATGGCGGCAAGATCCAGCTCGCGCTACGCGAGGCCGGGGACGAGATCCTCGAGAAGTTCACCCGCGCGCTCAACGTCAGCGAGCTCACCGATGCCGAGCTGCGCCAGGCGCTGACCATGTGGCTGCAGAACGTTCTCAATCTGCCGATCTCGCTCAAGCGACCAAGCTTCCAGCGCTTCTGCGACGCCAATAACCTCTCGGCCGGCCAAGTGCTGAACGGGGCCGACGAGCTGGACCTCAGCGTCGCAGCGCTGGACGATCTGATCGAGAATTGGGACGCCCGCCAGCGGGCCAAGCCGGCGGTGCGAAAGACTGACGATCGGCGCGCATGACCCTCACCGACTTCATCGGCTACAGCGAGCGCAACAGGCAGGAACTCTACACCGCCGTTTGGAACAAGCTCGCCAGTCTCGACGGCGAGATGATCCCCTATTCCAACCTGCTCGAGGTTCCGCTGGACCAGGGCAAGTTGCTGATAGTCTCGCGGCAGCAGGATGAACACGGCGACCCAACTGACTTTCTCAGACGCATCGTCCGGCAGGACGGAGGCGAGGCGAAGACCGCCGCCAAATTAGCGGAAGACCGGGACGCGAACGGCGTGTCACGCCGGATTGGGCAAATCGAACTTCCGGCCTTTGTGCCGTTCCTCGACGCCACCGAGCATCCGCCCACGATCTTCTATGACATCTACGGTCGAGCCGCGAGCCGCCTCCAGACCTTCGATCGCAAAGGCTTCAAGCACATCGACAAGGCCAGCGCCGAGGTCGTCGTCCTCGCCATCCAGCTCTATCACGAGCTGCAGCACCTGCGCCTGCGGTTCGAATCGAGCGCCCGCTGGCCGGTGGCGACGCGCCGGTTCCTGCCGGCCTTCCTAGACTGGACCGAACCTTCGGACCCAGCGTACCAGAAGGTCAAGGCGGAGATGGTCAACGCCCACGGCCGCGACACGATCCAGAAGGTCCTGGAAGAGAAATTCGTGATCAATCAGGCGGCCGGCCAGTTCAAGGAATTCGTCTACAACGAAGAAATAGCTGACAAATACGCCAAGAGCGACGAGTTTCCGGGCGTCTCCGCCGAGGGGATGGTCAAGCTCTTCGACGCGCTCGACCGGGCCCACAAGCTTCCGGTGAGCGAGCGCCCAACCAACGTCAACATCGGCGACTTCGTGCGCGGGGTCCACAAAGGCAAGATCGTGCCCCCAGACGCCTGGCGAGGCGTCCAGACCACCCTTCCCCCGGAACTCTGCGCCCCGCCCAGCCCGGCGGCCCGCAACAAGAGCAAGTCCGCGAAACCCCCGACCCCAGGCGGCGGCAAGCGGAAGCGTTCGGACGTGACGCCCGGCCCGACCGACACGACAACCGACACCGCGATGGCGGCCCAAGACACAAACCCCGCGCGCCGGGCGTCGAGGATAGCGGCCTGGGGCTCGCCTCCCGACAACCTGCCGATCTCGCGACCGTCGATCTTCCAAGGCTGGCCGATCCTATCGCAACTCGGTCAAATCTTTCGCTCGGGCCCCACCGCGGCGCCGGTCATGCCGACCGCCGGCGCCTGGGAGCCGCCGAACTTGCAGCGCGCGTCCGTGGGCGGCGGGTGGCCATTCCTGCCCGTCGGCGCCCCGTCCGATGACCCGCCTCGAGATCCCGGCGCGGCTTGGGATGGCCCGGTCTACGGCCAGACGGGCGGCGGCGGGACCGGCATCGCCTTCGGCTCACCTCCCGGCGGCGACGGCCTGGGATGGCGCGGCGGATTTCCCACCGGCGGCGGGATCGACGACGACCCCGGGGGACCCGTCGAGCCGCCACCGGTCGAACCGCCGATTTCGATTTCCCCGCCCGACCCGGTGATCAACCTGCCGATCTACCGCGGCGGGTCCAGTGGCCAGCCGGTCGAGGAGCCACCAGAACCCGCGCCACCGATCGAGGAAGCGCCGGTCTATCGGCCCCCGCCCCCGCCGGTCGAACCGCCGCCCGCCTTCAGCGCGCCCTTCGTTCCGAGCCCGCCGCCGGAGCCTTACGAGAGCCCGTTCACCCAGCCCCTCGCGCCCTCTGGTCCGCCGACCGGCGGCTTCGAATATCCCGAGGGCTGAGCGCGAAGGCGGTTGGCGTCGGCAGGTAGGGTTCGGGCCTCCGCAAGCATCGGCAAGCTGATCATGGAGCCGAACTGCGGCCAGATGATCCAGATTCCTCAGCCCAGGACTGTCATCGATGCGGCGCAAGAGTGGTGGCCGCAGCGCGGTGAAAATGGGCACCGAACTCGACGGCAGATCCGCAAAGCGCCCTGACCGGATTGATGCGGCGAGTTGAGGCGCGTCTTCGGGGCCGCTCCCGTTCGTTCCCGCATTCGTCCTTAGCGGGTTCGTCCGCGATGGCGCCCCGCCGCGGCGGGGCGGTCGCGCTCCGGGTCATCGAAGCGCCCGCCCCGTTCCAGCCAACCCGCCACGCGGGCCCGCGCCGCGTCCAGCAGCCGGGACTGGACCACGGGATCGGCGACGCGGGACGCCACCACGGCCTCGACGGCGCGCAAGGGCGCGGCGGCCTTGGCGCGGCGCCGATTGGGATCCGGCTCTGCGCGCCGCGCCTCGAGCTCGCGCCCAAGCTTGTCCCAGGCGTCTCGGCGGCGCTGAAGGTCGATACGGCGTTGCAGGTCCTGAATGTCGCGTTCAGTCGCCCTATAGCCGCGCACCTCGAGGCCTTCGACCCGGGCGACGAGCCACGCCTCCCGCCTGAACGCCGGTTCGCCGGTGACGGTGACCTTCGTCCAGCCGCGGTGGCGGGCGATGGCCGTGAGGTGGCGGATGACGTGCGGGTCGGTGCGCGCGGTCACCAGGCGATCGCCGCGGTCGCGGAAGGCCGCGATCGGCGTGGTGGCGTCGGCGTAGAAGCCGAGGCCCGGACCGCCGCGGCCATCCACGAAGTAGCGGCGGACCAGGTCGTCGGGGACGTCGCCCTTCGCGGTCGAGCGGCGGCCCGTGGCTTTCACGGTGTTGAGGCTGACGGCGTCATCGGCCATGGTCAGGGTCTCCGGGCAATCGCACCGACGCGTCGATGAAGCGCTCGACCCAGTCGGTCATGTCCGCCTCGCTGGCGCCCTGCGGCGGAAAGGGTTCGAGGCCGTTTGCGACGGCGGTCAGGCCGAGGTCGAGGCGGAGGTCGGCGTCCGGGGCCGGCGGAGGCGCGGCCGCGGCCGGCGGCAAGGGGTAACCTGTCTGACCAACGCAGGGATGCGGCGGGACTCTGGGCGCTGGCTGCTGGCGGCCGGTAAAGCGGCGCTCGCGCCAATAGACGATCTTGCGGCCGCGGACGGCCGGCATCCCCGGGCGCAGGACGATCAGCCGGTCGCCTGGCATCTGCATCAGCTCTTGCGGCAGCATGAGCGGGCGGCGCTGGTCGGACTCTGTGTTGCTGCGGTGGCCGTGGCTCAGGCCCGCGGGTCGGCTGCGTGAGCGGCCCTCGTAGGTGTAGGCGCCGATCCGCTCGGAGAGCTCCTGGGCGATCTTCAGCTCCTTTGGCGCAAAGGCGATCTCCACCCCGAGATCGCGATTATCCTTGGGCTCTCCGCCCGCACCGTGGAGGCCTACATCGAGCGCGCGTGCGAGAAGCTTGGCGTCCGGACCCGCATCCAGGCCGTGGTGCGCGCGCGACGCGACGGCCTGCTCGAAGACGTGCTCCTCTAGTCTCGACGGTCAGGTGTCCGCCGCCGCTTCCGGATCGTCCTCGGGACCATCGCGATCGCCATTCGGCAGCTCAGCGCTTGGTTTCGTCCAGCGGTCGCCCTCCCCCATCCGGGCGCCGAGGAAGTCTTCGCCTTCCGCCGCCTCGCGCGCCAAGGCGTCGAACATCCGGGTGAAGCCAGCGACGACGGTCGCGGTGTTCAGCCGCGCGACGGTTTCCTTGGCCTTGGCGTCGAACTCCTGCAGGTTCACCATGAAAACGGTCATCAGCTTCTGTTCGGCGCAGGCCACCGCGAAGCCCGGCGAGCGGATTTCGACCGCGGCCAGGATCGCGTAGGGGTCTACGTCGAGGACTCTCGCGAATTGGTGGATGCGGTCGACATTGATCTTGCCGCGGCCAGCTTCGAAGTATTCGTAGGTGCGCCGCTGCATGCCCATGGCATCCGCCATTTCGCCCGGCCTCAAGCCCCGCAGATGTCGGAGCCGCCGAAGCGCCTGTGAGAGCGTGGCGCTCCGGCTGGCCGCTATGTCCGTCGACTCAGCCATTGGCTGCATTACTCAACTCACGCTTGCTTCCGCGTTTTACACGATCCACGCGCTACGCAACCGCGGTGAACCGTCCGCTTGCGGAAATATTTGCGTCCCGGAAGCCCCATAAGACGTCGCCGCACATCATCGGCGGAACACCGAAAAAAACTTGCGTGTCGTGGCGCGATTTCGCCGCCTGAGCGGCGCAGGGGCCGCAGTTTAAACGGTCCTAACCGCGTAAAGCGCGATCGCATCTGCCGGTGATTCGGCGGCGTTTTTGCGGATGCCGCCCCGGCGCGGGGCGCTCGGTGATCAGCCTAGGCTCGTAAAGCCTCCAGCGGCCAGAAACAGCGGTCCTGAGCGCAGGCCGCGCCCTGCGCGTGCGTTACTGTTGAGCGCTACCACCCGGAACCTTGCTCGAAGTCCATATTTGGACTATATGCATATCCGAACGGAGGTTCCCGTGGCCCGTAAAGCCGCCCAAGCCAGCCCCAGCATCGTGGCCGGTCCGCACATCCTTGAGCCGAGTCGCTTCGCGCCGCCCAATCGGCGGCGGCTGAGCGGGCCCGGACTTCGGACCTTTCTGGCGATCACGGACCTTTGGGGTCTCACGGAATCGGAGCGCCTCCTGGTGCTCGGACTACCCTCCCGTTCAGCTTACTACGGCTGGGTCAGGGCGGCTCGGGAACACCGCGAGTTCACGCTCGACGTGGACGTCCTCACGCGCATCTCCGCCCTGCTCGGCATCCACCAGGCGCTTGGCGTGCTGCAGGCGAACGAGCCCGCAGCCATCGCCTGGCTTCGGACTCCGCACCGCGCCCTGCCCTTCGGCGGCCAGCCTCCCTTAGCGCTGGTGACGAGCGGAACCCAGGACGGCCTGATGGTCGTGCGCCGCTTCCTGGACGCGGCGCGGGGCGGCTTCTACATGGCGCCGAACGAGATCGATCGCGATTTCGAGCCCTACACCGACGCGGACGTCGTCTTCGCTTGAGCGACGCCTACGCGCCCGCGCCGGTCCCCAGCTTCCGGCTCATTCCTTCGAAGTTTCCGCCTATCGGCCTCTTCGACACGGTGTCGACGGCTGCCGATCTGGAGGCGGTCATGGAGCTTGCCGGCTGGACCAATGATCGCCTCGTGGCCGAGCGCGTCGCACGTCTCCCTCGGTCGGAGTGGGTGTTCGGCCGTCCCAATTCGAGTGTCGTCATGGCGGCGTTCCTGCACGTGGCGGCGGGCGGCATGCGCTTCAACGGGCCGGACTTGGGCGCATGGTATGCCTCCGCTCACCTCACCACCGCGGTGACCGAGGTCGCCCACCATCTGCGGCGTGAAGCCTATGCCACGAGATTTGCGGATCTGATCCGGACGTACCGGGCCTACACGGCGGACCTCGCCGGCGCCTATCTGGATATCCGCGGCCAGCAGGCCTCCAGACCCGAAGTCTACGCCCCAGACAGCTACGCGGCCGGACAGGCCCTTGGCGAGGACATCCGGTCCGCCGGCGGCGATGGCTTGCTGTTCGACAGCCTGAGGCACGCCGGGGGCGTCAACGTCGTCGCGCACCGGCCTCGAAACGCGCTCAATATCCTCCAGACGAATCACTACGAAATCCGGGTCGAGGCCGGCTCGACCCGAATCCACGCCACTCGTTTGGCTGCCTGAGGCAAATCCCAAGACTGGTCCCAGCACGCCATGTGCAGCCGGAATGCGCCCCGCTGGAACCGGCGCGGCCCAGAGTCTTCAGCGATGAATGCGGGATCGGACCAGGGGTAAAAGCGTGGTTGGAGACGACGCGTGGTCTGTTCCGGTCTTCAACGGACCAAGCCTATTGCGGATGTTCGCCCTAGCCTGTTCGAGCGCGTCACCGTGATCCGTGGTCGCCGCGAAGCTGAAGCGCGACAAGCCAGCGTCGCAGCTCAGTCATTGACCCAAGAGCGTGTCCTCGAACCCGCGCGTTAACTATGGAGTTGAAATAAAAGGGATTCCACGGAACAAGGGCGGCGACCTAAGGTTAAGCTTGGAGAGGCGATGCCGTGTCGTGGATGAACTTCTAGGTTTCCGAGCAAGACGGTAGCTGGTTCGTCACGGGCGCCCCACGAATGGGACCCTTCCAGAGCAAACAGCGCGCGGTCGATCTCGCCGAGGGAATGGTCTCCAGCCTCAGGAGCGTGGGCGAAGACGTTGCTTGGACGGAGCTAAGGCGCGCCGATTTGCGCGCTCTGCGCCGCAAAGACTGAAAGCGCCCGCGAACCGCTCCAATCGGCGCAACCCGACCCGTCCTTTGCCGGTTGGCCCTGAACAGCAGGGAGATGCCCGATGTCCGAAGCCGACAACTTCCCCGACCAGCCTGAGCCGGAAGAACGCAACGCGGGCCAACTGACTGAAGGCGATCCGCCGTCGCGAAAAGATCCTCAGGACATCCCGGATGGCGGTGGCGATGACGACGATAAGGGCGAGGATGAGGACGCGCCGGAGTGAGCGTCGCGTCGCCGCGCTTGCTCGCCCAATTTTGCCGGTCGGCGGTCCGCCTGGCCCTTCTTGGTCGCGTCTTGCAGTGCTGGCGACGGTCGGTCCGCCACGCTCCTCCCCAGGTTCACCTGATCCGCGGGAACTCGTCCCCGCGCCCCTGGGTCCTGTTGAGCCGGTGAGCAAGGTTGCATCGCGGCCGAGCTGACACGAGGCGCCAGCAGGTTATCTAGCGACAACCTACTCGGCTGCGATCAGCTCTCCGGCGGTCATAGCGCTAACGTTCTGCGCCTCTTCGCAGATCACCGCGAAATCCCGCAACACCGACGCACCGATCGAGTTCGTCATGGCCACGTCGACCGCGTCACGGCCTCGAGTAATGACCACGCGGCCGATGCGCGGCGCGTTGTGACGCGCGTCGAAGGTGTACCAGCCGCCCTCGAGGTAGACCTCGAACCAGGCGCTGAAATCCATCGGCGCATCGACGGGCGGTACGCCAATGTCGCCGAGGTAGCCATTGTAATACCGCGCCGGGATGTTCATCGCCCTGCAGAGCGTCACGGCCAGGTGCCCACAGTCGCGGCACACCCCCACCTGCTCGTCGTGGCCGGCGCCGCCTGTGTCCTGCGGCCCGGAGGTGGCCAGAGAACTCAGTTCTCCCGCGAAACATCCGACCGCACTCAGCCGGGAAATCGGACCCCGACTCCGCGTGTGGATCGCCGGCCCAAGCACAGATACGCCTGGGCCGGCGGGATGACCTGCACCGAGCTCAGTTTGGGCGTTGCAGCCCAACGGCAGACCAGGCCCGCGACGTTCGACACGCACATGAAACCGCTATCTCGTCGCCTTCTTGACGGCGGTCTTGGTCTTGCCAACCACTTCCCTGGCCGACCCGGCCGCCTTGTCGGCGACGCCCTTGGCCTGCAGCTTCTTGTTGCCGGTGGCTTTGCCGGCCGCTTCCTTGATCGAGCCCACGGCCTTCTGGGTCGCGCCTTTGGCGGTGTCCCTGTTCATGTCTCTTTCTCACGGGTTGGGGGATGGGGTCAGATGACCCGCCGGCGGAAGATCAGGTGATAGATCAGCAGCACGATCACCGAGCCGATGAACGCCACGAAGATGCTGTAGAGATTGATGCCGGTGGCGCCGGAATGGCCGAACTGGTTGAACAGGAAGCCGCCGACCATCGCGCCGACAACCCCCAACAGGATATCGACGATCAGACCTTCTCCGGTCTTGTTGACGACCTTGCTGGCCAGGAAACCGGCGATCAGGCCCACGACAAGCCAAGCGAGAATAGACATTCGGTAGCCCTCCAGCCGCGCAGCGCGGCGAGGTGAGAAAGCATGTGGGCGACCGATGTTCCGCGGCGCCGCTTGTTTTTGCGCAAAAATACACAATCTACGGACCTCGCGGATCGAGGACCCATATGAATACGCTCCATTTCGTCGCCCTGATCCGGGGGGCGCAAGCGACCGGATACACCGCCACGTTCCCGGATCTGCCGGATTGCATGGCGAGCGGCGATGATGTGGCGAGCCTCGTCATTGAGGCCAAGCGCGTCGCGCTCGACCACCTTCAGGCCCTGGCGAACGTCGGCGAAGCCTGGCCTGAGGCGACGCCCATTGAGCAGATTGCCATGGACCCGGGCGTCATCGCGGTGCTCATAGACGTCGCCGTCGACGATCCGCCCATTCGGGTGAACGTCTCCCTGGGCGAGCGGCTGGTGCAGCGGCTAGACGCCGCCGCCGAGGCGCGCGGCATGACGCGATCGGGTTTCATCGCCCAATCGGTGCGGATGAACCTCGGCGAGCAGCCGCGAACTGACTTCGAAGGCGCCGGCCGCAAACTTCAGGATGATTTCACGATCTTGGCGCGCAAGATCAACGACGCGATCGGACCCAATTCAACCTTTGAGAAGCGCATGGCGGACTTCGATGGCCGGGTCTACGAGGGCGTGCGCCGCGCCGCCGACAGCGTGTCGGCCGCCATGGCGCGCAGGCGCGATGCGGCCAAAGCGGCAAGCGATGGCCCCCGCGACGCCAACGCCGCCGAGTAGGTCGCCCCAAAACCAATCCGTCATTCGCCGGCGCCCCGCGCCCAACTGGGACTTCTCCGATGATGAAATCCGACGATGAGCTCCGTTCGATCCGCGACAGCGTGGCCCTGGTCGGCCGCCTGTCCGATAGCCTCGTCCACATCGGTCCGTTCAGCCTCGGCATCGATGGGGTCTTGAGCTGGGCGCCCGGCCTGGGGGACCTCTACAGCACCGTCGCCGGCGCCTTCATCGTCGTGCAGGGCGCCCGCGCCGGCGTACCGGGAGCCGTCCTCGGCGGGGCGGCGCTGCTGCTCGCCTGCCGCACGGTGGTCGGCGCTGTGCCCGTGGCGGGCTCGGCCTTCGCGGACTTTTTCACGGCGCACAAATGGGCGGCGGCAATGATCGTGCGCTCCATCGACGAGCGCCTTGGCGTCTTGGACGCATCGGCCGGCGCCGCACCGCGCGCTCCGATCCGCTCTGCAGCCGGTGGCGGCGTCGCTCGCGCCTGACGTGGCCAATTGGGCGCCGCGGTGGGGGCGGCGTTCGTTGGACCTCAAGAGTTCCGGCGGCGGGCCTCACGCAGGGACGGCCGCCGCCCGGGCGCACTCCGCGCCCGGTTCTTCGCAGATCGCTGGGGCGCACATGACCGGCGACCCAATGCGCGCGCCCTGCTGGAGGAGTCGGCCGCAGCAAGGGCTTCCCCTTCCCCCGCGCGCGGGCCGCGTCCGAGAGGGGAGGACCGGCTTTCGCCCGCGACGCCGCTCGCGGACGGCCCGCCCTCGAAGGGCCGATCAGCCACTTCCTTGTCGCGCGCGCTGGCGTGAGCCTGGGCCGCCGGGGGCGCACCAGCCCGAAACGGGCATCGACGCCAAGACCCGACGGGCTGGCCCGGAGAGGGAAGTTGCGTCTGCTTGCGGTCGCATGGCTGCGCCGATCCCGATTGGCGGAGCTAGTCCCGAACGCGCCCTCCTGCCGGGTGCTCGGCGCATCCAATCCAGCGACTTGGCGTGACGCAGTTACGAAACGCCCTGCGGCGCAACAGTACACTTCGGGCGATGAGGACCCGCCGCACCCGATCGGTGACCTAAGCTCACTTCGCGGTCGCTGCGAGGCTTCCGGCGAGCGCCTCCGCCATGCCGGGAATTCAGGAGGCTAAAGGATGTCCCCCCAAAGCGCCGACCCGGCTGCGACCATCGGCAGCGACGGCCGCCAATGATCGTCGAGCTCCGCAGAATATTCGGCAAATGACCGGTTCTCGTACGCCGGGTTTTCGCGGTCACCTCCCGCATTGCGGGCGATCCGTTCACCCGCTTCAACCAGCAGTCGTTGCAGATCGACGGCGGCGTGGGACCGCGGCTGAAATTCCGTCACGCCCTGCCCGTCGCCCGCCGCCCGTTGGTAACATAGGCGACTCCGGATCTTGGTCTCCGCCGTCGGCAGTCGACCGAACTCAAGCGCCTGTAGCGCACGGCGGGTGAGTCCCGCCTCGACGCCGTTCCGCGCTGGCGGGCACTGGTTTAGAACGACGAGCCCGGGGCGCTTTCGCTGCCAGATAAGCTGGATGGTCTAGTGAATGGCGGCGATGTCCAGCGCCGAGGGCCGCGCCACCGCAAGGCAAAAGTCGGCTACATCGATGGCTTTGACCACGTCGCTCGTTGGAGCGGGCGGGGTGTCGACAATGAGCAGATTGCACCCATTGCGCCAGCACGCATCCCTTACGGCCCTTAGCTTACCCGGCGTGGTTTCGATCAAGATCGAGGCGGGCGCCGTGCGGCCACGGAGCGCCACGGCGGCGGAGCGTATGGGATCAATGTCCGCTACGACCGCCTTGAGACCAGCCTGCTGGGCGGCAATACCGAGACTCACCGCCACTGTTGTCTTGCCCGCGCCGCCCTTGCGCGACAATACGGCGATCGTCTTCATCCCCGGCCTCCAGTGCCGCGCAGCGGGCGCGAAGTACGAGCTGCAGAATCAACGCGTTCGCTAGTCTGAGCCTCACACCCTCGCGTGGACAACTGCCAAGAGGTCGCTGTTTGGGTCGGCCCGCGAAGCATTCGAAGCCGTGATGACTTGGGCGCGGTCCAGAAGAGGCGTGATGGGTGAAAGCCGCGCCACCGGGGAGCCGCGTGGCCAATTCAGCTGCCGGAGGGCGTGGGCGGCCGCTCAAAGCGCGGATGGGATGGCCCCGGATAGGCCAAGACCAACCGGTCGGCCGAAATCAGCGTAATCCCCTCGACGATCGCCTGCGCAGTCAGATGCGGTCGAAGGGTCAGGTCTTCAGGCCCTTCAATGCCTGTCGGGTCGCTAGCAAGGACTGGCCGGCAATCATTCCCTTCCAATCATCGGCGTCCGTGAAAAACGCGTCTCTGACCTCGGCTTTGATCCCCTGCCCCTCGGGTGACCGTGGGTCGCCGTAGGCATGAAGCCATGCGTCGGCGCGGAGGGCGTTCAGCACCGCCATGGCCGGCTTGGTGCCGAATTCCAAAGCCATGCCGGTCACCTCGGCATGCCCCAGCAAGCTCGCGGCAAAGCTCAGGCCATCCCCCGTGATCTCCGCTGAGGCCGAGTCACCGCCAGCGAAGGGGGACGTGACGGCGGCCCCGTACCAGCGCGCGGCGCGCTTGAACCGTTCCGACTGGGGGCGATCGACCACGATCTGCTCGCCGTAGCCCCACGGACCGAGGCCCGTATGATAGTCGATGATCGCGATGCGGCCTGCGCCCCGCAGATAGCCCTCGAAGAGGACGGTCTGAACGCGGCGCGACCACGTCGGCTGATCGCCGCCAAAGAAGATGCCGAGGGGATGGCTGTACTGACCGCCGGAAAGCGCCTGTTGCAGCGCCATGAATCCATGTTCGCTGACATAGGCCGAAAGCCCCTCGCTGGCTTTGGCCTGGGCCTCAATCGTCCACGCCCTGGGACAGATGAGGTCGGCCAACGCCTCGTAGCCGGGGTTCCCTGGGCGCGCTGAATTGAAGTCGACCCAGTTGCGGTTGAGGTCGACGTTCTCGTGGGTCACCCGTCGTAG
>NZ_SSMX01000055.1 GCF_004799515.1 Phenylobacterium sp. | reverse complement strand
GGGGCTGGAGCAGGTCCCAAGGGTTCGGCTGTTCGCCGATTAAAGTGGTACGTGAGCTGGGTTCAGAACGTCGTGAGACAGTTTGGTCCCTATCTGCCGTGGGTGTACGAAGCTTGAGAGGATCTGTCCCTAGTACGAGAGGACCGGGATGGACACACCTCTGGTGGACCTGTCGTGGCGCCAGCCGCGCAGCAGGGTAGCTAAGTGTGGACAAGATAACCGCTGAAAGCATCTAAGCGGGAAACTTACCTCAAAACAAGGCTTCGCCGAGAGCCGTGGTAGACCACCACGTTGATAGGCCAGGTGTGGAAGTGCCGCGAGGCATGTAGCTTACTGGTACTAATCGCTCGATCGGCTTGATCGTTCTTAGCAAAATTCATGCGCGCTCTGATTTGAGCTTGCCGTAGGCATGATGTCTTCTCATTTCACATCCGTTTCGTTGACCTGGTGGTTTTGCCGGGGGGTCCCCACCCGATCCCATTCCGAACTCGGTCGTTAAGCCCCCCTGGGCCGATGGTACTTCGTCTTAAGGCGCGGGAGAGTAGGTCGCCGCCAGGTCTACCAAGCGGATGTGAGATCCTTAGACCCTTCAATTCACGATGCCGGACCTACGCCTTGCCGCGGGGTGGAGCAGCCCGGTAGCTCGTCAGGCTCATAACCTGAAGGTCACAGGTTCAAATCCTGTCCCCGCACCCAAGTTCGACAACAGCCCTCGCTCACGCGAGGGCTGTTTTCGTTTGAGCTTCCGCCGCAGTGGCGAGCTGGCGGGCGACCGTCGCCAGGATCCGGCTCATGAAAAGGCGCCAGAACCAGCCCGTGCCCGGGGCCTTGGCGTCGAAGGCCGCGCGCCAGGCGATGGCCGTGCCGCCGCCTGGTGCGGGCGTCAGGTCCACGTCGGCGCGGTAATTGGCCATCGGCAGGCCGGACAACAGGACATAGCTCAGCCGCCGGTCGGGAATCAGCTCGACGACTTGCTCGCGGGCGTGGCTGACCGAGGTGGAGAACACCCGGATAGCGCCCACGCCCAGCGGATCGGCGCCCGGCGCAGCGCGCTCCAACTGAAAACCGGTGAACAGCGACCAGGTGGGCCAGGTCGCCCCGTCGCGCAGCAGGGCGAACACCGCCGCCGGCGGGGCGGCGCTCGCGGCGTGGGCCTCCACGCGCAACCGGGGTTTGTCGGCCATGGGGCCTCCGGCGGGTCGACGTCAGGCGGAAGCTTGCCGCGCGGCCGCCGCGCCCGCCAGCGGCTTTAACTCACGGCGTCAGTGACGGCAGATCGCCGACCGGCTGCGCCCGGTCGTAGGCCAGGCGGGTGTCATGCGACATGCGCCCCTGGGCGGCGGCGCGGCAATCGCCGAAGAAGTGGAACGCCTTGGGCGACAGGGTCACCTCATAGGACCGGCCGGATGCGGTGACCCGAAGCGGCCCGGCGCCAGCCTGCGGGCCGTCGAGCGTCACCGGCGAGACGGTCGTGACGTCGAAGCCATCCCGGGCCAGGCCGGCGCGGACCACCTGGGCCAGGGCGGTTTCGAAGACGCGGCCGCGGTAGTGCTCCTGCAGGATGCGCCCGTCGGCCTCCGCCGCCGCGAGAGCGGCGAGCGGCAGGCGGTCCAGGTGGCCGTACATGCCGCCGGACGGGAAGGCGATGCCGGTGGCGGCGAACCGGTCGCCCCCAAGGTGTGAGCACTCGATCGGGGCGAACGGGAACTGGCCCACGTCATATAGGTCGCGGGCGGCGCGGTAGACGGCGAAACCCCACTTGGCGCAGCAGCGGTCGCGGGTGCCCTGGGTGCAGAGCGCCAGGCGCGGCGCATTGCTCTCGTCCAGGCCCCAGGCGTGACGGCGAAGGTCGGCCAGCAACCCCTGCAAGGCGTCGGCGGCCTGCGCCGAGGGCTCGGGCGCGCGGTGCGCCAGTATGGCCGCCTTCCCGGAGGCGTCCGGCGGATTGTAGAGCCTGACGATCACGCCCAAGCGGCGTGCGCGGCGGATCGCCTCGAGCTCCTCAGACGTCGCCCAGCCTTCGTTGAATTCGCGCCGCCCCCAGCGCTTCTTGTCCACCGGCAGGAACACATAGACGTCGCCGCGGACGCCGGTGCCGGCGACCACGCCATGCGCCGCCTCGGCCAGGCGGGAACAAAAGGGCTCGCTCACCTCGCGGGCTCGATCGCGAAGACGCCCCGGCGCAGCATCTCCTGGACGAAGGCCTGGACCCGCCGCTCGGGGACCTCGCCACATCGCTGCACGAGGTCGGCGTAGGTGAGGGCGGCGCCGGTCATCAGGGCCGAGAGCGCCGGTGCGGTCTCCGCCGCCAGGGTGAAGCGGACGCCGCGGTGCGAGAAACAGACCGACGACGGCTCGGCGCCCGGCTCAAGGCTGGCCGCGCCGGCGGTGAGCGCCAGGCGGTCATCCGGCCGGATGGCGTCCAGCGGCCGGCCGATGTGGGGCAGCGACAGCGTCGGCCGATGCCGGGCTGTCGCTTCAAGGTGGCGGCGGTAGCGGCGTCCCAATTCCGCGGGATCGCCGGACGCCAGCAGGCCGCGCAGCACGCCGGCCACCTGATCGCCGAGGGCGGCGTCATCGGCTTCGAGGCTGAGGTCGGCGCGCACGTCGGCCTCGGCGACCGCCTGGTCGGCCAGCCAGTGCAGCAGGTCAGCGCCGGTCTTGCGGCTGAGGCCGATGGTCAGGTGCAGGCTGGGCTCGCCCAGGCCCACGGCCGCGTGCCAGTAGCCGCGTGGCAGGTAGAGCATGTCGCAGGCCTCGAGCACGATCTCTTCCGGCGCATTCGTGGGCTTGGCCGCGGCCTCGCGCTCGCGCCGCAGGGGCGCGGGCCGGGTGAGGCCGTAGAGGTCCCAGCGCTTGGCGCCGTCCACCTGCACCACGAAGACGTCGTGGTCGTCCCAATGGACGTCGAAGCCCTGGCTCTCGCCCCAACAGGCGTAGAGGTTGGCCTGGCTGAAGGCGCAGAACTCCGCGGCTAGGCCCGCGCACAGTTGCTGCAGCGGCGGATTGAACTCGTTGACCGCATCGAGGATCAGGGTCGCGCCGTCCCGGAGCTGCTCGTAGAGCCCGGCCACGTCGAGATCGTGCAGGGTCTGGTTCGGGCGCGGCCGCCGTTCGCGGAAGACGGCGCGGCCGACTTCCACGCCGCCCTTCTCCAGCTTGAAGCGGGGCGGGCCCAGGCGGTGCTCGGCCAGCGCGCGGTTCAGGAGGTCCCAGTTGAACAGGCGCGACGCCTCGCCGGCGGGCAATCGCCGCCGGAAGGCGTCGCGTCCGAAACAGGTCTTGAGGAACTCCGGCGCCGCCGCTTCGCCGACCAAGCGGCCGAGATGCGGAAACGCCGGGGGCTCAGTGGGCGCCGTCGGTTCCGTCGGTGTCGGCGCCGTCCGTGCCGTCGCCGTCCTTGCCGTCGGTTCCATCGCCGTCGGCGCCGGCGTCACCGTCGGTTCCGTCGCCCTCGGCCCCGTCGCCATCCGTACCGTCTCCATCGGCGCCGTCCGTCCCGTCGCTATCCTTAGGGTCCGCGGCCATGGCCTTCCAGGCCGATTGTTCGGGGGCGTCGACGCCCAGGATCAGGGAGTCGCGCTCGGCTTGCACTTGTTCGGTCATGATGAACCCCTTTTCGGCCGCGAGGGTGGCTAGGCGGCGCTACTTGGTAAATGGCGAAAGTGACGCTTTGATCCCAAATCCGAGCTCACCCTATCATCTTGCCATGCGGTTGGCTGTGGAGGCGTTCGATGGGTTGCACGCACTTAGGTCTGTTCGCCCACGTCACGCCGTCGGCGGACGGTTGCGAGGAGTGCCTGAAGATCGGCCAGGAATGGGTGCACCTCCGCATCTGCCGGGTCTGCGGCCATGTCGGTTGCTGCGACCAGTCCATCGGCCGTCACGCCACCAAGCATTTCCACGCCACCCGCCACCCGGTGATGGAGACCTACTACCCGCCCGAGGGCTGGGGCTGGTGCTACATCGACGACCAGATGATCGATCTGGAGGGCGACGTGACCCCGCATCCGCCCGGCTGGAGCTGGTGAGCCTGGGCTGCGGCTATTTCGCGAAGATCGCCTTGGGCATCATCACGTGGACGCCCTTGTTACGGTCAACGAGCTCGGTGACGTCGACGTCGCCCGCGACGCTGGTCAGCGCGTAGGCGTCGTCGCGGCTGAGCCCCTTCTGGGTCACCAGGAACTCGACCATGTTGCGCACCGCCTTCTGGGTGGCGATGGCCAGGTCGTCGTCGAAGCCCATGGCGATGTAGTGGGTCGGCGTCTCGGCGCGCGGGTAGGGCGCCTTCTCGCCCTTGTGCAGGATGAACTGGAAGGTCCCGACCAGCGAGGTCTCCATGGCGGTGACGTCCACCTCGCCGTTGCCCTGGCCGGCGTGGCCGTCGCCCACCTCGAAGAGGCCGCCCTTCACGAACACCGGCAGGAAGAGGGTGGTCCCGGCGACCAGCTCCTTGTTGTCCATATTGCCGCCGATGACGGTGGGCGGTGTGGAATCCCATTTGCCCAGCTCCGGCGGCGGCGCCACGCCCATGCTGCCAAAGAAGGGATGGAGCGGAATGGTGATGTTTGGACCGAAGCGCGCGACCATCTTCTCGCGGTCCAGGGGGATGATCTTGGTGCGGCGGTAGGGGAAGTCGTCGCGCAGGACGCCGGTCCCGGGGCCGAAGCCGTTGTAGGCGTAGGGGATGGCCAGATCGATCTTCAGTATACGGACTTCCAGGGTGTCGCCGGGCTCGGCGCCCTCGACGGCGATCGGGCCGGTCAGGATGTGGCCGCCGGGGCCGCGGGCGGCGGCGGGCACATTGGCGTAGACGTCCTTCAGCGAGGCCTCGATCTGGTCGTCGGGCACGCCGTTGGCCTTCAGGCCGGTCGGGTTGTTGGTCAGCAAGGTGTGCGCCATCACCGTGTCGCCGGACTTGACCGTGAGCGCGGGCTTCCCCGCCGGGTCATAGTTGCCCCAGGCGACGGTCGAGGGGGTGACCAGCAGGGTGAAGGTCTCCGCCCGCGCCGCGCCGGCGCTGAGGGCGGCGGCGGAACAGGCCAAGGTCGCCGCGAGGGCGGCGGAGGTCAGGTGACGGATCATGCGGGGCTCCCCTACGCCGGGTCCAGCGGCGGCGCGGACTATTGAGCCGCCCGCGGCGCGGCGCAAGCCAGGGTTACGTCCAGGGAAGCCTGTGACGGAATATTGGGCGGTTTGGGGCCGGCTAGACCAGCTGCAGGTCCTTGGGCTGGGCGCCGGGGAAGACCTGGCCGAGCTGGCCGGCGTTAAGGCCATAGACCCGGGTGAACAGGCCGCCGATCAGGGCGCGGTAGTCGGTGAGCACGGCGTAGTCGCGGTTCTGGTTCAGGCTGGCCTCGACCACCGGGACCTGCTCGCCCACGATGCGGCCGCCTTTGATCCCGCCGCCCAGCACCCAGTAGACACTGCCGTGGCCGTGGTCGGTGCCCTTGTCGCCGTTCTCGCGGAAGGTGCGCCCGAACTCGGAGACCACGACGACCACCGTGTCCTTCCAGGCCTCGGGTCCGATCTCGTCGGCGAAGCCGGCCAGGCCGCGGCCGAGCTCGCCCAGCCGGCCGGCCAGGTAGCCCTGGGCCGCGCCCTCGTTCACGTGGGTGTCCCAGCCGCCGATGTCGATGAAGCCCAGGTTGTACTCGGCCTTCATCAGCCGTGCGACGCGGCGGGCCGACAGCTCGAAGCCCTTGGGGGAGACCGCGCCGCGGTTGGCGGCGACCATCTCTGCGGAGACGGTGCGGTAGACCTCGTCGCGCACCTGGAAGCCCTCGGCCACCGCCGGGCCCAGGGCTTGGCCCTGGTACATCTGCTGGATCAGGGTGGCGAGGTGCTCGTCGACGCCGGGCTTGCCCACCGCGCCGACCGCGACGTTGGGGATCGGCTTACCGCCCCGGAAGGTCAACGGCAGCTGGTCGGTGAAGGCGATCGGCTGGGCGCCGGCCAGCGTCGCGGAGAGCCGGCTCATGAAGCCCGAGCCATAGTTGCGCGAGCCCTGCACGGCTTGGCCGAGCTCGATGGTGTCCTGGGTCTCGAAGTGGCTGCGCGAAAGGTCGTCGCCAGCGCCGGCGAAGGGGACGAAGGCCGCCTGGCCCGCCTTCCACAGGGGATAGATCGTGTCCTTGAGCGCCGGATGCAGGCTCCACTCGGCGTCGAGCGGCAGTGCGGCGTCCGGGTTGGCTGGGTCGGGCTTGGCGATGTGGAGGGTCGGACGCGCCTGGTAGTAGAAGTCGCTGCCGGTGGGGATCACCACATTGGCGGCGTCGTAGGCTCCGCGCAGGAAGACCACCAGGACGCGGGTCGAGGCTTGTGGCGCGGCCCAGACGCGGCCGGCGATAGTGACGGGAACGGCGGCGGCGGCCAGGCCCAGCAGGTGGCGGCGATGCAGGCTCATCGGCGCATGAACTCCGGGGACGAGAGGAAAAGCGTGTTCCAGTCCTGCGGCGATCCCGCCTGGCCGAGGGCTGACTTGGTGGGGGCGCCCAGGGTCTGGTCGAGGCCCGCCTTGTAGTAGAGGGCGTTCTGCAGCTGCGGGAACGCCGGCTGATCCTTGGCGGCCGGCTGGTCGAGCTTGAAGAGGCCCGCCGAGCCGGAGCCGATCTGGCGAGCAATCTCGAAGCGCACCGCCATCTGGCCGGGCCCATCCCAGGCCGCGGCGGCCATGGAATAGCCGTCCGGGGTCTCGTGGTTGTAGAGGCCCTCGCTCATCCGGTTCAGCCAGTTCTGCATGGGCCCCGTATTGAGGATCACCCGGTCGTCATAGGCCAGCCGCACGGCCGAGACCGTGTAGTGCATCGGATCCTTGAAAGCCTTGCCCAGGGAGGCGTCGAACTCGCGGGAGGCGATCAGCACCTTCAGCGTCGCGGCGATGTCGCCGTCGGAGCGCAGGAAGACCTTGGCCATGCGGTCGACCAGGGCCGGCGGCGGGTCGTCGCCCATGAAGTAGGCCGCCATCTGCGCCGAGACGTGGTGGGCGGTGGCCGGCTCCTTGGCCAGGATGTCCAGGGCCTGCTCGACCTCACCGAACCCGGAGCCCTTGATGGCGTGGCCCAGGAGGACCTTGTCGCCGAAGTCGTGGCGGTTGGGGTTGAACTCGAAGAGGCCGGCGCGGACCAAGAGCGGTTGGTAGGCGGGCTTCAGCTTCGGCGGGTCGGGCGACAGGTCGACGCCCACGCCGGTGAGGATGCGCGCCAGCTCCTGCACGTCCTTCTGGCTGTAGCCGGAGCCGACGCCCAGCGTGTGCAGCTCCATGATCTCGCGGGCGTAGTTCTCGTTGATGTGGCCGGCGGCGTTCTGGTCATTGTCCAGATAGCGCTGCATGGCCGGGTGCTTGAGCGTGGCCTCCAAGAGGTCGCGGAACTTGCCCAGCGCATGCGGCCGGACCGCCTGGTCCTCGTAGTCGCCGATCATCGGGCGGATGTCGCGCTTGTACATGTGGACGTTGAAGTGGTTCATCCAGAACCAGGTCATCTGCTCCTGCAGCTGGTCCGGCGAATAGAGGTCGCGCAGCAGCTCGCGCGTGGCGGCCTCGCGGCCCAGGGTGTTGATCGCCTGCTGATAGGCCTGCTGGGCGGCCTTCTTCTGGTCGGGGTCGGTGATCAGGCCGGCGGCCTTGTTCTGGGCCATCGTCTCGACCACCAGTTGGGCCATCGGCGTGCGGCTGATGGTCAGCGCGTCGACCTGCGCCTGGGCGGCAGGCGGCAGGCGGTCGGAGGCTTGCGGGTGCAGCTGGCGGTCGAGCCAGGCGCGGGGGCCCATGGCCTGCAGCTCCGCCGCCGAGGCCGCGGACTCGCCCCAGGTCAATCGGTTCAGGAGGGCGAGGTCGTGAGGGCTGAGGTCCGCGGGCGCCGCCTGCGCGGATCCCGCCGCCAGCGCGCCGAGGGCGGCGGTGGCCAGGATCGCGGACCGGAGCGCCTTGCGGTGGGTCATGACCTCGTCTGCCGGAGCGGAATGCTCCTTACGCCATAGAACTCCGTAATCCCGTCGCGAGTAAGGCGCGGCCTTGGCGGCTCGCGGACGCAGCTTGGCCGTCAGCCCGCGATCCGGACGATCTCGGCCAGGAGCTGCGCCGGCGAGAAGGGCTTGGGCACGAAGCCGTTCATCCCCGCGGCGTGATAGGCGGCCTGGTGGTGGGTCATGACGTCTGCGGTCAGCGCCACGATCGGCACGTCCGCCCGCGGGCCGGGCAGGGCGCGGATCTGGCGGGTGGCCTCCATCCCATCCATGCCGGGCATGTTCACGTCCATCAGCACCAGGTCGTAGCCACCCTTGGCGGCGGCGGCGATGGCCGCCTCGCCACTGTCGGCGGTCTCGGCCACGGCGCCCAGGGCCTCCAGGGATTTCAGGCCGACCAGGCGGTTGGTGCGGTTGTCGTCGACGATTAGGATCCTCAGGCCGGTCAGCGGCGCGTCGCCCGCCTCGGCCTGGGGCGCGCCGGAGGCGGCCGCGGCCGGCGGCGCGGCGATCTCGAACCAGAAGGTCGAGCCTTCGCCCTCGACGGAGTCGAAACCCATCTCGCCGCCCATCATCCGCGCCAGGCTGCGGGAGATGGCGAGGCCCAGGCCCGTGCCGCCGAACTTGCGGTCGGGGCCGGTGTGGGCCTGCTGGAAGCGGTCGAAGAGGGCGGCCTTGGCGTGGTCGGGCACGCCGACGCCGGTGTCCTGCACCTCGACGCGCAGCTTGCGGCCGCCGTCGGCGCCCGTGAAGCGCATGCGCACCTCGACGCCGCCGGCCTCGGTGAACTTCACGGCGTTGCCGATGATGTTGAACAGGCACTGGCGCAGGCGGATCGGGTCGATCGCCGCCCAACCGCTTTCGCCCAAGGCCGGCGGCTCGGCGACCACGCGCAGATAGAGGTTCTTGGCGTCGGCCTGGGGCTGCAGCAGGGCCACGACGCTGGCCATCACCGCGGCCGGATCGGTGGGCGCCGGCGTCACGTCGAGCTTGCCGGCCTCCATCTTGGAGAAGTCGAGCACGTCGTCGATCAGCTGGGCCAGCATATCGCTGCAGGCCAGGGCCTCGCCCAGGAGGTCGCGGCCCTCGGCGGAAAGGCCCTCGCGCTTCAGGAGGTTCAGGACGCCCACGATGCCGTTCATTGGGGTGCGGATCTCGTGGCTGACCGAGGCCAGGAAGCTGGACTTCGAAGCGGTGGCGGACTCCGCCAGGAGGCGCGCCTCGTCCAGGGCCAGCGACTGGCGCTTCTGCTCGTCGATGTCGAGCAACAGGCCTACGCCGCGGGCCGGCGCGCCCGCCGCGTCGCATTCGGTCTGCCAGTAGATGCGCACCCACAGCGGGCCTTCCGGGCGCATCACGCGGGCCTCCGCGGAGATCGGCTGGCCGGCCTTGATGCTGGCCTGGCCCATGGCCCGCATGGTGTCGCGGTCGTCGGGGTGGAACATCACCCGCGGGTCTTCGGCGGCGGTCGCGTAGTCGACGGTCTGTTCGCCGACCAGGTCGCGGAACTCCTTGGAGAGCCAGTAGTCGCCCTTGGCGTAGTCGAAGCCGAAGACCCCGGCGCGGGCGGCGGCCAGGGCCAGCTTCAGGCGGCCGGCGCTTTCGTTGGCGTCGTCGCGGGCCATGGCGAGCGCGGTGACGTTCTGGCTCAGGCCATACATCTCATAGCGGCCGGACTTCAGCTTGCGGCCGGAACGGTAGAGCACCCGCAGGTGACGCCAGCCGCCGTCGCCGGTGCGGTAGCGGATCAGCGCCTCGTCGGCGCCTTCCTCCTGGGTGAGGCGCGTGCGGATGCGGGTGTCGATCGCCCGGTCGTCCTCGTGCTGGATGGCCTGCAGGGCCGCCAGTGGGACAGGCTCCTGGATCGCGGCGTGGCCGAGCGCGAGTTCGGTGGGGAAATGGTAGAGCTGGGCCTCGGGATCGTAGCGCCAGACGCCGACCTCGGCGTCGTGCATCAGCCGGCCGCGGGCGGCGTAGTCGGCCTTCATCCGCTCCAGCACCGTACGCTCCCCGGTGACGTCCACCAGGCTCGCCAGGATGTGGTCGCCCTGCTCCAGCAGGTCCAGGCGCATCCAGCAGGGGCCATCGGGGCGCTGGAAGCCGAACGTCTGCACGCCCTCGCCGGTGGGGACGTCGAAGGCCGCCAGGCGCAGGCGGTGGCCCAATGGCTCGCCCGTCAGGCTGGGCGCCGGCACGCTCAGGAGGTCGGCGAAGGCGCGGTTTGCGTCGAGGAAGCGCAGTTCCGCGTCGAGCACAGCCATGGCGACGGGCAGGGTGTCGAACCCCAGGCCGTGAGCCCCCCCGGGCGCGGCATGCTTTGCGGCGGTCAGGACTGCCATGCCTGCACCGTGGCGCCATCAGGTTAAGGTCTTCCTCCCAAACCGCCGATCCGCAGCGTTCGCCGGAGCCGCTTTCGTGTTCGTAGGCGCGGTATGGCGTGGCGGCCTAACCGCTTGATTGTCGCGGCGTCATCTCTAGCCTGATGGGCAAAACCGGGCCGGAAACGACGAAGGACGCCATGACCGATACGCTGGATTCTGCGCCGCCCGCCGACGATGGCCTGGACTTCGACCCCGAGGCCCTGAAGGCCCGCTACCGGCAAGAACGTGACAAGCGCCTGCGCGCCGACGGCAACGCCCAGTACCGCGAGATCGCCGGCGACTTCGCCCATTACCTCGACGACCCCTATGTGGCGCCGGGCTTCAGCCGCGCGCCGTTGAGCGACGAGGCCGAGGTGGTGGTCGGTGGCGGCTTCGGCGGTCTGCTGGCCGCGGCCCGGCTGTGCGAGGCGGGGATCGAGGACGTGCGGATCATCGAGAAGGGCGGCGACTTCGGCGGCACCTGGTATTGGAACCGCTATCCCGGCGCGGCCTGCGACATCGAGAGCTACATCTACCTGCCGCTCCTGGAAGAGATCGGCTACGTGCCGAAGGAGAAGTACTCCCGCGCCCCGGAGATCCTGGCCCACAGCCGCGCGATCGGCGAGCACTTCGGCCTCTATCCCGGCGCCCTGTTCCAGACCGAGGTCACCGGGATGACCTGGGACGAGGCGGCGGCGCGCTGGACCGTGGCGACCAACCGCGGCGATGCGCTGAAGGCCCGTTTCGTGGTGATGGCCAACGGCCCGCTGCACCGGCCGAAGATGCCCGGCATTCCGGGCATCGAGAGCTACAAGGGCCATTCCTTCCACACCAGCCGCTGGGACTATGAGTACACCGGCGGCACGTCGGACGGCGGCCTGACAGGTCTCGCCGGCAAGCGGGTGGGCGTGATCGGCACCGGGGCGACCTCCGTGCAATGCGTGCCGCACCTGGGCGCCGGCGCGGGCGAGCTCTTTGTCTTCCAGCGCACGCCATCCTCGATCGACGTGCGCAACAACCGCCCCACCGACCCTGACTGGGCGTCGAGCCTGGAGCCCGGCTGGCAGCAGCGGCGGATGGACAATTTCAACGTCCTGGTCTCCGGCGGCTTCCAGGCCGAGGACTTGGTCAACGACGGTTGGACCGACATCATCGGCAACATCCTGCTCCTGGCGCGCAAGAAGGCCATGGCGGGCGAGACGGTGGACGATCCGGCGGCGCTGATGCAGCTCGCGGACTTCAAGAAGATGGAGCAGGTGCGCGCTCGGGTGGACAGCGTCGTCCAGGACCGCGCCACCGCCGAGGCGCTGAAGCCCTACTACAACCAGTTCTGCAAGCGGCCGTGCTTCCACGACGACTACCTGGCCGCGTTCAACCGGCCGAACGTGCATCTGGTGGACACCGAAGGGCGCGGCGTGGAGCGGATCACCGAGGCGGGGATCGTCGCCAACGGCGTCGAATACGAGCTCGACTGCATCGTCTATGCGACCGGCTTCGAGGTGGGCACGGGCTACGCGCGGCGCTCGGGCTATGAGCTCTATGGGCGGGGCGGTCTCAGCCTGACGGAGAAGTGGGCCGAGGGCGCCTCAACCCTGCACGGCCTGACCACGCGCGGCTTCCCCAACGTCTTCATCATCTCCAACACCCAGTCGGGCTTCACAGCCAATTTCCCGCACATGATCAACGAGCAGTCCAAGCACATCGCCTATGTGCTGCAGCACTGCGCCGAGCATCAGGTGCGGGTGGTCGAGCCCTCTCAGGACGCCGAGGACGCGTGGGTGCAGACGATCGTGGACCTGGCCATCATGCGCCAGAAGTTCCTCGAGGACTGCACGCCCGGCTACTACAACAACGAGGGCAATGTGCGGGACATGAGCGCGCGCAACGGCTCGTACGGCGCGGGGCCGGTGGCCTTCGTCAAGGTGCTGGAAGAGTGGCGCGCCAACGGCGGCCTGGCGGGGCTTCGAACTCAGCTAGGCGGCGTGGCTCCGCCTCAGTGCGGGGCTTCGACGGTCGCGGCCAACAGCTCGTCGATGGGCGAGAGGTTTTCAGGCGCCGGCTTCGTCGGCGGCGCAGTCGGCTTGGCCGCCGTCAACGGCCGCGGCGCGGGCTCGGTCTTCGGATGGCCACGGCGGCGCGTCCCGCTCGGCATGGCTTCGGGCGGCGGTTCGGCCGCCAGCTCCTGCGCGGGGTCCAGACGCGCGGTCGCGGCGCGAAGCACCGGCGCGGGCGGCGCCGACGGCTCGGGGGCGGTGGCGGCCGGCTCGACGGTCTGCAACGGGGCCGCGGCCGAGACCGGCGCGACCGGCTCGGGCTTGGGCGCCGGCCGCAGCAGGGGAACCACCCAGACGCCGATGGCGATCCCGATGACCAGGGCCACCGCGGCCATCACCGCCGCGCCCAGCCAGGACAGGCCGTCCAGGGGCTCCGGCGCGTCCTCGAAATCGTCGAAACCGCCGACCTCGTCGGCCTCGAACTCCGGCGGCAAATCGTCCGCCGGCACGGCGAAGCCCCAGTTGGGGCGAGGTTCGTCTGGACCCGTCTCGGGCGGGTCCAGATTGCGCACGCTCATGACGAAACCGCCCTGTGCCGTCCATCCGACGCGGACCCGCGGCGGACCGTCCGAGCGATCGGCGATCCCGTCGATCGGCGCGGCGCCGGCAGAGTCTGCCGGACGATGGCGACATGCTTCGCGGGTTTCGTCAAAGAACTCCCGCGTGAGGCGAGTCCCATGCGGCGACGGCTATCGGCCGCTGACGTCCACGGCCTCGATCTTCCGGCCTTCCTTCTCCGCCTTGCGGGCGCCGGCCAGGATGCCGGGCAGGGCGTAGTTGCCCTCGTGACAGGCGTATTCGTAGACCGGACCCTTGGCGGCGTTGAACGGCATCTCAGCCTTCCAGACCTGGCTGTAAGTCGCCGGGTCGTCGACCTGGAAGCGGTAGAGGATCTGGGTGGGTGAGACGCGGGTGAAGCGCTCGGTCACCTTGGCGCCTGGCGACAGCAGGATGGAGTTGTCGAAATAGGGCCTGAGGCTCTCGCCTGGATTGAAGTTGGTGGTCTCCACCACCAGGGTGTCGCCGTCCCACCAGCCGATGCTGTCGCCCATCCAGGGCCGCATGAAGTTCGGCAGGTGCTTCTTGTCGGTTAGCCGGATGATGCGGGCGTCATGGTTCATCTCCACCAGGATGACCACCGCGTCCTTCGACTGCACGATCTGGTAGTTGTTGTTGTAGAGCACGTTCAGCATCGGCGGGCCGGCCGTGGAGCCGAAGCCCAGGATGCAGCGCTCGCCCAGGGGGCGGTTCTCCGGCCCGTCCCAGCTGTTCCGCGCCTTGCTGAGGGCGGCGATGTAGGCGGCGTGTCCGGCGGTGGTGTAGGGCAGGCGGCCGTCTACCGGATCGACGATCCAGGAGGTGCGCACCTGGCCGTCGATGCGGCCCAGGCTGACGCCCGGATCGGTCCAGGAGGCGTTGTAGCCGCCCGGGTCGGCGGCGGCGGGCGGCGCGCCGGAGTTGGGATCGGTGGGCTTGTCCTGCTGGGCGCGGGCGGCGGCGCGGCGCTTCTCGAGCGCGGCGGCTTCCGCGTCGGTGAGGGTCAGGGATTTGAACATCGCCGGCCGCTGCAAGCTGGTGAGCGAGGCGTTGGTCCAGACCCCCTGCAGGTCCGGCTGGCCGAAGCCGTTCCGGGGCGCCTGGTAGGGCGCGGCCTGGACGGCTGTCACCGAGATGGCGGCGGCGAAGACTGCCGCGAGGGCCAGCCCCTTGGTCATACGCATCTTTTGCTCCCCATGGCTTTTGCGCGGGAGTGTTCGCCCGGATGCGCCGTCTGGCAAGCGGCGCGTCGGATGCATCCTATCCGGCGGTGAGGCGTTGCACGGGATGGCTCCCGTGGATCGGGAGCCTTGCAGCGTCTGGAGTTCCGGGTTGAAGAAAGCGTCCGAGTACCGTCAACACGCTGTTGAATGTCGCCAGCTCGCCGCCGGCGTGGCGGGTCCGCAGCGGGACCAGCTTCTGGAAATGGCGAATACCTGGGAGCGCCTCGCCGCCGAGCGGTCCGAGCTTGTCCAGCGGCATCCGGAGATTGGCCTCGGCGGTGAACATCACGAAGAGACAATTATCGCGGCCGAGTGACGTTCGGGTCCTGCGATTAGGCGTTCCGGGCCATCAGGCCGCCGTCCACCGGGATCACCGCGCCGGTAATGTAGGACGCTGCCGGCAAACATAGGCTCAGGGTCATGTGCGCCACCTCGTCGGGCCGGCCATAGCGACCGAGCGCCGTGCGCCGCTTGGCGAAGGTCGCGCGGTCAGCCTCGGGGATGGCCTCAGTCATGCCGGTGAGGATCGGCCCCGGACAGATGCAGTTGACGGTGATCCCCTCGCGGCCGAGCTCGACCGCCAGCGCGCGGGTCAGGCCGGTGACGCCCGCCTTGGCCGCGGCGTAGGCGCTGTCGCGGGCGGTGGCGCCCAGGGCCTCGGTGGAGGCGATGTTGACGATGCGTGGGCTGGACGAACGGCGCAGGTGCGGCAGGGCGGCGCGGACGATCCGCTGATGCGCGGTCAAGAGAACGCCGAGCGCGCGCGCCCAGACATGTTCGTAGTCATCTGAATCGATAGCGGAAAATCCGCTGACGCCGGCGTTGTTGACGACGATGTCGAGGCCGCCGAAGCGCGCCGCCGCCGCGGCCACGACCGTCGCGATGGCCGGTCCGTCCGCCACGTCGAGCATCCAGGCCTCGGCGCTCAAGCCCCGGTGGACCAGGTCGTCCGCCACTTCGCCCACAGCCTCGCCGGCGATGTCCGACAGCGCCACGTGCGCGCCCTCGGCGGCGAACACCTCGGCGGTGGCGCGGCCCATGCCGCTGGCCGCGCCGGTGATGAAGGCGGTCAGGCCCTCGACGGACCGCCCCGGCGCTCCCCTGGCGGAGGCGCTCACAGCGACAGCCCTCCGTCCACCACCAGGGTCTGGCCGACCACATAGGCCGCCAGCGGCGAGGCGAGGAACAAGGCCGCGCCGGCCATGTCCCTGGGCGTGCCCATCCGGCCGAGCGGGATGGAGCGCAGGGCGACCTCCAGCCGTCCGGGATGCTCGGTGGTGACCTTGGTCAGCTTGGTGTCGACCAGGCCGGGCGCCAGCCCCACCACCCGGATCCCGTCGGGCGCCCAGGCCTGGCCGAGGGTCCGGGTCAGGCTGACCGCGCCGGCCTTGGAAGCCGCGTAGGCCGGGTTGCCGCGGTTGGCGGTGAAGCCGGAGACCGAGCTCACGATGATGATCACGCCCCGGCGCGCCGCCAGCGCATCGTGGAACTTCATGGCGCAGGCCATCAGGCTGTCGAGGTTGACCGCCATCACCCGGTCCCAGCCATCCGGCTGGAACTCCCCGCGCTTGTAGACGACGGTCCCCTGGCAGAGGACCAGGATGTCGAGCGCCGGCGGCCCGGCGGCGGCGGCGATCTGGGCGCGGTCGCCAACGTCGACGCAGGCGTAGGCCAGGCCGTCCAAGTCGGAGCCCTCGACGCCGGCATAGTCCGCCGTCGTTGGCCGCGTGCCCCAGACATGGACCGCCGCGCCGCGCTCGGCGAAGGCGTGGGCTATGCCGTTGCCGATGCCGCTGGAGCCGCCCACGACGAGCACGCCCTTGGCCCTGAAATCGAGCTCGTCCACGCTGAAGCGCCTCCGGTTTGCGCCGATGCTGGCACGCGGGCGCCGCGCCGTCACCCTTGCCAGGACCGCGCCCAGCGGCTTTGCATGGCCGCCATAGGGAGCAGGCGAATGCCGCAATTCAGCACCATCGACGCCGGACAGGCGAAACTTCGCGTGGCCGTCGAGGGCGAGGGGCCCTTGGTGGTCCTGGTCCACGGCTTCCCGGAGAGCTGGTATTCCTGGCGCCACCAGCTCGGCCCCATCGCCGAGGCGGGCTTCACGGCGGCGGCGATCGACGTGCGCGGGTACGGCAGCTCCGACAAGCCCGGCGACGTGGCCGCCTACGACATGGAGAGCCTGACCGCCGACGTGGCGGGCGTGGCCCGCGCCCTGCAGCCGGACGCCCCAGCCATCCTGATCGGCCACGACTGGGGCGCGCCCATCGTCTGGAATTCGGCCCTCTCGCGCCCCGAGGCGTTCCGCGCCGTGGCGGGGCTGTCGGTGGCCTATTCCGGCATACCGAACCGGCCGTTCACCGAGATTTTCAAAGAGGCCTTCACCGACAAGGCCCGCTTCTTCTATCAGGCCTGGTTCCAGGACGTGGGACCGCCCGAAGCGGAGGCTCAGGCGGATGTGCGCGGCTTCTTGCGCAAGTTCTACTATTGGGCCAGCGCTGAATCCCCGGCCGGGATGAGCGCGCACAAGAAGCATGGCGAGTCGCTGCTTGCGGGCCTGATCGACCCCGAGGTCTTCCCGGCCTGGATGACGCCGCAGGATCTCGACTACTACGTCGGCGAATTCGAGGGCTCCGGGTTCTTCGGGCCGATCAGCCGCTACCGCAATCATGAGCGGGACTTCGCCTGGCTGCAGCAGTTCAAGGGCCGCACCCTGGACATGCCGACCCTGCTGATCGGCGGCGACAAGGACCCGGCGTTCAACGGCTTCGGCCGCATCGACGATCCGGGCGCGACGATGAAGAAGCACGTCACCGACCTGCGCGGCGTCCACGTGCTGGAAGGCTGCGGCCACTGGACCCAGCAGGAGCGGCCCGCCGAGGTGACCGGCCTCCTGGTCCCCTGGCTCAAGGACGTCGCCTGATGGCCGACCTGGAGCTTCGGCAGGAGGGCGAGGTCGTCTGGGCGACGATGAACCGGCCCGGGCGGCTGAACGCGCTGTCGCGCAGCCTGGTGACCGAGCTGCGCGAGTTCTTTGTCGGCCTCTACTGGCGGCGCGACGTGCGCGTGGTGGTGCTGGGCGGAGCGGGCGAAGCCTTCTGCGCCGGGCTGGACCTGAAGGAGCGGGGCGATCCGCAGGCCTCAGGCTCGGTGGGGGCCGGGCTCACGCGCCAGCGGGAGATCAGCGAGATCGTCATCGCCATGCGCCGCTGTCCGCAGCCGATCGTGGCGTGCGTGAACGGGGCGGCGGCCGGCGGCGGCTTCGCGCTCGCGTTGGCCAGCGACGTGCGGATCGCCACGCCGAGCGCCCGGATGAACGCGGCCTTCATCCGCATCGGCCTGTCGGCCTGCGACATCGGGGTGAGCTACTTCCTGCCGCGCATGGTGGGCTCGTCGGTGGCCGCCGAGCACATGCTGACCGGCCGCTTCATCGACGCCGAGCGGGCCTACCAGCTTGGCCTGGTCAGCCGGATCGTCGAGAAGGACCGGCTCGCCGCGGAGGCGCAGGGCTTCGTCGACGACATGCTGCGCGCCACGCCGCTAGGCCTGCGCCTGACCAAGGAAGCCCTGAACCACGCCATTGACGCCCAGGGCCTGGAGGCCGCCATCGCCATGGAGGACCGCAACCAGATCCTGGCCAGCCAGGACGGCGACTTCCAGGAGGGCGTGCGCGCTTTCCTGGAGAAGCGGCCGCCGAACTATGCGAAGCGCAAGGGCTGATGACCATCCGTCTCTATCACTGCGTCGATGCCCGCTCGTTCCGCCCGCTTTGGGCTCTGGAGGAGCTGGGACTGGACTATGAGCTGGTGGTGATGCCGTTCCCGCCGCGCTACCGTGCCAAGGAATTCATGGCGATCAACCCGCTGGGCACCGTCCCGGCGCTGGAGGACGGCCAGACCTTCATGACCGAGTCCGCCGCCATCGTGCAGTACCTGGCGACCCGCGACGGCCCCAATTCGCTCGGCGTCGAGCCGGGCGAGGCGGCGTACGGAGCCTGGCTGAACTGGCTGCATTTCGGCGAGGCGACGCTGACCTTCCCGCAGACCCTGGTGTTGCGCTACCGGACCTTCGAGCCCGGGCGGGCGGAGGCGGCGGCCGACGACTACGCCAAGTGGTTCCTGGCGCGCTTGCGCGCCGTGGACCGGGCGATGGAGACCGAGGAATTCCTCTGCGCCGGGCGGTTCACGGCGGCGGACATCTCGGTCGGCTACGCCCTGCTGCTGGCTGAGCAACTCAGCCTCTCTGCCGAATTCAAGCCACAGACAGCGGCCTATTGGGCGCGGCTGCAGACGCGTCCGGCGTTCCAGGCCGCCAAGGCCGCCCAGGTCCGCCACGCGCCGGCCGGCTCGGAGACCATGGCCACATGAGCGATATCATCCTGCACCACTATGACACCTCGCCCTTCTCGGAGAAGGTGCGGGTCATGCTGGGCGTCAAGGCGCTGCCCTGGCGCTCGGTGATCCAGCCGGTGATCATGCCCAAGCCGGAGCTGATCCCGCTGACCGGCGGCTACCGGCGCATCCCGGTGATGCAGATCGGCGCCGACGTCTATTGCGACACCCAGGTGATCCTGGCCGAGCTGGAGGCGCGCTATCCGCGGCCGCCGGTGGTGCGCGGCGCCGACTGGGCGGTCAACCTGTGGGCCGACCGGCTGTTCTTCCAGATCACCGTGGCGGTGGTGTTCGGCGAGACGGCTGACGATGTGCCGGCCGCCTTCATCGCCGACCGCGAGAAGCTGTCGGGCCGGCCCTTCGACCTGGCGGCCATGAAGGCGGTGGCCGGGCCGATGCGGGCCCAGTGGCGGGCGCATGCGGCCTGGATCGAGCGCGGCCTGGCCAGCAACGATTTCCTCGGCGGATCGACGCCGTCCCTGGCCGACATCGCCGCCTACATGAACGTCTGGTGGCTGGGCCGCGCCGCGCCGGAAGCCGCCCGCGTCCTGCTGGACGGCCTGACCAAGACGCTTGGCTGGCGGGAGCGGATGAAGGCCCTCGGCCATGGCCGGCGCGAAGAGATGACCGGCGCCGAGGCCCTGCGCGCGGCCCAGGCCGCCAGCCCCGCGAACCCGCCGCCCAACGACGCGCACGATCCCTCGCGGCTGGCCTGCGGCGCCGAGGTGGTGGTGCGCGCCGACGACTATGGCCGCGATCCGGTCGCCGGGCGGCTGGTGGCGGTCAACGCCGAACGGATCGTCATCGCCCGCGACGCCGGCGAGCTCGACCTGGTGCACGTGCATTTCCCCCGCGCCGGCTACGGCCTGGCCGCGGCCTGACCGGACTCTCGAGGAGGCTTCCATGGACCAGCGGGTGAGCGACGAGCGGGTGACAGTGGAGATCAGGGATGGCGTCGCCGACGTCCGCCTGGTCCGCGCCGACAAGATGAACGCCCTGGACGACGCCATGTTCAGCGCCTTGATCGACACCGGCGAACGGCTGAAGACCGAGGCGGGCGTGCGTGCGGTGGTGCTGTCCGGCGAGGGCCGCGCCTTCTGCGCCGGGCTGGACATGGGCAGCTTCCAGCAGATGGCGTCCGGCGCGCGGGGCCAGGGCGGTGGCGGCGAGGGCCTGCTGACCGCCAAGCGCACCGAGGGCGGGTCGAACCGCGCCCAACACGCCTGCATGGTCTGGCGCGAGATCCCGGTCCCGGTGATCGGGGCGGTGCACGGAGTGGCGTTCGGCGGCGGCTTCCAGCTGGCGTTGGGCTGCGACCTGCGGTTCGTGACGCCGGACGTGAAGCTGGCGGTGCTGGAGATCAAGTGGGGCCTGGTGCCCGACATGGCCGGCATGGTGCTGATGCGCGGCCTGGTGCGCGACGACGTGGCCCGGGAGCTCACTTGGACCGGCCGCATCTTCGGCGGCGAGGAGGCGGTGGCCATTGGGCTGGCGACACGGGTCTGCGCCGATCCCCACGCCGAGGCCCTGGCGCTGGCGGCCGAGATCGCCGGCAAGAACCCGCAGGCGATCCGCGCCGGCAAGCGGCTGCTCAACCTGGCGGCCGAGGCCGACCAGCACACCGTGCTGCGCGAGGAAAGCCGCGAGCAGGGCGCGCTGATCGGCTCGCCCAACCAGGTCGAGGCCGTGATGGCGAACCTGCAGAAACGAAGCCCGCAGTTCGCCGACTAGAGATCAGAGGCGGCTAGCGCGAGGCGACGCGCACCGCCGGGTCGTGCGACTGCTCGAGGGTCACGCGCGCCGTGCGGTCGATGCAGGCGCGGGCCTCGTCGACGCGGAAGGCGTAGCCTGGCACTTCCACCTGGCAGAGCTTGCGGGCGGCCTGGAAGACCTCCGCACGGATCTGCACCGGCGTCTTGCCTTCGGTGGAGACGCGAATGGTCTGGCCGGCGACTTGGGCGCTCGCCGAACCGGCGAGCAGGGCGGCCGAGGCCGCGAGGATCATAATACGGGTCATGTTTCGGTTTCCGGATTGAGGTTGCTGACAACCCCTTTCACGGCGTTCCTCTTCGGCGGCGGCCGGATACTGACGTCGGCCTGATCGCCTGATTGAGACGTATAGCGACGATTCCGTACCGTTCCATCGAAAATTGTGCGGCGCGGCATCAGAAATACTGCAATGCACAAGATGCGGGCTCGGCCTGCCCGGAGAGCGGCGCGGCGCGGTCAGCCCCGGCCGATGAACGGCATCTTGGTCGCCATCACCGTCATGAACTGGACGTTGGCCTCCAGCGGCAGGCCGGCCATGTAGAGCACCGCATCGGCCACGGCGGCGACGTCCATGGTGGGCTCGACGGCGATCGCGCCGTTGGCCTGCATGACGCCCTGGCTCATCCGCTGGGTCATCTCGGTGGCGGCATTGCCGATGTCGATCTGGCCGCAGGCGATGTTGTAGGCGCGCCCGTCCAGCGCGGTGGAGCGGGTCAGGCCGGTGACGGCGTGCTTGGTGGCGGTGTAGGCGACCGAGCGCGGCCGGGGCGCATGCGCCGAGGTCGAGCCGTTGTTGATGATCCGCCCGCCCTGCGGGTCCTGGTCCTTCATCAGCCGGAACGCCGCCTGGGTGCAGAGGAAGGCGCCGGTGAGGTTGGCGTCCACCACCCGCTTCCACTGGTCGAAGGTGAGGTCCTCCAGAGGAACCGGCGGCGCGCCGGTCCCGGCGTTGTTGAACAGCAGGTCCAGCCGGTCGAAGCGGGCCTTCGTGGCGTCGAACAGGCCCGCGACCGCGGCCGGATCGGCGACGTCGGCGACGTGCGACAGGGCGCGTCCCGCGGCCTCACCGGCCTGGTCGACGGTCTCCTGCAGGCGCTCGGCCCGGCGGCCGGCGAGCGCCACCGACCAGCCGGCGGCCAGTAGCGCCAGGGACACAGCCCGGCCAATCCCGCTTCCCGCGCCGGTGACGATGGCGACCTTGGCTGTTGCGCTCGGCATCGTCGCTGATTAGCCCTAACCTCGTCGAAAGCCCAGTATGGGGCGCGACGGGGGGAATTTTCGATTATGGCCGATGTCGCGCCACCGCCACCGCCCGCACCTTCCGTCGAGGTGGTGGTGGTCTATCCGCCGCGGCTGCCGCCGCTCGGCGGCGAGGCGGTGTTCAGCGCCGTGCAGATCACGCCGGAGACCCTGAAGGAAGAACCGCGCATCGACCAGGCGCTCGAGACCTCCCCGGGCTTCTCGCTGTTCCGCCGCACCAGCTCGCTGTCCGCCAACCCGACGACCCAGGGCGTCTCGCTGCGCAGCATCGCAGGATCGGGCGCCAGCCGCGCGCTGGTGACCCTGGACGGGGCGCCGGTGAACGACCCGTTCGGCGGTTGGGTGATCTGGACCGCTCTGCCCTCGGAAGGCATCGAGGGCGCGACCATCGTCCGTGGAGCGGGCGCGGGGCCCTATGGCGCGGGCGCCCTGACCGGTGTCGTGGCCCTGACCGAGCGCGGCGCGCGCGACGGCCTGGGCGCGCTCGACCTCTCGGTGGGCGAGCGCAACAGCTACCGCGCGGCGGTGTCCGGCGGTACGCCCAGCGTGCTGATCACCGCCTCGGCGGAGACCACCGACGGCTATATCCCGGTGCGGACCAATCCCGGCCCCGCCGACCGGCCGCTGGACCTGGAGGACGCCAACGCCTCGATCCGCGTGCAGCACGACTTCAACGGCGTGCAGGCGGCGGTGCGGCTGGAGACCTTCGAGGAGCGCCGTGGCGCGGGCCTGGAGGGCGCGCGTTCGGACGCCAAGGGGACCTCCGAGACCTTCACCCTGGCCGATCCGGACAGCGGGATCATCGGCGGCTGGCGGCTGCAGGCTTGGGCGCGCTCCAGCGACCTGGCCAACACCTCGGTGTCCGTGGCGCCGGACCGGTCGAGCACCACGCCCGCCAACAACGAATATTCGACGCCCGCCGAGGGCTATGGCCTGAACGCCGAGCTGCAGGAGCACTGGGGCCCGGTCTCGTGGCAGTTCGGCGCCGACGCGCGCTGGGCGCTGGGCACCGACCACGAGCTCTTCAAGGCGGTCAGCAACCAGTACACCATGGGGCGCATCGCCGGCGGCCAGACCTTTGTCGGCGGCGCGTATATCGAGAGCGCCTACGCCCAAGGCCCGTGGCTGGTCACCGCCGGCGTGCGCGAGGACTACTGGCAGTCCACCGACTCCCAGCGCCGGGAATATGTGCTGGCCACCGGCGCGGTCACCCTGAACAACCCCACGCCCGAAGCGGACGGGACGGTGCCCACCGGCCGCATCGGCGCCCGCTACGCCATCGATCCGGACCTGTGGGTCCGCACCGCCGCCTACGCCGGCTTCCGCGCCCCAACCCTGAACGAGCTGGACCGTCCGTTCCGGGTGGGCAACGACGTGACCGAGGCCAACCCGCTGCTGCGGCCGGAGAAGCTCTATGGCGTCGAGGCCGGCCTGGGCGGCGACCGCTTCGCCAACTGGCAGCTCACCCTGTTCTACAACCAGCTCAAGGACCCGGTGACCAACGTCACCATCGGCAAAGGGCCCGGCGTCATCGCCGCCCTGCCGATCGCTGGCTTCATCTCGGCCGGGGGCACGCTGTTCCAGCGGGAGAACGCCGGCCAGATCAACGCCTATGGCGTGGAAGGCGACGCCAACGGCGACATCATCAGTTCGCTCTCCTGGCGGGCGGCCTTCGCCTATACCCACGCGCGCGTCGATGGCGAGGAGGTCGCGCCGCAGCTCACCGGCCTGAAACCCGCCCAGACGCCGGCCTGGACCGCGACCGCGGGCCTCGACTGGCGGACGACCGACAAGCTGACCCTCTCCAGCTTCATGCGCTATGTCTCGACGTCGTTCGACGACGACCAGAACACGCGGCGCCTGCCGCCGGGCGCCGAGCTCGATCTGCGCGGGGCCTGGAGCCTGGGGCCAGCCAAGGAGATCTATGTGGCCATCGACAACGTCGCCAACGCCAACATCTCCACCGGCAAGACCGCCAACTTCGTCACCAGCCTGTCGGAGCCCTTCACCTTCCGGGTGGGCTTCTCCTACCGGCGTTAGCAGCGGAGGCGGCGAGGCGATGCGGCCGATCGACTCCCTGAAGGCGGTGGCCGCCGCCCTCCTGGCGCTGGCGGCGAACCTGGCGCTGACCACCCTGGCGATCAGCGTCTACGCCTGGGTCATCGCGCCCGGCCATCCCGGAGCCTTCTACCAGGCCATGGCGCCCAGGATCGCCATGTGGTCGGCGCCGCCGGGCGGGTTCCTGGTGTTGCTGCTGGCGGCCTACGTCCTCGGCCGGCGGCGGCCGCCGCGCAAGGCGATCGCCTTCGCCATCGCGCTCGGCCTGGCCTATGTGGCGCTGGACGCGGTCAGCGGGACGGCGAGCGCTGGGACCGGCGCGATCCTCAACCCGATGTACGCGCTCTCCATGGCGCTGGCGCTCGCGGGCGCGTTGGCCGGCGGCGCCCTGGCCGCGCGGCGGAACGCCTAGCCCTCCGACTTCGGCGGCTCGGCGGCCGCGGCGCCGGTGATCAGCGCCACGATCTCCGGGCGGATGTTCTCGGTTCCCTTCTCCATCATGTGCTGGACGATCCGCGCGCCGACCGCCCCGCGCACCTGGGTGGTGAACTCCTCCTTGTTCTCCTTCACCCAGGCCATCGAGGCTTCCCGGTTGTCGTTGAGGTTCTGGAACTTCGGGAAGACGTAGCGGGCCATCAGCTCATAGGACTTCCGCGTCGCGTCCCAGTCAGCCCAGTTGTGCGCCATCAGCAGGAAGGCGCCGAAGCCGCCCGATTGCTCCACCAGCTGATCCAGGCGCGCGATGGCGTCGTCCGGCGTGCCGACCACGGCCATTCCAGTCTCGACCATGGCCTTGATCGGATCGTCGCCCTCCGGGACGATCGGCAGATTGGCGATCTCGCGGAAGTAGTAGATCCACTTTTCCAGGCCGAAGCGGATGTCTTCCATGGCCTGCTCGCGGGTCTCGGCGATGTGCATCGGCCCGACCAGGCGCCAGGCGTTGCGGTCCATGGCCTGGCCGTGCTCGGCGGCCTGCTCGGTGGCGATGGCCCAGTTGGAGGCCAGCGCATTGAACCCCGCGGTCGAGGTCGCGCCGAGCGAGAGCAGGCCCAGGCCATGCTGGCCCGCCGCTCGCGCCCCGGTGGGCGAGACCTGGCTGGCGACGGCGATCTCCACGCTGGGCCGCGAATAGGGCGTCATCTGCAGGCGCGCCCGGTCGAGCTCGAACCAGTCGGACTTGTGGGTGACTTCCTCGCCGCGTAGCAGGCGCACGATGCAGCCCAGGGCCTCGTCCATGCGGTCGCGCTGCTTGGCGACCGGGATGCCCATCATGAAGGCGTCGGAGACCAGCGCGCCGGGACCCGCGCCGAACATCACCCGGCCCCGGGTCATGTGGTCGAGCTGGTTGATCCGGTCAGCCAGCATCAGGGGGTGGTGATAGGGCAGGGAAGAGACGCCGGTGCCCAGGCGGATGTGCTTGGTCCGCTCGGCGGCGGCGGCGATGAACACCTCCGGGCTGGCGATCAGCTCATAGGCGGCGGAATGGTGCTCACCGATCCAGGCCTCGTCGAAGCCCAGCTGGTCCAGCCACTGGACCAGCTCCAGGTCGCGCTGGATGGCCAGCGTCGGGTTCTCGTCGAGCGGATGGAACGGGGCGATGAAGGCGCCGAAGCGCAGGCGCTGGGGCAGCATGACAGATATCCCTCCCGACGTTTTGCGGCGAGCTTAGGCAGGGGACGCGAGGGAAGGCTAGGCGCTATGGCCGCGGGCGCGCTCCAGGAACCGAAGGACGGCCAGTTCGAACGCGCGGCTGTTCGACGAGGCTTTCAGATCGAGGGCGCCGGCCTCGTAGGCCTCAAGGATCGCGGGGTGGATATAGGCGGCGCGGCAGACGGCAGGGGTGTTGCCGAGCACGCCGGCCACCGCCTTGACGCAGGTGGCGATGGTCCTCTTGGCGTGGTCGTCGCCCTGGCAGGCGCGCAGGGTGCTGAGCGCGCGGGCGGCGGCCAGCGTCCCGGCCCAGGTGCGGAAGTCCTTGGCCGAGAAGTCCTCGCCGAGCGCGTCGCGGATGTAGGCGTTGACGTCGGCGGACTCGATCGAATGCCGGTGACCGTCCTCGTCGAGATACTGGAACAGCCGCTGGCCCGGTAGGTCCTGGCAGGCTTTCAGGATGCGCGCCAGGCGCCGGTCGCTAAAGCCGGTGGCGTGGACCTTGCCGCTCTTGCCGCGGAACTCGAAGACCGCCTTCTGCGAACCGATCTTGGCGTGGCGGTGGCGCAGGGTGGTGAGGCCGAAGCTATTGTTCGCCTTGGCGTATTCCTCGTTGCCGACCCGGATCAGGGTGATCTCCATGACCCGGACGACGGCGGCCAGCACCTTGTCGCGCGGCAGGCCGCGGCGGGCGAGGTCATGCTCGATCCGGGCGCGCAGGCGGGGCAGGGCGTGGCCGAAGGCGAGCAGGCGGCCGTACTTGTGGCCGTCGCGGGCCTGCCGCCAGCGCTCGTGATAGCGGTACTGCTTGCGGCCCTTGGCGTCGCGGCCGGTCGCCTGGATGTGGCCGCGCTCGGAGGGGGCGATCCAGACCTCGGTCCAGGCCGGCGGGATGGCGAGCTTGCGGATCCGGTCCAGCGTCGCCTCGTCGGTCACCGGCTTGCCATCTGCGTCGCGGTAGTTGAAGCCGTGGCCGGCCTTGCGGCGGCTCAAGCCCGGGTCGAGGTCGCTGACGTAGGTGAGGTGGGCGGCCTTCAACTCGTCCTTGGGGACGGGTGGCGGCGGAACGGTCAGTTCGGTCGTGTCGCGGGCCAATTCGGCGCCTCCACCCAAGCTGCGCCAACGTGGTATCGCGGGGCCGGTTCCGCTTCGGAGCTGTCCGGGACAAGCGCTTGAATTACCGTCACGCCTTCCACGCCGGAAACTTCGCCGACCTGGTGAAGCACGCGGTGCTGCTCGACCTCCTGGCGCGGCTGCAGGCGGAAGGGCCGGCGTTGACGGTGGTCGACACCCATGCCGGGCGCGGGCTCTACGACCTGGCGGGCGTCGAGGCGCGCAAGTCCGGCGAGGCGGAAGCCGGGATCCAGCGGCTGATGACGGCTGCGGATATGCCGGCGGCCTTCGCGCCGCTGACGGCGGCGGTGCGGCGGCTGAACGGCGGGGGGTCGGTGCGGCGCTACCCGGGCTCGCCCTGGCTGGTCTCCGAGGCTTTGCGCCCCGCCGACAGCTACCTCGGCTGCGAGCTGCGGCCCGAGGAGCACGCGGCGCTGCGCGAGGCGTTGAGGGGCCGGCGCGGCGTGCGAACCCTGTGCGCCGACGGCTATAAGGCCGCTGTAGCGCAGACGCCCACCCAAGGCGTCGCCCTGGTGCTGATCGACCCGCCCTTCGAGCGCGCCGACGACTACGTCCGCATCGTCGAAACCCTGGCGGCGGTCCGGCGGCGCAACCGCCGCGCGGCGGCGCTGGTCTGGCTGCCGCTCAAGGACCTGGAGACCTTCGACAGCTTCCTGCGCGACCTGGAGGACGAGGTCGACGCGCCGCTGCTGGCCGGCGAGACGCGGATGCGGCCCTTGACCGATCCCCTGAAGATGAACGGCTGCGCCCTGGTGGCGATGGGCGCGCCGGAAGGCCTGGGCGCGGTGCTGGAATCCGTCAGCCGCTGGACCGCCGAGACCTTGGGCGAGGGCGGCGCGGCGCGGCTGTTCGATCTCCGAAAGTGAACCCGGACGCCGCCAATCACATTGTGTGACGTCACACAGATTTCGCAATTGCGAGATCGGCTGGCGTGATATGCTGCAACGCACAAAGCTTAGCCGGAGTCCGCCATGACCTTCCTGCCCGAAACTGACCATGACGCGGCCTCGCCGCTGGCCAAACCGGAAGCGCTGCTGCGCGTGCCGATGGGGTTCGCGTCGCCGCTCTGGGGCTTCTTCGCGACGGCGGCGATGGGCGGTTCGGCCTGGTGGTGGATGACCCGCTGGACGCGGACCGAGAATCTGGAAGCCCTGTTCGGCGCGTCGGCGAAGGCCCAGGCCGAACTGGCCCAGACGCCGCGCGTCCTGGCGGATCCGATCCTGGACGCGGTCGATACGGTCGAGACCGCCGAAACCGAGGTCCTGGCGGCGGAGTTGGAGGTCGTCGAGGCGGCGGCTGAACAGGTCAACGAGGCGGAAGCGGCTGTGGAAACCGCCGTGGAAACCCTGGCGGACCCGGCGGATGTCATGGCCGCGCCGATCTCGCCAGTGGTGGCGGACGCCGCTGAGGCGGTCGAAGCGGCCGCCGAGGTCCCGCAGGCCACCGTCGAGGCTGTTGCCGAGGCCGCGCCGGAACCCGCGCCCAAGCCCCGGAAGAAGGCCACGGCCTCCAAGGGCGACTGACGCCGGATTGCTTGGCGCCGCGGGACGGCTGCGCCTAAAACCGCAGACCGGACGGCGGCCTGAGGCCGTCGCGGCTTGCGGGGAGCGGTTTTGAAACGGGCCTTGGACATCGCGGGCGGCGTGGCCGGCCTGGTGTTGCTCTCGCCGTTCCTGCTGGGCCTGGCGATCGCCGTGCGCCTGGAAAGCCCCGGCGCGGCGTTGCACTGGTCGAAGCGGGTGGGGCGGCGCAACCGCATCTTCCGCATGCCGAAGTTCCGCACCATGCGCCTGGGCGCGCCGGACGTGGCGACCCACCTCCTGGCCGATCCGCAGGCCTGGGTGACCCCGCTCGGCCGGTTCCTCCGCCGCACCAGCCTCGACGAGCTGCCGCAGCTCTGGAGCGTGCTGAAGGGCGACATGAGCTTGGTGGGGCCGAGGCCCGCGCTTTTCAACCAGGACGACCTGGTGGCCCTGCGCACCGCGGCCGGGGTCGACGCGCTGCGGCCCGGGCTCACCGGCTGGGCGCAGATCAACGGCCGCGACGAGCTGCCGATCCCGGAGAAGGCGCGTCTGGACCGGGAATATCTGGAGCGGATGTCGACGGCTTTCGACCTGCGGATCCTCGCCGTCACTGCCTTGTCGGCGATCTCCGGGCGGGACGTCAGCCACTAGCGAGGGCGCCGATGTGGCCGCTCGCGCGTTAGGGACGCCTAGGCCTCGGGGGAGCGCCTTGCGGGAGCGGGATCGTTTGACCACGAACATAGCCACCCCCACCGACGAGAAGCCGGTTCGGCGGCAGCGCCGCCTGGCCTGGACCATCGGTGTCTTCGTGACGCTGGCGGCGGCCGCGGCGATCCTGGCGGCGATCTGGGACTGGAACTGGTTCCGAGGCCCGGTCGCCAGCTTCGCGTCCGGGCGGATGCACCGGCAAGTGACCATCGCCGGCGACCTGCGGGTTCATCTGTGGTCCTGGCAGCCCAGCGCCACGGTGGACGGCGTGCACGTGGCCAACCCCGCTTGGGTCCAGTCGGGGGCGCAGTCCGGGAAGGTCGCCGGCCCCAACCTGGCCGAGATCGACCGCATCGCCGTGCAGATCCGCCTGCTGCCGCTGTTCGGCGGCCATCTCGACCTGCGGCTGCTGGAGTTCGACCGGCCGCGCGTGGCGCTCTACCGCGATGGCCAGGGCCGGGCGACCTGGGACTTCTCCGACGGCGCGGAGCCCGACAAGCCGCTGCGCATGCCGCCGATCCGCAAGTTCGTCATCGATGGCGGCCAGGTGAACTACCGCGACGAGCGGCGCAAGCTGACCTTCAAGGGCCAGATCGACGCCAAGGAGAACCTGGGCGCGGCCAACCGCGGCTTCCAGATGACCGGCGAGGGCGCGCTGAACGCCCAGCCCTTCCACCTGCTGGTCACCGGCGGGCCGCTGCTGAATATCGACCGCGACAAGCCCTATCCCTTCGACGCTGACATCCGCGCCGGCCAGACTTACGTCACCGCCAAGGGCGCAGTGCCCAAGCCCTTCGACATGGCGAGCTTCTACATGGACGTGACGGGGCGCGGGCCGGACCTGGCCGACCTTTACGGCCTGACCGGCGTGCCGCTGCCGAACACGCCGCCTTACAACCTGCACGCCCGCCTCTCGCGCGACGTCCACCTGTGGAAGCTGCAGGACATCGGCGGCAAGGTCGGCAGCAGCGATCTGGCCGGCGTGATCTCGGTGCGCACCGGCGAGAAGCGGCCGTTCGTGCAGGCCGACCTGCGCTCCAAGAGCCTGGATTTCCCCGACCTCGGCGCCCTCTTCGGCGGCACGCGGCGACCGGGGGCGGTGGCTTCGCCGCAGCAGAAGGCCGCGGCCCAGACCCTGCGCGCCCAGCAGCGGATCTTCCCCGACGCCACCCTCGCCGTGGACAAGATCCGCGCCCTCGACGCCGACGTCAGCTACAAGGCCGACAGCATCCGCGACGCGCCCATCAACCTGCGCTCCGGCTCGGTGCAGGTGAAGCTGGAAGACGGCGTCCTGCGCGCCAATCCGCTGGAGTTCGACCTGCCGCAGGGCACGGTGAGCGGCTTCGTCAATCTGGACGCACGCAAGGCCGTCCCGGTCACCGACCTCGACCTGCGGCTGGCCAACGCGCGGCTGCAGACCTTCATCCCGGCCCATGCTCAGGGCGGCGATCCGATCTCAGGCTCGGTGGTCGGACGGGTGAAGCTGCACGGGGCGGGCGCCTCGATCCACCGGGCCCTGGCCGCATCGAACGGCGAGATGGAGATCGTGGCGCCGAGCGGCGAGGTGCGCCGCGCCTTCGCTGAGCTGGCTGGCGTCGACCTCGTCAAGGGCCTGGGCCTGCTGTGGGCCAAGAACCAGGACAGCACGCCGCTGCGCTGCGGATTCGCTCACTTCAATGCCAAGGACGGCGTCCTGACCTCCGACGCCCTGGTGGTCGACACCGGGCCGGTGCTGGTCAACGGCTCGGGCACGATCAACCTCGGCTCCGAGCAACTCGACCTGACCGTGAAGGGCCATCCGAAGAAGTTCCAGCTGGTGCGCCTGAACGTGCCGGTGACCATCTCAGGCCCGCTCCTGGGGCCTAAGGTCACCGTGCACAAGAGCGGCGCCCTGGCCCAGGGCGGAGCGGCGATCGCGTTGGGCGCGCTGCTGTCGCCCGCCGCCATCCTGCTGCCCTTCGTGGACGCGGGCCTGGCCAAGGACGCCAACTGCGCGAGCCTGCTCAGCGAGGGCAAGTCGGAAGGCGCGCCGGTGAAGTCGCAGGCCATCGCCCAGCAGCAGGTGGCTCAGGCCCAGAAGGCCGCCAAGCCCGTCCGTTGACGGCTGGCCCGCGATCCCGTCACTCTCGGGCCGACCGGCCTTTCGGGAGGGACGCCCATGGCGCGGATGTGGGGCGCGACCGTGGCGCTCATCGCGGCGGTGGCCGGCGCGGGCGCCGGTGTGGGGGCGGGCGCGGCGACGGCCGCTGACCCCACTCCGGCCGCGCCGGTGAGCGCGGGCGGGAAGGCCGCGGTCGCCCGCCAGGCGCACTTCGAGGATCAGGCCGCCGGCTTCAAGGCGATCGGTGACGAGCTGAAGAAGGAAACCCCTGACAAGGCGGCGATCCAGGCGGGCGCCGACAAGATCAACGCCACCGCCCAGGACCTGCCGTCCTGGTTCCCGCGGGGCAGCGGGCCGGAAGCCGGCGTGAAGACCGCCGCCAAGGCCGAGGTCTGGACCGACGCGGCCGGCTTCGCCGACGCCGCCCAGCGTCTGCAGGACGAGACCGCCAAATTGCAGCAGGTCGCCATGGCCGGCGACCTCGACGCCATCAGGGCTGGGGTCCGCGCCACCGGCGCCGCCTGCGCGGGCTGCCACGCCAAATACCGCGAGCCGGACAAACATTAGGGGAACGACCATGCGATGGGGTTTGGGGATCGGCGCCGCGAGCGCCTTGGGCTTGGCTCTAATGGTGGGAGTCGGCTGGGCGGCCCCCGCGCCCGTGCCGGGGCCAGTTCGGGCGGTCACCGATCCCAAGAGCGTGGTCTCCGAGCAGAAGCCGGCCGCGCCGCCGGCGCCGATCGCCGCGCTGTTCGAGAACCGCTCGTCCCTGGACGCGGCCTGGACGCCGGACGGCCAGTGGGTGGTGGTCTCAGCCAACCTCAGCGGCCGCTTCAACCTCTGGAAGTATCCTGCGGCGGGCGGGGCGCCCGTCCAGCTCACCAAGTCCGACGACCGGCAGAGCGGCCTGACCCTGTCGCCGGACGGCAAGTGGGTGGTCTACCAGCAGGACCACGGCGGCGATGAGATGTACGACCTCTACGCCGTGCCGCTGGCCGGTGGCGAGCCGGTGAACCTGACCAACTCCGGCACGGTGTCAGAGACCGGTGCGCGGTTCTCGCCGGACGGCAAGCGGCTGGCCTTCGCCGCCAAACCCAAGACTTCGCCGATCACCGACGTGGCGGTGATGGATTTCGCCAGCCGCAAGGTCACCCTGCTGACCCACGAGAAGACCCTCGACAACGGCTGGCGGCCGGTGGCCTTCACCGCCGGCGGCAAGGCGCTGATCGCCAATCGCGAGGACATCGGCTCGACGACCGGTAGCATCTGGCGGCTGGATGCCGCGGGCGCCGCGCCGCCTAAGCAACTGACCCGCGCCCAGGGCAAGGTGCGGATCAGCGCCTCCGACGTCTCGCCGGATGGCAAGCGGCTGTCGATCACCTCGAACGCCAAGGGCGGTCTCGACCAGGCGGGGCTGCTGGACGTGGCCACTGGCCAGGCAAAGTGGCTGGCGCCCAGCCCGTGGGAACAGCGCGGCGGCAGTTTCTCACCGGACGGCGGCTCGGTGATCGTCGCCACCGACGCCGACGGCCGCCAGGACCTCTCGGCCTACGACCTGAAGACCGGCAAACTCGCCAGGACCAAGCTGCCGGAGGGCTTCAACTACGAGGCTGGCGGCTCGGACAGTCCCTTCACCAGGAACGGCCGCCTGCTGGTCGGCCACGACGCCTCCAACACGCCCTTCGACTACTGGGCGCTCGACCGCGCCGGCCAGGCGAAGAAGATCACGAACTTCGCCGCCGCCGGCCTCGACCCGGCCCAGCTACCGACCTCGCGCATCGTGCACTACAAGAGCGCCGACGGCACGGTGATCAGCGCCATCCTGATGGTCCCCTTCAACCTGAAGCGCGACGGGACCGCGCCGGCGATCGTCTCGCCGCACGGAGGCCCGACCGGCCAAACCACCGACCGCTTCAGCCGTCAGGCCGTGGCCTTCGTCTCGCGGGGCTATGTGGTGATCGAGCCCAACCCGCGCGGGTCCACCGGCTACGGCCAGGCCTTCCAGGACGCCAACCACAAGGACCTGGGCGGCGGCGACCTGACCGACGAGGTCTATGCGGCCAAGTTCCTGGCCGCCACCGGCTATGTGAATCCCAAAAAGATCGGTATCACGGGCGGGTCCTATGGCGGCTTCATGACCCTGATGGCGGTGGGCAAGACGCCCGATGTCTGGGCCGCGGGCGTGTCGCTCTACGGCATCATCAACTGGTATGAGATGATGAAGCACGAGGACGCGAGCCTGCAGGCCTACCAGCGCTCGCTGATCGGCGACCCGGTGGCCGACAAGGCGGTCTATGACGCCGACTCGCCGATGACCTACATCAAGCAGACCAAGGCGCCGCTCCTGATCCTGCAGGGCGAGAACGACATCCGGGTGCCGCGCGGCCAGGCCGCCGAGGTGGTCGCGACCCTGAAGTCGGTGGGGGCGACGGTGGACGTCCACTACTACCCCGAAGAGGGGCACGGCTTCGCCAAGCGCGAGAACCAGATCGACAGCCTGGAGCGCACCATCGACTGGTTCGATAAGTATCTGAAGTAGGCGAGGGGCGGGTCTAGCGCTCCGAGGCGTCGCGCAGGCACTTCAGCCAGGCGTCCTCGCGCTGCTTCTCGGCGTCGCGCAGGGCGGCCTCGGCGTCGCGGACGCCGGCGTCGTGCTTGCGCCATTCGGCCACCGCGCCCTCGCGGGCGGCTCGGGCGGCCTCCAGGGTGGCGAAGCGAGCCAGGACCGCGCGGACGGAGTAGTTCACCGGCGGGCCCACGCTCTCGCGGTCCGGATAGAAGCCGGTGATGGAATCCGGCGTCTCGCTCTCGATGTGGAAGACATCCGCCCAGCCGGCGTGGTGGCGCATCAGGGCCCAGGGCCGTTCCATCCGCTCGCTCACCGATCTCTCCTCATCCGTCTTGGTCGAATCCGCGCCAGGCGCGTGCGGGCGCAACCTAGCGCAGCGCTCCGCGCGGTCCAACGCCGCGCAGCGGCGATTTGGGCTTCCGCTTGCGGCGCCTTCCGTGGAAAAGCCTTGGCCATTGATTTGATCCATAAGCCTCCACGAGCGATTTCCTTGCGCAAGATCGTCATCGCCCAGCAGTTCTGTGGGCCTCCGAACTCCGGCAACGGCGGCTATGTCTGCGGTGTCCTGGCGAAGGACCTGGACGGCCCCGCGACCTCGGTGCTGCGCGCCCGGGTGCCGCTGGATGTCGACCTCAACCTCGACCACGCCGAGGGCGCGGTGATGATCACCGACGCGGATGGCGGCCTGATCGGCAGGGGCGGCCCAGGCGATGCGGCCACGCTGCCGGTCCCGCCCGCGCCGCTCGGCCTGGCGGCGGCGCAGGCCGCCGGCGAACGCTACCCGGGGCACAAGGACCGGATGCACCCGATCTGCTTCACCTGCGGGCCGGAGCGGGCGGAGGGCGACGGCCTGCGAGTCTTCCCGGGCCAGGTCGAGGGCGCGCCGGAGGGCCAGGTGGCCTGCGTCTGGACGCCCGACGCCGCCTTCGCCGACCCCGAGGGCCTGATGCCGACCGAGGTGGTCTGGGCGGCCCTGGACTGTCCGGGCTACTTCGCCTGGGTGGTGAAGGAGGGCCGCCACGGGGCGCTGCTCGGCACCATGACCGGCGAGGTTCTCCGGCGTCCGAGGGCGGGCGAACCCACTATCGTCCTCGCCTGGCCGCTGGTCCGCGAGGGCCGCAAGGAGACCGCGGGCGTGGCCCTGTTCTCCGCCGATGGCGAGCTGATGGCCCGCGCGCATCAGATCTGGATCACCACGGCCCCGGCGTTCCCGGCCAAGGCGGAGACGGCGGCGGCCTAGCCTCACCCTTGCGCCGCACGGCGCATCGGGCTCCAACTTCCGTCAACGGAAAAGGGGAGGCGACGGGTGCGGGCGGCTTCGGTCTCGGACTATCGGGAGCTCGCGCGGCGCAGGCTGCCGAAGATCTTCTTCGAATACATCGACGGCGGCTCCTACGCGGAGGCGACGCTTCGGCGAAACGTCGCCGACCTGGAGGCGATCGCGCTGCGCCAACGGGTCATGAAGGACATGTCGAAGCTGGACATGGCGGTGACGACGCTGGGCCAGACGCTGGCCATGCCGGTGGGCCTCGCGCCGGTGGGCATGGCCGGCATGTACGCCCGGCGCGGCGAGACCCAGGCGGCGAAGGCCGCCGCGGCCGCTGGCCTGCCGTTCTGCCTCTCGGCCATGGGGGTCTGTGCAGCGGAGGAGGTGGCCGCCGCGGCCGGGACGCCGCCCTGGTTCCAGCTCTACATGCTGAAGGACCGCGGCTACATGCGCGAGCTCCTGGCGCGGGTGAAGGCCCTGGGCTGTCCGGTTCTGGTGTTCACCGTCGACCTGCCGACCCCCGGCGCGCGCTACCGCGACGTGCGGTCCGGTTTCACCGGCTCTAGCGGGGTGTCCGGGGCGCTGAACACCGCCTGGGACGGGGCGACCCATCCGGCCTGGCTGTGGGACGTCTGGCTGAACGGACGGCCGCACAGCCTGGGCTCGGTGGCCAGCGCCCTGCAGGGCGGCGGGCGCAGCGTCACCGACTTCCTGGGCTGGGTGGCGCGCAGCTTCGACCGCACGGTGACCTGGGCCGACATGGACTGGGTGCGCGAGACCTGGGACGGGCCGATCGTCATCAAGGGCGTGCTCGATCCCGCGGATGCGAAGGATGCGGTGAAGGCCGGCGCGCAGGGCCTGGTGGTCTCCAACCACGGCGGCCGGCAGCTCGACGGGGTGCGCTCCTCGATCTCCGCCCTGCCGCGGATCGCCCAGGCGGTGGGGTCGGACCTCGAGGTCTATATGGACGGCGGCGTCCGCTCGGGCCTCGACGTGCTGAAGGCGTTGGCGCTGGGGGCCAAGGCCTGCTTCATCGGCCGCGCCTGGGCCTATGCGCTGGGGGCGGGCGGCGAGGCGAGGGTGGCCAAGATGCTGGGCACCCTGCGCTCAGAGCTGTCGGTGGCGATGATCCTGACCGGCTGCGCCAAGGCGGCGGACGCGGGGCGCGAGCTGCTCGACGAGGACGTTTGAGCGATCACGTTCAGTCACATCTACGGGAACGGGCGCCAAATGCTGCAACGCGGCGAAACCGTTTCGGTCCTGGCGTATTCAGATTTCTCCTTTGCGTGACGGGATCTTGTGGATGTTCGAAAATCGGTCCTTCGCCTATTCGCTGAGCCAGGTGGAAGAAGGCTGGCGCTGGAGCGTCTACGACGAGGACGGCGTGACGGTCGCGGACGGCTCGAACATCAACCGCGACGACGCCCAGGCGGCGGTGGACTCGACCCTCCGCTCGCCGCTGGCCTCCTCCCGCCGCCCGGCGCAGCCGAAGGTCAAGTTGGCGGTCAACCATCTCGGCCTGGGTCCGGCCGCCTAGGGCCGCGCCGCCAGCGCTTTCGCGACCACGGGGGCGAGCTTGCCGGCGATGATCTGCACCCCCTTGGCGTTGGGATGGATGGCGTCGCCCTGGTTCAGGGCCGGGTTGCGCGCCACCCCGGCCAGCAGGTCCGGGTACAGGGTCACGCCATGGGCCTTGGCGAGGCTGGTGAACACTGCGTCGAAATCGCGGGCGTAGCCGGCGCCCAGCTCCGGCGGCGCGTGCAGGCCGCAGAGCACCACGCCCATCCGCCGCTGCTTCAGGCGCACCAGGATGCGCTCCAGATTGGCCCGGGTGATCTTCGGATCGACGCCTTGCAGCAGGTCGTTGCCACCGAGCGCCACCACCACCACGGAGGTGTCGGCCTGGACGCTGAAGTCGACCCGCGCCGCCCCGTCGCCGGAGGTGTCGCCGCTGACGCCGGCCCCGCGCACCACATTGGCCGCGCCCAGCTTTGTCAGCGCCAGGTGCAGCTGGTTGGGCAGGGCGGCGGCGGCCGGCAGGCCCAGGCCCGCGGTTATGGAATCCCCCAGGATGGTGACCACCTTGGCCTGGGCGGCGAGCGTGCGCAGGGGCGCCGCGGCCAGGCCGGCGGCGATCAAGGTTCGGCGGGAAATCGAAAGGGGTCGTGTATCGGCCATGCGCTGTCCTATCTAGGGGATCCAGTCCGCCCCCGAAACGCCTGAAGGCCCGCATTGACCCGCGCACCGACCGAGGACCCCTCGAAAGAGACCGCCGACCCCTTGGTGTTGCAGCACGTCTCGCTGACCCTGCCGTCGGCGGCGGGGCCGGTGGAGATCCTGCGGGGCCTCGACGTCTCCGTGGGCCATGGCGAGCGGGTGGCGCTGATCGGACCGTCGGGTTCCGGCAAGTCGTCCCTGATCGCGGTCGCCGCAGGCCTGGAGCGGCCGACCGGCGGAAAGGTGCTGCTGTTCGGCCAGGACCTGGCGGGCCTCGACGAGGACGGCCGCGCGCGGCTGCGGCGCGGGCGCGTCTCTCTGGTGTTCCAGAGCTTCCATCTGCTGCCCAACATGACGGCCGAGGAGAATGTCGCCGCCCCGTTGGAGATCGCGCGGGCGCTCGACGCCACGGCCACCGCCAAGGCCTGGCTCGAGCGGGTTGGCTTGTCGGCGCGCGGCCGGCACTATCCGCACCAGCTCTCGGGCGGCGAGCAGCAGCGGGTGGCCCTGGCGCGCGCGCTGGCCTCGCGGCCGGCCCTGCTGTTCGCCGACGAGCCCACCGGCAACCTGGACGCAGTCAATGCGCACAAGGTCGCCGACATGATGTTCGAACTGGTGGCGGACCTGGGCGCAGCCCTGGTGCTGGTGACCCACGACGAGACCCTGGCGGCCCGCGCCGACCGGATCGTGCGGCTGAGGGACGGGCGGGTGGCCGATCCCGCCGTGACCGCGATCCCGGCCCCCGCGACGTCGGCATGACGCCGCTTTCCGTCCGGTTCGCGGCGCGCGAGTTGCGCGGCGGCGTGCGCGGCTTCCGCATCTTCCTGGCCTGCCTGGCGCTGGGCGTGGCGGCCATCGCCGCAGCCGGTTCGACGGCGGAGGCTTTCCGCAGAGGCCTCGCCAGCCAGGCCGGCGAGATCCTGGGCGGCGACCTAGCCTTCACCGTCCGCCAGCGCGGGTTCAGCCCCGCCGAGCAGGCGACCCTGAGCCGCGCCGGCCGGGTCTCCTATTCGGTGGCCTCCATAGCCATGGCCGAGGCGCCCTCGGGCAATCGGCGGCTGGTCGAGCTGCGGGGGGTGAACGACACCTACCCACTGGCCGGCAAGGTGACGCTGCGTGGGGCTTCGTCCCTGCAGGCGGCCATCGCCTCGGTGGGCGGCGTCGACGGGGCGGTGGTGGAACAGCCGCTGCTCGACCGGCTGCACATGAAGGTCGGCGACCGCTTCCTGGCCGGCAACCTGCCGCTGGTGGTGCGGGGCGTCCTGCTGGAAGAGCCGGACCGGCTGTCGCGGGGCTTCGCGCTCGGTCCCCGGGTGATCACCAACCTGGCGGCGATCCAGCGGGGTGGCTTCATGGCGCCTGGCCTGCCGTTCGGCGAGACGGCGCGGGTCGCCCTGCCGCCCGGCGCGCCGCTGCAGGCGGACAAGGCGCGGCTGCAGCATGAGCTCGGCGGCCTGATCCGCGTGCGCGACCGCGAGGACGCCGCGCCGGGCATCCACCGGCTGATCGATCAGCTGGAGTACTTCCTGGGCTTCATCGGCCTGGCCTCGCTGGTGGCCGGTGGCCTCGGCGTGTTCGGGGCGGTCAGCGCCTATTTGGAGGCGCGCAAGCCGGTGATCGCGACGCTGAAGGCCCTGGGCGCCGAGGGCCAGCTGGTGCGCGACATCTACCTGATCCAGATCGCGCTCCTGGCGGCGTTCGGGGTGGCCATCGGCCTGGTGATCGGCGGGATCGCGCCGCTGGTGATGGGCGAGGTGGTGAAGGACAAGCTGCCGATTCCGGCGCTGTTCGCCGTCTATCCCTGGCCGCTGGCCAAGGCCGCGGCCTTCGGCTTCCTGTCCGCCGCCGCCTTTTCCTTGGCGCCGCTGGGCCGGGCGCGCTCCACACCGCCGGCCAGCCTATTCCGCAGCGATCTCGAGGGCGCCGTGAAGATCGGGCCGGAGATCGTGGGCGCCGTCCTGGCCGCGGTGGGCTTGGCCGCCATGGCGGTGGTCACCGCGCCCACCAAGCTCGCGGCCGTGATCATGATCGCGGGCGTCGCCGTCTCCTTCGGCCTTCTGTGGGCGCTGGGCTGGGGCTCGGCGATCTTGGCCGGCAAGGCGCGGGCCGGCGCGCGCGGGCCCCTGCGCATCGGCCTCGCCAACCTGGCCGGGCCGCATTCCGCCGCGCGCACGGCCTCGCCGGCCATCGGCCTGGGCGTGGCGTTGCTGGCGGCGGTGGTGCTGATCCAATCGGCGCTATTGAACCAGGTGGCCGAGGTCGCCCCGCGCACCGCGCCGGCCCTGGTGTTCACCGACATCCCCGGCGACCGGGTGGGCGAGTTCGACGCCGCTGTCCAGCGCGCCTTCGGCCAGCCGCTGACGGGGAAGATCTACCTGCGCGAGCCCTTCGTCACCGGGCGGATCACCAAGGTGCGGGACGCCCCGGTGGACGTCTCCAAGCTCGACCGTTCCGAGCGCTGGCCCTACGACAGCGACATATCCATGTCCGCCATCGGCCCGGAGCCGGAGGGTGCGGGGATCGAGGACGGCCGCTGGTGGCCGGCCGGCTATGCCGGGCCGCCGCTGTTGGCCATGGATGTCGATGTGGCGCGCGGCGAGCGAATCAAGGTCGGCGATGAGGTGACGGTCTCGGTGCTGGGCCGCGACATCGACGCCCGCGTGGCCGTGTTGCGCAAGGTCGACTTCGGCGGCTTCGGGGCGAGCTTCCCGCTGGTGGTGACGCCGGACGCGGTGGCCGGCGCCAACCTGCGCCAGGTGGCCATCGCCAAGGCGACCCGCGCCCAGGAGGCCGCGGTCATCCGCGCGCTCGGCCAGAGCTTCCCGACCGTGAACGTGGTCTCGGTGCGCGAGCAGCTGGAGGCGGCCACCGACCTCTTCGACCGCCTGGCGCTGGCGGTGCGTGGCGCGGCGGCGGTGGCGGCGCTGGCGGGCCTGCTGGTGCTGGCCGGGGCCATCGCTGCGCGGGCCCGGGCGCGGACCCGCGAGGCCGCGACGCTGAAGGTGCTGGGCGCCTCGAGGGCGCAGATCCTGGCGGCCTATGTCCTGGAGTATGGCGCGGTGGGCGTGATCGCCGGGACGGCGGGCGTGGCCCTGGGCTATGCCGCCGCCTGGCCGGTGGTGGTCAGGGTGTTCCATGCCAAATGGAGCCTGGACTGGAGCGGGGTCGCGGCCCTGTTGGGCGGGGCGGCCCTGGTCGCGGCGCTCGGCGGCCTGCTGGCGGCCTTCCAGGCGCTGTCGAAGCGGCCGGCCCCGGCCTTGCGGGCGGAGTAGGCGGTGGTCGACGATGCGGCCGTGCGGCGCCTGGCCCTGGCCCTGCCAGAGGTCGAGGACCGTTCGGAGGGGGACCGGGTCGCCTTCGAGGTGCGTGGCGGCAAAGGGATCGCCTGGACCTATCTGGTCCGCGCCGCGCCCAAGAAGCCCCGCGTCCCGCAGCCCGACGTCCTGGCCGTGCGCTGCGCTCTGGAGCGCAAGGAGATGCTGGTCGCCGCCGCGCCCGACCGCTTCTTCGACGACGACCACTACCGGGGCTTCCCGGCGGTGCTGGTGCGCCTCCCGCAGGTCGACGAGGTGGAGCTGGCGGCGTTGTTGAGAGCGGCCTGGCGGCTTTCCGCGCCCAGGGCCCTGCTGGGCCGGTTGGCGGACGACTGAGCGTCTCTATCGAGAAATCTTCAGGCCATGACCCGACGTTAGGTGACGCGTGCGTCAAGATGCGCGATACCGGCGTCGACGTCATCGACGGGAGGGACCCATGAACCTGAAGCTTCGCATCGCCGCGGCGCTCGGCGCTTTCGCCGCCGCCTCGGCCATTCCGGCGGTGGTTTCCGCCCATTTCATCCTCATGCAGCCGCCGTCCTGGATCCAGGAGAACAAGCTGGGCGACCCGCAGAAGCTCGGTCCCTGCGGCGGCACCAGCGCCGACGCCGGCATGCCGACCGGCATCGTCACCCCGGTGACCGGCGGCGAGATGCTGCACATCAAGGTCCAGGAGACCATCTACCATCCGGGCCACTTCCGGGTGGCGCTGGCGGTTCTCGACCGTTCCGAACTGCCGATGGACCCGGAGGACGTGACCGCGGACGGGCCGAACGGCAAGCCGTGGTCGGTGTCCGGCAAGGTCGACCCGAACCCCAAGCCGCCGGTGCTGGTCGACGGCGTCTTCGACCACCACGAGCGGATGCCCAATCAGGTGTTCGAGACCGACGTGAAGCTTCCCAACATCAACTGCGACCACTGCTCGCTGCAGGTGATCCAGTTCATGGAGAAACATCCGATCAACCCGGATGGCCGCTTCACCTACCACCACTGCGCCGACCTGAAGATCACCGCCAACCCGAAGCTGCCGATCGACGCCATGTGGCCCGGCCAGGCGAAGGCCAAAGCCAAGGGCAAGAAGAAGAGCTGATCCGGCGGGCGGGCTAGCCGCTAGGCGAAGCCCGCCATGTCCGGCGCGCGGCCGTTCCAGCCGGAGACCTTCTCGAACGCCGCGCCGAGGGCCACGACGCCGGCCTCGTCGCGGGGCCGGCCGAGGATCTGCAGGCCCGCCGGCAGGCCCTCGGCGGTCAGGCCGCAAGGCACGCTGATCCCCGGCAGGTCGAGGTAGTTGGCGGCGCGCGTCAGGCGGCTGAGCGGCGAGACCGTCTCGTCCACCGCGTCCATCGGCGGGGCGGGGATCGGGCAGGTGGGCGTGACCAGGCCATCGTAGGTGGACAGCCAGGCGTGGAACTCGCGCTGGTCGGCCTCGCGCTGGGCGTGGGCCTCGGCCAGCCGGTCGTCGGAGATGTCGCGGCCGACCTCGAAGCGGCGCACGATCCAGGGGTCCATGACCGCCCCATGTGTCTCGATCCGCTGGCGCCAGATGCGCCAGCCTTCGCCGGCCATCAGCAGGCCGTTGGGGGCGAAGCTCTCGTCCAGGGCCTTGGGCGGGCGCACCATCTGCACGACGATCCCGGCCCGGCGCAGCTTGTCGAGGGCGGCGAGGTAGAGCCGGCCGACGTCGGCGTCGACCTCGCCCAGGTGGTCCAGAGGGATGGCGGCCAGCCTGCGGTCCTCGACTTCCCCGGCCAGGGCGGCCTCGGCGTCGAACGGTCCGCGCGTGGCGTCCGCGCCGTCGGGGCCGGAGATCACGTCCAGCATCCGCGCCGCCGTCGCCACGTCCCTGGCGAGCGCGCCCACGGTGTCCAGCGAAGGCGCCAGCGGATGGACGCCCAGCAGGCTGACCAGGCCGCGCCCGGGCTTCAGCCCCACGACGCCGCAGGTCGCCGCCGGGATGCGCACCGAGCCGCCGGTGTCGCTGCCCAGGGCCGCGTCGCAGAAGCCCGCAGCCACCGCCGCCGCCGAGCCGGAGGACGAGCCGCCCGGCGCGCGGTGGACCTTGGCGTCCCAGGGGTTCCAGGGCGCGCCCACCGCCCGGTTGGTGCCCCAGCCGCCATAGGCCAGTTCCACGGTCTGGGTCTTGCCGACCGCGCGCCAACCGGCGTCCAGCAGCTTCTGCACGACCACCGCGTGGGCGGCCGGATCCTCGGCCAGCGGCACGCGCGCGCCGCCGCCGGTGGGGACGCCCGCCACGTCGAACAGGTCCTTCACCGCGAACACCGGCCCGGAGCCATGGCCCAGCGGCGGGTCGAACACCCTCACCAGGGCGGCCAGGCGCGGATCGTAGCGGCCGATACGGTCGAGCGCCGCGCTCGGCGTCATAGGGGGCGCGTCATGGAGCAAGTCTCTTTGCGGGAGCCATCGGGCGGCCTGGCGGTTCCTGTACAGGTCGGGCGGCGACTATCGCTGCTCCTTCGGCAGGAAACCAGATGACGCACGCCGTCCGCTGTGGCTTTTCGTGGTGAACATGACCTCGCCCGTGCCCGACCAGCTGCGCGAAAAGGTCCGGTTCCTCGGCCGGGTGCTGGGCGACGTGATCCGCGCCGAGGACGGCGAGGCGGTGTTCAACCAGATCGAGGAGACGCGGCAGGCCTCGGTCACCTTCCACCGCGAGGGGACGCACCATGCCGCCGAGGCCATGGCCAGCCGCCTGGAGGCGCTCAGCCTGCCGGAGACGGTGCGCTTCGCCCACTCCTTCGCCTGCTTCCTGCAGATCACCAACATCGCCGAGGACCAGATCCAGCGCCATCGCGGCCGGGGCGGCGACAGCCGGCCCGACACCCTGGCCGGCGCGGTCCGCACGCTGACCGGCGAGGGTGTCAGCCTGGACCAGGTGGTCGACCTGCTGCAACACGCCCTGGTCTCGCCGGTGATCACCGCCCATCCCAGCGAGGTGCGCCGCAAGAGCGTGCTGGACCGGGTGGGCGCCATCGCCGACCTGCTCGACGCCTACGACCATGCGCACGGCGAGGCCGGGCGGGCGACGATCGAGCGCGAGCTGATGCGCCAGGTGGCGATCTTCTGGCGTACGCGGCTGCTGCGCTCGGTGAAGCTGGGCGTGGGCGACGAGATCGAGAACGCCGTCTCCTACTTCGAACGCAGTTTCCTGCCCGAGCTGCCGAAGCTCTACGCCCACTGGGTCGAGGTGCTGGAGAACCCCAAGGGGCTGAACAGCTTCCTGCGGGTCGGCTCCTGGGTCGGCGGCGACCGCGACGGCAATCCCTTCGTCACCGCCGACGTGCTGCGCCAGGCGATCGGCCGCCAGTCCCAGGCGGCGCTCAGGATGTACCTGGAGACGGTCAACAGCCTGGGCGCTGAGCTGTCGCTCTCCGGGCGGCTCGCACAGGTGACCCCGGGCCTGCAGGCCCTGGCCGACGCGGCGCACGACGCTTCGCCGCACCGCGCCGATGAGCCCTACCGCCAGGCCCTGACCGGCGTCTACGCCCGGCTGGCCGCGACCTACGGCCTGTTGACCGACGAGCCCCTGGCGCGGCCGCCGGCGGCGAAGGCGGAGCCCTACGACAGCCCCGACGACCTGAAGGCCGATCTGGAAACGGTGCTGGAGAGCCTGGTCGTCAAGCACGGAGAGGTGTTCTCGCGCGGTCCGCTGCCGGACCTGATCCGCGCGGTGGACACCTTCGGCTTCCACCTGGCGCGGCTGGACCTGCGGCAGAATTCCGCTGTCCACGCCAGGACTTGCGCGGAACTCCTGAAAGTCGCCGGCGTCTGCCTGGACTATGAGGCGCTGGACGAGGACGCCCGCCGCGCCCTGCTGATCGCCGAGCTCAGCCACGGCCGCCTGCTGCACTCGCCCTTCGCTGAGTACAGCGAGGAGACGACCCGTGAGTACGGCGTCCTGACCGCGGCGGCCGAGGTTAAGCGGCTCTACGGCAGGGATGCGATCCGCGCCTACATCGTCTCCAATACCCAGTCGGTGTCCGACCTCCTGGAGGTCTATCTGCTGCTGAAGGAGGTGGGCCTCTACTCGCCCGGGGATCCTCCCAAGACGCGGCCGAGCACCCAGATCTTCGCCGAGCCGCTGTTCGAGACCATCGGCGACCTGCGCGCCGCGCCGGAGACCTTCAAGGCCTTTCTGGCCCTGCCGCTGATCCGCCAGCTGGTCGAGCCGATCGGCCTGCAGGAGGTGATGATCGGCTATTCCGACTCGAACAAGGACGGCAGCTACCTGACCTCGACCTGGGAACTCTACCAGACCTCCCGCGAGCTCGGCCGGGTGGCGCGCGACGAGGGCCTGCGGCTGCAGCTGTTCCACGGCCGGGGAGGGGCGGTGGGCCGCGGCGGCGGCTCAAGCTTCGAGGCGATCCTGGCCCAGCCCGGCGGCACGGTGAACGGCCGCATCCGCATCACCGAACAGGGCGAGGTGGTGGCCAACAAGTACGCCGATCCGGAGCTGGCCGCCCAAAGCCTGGAGACGCTGACCGCCGCCGCCGTCCTGGCCTCGTTCCGCGGCGAGGCGGAGGGCGAGGTGGCCGAGCCGCACGCCAAGGCCATGGCGGCGCTGAGCCAGGGCTCCTTCGCCGCCTATCGGGCCCTGGTCCACGACACGCCGGGCTTCGTCGACTACTTCTATGGCGCGACCCCGATCAGCGAGATCGCCGACCTGAACATCGGCTCGCGCCCCACCTCGCGGCAGGCGAACCGTACTCTGGGGGGCTTAAGGGCCATCCCTTGGGTGTTCTCCTGGGCGCAGAGCCGCGCCATGCTGCCGGGCTGGTACGGCTTCGGCTCGGCGGTGCAGGCGGCGGGCATCCCGGTCGAGGAGCTGGCCGAGCTGCACGCGACCTGGCCGTTCTTCTCCTCGGCGCTCGCCAATATGGAGATGGTGCTGGTCAAGTCCGACCTCGCCATCGCCGGGCGCTATGCCGGGCTGGTCGAGGACCGCGCGCTTGCCGAAAGCGTTTTCGGCCGGATCCGCGCCGAGTGGGAGCGCACCTGCGAGGCCCTGCTTGCCATCACCCGGCAATCGGCTTTGCTGGACAACAACCCGGACCTCGCCGCCGCCATCCGCTCGCGCCTGCCCTACATCGATCCCCTGAACCACCTGCAGATCGAGCTGATCCGACGCCGGCGGCGCGGCGACGAGGACGAGGCGGTGAAGGAAGGCATCCACCTGACCATCAACGGCGTGGCGGCGGGCTTGCGGAACACCGGCTGAAGAAGGGCCGACGCTGGGGGCAAAAAGGGGAGGAGGCGCATGACGACGCGCAGGGACTATCTGGCGCTGTCGGCGGCGGCGGGGCTGGCCCTGGCCGCCTCGAACGCGCGGGCGGTGGAGAAGGCGAAAAGGCCGCTGCGCATCCTGATCCTCGGGGGCACCGGCTTCATCGGGCCGCATGAGGTGCGCTATGCGCTGGCCCGCGGCCACCAGGTCACGATCTTCAACCGCGGCCGCCAGAAGGAGGACTGGCCGGGGCCGGTCGAGGAGCTGCTGGGCGACCGCAACACCGGCGACCTGAAGGCCCTGGAGGGCCGCGAGTGGGACGTCTGTATCGACAATCCGACGACCCTGCCGTTCTGGGTGCGCGATGCCGGCAGGGTGCTGAAGGGCAAGGTCAAGCGCTACGTCTTCATCTCCACCATCTCGGTCTACGCGGCGAACGACACGCCGGCGGACGAGACCGCGGCGATGATGGCCTACAAGGGCGCCGACCCCATGGCCGAGACAGCGCAGACGGTGGCCAAGGACCCCGCGCTCTACGGTGAGCTGAAAGCGGTGAGCGAGGCCGAGGCGCGCCGCCAGTTCGGCGAGGCCGCCACCGTGGTCATCCGGCCCGGCCTGATCGTCGGCCCCGGCGACGAGACCGACCGCTTCAGCTACTGGCCGGTGCGCTTAGCCAATCCCGGCGGCCGCTGGGGCCCAGATGTGCTGGCGCCCGGCGACGGCTCGGACCCCGTGCAGTTCATCGACGCCCGCGACCTGGCCGAATGGATCGTGCGTATGGCCGAGGGCGGGCCGGCGGGGACCTACAATGGGACCGGTCCCGCCCGGCAGATCCTGATGCGTGACTTCCTGAAGGGCGTCGCCACCGGCGTCCGCGCCGACCCGAAATATGTCTGGGTCCCCACCAAGTGGCTGGAGGACCGCAAGGTCGAGGCCTGGAGCGACCTGCCGGTCTGGATTCCGGGGCAGGGCGAGACGGCGGGCTTCCACCACCGCAGCATCGTGCGTGCGCTGAAGGCCGGCCTGACCTTCCGCCCGCTGACCGTCACCGCCGCGGACACCTGGGCCTGGTTCCAGACCCTGCCCGCCGACCGTCAGGCCAAGCTGCGGAGCGGCCTCAAGCCCGAGCGGGAGGCGGCCCTGCTGGCCGAGTGGGCGGCCGCAAAGACCTGAGCTCAGGCCTTAAGGCCAAGCTTGTATTTGAAATACAAAAGATTTTCCCGAATCTGGGTAGGGGCTTCGCGTGTCGACAGCGTCTGATCGCGACACAGCGAAAGAGTTCACATGTATCTGTTTCCCCGCGCCGGGGCTTTGGTCGGCGCATGAGTGCTTACATTCTCGTTTTCGAATGGCCGGCCATCACGAAAATCCCGGCCCGCACCGAACCCCTTGCCGCTGGAAATCACGAGGACGCCAAGCTGCAGGCGGCCTTGATGTATGCCTGCGAGCCCTTCGACCACGGCCTGCCGTCGCGCTACCTGATCTTCGACGGCGCTGGCGGCCTGGTGTTCCGTTTTCCGGAGACCTGACGCCGCCCGCCGGGACGGGCTGGCGCGGCGGCGCGCGCGATCCTAAGGGTTCGGCCATGAACCTCTACGATCTCCTGGCCGGCGGCTTCCCGGGCGACCGCGCCAAGCCCGCCTTCCTGCTGAGCGACGGACGCGCCGTCAGCTATGCCGAGCTGGAGGCCGGCGCGGCCCAGGTCGCCGGCCACCTCGTGGCGAGCGGCGTCGTCCCCGGCGACCGCGTGGGCCTGCAGGCCGAGAAGTCGGTCGAGGCGGTGATGATCTATCTGGGCGTCCTGAAGGCCGGCGCGGTCTTCCTGCCGCTCAACGCCGCCTACACCAAGGCCGAGGTGGACTACTTCGTCCATGACGCGGCCCCACGGGTGTTCATCACCGACGCCCAGGCGTTCCGCGCCGAGGCCGACGCCGCCGATCCGCTGGCCGAGACCGTCGCGCGCAAGGCGACCGACCTCGCTTCGCTGATCTACACCTCCGGCACCACGGGGCGGTCGAAGGGGGCGATGCTGAGTCACGGCAATCTGGCGGAGAATGCGCTGGCCCTGCATCGCGCCTGGGGCTTCACTCCGGACGACGTCCTGCTGCACGCCCTGCCGATCTTCCACGTCCACGGCCTGTTCGTGGCGCTGCACTGCGCCTTCCTCTCCGGCGCGCCCATGGTCTGGCTGGCGAAGTTCGACGACGCCCAGGTGCTGGCCGGGCTTGAGCGCTCGACGGTGATGATGGGGGTTCCGACCTTCTACACGCGCCTCCTGGCCAATTCGGAATTTACCCTCGAGCGGGCGGGCCACATGCGCCTGTTCATCTGCGGCTCCGCGCCCCTGCTGGAGAGCACCTTCGCCGAGTTCGAGGCGCGCACCGGCATGCGCATCCTGGAACGCTACGGGATGAGCGAGGCGGTGATCATCACCTCGAACCCGCTGGAGGGCGCGCGCATTCCCGGCAGCGTCGGCTATCCGCTGCCCGGTGTGGACCTACGTATCGGCGGCGGCGAGGAGACGGGCGTCATCGAGATCAAGGGGCCCAGTGTCTTCTCGGGCTACTGGGAGATGCCGGAGAAGACCGCCCAGGAGTTCACCGCCGACGGCTACTTCATGACCGGCGACGTGGGCCGTCAGGACCCTGACGGGCGCGTCTGGATCAGCGGCCGGGCCAAGGACCTGATCATCTCGGGCGGCTACAACGTCTACCCCAAGGAGATCGAGCTGGTGCTGGACGAGTTGCCCGGCGTCAGCGAGAGCGCCGTCGTCGGCGTCCCGCACCGCGACTTCGGCGAGGGCGTGCTGGCGGTGGTGATCGGCCAATCCGGGCAGGCGGGCGATGAGGCGGCGATGATCGCCGAGTGCCGCCGCCAGCTCGCGCCTTACAAATCGCCCAAGCGCATCGTCTTCGTGGACGAGCTGCCCAGGAACGCCATGGGCAAGGTACGGAAGAACCTGCTACGCGACCGCTACAAGGACATCTTCGAGACCTGAGGGGAGCGCCATGGACCTGCAGCTGAAGGGCAAGAGCGCCGTCGTCACCGGCGGCACGCGCGGCATCGGCCGGGCCATCGCCGAAGGCTTCGCCGACGAGGGCGCCAACGTCGCCATCTGCGCCCGCAAGGCCGACCAGGTCGAAGAGGCGGTGAAGGCGCTGCAAGCCAAGGGCGTGAAGGCCTTCGGCCAGGTCGTGGACATCGCCGACGGCCCGGCGCTGCAGGGTTTCGTGCGCGCCGCCGCCGAGGCCCTGGGCGGGCTCGACGTGCTGGTCTCCAACGCCAGCGCCCTGGTGCAGGGCAACTCAGAAGCAGACTGGCAGGCGATGTTCGAGGTCGACATGCTGGGCGCGGTGCGCACCTGGGAGGCGGCCAAGCCGCTGCTCGAAGCCTCCGCTGCGGCCAAGGGCGATGCGGCCTTCCTTATCATCTCCTCGGTGTCGTCGGTGAACGCGGACAACCCGTCGTCCTACGGGGCGATGAAGGCGGCGCTGATCCACTTCGCCAAGGGCGTGGCGCGGCAGAACGCGGCGAACAAGGTGCGCTGCAACGTGGTCTCGCCCGGCACGGTCTATTTCGACGACGGCGTCTGGGGGAACGTGAAGGCGAACATGCCGGGCTTCTTCGACCAGATGATCAAGCGCAACCCTACCGGCCGCATGGGAACGCCGGAAGAGATCGCCGCGGCGACGGTGTTCCTGGCCAGCCCGCGCTCGGCGTTCACGACCGGCATCAACATGATGGTGGACGGCGCCATCACCCAGCGCGCGAACTTCTAAGTCCAAGCCCATGGAATACATTTACTACGATCTGAGGCTTAGCCGTGAGCGGACCGCCCAGAAGGCGCTGTTCGACCATGTGCAGGCTGCCTTGGGCGCCAAGGCGGTCGGAGTGTTCGCGCCTCTGCTGGGCTTCGCCTCCGACGAGGTGCTGGTGCTGACCGACGCCACCGCCGCTCCGGACGCAATGGCCAAGGCGCCCGGGGTGGTGCTGGCGGAGCGGCGCAGGCTGACGCCAACGATCCGGCCCAAGGACGGCGACCGGCCGCAGGGGGGCGGGATCTATGTCCACAACTGGTTCACGGTGGACGCCACCGGCTTCGACGAGTTCGTGAAACTCTCCGGCGAGGCCTGGCCGGATTTCGAGGCGCGCTTCGAGGCCAAGATCTTCGGCCTGTTCGCTGCCGAGGCCACTGGCGACGATGTGCACCATGGCCAGCGGCGCCTCTTGCTGATGACCCGCTACCGCGACCTCGGGGAATGGCAGAAGAGCCGCGATCCCACCACCGACGCCATGAAGGTCTTCGCGCGGCGCCGCGAGCTCACCCGTGTGTCGCTGGCGCGCGCCTGCGTCCTGATGGCCTGACCGGAGTTCCGATGCGCTACGCCCGTATGCCGATCGAGGTGGAGAGCCCGGAGGAGTACGGCTACGCCCGCATCCGCTGGAACCTGTCGGAAAGCTCGGTGGCCGATCAGAAGCTGTCGGACCTGGGTCTGGCGATCCCCGACATGCCGCTGCTCTATGGTGAGCACCGGGGCCGGGCGCGGCTGCGCGAGCTGATCGCCGCCGAAGGCGCGGGCCTGAAGGCGGACGACGTGCTGGTGACGACGGGCGCGGCCGGGGCGCTGTTCATCGTGGCGACGTCGCTCTTGAGCGCCGACGACCATCTGGTGGTGGTCCGGCCCAACTACGCCACCAACCTGGAGACGCCGCGGGCCATCGGCTGCGCGGTGACCCATGTGGACCTGGCCTTCGAGGACGGCTTCCGCCTGGACCCGGAGAGGATCGCCGCGGCGCTGACGCCCAAGACCAGACTGGTCAGCGTCACCTGCCCGCACAACCCGACCGGCGTCATGCTGAGCGAGGCCGAACTGTGCGCCCTGGCGGAGATCACCGCCCGCCACGGCTGCCGCCTCTTGGTGGACGAGACCTATCGCGACCTGTCGTTCGCGGGGCCGCTGCCGCCGGCGGCGTCGCTGGGCGGCCATGTGATCAGCGTCGCCTCGCTCTCCAAGGCCTATGGCGTGCCGGGCATCCGCATCGGCTGGCTGGTCAGCCGCGATCCGGCGTTGCAGGAGATCTTCCTGGCCGCCAGCGAGCAGATCAGCATCTGCGGCAGCGTCATGGACGAGTGGGTGGCCGAGCAGATCCTGGAGAAGCGCCAGGCGATCCTGACGCCGCGCCTGGCCGAGATGCGCCGCCGGCTGGAGACGGTCGCCGCCTGGATGGCCGGCGAGGACCGCCTGGAGTGGGTGTGGCCGAGCGGCGGGGTGGTCTGCTTCCCGCGCATGGTCGGCGAGCCGGCGGGCGGGACCGAGGGCTTCTACCGCCGCCTGCTGGAGGATCACGGCGCCTATGTCGGGCCGGGCCATTGGTTCGAGCGGCCGGACAGTTATTTCCGGATCGGCTACGGTTGGCCGACGGCCGACGAGCTGGACGCCGGCCTGGCGGCCATCTCCGCGGCTCTTCGCGGATAGGACGCTTTACCGATGAGCCTGCTCGAGACCCGCCAGGCGCAGATGTTCCCGGTCCTCGACCCGGTCCAGGTCGAGACCGCGCGGCGGTTCGCCAGCGGGCCGCCGCGGGTCTTCCAGCCCGGCGAGCTGCTCTATGAGGTCGGCGAACGCAATGTGCCGTCCTGGCTCCTGCTGGAAGGCAATATCGCGATCACCCGCCATGACGGCCTGGGCCGCACGGAGGCGATGGTCGTGGAGCGTCCCGGCCAGTTCACCGGCGAGGTCAGCCAGCTGGCCGGGCGCGGCACCCTGGCGGCCGCCCGCGCCGGGCCGGACGGCGCGACCGCCCTGCCGTTCGATGCGGCGCACCTGCGCGCCTTGCTGATCGGCACGGCGGAGCTGGGCGAGACCATCATGCGCGCCCTGATCCTGCGGCGGATGAGCCTTCTGGAAGCCGGCGTCACCGGCGCGATCCTGGTGGGGCCGCCGGACCATCCGGACGTGGTGCGCCTGGAGGTCTTCCTGTCGCGTAACTCCTATCCGCACACGCTGCTGGATGTCCTGGGCGACGGCGAGGGCCACGCCCTGGTGGAGCGCATGGGAGTCGCGCCGGACGAGCTGCCGCTCATGATCTGCCCCAACGGGACAATCCTGCGCCGGCCCTCCAACGCCGAGGCGGCAAGCTGCCTGGGCATCCTGATCCCGCTGGTCCCCGGCAAGGTCTATGACGTGGCGGTGGTGGGCGCGGGGCCGGCGGGGCTGGCCACGGCGGTCTACGCGGCGTCCGAGGGCCTGTCGGTGCTGGCGCTGGACCAGCGGGCGACCGGCGGCCAGGCCGGCGCCTCGGCGCGGATCGAGAACTATCTGGGCTTCCCAACGGGCATCTCGGGCCAGGCGCTGGCCGGACGGGCCTGGAACCAGGCGCAGAAGTTCGGGGCTGAGATCGCCGTGCCCCTGGAGGTCACCCGCCTCGACTGCGACGCGTCCCGGGCGCCGGGCCAGCCTCTGCGCCTGGAGCTGGGCGACGGCGGCGCGGCCTTGGCGAAGACGGTGGTGATCGCCTCCGGCGCCCGCTACCGCCGCCCGGCCATCCCCAATATCGAGGAATTCGAGGGCGCCGGCGTCTCCTACTGGGCCTCGGCCGTGGAGGCGAAGCTCTGCGAGGGCGAGGAGGTGGCCCTGGTGGGCGGCGGCAACTCCGCGGGCCAGGCGGTGGTGTTCCTGGCGCCCAAGGTCGAGCGCCTCCACCTCATCGTCCGCGGGCCGGACCTGCGCGCCAGCATGTCGCGCTATCTGATCGACCGGATCGCGGCCCTGCCCAATGTGGAGCTGCATCCGCACACTGAGATCGTGGGGCTGGAGGGCGCCCGCAGCACGGGCCTGAGCGCCGCCATCTGCCGCCACCGCCAGACCGGCGAGGAGGTGAGGCGGACGCTGCGCCACCTCTTCCTGTTCATCGGCGCCGATCCCAACGCCGGCTGGTTGCAGGGCTGCGTGGAGACCGACGACAAGGGCTTCGTGGTCACCGGCGCCCAGGCTGGCCTTCCTCTGGAGACCGCCTTGCCCGGCGTGTTCGCCATTGGCGACGTGCGCGCGGGGTCCACCAAGCGGGTGGCCGCCGCAGTAGGCGAGGGCGCCGCGGTGGTGGCCCAGATTCACGCCTTCCTGGGCGGGCTGACCACCACGGCCTAGAGCTGGGGGTTCACCCTATCCCGCTCATCCCGGCGAAGGCCGGGATCCAGATGGGATGACGCACACGCGAACTCCATGCCCGCGGAGCCCATCCACCCCGCCATTCAGCCTTGGGATCTGGGTCCCGGCCTTCGCCGGGATGGGCGGCGGAGCGAGGCTAGGCGCTGACGTTGTCGAACAGGCCGGCGTTGTAGTCGCGGATGGCGTCGACGATCTCTTCACGGGTGTTCATCACGAAGGGGCCGTGGGTGAAGACCGGCTCGCCGATCGGCTCGGCGTGGCCGAACAGGACGACGGCGTCCTGCGTCGCCTCGATCTCCAGCACCTCGCCGTCCAGGTCGAACTCGGCGAGGTTCCAGGCTGGGATGTTTCCGCCGCCCGCCTTCACCGCGCCGCGCACGACGTAGAGGAAGATGTTGCGACCGGCGAGGGAGCCGAAGCCCGCCTTACCGCCGGCCTTGAGGTCCAGCGTGGTCATGAAGACCCCGGTCAGCGACGGGATCGGCCCGTGATGACCGCCCCAGGCGCCGGAGATCAGGTGCACGACGGCCCGGCCGTGATCCATGGGGATGGCCGGGATCTCGTTCGCCTGCACGCCCACATAGCGCGGCGGAGTCATCTTCAGGCGGCCGGGCAGGTTCACCCAGAGCTGCAGGATCTCCATCGGCCCGCCGGTGCGCTGGAAGTCCTCCGGCGAGACCTCTGCGTGGATCAGGCCGGAGCCGGCGGTCATCCACTGCACGCCGCCGGCGCGGATGATGCTCTCGTGGCCGGCCGAGTCGCGGTGCGCCAGCTCGCCCTCCACGATGAAGGTGACGGTCTCGAAGCCGCGGTGCGGGTGCGGCCCGAACGGCAGGCCGCGGTTACCGGGCGGATAGGTCTGCGGCCCGTGATGGTTCAGGAACAGGAAGGGATCGACCTGCTCGAGGCCCGGCCCCGGCACCGGCCGGCGCGTCACCAGGTCGGCGATGTCGTCGCGTTGCGCCCCGTGCAGGGCGATGAGGGTCTTGCCGGTCATGGGCTCCATATAGGGCCTTCGCCGGACTTGCGAAGCGGCGTCTTCCGGGGTCATGAAACCTCATGGACCGCTCCTTCTTCGACCTGCGCGCCACACACAACACGCACCGCTGGTTCATGCCGCTGACGCCGGACGTCTGTGTCGGACGGCCGGACGAGATGTTCATGTTCGGCGGCGTGGGCCTGGCCTCGGCCATCGCGGCCATGGAGCGCACCACCGGCCGGCCGCTGATCTGGGCCACGGCGCAGTACCTGTCCTACGCCAAGCCGCCCAGCGTGGTGGACCTCGACGTCTGGGTTCCGGTGAGCGGCAAGTACAACAGCCAGGCGCGGGTGGTCAGCCATGTGGGCGACAAGGAGATCCTGACGGTCAACGCCGCCCTGGGCGCGCGGCCGTCGGAGCTGTCGCAGCAGTGGTTGGCCATGCCGGACGTTCCGCCGCCGGAGGACTGCGAGCCCGCGGAGCACTGGCGCCAGGCCGGCTACGGCCTGCACAGCCGCATGGACATCCGGGTGGCCAAGGGCCGCTACGGCTTTGACCGGGCCGGCGCGCCTGAGGCGGACGGTCGGCTCCTGATCTGGGTGCGTCCGCGCGAACGGTTCGAGATCGACGCGCCCATGCTGGCGATCATCGCCGACCACGTGCCCTCGGGCATCGGCAACGCCCTGGGCCAGAACGCCGGCGGCAACAGCCTGGACAACACGCTTCGCATCCGCCGGATCGTGCCCACCGAATGGGTGCTGTGCGACATCCGCATCCTGGGCGTCCACGGCGGCTTCGGCCACGGCGCCATGTACCTGTTCGCCCAGGACGGCGAGCTGATGGCCACCGCCAGCCAGTCGCTGATCGTCCGCGTGCGGGAGAGCCTTGAAGACCGCTGAGCCGGCCAGCCCACGGCATTAACCGGACTTTGGCGAACCTCGGTCATCCTCTCGCGAAAAATCGAGGTGGGTGATGTTGGCGGATGGAATTTACGCGCGGTCGCGGGCCGCCGGGGCCGGTGGCGTGCGCGCCGCGGTTTCACAGCGGCTGGCGGTGGCGCTGGTCTTGCCGGCGGCCGCGGTGGGGACTCTGGCGCTCGGGGTCGCGCCGAACGCCCACGGGGCCGGGCGCTGGCTGGCCGCGGCCGCCATTCTCATCGTGGCCGCGAACACGGCGGTCAGCCTGATCGGAGCCCGGCGGGCCGCGCGGCGCCAGCGTCAGGTCGAGATCGCCGCCGCCCAGGCCCGCGACGCCATCGATGGCGCCGGCCGCACCATCCGCGCCGTCCTGGGCTGCGTGACGCAGGAGGCGCTGCCCGCCTTGGAGACGACGCTGTCGAAGATCGACGCCATGGCCTCCGACCGCCGGCTGTCGCCGTCGGTGCGCGGCCGTCTCAAGACCCTGCGCAGGTCGGGCGAAGGCGTGCAGGCGGTGCTGCAGGACCTCGCCGGGGCGCCGCTCGCCGAGGAACCGGCGTCCGAAGTGGCGGCCAGCGCACCGCAAGCCATCCCGGCTCCGGCGCCGGCCCCCGTGCCGGCTGAACCCGAAGCCGCGAACGAGGCGCCGGCCTTCCAGCCGGTGCGGCCGCTGCGCGTGCTGGCCGCCGAGGCCAATGGCGTGCACCAGCTGGTGCTGCGGACCCTGCTCGCCCAGATCGGCGTCGAGCCGGAGATCGTGGCCGAGGGCGCCGAGGTGATCGAGGCCTGGCGGCGCGAGCCTTGGGACTTGATCCTGATGGACCTGCAGGCGCCCCAGGTGGGCGGCCTCGCCGTGGCGCGCGCCATCCGCCTGGCGGAGATGCAGGCCGGCTGGACGGACACGCCGATCATGGGCCTGGCCTCCAAGCCCACGGCCAAGGATATCGCCGACTATGAGGCCGCGGGCGTCGGCCGCTGGGTGAGCAAGCCCCTGATGGGCGCCGAGCTCATCGAGGCCATCGAGGCGATCGTGGCCGCGCCGCCCGCCATGACGGAGACGCCCGCACCGTTCGCGCCGGCCTTCGTCCCGGCCTTCGCCAACGTGGCCTAGGCCCGCTTGGGGATCACCACCGGCAGGGTCTCGTAGCCCTTCACGAAGGCGGAATAGACCCGCTTGGGCTCGCCGGTGACCTCGATCACCGGGAAGCGCTTGAGGATCTCTTCCCAGATCACCTTGAGCTGCAGCTCGGCCAGGCGGTTGCCCACGCAACGGTGGATGCCGAAGCCGAAGGAGATGTGGTTCCGTGGCCGCTCGCGGTCGATGATGTAGTCGTTGGGCCGCTCGATGACCTCGTCGTCGCGGTTGCCCGAGACGTACCACATGATGACCTTGTCGCCCTTCTTGATGGTCTTGCCGCCGAACTCGATGTCCTGCAGGGCGCGGCGGCGCATGTGGGCCAGCGGGGTCTGCCAGCGGATGGTCTCGGAGACCATGGACGGGATCAGGCCCGGGTTCTCGCGCAGCTTCGCATACTGATCGGGGTTCTGGTTCAGCGCCAGGATCGAGCCGGATATGGTGTTGCGGGTGGTGTCGTTGCCGCCCACCGTGAGCAGCACGATGTTCCCGAAGAACTCGCGCGGCTCCATGTTCCGTGTCGCCTCGCCGTGCGCCAGCATGGAGACCAGATCGCCGGTGGGGTCGGCGTTCACCCGCTCGTTCCACAGCGCCGTGAAGTAGGCGTGGTACTCGATGAAAATCTGCATCTTCTGTTCGAAGCTGTCGATCAGCCCCTGGCCGGGGGCGGCGGTGACCACGTCGGACCAGTAGATCAGTTTGCGGCGGTCCTCCTGCGGCATGCCGAATAGGGTGGCCAGGGTCATCCCGGTCAGTTCCTTGGAGACCTTGTCGACCCAGTCGAACTCCTCGCCGATCGGCAGGCTGTCGAGGATCATCGCCGCGCGTTCGCGGATCAGCGGCTCCATGACCTGCAGGCTGGTGGGCGATACCGCGGGGCTCACGGTTTTCCGTTGAACATCGTGCCTCGGCGGGTCCATGGCGATGAACATCGGCAGCGGCCCTTCGCCGCCAGGCGGCTCGGCGATGGTGATGCCGCCCTCGGACGAGAACACCTGGTGATTGGTGTCCACCGCCATGATGTCGTTGTACTTGCTGATCGACCAATAGGGGCCGAACTCGTGTTCGCGGGTGTAGTGGACCGGGGCCTCGGCGCGCAGGCGCTCGAAGATCGGCCACATGGCGTCGGCCTGGAACAGCTCCGGCTGGGCGGGGTTCAAGTCCGCCAGCGGGGTCGCATAGATTTCCGCGCGGGCCTTCGCGCGGGCCTCAGCCAGATTCGCCTGATTGCCGTCCGCCATCTGAGTGTCCTCCGCAATTTAAGCATCGTATAGATTGCGGAGTGACGCCACTGTCAACTTTGCGATCCGGTTGGATCGTCCGCGCGCGCCGTGACAGAACCGACGGCATGCGCCCGCCGATCCAGATCGACGACCCCAACGATCCGCGCCTGGCCGCCTATCGCCAGGTGCGCGAGCGCGACCTGGTCGGGCGCGCCGGCGGCTTCATCGCCGAGGGCGTGGTGGTGCTGGAGAAGCTGGCGCGTAGCGGCCGCCACCGGTTGGACTCCGTGCTGATGGCGGACAAGCGGATCGAGGCGCTCGCGCCCCTGCTGGCCGAACTCGCGCCCGAGGTCGCCGTCTATGCGGCGGGGCAGGCGGTGATGGACGCGGTGGCGGGCTTCCACATCCATCGCGGCGTGCTGGCGGCGGGCGTGCGCGGCGCGCCCGACCTCGACGCCCTGCTGGCCGGCCTGCCGGCTGAGGCCGTGGTGGTGGGCCTGGTCGGGATCGCCAACCACGACAACATGGGTGGCCTGTTCCGCAACGCCGCGGCCTTCGGCGCCGAGGCGGTGCTGCTCGACGAGACCTGCTGCGACCCGCTCTACCGCAAGGCGATCCGGGTCTCGGTGGGCGCGGCGCTCACCCTGCCGTTCGCCCGGGCCGGCTCGGCGGAGGCGATGGCGGCGCGGCTGGCGGCCGAGGGCTTCGACCTCGTGGCCTTGTCGCCACGCGGGGCGATGGAACTGGACGAGATCGACGCCGCGCCGCGGACGGCCGTCCTGTTCGGCGCCGAAGGACCCGGCCTGCCGGCCTCGGTGATGGCCCGGGCGCGGACCGTCCGCATCGCCATGGCGGGCGGCTTCGACTCCCTCAACGTCGCCACGACCAGCGGCATCGTCTTACACCGAATGGTTGCAAATAAGCGTCGGCTAGCCTGCATTTAGAGCCCTTTTCTTAACTTCCGGAGGGCAGGGTCTTTCCCACGATGGGGCGAACCCCACGGGCGGGAGGGAACATGGCCGGCGCCGGTCGCATGAGCACGCCGAGCAGCCTCGACCAGTCGAGGCCGGTGTTCGAGCGCGCGCAGCGCCTGGCGCGCAGCCTGTTCAGCGGCGTGGACGCCGCCGTGGTGCTGGTGGACGGCGGCGACGCCTGGCGCAGCAACGATGGCGGCGGCGTCGCGCCCAAGGACGCGCCGGTGGCCTCCATCGCCGTCGAGCGCAACGAACTCATCTGGATCGGCGACGCCAGCCAGGATCCGCGCTTCGCCGAACGGTCCAACGTCAAGGGCCCGCCCTATCTGCGCCTCTACGTGGCCGCGCCGATCCGGCTGGAGGACGGCTCCGTCCCGGGCGTCTTCGCCGTGGCCGGCAGCCGGGCGCTGGCCTACGACGCCGACCTTGCCGCGCGCCTGCAGGACCTGGCCGACTTCGTGGCCGACGAGTGGAGTCGGGTGCAGTCGAAGGCCGCCCGCGAGACCGCGGTGCGCGAGAGCGACGTGGCCCAGCGCATGGTGGCCCAGATCATCGACACCGCGCCGCTGTCGCTCCTGATGACCGACACGGCCATGCAGGTGGTCTCGGCCAGTCCACGCTGGATCGAAAGCCGCCAGCTGATCGGCCAGGCGGTGGTCGGCCGCTCGCTCTACGATCTCTTCCCGAACTCGCACGCCAAGTGGCGCCCGGTCTACGACCGCTGCCTGGCCGGCGAGTCGGTGCATGCCGACCGCGTCGAGCTGACCCTGCCCGACGGGACGGTGATCTGGCTGCAGGTGGAGCTGACGCCCTGGCGCGATGGCGCGGGCGAGATTGGCGGCTTGATCATCAGCTCGCACGACGTCACCAACATGGTCGAGGCCCTGGAGCGCACCGAGCGCTCCGAGGAACGGCTGCGGCTGGCCATGGAGATCGCCGACATCCATGTGTGGGAGCTCGACTACCGCCGCCGCGAACTGATCAAGGTGGGCGCGGAAGCCAATTTCTTCACCGAGCCCTCGACCTACGAAGAGCTGACCCGCGACATCTGGTCCACAACCGATCCGCGAGACCTGCCCGACGTCAAGGCTGCCTGGGACCGCCATTGCAAGGACGGCGCACCCTACCGGCCCGAGTATCGGATCCGCCGTTCGGACGACAGGGAAGTCTGGGTGCAGGGCGCGGTGCGCTACTTGACCGACGAGGACGGCCGGCCGCTGCGCATGGTGGGCGCGCTCCAGAACATCACTGACCGCAAGGCCTCCGAGCGGGCGCTGGTGCAGGCCAAGGAGGAGGCGGAGTCCGCCACCCGCGCCAAGAGCGCCTTCCTGGCCACCATGAGCCACGAGATCCGCACGCCGCTCAACGGAGTGTTGGGCATGGCCCAGGCCATGGCCATGGGCGAAGTCACGGATCAGCAGCGCGAGCGGCTGGACGTCATCCGCCAGTCGGGCGAGAGCCTGCTGGCCATCCTCAACGACGTGCTCGACCTTTCCAAGATCGAGGCCGGCAAGCTGGAGCTGGAACAGGCCGAATTCGACATCAGCGAGCTGGCGCGCGGCGCGCACGCGACCTTCGCCGCCACCGCCCAGGCCAAGGGCTTGTCCTTCGAGCTGAAGGTCGACCGCGCGGCGCGCGGCGTCTACGTGGGCGACAGCGTCCGGGTGCGCCAGATCCTCTATAATCTGGTCTCCAACGGGCTGAAGTTCACCGAGACCGGCGGGGTGAAGGTGGCCGTGGGCCGCAAGGGCGGGACGCTGTCCATCGCCGTCGCCGACACGGGTATCGGCGTCGCGCCGAGCAAGCTCGCCAGCCTGTTCCAGAAGTTCGAGCAGGCCGACGCCTCGACGACCCGGCGCTATGGCGGCACGGGCCTCGGCTTGGCCATCTGCCGCGATCTGGCCGAGCTGATGGGCGGCGGGGTCAGCGCCGAAAGCACGCTGGGCGAGGGCGCGACCTTCACCGTCGAGCTGCCGCTGAAGCGGGTGGCCGCCGCGCCGTCGCGTCCGGTCCCGCAGGCCGCCGAGGTCCGCGAGCCTGTGGCCGGCGTCGCGATCCGACTACTGGCCGCCGAGGACAACGGCATGAACCAGCTGGTGCTGCGCACCCTGCTGCAGCAGGTGGGCGTCGAGCCGGTGATCGTCGGCAACGGCCGCGAGGCCGTCGAGGCCTGGTCGCGCGAGCCCTGGGACCTGATCCTGATGGACGTGCAGATGCCGGAGATGGACGGGCCCACCGCCACCGGCGTGATCCGCGCCCGCGAACGCGCCGAGGGCCGGCCGCGGACGCCGATCGTGGCGCTCACCGCCAACGCCATGAGCCACCAGGTTGCGGAATACCTGCGCACGGGTATGGACGCCTTCGTCGCCAAGCCCATTGAAGCCGCGCGCCTCTACGCGGTCATCCAGAGCGCCCTTGAGCGCGGCCAGGGCGCCGAGACGGCCGCCGCTTAGGCCTCGGCCATCCTGTTAGCAGTCTTAATAGGATGACCTCACGGCTTTACGGGGATAGGCGGCGCGTGGAGTCTGGGCTCCGATAGGGCTCGGAGACTTTGCCATGCGCGTATTCCTGACCGGTGCCACGGGGTTCATGGGCTCGGTGATCATCGAGGAGCTCAGGGCAGGCGGGCACGAGGTCGTGGGTCTGGCGCGCAGCGACGCAGCCGCCGCGACCCTGGCGGGCTGGGGCGTCGAGGCGCGGCGCGGCGACGTCGCCGATCCGGAGGGCCTGGCGGAGGCCGCCCGCGCCAGCGACGGCGTCATCCACTGCGCCTTCGGCCACGACTTCACGAAATACTTCGAGGCGGGCGAGGCCGATCTGCGCGCCGTGGGCGCGATGGCCGAGGCCCTGGCGGGCTCCGGCAAGCCGTTCGTGGTGACCTCAGGCCTGACGGCGCATACGCCGGGGCGGCCGTCCACCGAGACGGACCCCGCCGACGTCGAAGGCATGACCGCCGTCCGCGGCCGTCCGGAGGCGCTCGCGCTATCCTTCAGCAAGAAGGGCGTGCGCTCGGTTGTCGTGCGCCTGCCGCCATCGGTGCACGACGCGCCCGGCCAAGGGCTGGTGTCGCTGCTGATCCAGCAGGCGCGGCAGACCGGCCTGTCGGCCTATGTGGGCGAGGGCGCCAACCGCTGGCCGGCGGTGCATCGCCGCGATGCGGCGCGGCTGTTCCGGCTCGGGCTCGAACGCGGCGAGCCGGGTCAGCGGCTGCACGCGGTCGCGGAGGAGGGCGTCACCGTCCGGTCCATCGCCGAGGGCATCGGCCGGAAGCTCGGCCTGCCGGTCCGCGGCCTCGATACCGAGGAAGCGGCCGCCCACTTCGGGTTCCAGGCTTTCTTCGCGGGCAACGACCTTCCGGCGTCCAGCGCGCTGACCCGGGAGAGCCTGGGCTGGGCGCCGACGCAGCACGGCCTGCTGGCGGGCCTGGCGGGCGACTACCTGCCCTGAGCGTCGGGCGCCAGGCCGCGTTCCCCGAAGGCGTAGCCGCTGATCGTCACGTCCATGGCGATGTCGCGGAAGGCCAGGCGGCCGGGCTCGCCCTCGGCCGCGCCGGCGGCCACGAACAGGGGCACCAGGTGTTCTTCGCGCGGATGGGCCTCGCGGGCGTGGGGGCCGTCGGTCCAATGGCTCAAGGCCTCGTCGCGGGTGGCGGGATCTGTCACGGCGCGCTCCAGCCAAGCGTCGAAGGCCTGCGACTTGGCGGTGAAGGCCGGGGAGAAGCCGCGCATGTTGTGCCAGCTCATCCCCGAACCCAGGATCAGCACGCCCTCGTCGCGCAGGGGCGCGAGCGCCCGGCCGGCGGCCAGGTGCGCCCGTGGGTCGAGATCGTGGCGCAGGGAGAGCTGCACCACCGGGATATCGGCGTCCGGAATCGAGAGCAGCAGCGGCACGAAGACCCCGTGGTCGTAGCCGCGCCGGTCGTCCTGCGCCGTCGGGAAGCCGGCCGCGCCGAGGAGCTCGCGCACCCGCGCCGCCAGCGCCGGCGACCCCGGCGCGTCGAAGCGGAGGCGGTAGGTCTCCTCCGGAAAGCCGTAGTAGTCGAACAGCATCGGCGGTTTCGGCGAAGCGCCGACGGTGAAAACCGGCTCCTCCCAGTGTCCGGAGACCACCAGGATCGCCTTGGGCCGCTCGGGCAGGTCCGCCACCAGGCCTTTGAGCCAGGCGGCGGTCTTGTCCCAGGTGTCCGCCGGTCCGCGGGTCCAGTCCATGAAGAAGCAGGGCCCCGCGCCATGCGGGATGAAGACGGTGGGCAGGGTCATGGCCGTTAGGTCAGGTGCCTGTCGATGCCGTCGGCGAAGGTCTGGGCGAAGCCGGTCAGGAACTCGCGCGAGGCCTCATTGGCGAGTTCGCCGTTCTCATCGAACAGGGAGGCGACGCCGCCGACATAGGTCTCCGGCTGGTTCACCGTCGGCATGTTCAGGAACACCATCGACTGGCGCAGATGGTGATAGGCGCCGAAGCCGCCGATGGCGCCGGGCGAATTGCTGACCACCGCCGACGGCTTGCCGTTCCAGACGCTGTGGCCGTAGGGGCGCGAGCCCACATCGATCGCGTTCTTCAGCACGCCGGGGATCGAGCGGTTGTACTCCGGCGTAACGAACAGCACCGCGTCGGCGGCGCGCACCTTGTCGCGGAAGTCGACCCACTCCTGCGGCGGGGTCTGTTCCAGATCCTGGTTGAAGAACGGCAGCTGGCCGATCTCGACGAAGTCGAAGGTCAGGTTGGCGGGCGCGACGGCGGCGATCGCCTTGGCGAGCTTACGGCTGAAGGACTCTTTGCGGAGGCTGCCGACGATGACGGCGACGGTGCGGTTTTGGGCCATGGGACACGCTCCTTGGGGTTGGCGAACGGACAGATGCGCCAACCCTGAAGCGTTGATAATCCGGGCCGTTCGCATAAGTATGTTTCCGATAAGGAACGAATTTGAGGCTGTCTTGGATCGGTTTGACGAGATCAGCGCCTTCGCCGCGGTGGCCGACGCGCGCAGCTTCACGCAAGGCGCGCGGCGGCTGGGGGTCTCCAGCGCCCAGGTCTCCAAGCTGGTGGCGCGGCTGGAGAACCGGCTGGGCGCGCGGTTACTGAACCGCACCACCCGCGACGTTTCGCTCACCGACACCGGCCGCGCCTATCTGGAGCGCGCGCGGGCCCTGCTGGACGACTTCGAGACCCTGGAGAGCTCGGTGCGCGACCAGAGCGGGCCGCGCGGCCTCCTGAAGGTCTCCGCGCCGGTCTCCTTCGGCGTCAACCAGCTGACGCCGGCCCTGCTCGACTTTGCGGCAGCCTATCCGGAGGTCTCGCTGGACGTCTCCGCGACCGACCGGATGGTCAATCTGGTGGAGGAAGGCTTCGACGTCGGCGTGCGGATCGGCCTGCTGGCCGATTCCTCGGTGATCGCGCGCAAGCTGGCGGCGGTCAGGATGATCACCTGCGCCTCGCCCGACTATCTGCAGGGGGCCGGCGCGCCGGCGACGCCGGGCGACTTGGCCAGGCACGAGGCGATCCTCGACAACAACATGCGCGACCCCACGATCTGGAGCTACGACGGCCAGGGCGATCACTATGAGGTGCGGGTGCAGGGCCGGCTGAAGTTCGGCGGCGCCGACGCCTGCGTGGCGGCGGCGCGGCGCGGGCTTGGGATCACGCGGACCCCGGCCTTCGCGGCGGCCGACGACCTGCGCGCCGGGCGGCTGATCCCGCTGCTCTGCGCCTACGAGCCGCAGGTGATCCATGTGCACGCGGTCTATCCGCACGCCCGCCACCTGGCGGCCAAGGTGCGGGCCTTCGTGGACTTCCTGGCGCAGCGCTACGCCGGTGAGCCCGACTGGCACCTGGGCTGGGGCGAGGCGAAGACGGGCGCCGGCGCCTAGCCCTTCTTCGCCGCCGCCCGTGCGGCCAGGAAGCGGGTCAGGGCGGTCTTGGGCTCATCGCCGGTCCAGGCGTCCTCGAAGGCGTCGACGCCGGCGGCGATGGCCTCGGTCGGCGACAGGTCCTCCCAGGCGCGGATCAGCGCCTTCTGGATCTGCACCGCGCGCGGCTCGGCCTCCAGCAGCTTGTCCAGCAGGTCTTCCACGGCGGCGAACAGCAGGGCCGGCGGATGGGTCTCCTCCACCAGGCCCCAGGCCAGGGCCTCGGCCGCGCCGAAGGTCTCGCCGGTCATCAGGATGCGCCGGGTGCGGCCCCAGCCGATCAGCGAGGGCAGCAGCGCGGCCTCCACCACCGAGGGCAGGCCCAGCTTCACCTCCGGCATGCCAAACTGCGCGCCCTCCGCCGCCAGGCGCATGTCGCAGGCCGCGGCGACCTCCAGGCCCGCGCCCAGGCACCAGCCGTTGATCGCCGCGATCACCGGCGCCGGCGTGTCGCGGATCGCCCGGCAGCAGCCGTGCACCTTTTCGATGAAGGCGCGCGCGGCCTTGGGCCCGGAGAGCCCCGCCATCTCGTCGATATTGGCCCCGCCGATGAAGGCCTTGTCGCCCGCGCCGGTGAGCACGACTGCGCGCAGGGCCAGGTCCGCGGCCAGGCCGTGGAACAGGTCGGTGAACTGGCCCATCACCGCTGAGGTGAGGCTGTTCAGCTTGGCCGGGTTGTCGACGCAGACGAAGGCGATGCGCCCGCGCGCGTGCTGCTCGTAACGAACCGTGACGTGAGGGATCATTGTTCAGTTAGCCGTTTGGTGCTCTCCTGCCACCAACCAGAAGGACGGAGGAAACACCATGGCCGACGGCAATATCACCAAGGATATCCTGTACGACGCCGTCGCGCCCAACGACTTCGAATCCATGCTGGAGCTTGACCGCTACAACGCCCGTTCCACCGCCTTCGACAAGATCATCTCGGCGACCCACGACCATTTCTGGGATCCGCTGGACGCCAAGTACATCGACTTCTCCGCCCCCTGGGACATGGAGAACGATCCCCTGCTGCCCGACGACCAGGTGCTGAGCCTTGGCGTGCCCTATGTGCTGAACCATCTGGAGAAGACCGGCCAGAAGGCCCGGTTCATCAACGAGATGTCGCTTTGGAACTTCTCCTCGATCCTGCACGGCGAGCAGGGCGCGCTGAACCTCTCGGCCAGCCTCTGCCATGTGCTGAAGGACCAGGGCGCGCAGGAATACGCCGCCAACCAGACCCGCGAGGAAGCCCGCCACGTCACCGCTTTCGCCCGCTACATCAAGGCCCGCTGGGGCCGGCCGCGGCCGTGCGGGGCGGTGCTGCAGCAACTGCTAGTCGACATCATTGCCGCGCCCGAGGTCTACAAAAAGATCATCGGCATGCAGATGCTGGTGGAGGGCCTGGCCATGGGGGCCTTCGCCACCGGCTTCCAGTACAACCGCGACCCGCTGGCCCGGCAGCTGTTCCAGCTGGTGATGACCGACGAGGCCTTCCACCACAAGTTCGGGAAGATCTGGGCCGACCGCACCATCCCCAGGATGACCCAGGAGGAGCGCGAGACGGTCGAGGACTGGGCCGCCCACTGCTTCCAGTCCCTGCTGTTCAACATGGGCAATCCGGTGCAGCAGGCGGGCGTCTACCGCGACTTCGGCATGGACCCGGACCTGGTGCTGGCCGGGGTGCGCGAGATCATCCAGAACGACGACGCGCGGCGCGAGCGGCTGAAGAGTCAGACCAACATCTTCCGTGTGCTGATCAAGACCCTGTTCAACGCCGGCCTGATCACCGACCGCACGCGGGCCTTCTACGCCACCTACGTCGACATGGACGAGCTGAAGGCCGAGGGCGACAAGATGGTCGGCGACGACATCGCCGAGGCGGGCATCAAGTACCTCCAGGAGATCAACTTCAAGGACCGCGCCCGGACGGTCAGCCTCGCCGCCGAATAGGCGCGGACGGCCCAATCTTCGCGGCGCGGGTTCCGCTTGATTTTCCGACGGCGGACGGCTCGTTAGGGGCATGAGCCGGGGCGCGAGCGTGATCGTGGCGGGGGCGGGCGCGCTGGGCCTGAGCTGCGCCCTGGCCCTGGCCGACGCCGGTTGTTCGGTGACCCTGTGCGATCCCCTGGACGCGCCGCAGGCCTCGGCGGTGGCGGCCGGCATGCTGGCGCCGGTGTTCGAGGTGGTGCTTGACGGTGGCGGCGAGGCCGACCTCGCCCTGCTGCTGTCGGCGCGCAATCTCTGGCCGGCGTTGGCGGCGTCCTCGGGCGTGATCCTCGATAGGGCAGGGACCGCCGCCGTGGGGCCGGAGGCCTGGCTCGCCGAGGTGCGGGCGCGGCTTCTCGGCTTCGGCCTGCGCGGCGTGGAGCTGCCCCGGACGATGCTGGACGAGATGACCCCAGGCGTCGCGCCGGGCCTGCGGGCTCTACTGGTGCGCGAGGACTGGCGGCTGGAGCCGCGCGCCGCGCTGGCGGCCCTGCGCGCTGCGGCGCAGGCGGCGGGCGTCCAGTTCCGGGCCGAGACGGTGCGCGAGCGCGGCGCGGCGGACTGGCTGGTGGCGGCGACCGGCGCGGCACGGGACCTGGCGCCGGAGCTCTCCCGCCTGGCCCCGATCAAGGGCCAGATCCTGCGCTACCCCGGTGTGCGCGGCGGGGCGGTCAGCCTACGCAGCGAGGGCGCGTACGCGGTTCCGGGTGAGGGCGGCTTGGCCCTCGGCGCCACCATGGAGGCCGGCCGCGCCGACACTGCGGTCGACCGGACGAGCGCCGCGCCCCTGGTCCGCGCGGGCGAGGCCCTGTTGCCCGGGCTCGCCGGGGCCGCTTTCGAGATATCCGCAGGCGTACGCGCCGCGACCCCGGACGGCTTGCCCCTGGTCGGCCCTTCGCGGGAGCCGGGCGTGATCGTGGCGGCGGGGGCGCGGCGCAACGGCTGGCTGCTCGCGCCGCTCGTCGCCCAGGTGGTGACGGCCCACGTCACGGGACGCGATCCCGGCCCCTATGCGGCGCGGCTCGATCCTGCGAGGTTCGCCGCCGGGGAGACGGCATGACGGCCTATGGATTCACCGACGAACAGCAGGCGATCCGCGAGGGCGTCTTGCGCCTCTGCGCCCGCTTCGATGCCGACTACTGGCGGCGCACCGACGAGACCGGCGTCTTCCCGGAGGACTTCGTGGCGGCGATGGCCGAGGCGGGCTGGCTGGGCGCGGCCATGCCCGTGGACCTGGGCGGCTCGGGCCTGGGGCTGACCGAGGCGGCCATCGCCATGCAGGCAGTGACCGAGAGCGGCGCGGGTTTCTCCGGCGCCAGCGCCCTGCACCTCAACATCTTCGGCCCCATGCCGGTGGCGAAGTTCGGGTCCGAGGCGATGAAGCGCCGGGCGATCCCGCGGCTGATCTCCGGCGAGGACAAGCTCTGCATCGGCATCACCGAGCCGGACGCGGGCCTCAACACCACCAGCCTGACCACCAAGGCCGTCCGCACCAACGACGGCTATGTGCTCTCGGGCCGCAAGGTGTGGACGACCAGCGCCCAGCGGGCGAACAAGATCCTGATCATCGCCCGCACCACGCCGCGAGATCAGGTGAAGAAGGCCACCGAGGGCCTCAGCCTCTTCTACACCGACTTCGACCGCAGCCGGATCACGGCCACGCCGATCCCCAAGATGGGCCGCAAGGCGGTGGAGTCCAACTCGGTGTTCATCGACAACCTGCCGGTCCCGGCCGAGGACCTGGTCGGCGAGGAAGGGCGCGGCTTCTACTACCTGCTGGAGGGGCTGAACCCCGAGCGGGTGCTGTTCGGCGCCGAGGCCGTGGGCCTGGGCCGCGCGGCGCTGAAGCGGGCCAGCGCCTACGCCAAGGAGCGGATCGTCTTCGACCGGCCGATCGGCCAGAACCAGGGCGTGGCGCACCCGCTGGCTCGCGCCTGGATCGAGCTGGAGGCGGCCAATCTGATGGCGTTTAGGGCTGCGGCCCTGTTCGACGCCGGCCAGGACTGCGGAGCCGAGGCCAACGCCGCCAAATACCTGGGCGGCGAGGCGGGTTTCCATGCCTGCGAAACCGCCATCTTCACCCTGGGCGGCATGGGCTACGCCAAGGAGTTCGACGTGGAGCGCTACTTCCGCGAGTCGATGATCGCCCGCCTGGCGCCGATCAGCCGCGAGATGGTGTTCAACTTCATCGCCGAGCGCGTGCTGGGCCAGCCGAAGAGCTATTGAGGTTCAAGACGTAAGGGGGATTTCTGGATGAAAGCGTTTCTGATGGCGGCCGCCGCCGCGAGCGTCCTGCGCGCGGCCGCCGCGCACGCCGCACCCGCGCCGGCGATGGATGGCTTCAGCGTTCGGGACGCCATCGCCTATCCCTTCACCCTCGGCCTGGTCAGCGCGCAAAACGCCGACCGCATCGCCTGGGTGCGCGACGTCAAGGGCGTTCGCAACGTCTGGGCCGCCGAGGGGCCGGACTTCACGCCGAAGCCGGTGACGCAGTTCACCGAGGACGACGGCCAGGAGTTGACGGGGCTCACCTTCTCGCCGGACGGCAAGACCCTGGTCTTCGTGCGCGGCGGCGACCATGACGCCAACTGGCCGGCGGCCGGCAACTTGGCGCCCGATCCCGCGGGCGGGCCGGCCGAGCCCAAGGTGACGCTTTGGCTGGCCGACCCGACCGGAGCCCGGCCCGCGGCGAAGATCGTCGAGGGCGACGAGCCGGCGGTCTCCGCGCGCGGCGAGCTGGCCTATGTGAAGGACGGCGCGGTCTGGACCGCCAAGCTGGACGGAACGGGCGCCAAGAAGCTGTTCTTCGACCGCGGCAAGGATAGCGAGCTCGCTTGGTCGCCGGACGGCTCGAAGCTCGCCTTCTCTTCCCTGCGCGACGGCGACCATGGCTTCGTCGGCATCTTCTCCGGCGAGACCCAGCCGATCGAATGGCTTGCGCCCTCCACGGGGATCGACCGCGAGCCGGTCTGGTCGCCGGACGGGACGCGCATCGCCTACACCCGCCAGCCCGGCCGTGGCGGCGCGCCGCAGCCGATCCTCGCCCGCGAGCCGCGCCCCTGGGCGATCTGGACGGCGGAGGTGGCGACCGCGGCGGGCCATCGGGTCTGGAAGAGCCCGGACACCCTGCATGGTTCCTATCCGGACGTGGCGGGGCAGGCGAACCTGGCCTGGGCTGGAAACGGCGCGCTGACCTTCCTTTCAGAGGCCGACAACTGGCCGCACCTCTATGCTGTCCCGGCGGCGGGCGGCGAGGCCAGGCTGCTGACACCCGGCGCCTTCATGGTCGAGCACATCGCCGCAAGCCGAGACGGCAAGGCCATCGTCTACTCCGCCAACACCGGCAAGGACCCCGACGACAACCAGCGCCGCCACCTGTTCCGGGTCTCGGTTGACGGTGGCGCGCCGG
>NZ_SSMX01000054.1 GCF_004799515.1 Phenylobacterium sp. | reverse complement strand
TCGCCAAAATGCGACGCAACCATGCCGCTGCGGCCTGGGCGGGCCGGGCCGTGGGGCCTGCGGGCGCGCCCCGCGCTGCCAGAGCGACTACCAAGGCCGCATCTCCGGCCCGCTGATGGACCGCATCGACCTGCAGGTGGAGGTCCCGCCCGTCACCGCCGCCGACCTTGCCCTGCCCGCCCCGGCGGAGGGCACGGCGCAGGCCGCCGCCCGCGTCGCCGCGGCCCGCGGGATCCAGGCCGTGCGCGCGGCCGGCGGCGGCGATGGCGCGGAACCCCTGAACGCGCGGGCGGACGGCGACTGGCTGGAGACGATCGCCGGGCTCGACGCCCCGGCCCGGGCGCTGCTCACCCGCGCCGCCGAGCAGGGCGGTCTGACCGCCCGCGGCTGGACCCGCACCCTAAGGCTCGCCCGCACCATCGCCGATCTGGAAGGCGCCGACGCCGTGCGCCGCGTCCACGTGGCCGAAGCCCTGATCTACCGCCGCGTCGCGCCGGGCTCGGCGATGAGCGGGTCGCTGGTCGCCGGCTGACGGCTGCGCCGCCAATATGTGAAGACGCCCACGCCGAGCGCGAAGAACACCCACTGGCTGAAGATCACCTGGCCCGTGGCGTAGGCCCAGGCCCGAACGCCGGGATCCACTATCCGCGCCACATGGGTGACCACGCAGAGCAGCTGGAAGGCGGCGGCGAACAGCGGCCAGTAGCGCGGGCTGCGCAGGGCGATCGCCGTGAGCAGGAGCAGCAGGCAGGCGTCCGCGGCGAACGCGCCCCATTGGGCGTGGGCCCAGGTGGGGTCCCGCAGGATCAGGGTGGCGATCCAGCTGATCAGAAGGCCGCCGGCCGCAGTCTGCTCCTCCCGGCCGCCCTTCCAGAACGCGCCGCCACAGATGACGACCGTAATCGCCAATCCGACCCAGGCTGGAAGGACATAGTGCAAAAGAAAGGACCCCCGGCGGCTGCCGAGGGTCCAATCTGCCAGACCGCTCGATAGAGCGGAAAGGGAATTAGGCGGCGCGAACCGCGCGGAGGGCCCGGCGGCTAGGTTGCTCCCGCGCCTCGTCGGCGGACATCGAGGGCGGCTTCTGGCCGCTGCCGGGGTCGGTCATCGTCACGGCGCCCAGGCCGATCTGGGTCTGGACGACCGAGAGCTCCTTGTGGGTCTCGACGATGGCGCGCCGGGCGTCGGCAAGCGCCATGATCGCCTGGGTGGCGCGCTCGAGGGCGTCCTGGCCGATCAGGGCCGAGGCTCCGACCTGCTTGCGCAGGGCCGGCATGGCGCCGGTGAGGGCGGCGGTCTTGGAGATGGCCGCGTCGATGGCGGTTTCGGCTTCGAACAGGGCGCCGGCGACTTGTTCGGCGACCATACGGCGTTGCTTGAGCATGAGCTGTCTCCTGCGTCCGTCTGATGACGTGCGCCTATAGGTCTAAGGGAGGTATGGTTTAGGTCCCGTTCAGAGCCGATAAAAAAGCCTGAACCGGGCTCGAAGTCAGATCCGTCCGAGGTCTTCGAGAGCGTGAAGCCCCGCGAGCATCCCGCCGAAAGCCAGAACGGTGATGATCGCGATGCCCACGATGACCGCGAGGCGGGCGGGGATACTCAGATCATTTCGGTCGAGCCAGCGTCGGCCTCGCCCTTGAAGTTCTCGTCGAGCAGCACCCAGGTCATGCAGAGGATCTCCCGCAGGACCATTTCCGAAGGTTTGAACGGCGCCAGTTTGCGCGTCCCCGACACCAGATGCCGGGCCATGTTGGCTTGCGCCGGGGTCGCCGCCAGATCGACAAGCTGTCGCTCCAGCTGCGCCCAGGTGAAGCCCGGAAGGGCTTCCTCCCTCACCGCCGAAGTCGGCCAGCGGGCCTCGAAGTCGTCGATCTCCCGGCGCAGCCGCAAGGCCTTGCCGATCACTGCCCGATTGTCGAAGTTCTGCCAGTCGCCCATCGGCCACCCCCTCTGTTGCCGGCTCATCCGGCCAGAGGTTAACGACCGCGTCTGTCCTGATCGCGTCCTGTCCTGATCCGATCAGGACATGGTTAACGCTCCCGTCGCCGTCCAGCTGCCGCGCGAGGCGGGCGGCGGCGTAGCGGTCCTCCACGCCGAGCTTGCGGCGGGCGCGGTCGCAGTAGGTATCCACGGAGGTCTTCGACATGCCCAGCTCACGGGCGATCTGCTTCGACGACAGATGCTGATCCACCAGACGCAGGCATTCACGCTCCCGCGGCGTGAGCAGGCCAATCGGATCTTCGGTGATGTCATCGCGTGCGCGCATGCTGAGTGGAGTTAACGATGACTTGGGGTCCGCGTCTACTTTAACGCGAGGTCCAGGCTATGATCAGCTACACTGTGACGCACAGAAGGCGTCGGAGGCGGCGATGGACATCCGGGACCCCACGCGAACCACCCAGATGGAGCTGATGATCGGCGCGCGGATGCGCACGCGCCGCCGCCAGCTCGGCCTGTCGCAGAGCGATCTGGCCGAACGGCTCGGGGTCTCCTTCCAGCAGGTGCAGAAGTACGAACGCGGCGCCAACCGGATCGCGGCCTCCACCCTCCTGGCCGCCGCCCAGACCCTGGGTTCGAGCGTCGGCTGGCTGGTGGGCGAGGAGAGCTCGGGCCGCGACGACGACGATGACGTGTTCCGCGCCCTGTCGCGGCCCGGCGCCCTGGAAATCCTGGAGGCGTTCAACGCCATTCCCGACGTGCGCCTGCGCGCCGCCCTGCTGGCGCTGGCGCGGGAAATGGCCGCAAGCGCCGCAGCTTGACCGACCGTTAAGGCGTTCTCCGCTATCGGGTGCGCCATGCGTAACCCGCCCCCGACTCCGGCGCCGAAACCGGCCAAGCGCCCCGTCCGGCCGCTCGCCGAACGCAGGCCGCGGCGCGCGCAGATCAACGCCGAGCAGCTGGCCTCGCTGAGCCATGAATTCCGCACGCCGCTGAACGGGGTGCTGGGCATGTCGCGCCTCCTGGAGAGCACCCGGCTCACCGCCGAGCAGCGCGCCTACGCCGCCGCGATCCGTGACTCGGGCGAACACCTGCTCAATCTGGTCAACGACGTCCTGGATTTCGCCAAGCTGGGCGCCGGCAAGATCGAGCTGCACCACGCCGAGGTGGAAGCCGAGGCCCTGCTGCGCGGGGTCTGCGAGCTGTTGTCTCCCCGGGCGCGTGAAAAAGGCATCGAGATCGCCTGGTCGGCGCCGGCGAACCTGGGGGCGATCCGCGTCGACGACGGGCGGCTGCGGCAGATCCTGCTCAACTTCGCCGGCAACGCCGTCAAGTTCACCGAGGCCGGCGGCGTGCGCCTGGGCGTCGAGCGCGCCGGGCGGGGGCGCCTGCGCTTCACCGTCGACGACACCGGTCCCGGAGTCTCAGCCAACCAGCGCGAACGTATCTTCGAGGCCTTCGCCCAGGCCGACCCGGCCCACGCCCACCTGGGTGGCGCGGGCCTGGGCCTGGCTATCGCGCGCCGGCTGGCGCTGGCCATGGACGGCGAGGTCGGCATGCAGCCGCGCTCGCAAGGCGGCTCGCGCTTCTGGTTCGAGGCCCCCTTCCTGGCCGCCGGACCGGCTACGGCCGCGCCCGGCCTGGCCGGACGCAAGGTCGGCGTGGTCTCGCCCAACCCCGTGGTCCGCGAGGCCGCCGCCCAACAGATCGACGCCTGCGGCGGCGTGGCGGTCACGGCCGAAACCCTTGAGGCGCTCCTCGCGCGCACCCAGTTCGGCGACGTGATCCTGGTGGATCATGCGCTGGCCCCGGGTTCGCGCCTGCTGCGCCGGCCGCCCGAACGCCGCGCCATCATCCTGCTGGCGCCGGAGGACCGCGCCCTGATCGGCCGCTACCGCCGCTCCGGCTTCGCGGGCTATCTGATCAAGCCGCTACGCCGCGCTTCCCTGGCCGAACGGGTGCTGATCGCCGCCGGCGCGGAACAGGGCCTGGCCGCCGGCGTCGAGGACGAACGCATCGCCACCGCCGCGGCGCCCGGCAAGCGGGTGCTGCTGGTGGAGGACAATCCGATCAACGCCCTCCTGGCCCGCGCCCTGCTCACCCGCGAGGGCTGCGAGATCGACCACGCCAGCGGCGGCGAGGAGGCCATCGCGGCGGTGAAGGTCGGCGCCTATGACCTAATCCTGATGGACATGCGCATGCCGGGCCTGAACGGCGTCGAGACGACCCGCGCGCTACGCGCCCTTGGTGTCGAGACGCCCATCGTGGCGCTGACCGCCAACGCTTTCGAGGACGACCGCCACGCCTGTCTGGCGGCCGGCATGAACGACTTCCTGGTCAAGCCGATGTCGCCCGACGCCCTGCGATCGACGCTCACCAGGTGGACCGGCCCTGGCTGGACGGAGACCCTGCGGCGCGCCAAGGTCGGCTGACGCCGGGCGGCCCCGGCGAATCGCCGGAGCCGGGATTGAACACCGACACCACCACCGCCCCGCCGCTCCGGAAGCGCACGGCCATGGACGTGGTGCGCGAGCTGCGGCAGCCCAAGGTCGCGGTGATGCTGGCGCTGGGGTTCGCGTCCGGCCTACCCTTCCTGCTCACCCAGAACACGCTCGGATACTGGCTGCGCGACGAGGGGACGAGCCTCAAACTCATCGGCTTCGCCTCCTGGGCGGGCCTCGCCTATGTGTTCAAGCCGCTGTGGTCGCCCATCGTCGACCGTGTGGATGTGCCCCTGCTGGGACGGCTTGGCCGGCGCCGGGGCTGGATGCTGCTGTCCCAGGCCATCGTCGCCGCAGGCCTGGTCGCCATGGCGGCCGTAGGCCTCACGGCGGGCCTGGCGGCGATCTGCGGTTTCGCGGTGATGGTGGCCTTCGCCTCAGCCACCCAGGATATCGTCATCGACGCCTGGCGCATCGAGGCGGCGGACGGCCCCGATGAGATCGGCCTGCTCTCCTCGGCCTCGCAGCTGGGCTACCGGGTCGCCATCCTGATCGCCGACGCCGCCATCATCGCCGGCGCCGCCCACTTCGGATGGCCGGCGTCCTATATCGCCATGGCGGTGCTGATGGGCGTCGGCGTGACCGCCAGCCTGTTCGCATTCGAGCCCGCCCGCGCCGATGCGGTGATGCACGACAAGGCCCCGCTCTGGACGCCCCGCGGCTTCTTCGACGCGGTGGTCGGCCCCTTCGTGGAGTTCTTCGCCACCCACAAGGCGCTGGGCCTGCTGATGCTGGCGGCCATCGCGGCCTACCGCCTGCCCGACTTCCTGATGGGGCCGATGTACAACCCCTACTACCACGACCTGGGCCTCTCGAAGGACGTCGTCGCGGTGGTGCGCGGCGCCACCGGCTTGCCCGCGGCCTTCATCGGCATCGCCGTATCCGGCCTCTTCGCCGTGCGCTTCGGCCTCTTCCGGACCCTGATCACCGGCTCGCTGCTGCAGGGTCTGGGCACCGCGTCCTTCGCCCTGCTGACGCTCTCGCACGACACGGGTCTGTTCACCGCGGTGATGGCCCTCGACAACTTCGCCCAGGCCTTCGCCGGGGTGGCGCTGGTGGCCTACATGTCGAGCCTCACGGGCCTCGGCTATACGGCGACCCAGTACGCGCTGCTGTCGTCGACCTACGCCTTCCTGGGCAAGTTCCTGAAGGGCTTCTCGGGCCAGGTGGTCGACGGCCTGTCGCACAGCCAGGGCCTGATGGGCGCCTATGTCACCGCCTGGATCGGCACGGGGCTGACGGCCATCGCGCCGATCCTGCTCGTGCTCTTGCTGGCGCGGCTGAACGGCCGCGCCGAGGCCGCGCCGGTTCCAGCCTAGGCCGTCAGGCACACCACCTGGGCGACGCGCAGGTTGCGGCGCAGGTCGTCGGCGATGCGGCCATAGTTGTCGGCGTTGACCGGCTCGCCCGCGGCGCTCGCCGGGGCGTTGGCCAGAAGCCGGCCGGCGGCGGCCAGGGCGCGGGCTGTGGTTTCCGGGGCGGTGGTGTAGATGCGCCCGCGCCGGGGCGCCTCGGCGATCGTCACGCCCACCACCCGGCCCTGGTCGTCAAGCGCCGGGGCGCCGGAGAGCCCGCCCAAGGTGCCCTTCAGCCCGTCGGTGCGGCCGGTCTCGGCCCAGACCAGCACCGGCTCGGTGCGGGCGCCGCGGCCCTGCACCACCAGGTTCTCACGCCCTAGCAGGCGCGAGCTGGCCTCGCCGGGGCGGCCCTGCGGGAAGCCCATGTGGAAGGCCCGTTCGCCGCGGCGCAGGCGCTGACTCAAGGCCAGCGGCAGGGCCGGCGCGCCGCCGTCGGTGGTCAGGATGGCGGTCTCCGCGGCGGGGTCGATCCGCACCTTGGCCGCCACGCCGCGGCCTGGCCCGACCACGATGGCCGCCTGGGCGCAGCCCTCCACCACATGGCGCGCGGTGACCCAGACGCCGGTCTGCGAAATGGAGAAGGCGGTGCCCGCGCCGGGGTCGGTCTTGTCGGCCACCTGCACGGCCACCGCGGGGTCGAAGGGAGAGGCCGCGCCCAACACCGCGCCCTCAGCCTCCGGCGACGGCGGCGGGGCCGGCGGGGCGTCGGCCCGCTCCTGGCGGCCTACCGCGGCGATCAGCAGCGCCACCACCACCACGGCGTAGATCAGCCAGTCGGGCAGCCGGGGGAAATGCATGCGGCGGCGCCTGTTCGCGGGTCCCTCGCCGTCAACCCGAGACGGCGGCGGCGAGGATCAGGGCGGTGGCCACCTTGGCGCCCACCAGCATGGCGGCCGCCGCCATCTCATCATCCTGGATGCGCTTGGGCAGGCCGTGCAGGATCAGGTCCACCAGCCGGAAGATCAAAAGCTGCACCAGGGTGATCGCCACGCCCCAGAGCGCGAGATCGATCAGCCCCGTCGAGGCCTTCAGCGACACCGCCAGCGGAATGGCGAGCCCCACCAGCACGCCGGCCAGCGACACCGCCGCCGAGGTGTTGCCCTCGCGGATCAGGGCAATCTCCTTGTGCGGCGTCAGCATGACGTAGAGCGCCGCCGCCGCGAACAGGATCGCCACCGTCACGCCGGCGTGCAGCAGGGTGACCGGAAAGCCGGTGGCGAACGCCTGGATCTCCGGCGACTGCAGGGGCGTGGTCATGGGCTGGCGTCTCCGCTGGGCGTGCGCCTGGATAGCACGCCGCGCAGGGCCCACAACGGGCGGGCGGTTAGGCCGGATCGGCCGCCGTCGCCCTGCGCCGGGCGCTGGCGCGCAGCTTCTCGCTCTCGCTCTTCAGCTGGCCGCAGGCGGCCAGGATGTCGCGGCCGCGCGGCGTGCGGATCGGCGAGGCGTAGCCGCCGCGGTTCAGGATGGCGGCGAAGGCCTCGATGGTCTTCCAGTCCGAGCACTCGTAGGGGCTGCCCGGCCAGGGATTGAACGGGATCAGGTTGATCTTGGCCGGAATGCCCTTCAGCAGCTGGACCAGGGCCTTGGCCTCGGCAGGGCTGTCGTTGACGCCCTTCAGCATGACGTATTCGAAGGTCACCCGCTTGGCGTTGGCTAGGCCGGGATAGGCGCGGATGCCGGCCATTAGCTCGGCGATCGGATATTTCTTGTTCAGCGGCACGAGTTCTTCGCGCAACGCATCGTTGGTGGCGTGCAGCGAGATGGCCAGCATGGCGCCCGTGCGCTCGCCCAGGGCCTGCAACTCCGGGACCACGCCGGAGGTCGAGACCGTGATCCGCCGGCGCGAGATGGCGATACCTTCATTATCGGCGATGACGTCGATGGCGGCGGCGACGTTGTCGAGATTGTAGAGCGGCTCGCCCATGCCCATGAAGACGATGTTGGAGAGCCGGCGGTCCTCCTTGGGCGAGGGCCATTCGCCGAGGTCGTCGCGCGCCACCTGCACCTGGGCCACGATCTCCGCGGCGGTCAGGTTGCGCACCAGGGCCTGCGTCCCGGTGTGGCAGAAGGTGCAGTTCAGCGTGCAGCCCACCTGCGACGAGACGCAGAGCGCCCCGGCCCGGCCGACGTCGGGGATGTAGACGGTCTCGATTTCGATGCCGGGCGCGGTGCGGATCAGCCACTTCCGCGTGCCGTCCTGGGAGACCTGCCGCTCGACGATCTCCGGCCGCGCCAGAGTGAAGGCCTCGCTCAGGCTGGCGCGCATCTCCTTGGCCACGTCGGTCATGGCCGCGAAATCGGTGACGCCGTAGTGGTGGATCCAGCGCCAGAGCTGGGTCGCCCGCATCCTGGCCTTGTCCGGCCGCACGACCTCGGTGTCGATCAGCGCCTGCGCAAGCTCCGCCCGCGTCAGGCCCGCCAAATTCGGCTTGACGGGAACGGCCGCGGCTGCGGGGCCGCGCGAGAGGTCGAGGGTCACGCCCAAGGCAAGCTATCCTGTTGGAGAGCCGGCAATATAGGCGACGCGTTGCTTTCCGCCAATCGGCGGGCCGCGCGTTTGTTCGAACGCGCGGCCGTCGGCAAATCAGGCGGCGCTGAGCGCGGTCTTCCGGCGGCGCAGGAGCGCGCCCATGCCGCCGAAGCCTGCGATCATCAGGCCCCAGCTCGCCGGTTCCGGCACGCCGTCCACCACGATCCGCACGCCGGGATCGCCAAGGCTCGCCCAGCCGGGCGAGAAGGCGGACTGGATCGTGACCGGCGAACCGACCGGATTGTTCTCGTCGCCCAGAGCGGCGAAGCCGGTGGCGCCGAACTGTCCGGAGCCGAAGATGACCGCATAGCTGCCGGCCGCCAACGTCACCGGCGCCGACAGGGCCACCATCAGATCGCCCGGGTTCGGGGCCGAGAACACCACGTCCGCCAGGCTGATCGACGCAAGGTCGGCCGAGGAGCCCGCCGGAAAGTCCGACAGCGAGGCGACCGGGACAATGGCCCCGAAGATCGTGCCGGGATCGGGATCGAAGGGATTTCCGAACTGGGCTCCGATGGCGGTGACGACCGTGGAGCTCGTCACGCTGAATTCGGCCCCGATCAGGTTGTTGCTGCTGAGGATATAGTCGCCCGAGTCGGCGCCGCTGTTGGTCGCGCTCTGGTAGATCACGCCGGCGTTCGCCGCGCCGGCCGCGGCCGCCGCCAGAATTCCCAAGCCCAGGGCGACTGCGCGCCAATCCTGCCGAACCGAAACCATTGCGACCTCCTGTGACACTGGGCGGAGGGTTAACACCGCGACATGACGGGGCGGCGACGCCGGAGCGAAGCCGCGAACTGCGCTTCAAACATCCGTTCGACTGGGCTAGCGTCCGCGCGACCTCGAAAAGACCAGCCGGGAGAGACCAGGCATGAAGGCGCTGTTGAGCAAGGCCGTGGGCGGCCCGGAGACCCTGGTGCTGGAGGATATCGCCGCGCCCGAGGCCAAGCCCGGGCACGCGGTGATCTCGGTCAAGGCCATCGGGGTCAACTTCCCTGACGTGCTGATCATCGAGGACAAGTATCAGTTCAAGCCGGAGCGGCCCTTCGCACCCGGCGGCGAGCTGTCCGGCGTGGTCAAGGCGGTGGGCGAAGGCGTGACCAACGTCAAACCCGGCGACCGCATCCTGGCCAATACCGGCTGGGGCGCCATGGCGGAGGAGGTGCTGCTGCCCGCCAACCGGCTGTGGAAGATCCCGGACGCCATGCCGCACGACGTGGCGGCGGCCTTCATCCTAACCTACGGCACCTCCTGGCACGCGCTGACCGACCGCGGCCACCTGAAGGCCGGCGAGACCCTCCTGGTGCTGGGCGCGGCCGGCGGCGTCGGCCTCTCGGCGGTGGAGCTGGGCAAGGCCATGGGCGCGCGGGTGATCGCCGCCTGCTCGACGCAGGAGAAGGTCGACCTGGCCATCGCCCATGGGGCCGACAGCGGCGTGGTCTACGGCCGCGGCCCCTTCGACAAGGAGGGCCAGAAGGCGCTGGGCCAGCTGTTCAAGGACGCCTGCGGGCCAAACGGCGCCGACGTGATCTATGACGCCGTGGGCGGCGACTACGCCGAGCCGGCTCTGCGCTCCATCGCCTGGGAAGGCCGCTACCTGGTGATCGGCTTCGCGGCCGGGGAGATCCCGCGCATCCCGCTGAACCTCGCGCTGCTGAAGGGCTGCGACATCGTCGGCGTCTTCTGGGGCAGCTGGACGGCCAAGAACCCGGCCGCCTTCGCCAAGAGCATCGAGGATCTCCTGGACCTCTACGCCCAGGGCAAGATCAAGCCGCACGTTTCCGAGCGCTTCCCGCTGGAGAAGGGCGCCGACGCCATCGCCCACCTGGGCAGCCGCCAGGCCATGGGCAAGGTGGTGATCACCGTCGATTGACGGGTCCCTCGCGCAAACCGGGGCCGCCTTAACCTTCGCGCAGGAGGCCGCCGGCTAGGCTGGCCGCCTGAGCTGCAAGGCGGAGAGAGCATGACCCGGCCCGGAAACCTGTCCGGTGCGTTCGCGCGGCCGCCGGCCATCGTCGCCGCGCCGGCCATCCTGTTCGCGGCCTATGGCTGGGTGGTCTTCGCCACGACCTTCTGGGCGCCGGGCTCCGTCGGCATCGACTACAACGCCCCGGGCAGCGACTGGATGGTGCTGTGGGGCGCGGCGCATGAGGCCCTGCACGGCCACCTGCCGCTGATCTTCGACGGCGACCGCTTCACCGCCTGGCTGAACCAGAGCCTGAAGGGCTGGCTGACGGCGCCCGTGCCGTTCCGGCCTTGGGTCTATCCACCGAGCTTCCTGGTGCTGCTGGCGCCCTTCGAGCCCCTGGGCTTTCTGGGATCCTACGCCGCCTTCCAGGCGCTGAGCGCGGGCCTGCTGGTCGCCGCCATCCTCTATCGGTCCGAGCAGCCGCGCTACGCGCCCTGGCTGGCCGCGGCGGCGCTGCTCTGCCCGGCGGCCTCGGTGAACGCGGTCGATGGCCAGTGCGCGTTCCTGGTGGCGGCCCTGCTGATCGGCGGCTTCCGGCTGGCCAAGACACGGCCCCTGCTGGCCGGCGCGGTCCTGGGCCTGCTCACCTTCAAGCCGCAATTCTGGCTGCTGGTCCCCGTGGCGCTGGCGGCGGCCGGACAGTGGCGGGCGCTGGCGGCGGCCGTCGGCTCGGGCGGCGCCCTGGCGCTGGCCAGCGCCGCCATCTTCGGTATCGACGCCTGGGTCTGGTGGGTGCGCGAGACCCTGGAGAGCTTCTCGGGCGCCGACCCCAAGTGGGTGCAGTTCGGCCGCATCTGGGGCCACAGCGTCTATGCCTGCGCCGTGCTGCTGGGCGCGCCGGCGAAGCTGGCCTCGCTGGTCCAGACCGGCGCCATCGCCGCCGGGGCGGCGGCGGTCTTCGCGGCCTTCCGGAGCCGGCTGTCCGGGGACCTCAAGCTCGCCGCCCTGCTGGCCGCGACCCTGCTGGCCGCGCCGCACTCCGGCAGCTACGACATGGTGCTGATGGTGATCGCCACCGGCCTGTGGCTGACCGCCGACGGCGAGCCGCGGCCGCTTTGGCGCTGGATCCTGGCGCTCGCCGTCTGGCAGGCCGCCTGGCCGCCGGTGATCTCGCCGCCGGCGCGCCTGCTGCCGTTGCTGATGGCGGCCTTCATCCTCCTCATCCTGCGGCGGGCCTATCTTCCCGCCCGTCTCGACGCGGCGGCGCTGCCAGCGTAGCACTCGGCAAAGCCCTCAAGGGCGGCGGCGACACGGGAGAGGAAACCAGCATGGCGGGACGTCTGGACGGCAAGGTGGCGGTGATCACCGGCGGCGTCTCCGGCATCGGCCTGGGCGCGGTCGAGCTGTTCGTGGCCGAGGGCGCGCGTGTCATCGCCGCCGACATCCAGGACGAGAAGGGCCGCATGCTGGAGCAGCGCTTCAAGGGCGCGGTCCGCTTCGCCCGCTGCGACGTGACGCTGGAGGCCGACATCGCCGCGGCCGTCGGCCTGGCCCAGACCGAATATGGCGGCCTGGACGTGCTGTTCAACAACGCCGGCATCTCCGACGGCATGCGCTCGATCCCGGAGATCCAGTCCGAGACCTGGAGTTGGATCTTCGACGTCCTGGTCCGCGGACCGGCGCTTGGTATGAAGTACGCCGCGCCCCTGATGCTGGAGCGCGGGGCCGGCTCGATCATCAACACCGCCTCCATCGCCGGCCTGCAGGCCGGCTGGGGACCCATCGCCTATTCCTCGGCCAAGGCCGCGGTGATCCACATGAGCCGCTGCGCCGCGGCCCAGCTGTCGCGGCAGAAGATCCGGGTCAACGCCATCTGCCCGGGCCTGATCGCCACCTCGATCTTCGGCGCCTCGCTGGGCCTGCCGCGCGAGGTGGCCGACCAGATGGCCGCCCGCATCGCCGAGCACAGCGCCAACGTCCAGCCGATACCCAAGGGCGGCGTTCCGGAGGACATCGCCCGCGCCGCCCTCTACCTGGCCAGCGACGACTCCGCCTTCGTCACCGGGACCCACATCGTGGTTGACGGCGGCATCACGGTCGGCAGCCGCCACAGCTGGGACCAGAGCGGCCCCTCGCCCTTCGCTGAGCTGTTCCCGGAGTTCGCGCAGGCGGCCGCGGAAAGCTGAGGCGCGGTCCGTTCCGGCTCAGGACCGGGGTCAGCGCTGAGCGCCCAGGTTTCCCTTTACGTAAGGTGATGCTTTTTCGCGCCCGCGCTTGGGGCTAAAGGCTCCGGCCAACGGAACACCAGAACCCCGGGAGCGATACGCCCATGAAACTCGATTCCTCCGTCGCCGCCGTCGTCACCGGCGGGGCCTCCGGCCTCGGTGAGGCCACCGTCCGCGCTCTGGCCGCTCAGGGCGTCAAGGTCGCCATCTTCGACATGAACGAGCAGAAGGGCGAGGCCGTCGCCTCCGAGGTCGGCGGCGTCTTCTGCAAGTGCAACGTCACGTCCGAGGAAGACGTCGACGCCGCCTTCGCCAAGGCCCGCGCCGCCCACGGCCAGGAGCGCATCCTGGTCAACTGCGCCGGCACCGGCAACGCCATCAAGACCGCCAGCCGCGACAAGCAGACCGGCGAGACCAAGCACTTCCCGCTCGATAGCTTCAACACCATCATCCAGATCAATCTGGTTGGCACCTTCCGCTGCATCGCCAAGTCGGCGAAGGGCATGCTGGACCTGGAGCCGCTGGAGGACGGCGAGCGCGGGGCCATCGTCAACACCGCCTCGGTGGCGGCCGAGGACGGCCAGATGGGCCAGGCGGCCTACTCGGCGTCGAAGGGCGGCATCGTCGGCATGACCCTGCCGATCGCCCGCGACCTGGCCGGCGACGGCATCCGGGTGAACACCATCCTGCCGGGCATCTTCAACACGCCCCTGATGCAGTTCGCCCCGCCGCAGGTGAAGGACGCGCTGGCCGCCTCGGTGCCGTTCCCGAAGCGCCTGGGCAACGCGCCGGAGTACGCCCAGCTGGCCCTGACCATGATCACCAACGGCTACTTCAACGGCGAGGACGTCCGTCTCGACGGGGCCATCCGGATGGCCCCGCGCTAGGAAATCCTATCAGCGCAGGGTCTTCTGGAAGAAGCCGACCACGGCGGCGTTGAAGGTCCTGTGGAAGGCCACACGGTCGATGGTCGCCGGGCAGATCGACGGCGCGACCTTGGCCAGCGTGTCGCTGCACGGGGCCATGAAGTCGAAATGCTCGGCGGCGGGGACCACGTGGTACTCCGCCTTCGGCAGGAGGCTGTGGACCGCCTCGGCGTAGTAGGGCTGCGGCAGGACGGTGTCCCACTCCGCCCGCCAGAGCTGCACCGGGATCGTCACCTTCGCCAAGCCGGCGGGCGCGAAGGCGAAGCCCAGGGCGGGCGCGGCCACCACCGCGGCCTTGATGCGCGGATCGTGCGCCACGGGCGCGGGCGCGGGCGGGGCCGCCGCCGCGCCGCCCAGCTGGCGCTGCAGCTGGCAGTCGTAGAAGTGCGGATGCTCGGCGCAGTGCCGCGCGAGCCGCGTCAGATCGGGCTCGCCGCCGATCGCCCCCAGCACCGTGAAGCCGCCGGACGAGAAGCCGAAGGCGCCCACCTTGCCGGCGTCGATCGCGTCATGGCCGCGCCAGTCGCGGGTCATGTAGTCGATCACCCGCGACAGCTCGGCCGGGCGCTCGGTGATCCGCATCGAGCGGCTGCGGTCGCCCTGGGTGTCGCCGGTGTGGGTGGGCGCGGCGACGACGAAGCCCGCCGCCGCCAGCGCGCGGGCGGTGTCGTAGTGGTCGGCGTTCGACCCGCCCGTGCCGTGCGAGATCACGATCAGCGGATGGCCGCGCCCCGCCGGCGCCGCGCCCGGGGCCACCGACTGGACGTAGAGGCTGAGCGGCGTCGGCCGCTCCGGCGCGTCGGTCGGGTACCAGATGGTCACCGCCAGGGGCTTGTCGCCCGGAACGGGTGCGCTGGCGGTCTCGAAGCCGACGCTTCCCGCGTGGGCCAACCCAGCCCAGCCGATCACCGCCAGTCCCGCGAGCCAGATGTGGAGTTTCATCGCCGCCTCCTTTTGTAAGCATCGCTTACATTGCGACTCAATGTTAGCTGTGTCAACATCGGCGGATGGCGACCTCGCGCGGCTATCATCATGGAGACCTGCGGGCGGCCCTGATCGGCGCGGCCCTCGCGGCCGCGGAGGCGGGCGGCCCGGAGGCGGTGTCCCTGCGCGACCTGGCCCAGTCGCTGGGCGTCTCGACCGCCGCGCCCTACCGGCATTTCCCCGACCGCCGCGCCCTGCTGGCCGAGGTGGCGGCGCTGGGCTTCCGGGAGCTGGAGCAGGCCTATGCGCGCGCCCAGGCCGACGCGCCTGACGCGCGCGCGGCGCTGCGCGAGACCGCCCGGGCCTACCTGACCCTGGCCTTCGGACGCCCCGGCCTCTTCCGGATGATGTTCGCCGGCGACCTGGTGGACGCTGCCGACGCCCCGGCCAGCCTGCTCAGCGCGGCGCGCGAGGCCTGGGAAGGGCTCTACCGCGCCGTGGCCGCCGCCGATCCAGGCGCCGACCTCGCCGAGGTCAAACGCCGAGCCATCACTGGCTGGTCGACCCTGCACGGCTTCATCGTCCTGGTGCAGGGCGGACGGCTGAAGGGTTTCATGACCGAGCCCCTGACCGAGGCCGAGCTGCTGGAGGCCGTCCTCGAGAAGACCCTCACCGCGAATTGAGAGAAATCCTCCCCTTCGGCGACGAAGCGGGGTAGGGATCGCTCGATTTGACGGCGGCGCGCGCGACGCGGACACTCGCGCCCGGATCGCCCGAGCGAAAGCCCTCGATGCCTGCCGCCCAGCCCCCGATCGGGGAGTCCGCCGTCGCCCGCAACGCCCAGGTCATCCTGGCGGTGATCGCCAGCGGGGCGACGCTCTATTGGCTGTCGCCGATCCTGACGCCGCTGGCGCTGGCCATGTTCCTGGCGGTGATGGTCGACGGCTTCGCCCGCGTCCTGCAACACCGCCTGCCGCAGATGCCGCACCGGGCGGCGCTGCCGCTGGCGCTGGCGCTGTCGATCCTGCTGTTCGGCGGCACCGCGGCCTTCGTGGCCATGAACGCCACCGGCTTCGTCGGACAGCTGATGGGCTACGGCCCCAAGCTCGACGGGATCGTCGCCCAGCTGGCCGGCCTGGCGGGCATACGCAACCCGCCCACAGTGGTGCAGATCATCCGCGGCCTGGATGCATCGAAGTATCTGGGCCTGGTGGCCAACGCGGTGCGGGACTTCGCCTCCACCTCGCTGTTCGTGCTGATCTACCTGGGCCTGATCCTGGCCTCGCGGCGGGGCTGGGACCGCAAGGCCGTCGGCCTCTTCCAGGTCCGCGAGGAACGGCAGGAGGCGGTGGTGGCCTTCCTGCGCATCCGCGACGGTGTGGAGCGCTATCTGTTCGTCCAGACGGTCACCGGGCTGATGGTGGCCGGACTCTCCTGGATCGCCATGGCGGCGGTGGGCCTGAACGACGCCCTGCTCTGGGCGCTGCTGATCTTCCTGGCGGTCTACATCCCCGTGGCCGGCGGCATCTTCGCCGGCGTCGCCCCGCCGCTGTTCGCCCTGGTGCAGTTCGACGGCTACGGCCGCGCCATCATCCTGCTCATCGCCCTGCAGGCGGTGGGCGTGATCATCGGCAACGTCGTCTATCCGCGCATGCAGGGCCGCAGCCTGAACATCGACCCGGTGGTGGTGCTGGTCTCGCTGGCCTTCTGGAGCGCGATCTGGGGGGTGACCGGCGCCTTCCTATCGACGCCGCTCACCGTCATGGCCATGGTGATCCTGGCGCAGTTCGACGGCAGCCGCTGGATCGCCGTGATCCTGTCGGCCGACGGCGACCCGCAGCAATTGAAGAACAAGATGCCCAACGAACCGCCCGACGAAGCCCATCCGGCGCCCGCCAAAGGGCCGCTGGCCAAGGCCTCGACCGCGCTGCGCCGCCGGGCCGCCGCCAAGCACCACTGATCCGCCAGACCCAAGGGGGACTTCAAATTGGAAAACCTGTTCCTATCTAGGGTTAGCCCCGGGCTGAAACGGTCCGGCGGCTGTGTCCGCACCCCCCCCAAACAGCGGACCCAGCGAGCAGCGAGCGCTTCGCCGCCCCCCCACGGCGAAGCCAAACGGCGCCGGATACTCTCCTCCGGCGCCGTCCTCGCATCTGGAGCTGCGCTATGAGCCGCGCGCCCGCCGTCAGCCCCCTGCCGAAGGCCATCCTCACCGCCCTGAAGGGCGACCCCGCGCTGAAGGAGGCCAAGGGCTTCGCCGCCCAGGCCGCCGCCGACGCCGCGCCGGACGAGCTGCCCGAGCTCACCAGCGCCGACCTCGCCGCCAACCTCGCCGACTTCTGGCGGTTCGGCGAGCGCCGCCGGGGCCGCGGCCCCACGATCCGCATCGTCCCGGTGATCGGCGGCAAGGCCCCAAGCCTCGACCGGCTGGAGATCGTGCAGGACGATGCGCCGTTCCTGGTCGATTCGATCATGGGCGAGATCGCCGAGCAGGGCCTGTCCGTCCGCGCCCTCTTCCACCCGATCGTCGAGGTGCAGCGCGACCGTACGGGCCTGCGCGGCGACAGCGGGACGGCGCGACGCGAGTCGATGATCCAGGTGATCCTCGACCCGATCGGCGCCGACCGCGAGCAGGCGCTGCTGGACGGGATCGCCGAGACCCTGAAGGACGTGCGCGCCGCGGTGGACGATTTCCCCGCCATGCTCGAGCTGATGGGCAAGACCCTGGCCGAGCTGCAACTGCACGCCAAACGCGCCTCCAGCGAGGACGTCGCCTTCCTGAGCTGGCTACAGGCCGAGGAGTTCGTCTTCCTGGGCGCCCGCGTCTACGAATACCCGCGGCTGAAGAACGGCGACTACGCGGCGGAGGAGCCGCTCTACCAGGCGACCGACGGCCTGGGCGTGCTGCGCGACCCCAACCGCACCGTCCTGCGCCGGACCAACGAGCCGGCGATCCTGCTGGGCAAGGTCAAGGACCGGCTGCTCACCGACCCGGCGCTCACTGTAGCCAAGTCCAATGTGCGCAGCCGCGTCCACCGCCGCGGCTACATGGACTACGTCGGCGTCAAACGTTACGGCGCCGACGACCGGCCGATCGGCGAGGTCCGCTTCGTGGGCCTGTTCACCGCCGGGGCTTACGACCAGCCGGCCAGCGCCGTGCCGCTGATCCGCGAGAAGGCCGCCAACGTCCTGGCCCGCGCCGACATGGTCCCCGGCAGCCACAACGAAAAGCGCCTGAAGACCATCGTCGAGAACCACCCGCGCGACGAACTCTTCCAGATGACCGAGGACGAGCTGCTCGAGATGTCGCTCGGCATCCTGCACCTCTACGACCGGCCGCGGGTGCGGCTGTTCGAGCGGCGCGACCCCTTCGACCGCTTCGCCTCCCTGCTGCTGTTCCTGCCGCGCGACCAGTACGATTCCGAGCTGGCGGCGCGGGCCGGACGCATCCTCGCCAGCGCCTACCGCGGGCGGGTCTCGGCTTCCTACCCCAGCTTCTCCGACGCCCCGCTGGCGCGGGTGCACTACATCATCGGCTTCTCGCCCGGCGAGCACGACCAGCCGGACCTGCGCGAGCTGGAGGCGGTCATCGCCGAGGCGGCGCGCAGCTGGGAGGACCGCTTCGAGGCCGTGGTGCGCGCCGCCGGCCAGCCGCCGGCCCAGGTGGCCGAGACGCTGGGCCGCTACCGCGACGCCTTCCCCGCCGGCTACCGCGACCGCTTCTCGCCGGCCGAAGCCCTGGCGGACCTGGCGATGATCGACGCCATGGCCGAGGGCCAGGAGATCGCGGTGCGCGCCTATCGCCTGCCCGGCGATAGCAGCCTGCAGTTCCGCTTCAAGCTCTACCGGTATGGCGCGCCCGCGCCGCTGGCCGACGTCCTGCCGATCCTCGACAACATGGGGCTGAAGGCCCTGGCCGAAGCCGGCTTCCCGGTCTGCCGGCCGCGCCACCCCGCCGTCTGGGTGCATGATTTCGAGATCGAGGACCCGGCCGGCGGCCACCTGGTGTTCGCCGACCTGAAGCAGGCCTTCGAGGACGCCGTGGTCGCCGTCTGGACCGGCCGCACGGAGAACGACGGCTTCAACCGCCTGGTGCTGGAGCTGTCCATCCCCTGGCGCGCCGCGGCCCTGATCCGCACGCTGGCCCGCCATCGCCAGCAGGCCGGCCTCGACCCCAGCCAGCGGGTGCAGGAGGAGGCGCTGGCCGCCCATCCGGCGGTCACGCGCCTGATCCTCGACCTGTTCCGCGCCAAGTTCGACCCGTCCGCCGAGATCAGCCTGGAGAACCGCCGCCTGCGGGGCGACGCCATCATGGCCGAGATCGTCGAGGCGCTGCAGGCGGTGGAAAGCCTGGACGAGGACCGCGTCCTGCGCCGCCTGGCGCTGCTGGTCGGCGCAACCCAGCGGACCAACTTCTACCAGACCGACGAGATGGGCCATCCCAAGCCCTACATCTCGTTCAAGGTGGCCTCAGGCGAGCTGGCCGATCTGCCGGCGCCCAAGCCCTACCGCGAGATCTTCGTCTGGGGCGTCAATGTCGAGGGCGTCCACCTGCGCTTCGGCCCCGTCGCCCGCGGCGGCCTGCGCTGGAGCGACCGGCGCGACGACTTCCGCACCGAGGTGCTGGGGCTGGTGAAGGCGCAGCAGGTGAAGAACGCGGTGATCGTGCCGGTGGGCTCCAAGGGCGGCTTCTATCCGAAGCAGCTGCCCAAGGGCGGCTCGCCCGACGCGGTGCGCGCCGAAGGCGTCTCCGCCTATAAGACCTTCCTCTACGGCCTCCTGGACATCACCGACAACCTGGGCCCCGACGGCAAGGTGATCCGGCCCAAGGACGTCATCGCCTTCGACGGCGACGACCCCTATCTGGTGGTGGCCGCCGACAAGGGTACGGCCACCTTCTCCGACATCGCTAACGGCGTGGCCGAGGCCTACGGCTTCTGGCTGGGCGACGCCTTCGCCTCCGGCGGCTCGGCCGGCTACGACCACAAGGTGATGGGCATCACCGCCCGCGGCGCCTGGGAGGCGGTGAAGCGCCACTTCCGCGAACTGGGCAAGGACATCCAGGCCGAGCCCTTCACCGTCGTCGGCTGCGGGGACATGTCCGGCGACGTGTTCGGCAACGGCATGCTGCTCTCCAAGCAGACCCGGCTGCTGGCGGCCTTCGACCACCGTGACATCTTCCTCGACCCCGATCCGGACCCGGCCAAGTCCTGGACCGAGCGCTCTCGCATGTTTGGACTGCCGCGCTCGTCCTGGCAGGATTACGACAAGAAGCTGATCTCCAGGGGCGGCGGGATCTTCTCGCGCAGCCTGAAGTCGATCCCGCTGTCGCCGCAGGTCAAGGCGATGCTGGAGGTCAAGGCCGACGCGCTCGCCCCCACCGAGCTGATCACCGCCATCCTGAAGAGCCAGGCGGAGCTGCTCTACCTGGGCGGCATCGGCACCTATGTGAAGGCCGAGCGCGAGGCCAACGCCGACGTGGGCGACAAGGCCAACGACGCGGTGCGGATCAACGGCAGGGAGCTGCGGGTCAAGGTGGTCGGCGAGGGCGCGAACCTCGGCCTCACCCAGGCCGGGCGCATCGAATATGCGCTCGCCGGCGGGCGGATCGACACCGACGCCATCGACAATTCCGCCGGCGTCGACACCTCCGACCACGAGGTGAACATCAAGATCCTCACCGGCATGCTGGAGCGCACCGGCGAGCTGACCCGCAAGCGCCGCGACACCCTCTTGCAATCGATGACCGACGACGTGGCCGAGCACGTGCTGACGCACAACTACGACCAGACGCTCGCGCTATCGCTGATGCAGATGGATGCCGCCGGCGAGATGGGCCCCTATGGCCAGTTCATGACCGAGCTGGTCACCGCCGGGCGACTCGACCTCGCCGTCGAGGGCCTGCCGGACGCCGCCGGCCTGGCCGAGCGCGCGCAGGGCGGCAAGGCGCTGACCCGGCCGGAACTGGCGGTGCTGCTGGCCTACGGCAAGCTGGAGCTGAAGCGGGAGATCGTGGCCAGCGACGCCCCGGACGACCCCTTCTTCGAGCGGCTGCTGGAGGACTATTTCCCCAAGCCCATGCACAAGTGGGCCGAGCCGATGCGCCGCCACCGCCTGCGGCGCGACATCATCGCCACCGTGGTCGCCAACGACATCATCAACCGCTGCGGCCCGAGCTTCCCGGCGCGGCTGATGCCGGCGGCCGGCGCCAACGCGCGCGCCTTCACCGCCGGCTACGAGGCGGCCAAGGCGGTGCTGGAGATCCCGGCCCTGTGGGACTCGGTCGCGGCCCTCGACGGCAAGATCCCGGCCTCGGGCCAGATGGCGCTGTTTCGGCGGCTGAGCGCGGCCCTGCGCGGGGCGACCTTCTGGCTGACCCGCCGCGCGGCGCGCGACAAGCTCGACGTCGACGCCCTGGTGAAGGCCTACCGTCCGAGCTTCCAGAGCCTTCTGAAGCTGATGCCCGGCATCCTGTCGCCGATCGAGCAGGCGCAGGTGGAGGCGCGGTTGCGCCAGCTGACCGAGGCCGGCGCGCCCGCCGACAAGGCCCGCGCCGTGGCCGTGCTGCAGCCGATGACCATCGCCGGCGACCTGGTCGACCTGGCGGAGGCCTCGAGCTGGCCGTTGGCCAATGTGGCGCGGCTCTACCACGCGGTCGGCGAGGCTTTCGGTTTCGACCGGGTGCGCCAGGTGGCCGGGGCCTTCTCGGTGGGCGACACCTTCGAGCGGATGGCGCTGCGCCGGCTGATCGAGGACCTGCTCAGCCAGCAGACCGACCTCACGCGGACCATCATGGCGTTCGCAGGCGGCGCCCAGGCTGGCGAGGACGCCAACCATGCGCGCGATGCGGCGGCGGCCTGGACGGCGCTGCGGCCCGAGAAGGCCCATGTCGCCCGCCGGACCATCGACGAGATCGAGGCCTCCGGCGGCGCCTGGACCTTCGCCAAGCTGACCATCGCCAATGCGGCCCTGCGTGAGTTGGCCGCGGAGGGTGCGAAAAAGCGCCGCTAACGGTTGCATTTCGCTCGCGCCTGGCGAGTGTAAGCCTATGGGGGATCGTTACGCCGACGCACTGGATTTCATGCGAGGCGCCAGGACGCTCACGCGCCTGAGCGACCTTGAAGCGCGCTTCCTGGGCGTGGTCTCGCAGTTCGGGTTCGACCGCACGATCTGCACCCTGATGGCCGAGCCCGGCAAGCCGATCCGGCCGCGCCTGCTGTTCGGGGTCGGCGACCGCGCCAACCGCCAACGCTATCTCGACGCCGGAAACCAGCGCATCGACCCAACCTTCCGCGCCGTGTTCGGATCCACCCGCGCCTTCACCTGGTCGGACGTCGCCGGCCAGGCCGTGGGCGAGGAGGCCCGGGAGCTGTTCGTCACCGCCCAGCGCGACGGCCACGAGGGCCTGGTCGTGCCGGTGCACGGCGCCTACGGCGAGGTGACCGCCGTGGTGTTGACCGGCGTCGGGCCGCAGGTGGACGAGCAGGCGCGCGCGGTGCTGCAGGCCTGCGGGGTGATCTACGCCGTCGCTGGCCGGCAGTTGCTGGAGCTGGCTGACGACGCGCCGATCGCCGCCAGCCGGCTCACGCGGCGCGAGACCCAGGTGCTGGTCTGGCTGTCGCGCGGCAAGACGGTGCCGGAGATCGCGCTGATCCTCGACGTGTCGGTGGGCACCGCCAAGACCCACCTGGAGCGCGCCAAGGCCAAGCTGGGCCACCAGGCGACGGTGCCGACGGTGCTGGAGGCCGCCCGCCGCGGCTGGCTGGTGGACCCCGACGAGTTCGCCTGACCCCCGAGTCTGGCCGGGGCGTCAAGTCCGCCGATGCGCCGACTAGCGAACGGACCGTAACCGCGGCGACGGTCCCCCTTCAGGAAACCTGATGGGGGAAGACCGATGATCCACGTGGTCACCAAGGCCAACCGGCCGCTCTACGCCGAACAGCTCCACGAGATGCACCAGCTGCGCCGCGTCCATTTCGTGGAGGAGCGCGGCTGGGCCGCCATGACCGTCCGCGACGATGGCGGCGAATACGACGCCTACGACGACGAGGACATGGTCTACCTGCTGGCGCTCGATTCCGACGGCAGGATCCTGGCCTCCATGCGCATGCGCCCGGCCCTCTCCGGCTCGGTGATCGGCGACATCTTCCCGCACCTGATCGCCGCCGACGAGGCGCCCATCGCCGCGCCCGACGTCTGGGAGATCAGCCGCTTCTTCGCCGCCCGCGCCGCCCGCGGCCGCGGCGGGCGGATCGCCCGCTCGGAGGTGCGTCTGGCCGCCCTGGAGGTTGCCCGCGCGCTCGGCGTCAAGCGGCTGGTGGGCATGGTCGACCTGGAAATCCTGGCGCCCCTGATGACCGACAGCGGCTGGCGCGTGCGCCCGCTCGGCCTGCCGGCCCCCTACGCCGAGGGGATCGCCCAGGGCATCGAGGTGCAGGTCTCGCGCGGCGCGATCGTCGACATGTGCGAGGTGCTGGACCTCAAGCCCGCCGTGGCCCTGGAACTCGACCCCGCCCGCGCCCCGGCCCTGCCGCCGCACCAGATCGAGGCGATCCTGTCGCTGGCCCGCATCGACGGCCTGCAGACCCGCATCGTGGTCAGCCTGGTCCGTCGCATCGTGGCCCTGCAGGAGGACGTCGACGAGGAGCAGCTGCTCAGCATGATCGCCTACGTCGAGACCCTGGTGGGCGGGCTCTACACGTCAGCCTGAAGCACGCCTGACGCCTAGTGGCGGAAGACCCGGACGCCGGTGAACACCATGGCCATCCCGCGTTCGTCGGCGGCCTCGATCACCTTGGCGTCGCCGATGGACCCGCCGGGCTGGATCACCGCGGTGCAGCCGGCGTCGGCGGCCTGGATCAGGCCGTCGGGGAACGGGAAGAAGGCTTCCGAGGCGCAGGCGCTGCCGGTCAGGTCCAGGCCGAAGTCGGCGGCGCGCAGCGCGGCGATGCGGGCGGAGTCCTTGCGGTTCATCTGGCCCGCGCCGACGCCCAAAGTCTGGCCCGCCCGGGCGTAGACGATGGCGTTGGACTTCACGTGCTTGGCGATGGTGAAGGCGAACAGCATGTCGCGCACCTCGGTCTCGGTCGGCGCGCGCTTGGTCACCACCTTCAGGTCAGCGGGCGTCATCCGCGCGTCGTCGCGGCCCTGCACCAGGAAGCCGCCGGCCACCGACTTGAAGGTCAGGCCCTTGGCCAGCGGGTCCGGCAGGCCGTCGGTGGTGAGCAGGCGGACGTTCTTCTTCTTGGCGAAGAGGGCGAGCGCGTCCTCGTCCACGCCGGGGGCGATCACCACCTCGGTGAGCAGCTTGAGGATCTCCTCGGTCGTGCGCGCGTCGAGCTTGCGGTTGAAGGCGATGATGCCGCCGAAGGCGCTGACCGGATCGCAGGCGAGCGCCCGCTCATAGGCCTCCAGCACGCTGCCGCCCGTCGCGACGCCGCAGGGATTGGCGTGCTTGATGATGGCGCAGGCCGGGCCGTCCCTCGGATCGAACTCGGCGATCAGCTCGAAGGCCGCGTCGGTGTCGTTGATGTTGTTGTAGCTGAGGGCCTTGCCCTGCCAGAGCTTGGCGGTGGCGACGCCGGTGCGCGGGTTGGGGAAGCGGTAGAAGGCCGCCGCCTGGTGCGGGTTCTCGCCATAGCGCATGGTCTGGACCAGCTCGCCGGCGAAGGCCTTGCGCTTCGGCCAGTCCTCGCCGAGCGCCTCGGCGAACCAGGCCGAGATGGCCGCGTCATAGGCCGCGGTGCGCGCATAGGCCCGCGCCGCCAGGCTCTTGCGCAGGGCGAGGCCCGTCGCGCCGCCGTTCGCCTGAGCGTCGGCCAGGACCTCCTGCAGGTCGGCGATGTCGGTGCAGACGCAGACGTAGCCGTGGTTCTTGGCCGCCGAGCGGATCATCGCCGGGCCGCCGATGTCGATGTTCTCCACCGCCGTGGCGAAGTCCGCGCCGGAGGCCACCGTCGACTCGAATGGATAGAGGTTCACATAGACGAGGTCGATGCCGCCGATGGCGTGCTCGGCCATGGCCTTGGCGTGCTCGGGCGCGTCGCGCACGCCCAGCAGGCCGCCATGCACCACCGGATGGAGGGTCTTCACGCGCCCATCCATCATCTCCGGGAAGCCGGTGAGTTCGGAGATGTCCTTCACGGTCAGGCCCGCGTCGGCGATCGCCTTGCGCGTGCCGCCGGTGGAGACCAGCTCGACACCGAGGTCGGCCAGCGCGCGGGCGGCTTCGATGAGGCCGGTCTTGTCGGAGACGGAGATCAGGGCGCGCTTCAGCGGGGCGCGGTCCGGAGCGGGCGGGAAATCGGGAGCGGCGGGCACGGCATCCTCCTGAAGTGGGTCAGAGACAATGCCCAGGCGAGCGGCGGAGGTATGGTTCCGCGCTCCCCGGTGGTCGCCCACCTTGTTCGCCAGTCACGCGGAATGGCGTCCGCTTAGTCCCTAAGCGACCTGCTCGTCAACGTGGGCGGCGATGGCGGGCTCATGGGCCGCGGAAAGCTTCCAGCGCAGCTTGGCGCCGCCGTCGAGCCGGGCCTGGCCGCGCAACACGATCTGCTGGCCGTGCCGGGTCAGGCCGTCCTCGTGATGCGTCGAGGGCTGCAGCATGACCTCCAGGGCGTCGCTGCGCAGCCACCAGCCGGCCTCCTGGCCCTCGACCTTCAGGAGCACGCTCTTCCGGTCGCGGGCCATCAGCGCGCTGACCTGCGGGTGCAGGTGGAAGCGCACCACGAAGGCCACGAAGCGGCGGCCTTCCGCCCCGCCGGCGCGCCGGCGGGGGACCAGCGCATCCTCGCCGCGCAGCTCGTCGGCCGCGCGGTCGAGATAGAGCCGGCGCTCGTGGCGCAGGCCGAGGCTGCGCGCCCAGGCGTCGTGCGAGGCGTCCAGCCAGGCGCCGGCCGGCGTGTCCTGGCGGCGCACGTCGGCAATGGCGTAGGGGTCGCGCAGCCGCGGTCCCAGGACGCGGGCGGCGAATCCGCTGAGCGGGGCGCCGCAGTCGGCCTCGGCCACCGAGGCTGTGGAAGCCGCGTCCACCAGCCGCAGCGCCGGAGTGCCCGCGGCCTGCGGCGACCAGCCGGAGCCGACGAACAGCCGCTTGCCGGCGGCCAACACCTCGATGGCCAAGGGCTGGCCGCAGGCCGCCAGGCTCCAGGGCCCGAGCGCCGGCGAAGCGGCGTCGACCATCACCTGCAGGGCGTGCGCCTCCAGCCGATGATAGCCGTTGCAGGCCGGTGGAACGGGCGCATGGGGCGCCGCGGCGTCCTCGGCGCGGGCGGCGGCGACATAAGGCCCGGCCACCGGCTCACCCCCCTGGAAGGCCCCCAGCCGGCCGTCATCGAGGGTGAAGAAGCGCACCGCGCCGGCCAGCCGGTCGAGGGCGCGCAACATCTCGTCGGGGGTGGCGAGGCCGAGCTGGCTCAGCACGTCGTCCAGCGTCATCAGGTCGAACAGCAGCTCCAGCGCCGCCTGCGGGCTGCGGGTCGCGTGGCCGCCGTCGGCGATGGCGGCCTCCAGCCGGCGCGGCAGCTCACCCAGCGCCCGGTCCAGCAGGCCTTCGCCCGCCGCGCCGGCCAGGGCCGCACCCGCGACGCCCGCGACCGCGGCCCTCTCGGCCGCCCGCGCCGGATCGCCCGGCAGCTCCAGGAGGAAGCGCGCCTGGCGGGCGAGGTCGGCGGCGATCTGGTCGGCCTCGGCGTCGGAGGCCGGCCCGCTGATCGCGGCGAGGCCGCAGGCCAGGTTGAACACCCGGCGCTCCAGCACCGGCGGGCTCCAGGAAAAGCCGTTCCAACGGCCGAACAGCCTGCGCCACCCCAGCGTCAGGCGCAGCGCCTCCCAGGCGCCGGCCTCGCCATGGGCCAGCAGGTCGCGGACCCAACCGAAGCCGTGCAGGGCGCCGGCGAACCGGCGGCTGGGGCTCGGCCGGTCCCAGGGGTCGCCGCGCGGGCCAAGCGCCAGGGTCTCGCCCCCGAACACGAAGCCCCCGGCGAGGATGCGCCGCCCGGCCTCCGCATCGGCAGGCCGCAGGTCGCGCGGACGGCCGCCCAGGCCCTCCGGCGCGGGATGGCTGAGCCGCCACTGGTTCAGCGGCGAGACGCGCCACTCGATGCCAGGCCGGCGGAGCGCGCCCAGCCAGGCGGCGTAGAGCTGATAGCCGCCAGGCAGGCGATCCAGGAGGCGGCCCGGGGCCGGCGCGGACATCGCCCCACCGCCCCGCCGCTCAGGCGCCGCGCAGGGCGGCGATGTTGGCGGCGTAGGCGGAAGGCCCGCCTCGGAACACCGCCGTGCCCGCCACCAGGGCGGTGGCGCCGGCCTCGACGCAGAGCCGGGCGGTCTCCGGCGTCACCCCGCCGTCCACCTCAAGCGCGATGTCACGGCCGCTGGCGTCGATCATCGCCCGCAGGGCGGCGATCTTGGCGAGCTGCGAATGCAGGAACTTCTGGCCGCCGAAGCCCGGGTTGACCGACATCACCAGAACCTGGTCGACGTCGTCCATCATCCAGCGGATGACGTCCGGGTCGGTCGACGGGTTGAACACCACGCCCGCCCGCGCGCCCAGCTCGCGGATACGCTGCAGGGTGCGGTTGAGGTGCGGCCCGGCCTCGGGGTGGACCATCATGGTGTCGGCGCCGGCCTCGCGGAACGCCTCCAGAAAGGGATCGGCCGGGGCGATCATCAGGTGGACGTCCAGCGGGATCTTCACATGCTTCCTGATCGCCTTCACCACATCCGGACCGATGGTGATGTTGGGCACGAAGTGGCCGTCCATGACATCGACGTGCAGCCAGTCGGCGCCGGCCGCCTCGATCGCGCGAGCCTCCTCGCCCAGCTTGGCGAAGTCAGCCGACAGGATCGAGGGCGCTATGATGGGTGGGCGGGCCATGGCGTCCGCATACCGTGATGCGCGTTTGCGGGCCAGAGGGCGGCGCGTCAACCCTTCCGGAACCGCGCCACGTAGAAGCCGTCCGTCCCGCCCTCCAGATGATGCGGCAGGATCCGCAACGTCCCGTCCGGCCGCACGCCGGCCGCCGGCGCGCCGCCCTCGCCGGCGGCGACGGGATCGAGCGCCAGGCCCGCCGTGCGCGCCAGTAAGGCCGCCGTCTGGCCCTCGCCCTCCTCCGGCTCCAGGGAGCAGACGCAGTAGACCAGCCGCCCGCCGCTCTTCAGCCGTTTGGCCGCCGCGTCGAGTAGCTTGGCCTGGACGGCGGCGAGGCCGGCGACGTCGCTGGGCTTGGCGGCCCACAGCACGTCGGGATGGCGCCGGAAGGTCCCGGTGGCCGAACACGGCGCATCCAGCAGGATGGCGTCGAAGCTCCGCTTGTCCGGCCAGGTCGCGCCGTCGGCGGCGACGGTGTCGGCGGAGAGGCCGGTCCGCGCCAGGTTCTCCGCCACCCGCTTCAGCCGGGGCGCCGAGCGGTCGAGGGCGGTGACCGCCGCCCCGGCCGCCGCCAGCTGCAGGGTCTTGCCGCCGGGCGCGGCGCAGAGGTCGAGGGCCGTCTCGCCGGCCTGCACGGCCAGCAGGCGCGCGGGGATCGCGGCGGAGGCGTCCTGCACCCACCAGTCGCCCTCGGCGAAGCCCGGCCAGGTGGCCACGTCGCCGCGCCGGGCGCTGCGCAGGGTCCCGCCGGACAGGACCTGGCCCTCCAGCTCCGCGGCCAGGGCCTCGGCCCGCGCCGGATCCTTGAAGGAGAGGTCCGTCGCCGGCTCCTGGGCGATCATGGCGGCGATCTTGCGGGCTTCGTCGGCGCCGAAGGCCGCGCGCCAGCGGGCGTGCAGCCAGCCCGGCGCGAGCAGGTCGGGGTCGTCCAGCGCCGGCGGTTCGCGCGACAGGCCGCGCAGGACGGCGTTCACCAGGCCCTTGAACATCTGGCTGCCCCGGTCGCGGGCCACCAGGTCGACGGAAGTCCCCACCGCGGCGTGCGGCGGGGTCTGCAGCAGGAAGAGCTGCGCCACGCCCAGGCGCAGCACCTGCACCACCCGGTCCGGCGGCGGCTTCTTCAGCCGGCCCTGCAGCGCCGCGTCGATGGGGCCGAGGTGGCGCAGGGTCGCCAGCACCAGGGCGCGGGCGAAGGCCCGGTCGCGGGCCGGCAGGGCGGCCAGCGCCGGATGGCTCAAGCCCTCGTCCATGCCGGCGCGGCCGGACAGGGCGGCGGTGAGCAGGTCGAGAGCGGCCGCGCGGGCCGGCAGTCCGGCGGCGTCGGACGGCGGGGCGGAGGAAGGCGGAAGGTCGGTCACGGCGCGCGGCGTGCCCCCATCGGGCCGCCGGCGCAAGGCCTGATCGGTCCGCCCGCTTGGCCGCGGGGGCCTGCGCGCCTAGATTGGGGCATGGATGAACGTCCCCCCAACGCCGCCCCGGACAAGCCGCTGTCACCGGCCGCGCGCCGGGCGCTGGAAGAAGCCGCCGCCCGCAAGGCCGCCGAGCAGGCCGTTCAGGCGGCCGACGAACAGGGCGGCCCGAAAGGCCCCGAACCCACCCGCTTCGGCGACTGGGAGCGCAAAGGCATCGCGGTCGACTTCTGAAATTGCTCCCCTCCTGGGGGAGCTGTCGGCAAAGCCGACTGAGGGGGTCATCCACGGCGTTCGGAGCGGACCCCCTCCGGCGCTTCGCGCCACCTCCCCCGAAGGGGAGGAACTCAGGCTACCCCGCCTGGGCCATTTCCGCCGCGACGCGCAGGGCCGCGGCCTGGGGGTCGTTGGCCGCGGTGATCGGCCGGCCGCAGACGATGTGCGAGGCGCCGGCCCTGAGCGCCTCCAGCGGCGTCGCCGCCCGGGCCTGGTCGTTCTTCGCCGCCCAGTCGGGGCGCACGCCCGGCGTCACCACCAGGAAGTCGCGGCCGCCCAGCTTGCGGGCCAGCTCCGCCTCCTGCGGGCTGGCCACCACGCCTGAGCAGCCGGCGGCGATGGCCTGGTGGATGCGCCGCTCGACCAGGGCGCGGGCCGTCTCGGCGTACCCCATCTCCTTCAGGTCGGCGTCGGTCAGGCTGGTCAGCACGGTCACCGCCAGGATCTTCAGCGACGAACTCCCTTTGCCGCGCACCGCGGAGGCCATCACCTGCGGCTCGCCATGCACCGTCAGGAAATCGCAGCCAGAGTCCGCCAGGGCGGCGGCGGCCCGCTGCACCGTGGTGCCGATATCGTGCAGCTTCCAGTCGATGAACACCTGCTTGCCCTGGGCCTTCAGCTCGCGGGCGAGCGCCATGCCGTCGGAGGCGAACAGCTCCAGGCCCACCTTGTAGAAGCTGACCGTCTCGCCGAGGACTGAAATCAGGGCGCGGGCCTCCTCGACGGTCGGCACGTCCAGCGGGACGATCAGGCGGCCATCGGCTTTGATGGGGGCCTGAGTGTGATTTGGGGCGAGCGCGGCTTCGGCCATGGCGAAGGCTCCGGGCAAGAGGGCGCGAGCCGAGGGTTCGGCGGGCGCGGCGAATTGGGCTAAGACGCTGGCATGATCCATTGGGACTTCGCGGTCAACTTCTTCGTGGCGCTGTTCGCGCTCCTCGACCCCATCGGCAACGTTCCGGTGTTCCTGGCCTCGACTCCGGGCGCCAGCGGCCGCGAACGCATGCAGGTCGCGTTGGTGATCTCGCTGTTCGTGATGGGCTTCCTGACCTTCTTCTACTTCTCGGGCCTGGCGCTCCTGGCCTTCTTCGGCATCTCCATGCCGGCCTTCCGCATCGCCGGCGGGGTGATCCTGTTCGTGCTCGGCCTGAAGATGGTCAACGACGACTTCACCGCCAGCTTCGCCCAGGCTGCGGAGGCGGCCGAGGGCGATGACCGCACCTATGTCCGCCGCCATATCGAGCGGCTGATCGTGCCTTTCGCCATGCCGCTCCTGATCGGTCCCGGCGCGATCTCCACGGTGATCATCTACGCCAGCCAGGCCAAGGAGTTCGGCCTGCCGGGCACGGCGCTGGGCATCGGGGCCATGCTGGCGGTCTCCATCGCGACCCTGCTGTCGTTCCTGGCCACGCCGCTGATCAGCCGCCTGTTCGGCAAGATCGGCCTGTCGATCATCGTGCGCGTGCTGGGCCTGATCCTCTGCGCCATGGCGGTGCAGTTCCTGCTGGCGGGGATCGCAGATTCGACCAACGGCCTGATCCGCCCCGAGGCCGCCATGCCCTACGCGAAGTGACCACGCAGCCGGTCATCCCCGCCCAGGTGGGGATCCAGGCGCCTACAGCTTCCGGAACCGCGAGCTCTGCGAGGCCATCAGCGCCATGGCCCAGTCGTCAGGGATCAGCTTGGTGAGCGCGGCGATCGCCTTGTTGGGCGCGCCGGGCACGCAGATCGGCCGGTTGGCCTCCACCGCCTCGTAGCCGGCGGCGGCCACCTCGTCGGCGCCCAGCCAGAGCCACGGCGGCGTCGACTGGGTGATCTGGGCCCGCACGCCCGCCACGTCGTGGAACTCCGAATAGGTGAAGCCCGGGCAGAGCGCGCTGACATGCACGCCCTGGGCCTCGGTCTCCAGGTGCAGGCTCTGGGAGAAGCGGACCATGAAGGCCTTCACCGCGCCGTAGAGGGTGTGGCCCGCCGCGCCCGGGACGAGGCCCGCCAGGGAGGCGACGTTGACGATCCGCCCGAACCGGCGGTGGACCATGCCGGGCAGCACGCGGTGGGCCAGCTCCGACGGCGCGGTCACCATCACCTGGATCACCGCGCGCTGGTCCTCCCAGCGGGTGTCGGCATAGGCGCCCGGCAGGCCGTAGCCGGCGTTGTTGATCAGGGCGTCCACCGTTCGGCCATGGGCGGTCAGGAAGTCCAGCACCTGCCCCGGCGCCTCCGGCTCGGCCAGATCGACCGCCACGGTCAGGGCCTCGACGCCGTAGCGCAGGGAGATCTCCTCGGCCAGGCGCTCCAGACGATCGGCGCGCCGCGCGGTCAGCGCCAGGTCGTAGCCGTGGCTGGCCAGGATGCGCGCGAAGGCCGCGCCGATCCCGGCCGAGGCGCCGGTCACCAGCGCCAGTCTGCGATCCATCCCCGTCTCCCGCTCACCTGAGAGGGGAAACTAGGGCCCGCGGGCGGTCATTCAAGGAAAAGCGGCGCCTTTGCGGCGCCCCGCAGGTTGCGCCGCATTGAACGGGGTCCGGATTGGGTGTATCGCGCCCGCCGCGAGACGGCATCGGGCCGCCCAAGGGAGCCTGGTCACGCTCCCGGAGAGATTGGATGGCGGATACGGCCGGCGGCGCCCCTGCTGAGGCGCCCGAGGAGTCGCATCACTCCCGGAAACAGGGCCTGCTGGCCCTTGCGGTGGGGTCCGTCGGCGTCGTCTTCGGCGACATCGGCACCAGCCCGCTCTATTCCATGCGTGAAGCGCTGAGCCACAGCCGCCATGGCCCGAGCGACAGCGCGGTGATGGGCGTCGTCTCCCTGATCTTCTGGGCGCTGATCATCGTGGTGACGATCAAGTACGTCATCTTCGTCATGCGCGCCGACAACAAGGGCGAGGGCGGCACCCTGGCGCTGATGGCCCTGGCGCAGCGCGCGCTGGGCCACCGCTCGACGACCATCTTCATGCTGGGCGTCTGCGGCGCAGCCCTGTTCTATGGCGACGGCCTGATCACCCCCGCCGTCTCGGTGCTTTCCGCCGTGGAGCTCCTGAAGAACGCGCCGAGCGTCGGCCACCTCTTCACCCTGCCCGTCATCCTGGTTTCGGCGGCGGCGATCCTGGTAGGCCTGTTCCTGGTCCAATCGCGCGGCACCGCCAACGTCGGGCGGTTCTTCGGCCCGGTCATGGTGGTCTGGTTCCTCGTGCTGGGCGGCCTGGGCGTCTATCACATCGTCGAGGCGCCACGGGTGCTGATGGCGCTGAACCCCTACTATGGGCTGCATATGCTGGCGGCCAACGGCCTTCTGGGCTTCGTGATCCTGGGCAGCGTCTTCCTGGCGGTCACGGGCGCCGAGGCGCTCTACGCCGACATGGGCCACTTCGGCCGCACGCCGATCCGCCTGGCCTGGCTGGTGCTGGCCCTGCCGTGCCTGACGCTGCAGTATTTCGGCCAGGGCGCCATGGTGCTGGCCCACCCCGAGGCGGCCAAGGACCCGTTCTTCGCCATCATCCCGCACGTGGCCTACTGGCCGGTGCTGATCCTGACCATCGTGGCCACGGTCATCGCCAGCCAGGCGGTGATCACCGGGGCCTATTCCATGACCCAGCAGGCCGTGCAGCTGGGCCTCCTGCCGCGCATCGACATCCGCCGCACCAGCGAGACGGTGGCGGGCCAGATCTTCGTGCCCTCGGTCAACCGCATGCTGATGATCGGCGTCCTGGTGCTGCTGGTGCTGTTCCAGACCTCCGACAACATGGCCTCGGCCTATGGGATCGCGGTCACCGGCACCATGGTGATCACCGTGCTGCTCGAGTTCATCGTCGCGCGGCGGTTCTGGAAGTGGAGCCTGGCGGGCACGCTCGCCTTCGTGGCGCCGCTGCTGTTCATCGACCTGAGCTTCCTGGGCGCCAACCTGGTCAAGGTGCTGGACGGCGGCTGGTTCCCGCTGTCGTTCGGCGCGGCCCTGGTGCTGATCATGTGGACCTGGACCCGAGGCGCGCAGATCCTCACCGACAAGACCCGCCGCGACAGCGTGCCCCTGCTCGACCTGTCGGAAATCCTGCGGAGCCGCGCCACCCTCAGGGTGCCCGGCACGGCGATCTTCCTGACCAGCGACCCGGAGACCGCGCCGGTCGCCCTGATGCACAACCTGAAGCACAACAAGGTGCTGCACGAGAAGAACATCGTCCTGACCATCGAGACCGCCGAGACGCCGCGGGTCGGCGACGACAACCGCATCCGCATCGAGCCGGTCAACGACGACTTCAAGAAGATCTTCGTCTCCTACGGCTTCATGGAGAGCCCGAACCTGCCCAAGGCGCTGGGGCTGTGCCGCCGCCTGGGCCTGAAGTTCGACATCATGGCCACCAGCTTCTTCCTGGGCAGGCGCTCGGTGGTGCCGTCGGCGCAGTCCGGCATGCCGCTTTGGCAGGACCGGCTGTTCATCTTCCTGATGAAGAACGCGGCGAACCCCACCGACTTCTACAAGATCCCGCCCGGCCGGGTTGTGGAGCTGGGCGCGCAGGTCACTGTCTAGCCCATGACGCTGCTGATCTATGTCGGCGACGCCCTGTGGATCGTGGCGCTCGCGATCATGGCCGCCGCCTCGCGGGAGGCTTGGAAGCGGATGGACGCCGACACGCGCGTGCCGATGGTCCTCCGCCGCGATGGCTCGCCCGCGTTCCGGGCCATGCGCGACGTGGCGCTCGCCGCCCCGCCGGCCGTCGCCTTTGCGGTCAGCCTGTTCCTGGTCGCCGGCGTCCGGAACCTGGCGATGGATGCCGACGAGGCGCTGATCCTGTTCGGTGTGCGCGCCACCCTGGCGGCGCTGTTCGCGCTCGCCCACCTGCGCTGGCTGAAGGCGGCCATGGCCCAGCTTGAGGCCGAGGGCGCGCTTAAGTCTTGAACCTGTCGCACGTTCGCGCTTGAACGCGCGGACTCTCCCCTACCGACTAGGAACTTCGCCGCCATGGCCGACAAGCCCATCAAGAAGGTCGTGCTCGCCTATTCGGGCGGCCTCGACTCCTCCACCATCGTGAAGTGGCTGCAGACCGAGCTCGGGGCGGAGGTCGCGACCTTCACCGCCGACCTGGGCCAGGGCGAAGAGATCGAGCCGGCGCGCCAGAAGGCGATCACCCTGGGCGTGAAGCCCAAGTACGCTTTCGTCGAGGACGTGCGCGAGGAGTTCGTCCGCGACTACGTCTTCCCGATGTTCCGGGCCAACACGGTCTATGAGGGCCAATATCTGCTCGGCACCTCGATCGCCCGGCCGCTGATCGCCAAGAAGCAGATCGAGATCGCGCGCCGGATCGGCGCCGACGCCGTGGCCCATGGCGCGACCGGCAAGGGCAACGACCAGGTGCGCTTCGAGGTGGCCTACTACGCCCTGGAGCCCGATATCCGGGTCGTGGCGCCCTGGCGCGAGTGGGACTTCAAGAGCCGCGAGGCCCTGCTGGACTTCGCCGAGAAGCACCAGATCCCGATCACCAAGGACAAGCGCGGCGAGGCGCCGTTCAGCGTCGACGCCAACCTGCTGCACTCCTCCTCCGAGGGTAAGGTGCTGGAGGACCCCGCCGTCGAGGCGCCGGAGTTCGTCCACATGCGCACCATCTCGCCGCAGGACGCGCCCGACACGCCGACCGTCTTCACCATGGACTTCGTGGGCGGCGACCCGGTGGCCATCGACGGCGAGAAGCTGTCGCCCGCCGCCCTGCTGACCAAGCTGAACCAGCTCGGTCACGACAATGGCGTGGGCCGCCTCGACCTGGTGGAGAACCGCTTCGTCGGCATGAAGTCGCGGGGCGTCTACGAGACCCCCGGCGGCACGATCCTGCTCGCCGCCCACCGGGGCATCGAAAGCATCACCCTCGACCGGGGCGCCATGCACCTGAAGGACGAGCTGATGCCGAAGTACGCGACGCTCATCTACAACGGCTTCTGGTTCTCGCCGGAGCGCGAGATGCTGCAGGCCGCCATCGACCTCAGCCAGAAGATGGTCGAAGGCCAGGTGCGGGTGAAGCTCTACAAGGGCAATGTCACCGTCATCGGCCGCACCAGCCCCTATTCGCTCTACGACCAGGAGCTGGTGACCTTCGAGGAGGGCGCGGTCGCCTACGACCACCGCGACGCGGCGGGCTTCATCAAGCTCAACGCGCTCCGCCTGCGGGTGAAGGCCCAGCGGGACAAGCGGGTGAAGGGCTAGGCGTCCAGGCGGTTGAACGGATAGCGGTCGCGGATCTGGTTCTGGAAGAAGCGGCCCTTGGATTCCGCGTCCAGGAACGAGCGGCAGACCTCGCCGGGGACGCCCACATAGACGTAGCGCTCGCCGCTGGCGAAGCGCACCAAGAGCTTGTCGCGCCGCGCGTCGTAGTCGATCTCGCGGATCGCGGTGGATTCGACCTCCATCGCCTCGATCTCCCTCCGTTGCTGCTGGCATAACACCGTCAGGCGCATACCCGGTTCCCGGCGAACCCCGTTACATGCCAAGCTTGAGCCCAAGGCGAAGCTGCATTCGCCAACTTCGGGGGAAACCACATGATGATGGCGCACCGCTGGACCGCCCTGGTCAGCCTGCTCGCGCTGCTGGTCTATTTCTGGATCAGCTTCCAGACCGCCACCGCCCGGCGCAAGACGGGGATCGCCGCCCCGGCCATGACCGGCGACCCGTTGCTCGAGCGGACGGTGCGGGCGCACTACAACACCCTGGAATGGCTGCCGATCTTCCTGGTCAGCCTGTGGCTGTTCGCCATCTACTGGAACGAGCTGGTGGCCGCGGCCCTGGGCGTTGTCTGGATCGTGGGGCGCATCATGTACGCCACCGGCTACATGGCCGCCGCCGAGAAGCGGTCGGCGGGTTTCCTCGTCCAGTCCCTGGCCACCGCGGTCCTGCTGTTCGGAGCGCTGGGCCGCATCGTCTACAGCCTGGCCACCGGCGGGATGTAGGCGCTCAGGTGAGGTAGGCCGCCGCGGCGAGGACCAGGCCGACCGCGCCCAGGCCGAGGGACCCCAGCCAGAAGGTCCGCCGCCGGGTGATGATCGCCACGGTGCAGATGGCGATGCCGATCTCCAGCAGGGTCGCCGCCGCGGTCAGCCAGTGGTGGCGATGCTCGTGGTGGCGGCTCGCGCTCAACAGCTTGTCGCGGTCGGCCTCGTCGTCCTGGGCGGTCTTCTTGACCTCGGCCTGCTTGCCGGTCTGCTCCTTGGCCGTGCCGGCGTACTTGGCCGCGTTGGCGCCGCCCGCGTCGGCGGCGATGCCATAGATATGCTTCTTCAGGCTGTCGGCCTGGAACTCGTTCCAGGCGTCGGTGGCCTTGTCCTGCGCCAGCACCGCCTCGCTGGAGCTGGTGATGGCGCCGCCCGCCTCGATGGTCTCCAGGCTGCCCGCCGTGGCCGCCAGCACCGCCAGCACCGCCACGGTGATCGACACCCGGCTGATGAAGGGGTCGTGCTCGTGGGCCGCGTGTTCGGCGTTCTCGGCGTGTTCGTGGGCTTCGAGCGCGGGATCGTGCGTCATGGGAGTCCTTTGGGCGGCAGGCGTCGCCCTGGTCTAGCCCAGGCCCGTGAACGAAAAAACCCTGGTCCGCGGGGTTCGCGGACCAGGGTTCTGTTCGATCGTCCGGACCGGTCGCCCGGAGGTCGGCCCTAGGCCGCGACGGCCTTGCGGCGCGAGCGGACCATGGCGCCGGCGGCGCCGAAGCCCATGATCATCAGGGCCCAGGACGCCGGTTCCGGAACGGAGACGCCGCTGAGGTTGTCGAACTCGAAGGAGTTGCTGCTCGAGGTGAACTCGATCGCCTTCACCGCGTCCGGCGCGAAGGTATAGGTGACCGTGTAGCCAACCCCTTGGTTGCCGTCGCCCGAGTTGGGGCAGGTCGAGGCCGAGATCTGCGCGGCCGAGCACCAGATCTGTTCGCCGCTCAGCGTCTGGGTGGTGCCGTTCACGCCGACGATGGTGAAGACCACGCCGTTATAGGTGTCCGGCGAGCCCATGTAGAAGCTGAAGCTCGTCAGGGCGCCATGCAGGTCGGCCAGGGTCGCCGTGGAGCCGCCTTGGACGGTCTCGTACGGGGTGGTGTCATTCGGCGGGGGCGCGCTGTTGCTCGAACCCGGGTAGTTGGTGATGTAGGAGTTCGCCGAACCCTGGGTGAAGGAATACCCGGGCGCGATGATCAGGTTGCCATGACTGTCGGTATTGAACTGCGTGATCATGAGGCTGCCGGCCGGGGTCGAATCCCCCACCACGGCGCTGACGTTGATGACTTCGGTGGCGGACGCCGCCGTGGCGCAAGCGAAGCTTGCAACCGCGGCCGCGGCGAACAGATTGATCTTCATTTTTCCCCCCAGGAGGTCGGCGCCCGGTCCAGCGGGCTACAATCGAGCTTTGCCTTAATACCTTGTTATCCAAAACGGGAAGTGCATTCCCCTGCAAGGCGAAGATTTTTTACGCTGTACGGTTGTCGGCGGCGCTCGCGATGGCGGCGCCTCGGGCCAGTGCACCGCCGGCGGGCCGCCCCTGGACGGGTCGGCGATCACGAAACCTGATCCCTTCCCTGGGGTGATTTGGACGCTCTCGGAAGCCCCCTGGCGGACGTCCTGTGACTCCGACTACCGTTCGTCCCGCGGATCACCGCTTGGAGGATTCCCGTGCCGGACCAGAGGTCGAAGCTGCGGCCAGATCGGCGCTCGGTCATGTCCGGCCTGGTCCTGGGTTCGGCCGTATTGGCGGGGCCGGCCGGCGCGGCTGAGCCCCTGCCGGAAGCTCTGTCCCGCCGCATCGCCGCGCTCATGGCGGCTAGCGACGTACCCGGCCTGGGCTTTGGACAGATCCGCGGCGGAAAGCCGATTTCGGCGGCGGCCTTCGGGTTCGCGGATCGCGGGCGGCGACTGCCGGCGACCCCGGACACCGCCTTCCTGATCTCCTCCATCAGCAAGGTCGTGACGGGCACGGCCCTGATGCAGCTTCGCGACCGCCGGCTGTTCGCGCTGGACGATCCGGTCGGCCCGCACCTGGATTTCCCGGCCGAAAATCCCCGCCACCCCGGCCCGATCACCTTTCGCCAAGTGCTGACCCACACATCGTCGATCTCAGACGGGGGTTATGAAGGCTTCGGCGTGGACGGCGACCCAAAGATCCCGCTCCGCGATTTCCTGACCGGCTATCTGTCGCCGGGCGGGCGGTGGTTTTCGCCCGGGAAAAGCTACCTCGACGCCGGTCCTGGCCAGCAATGGAGCTACAGCAACGTCGCCTTCGCCCTTGCGGGCTATCTGGCGGAACGCATAGGCGGCGGCTCGCTCAAGCGCCAGAGCGCCCGGAATATCTTCGGGCCGCTCCGCATGGCGCCGGCGGCGTGGAGCCTGGCGGACCTCGGCGGCGCGCCGCGCGCGACGCCCTACGTCGGCCAGAACGGCAAGCTCACGCCGCGGGCTCCGATTGGGTATCCGGATTGGCCGGCCGGCCTGCTGCGAACCTCCCCGCGAGCGCTCACGCGGTTCCTGGCGGCCCACGCCGCGGGCGGGAGCCTGGAGGGCGCCACGGTGCTCCGGACCGACACGGTCGCCGAAATGGCAGACCTTAAGCCTTTCCCCGACGCTGACGGCCACACCCACTTTCAGGGCCTGTCCTGGGAAGGCGGCGAAAAGGGCAAGGTCGTCTGGAAAAGCGGCGGCGACCCTGGGTCCCACACCCTCATGGCGTTCGACCCCGCAACGGGAAACGGCGCCGTCGTTCTCACGAACCGCTCACCCAACAAGGCCCTTCAAAACGACATGCAGGAACTCATTCGCGAAGCGATGGCTTAGGGGCTCCGGGAGCGGGGAAGCAGCCGTGTCCGGCGCCATGCGGACTCGCGCCGGCCGGCCGGACCAGCCTGCCCCGAGGGGCAAAATTATCTATCTGATGTTCTGCGGAAATTTGGAGCGGGCGAAGAGATTCGAACTCTCGACCCCAACCTTGGCAAGGTTGTGCTCTACCACTGAGCTACGCCCGCGCTCCTCGAGGCCGAAACCGCCCCGAAAAATCGAGAGGCGGCTTATGGCAGACGCCCCCGCCCTTTGCAATGGCCGTTTGCGCCGCAGGCTCAGCGGCGGAATTTCGGCTCCTTCAAGCGGCGCTTGTTGACGTGGTCCTCGCGGGCCGGGGCCACCTCTTCCGGGTATTCGCCCTTGAAGTAGTAGCGCTGCCAGGCCTCCTTGGTGGCCTCCGGATCGTTGCGGAAGATCCGCTGGTTGAACTCGGTGCGGTGCTTCTCCCAGACGCCGTACTGGTGGGCGAGCTCGGGGTTGGAATCCAGGCGTTTGATGACCGGCTGGATGTCGTGCAGGAACTTGTCCTGGATGAGGGTGATGAAGCAGAAAGGCTCGCCCTTCTCAAAGCGCACGCGCCCTGGCCGAGTGAACAGCCAGTTCATGGTGAAGGGGAACGGCAGCCAGTCGGTCTCGACAACCCCGGCCAGGGGCTGGATGCCGTCCTTCACGTGGTTCGGCGCGCCCATGGCCATCAGCGACCAGCCCGGCGGGGTGCGGAACATGTAGCCGGTGTGCATGGTCACCACGCCATGGCTGAAGTGGCTGCGGGCGAAGCGGTTGAAGTGCGGGTGCGGCGTGTCCGTGGTGAGCTTGATGTCGTCCTGGTGGATCCCGCCGGTCCATTCGGCGGTGAAGGCCATGGGGCAGAGGATCTCCCAGCCCGAGGTGTTGGCCATGTTCATCGGCAGGCAGCGGTAGGCGTGGCGGGCGTGGAAGGCGTCCATCCAGTCGCGCGGCTGGCGGCCGGGGACGATCTCCGGCGGCGTGACGCCGGGCTCGACGGTGGGGTAGCACTCCAGTTCCAGGGCGGACATCGGACGCTCGGCGGCCTCGCTTAAGGGATCCCGCAGCGAGCTAAAGCAGCGGGCGGCGCCGGCGTCCAGCATTGCCCGGAACACGAAAAACCCCAGCCGCCCGAAGGCGGCTGGGGCCTGTCGTCTTAAAGGCCTGTCGGCCGCTTAGGCGGCGGCGGCCGGGACCAGACGGCGACGGCTGCGCAGAGCCGCGCCCGCGCCGCCGAAGCCCAGGATCATCAGGGCCCAGGAGGCCGGTTCCGGCACGCTGCCGGCCAGCTTGTCGAACTCGAAGGAGTTGCCGGTCGAGGTGAAGGTCACCGAGGAGACCGGCGCGTCGAAGTGATAGCTGACGGTGAAGCCTTGCGACTGGTCGCCGTTGCCGTCGGGCGAGCCGCCCCAGATCTGCGTGCCGGTGAGGATCAGCGGCGAGAGGGCCGGGTTGGCGAAGGTGAACTCGATCTGATTGTAGTCGTCCGGCGAGCCCATGTAGAACTGGAAGTAGTCCAGCGGGGTCTTGGCGGTCAGGGTGGCGGCGCCGCCGGTGGTGACCGTCTCGTAAAAGGCTCCGGAAACGCCGTTGTCGGCCGGCGGCGGGGCGCTGACGCCGGACAGGAGGCCCAGGCCGCCATCGCGGGTGAAGGCCAGGCCGCCGGGGCCCTGGTTGAAGGTGTAGCCCGCGGCCAGGTCGGTGATGGCGCCGCTCGAGTTGCTGTTGAAGTCGGTGATCAGCGGATCGGTGACGTGGTCACCGGCGACGGTGGTGATGGCGTAGTCGGCCGCGGATGCCGACGAGGCGGCGGCCAGGGCGACGGCCGCGGACGCGGCCAGGGCGAGGAGGCGAAGCTTCATCGGTCCAGACTTCCCAGTTTGCCGGCCGCGGCGAACGCGCTCGGCGAGTGATGCAAAACGGCACACAGGGTTTGCGGCCGCACCCGCCTCGTGCAAACCAAGGGCCATGCCCTCCCGGCCCGACCTGATCGCCCTCTTGGACCGCCTGGGTGTGGCGCACGACACCGTCGAGCATCCCGCGGTGTTCCGGGTCGGCGAGGGCGAGGACATCAAGGCGGCCATCCCCGGCGCCCACACCAAGAACCTGTTCCTGAAGGACGCGAAGGGCCAGCTGTGGCTGATCTCGGCGGCCGACCGCACGGCGATCGACCTGAAGCGCCTGCACACCGTGATCGGCTCGGCGCGCCTGTCGTTCGGCAGCGCCGAGCTGATGGAAGCGACGCTGGGCGTGACGCCGGGCTCGGTCACCGCCTTCGCCCTGATCAATGACGCCGACGCGCACCGGGTGCGCTTCGTCCTGGACCGGACGCTGGCCGAGGCCGGGCGGGTGAACTTCCACCCCTTGACCAACACCGCCACCACCGGCGTCGATCAGGCCGGCTTCCGCAGCTTCCTGGCCGCCGTGGGCGTGACGCCGCTGATCGTGGACTTCGCGGCCATGACGGTCGTTGAACCCGCCGCGCCGCGGGACCATCTTCCCGGCGAAACGTTCCCTGAGGACACAGTTCGAGGATCCGCCCCATGAGCCTGATCGGGGAAACCGCCGGAAAGACGCCCGGAAAGCCTTCCGGAGACATCATCAAGGACGCCACCGACGCGAGTTTCGCCGCCGACGTGCTGGACGCCTCGCGCGAGGTCCCGGTGATCGTCGACTTCTGGGCGACCTGGTGCGGCCCGTGCCGCCAGCTGGGTCCGGCCCTGGAGAAGGCGGTCGCCGCGGCCAAGGGCGCGGTGAAGCTGGTCAAGGTCGATATCGACGCGAACCCGGCCTATGCGGGCCAGCTGCGGGTGCAGTCGATCCCGGCGGTGTTCGCCTTCGTCGACGGCCGGCCGGTGGACGGCTTCATGGGCGCCCTGCCCGACAGCCAGGTGAAGGCCTTCGTCGACAAGCTGGCGAAGATGGGCAAGGGCGGGCCCTCGCCCCTCGACGAGATGCTGGCGCTGGCCAAGGACGCCCTGGAGCTGGGCGACATGGGCGGCGCCGCGCAGGCCTACGCCCAGGTGTTGCAGGCCGATCCGGAGAACGTGAAGGCCCTGGGCGGCCTGGCCAAGGTCTACCTGGCCTCCGGCGACGCCGAGCGGGCCGGCGAGATCCTGGCGATGGCCCCGCCGGGCGCCAAGGACCCCGACCTCGACAGCGTGCGCGCCGCCCTGGCCCTGGCCGCCGAGGCGCCCTCGGAGACCGCCGCCTTCGAGGCCCGCCTGGCCGCCAACCCCGACGACCACGAGGCCCGGTTCGAACTCGCCAAGGCGCTGGCCGGCGCGCACCGGCTGGAGGCCGCCGCCGCCGAGCTGCTGACGATCATCGAGAAGGACCGCGCCTGGAACGACGAGGCGGCCCGCAAGCAGCTGCTCACCGTCTTCGAGGCGGCGGGCCAGATGTCGGAGATTTCCCGCAACGGCCGCCGGCGCCTGTCGGCGATCCTGTTCAGCTGAGCCCGCCCCGGAGCCCATCCATGCCGGCCTATCGCCGCACGGCCGACCTGCCGCAGATGATCCCGGTCTTCCCGCTGGACGGCGCGCTGCTGCTGCCCGGCGGCGACCTGCCCCTGCAGATCTTCGAGCCGCGCTACCTCAACATGATCGACGACGTCATGGCCGGCGACCGCATCGTGGGCATGATCCAGACCCGGGCCGGCGGCGACCGCATGCGGCCCAAGCTGGTCAAGGTCGGCTGCACCGGCCGCGTGACCAGCTACGCTGAGACCTCGGACGGCCGCTACCTGATCACGCTCACCGGCGTCTGCCGCTTCGACGCGGGCGAGGAGCTGGTCATCCCGACACCCTACCGCCAGCTGCGCGCCCGCTACGACCGCTTCGAGGCCGACCTGACCGAGGACGAGACCACCCAGGCGCCGGAGGCCGCGCGCACCCGCTTCGCCAAGGCCCTGAAGCGCTACCTGAACCGCCGCGAGCTCGATATCGACTGGGAGACCGCCCAGACCGCGCCGCTGGAGGCCCTGGTCAATTCCCTGGCCATGGGCCTGCCCTTCGAACCGGCGGAGAAACAGGCGCTTTTGGAGGCGCCGACCCTCACCGGCCGGTTCGAGACGCTTTCGACCCTCCTGGAGATCGACGGGCTCGACGACGGCGATGACGCCGGTCCTTCCGTGCAGTAGGACTGCGCGCCCATGAGCGACATTTCCCGCACAGACAACGCCCCGACCCAAGACGATGTCGATCCGCGCCTCCTGGAGATACTGGTCTGTCCGGTGACCCACGGGCCGCTGGAATACGCCCGCGACAAGGGCGAGCTGATCAGCCGCTCCGCGCGCCTGGCCTATCCGATCCGCGACGGTGTGCCGATCATGCTGCCGGAAGAGGCCCGCGAGCTGACGGATGCCGATTAAGGACCAGGGAACCGCCGCCAAGCCCCGCGACTACGGCGCCGTGCGCCGCTACGGCATGGCGCATGTGATCGGCGCGGTGCTCGTCGTCACCCTCGGGACCGGCCTCTTCACCTGGAACTACATCCGCGGCCGCAACGCCGACATCGCCACGGCCAAGGCCTGGGACATCCAGGGCCCGCCCTGCCCGCGGCTTTCCGCCGACCAGTGGGCCGCCGGCCACTTCAAAACGCGCTCGACCTTCGACTACGACGGCACGACGCTCGGCCGCTGGTCCGGCGACGCCTCCTGCTCGGATGTGCACGACAAGGGCGGCGTGGGCTTCAGCGTCGACAAGATCTGCCAGTTCACCAACCCCACGGTGCTGACGGTGAGCTCGCCGAAGGGGACCTTCTACTTCAACACCGGGGTCGCCCAGCCGGCGACGGTGGCGGTGCACAGGGACCAGCCGAAGTGCGTCCTGGCGTCGAAGTTCACCCGGGCGACGGAATAGCCGCACGGCGCGCGGCGCAGATAAAGACCCCCGGGCAAAGATTCACATATCATTGCTATTCGAGTCCGAGTAACGTGCGGAGCGGGTTGTGGAGCCGAACCGGGGGCTCTCGGCTAAGGCGACCTTCCCAGAGCGGCGAGGCGGCGCCACCTCGCCGCTCACTGATTCCTCGGCCGTGCGGCTGAGTTGGCGATCATCCTCATAGATCGTCATCCCCGGCCTTGTGCCGGGGATCCATAAGCGCCGAGTTCCGAGAGTTGCCGCGGTTATGCCCGAATAGGCCTGAGGCGCCTGCGTCTATGGATGGCCGAGACAAGCCCGGCCATGACGGAAGAGAACGGGTGGGTTTCGATCCATCTGTCAGGATGGTTTCCCCCTTAAACCTCATGGCGAGATTGCAGCTTGGGCTGCGGGGCTGGTCAAGGACGAGGGCTTCGCCCTCGCCGCGGGGCGGCGCGCCGCAGGCGCGTCCTTGAGCAGACCCGAAGCCCAAGCCATTTTGGCCGCCGTGGATTTAGGGGCTGGGGTGTTTACGTTCGTCTTGCAGCGCCCGAAGAAAATCATCGGGAGCGGCATCGAGATCGTACCGGGGCAAGCCCGCATACAATTCATCAGTCAGCCAAACTGGCCGATCCGCGATCACCTTCAGACTGGGATATCTACGGACGACCTCCGCAGCGCTCCTGGCGGCGACGACAGCCCAAACACCGCCCGCGCCGTAGTCATAGACGACGAGATGGCAGACGTTCTCCACTAAAGCGCCTCGCCCCGCAGCAACCGCGGCAAATCCCCCATCGCGCCGCCGGCCTCGGTCATGAAGAACCGCCGCGCTGGGCCGATCCGGTTCACCGCCGCCATGCCGAGGCCGCGGGCCAGACGGAGCGCCGGGTTGTCGTTGGAGAACAGGCGCACGAAGGCGTCGGCGGCCAAGGAGATGCTGACGGTGTCGAGCCGCCGCCAGGCGGCATAGCGCTCCAGCACCGCCTCCGAACCGATGTCCTCGCCCAGCCGCTGGGCCTCGACGAGGGTCTCGGCGAGGGCGGCCGCGCCCTTAAGGCCCAGGTTCAGGCCCTGCCCGGCGATCGGATGGATCCCATGGGCCGCGTCGCCCAGCAGGGCCGCGCGCGGGGCGACCAGGCGCTCGGAGAGCTGCAGGCTGAGCGGATAGGTGAAGACCGGGCCTTCGACGCGGATCTCACCGAGGAAGTCGCCGAAGCGGCGGTCGAGGTGGGCCTGGAAGATCTCCGGCCGGGCGGCTTTGAGCGCCGCGCCGCGCGCCCGGCTCTCGGTCCAGACCAGGCTCGCGCGGTTGTCGGTGAGCGGCAGGATGGCGAAGGGCCCGCCCGGCAGGAAGTACTCGTGCGCCACGCCCTCGTGAGGGCGTTCCATCCGCACGGTCGCCACCACGCCGGTCTGCGGATAGTCCCAGCCGACCGCGCCGATCCCGGCCTCGGTGCGGATCACCGAGCCGCGGCCCTCCGCGCCCACCGCCACCGGCGCGCGCAAGGTCCGGCTGTCGGCCAGGGTCACGAGCGCTTCGCGCGGCCCGAACTCGGCCTTGGCGACCTTGGCCGGGGCCAGCACCGGGATGCCGGCGTCCATCACCGCCTTGGCCAGGGCCGCGCGGATGTGGCGGTTCTCCAGCAGGTAGCCCAGAGGCTCGCCGTCTGAGCTGTCGGCGATCTCGGCGGAATCGAAGCGCAGGAAGAACGGCCCCGGCCCGCCGCGCGCCGCGGCCCCCGGCGTCTTGCCGTCGGTGACCAGGATCTGCTCGATCCGCTGGGCGTGGGGCTGGAGCGCCTCGCCGACCCCCAGCGCCCGCCACTGGCGGAACGCCGCGTAGGCGATGGCCGAGGCGCGGCCGTCGAACGTCGGCGCCACCTGGGCGTCGAACACCACCGGATCGATCAGCACCGGCTTGAGGCCGGCCTGGTTGAGCGCCAGCGCCAGGGTCGCACCGGCGATGCCGGCGCCGGCGATGATGACGTCGATGTCCTTAGGCGTGTCGCCAGCGACGGCCATGGGGCTCAGCCTTCCCCGGCCGGGGCCTCGTCCTCGCGGAAGCCCATGATGTGGAAGCCGGCGTCGACGTGGATCACCTCGCCGGTGGTCGAAAGGCCGAGGTCCGACAGCAGCCACAGCGCCGCGCCCGCGACGCCTTCCATGGCGGTGTCTTCCTGCATGGCTGACAGCGCCCGACCCTTGGCCAGCATGCCGCGCCCGCCGGAGATCCCGGCCAGCGACAGGGTCTTCATCGCCCCCGGCGACAGCGCGTTGACCCGGATGCCCCTGGGGCCGAGGTCACGGGCGGCGTAGCGCACCGCCGCCTCCAGCGCCGCCTTGGCCACGCCCATGGTGTTGTAGTTCGGGATCGCCCGCTCCGAGCCCATGTAGGTCAAGGTGAGGATCGAGCCGCCGGTCTCCGGCATCAGCGCCGCGGCGCGCCGGGCGCAGTCCACAAAGCTGAAGGCCGAGATGTCCATGGCCCGCAGGAAGCCCTCGCGGGTGGTGTTCTCCACGAAGCTGCCCTTCAGCTCGTCCTTGTTGGCGAAGGCGATGGCGTGGAGGAAGAAGTCGATCTGGCCGAAGGCCTTCTCGACCACCGCGAAGGCCTCATCCATCGCCGCGTCGTCGGTGACGTCGACGGGCGCGAGCACCTTGACCCCGATGCTGTCGGCCAGCGGCTCGACGCGGCGCTCCATGCCGGGCAGGTGCAGGAAGGCGATCTCCGCGCCCTGGGCGGCCAGTTGGCAGGCGATGCCCCAGGCGATGGACTGGTGGTTGGCGACCCCGGTGATCACCCCGCGCTTGCCGTGCATGAGCTCGCCCTTGGGCATCTGGTAGTCTTCGGCCACGGATGCGTCTCCCTTCGCTGTCCGGTGTGCTGGCCAGGGTTGTGGCCGGGGCCGCCAGCCAAGGCAAGCAGCCAAAGCCGCTTCAATTTTGCGGCCTGGGCGGCCATACCGGGGGCCGGGAGCCGCGATGATCGACGTTTCCTTCCTGTCGCCGCCCAGGCGATGGCCGTTGCGGGTGATGGGCGCGGTGCGCCGGCGGCTGCGCACCAGCGAGCTGTGGCTGATCATGCTGTCCGTGGCGGTGGGCGCGGCGGCGGGCCTGCTCGCGGTGTTCCAGAGCCGGGTCGCGCACGGGCTGCAGAGCCTGCTCTACCACATCGGCGACGCCGACCACCTGAGCGCGGTTGCGCGGATTTCCCCGCTGAGGGCGCTCTGGCTGCCGGTCGGCGGTCTCGCGCTGGGGGTGTTCAGCTGGTTCGTCTCGCGCCGGCGCGCCGGCGGCCTGGTGGACGTGGTGGAGGCCAACGCCCTCTACGGCGGGGTGCTGGGCCTGGCCGACAGCGCCATCGTCTGCATCCAGACCATGCTGTCGAACGGGGTCGGCGCCTCCGTGGGACTTGAGGCGGCCTACGCCCAGGCCGGCGGGGCGGCGGCGTCCTTCGCGGGCGGGCGGTTGAAGGTGCGCCGCCATGACATGCGCATCCTGGTGGGCGCGGGCGCCGGCGCGGCGATCGGGGCGGCGTTCGGGGCGCCGCTCACCGGCGCCTTCTACGCCTTCGAGATCGTCATCGGCTCCTACACCCCCTCGGCCATCGCCCCGGTGGCGGCCGCCTGCCTTACGGCGGTGTTGGCCGCCAAGGGCGCCGGCGGCTTGCCCTATTCCATCGAGATCAAGACCCAGAAGGCGCCCGACATCGTGGGCTACGCCCTCTATTCCGGCCTGGGCCTGATCTCGGCCCTGGTCGGCGTGGCGATCATGCGCCTGGTGGCGGGCGTCGAGCGACTGGTGCGCCGCTCGCCGATCCCGCAGGCGCTCAGGCCGATGATCGGCGGCTTCCTGCTGGCTGGCCTGGCCATCGTCTCGCCGCAGACCCTCTCGGCCGGGCACGGCGCCCTGCATTTGGACCTGGCGGTCGGCATGCCATTGGCCATCCTGGCCCTGGTCCTGCTCTTGAAGACCACCGCCTCGGTGGTGTCCTTGGGGTTCGGCTTCCGCGGCGGCCTGTTCTTCGCCTCCCTGTTCCTCGGGTCTCTGCTGGGCCAGATCTACGCGGGCCTGGCCGACCTGACGCCGCTCGCCGAGAAGCTGTCGCCGGAGAACGCCGCCCTGGTGGGCATGGGCGCGCTCGCGGTCTCCATCGTCGGCGGACCCCTGACCATGAGCTTCCTGGTGCTGGAGACCACCGGCGACTTCGGCATCGCCGCGGCCGCCCTCTGCGCGGCCCTGATCGCATCCACGGTGGTGCGCGAGCGGTTCGGCTATTCCTTCTCCACCTGGCGATTGCACCTGCGCGGCGAGACCATCCGCAGCGCCCGCGACATCGGCTGGATGCGCAGCCTGACCGCCGAGCGGATGATGCGTCCCGACGCGCAGAGCGTCGCCGCGGCCACCCGCATCGAGGCCTTCCGCCAGCGTTTCCCGCTGGGCTCGACCTCCCGGGTGATCCTGCTGGACGAAGAGGCCCGCTACGCCGGCATGCTGGTCACCGCCGACGCCTTCGCCGAGGGGCTGGACCCGCAGGCGGCGGTGGCGACCCTGGCCAAGAACGCGGGCCTGGCGCTGTCGCCGGACATGAACATCGGGGCGGTGATGCATATCTTCGAAGAATCGAACGCCGACGAGCTGGCCGTGGTCGACGCCGAGCGGCATGTGCTGGGTCTGCTGGCCGAGTCCTATGTGGCCCGCCGCTACGCCCACGAGCTGGAGCGCCAGCAGCTCGACCTCTACGGGGAAAGGGCCGAGGCCGAAAAGGCCTAGGACCTTCGCCATCACCAGGCGCCCGCCCGGCGCGCTAAACGCGCGCCATCACAAGGCAGCCGTTAGTCCCGCCGAAGCCGAAGGAGTTGCTCATCACCGTCTCGAGCGGCCGGTCGACGCGCTCGCGCAGGATCGGCAGGTCGGCGAAGGCGGGATCGAGGTTGTCGATATTGGCGCTCTCGGCGGCGAAGCCGTTGTTCATCATCAGGAGGCAGTAGATCGCCTCCTGCGCCCCCGCCGCGCCCAGGCTGTGGCCGGTCAGCGACTTGGTGGACGAGATCAGCGGCGGCTTGTCGCCGAACACCTGGCGCACCGCCTCCATCTCCCGCTCGTCGCCCACCGGCGTCGAGGTGCCATGCGGGTTCAGGTAGTCGATGGTCCGGCCGCCGGTGGTGGCCAGGGCCAGCTTCATGCAGCGCACCGCGCCTTCGCCGGACGGGGCGACCATGTCGTAGCCGTCGGAGTTGGCGGCGTAGCCGATGATCTCGCCATAGATCTTGGCCCCGCGGGCCTTGGCGCGCTCGTATTCCTCCAGCACCACGATCGCGCCGCCGCCGGCGATCACGAAGCCGTCGCGGTCGACATCGTAGGCCCGGCTGGCCACCGCCGGGCGGTCGTTGAACTTCGAGCTCATAGCGCCCATGGCGTCGAACATGACGCTCAAGGTCCAGTCCAGCTCCTCGACGCCGCCGGCGAAGACCACGTCCTGCTTGCCCATCAGGATCTGCTCGTAGCCGACGCCGATGCAGTGGGCCGAGGTGGCGCAGGCCGAGGAGATGGAGAAGTTCAGCCCCTTGATCTTGAACCAGGTGGCCAGCACCGCCGAGGCGCCGGAACTCATCGCCTTGGGCACCGCGAAGGGGCCGACCCGCTTGGGGCCCTTGGTCTTGGTGATCTCGGCGGCGTCGACGATGGCCCGCGTGGAGGGTCCGCCCGAGCCCACCACCAGGCCGGTCATCTCGTGGCTGACCTCCGCCTCGGTCAGGCCGGAATCGGCGATGGCCTGCTCCATGGCGATATGGCCAAAGGCCGTGCCCTGGGCCAGGAACCGCGCCGCGCGGCGGTCGACCATGGATTCCCAGTCGATCTGCGGGGCGGCATGCACCTGGCAGCGGAAGCCCAGCTCGGCGTACTCCGGCGCGGCGGTGACGCCGGACTTCGCGTCACGCAACGACGCCAGCACCTCGTTGGCGTTGTTGCCAATCGAGGAGACGATGCCCATTCCGGTGACGACGACGCGGCGCATGCCCGGGGTCCTCACGTCCTCTGATACAGGCCGACGCGCAGGTCGGCCGCCGTATAGATGGGCTTTCCGTCAGCTTCCAAAACCCCGTCGCCGATCCCCATCACCAACCGGCGGTTGATCACCCGCTTCATTTCGATCTTGTACGTGACCTTTTTAATCGCGGGCGTCACTTCGCCGGCGAACGACACGTCGCCGCAGCCCAGGGCGCGGCCACGGCCCTTCCCGCCGATCCAGCCCAGGTAGAAGCCGACCAGTTGCCAGAGCGCATCCAGGCCCAGGCTGCCGGGCATGACCGGGTCGCCCAGGAAGTGACAATCGAAGAACCAGAGGTCGGGGCGGATGTCGAATTCGGCCTCGATGTAGCCCTTGCCGTGAGCGCCGCCGTCATTGTTGATGGTGATGATGCGGTCGAACAGCAGCATCGGCGGGGCCGGCAGCTGGGCGTTGCCCGGCCCGAACATCTCGCCGCGGGCGCAGCTCATCAGCTCTTCGAACCCGTAGTGACCCTTGGCCTGGAAGTCCGTCATCAAGATCCTGTCCGTCTGCGAACCTTCGGCCTAGCAGAGGCCGGCGGCCCGCTCAATGCAGCGCCTGGGCCACGGCCCTAGGGCGCCGAGGCCCGGCACTGGGGCGTATCGGCGGTCCCCCAGAGCGCGCCCTCGCGCACCCAGCCCGAGGCGCGGTCGGCCTTCACCTTGCACCAGCCCTTGTCGCAGCGGTCCAACGCCGCCAGCGCGTGGGGGTTCAAGAAGGCCGCCGCGCTGAAGCCGTCCTTGGGCCGTTTCAGCAGCGGCACCGCCTGGGCGGCGGTGTTCATGGTCATGCGCCGTCCGTCGGTGACGCGCTTGTGCACCCAGGCGAGCGTGCCTTCCGGGTCGCAGACGCGGCGCCACTCGCTGGTCTCGGCCACCACCTGCAGCGGCAAGCCGCGCACCTTGTAGACGAACAGGAGCTTGTGGTCGTCGCCGGGGCCGGCGCGGGCGTTCACCTGGCCGAACTTCAGGGAGACGTAGCGCGGCACCGGCATGCCCGAGGGCGTCTGGCGCTCGGACGCCGGCTGGGCGGCCTGCGCGCCGCCCGAAAGCGCCCCCGAAAGCGCCAGGCTGGCGGCGAGGACCAACGCCGCGCGTTTCAACAACCGCACGCCCCGCCTCGCCAAATCCCGCGCCTCGCCTTGGCCGCCCATGGAGCCTTTGCTAGAGGTTGCCTGACCGAAAGACGCGCCGGACCGCCGACGCGATGAACATCCCTCCACTTATCCAAGCCGAGCATGGCCGCCCGCAAGCCGAAAGTCATCGTCACGCGCAAACTCCCGGGTCCCGTGGAGACGCGGATGCGTGAGTTGTTCAACACAGAGCTCAACGACACGGACGAGCCCCTGAGCCGCGCCCAGCTGGCCGATGCGCTGAGCCGCGCCGACGTGCTGGCCCCGACCATCACCGACAAGATCGACGCGGCCTTGCTGGAAAAGGCCGGCCCGCAGTTGAAGCTGATCGCCAATTTCGGGGTGGGCATCGACCACGTCGACGTGGCCGCCGCCAACGCCCGCGGCATCACCGTCACCAACACGCCGGGCGTGCTCACCGAGGACACCGCGGACCTGACCATGGCGCTGATCATGGCGGTGGCCCGGCGGATCGTCGAAGGCGCCGAGGTCACCCAGGCCGGCGGCTTCCACGGCTGGACGCCCACCTGGATGATGGGCCACCGGATCACGGGCAAGCGGCTGGGGATCATCGGCATGGGCCGGATCGGCCAAGCTGTGGCCCGCCGCGCCAAGGCCTTCGGCCTGCAGATCCACTACCACAACCGCAAGCCCGTCAGCCCGCGCATCGCCGAGGAGCTGGAGGCGACCTACTGGGACAGCCTGGACCAGATGCTGGCGCGGATGGACATCGTCTCGGTCCACTCGCCGCACACTCCGGCCACCTATCACCTGCTGTCCGCCCGGCGGCTGAAGCTCCTGCAGCCGCACGCCATCCTGATCAACACCGCCCGCGGCGAGATCATCGACGAGACGGCGCTGGCTGAACTGCTGCGCGACGGGGCCATCGCCGGCGCGGGCCTCGACGTCTTCGAGTTCGAGCCGAAGATCAATCCGAAGCTCCTGGGCCTGCCCAACGCGGTCCTGCTGCCCCACCTGGGCTCGGCCACCATCGAAGGCCGCATCGACATGGGCGAGAAGGTGATCATCAACATCCGCACCTGGATGGACGGCCACAAGCCGCCCGACCGGGTGATCCCCTCGATGATGTGACCGCGCAGCGAGTCAACCCCGCGAACGCGGGGAACCGGACAACCCGAACGCCCCCTAACCGTTCACCCGGATCAGGCAGAAGCCGTCCCAGCCCTTGGAGCCTACCGTCTGCACCGCCGTCGCGCTGACCCCGGGTTCGGCGGCGATCATCTGCATCATCCGCCGGATGCCCTGGACGTTGGCGTCGCCCTTCGGGTCGGTCACCGCGCCGCCGCGCACCACATTATCGACCACGATCAGCGATCCCGGCCGGGTTAGCTTCAGCGCCCAGGCGAAATAGTCGGGATTGCTCGACTTGTCGGCGTCGACGAACACGAAGTCGAAGGGCGCCTCATCGGCGAGGCCGGGCAGCAGGTCGATCCCGCGGCCCACGCGGACCTCGACCTGGCCGCCCAGACCGGCGCGGGCGATGTTCCCCCGCGCCACCTCGGCGTGATGCGGATCGTACTCCAGCGAGACGAGCCGCCCCTCCGGCGACAGCGCCCGGCCCAGCCAGATGGTCGAATAGCCGCCGAGGGTTCCGATCTCCAGGATGCGGCGCGCGCCGATCGAAAGCGCCAGGAGCTGCAGCATCTTGCCCTGGTTGGGGGCGACGGCGATGGCGGGCAGGCCGGCGGCGGCGCTGGCGGCCAGGGCCTGATCGAGGACCGGGTCGTCCGGCTGCAAGGCCTCCACCAGATAGTCGTCCACGCGTGTCCAGTCCGCCGCCATCAGCCAACTCCTCCGCACACCGGGCACTCGGGATCGGCGCCCACCTTCACGGTCCGCGTCTCGGCGGCGAGCGCGTCGTAGATCAACAGCCGGCCCGCCAGCGGCGCGCCCGCGCCGGTGATCAGCTTGATCGCCTCGAGCGCCATCATCGAGCCGACCACGCCGGCGAGCGCGCCCACCACGCCCACGGCGACGCAGGTCTCGGCGTCCGGCGGGATCTCCGGCACCAGGCAGCGGTAGCAGGGCTGGCCGGCGAAGACGCCCACCTGGCCGCTCCAGCGGCCGATCGCGCCGGAGACGAGCGGCTTGCCATGCCGCACGCAGGCGGCGTTGACCTCATAGCGCACGGCGAAATCGTCCGTGCCGTCCAGCACCAGGTCGACGCCCTCACACAGTTCGTCGGCGGTCGAGGCGTCGAAGGCTCCATTGTAGCCGGCCACGAAAATGTGCGGATTGAGCGCCGCCAGCCGGTCGGCCGCGGCCTCGGCCTTTGGCCGGCCGACGTCGTCCTCGGCATAAAGCACCTGGCGCTGCAGGTTGGAGCGGTCGACCACGTCAGGATCGACCAGGATCAGGGTCCCGACCCCCGCCGCCGCCAGATAGAGCGCCGCGGGCGAGCCCAGGCCGCCGGCGCCCACGATCAGCGCGCTGGCCGCCTTCAGCTTCTGCTGGCCGGGGCCGCCCACCTCGCGCAGCACCAGGTGGCGCGCGTAGCGCTCGATCTCGACGTCGGTAAAGACCATGCGCCCATCTTGGCCTTCGGACCGCCTGGCGCAACCACCCTGGCCCGCGGCGCCCGCTTTGCGCTAGCCATAGGGACACGATCTCGGGGAGAGACCTTGCTGAAGATGTCCATGGCGATGGCCGCGCTTAGCCTGCTGGCCGCCACAACCGCCCAAGCCGCGCCGCCGGCCGCCGATCCCGCGCCGGTAGTGGCCGCCGAGCGGGCCTTCTCCGCCCGCGCCGCGGAGATCGGGGTCGCGCCCAGCTTCCTGGAATACATGACCGACGACGCGGTGATCTTCGCGCCCGACGTGGTGCTGGCGAAGGCCTTCTACGGCAAGGCGCCGCCGCCCAAGCTGCCCAGGGACGGCGGGACCCTGCTGGCCTGGTGGCCCAATTTCGCCGGGGTGGCGCGTTCCGGCGATCTCGGCTTCACCACCGGCCCCGCGACGGTCAACGGCGGCCCGCCGGGAATCTTCTATTTCACCGTCTGGGCGCGGCAGCCGGATGGCGGCTGGAAGTGGATCCTCGACAGCGGCGTCGACGCCGACGGCGGCTCGGCCCCCGGCCAGACGGCCACCCCGCTCGTCCTGCCGCCCGGGGACGCCAAGCCCATGGGCGCGGCGGCGGCGATGGATCGGGTGCGCGCCGCCGAGATGGCGCTGGCCGCCCAGGCGAAGACCGACGCCGCCGCCGCCTACAAGGCCGTGCTGGCCGCCGATGCGCGGGTGCAGGGCTCGAAGCTGGCGCCCGCCGCCGACCCCGCGGCGGTGGACAGGGAGCTGGCCACCCGGCCCAAGGCTATCGCCTTCGGTCCGATCGGCGGCAGCGCGTCCAAGGCCGGCGACCTCGCCTGGACCTTCGGCGACGCCCGCTGGGCCGGCGGCCGCGGACACTATGTGCGCGTCTGGCAGCGTCGCGCCGGCAAGTGGGCCCTGGTCTTCGACCAGATCATCGCGGTGGAAAAGGCCGACGGGAAGGGCTGATCAGCCGCGTTCGCGCCGCGCCTCCCAGATCGCCTGCTCCAGCGCCTTGGCGAACTCGCCGCGTTCGCGCGGGCTCAGCGCCTGAGCGACGGCCACTTCCTTGCCCGAAAGCCGTAGGCGCAGGCCCACCGTGCGGTCCTCTTCGCGCTCCACCGAGACACGGGTGAAGGCGGTCGGGCTTTCCCAGACCACCCGCGACCAATTGGGCGCCTCGTAGGTCACCACCACCTCGCGGGCGGTGATCGTCACCCGCTCCACCTGCCGCCCGGCCCGGTAGCTGACCAGGAAGGCCACCAGCACGGCGACCACGTCGATGCCCAGGAACGGCGGCACGAACACCGCCCCCATGTGCACGAACACCGCCGCCGAGCAGCAGTTGGCCAGGGTCACCACGGAAATCAGGACGATGAAGCCACGCTCCGAGAGCGAGCGGTGCGGCGTGATCACCGCATCCATGTAGGTCTGGCCGATCATCTGGCGGTGAAGATAGGCCCGGAAACCGCCTTGGCGGAAGAGGGCGTCACGGCCATCTTGCGCCTCCCATGGCCAAGCCCGCGTCCGTCCGAACCAAGACCGCCCAAACCCGGGCCGCCAAGCCGGCCGTCCGCAAGCGCTTGAGCCCCGCGGAACAGGCGCGCATCGCCGAGATCTTCCGCCGCTTCGAGGCGGAGGAAAGCGACCCGCGCACCGAGCTGGACTACGAAAGCCCCTTCACCCTGGTGGTCGCCGTGGCGCTGTCGGCCCAGGCCACCGATGTCTCGGTGAACAAGGCCACCGACAAGCTCTTCAAGGTCGCCGACACGCCGCAGAAGATGCTGGCCCTGGGCGAGGCCGGCCTGAAGCCGTTCATCTCCTCCATCGGCCTCTACAACATGAAGGCCAAGAACGTGATCGCCCTCTCCCGCATCCTGCTGGAGCAGTATGGCGGCGAGGTGCCGCTGACCCGCGAGGCGCTGCAGGGCCTGCCGGGCGTCGGGCGCAAGACCGCCTCGGTGGTGCTGAACGAGCTGCGCATCGAGCCGGCCATCGCCGTCGACACCCATGTCTTCCGCGTCTCCCACCGCCTGGGCCTGGCCGACGGCAAGACCCCGGACCAGGTCGAGGCGCAGCTGATGGCCATCGTCCCCGAGACGGCGAAGACCCGAGCCCACCACTGGCTGATCCTGCACGGCCGCTACGTCTGCGTGGCGCGGCGGCCGAAGTGCGAACAGTGTGTGGTGGCCGACCTCTGCCCCAGCCGGCATCTGTTCGTCAGGACATGACCGCGCGGTCGCGCCTGCCGCTCACCGGCCTGCGGGTGTTCGAGGCCGCCGCCCGGCACGAGAGCTTCCTTCGCGCCGCCGAGGAGCTGGCCATCACCCCCGGCGCGGTCAGCCGCCAGATCAAGGCCCTGGAGGCCGAGTTCAGCGTGCGCTTGTTCGAGCGGTTCAACCGCGCGGTCCGCCTCACCGACGAAGGCCGGCGGCTGGCGCTCGGCGTGGGCCAGGGCCTGGGCATCGTCGAAGAGGCGGTGGCCGAGCTGCGGAGCCCGCGCAAGGCGGTGCTGGCGGTGACCGCCATGCACTCCTTCGCGGCCCGCTGGCTGGTGCCCCGGCTGCACCTCTTCAACCAACGCTACCCGGACATCCAGGTCATGGTGGCCGCCTCGGACGCCACGGTGGATATGGTCCGCGACCGCTACGACGTGGCGATCCGTTTCGGGCGCGGGCCTTATCCCGGCTTCGTGGTCAAGAAGCTGGTGTCGCTGTTCATGTTCCCGGTCTGCAGCCCGAGGTTGCTGGATCAGACCTCGCTGAAGGTCCCCGCCGACCTGGCCAAGGTCCAGTTGCTCTCCGACGTCCGCCTGGCGCCCGGCGAGCCGCACTGGCCCGAATGGCTGGAGCTGGCCGGCGCGCCGGAGGTGGACTGGCGGCGCGGCCAACAGTTCTCCAACGTCTACCTGGCCATCGAGGCCGCCATGGCCGGCCACGGCGTGGCCCTGGCGGAGGCCGCCCTGGTGCAGGAGGAGTTGGCCTCGGGCCGGCTGATCAAGCCCTTCGATATCGAGCTGCTCAGCGACTACAGCCAATGGATCCTGACCATGCCGGAAAAGGCTGACCGCCCCGACGTCCGCCGCTTCCGCACCTGGCTGGTGGAGCAGGCCGATGCGGATGGCCTGACGCGGATCGAGTGATCTGAGCTCACCTGAACGGACAAGGTCTCCTTTGTCAGCCGGCGTTCGGTGACCTTTATTAAGGTCAATTGAAGCGCAGCCGCTGGAGGCTCAGATGAGCAAGCAAGATAGCATGTGTCCCCGGGTCGACCTGGATGACGAGCCCTTCTGGCCCGCGGTCCAGTGGGGCGCGGCGGCGATCGTCGTGCTGGGCCTGCTGCTGGTCCTGCCGGGCGTAGCCTGGCTGATGTCCCTGGTCGGAGCCTAGGCGCAGCCGCCGCCCTCCGTACAACTCCCTAAGTAAACATTCCGAATTTGCCGCGAGGGCGACGCACCTTAGCTAGACCCTCGAAGCACGCCGAACCGATCCAACCACCGGCTCCGGTCAGCTTTATGGGACGGCGAGACCCCGCAAGGGTCTCGCCGTTCGTCGTTCAGGGATCCGGCAGCCGTCCGCGCCGCCCGCGCGTTGCCGCGGCGGCCGATCTTCTGTAAGTCCGGCCCTCGCCCGCGTCCGCCTGAAAGCCCCCGAATGCCAGACCTTTACGACGTCGCCGCCATCGGCAACGCCATCGTCGATGTGATCGCCCCGGCCGACGACGCCTTCCTGGCGGCCAACAGCCTGGACAAAGGCGCCATGATGCTCGTGGACGAGGCGAGGAGCGCCGAACTCTACGGTAAGATGGCCAAGGGCGTTGAGACCTCCGGCGGCTCGGCCGGCAACACCATCGCCGGCGTCGCCAGCTTCGGCGGCAAGGCGGCCTACCTGGGCAAGGTGGCCGACGACAAGCTGGGCGAGACCTACATCCGCGACATGCGCGCCATCGGCGCCCACTTCGAGCCGACGCCCCTGGTCGGCGGCCCGGCCACGGCGGTCTCGATGATCAACGTCACTCCGGACGCCCAGCGCACCATGTGCACCTATCTGGGCGCCTCGGTGCGGTTCACCGACGCCGACGTGACGCCGGCGGTGATCGAAGGGGCGAGGATCGTCTACCTGGAGGGCTATCTGTTCGACGCCGAGGCGGCGCGGAAGGCCTTCGCCAAGGCCGCGGCCCTGGCGCGCGGCTCGGGCCGGATGCTGGCGCTGACATTGTCCGACGGCTTCGTGGTCGACCGCCATCGCGACGGCCTCCTGGGCTTCATCGAAACCCAGGTGGACCTGGTCTTCGCCAACGAGGTGGAGATCAAGTCGCTGTTCCAGACCGATAGCTTCGAAGCCGCCATGGGCGAGATCGTGCTGCGCGCCAAGATGGCCGCCGTCACCCGCAGCGAGCAGGGCTCAGTGGTCGCCACCAACGCCGAGACCTACGCCGTGCCGGCCTTCCCGGTGGAGAAAGTCGTGGACACGACCGGCGCTGGCGACCAATACGCCGCCGGGTTCATGTTCGGCCTCGCCCGCGGCCGGTCCCTGCCGGATTGCGCCCGGCTGGGCTCGCTGGCGGCGGCCGAAGTGATCTCGCACTACGGTCCGCGGCCGCAGGTCTCCCTGCAGACGCTGGCCGAGGAAAAGGGCCTCTTATGAGCCGCACAGCCGAGGTCGTCCGCAACACCAAGGAGACCCAGATCCGCGTCGCCGTGGATCTGGACGGGACCGGCGTGTCCAAGGTCTCCACCGGCATCGGCTTCTTCGACCACATGCTGGAGAGCTTCATCCGCCACGGCGGCTTCGACATCGAGGTCGAGACCAAGGGCGATCTGCACATCGACATGCACCACACGGTGGAGGACACCGGCATCGTGCTGGGCCAGGCCTTCGCCAAGGCGCTGGACGGCTTCAGGGGCGTGCGCCGCTTCGGCCACGCCTATATCCCGATGGACGAGACCCTGACGCGGGCGGCTATCGACCTCTCCAACCGGCCCTACCTGATCTGGAAGGTGGATTTCCGGACGCCGAAGGTCGGCGACATGGACACCGAGCTCTTCAAGGAGTTCCACCACGCCTTCGCCATGAACTGCGGCGCCTGTGTGCACCTGGAGACCCTCTACGGGACCAACTCGCACCACATCGCCGAGAGCGGGTTCAAGGCTCTGGCCCGGGCCCTGCGCGCCGCGGTCGAGATCGACCCCAAGACCCACGGCCACGCCCCCTCAACCAAGGGCGTGCTCTAGGAAATCCCACCATGAGCGTCGCCCTGATCAACTATGGGTCGGGCAACCTCCGCTCGGCCGAAAAGGCCCTCGTCCGCGCTGCGGCGGGGACGCAGGAGATCGTGGTCACCGACGATCCCGACATCATCGCGCGCGCCGACCGGGTCGTCCTGCCGGGCGTGGGCGCCTTCGCCGCCTGCATGTCGGCCCTGCAGGCCCGTCCTGGCGTGATCGAGGCCCTGACCGAGGCGGTCGAGGGCCGGGGCGCGCCCTTCCTCGGCATCTGTGTCGGCATGCAGCTTCTGGCGAGCCGCGGCCTGGAGTTCGGCGAGACGCCGGGCCTGGACTGGATCGCCGGCGACGTGCGCAAGCTGCAGGATGGCGGCGACCCGGCGATCAAGATCCCGCACATGGGCTGGAACGGCCTGACCGACGTCATCGACCATCCGGTCTTCGCCGGCCTGAAGAACGGGCAGACCGTCTATTTCACCCATTCCTTCGCCTTTTTCCCCAAGGACTCCGCCGACGTCGCGGCCTATGTGGAGCACGGCGAACGGTTCCCCGCCGCCGTTGCGCGCGGCAATATCGCGGGCGTTCAATTCCACCCGGAGAAATCGCAGGCCGTGGGCCTCGACCTTCTCGCCCGCTTCCTGGAGTGGCGACCGTGATCCTCTATCCCGCCATCGACCTGAAGGACGGCCAATGCGTCCGGGTGGTGCACGGCGACCTCGCCACCGCCACCGTGTTCAACGCCTCGCCCGCCGCCCAGGCCTGCGCCTGGGCCGACGGCGGCTTCCACTGGATCCATGTGGTGGACCTGAACGGAGCGGTCTCCGGCAAGGCGGTGAACCACGCGGCGGTGGAGGACATCCTGAAGGCAGTGTCCGTGCCGGTGCAGCTGGGCGGCGGCATCCGCTCCATGGCCGACATCGAGGGCTGGATCGAGGCCGGCGTCTCCCGCGTCATCCTGGGCACGGTCGCGGTCAGGGAGCCTGAGGTCGTGCGCGAGGCCGCCCGCGCCTGGCCCGAGCAAATCGCCGTCAGCGTCGACGTGCGCAAGGGCAAGGTCGCCGTCCAGGGCTGGACGGAGGATAGCGACCTCGACGCCATCACCGTGGCCAAGCGCTTCGAGGACGCCGGCGTCAGCGCCCTGATCATCACCGACATCGACCGCGACGGCACGGTGATGGGCTTCAACGTCGAGGCCTTCGGGGCCATCGCCGACGCCGTGGCGATCCCGGTGATCGCCGCCGGAGGCCTCGCTTCCGTGGATGACATCGTGCGCCTGAAGGCCCGGCCGGGCACTGAGATCGCCGGCGCCGTGCTGGGCCGAGCGCTCTACAACGGCGCGATCGTCCCGGACGCCGCCCTGAAGGCCGCCGCGTGACCTTGCGCGTGCGCGTCATCCCCTGCCTGGACGTCAAGGACGGCCGGGTGGTGAAGGGCGTGCAGTTCGTGAGCCTCCGCGACGCCGGCGATCCGGTGGAGCAGGCCCGCGCCTATGACGCCGCCGGCGCCGACGAGCTGATGTTCCTCGACATCACCGCCAGCCATGAGCACCGCGGCACGATCCTCGACGTGGTGGCCCGCACCGCCGAGGTCTGCTTCATGCCGCTGTCGGTGGGCGGCGGCATCCGCTCGGTGGACAATGCGCGCCGCCTGTTGCTGGCCGGCGCCGACAAGATCTCGATCAACACCGCCGCGGTGGAGAACCGCGACCTGATCGCCGGCTGCGCCGACGCCTTCGGCTCGCAGGCCGTGGTGGTGGCCATCGACGCCAAGCGGGTCGGCGGCCAGTGGCGCGTCTTCACCTACGGCGGGCGCACCGACACCGGGCTCGACGTCGCGCAATACGCCGCCGAGGCGGTGGAGCGCGGGGCGGGCGAGATCCTGCTCACCTCCATGGACCGCGACGGGGCCAAGACCGGCTACGACCTCGAGCTCCTGAAGGCGGTGACGGGCGCCGTCTCCGTGCCGGTGATCGCCTCGGGCGGGGCCGGGAACGCCCAGCACATGGTGGATGCGGTGACCCAGGGCGGCGCCGACGCGGTGCTGGCCGCCTCGATCTTCCACTTCGGCGAGGTCTCCATCGGCGCGGTGAAGCGCGCGCTCGCCGCCGCCGCCCTGCCGGTGCGCCTGACGGAGACCGCCGGATGAGCCGCTTCGCCGAGGTCGTGGCCCGGCTCGCCGCCGTGGTCGAAAGCCGCAAGGGCGGCGACCCGTCCGCCTCCTACACCGCCAAGCTGCTGGCCGACCCCTCGCTGGCCGCCAAGAAGCTGGGCGAAGAATCCATCGAGACGGTGATCGCGGCGACCAAGGGCCAGACCGACGCCCTGGCCGCCGAAAGCGCCGACCTGATCTACCACTGGCTCGTGGTCCTGGCCGCGGCGGGGGTCACGCTGGACGAGGTCGCCGCCAAGTTGGAGACCCGCGAAGGGACCTCGGGGCTGGCGGAGAAGGCGTCGCGAAAGCCCTGACCTCCGGTTTGAATCAGTCCCGCCCCTTCCGCTTCAGCGCCACATAGAGCGCGCCTTCGCCGCCGTGGTGGCGGGCGGCGTCGGAGAGGCCGGCGACGATGTGGGCCAGGTGCGGGGCGGCCAGCCACTCCGGCGCACGGCGCTTCAGGACGCCGTCGCCCTGCACACCCTTGCCGGTGATCACCAGGACCGCGCGGTAGCCCTCGTCCCAGGCGCGGGCGAGGAACCGCTCCAGCACCGCCCGCGCCCGATCCTGGTCCAGGCCGTGCAGGTCGAGCCGCGCGCCGATCGGATCGCGCTCCCGGGCGATGCGGTGGCGGCGGTTGGGCTCGATGCCTTCGAGGTCCTGGCGCGGCTTCGGTTTGCGCGGCGCGGGCCGGGGCGGGGCGATGCGTGCGGCGACGTCGGCCTTGGCCGCCTCGGCGGTCGCCGTCTCGATCTTCGGCGTCGCCTTGCCCGGAAGCGGATGCACCGTGGCGGCGACCAGGCCCCAGACCTTCAGGTCCTCTGGCTTGAGCGGCCGCTTCACGGGGCGTCCTTCGGGACCAGGCGGTAGAGCTTCAACGTATGGCGCACGCGCCCGGCCTCGGCCCCGGCCACCGCGCCCGCGCCGACGAAGAGGTCGGCGCGCACGTCGCCCTTGATCGCCCCGCCGGTGTCCAGCGCCAGCGCCAGGCGGCGGTAGGTCGGAAACGCGCCCGCCAGGATCGGCGCGCCGGCGTCGATCCAGTAGAGCTCGCCCATCTGGTGATAGGCCGGATCGACAGCCAGGGCCCGGCCGGCGGGCAGGGGCAGGTTGGCCGAGCCCACCGGCGGCTTGCCGTCGTCGGGCCCCAGGCGGAAGAAGGCGTAGCGCGGGTCCAGCCGCATGATGGCGGCGGCGTCAGGACCGCGGTGGGCGGAGAGCCAGGCGCGGATGGAGTCGGCGGAGACGTTGTCCGGGGCCAGCAGGCCCTTGTCGCGCATGGGGTTGGCGATGCCGACAAAGGGTCTGCCGTTGTTGCCGGCGTAGAGCGCCTTCATCCGCCCGCCGTCCTCGAAGGTCAGCACGCCGGAGCCCTGGACCTGCAGGAAGAACAGGTCCTCCGGCCGCATCCAGGCCAGCGGCTTGCCCGGCGGCAGGGCCTCGATGGCCGTGCGGTCGAGGTAGGGCTGGGCGGTGGTGTCGCCAAGATCGGCGGGTCTGGGGCGAACGGGCGCGGAGAACTCGTCGTCCGGCGCGTGGCGCGCGGGATATTCCGGGGCGAAATAGGCGGTGAGCACGCCCTCGCCATGGGCCGCCTCGGCGCGGAAGCGGGCTTCCAGGAACCGCCGAGACTGCTGGCGGTCCAGCGGCCCCAGGGCGCGGGCGTCGCGGCAAGCCTGTGCGAGACCCGGATCGCGCGCCGCGCCGCAGGTCTCGCGGAACACCGCAAGCGCCGCGGCGTGATCCTCGGCCTCCCAGCCGCGCAGAGCGGTAAGCGGCAGGAAGCGCGCGGCGGCTTCGGGCCCGGTAGGCGAGGGCGCGTTGGGTGAGGGTGGACGCGACGCCCGAGCCTCCGCCGGCGGGGCGGGAAGGCGCTCAGGCGCCGACGGAAGCGGGGCGGGCGCCGGCTTGGGTTGGCTCGCGCAGGCGGCCAGGATGAGCGCGATCAGAGCCAGCGCGACAGGCGTCGCGCCGAAACTTCGCCCCCGCACAGGCCGTCAAGCCTCGGCGGCGTCGACGTGGATGAGGGTCCAGTTGGGATCGCTGCTCTTCAGCCGCCGCTCGAAGGTCCAGAGCTCAGCGGTGCGGCGGTCTTCGACGCCCTCGCCCTCGGGGCCCTTGGTGCGGCTGCGGAACTCGGCCAGGAAACGGACGGTCAGACGGGCCAGGTCGCTGCCCACCACCTCGGCCTTCTCCAGGTCCGCGCGCGGCGGGTGGGCGAACTCGATGCTCTCGGTGCGGTTCTCGGCCTCGCGCTGGGCGATGGCGGTGTCGAAGCCGGCCATCACCGGCGCCGCGAGCAGGTTGCGCAACTGCGCCCGGTCGCCGGCGGCGAAGGCGATGACGATCATCTCGTAGGCGGTCTTGGCCCCGCCCAGGAAGCGGCCGATGTCGAAGCCCGGATCCTTGGCCTTCACCGCGGCCAAGCCCGAAAGCGCCACGCCGTCATCGGCGCCGGGCTGGGCCGCGTCGGCCGCGCGCTCCACCGGCGTGGAGGTCGCGGGCACCGCGGGGGTGTCCTCCGGCTGGCGGCCCACGCGTCGCCCCAGCACAGCATAGAGCTGGTAAAGCACGATGGCGGCGAGGCCGGCGAAGATGATCAGCTCGAGCACTTGCAACGAAGAGCCTTCCAAGGGTCCGCTTCGGGGGAAACGCGAACGCCCTATATAGACCTATGCAACGCCCGCGTCAGGGGCGGCGTTGCATCGTTCCAGGCGCCATGTTAGCCCGACCGCCCGGTAGAGACCCTCCACCGCAGTTTTCGCACGGATTTAAGCCGAACTATGACCGACATCGACGCCGGCGCGGGCGCGCCTTCCGAAGCCCTGGGCGCCGAGCAGCCGGGCATCCGCATCCTCGCCCAATTCATCCGCGACCTCTCCTTCGAGAACCCGCGGGCGCCGGAAAGCCTGCGCGGCGGCGCGGCCCAGCCGCAGATCGAGCTGGGCGTGGAGATGAACGCCCGCAGCCGCGAGGACGGCTTCTTCGAGGTCGACATCAAGCTCTCGGCCAGCGCCCGGCGCGACGACGGCCCGGTGTTCGTGGTCGAGCTGCTCTACGGCGGCGTCTTCCAGATCGCCGGCGTCCCGGCCGAGGACATGGAGCCGGTGCTGTTGATCGAGTGCCCGCGCTACCTGTTCCCCTTCGCGCGCAAGATCATCGCCGACGTCACCGCCGACGGCGGCTACCCGCCCTTCATGCTGGATCCCATCGACTTCGCCGGGGTCTATTCGGCGCGCAAGGCGCAGGAGAGCCAGCAGGCCGGCCACGCCTAGGCCGGCCTAGAGCCCGAAGCGGCTCCAAAGGTCCTCGCTCTTCACCACGCCGCGGATGAAGCCCGCGTGGCGTTCGCGTTCCGCCTCGGTGGAGCGCGGGGCCAGCGGGCGGGGCCGCTCGCCGTAGGCCCCGCGGGCCGCGGAGACAGCGGCGGTGACCATGGCCGCGGTGGTGAGCTCCAGACGCCGCTCGCGCCCGCCCTTCAGCTCCAGATAGACCGCCGCCAAGAGCTTGGCATCCACGAGGGCGCCGTGCTTCTCGCGCTCACTGAGCGAGATCTTGAAGCGCTTGCAGAGCGCATCCAGGGAATTGTGCATCCCAGGAAACCGCACCCGCGCCAGCGCCAGGGTGTCGACCCAGCGCGCCTCGTGCAGGGCGACGCGGTTCACGACGCCCAGCTCGTGGTTGATGAAGTTGCGGTCGAAGCCGGCGTTGTGGGCGATCAGCGGCGCGTCGCCGACGAAGTTCAGGAAGCGGTCGACCACATCCGGGTGCTCGAACCGCGGCTTGCCCTTCAGGAAGGCGGCCGAGAGGCCGTGCACCCGCTCGGCGTCCGGCGGCATGTCGCGGCAGGGATCGATGTAGGTGTGGAAGCTGCGCCCGGTCGGGATGAAGTCGTCGATCTCCAGGCAGGCGATTTCCACCAGCCGGTGGCCCTGGGTCGGCTCGAAGCCGGTGGTCTCGGTGTCGAGGACGATCTCGCGCGCCATGACCCTTCATGACCCGGTTCGGGGGCGGGCTCAACCAGCCGGGGTGTCGCGCCGTGACTTGAACTGTGGATCGCGCAGGGTCGCGATGATCTCGGCCACCTGGGCGCGGGCGCGCTCCAGGCCGCGGGAGGTGTCGACCACGAAGTGGGCGCGGGCGCGTTTCTCGGCGTCGGCCATCTGCTGGGCCAGGATGGCGTCGAGGCGCTCCGGCGTCATGCCGGGCCGGGCCAGCACCCGCTCGCGCTGCAGGTCGGCTGGCGCGCTCGCCACCACCACGGCGTCGACATTGGCGTGGCCGCCGGTCTCGAACAGCAAGGGAATGTCCAGCACCACCATGTCGGCGCCGTCGGCTTCCGCCTTGGCGAAGAAGCCCACCCGGTCGCGGCCGACCAACGGATGGACGATGGCGTTCAGCCGCTTCAGCGCGTCGGGCTGGCCCAGCACCGCCTGGCGCAGGGCCTCGCGGTCGACGCGGCCGCCCTTGGCCACGCCCGGGAAGGCCTCGCCCACCGGGCCGACCGCCGCGCCGCCGGTGTCGTAGAGGTCGCGCACCGCCGCGTCCGCGTCATAGACCGGCACGCCGGCGTCCCGGAACATGGCCGCCGTGGTGGACTTGCCCATGCCGATCGAGCCGGTGAGGCCGACCAGGATCACGCCGGCGCCTTCTCGCGGGCCTTCAGGGCCTCAATGCAGAGGGCGCGGACGTCGACGCCGGGCGGCGGCACGCGGCCGAAGAAGGCTTCGAAGGACGGCTCGGCCTGGCGCACCAGCATCTCCAGCCCATCGACGATGGGGTGGCCGAGCAACCTCGCCTTGGAGAGGAAGGGCGTGATCAGGGGCGTGTAGGTCATGTCCATCATCACCGCCGTCACCGGGATGCCTTCCAGCGGCAGGCTGAGCGCATCGTCGCTGGCCACGCCGACCGAGGTGGCGTTGACCACCAGGGCGGCGCCGTCGAAGGCCGCCTTGGCCTGGTCGAGCGAAAAGGCCTTCGAATTGCCGCCCACCGCGCCGGCCACAACCTCGGCGCGCGCGAGGGTGCGGTTGACCAGCCTGACCTCGGGCGCGCCGGCCATGATCAGGGCCGAGGCCGCGCCCCGCGCCGCGCCGCCCGCGCCCATCACCACCGCCGGGCCGGCCTTGGGGTCGAACCCCGTCACCTGTGCGGCGATGGCGCCCAGGAGGCCCAGGCCGTCGACGTTGTCGGCGACGATGGAGCCATCCTCGTTGAAGATCAGCAGGTTGGCCGCGCCCGCCCGCTCGGCCCGCTCGCCGACCTCATGGGCGACGCCGAGCGCGGCTTCCTTGAAGGGCAGGGTGACGTTCAGGCCGCGCACGGCCCCGCCCCGCAGCCCTTCGGCGAAGTGGCTGAAGCGGTCGGCCGGCGGGTTGAACGGCACATAGACCGCGTCGATCCCGGCGGCCTCGATCCAGGCGTTGTGGATGATCGGGCTGAGCGAATGGCCGACGGGCGAGCCGGCGACGCCCGCGACCGCGGTCGCGCCTGTGATCTGTCGGTAGCTGTTGGATAGGGTCATGCGCTGAGAACGCCCCGTTCGCGCAGCAGGTCCAGCAACCCGAGCAGCGGCAGGCCGAGGATCGCGAAATAGTCGCCGTCGATGCGGGAAAACAACTGCACGCCCATGCCTTCCAGCCGGTAGCAGCCGACCGAGCCCAGGGCCGCCTCGCCCTCGGCGGCCAGGTATGCCTCGAGGAATTCGTCGGAGAAATCGCGCATGGTGAGGGTCGCGCTCTCGGTGACGCGCCAGATCAGCTCCGCGCCTTGCGACACCACCACGGCCGAATGCAGCTGATGGGGCTTGCCGCGCAGGGCCCGCAGGCGATCGCGGGCCGCCTCCAGGGTCTCCACCTTGTCATAGAGCCGGCCGTCGAGGTCGAGGGTCTGGTCGGCGCCGATCACCAGGCCTGGCCGGTCCGCCGAAACCGCCAGCGCCTTGCGCGCGGCCAGGGCCTTGGCGATCTCGCGCGGCCCCGCGCCCTCGGCCAGGAGCTCAGCCTTCACCGCATCCTCGTCCACGCCGGAGCCGGCGGCGTCATAGGGCACGCCCGCGCCATCCAGCACCGCGCGCCGGGCCGCGCTCTTCGAGGCCAGCGTCAGCAGCGTCACCCCAGCACCTCGACCTGGCCGTGGCCGCCGTGCAGCAGGTTCATCACCGCCGCGGCGGTCTCCTCGACCGAACGGCGGGTCACATCGATCACCGGCCAGCCCTGGCGCTCGTAGAGCCGGCGGGCCTGGACGATCTCGTCGCGCACCGCGTCCACGTCGATGTAGGTCGACTCGCGGTTCTCCTTGAGACTGAGGAGGCGGTTGCGGCGGATCTGGATCAGCCGGTCGGGGGAGATCGACAGGCCGACGATCAGGGTGGATTTCAGGTTGTAGAGGCTGTCGGGGATCGGCCGGCCCGGCACCAGCGGCACATTGCCGGCCCGCACTCCGCGATGCGCCAGATAGATGCAGGTGGGCGTCTTCGACGTGCGCGAGACGCCCACCAGGATCACGTCGGCCTGCTCCAGGTCCTGGCCGCCCTGGCCGTCGTCGTGGCCGATGGCGTAGTTCAGCGCGTCCATGCGGTTGAAGTAGTCGTTGTCCAGCCGCAGGTGCGCGCCGACCCGGGTGGTGGTGGAATAGCCGAGGTAGCGGCTCATGGCCGAGACCAGCGGGTCCAGCGCCGGGATGCAAGGCATGTCCAGCTTGCGGCAGCCTTCCTCCAGCGCCTCGCGCAGGCCGTCGTCGACGATAGTGTGCATGACGACGCCCGGCGCCTCCTCGATGTCGCCGAGCGCGCGGTCGAGCTGCCGCTGCGAACGCACCAGGGCGTAGATGTGCTCGATGGGTAGGACGTTGTCGAAGCGGGCGCAGACCGCGCGTGCCATGGCGTTCAGGGTCTCGCCGGTGGAATCCGAGACCAAGTGGACGTGGAAGTAGGTGGCGAGCCGGGGCGTAGGCGTGGTCACGGGCGGCCTTCGGAAAGAGGGATCGGAAATATCCCTGAGGACGAAGCTGGGGACGAATGCTGTGAGCAGTCTTAGCGAAGCCCGGGACGAATGGGGAGGAGATCGCGTTTGTGACGGTCCGGGCCCGGAGGCGGTGGACCGGCGGGGAGGAAATGGGCTGTTAACCCTTCCTTAACCCACATGGCCGGCCCGCGGGTATGGCCGAAGTCCAACCCATCGACAGGCTCGGGACGGACGCCACAATCCCGCGGCCATACCGTCAAAGGTTAACGAAACCCTAACCCTCTCGGGCGCTTGGCCGCCGTCCCCGCGATTCACAGGCCTGGGGACGGTCCGCCGCAACCTGCGGACGAGCTGGGGACAAGGGCCGCGTTGTCACGGGACGGTCACGGTTCTCCACGGCCTGGACAGGTTCTACCGCCGCTACTCCCGCCTTTTTCAAATCCTTTGAAGAGTAGAAGGACAGCTTTGCGGGCAGGATGTCCGCACCCGGACTTGAGCGGCGGACAAAGAGGCGATTTAAGACGGGTCATGAGCCAGACCACCCCGCGCCTCCTGCGAGCGCTCGCCGGCGAGACCCTGGAGCGTCCGCCCATCTGGTTCATGCGCCAGGCGGGACGCTCCCTGCCGGAATATCTGGAGCTGCGCACCCGGGCGAAGGACTTCATCTCCTTCTGCCACGACCCGGAGATGGCGGCGGAAGCGACCTTACAGCCCATGCGCCGTTTCCCGATGGATGCGGCCATCGTCTTCGCCGACATCCTGCTAATCCCCGGCGCGCTGGGCCAGGAGGTCTGGTTCGAGGCCGGCGAGGGGCCGAGGCTGGGCCCCTTGCCCGACATCGCGCGCATGGCTGACGAGGTCGAGGCTTCCACAGGCCGGCTGTCGGCAATCGGCGAGACGCTGCAGCGGGTGCGCGCCGAACTGGAGCCGGAGCGGGCGTTGATTGGCTTTGCGGGCGGGCCGTGGACGGTGGCGACCTACATGATCGAAGGCCGCGGGTCGCATCGCGAGATCTCGCGGACCTACGCCTACGAGCATCCGGAAGCGCTCGACGCCCTGCTCGACGTGCTGGTGGACGCCACCGCCAGCTACCTGGTGATGCAGGCCCGGTCCGGCGCCCAGGCGCTGAAGATCTTCGAAAGCTGGGCAGAGGGCCTGGCGGAAGACGTCTTCGAACGCATCGTCATCCGGCCACACCGCGCCATCGTGGAGAAGGTCCGCGCCGCCGGCGTCACCGCGCCCTTCATCGGCTTCCCGCGCGGGGCCGGCGCTCTGGTCGAGGCCTACGCGGCGGCCGTCCCGGTGCAAGGCGTCGGGCTAGACACCCAGGCCAGCGCAGCGATGGGTCAGCGGCTGCAGGCGAACGGCAAGACCATCCAGGGCGCACTCGACAACCTCCTGCTGCGCGCCGGCGGCAAGGCGCTGGACGCGCGGGTCGAGACGCTGTTGGCGCAATGGAACGGCGGACCCTACATCTTCAACCTCGGCCACGGGGTGATGCCGGACACCCCCATCGCCCACATCGCCCAGGTGGTGGCGCGAGTGACCGGCCAGCCGGTGAAGGTGATGGAAACGGCGTGAAGAAGCTCGCCGTCGTCCTCTTCAACCTCGGTGGGCCGGACAGTCTAAAGGCCGTAAAGCCTTTTCTTTTCAATCTGTTCCGTGATCCAGCTATCATCGACCTGCCGGCGGCGGCTAGGCTTCTGCTCGCGGCCTTCATCTCCACGACCCGGGGCAGGATGGCCCGGGCCAACTACGGCCGGATCGGCGGGGCCTCGCCGCTGTTGCCCCAGACCAGGGCCCAGGCGGCGGCCCTGGAAACGGCGCTCCAGGCTACGCGGCCGGAGGTCGAGACCCGCTGTTTCATCGCCATGCGCTACTGGACGCCGCTGGCCGCCGAGACCGCCGCCCAGGTGGCGGCCTTTGCGCCGGACGAGATCGTGCTCCTGCCGCTCTATCCGCAGTACTCGACCACCACCACCGCCTCGTCGCTGCAAGACTGGCTGAGCGTCTACAAGGGCTCGGGGCGCACACGGACCGTCTGCTGCTATCCGACCGCGCAAGGGCTGATCGAGGCGCATGTGCAGGCCATTGGGGCGGCGTGGGTCGCCGCCGGGTCGCCACCGAACCTGCGCCTGCTGCTCTCCGCCCACGGCCTGCCGCAGCGGGTGGTGGATGGCGGCGATCCCTACGAGGCGCAGGTGGAAGCCACGGCCGCCGCCATCGCAGAGCGCCTGCCGCAGTTTCCCGACTGGCGGGTCTGCTACCAGAGCCGCGTCGGCCGCCTGGTCTGGCTGGGGCCATCCACCGACGACGAGATCCGCAAGGCGGGCGCGGAGGGCAGGGGCGTGCTGATCGCCCCGATCGCCTTCGTTTCAGAGCATGTGGAGACCCTGGTGGAGCTCGACCACGACTACGCGCTTGTCGCCCGGGCTGCTGGCTGTTCGCCCTACCTGCGGGCCCAGACGCCGGGCCTCCAGGCGGACTTCATCGCCGAACTGGCCCGCGCGGTGCTGGGGGCGGCCGGCGGCGAGCACGATCTCGGCCCGCACGGCCCTTGGCGCTGTCCGGCCGGCCATGCGAAATGCGCGCTGCGCACGCGCCAGAACGCCGGAGCCGCGGCATGACCTACGACGGCGTCTATGATCCCCTGCGCGGCCTGCACATCCTGGCGGTGATCGCCTGGATGGCCGGCCTGCTCTACCTGCCGCGCCTCTTCGCCTACCACACCGAGACGGCGCCGCCCGGCAGCGAGTTCGACGGCCATTTCAAGGAATGGGAGCGCAAGCTCTACCGGATCATCATGACCCCGGCGATGACCCTGGCCTTCCTGCTGGGCCTGGCGCTGATCTGGGTCGACGCCCACCGGCACGGCGATGGCTGGAGGTTCCTGCTGGAGCCCTGGATGCTGACCAAATTGGCCGGCGTGGTTTTCCTGCTGTGGTGGCATCACTATCTGGGGCGGGCGCGCAAAGCCCTGGCCGAGGGCCGCCGGGACAAGACGTCAAGGTTCTGGCGCGCGACCAACGAGCTGCCGTTCCTGGCCGCCATCGTCATGGTCATGGCCGTCACGACCGAGTTCGGACACCCCTGACGCCGCCGGCTGCGGCTTGCGTGCTGCTTGACCCGGCGCGGGGTCTGTGGTTCCGATCTGCCCACGCGTCCGCAAGTCTGGCGCGCCCCGCCTTTTCTCCGGCCCTCCCGAGCGTTCGACGCTTGAGATGCGGACCGGCTCCCACACGAAGACGAAGACATCGGCGCGAAGCCCGCGCCCACATCATCCCAAGAAGCCCGCGTCCGGACTCCGTCCGGCGCTCGGGCGAAGACGAGTGACATCAGATGCAAGACGAAACCGAAACCCCGATCGCCAACGAAGCCTCGGAAAGCGAAACTCCCGAGCTGGAGACCGCCGAAGGCGCGGGCGCTGAAGCCGCGGCCGAGGAGGCCGCCGACTCGGACGAGCCGTCCGAGGTCTCCCTGGCCATCGCGAAGATGGGGCTCACCCGCATGAGCCTGCAGGAGCTGAAGGACAAGTCGCCGGCCGACCTCCTGGCCTTCGCCGAGATCTTCGAGATCGAGAACGTGAACTCCATGCGCAAGCAGGACATCATGTTCGCCATCCTGAAGGTGCTGGCCGAGGAAGGCATTGAAATCAGCGGCTCCGGCACCCTCGAAGTGGTGCAGGACGGCTTCGGCTTCCTGCGCTCGCCGGAGGCCAACTACCTGCCGGGTCCCGACGACATCTACGTCAGCCCCTCGCAGATCCGGAAGTTCGGCCTCAGGACCGGCGACAGCGTCGACGGCGCGATCCGCGCCCCGCGCGAGGGCGAGCGCTATTTCGCCCTGGTGAAGGTCGACCTGACCAACTTCGAGAACCCGGAGAACGTCCGGCACAAGGTGCTGTTCGACAACCTGACGCCGCTTTATCCCGACCAGCGCCTGAAGATGGAGATCGACGATCCCACCCTGAAGGACCGTTCGGGCCGGGTGATCGACATCGTGGCGCCGCTCGGCAAGGGCCAGCGCTGCCTGATCACCGCCCCGCCGCGGGTCGGCAAGACGGTGATGCTGCAGAACATCGCCAAGTCCATCGAGACCAACCACCCCGAGTGCTACCTGATCGTGCTCCTGATCGACGAGCGCCCGGAAGAAGTCACCGACATGCAGCGCACGGTGAAGGGCGAGGTGATCTCCTCCACCTTCGACGAGCCGGCGACCCGCCACGTGCAAGTCGCGGAAATGGTGATCGAGAAGGCCAAGCGCCTGGTGGAGCACAAGCGCGACGTGGTGATCCTGCTGGACTCCGTGACGCGCCTAGGCCGAGCCTACAACACCGTGGTGCCGTCCTCCGGCAAGGTGCTGACCGGCGGCGTCGACGCCAACGCCCTGCAGCGGCCGAAGCGCTTCTTCGGCGCGGCGCGGAACATCGAGGAAGGCGGCTCGCTGACCATCATCGCCACCGCCCTGATCGACACCGGCAGCCGGATGGACGAGGTGATCTTCGAAGAGTTCAAGGGCACGGGTAACTCGGAAATCGTCCTCGACCGCAAGGTCGCCGACAAGCGGGTCTACCCGGCCATCGACGTGATCAAGTCCGGCACCCGCAAGGAGGAGCTGATCACGCCGAAGGAGCACCTGACCAAGACCTACATCCTGCGCCGGATCATCAGCCCGATGGGCGCCCAGGACGCCATCGAGTTCCTGCTCGACAAGCTTCGGTCGACCAAGAACAACGACGAGTTCTTCCAGTCGATGAACACCTAGGCGAGAGGGCCTACCGGGTCCTACCCGTTCTACTTGTGTTTCACGTGAAACAGAGACGCCGCCGAGTTTCCGACTCGGCGGCGTTTTCGCGTCATGGGATCAGCAGGCTGGCGCCGATCGTCGACCGGCTTTCCAGGGCGCGGTGGGCGCTGGCCGCCTGGGCGAGCGAGAAGGTCTGGCCGATCTCGATCCCGATCTTGCCGGACCCGATCATCTCGAAGAGGGCCGCGGCGCTGGCCTCAAGTTCCTCCGCCGTCGCCAGGTAGTCGCCCATCGTCGGGCGGGTGAAGAACAGCGAGCCGTTGAGCATCAACTGGCGCGGCTCGACGGCGGGCGCGGGACCCGAGGCGTTGCCGAAGCTGACGAAGAGGCCGCGGCGCGCCAGGCTCTTCAGGGTGCCCTCGAAGGTGTCTTTGCCCACCGAGTCATAGGCGACCGGCACGCCCCGGCCGTCAGTGATCCGCCGCACCTCGGCGGCCACGTCCTGCTCGCGGTAGAGGATGATGTGGTCCGCGCCCAGCTCGCGAACCCGTTCGGCTTTCTCCTCGGAGCCTACGGTGGCGATGACCACAGCGCCCAGGGCTTTCAGCCACTGGGTCATGATCTGGCCAACCCCGCCGGCGGCGGCGTGGACCAGCACGGTCTCGCCGGCCTCGACCCGGTGCAGGCGGCGGATCAGGAATTCCACGGTCATGCCCTTCAGCAAGGCCGCGGCGGCGGTGCGCGCGTCGATCCCGGCGGGGACCTTCACGGCGCGGTCGGCCGCGACCGCATTGAGCTCGGCATAGGCGCCGGGTGTGCCGGCGTAGGCGACCGGGTCGCCGACCTTGAAGCGGGTGACGCCGTCGCCCACCGCCTCGACCACGCCGGCGGCTTCCGACCCCAGGCCCGACGGCAGCTTCATCGGATAGAGGCCGGAGCGCTGGTAGGTGTCGATGAAGTTGATGCCGATCGCCTGGTGGCGGATCAGGATCTGGCCGGGCCGGGGCTCAGGCGTGTCGACCTCGACGAGTTCGAGGACCTCGGGGCCGCCGGTCTGGGAAAAACGGATCGCACGCATCAGTCCTGGCCCCCCGCCTTCAGCGTCCGCTCAAAGAACTGCAGGGTGCGGCCGTTGGCGAGCTTGGCGGCCTCGGCGTTGAAGTGCTCCCCGCCCTCACGCGCGAAGGCGTGGTCGCAGCCGGCATAGGTGTGGACCTCGATCTGCGGATGGTCTTTGAGCGCCGCCAGGATCACAGCTTGGGCCGGCCTGGGCACGAACTGGTCCTCCTCGGCGATGTGCATCAGGAGCGGATGGGTCAGCTTCTCCGCCTCGGCGACCCGGTTCTCCAGCCCCACGCCATAGTATGAGACCGACGCGTCGGCGTCGGTGCGGCAGGCGGTGAGGAAGGCGAGCTGGCCGCCCAGGCAGAAGCCGACGTCGCCCACCTTGCCGTTGCAGCCCGCGTCCTTGCGGATGTGGGCGATGGTGGCGGCGATGTCGGTCACGCCCGCCTCGACGTCAAAGGCGTTGAACAGCTCGAACGCCCGCTTCCACTCGGCCTCGGTCCTGTCGGTGATGTCGATGCCGGGCTCGATCCGCCAGAAGAGGTCGGGGCAGATCGCCAGGTAGCCCTGGCCCGCCAGTCCGTCGGTGACGTCGCGCATCACCTGGTTGACCCCGAAGATCTCCTGGATGACCACCACCGCCGGGGCGGAGGCCGCGCTTGGCCGCGCCACATAGGCCTCGAAGGTCCCGTCCTTGCCGGTGATCGTCGTCCGCTCGCCCATGGGTGGTCTCCAGATTGTCAGGTGGCTTTACGCCAGGGCTACTAGCGCGCCGGGCCGCCGCGCGGCCATATGCAATTCGAACGGGAGACATGGTCATGAAGATGACGGTCGAAGTGGACTGCACGCCCGAGGAAGCCCGGCGTTTCCTGGGCCTGCCGGACGTCAGTGCTCTGAACGAGCATATGGTCGACGAGATGAAGAAGCGGATGGAGGCGAACATGTCGATGATCGCCCCCGAAGAGCTGATGAAGAACTGGATGAGTTTCGGCCAAGGGGCCCAGGAGCACTTCCGCAAGCTGATGGAAGCGGGCCTCAGCGGGGCGGCGGCCCGGAAATGACTGACACCATCTTCGCCCCGACCACGGCCCCCGGCCGGGCCGCGGTGGCGGTGGTGCGGCTCTCGGGCCCGGCGACGGCGGAGGCGGTGCGCACTCTGTCTGGCCGGCTGCCCGCGGCGCGGCGGGCGAGCGTGCGGCGGCTGGCCCACGCGGGGGTCGAGATCGACACGGCGCTGGCGCTCTGGTTCCCGGCGCCGGCCAGCTACACCGGCGAGGACTGCGCCGAATTCCATGTCCATGGCGGCCCGGCGGTGGTGGCGGCCCTGCTGGAGGCCCTGGCGTCCCTCGGCCTGCGCCTGGCGGAGCCCGGGGAGTTCACCCGTCGCGCCTTCGAGCACGGCAAGCTGGACCTCGCCCAGGCCGAGGGCGTCGCCGACCTGGTGGACGCCGAGACGGAAGGCCAGCGGCGCCAGGCCCTCGACCAGTTGGGGGGACGGCTCTCGGAGGCGCAGGCGCGTTGGCGCGACGGCCTGATCCGCGCCTCGGCCATGCTGGAGGCCGCCGTCGACTTCCCCGATGAAGAGTTGCCCGCCGATGTCGCCCGCCGCGCCCGGCCGATCCTGGAGATCCTCGCCGACGAGCTGGAGGCCGCCGCGGCCGATGTGGCGCGGGGCGAGCAGGTACGGGAAGGCTTCCGCATCGCCCTCCTGGGCGCACCTAACGCCGGGAAGAGCACGCTGCTGAACGCCCTGGCCAAGCGCGAGGCGGCGATTGTCTCGGCGACGCCGGGCACCACACGCGACATCATCGAGGTTCCCATGGTGCTGGGCGGCTACAAGGTGGTGATCGCCGACACCGCCGGCCTGAGGGAGACGGTCGATGAGATCGAGGCCGAGGGCGTGCGCCGCGCCGAGGCCTGGGCGGAGGGCGCAGGCCTGCGGGTCTGGCTGGTGGACGGCTATGGCGACCCCGAACCGGAGGTTCCGGCCTCCCTGCGGCGGGGCGATATCGTGCTCCTGACCAAGCGCGATCTGGGCGAGGGCCTGGAGGGCCTGCCGGGCGAACCCTTCACGGCGAAGAGCCCCAACGACGTGGCCTGGCTGGAGCGGGCCCTGACGGACACCGTCGTGGAGGCTCTGGCGGGTGGCGAGCCGCCCGCCGCCACCCGCCTGCGACACCGCGACCTCTTGGGCGAGGCCGCCCAGCGCCTGCGCCACGCCCTGGCGGAGGAGGAGGCCGTCGAACTGGCTGCCGAGGACGTGCGCCTGGCCGCCCGGGCGCTCGACCGCATCACCGGCCGCATCGATCCCGAGGACGTCCTGGGCCGGATCTTCTCGACCTTCTGCATCGGGAAGTGAGCGCGCAGCGACTCATCCCCGCGAAAGCGGGATCCAACCGGCCTCGCGTCACTGTTTCACGTGAAACACCGCCGCCCTTCGACTATAGGCTGCCGCCCTATGTCCTGGGATGTGATCATCATCGGCGGCGGCCATGCCGGCTGCGAGGCGGCGGCCGCCTCGGCGCGGTTCGGCGCGCGCACCCTGCTGCTCACCCACAAGCTCGAGACCATCGGGGAGATGAGCTGCAATCCGGCCATTGGCGGCCTCGGCAAGGGCCATCTGGTGCGGGAGATCGACGCCCTGGACGGGCTGATGGGCCGGCTGGGCGACAAGGCGGGCATCCAGTTCCGGCTGTTGAACCGCTCCAAAGGCGCGGCGGTGCGCGGGCCGCGCTCGCAGATCGACCGCCGGCTCTACCGTGAGGCCATGCAGGCCGAGCTGGCCGCGACGCCCAACCTGACGATCGTCGCCGAAGCGGTGGAGGACCTGATCCTCGACGCGGCCGGCGGGGTCACCGGCGTCCTGGGCGCCAGCGGCCAGGCCTACGCCGCCGGCCGCGTGGTGCTGACCACCGGGACCTTCCTCAAGGGGGTCATCCACCGCGGCGACGAGCGCATTCCCGCCGGCCGGGTCGGCGACGCGCCGGCCATCGGGCTCTCCGACCGGCTCTATGCCAGCGGGCTGAAGATGGGCCGGCTGAAGACCGGCACGCCGGCGCGGCTCGACGGCTCGACCATCGCCTGGGACCGGCTGGAGATGCAGGCGGCGGACGACGAGCCCGTGCCGTTCTCCTTCCTGACCGAGGCGATCACGGTCCCGCAGATCGCCTGCGGGATCACCTACACGACCACGGAAACCCACAAGATCATCGCCCAGCGTCTCGGCGAGAGCGCCGTCTATGGCGGCAAGGCCACCGGCGTCGGACCGCGCTACTGCCCCTCCATCGAGGACAAGGTGGTCCGCTTCGCCGACAAGACCAGCCACCAGGTGTTCCTGGAGCCGGAAGGCTTGACCGACGACACGGTCTATCCCAACGGCATCTCGACCTCGGTGTCGGAAGAGACCCAGGACCTCTTCCTGCGCACCATGCCGGGGCTCGAGGCGGTGCGGGTGCGGCGCTACGGCTACGCCATCGAATACGACTACGTGGACCCCCGCGAGCTCTATCCGACCCTGGTGGCCAAGCGGCTACCGGGCCTCTACCTGGCCGGCCAGATCAACGGCACCACCGGCTATGAGGAGGCGGCCGCGCAAGGATTGGTGGCCGGCCTGAATGCGGCGCGGGCGGCCTCGGGCCTGGACGCGGCGTCCTTCGCCCGCGACGAGGCCTATATCGGCGTCTTGATCGACGACCTGGTGACCCGCGGCGTCACGGAACCCTATCGGATGTTCACCAGCCGGGCGGAGTTCCGCCTGCTGTTGCGCGCCGACAATGCCGACCAGCGGCTCACCGCCAAGGGCGAGGCCCTGGGCGTGGTCGGGTCCGATCGCGCGAAGGCCTTCGCGGCGAAGGCCGGCGCCCTGGCCGCCGCGCGCGCCGAGGCGGCCGCGCTTACCTTGACGCCCCCCCAGGCGGAGAGGGCCGGCCTGCCGGTGAAGGCCGACGGGCAGCGGCGCAATCTCACCGAGCTCCTGGCCTATCCGACCATCGCCTTCGCCGACCTCGCGCGTATCTGGCCGCAGATCGCGGCCTGGCCGCCCGCCGTTCGCGAGCAGGTGGAGATCGACGCCGCCTATGCCGGCTATCTCGACCGGCAGGCCGCCGACGTGGCCGCCTTCCGCCGCGACGAGGACCTCACACTGCCTGCGGAGCTGGACTACGCCCAGGTGGGCGGGCTCTCCAACGAGGCGCGCGAGAAGTTGGCCGCGGTGCGCCCGCTGACCCTGGGCCAGGCCGCCCGCATCGAAGGCGTCACGCCCGGCGCGCTCACCGCACTCCTGGCCCATGTCCGCCGCCGCGCCGCCTGACGCCGCTCCGGCGCCGCTCATGGATGCGGATGGTTTCGCCGCCGTCAGCGGGGCCACACCGTCGCAGATGGCCGACCTGGAGCGGTTCCGGACGCTCCTGGCCGAGCGCAACGAGGTCATGAACCTGGTGGGTCCCGCGACCCTGCCGGACTTCTGGAACCGTCACGCCTGGGACTCCGCCCAGCTCACGCGCCTGGCGCCCGAAGCCCGCGTGTGGGCCGACCTGGGCGCCGGCGCCGGTCTGCCCGGCCTGGTGCTGGCTATACTCTTCAAAGGCCGCGAGGACGCGCACATCCACCTCGTGGAGAGCATGACCAAGCGCTGCAAGTTCCTCTCCGAAGTGGTTGTGGCGCTGGAGCTTCCGGCCACCGTGCACAACGCGCGTGCGGAAAACCTCGAGCTTCCTGTGGAGATCGTCACCGCGCGGGCTTGTGCGCCGCTCCACCGCCTGCTCGGGTACGCCCGGCCCTACCTTCAGGGCGGCGCCACGGGCCTGTTCCTCAAGGGACAAGATGTGGTAGCTGAAATGCGGGAAGCCGCTAGATATTGGGAATACGAGGCAGACGCCGTGCCATCCAAGAGCGACCCCCGCGGCCGCATCCTTCGCGTGAAGAGGCTCGGCCGTGCCCGTAGGGTCTGACCAGACCTTGCGCGTCCTGGTGGTCGCCAACCAGAAGGGCGGGGTGGGCAAGACCACCACCGCCATCAACCTCGGCACGGCGCTGGCCGCGGTGGGCGAGCGCGTGCTGCTGATCGACTCAGATCCGCAGGGAAACGCCTCCACCGGTCTCGGCATCGGCCGGGCGCAGCGCAAGAACACCCTTTATGACGTGCTGATGGGCGAAAAGCCGCTGGCTGAGGCCTTGGTGAAGTCCACGGTGCCGGGCCTGGACGTGGTGCCTTCGGACCCGGACCTCTCGGGCATCGAGATGGAGTTGGCCCAGCAGGCGCGGCGCTCCTACAAGCTGCGCGACGCCCTCGAAGCGGTGCGGGAGGCCGGGACCTACAGCTATGTGCTGATCGACTGCCCGCCGTCGCTGAACCTCTTGACCGTCAACGCCATGGCCGCCGCCGACGCGGTGCTGGTGCCCTTGCAGTGCGAGTTCTTCGCGTTGGAGGGCCTGAGCCAGCTGATGCGCACCATCGAGCTGGTCCACCAGAGCCTGAACCCCAAGCTGGAGATCCAGGGGATCGTGCTGACCATGTTCGACCGCCGCAACGGACTGTCGGCCCAGGTGGCCAACGACGTGCGCGGCCACTTCGGCGAGACCGTCTACCAGACGGTGATCCCCCGGAACGTGCGGGTCTCCGAGGCGCCCAGCTTCGGCAAGCCCGCCCTCGTCTACGATCTGAAATGCGCGGGCAGCCAGGCCTATCTGCGGCTGGCCCGCGAGGTGGTGCTGCGCGAGCGCGCCCGCCGCAAAGTCGCGGCGTAAGGGAGGTTCGATGGCCGAGGGCCGCAGAGGATTGGGCCGGGGGCTTTCGGCCCTGCTGGACGAGGCGGGCGACGGCGACGGGCCGGCCGGCGGCGGCGAGGGCGCGCGGGAGATCCCGATCGAGCTGGTCCACCGCAACCCCGACCAGCCGCGCCGCCACTTCCCGGAGGCCGAGATCGCCGAGCTGGAGGCCTCGATCCGCGACAAGGGCGTCCTGCAGCCGATCCTGGTGCGTCCCTCGCCCAAGACCCCGGGCGAATACGAGATCGTCGCCGGCGAACGCCGCTGGCGCGCGGCCCAGCAGGCGGGGCTGAAGGCGATCCCGGCCCTGGTCCGGGTGCTGGACGACGACCGCGCCTTCGAGATCGCCATCGTCGAGAACGTCCAGCGCGAGGACCTCAACGCCATGGAAGAGGCGCAGGCCTACCAGACGCTGATGCGCCGCATGGCCTACACCCAGGAGAGGGCCGCCGAGGCGGTGGGCAAGTCGCGCAGCCACGTGGCCAACACCCTTCGCCTGCTGCAGTTGCCGGAGGCGGTGCAGGACCATGTGCTGTTCGGCCGCCTGACCGCCGGCCACGCGCGCGCCATCCTGGCGGCGGCCTATCCCGAGGTCCTGGCGCAGACCATTGTCGAGAAAGGCCTTTCCGTGCGCGACGCGGAGGCCCTGGCCAAGAAGGGCGCCGACCCCGGCGCCGGCGGCAAGGGCTCCGGCCCGCGCCGCTCGAAGGATACCGACACCGCGGCCCTTGAGGTCGATCTGGAGGATGTGCTGGGCATGAAGGTGGATATCGTCGACCGTGGCGGCGCTGGCGAGCTGAAGATCAAGTACGCGACCTTGGAACAGCTCGACGACCTCTGCCGCCGGCTGACCCGCGCATGACCGTCCTGGCCGAAGGCAATCTGGTCCGCCTGCGCACGATCCGGGTCCCGGATCTCAAGGCCGCCGTCGCCCACCCCTACAGTCTCTCGGCCACCGAGCCGATGACCGACCTGGGCTGGGCCCGCTCGGTCCACGACCAGACCGGTTTCTGGACCCCCAAGGCCGGCGTCGCCGCCTTCGAGGTGGCGGAGCGCCTGATCGGCACCATGCAGTTCTATTCGCCGGGCCCGACCGTGCATGGCTTCGAGATCGGCTATTCGGTCCACAACGAGGACGATCGCGGCAAGGGCTTTGGCTCGGAAGCCCTGCGCCTCTTCTCCGACCTGCTGTTCGCCCAGCACCCGGAATGCCATCGCCTGCAACTGATCATCGCCGTGGAGAACTTCGCCGATGCGCGCACGGTGGAGCACTGCGGCTATGCCGCCGAGGGCACGCTGCGCAAGGCGCACTACACCGCCCCGGGCGAGCCCGCGGATTGCCTGATCTATAGCCGCGTAAGGGACTAGGACCCTTCGCCGTCCTCGGCGTCGGCGGCCTTGGCCTTCTGGTCGACGTTGGTCGGCGCGGTCTTGTGGCCTGTGCGGTCTTCCTCGCGGGCGCCCTGTAGGATGCCGACCAGGCCGTAGTTCCCCTCGTGGCAGGCGTATTCGTAGACCTGACCGGTGATGCGGGAGAACTCGTACTCGCCGCCCCAGGGCTGGGCGAAGACCGTGGGGTCCTCCACCCAGAAGGCGTAGTGCATCTTGTCCTTGCCCGTGCGGGTGAAGCGCTCGGTGACCTTCAGATGTTCGGAGGCGCCGCGGAACACCTGCTGCGGGTTGAAGTTGGTGGTCTCCACCACCAGCGTCGGGCCCTCCCAGTGGCCGACGGAATCGCCCAGCCAAGGCCGGATCGACGCCGGCAGGTGCTGGGTGGTGTTCAACCGCACGTGGCGCACGTCGTGCACCATCTCGACGTCAATGGCGACCTCGTCCTTGGTCTGCACGACCTGGTAGGTGTTGTTGTAGAGGCCCGGGAGCATGACCGGGCCTGACGAGTTGCCGAACGACAGCAGGCACCGCTCGCCCAGCGCGCGGGTCTCGGGGTTGTCGCTGGGGCTCTGGCCCGCCGGCAGGGCGCGGCCGTAGAGGTTGACCTTGATGTCCTTGCGCATCGGCACCTTGCCGTCGGCCGTCGAGGTGATGAAGCCGTTCCGCGGCTGGCCGTTCACCCGCATCACCAAGCTGCCCGGATCGGTCCAGGCGGCATTGTAGTTGCAGTCGGTGCCGCGGCCCCCGGAGCAGTCGGCCGGCAGGTCGGTGACCTTGGCGTTGGGGTCGGTGGGCTTGTTGCCCAGGTCGATCTGGGCCTGGGTGCGGGCCTCGATCTTCTTCGCCTCGGCGTCGGTTAGGACCAGGTTCTGCCCGTAGCGCGGATTGCGCTCGAGGCGGGTCACCGCGACGTTGGTCCAGACGCCCTGAAGGTCGGGGTGACCATCGGCGGCGAGTGGCGCCTTGTAGCCGGTGGCCGGCGGGGCGGGCGGCTGGGCATGGGCTAGCGGCGGCAGGGCAAGGGCCACGAAAGCTGTGGAAAAGGCCAGCGCCTTCAAGGTCTTCGCCAACATGCCCGGCTCCCATATCTGTTTGCAGTCTTCGCTGCCTATGGGTGGAGTATCCGAGCCTTGCCGCGTTCCGGCAAGAGGCCGGCGATCAGAGGCCCAGGCGCCGCGCGCGGCTGGCCACGGTAAGCGCCAGGCGCTCGGCGATCAGCTGGTCCGGCGCGCCCGCGGTCTTGCACAGGCGGTCGGCGTCCAGCACCTGCGGCTGGATGCGGTCGAGCTCGTCGAGGGTCCAGGACCGGGCCTGGCGCAGGAACTCCCGCTCCTGCTTCCAGAAGACGCCCGCCGCCTTGGCCGCCTCCTGCAGACCGGCGCCGCTCCTGGCCAGGGTGAGCGTCCGGCGCAGGCGGCCCAGGTGCATCCCCATGGCCCGCACGGCGGCCGGACCGCTTTCGCCCTCCTGGGCCGCACGCCGCAGGCCGGCCTGGGCGTCTGCGAGGCGTCCGCCAAACGCGTCGGCGGCGGCGTCGGAGAGCGAGGCCTCGGGCTCGACGCCCAGGAAGGCCTCCAGGTCGGCCGGCGTGGCGGTCGCCCCGCTGCCGGGACCCAGGAACAGCGCCAGCCGCTCGATCTCCTGGCGCGCCACGCCGCGCTCCTTGGGCATCCGCGCCACGAAGAGCTGCAGGGCCTCGGAGGTGAGCGAGAGGCTGTCGCGGGCCAACGCCTCGCGCACCTGGCGGGCCACGTCGCCGGGCTCGTCCTCGTAGCAGGGGACGGCCGCGACCGCGGGCGCCTTCTCGGCCACCTTGCGCAGGGCGGAGTCGCGGCCAAGCGCGCCGGCCTCGATCAGCAGGAAGGCGTCGGGGTTCAGCTCGCCCGCGGCGTGGCGGGTCAGGGCTTCGGCGGCCAGCTTGTCGAGGCCCGCCTTCTCGGTGGCGAACCGCAGCCGGACCAGCCGGCGGCCACCCATCAGCGACTGGGCCGCCAGCTCGCCCTCCAGCCGCCCGGCGTCGGCGTCGAGGTCGCCGTCGGTGAGCTGGGCGACGTCGAAGGGGTCGTTGGGGTCCTTGGCGATCTTCGCCGCCAGCTCCTGCCCGCGCTCGCGCACCACGCCCATGTCGCGGCCGTAGATCAGGGCCGCGCGCACCGCCGCGTCGGGGCGGCTCAGGAAGCGTTCGACGTCGGGGCGCTTGCCGAGGATCATCGTCCTCGGCGCCTAGGTCGGTCCCGCGCCCGGCGGCACCTCGAGCGGGGTGGTGTGCTGGGTCCCGAGGCTCTCGGCGGGCGAGGACTTGCCGACGGTCTCGGTGGGGATGGTGGTGCCGGCCGGCGGCGGGACCACCTTCTGCGGCGTGTTCGCCTTCGGCTCGCCGGTGGCGATCCAGGCGGCGAGCTCCAGCTGGATGCGCTCGGCGGCCTGTTCGGCGCCCCGGTCGGCGGCGTCCTGCTCGGCGGCGATGGAGGCGTAAGGCTGGTCGGCGGAGTCGTAGGTGACTTCCACCCGCACCCGGCCCTTCTTGGCTACGTCGCCGCCCGGGATGTTGGTCAGGGTGTAGTCGGCGGTCAGCACATATTCGTAGCGGGTGGCGACGTTGTCGGTGCGGATGCCGCGCGGATAGCGCGCCTCGCCGATGCTCAGGTGCATGGCGTATTTGGCCGTCTCGTCGCGCTTGCGGCCGAAGGCGTCTTCCAGGTGCTGGCCCAGCAGGAAGCCGGTGCGGCCCTTGGGCGCGGTCACGTCGATGACCGCCAACTTGGAGGTCACGCCGGGCGCGCCATAGAGCGGGGTGAAGCCGCAGCCGCCGAGCAGCAGGCTCGCGGCCAGGGCCGCCGCCGCCAGCAAAGGCGAGGCGAGGCGGGCCATCTCAGGCGGCCACGATGTTGACGATACGGTCGGGCACCACGATCACCTTGCGGATGGTCAGGCCCTCAAGGCGCCGTGCGATCTCCGGGTCGTCAAGCACGATCTTCTCCACCTCGGCGCTGGAGGCGCCGGCCGGAGCGGAAATCTCGCCGCGCCGCTTGCCGTTGACCTGCACCGGCAACACCCGCACCGCATCCTCGGTGAGCGCCGCGTCGAAGGCCGGCCAGTCCGCCGCCACCACCATACCCACGCCGCCGATCCGGCCCCAGCACTCTTCCGCCAGGTGCGGGGTGAAGGGCGCGATCAGCCGGGCGAAGACCGACAGCGCCTCGTGGCGCGCGGCCGCCAGCGCCGGTGAGGCGCCGGACGTCGGATTGGCCTTCAAGAGGTTCAGGAATTCGTAGAGCCGAGCGATCCCGGAGTTGAACCGGAAGGTGTCGATGGCCTCGGTGACCTGCTTGGTCAGCTTGTGGGTCGCCCGGCGCAGGGCCGTGGCGGTCTCATCCGCGCCGCCGCCGTCGGCCGTCGGCGCGCCGTCCGGCTGGCTGTCGAACTCCTCCCAGACCCGGTTCACAAAGCGCCACGCGCCCTGGACGCCGGCGTTCGACCACTGGGCGTCGCGCTCGGGCGGGCTGTCGGAGAGCACGAACAGCCGCGCGGCGTCGACGCCATAGACCTCGAAGATCTCCTCCGGGGCCACGGTGTTCTTCTTCGACTTCGACATCTTTTCGACGTCGCCGATCACCACAGGCTCACCGGTCTCGATCAGCCTGGCCAGGCGGGTCTTGCCCTCGGCGGTGACCTCGACGTCCTTGGGCTCCAGCCACTCGCCGCCCTGCCGGCGGTAGGTCTCGTGAGTGACCATGCCCTGGGTGAAGAGGCCCGAGAAGGGCTCGCGCACCGAGAGCTGGCTATCGTCGGCCAGGGCCTTGGTGACGAAGCGGGCGTAGAGCAGGTGCAGCACCGCGTGCTCGATACCGCCGATGTACTGGTCGACCGGCAGCCAGTAGTCCGCCGCGGCCTTGTCGATCGGCTGAGGGAAGTCCGGGTTCGTGAAGCGGGCGAAGTACCAGGACGAGTCCACGAAGGTATCGAGAGTGTCGACCTCCCGGATCGCCGGGCCGCCGCATTGCGGGCAGGTGGTGTGCTTCCAGGTCGGATGGCGGGCCAGCGCATTGCCGGGCTTGCCGAACTCCAGGTCGTCGGGCAGGGCGATGGGCAGGGCGGACTTGGGCAGCGGGACCACGCCGTCCTTGTCGCAATGCACCACCGGGATCGGGCAGCCCCAGGCGCGCTGGCGGGCCACGCCCCAGTCGCGCAGGCGGAAGACCGTCGCGCCCCGGCCCTGGCCCAGCGCCTCGATGCGGGCGATCGCCGCGGCCTTGGCGGCCTCGATGTCCAGGCCGTCCAGGAACTTGGAGTGGAAGATCTTGCCGGGGCCCGTGTAGGCCTCGTAATCGATGCGGAAGGTCTTCGGATTCTCGCCCGGCGGCAGCACCACGGGGATCACCGGCAGACCGTACTTGCGCACGAAGTCCAGGTCGCGCTGGTCGTGGGCCGGGCAGGCGAAGATCGCGCCCGTGCCATAGTCCATCAGGATGAAGTTGGCGATCCAGACCGGCAGCTCCCAGTCGGGCTCGAAGGGGTGCTTCACCTTGAAGCCTGTGTCGAAGCCCAGCTTCTCGGCGGTGTCGATCTCGGCCTGGGAGGCGCCGCCCTTCTTGCACTCGGCGATGAAGGCGGCGGCCTTGGGGTCCCTGGCCGCAATCTGCTCGGCCAGCGGATGGTCCGGCGCGATGCCCACGAAGCTCGCGCCGTAGAGGGTGTCGGGGCGGGTGGTGTAGACCTCCAGCCCGTCCTCCAGGCCGGTCGGCGAGGCGCCGGCGAACTTGAAGGCGAACCGCAGCCCCTTGGAGCGGCCGATCCAGTTCTCCTGCATGACCCGGACCTTCTCGGGCCAGCGGTCCAGGCTCGCCAGGTCGTCGGTGAGCTGATCTGCGTAGTCGGTGATGCGCAGGAACCATTGGTTCAGCTTGCGCTTCTCGACCACCGCCCCGGAGCGCCAGCCGCGGCCGTCCACCACTTGCTCGTTGGCCAGCACGGTCTGGTCGACCGGGTCCCAGTTGACCAGGCCTTCGCGGCGATAGACCAGGCCCCGGGCATAGAGGTCGAGGAACAGCGCCTGCTGCTGGCCATAGTAGGCCAGATCGCAGGTGGCGAACTCGCGGGACCAGTCGATGGAGAGGCCCAGCTCCTTCAGCTCCGAGCGCATCCGGGCGATGTTGTCGTAGGTCCAGGCCTTGGGGTCGACGCCGCGCTCCATGGCGGCGTTCTCGGCGGGCAGGCCGAAGGCGTCCCAGCCCATGGGATGCAGGACCGAGAAGCCGCGGGCGCGCTTGAAGCGGGCGATCACGTCGCCCAGGGCATAGTTGCGCACATGGCCCATGTGCAGACGCCCCGACGGATAGGGGAACATCTCCAGCACATAGTACTTGGGCTTGCCGGGCGTCATCACCGCGCGGAAGGCGTCGGCGTCCGTCCAGGCCTTACGCCACCTGGGCTCGGTCTCTTTCGGGTTGTAGCGGGCCATCGAGGAGGCTTTGGACTGGAGTGGGAGGTCCGGTCAACGCCTGATCCTCCCCCTTAGGGGGAGGTGGCGCGGAGCGCCGGAGGGGGTTTCAGACAGGACCGAGGGGATGACCCCCTCAGTCAGCTTCGCTGACAGCCCCCCCTGAAGGGGAGCATCTAGCCCTTGAGGTTCGAAAGCCGAAGCCGCCGGGCCTTGTCCAGGATGGCGTTTTCAAGGTCCGTCTCGGTCTGGCTGGTCGCGGGGGCGTCGATCCAGGCGCCGGCGGCGTCCTTGGTCTGCCTGTAGACCACCAGGTTTAGGCCGTCGGCGCGCAGGCGGGCGTCCAGGATGTAGACGGTGATCTTGAAGCGCTCGTTCGGCTTTTCCGGGAACGCGTACCAGTCGGTGATGATCACGCCGCCGTAGGGATCGGCCGAAGCCAGCGGCATGAAGGCCAGCGTATCCAGCGTCGCGCGCCACAGATAGCCGTTCACGCCGATCTGCACGGCGGAATCGGGATTGTTCATCTGCTTGGGCCCGGCTTTGTCGCCGCCCAGCGGGTGCATGATGTGGGAGCACCCCGCCACGCCGAGCGAGGCGACGGCCAGGGCGGTGATCGCGACGCCGCGCATCCCAAGGCCATGCATCCCAAAGCCATGCATCCGAGTACCGCGTACAAACGGCATATGTATCCGTCTCCAAGAATTCCGCCGCGCCACCTGGCGCTACGGCGCCGCCCCGCGCCGCGCCCTCTATAACAACGCCGTGTCACTCGCCAAACAGGAATCGCGTGGCCCTATCGCCACAGGCGGCGAGGTTCTTCGACGCATGTCGCGGATGTGACAGCCCTGTGGTTGACGTGCGCGCCGGCCCATCTGTAATCGACCTCCACCGTGAAAACTCCCGGAGCTTGCTCTGGGGGTGCGATTGCGGCGCGCAAGGGCTATATGTTGGGCATGTCCGTCCGCAGGTTTGCAATGCTGGCTTCTGCGGCCGCTCTCCTAGGGGGCGGCGCGGCTCAGGCTGCGACCGTGCCGGTCGCCGCGACGCCCGCCGCCGCCCAGGTCAATTCGATGGATTTCACCGTCCACTCGGACAACACTCCCGGCGCGCCGGGCGGCCAGGTTCTGAAGTGGGACGCGGCCAAGAGCCGCTGGGGCGTGACCTTCAGCGTCCAGCAGCCGGACACCCGCCAGACCACCCTCAACGACATCCAGGCCGGCGCCTATTACAAGATCACGCCGGCGCTGCGGGTCGGCGGCGCCTTCGCCTTCGGCACCGAGCCGATCGCGGCGGGGCCGAAACCGAACACGCCGGACAACACCCAACCGCGCGTGCAGCTCGAGACCAAGTTCAAGTTCTAGGGGCTCGGTCCCCAAAGGCGTCCACCGCCGCCAGACCCGCCAGGCCCGTATCCTTCAGGAGGCGGGCTTTTTTGTTGTCCACACCGCCCAGGCCGATGACCGGCCCGCCGGCCCGCCGCGCCAGGATCGCCAGGCGCAGGGCCCCGAGCGGCGCGCCGGCTGAGGCGCTGCGGCTTTCGAACACCGCGGAGACCGCTACGGCGTCGGCGCCATAGGCGAGCGCCTGTCGCACGGCGCGGGCCGAATGCGCCGCCGCCGTGACGATCCAGCGCGGATGGGCCGCCTTCAGCCGCCGCGCCCGGTGCGCCAGGCGTTCGGGCAAGTGAACCCCCGCCGCGCCAATCCGCGCGGCCAGGCGATCGTCGGCGCCGACCAGCAGGACCAGGCCGCGGGCGCGGGCGACGGCCGCCAGCGCCAGTCCCCGCGCATCGGCGTCCGCCGCTCCGAAGGCGCGGAACACCACGCCCGTTCCTCGCGGCAGTCGCCGGACGATGGCCTCAGGCTGCGGCGTGCGGACAGGATCGGTGAAGAACAGCAGGAACGGCGGAGCCCGCCCCCGGCCCAGCCCCTTCCGGATAGCGGCGCGGCGCCCTAGGAACTGGGCCGTCCGCTCCAAGGTCCAGAACCCGCCCGAGATGGCTGAGCCTCCCACTGCCTACTCCGATGTGTTGGCCCGGATCGCCCGCGCCGCGCAAGCCGCCGGGCGTGCGCCGGGTGACGTCACCCTGGTCGCGGTCTCCAAGACCCAGCCCTGGGAGGCCGTCCAGCCGGTGCTGGCCGCGGGCCAGAGGGTGTTCGGCGAGAACCGGGTGCAGGAGGCGCAGTCGCGCTGGGAAAGTGACCGGGGCGAGATCGTCCTGCACCTGATCGGCCCCCTGCAGACCAACAAGGCGGCCGACGCGGTGGCCTTCTTCGACGTCATCGAGACCCTGGACCGCGAGAAGCTGGCCCGGGTGCTGGCCGACGAGGTCCAGAAGCAGGGTCGCAAGCCCCGCCTCTACGTCCAGGTGAACACCGGCGAGGAGCCGCAGAAGGCCGGCGTCATTCCCGCCGAGGCCGACGGGTTCATCGCCGCCTGCCGCGGCGCCTATGGCCTCGAGCCCGAGGGGCTGATGTGCATCCCGCCGGCCAGCGAACCGGCGGGGCCGCACTTCGCCCTGCTGGGCAAGATCGCCGCGCGCAACGGCCTTTCGAAGCTCTCCATGGGGATGAGCGGCGACTTCGAGACCGCCATCGCCTTCGGCGCCACCAGCGTGCGGGTGGGCTCGGCGGTGTTCGGGGCGCGGACCTAACCCGCCTGCAGGCCCGCCGCCTCGGCGGAATCGAAGGGCTTGAGGTCCGGCTCGACCCAGGCCCGCCGCGCCGCCACCGAGAACAGCGAGGTCTTGCTCCAATAGGCGAGCGGCCAGTCCGAACGGCCGAGCGGGCTTTCCAGCAAGGCGGTCGCCACCTCGCAGAGCGGCCGTCCGGGCCGCTGCGCGGCGAGGAACGCCCGGGCGGCGGCCAGCGAGGCCAGGGTGATGGTCTCGTGGTAGCCGCCGGCGTCGGTGTTGGGCACGCCGGTGGCCGCGTTGTAGGCGCGGATCAATTCGGGCAAGCGCGCCTCCAGCCGCCAGTCCGGCCGGTGACGCATGAGCCATAGCGCCGCGGCGAAATGCGCGGCGTGGGTCCATTCCGCCTTGGGCAGGGTCCGGTAGATCACGCCAAGGCCGATGCGGTCGATGTCCGCGTCGCTGTCGAAAGTCGTGGGCACGGTAGGCTCTCCAAGGAGCCGGACCTGCGGAGCGCCGAACCCCGCCGGTGCGGCGGGGTTTGCGTGACGTCTGCGGACTCTAGAGCGAGTTCAGACCAGCCATGCGCGCCCACGCCGCCCGAAGGCGGTTCTGGTTCTGCTGGGCGTTTTTGCGGGCGCGGGCCATGGACCCTGGATGCGGTCCCATAGCGCGCCTGTCAACGGCCCAGCTTGACGCCCTCGTCGGTGTGATATCTATATCACCTTGAAGTTCATAGGAGAGGCCGACGTGATCTGGACTGTTTCGACCTATGCCGGGCGAGCGCTGATCGCCCTTCTGTTCATCCTGGCGGGGATCGCCAAGGTCACCGGCCCCAAGCCCTTCCTCGACCACATGGCGCAGCACAATGTCCCCGGCGGACTGCTGCCGCTGGTGGCGCTCTTGGAGGTGGGCGGCGGCCTGCTGGTGCTGAGCGGCTGGCAGGCCCGCTGGGCAGGCCTGGCGCTCGCGGCCTTCTGCGTCGCCACCGCCTTCGTCTTCCACCTGGACTGGACCGACAAGGCCGAGCGGACTCTGTTCTTCAAGGACCTGGCGATCGCCGGCGGCCTCTTGACGGTGGCCGCGCTGTCGGCCCGCGCCAAGGGTTCGATCTAGGCGGTTTCGCCGGTCCGCAGGCCCGAGACGATCCGGACCAGCTCGGCCAGCCCCTCGGCGTCATCCAGGCCCATGTCGGCGAATTCGCCCTCGGCCACGGCGTCGGCGAGCCGCTCCAGTTCGAACAGCTGGGTCGCGATATCGGCGACCTCGCCGCGGCCGTACCAGTTGCGGATCCACTCGACCTGCCGCAGCCGGGTCTGCGCCCGGGCGGCGCGAACCTGCGGGTTCTCCAGCGAGAGCTGCCGCAGGCTGCGGCGGAACCCCAGATGCTGGCGGTGATGCGCGATCGCCACGTCGACCAGCGCCTCCACCGGCGCATCCTCAGCCATCAGCCGTTCCACTGCCGCCTTCTCGGCCTCCTCCCACGCACGGTAGGCGGCGATGAAGATCTCGGTCTTGTCCTTGTACCAGCGGTAGAAGGTCTGTGGCGCAAAGCCCGCGCGGCGGGCGATCCGGTTGGTGTCTGTGCCGGCGAAGCCGTGGGCGTTGAACTCGGCCATGGCCGCGGCGCAGAGCTTCGCCGCCGTGGTCTCGCCATCGGCCTGATCCGCGCGCCTGGCCATCAGCCGCCGCGGATCTCGACCGCATCGCCAGGCCGGGCCTCGGCCAGGAGGGCCTCCAGGTCGGGCCGCGCCAGGGCCACACAACCCTCGGTGGGCGAAAAGTCCGGCCGCGCCAGGTGCAGGAAGATGCAGGAGCCCATCCCCGGCTTCGGCGGATCGTCGTTGTGGCCCAGCACCACCACCAGGTCGTAGACGCCGTCGTCGCGCCACATGGCCTCCTGGCTCGCCGGATAGGGCCGCTTGACCGGACGGTTGTAGGCCGGATCGTCCGGGGCGTCGCACCAGCCGTCGTCGGGCGCGATCGGCGCGGCCGGGATCGCGGTCCGCGGCGAGCCGCCCCTGTCCGGCCGATAGAGCAGCCGGCGGATCGGCCAGACGCCGGCCGGCGAGGCGCCGTCGCCCTCGCGCTTGTCGGCCGCGGGCGTCACGCCGCCGCGGCCCAGGGCGCAGCGAATCCCGCGTCCATCGAGGCTCATTTCGCCCTCGCCGTCCTTCGCGCCGGCCCTGGCGGTGAAGATCACGCCTCAAATCCCCAAATGTCTTTGCCCGCGGGCCGCAACCCGGTGCATGTTCCTATCCCCATGGCGCAACGCAAGACCCTGCTCATCGTCGACGACGACGTGGACCTGCGCGGCGCGGTCGCCGAGCAGTTGCAGGCCGAGGACTTCGACACCCTGGAGGCCGCCACCGCCGCCGAGGGCGTGCGCCTGGCCCAGACCGAGCGGCCCGACCTGATCCTGCTCGACCTCGACCTGCCGGACTTCGACGGCCGCGAGGCCTGCCGGCGGATGCGCGCCAGCGGCGTCGCCACCCCGGTGATCATGCTGACCGCCGCCGGCGCGGACGAGGACACCGTCCAGGGCCTCGACGCCGGCGCTAACGACTATGTGGTCAAGCCCTACAAGTTCGCGGTGCTGCTGGCGCGCATCCGGGTTCAGCTGCGCGACTACGAGCATTCCGAAGGCGCGGTGTTCCGCCTGGGCGCCTATGAGTTCCGGCCGGCCGGCAAGATGCTGATCGACCCGCAGGGCAAGAAGATCCGGCTCACCGAGAAAGAGACCAACATCCTGAAGTACCTCTACCGCGCCGGGGAAAAGCCGGTGTCGCGCGAGGAGCTGCTGGCCGAGGTCTGGGGCTACAACGCCGGCGTCACCACCCACACCCTCGAAACCCACGTCTACCGCCTGCGTCAGAAGATCGAGAGCGACCCCGCCAACGCCAAGCTGCTGCTGACCGAAGCCGGCGGCTACAAGCTGGCGCCGTAGAAGTCCTACAGCCCGAAATCCGCGCTCACCGGCGCGTGGTCGCTGGGGCGTTCCCACTCGCGCACGTCGTCGTGGATGCGCGCGGCGGCTGAGCCCTGGCGGAAGGCCGCGTCGCGCAGGCCCGGGGTCACCAGGATGTGGTCGAGCCTGAGGCCGCGGTTGGAGACCCGGAAGTCCTGGGCGCGGTAGCTCCACCAGGAGGCCAGCTTCTGCGGCTCCGGATAGGCCTCGCGGGTCAGGTCGATGAAGCCGAGCGAGGCGTGCAGCTTGGCCATCGCCTCGATCTCGACCGGCGTGTGGCTGACGATCTTGGACATGTATTTGTGGTTCCAGACGTCGTTCTCGCCGGGGGCCACGTTCAGGTCGCCGACGATGGCCAGCGGCGCCTTGGGGTCGCGCTTGGCCAGTTCGGCGGTCAGCTTCTCGTAGAAGTCGAGCTTGTGGTCGAACTTCGGATTGACCTCGCGGTCCGGGACGTCGCCGCCGGCCGGGATGTAGAAGTTGTGGATCTCGACACCGGCCACCGTCGCGCCGACGCAGCGGGCGTGGCCCTCGCGGCAGACGTCCAGCGCCGGGGCGTCCTCCAGCGGCAGGCGCGAGGCGATGGCCACCCCGTGCCAGCCCTTCTGGCCGGCGATCTTCAGGTGCGGCAGGCCCATCTCAACGAAGGCCTCGCGGGGGAACTCGCCCTCGCGGCACTTGATCTCCTGCAGGCAGAGCACGTCCGGCGCCTGTTCGGCGACGAAGCGGGCGGCCTGCTCATGGCGCAGGCGCACGGAGTTGACGTTCCAGGTGGCGATCCGAAGGCGCATGCGGCTCCTTAAGCGGGGCGGTGGGCGATGGGAATGGGGCGACGCGGTTGGGGCAAAAAGAGACGCCCGGGCACTGGAGAAGCCCGGGCGTTCAGTTGTCTCTCATGCCGCCGCCGGGAGGGGATAGGTTCCGGCACGGATCCAAGGGCGCGTGCGCGCGCTCCTGGCGTAGTGACATCAAAGCCACAGGGCTTGTGAAAGTCAAGCGGAGATAATTTATGGCTTGATCGTGACGAATTCGTCACATCAGGGGCGAGCCGCCGACATGGCGGAGTGCGGGTTGATCAGGACGAACAGCGCCGGGTCGAGGCCTGAGGCGCGCTGCAGGCCGCTGATGCGGATCTGGGTCGTGCGCCCTTGGGCGTCGGTGACCGTCCAGCCGGTCAGGGCCATGGGCGCATCGGTGAAGGTCAGGCTGATCTGGCCGGCGGTGTCGCGCTTGCCGTCGCGGGCGGTGACGGTGAAGCCGTCGGCGGCGTGGCTGACGCGGGTCACCTGCACGCCCTTGTCCAGGCGGATGGTCTTGGCCAGGAACAACGACAGCGGCGTCGCGCCCAGCGGATAGGCGGTGAAGGTGTCCAGGCGCTTGTCCTGCACGATCACCCGGCCGCCGTCGGAGACCACCAGCAGGCCGGAGGGTGGATCGTAGGCGAAGCGCGCCTTGCCGGGCCGCTTCAGGAAAAGCTCCCCCTGGGTGGTGGCGCCGCGCGCGTCGGTCTGCACGAAACGGCCCTTGGCCTCGGTCAGGTCCTGCAGATAGGCCACAGCCTTGTCGACCAGCGCCCGGTCCTCGGGCGACAAGGCCTGGGCGGGCGTGGCCGCGCAGGCGGCTACCGGCGTCAGGGCGGCGGAGGGCAGGATCGCCGCGGCGGCGGCCATCGCCAGCAGGGCGCGGCGGGAAAGCATGGGTCGGATCCTCATGGCCGGGAAGGTGGCGGTCCGGCGTGGCGGCGGCAAGGCGTTTGGCCGCCTAAACGCTCCGGATCGTCAGAAGGCGCCGGTGCGGCTGGGCGCCAGCGTCAGCCGCGCGCGGTCCGGCGCGCCATTGCCGCCCGGACAGCCACGGGCTTGAACTTCAGGTCGTAGCAGACGCGCACCCCGCTCAGGGCGTCCTGGTCGTCGCGCTGGCTCTGGATGAAGATCTCCTCGGCGGTGAGCCAGGGGTTCTTGCTCACGAACGCGGCGCGCACCGCGCCGGCGGTGAGGCCGTTCGCGGGGATGGTCTCGATCCGCGGGACGACGATCCTGTCGTAAAGCGCCGAGGCCTGGCCGAAATAGGCCTGCGGCGTGGCCCAGGCCGCGCAGGTCCCGTGCGCCTGCCACTCGTGCTGAAGCAGCACCGGCGAGGGCGTGCGGCAGTACATCGACCGCACCGTGGCGACGTCCAGCGCTCCGGCCGGATGGCAGAAGCGCGGATAGGGCGGATGCGCCCCGTCGGGCCACAGGCCGTGCAGGGTGAAGCCGAGCGGCCGGCCGCATTCCATCTCCTTGGCCGTGGCCCCGGCGCCGCCGGCGCGGCACCATTCGGGCGTCCAGGTCAGCGCCAGGACGTAGGCGGCGACGGGGACGCCGCTCACCACCTCCCGGGCCGGCGGGTCGAGAACCGGCGAGGGCGCAAGACCGGGCGGCGGAGTGCAGGCCGGCGCAGCGGCGAGGGCGGGGGTGGCCGGACCCGCTAGGACGGCGGCGGCGAGACACAGGGGCGAAAGGCGCATGGCCCACTCCGGATCGGCGCAACGGACGGGCCCTATGCTACGTTGCTGCGCCATGGACGCCATCGCAAAGCTCGAAGCCCGCGAGGCCGAGGCCCGCGCCGCCGGCGACGTGGAGACCGCCGACTTGCTGGCCGACGCCATCGCGCGCCTGCGGTCCGGCGAGAGCCCGCTCACCGAGCAGCAGCCCGGACGCATGGGCCTGGGGACCAGCCAGGAAGACTACCGCCGCGATCCGCCGCGCCAGCTTCCCAAAAAGCCGGACCCGATGACCAAGGGTCACCGGCCGGGCGGCCGCCGAAGCCGTTGAGCGCGGCTTGACATGCAAGTATTTGCTTGCATATAAGCGTCATGACCGACGACATGGACAGGGTCTTCAAGGCGCTGGCGGATGCGAGCCGCCGGGCGCTGCTGGACGATCTCTTCCGCGACCCCGGCCAGACCCTGGGCGCGCTCGCTTCGCGCCTCGCCATGACCCGCCAGGCGGTGAGCCAGCACCTGGCGGTGCTGGAGGCCGCGGACCTGGTCGCCACCGTCAGGCGGGGCCGAGAGAAGCTGCACTACCTGAACCCCGTGCCGATCCATGAGGCCCACGCCCGCTGGATCGCCAAGTTCGAACGGCCGCGGCTCGACGCCCTGGCCGCGCTGAAGCAACGCCTCGAAGGAGACGACCATGGATAAGCCTAGCTTCGTCTATGTGACCTATATCGTGACCACGCCGCAGAAGGTCTGGGACGCGATTACCGACGCCGAGCTCAGCGGCGCCTACTGGCAGCGGAGCAACGTCTCCGACTGGAAGGTGGGTTCGGCATGGACGCACGGGTTCGCGGGCAAGCCCGCCGATCTGGTCGGCGAGGTGCTGGAGACCGACCCGCCCACGCGCCTGGTGCTGAGCTGGACGCCCGCCTCGCAAGTCGGGAACCCTGAGCGGACCAGCCGGGTCGCCTTCGACATCGAACCGCTAGGCGAGAAGGTCCGGCTGACGGTGACCCACACGGAGCTGACCCCGGAGGGCCTGAAGGACATTTCCCAAGGCTGGCCCGCGGTGCTGGCCAACATGAAGACATATCTCGAGACGGGCCGACCCATGCCGGACGCGTTCGGGGGGATTCATGGGTGAGGTGCGGGTGTGCAACCAAGGTCGAGGCATGAACCCGCGGACTGCGGCTTAAATCTCATGGCGGCCAGTTTGCTTCCGGGCCTGGGCAACTCAAGGACGACGCGGAGCGTCGCCGCGATGCGGCCGGCCAAGGGCCGGTCCTTGACTTGCCCAGGCCCGGAAGCTCGCATCATCCATGAGATCCAAGGCGGAGTGGCGCCTGGAGATGGCCACGCCGACCGCTCTTTCCCCATCGGTGTCATCCCGGAAAGCGCGCAGCGCTTGTCCGGGACCCATACGCGTCGGCGGCGGTGAGATCGTAAGGCGGCGGCGATGTGCGTCTTCCCCGGCGCCGCAGCGTCTATGGATCCCGGTCTTCGCCTGCGGCGAAACCGGGATGACACGGCGTCAAGGGCAAGCAGCGCCCCCTACGGCGCGGCGCTGACCAGGATCTCGCGTTTGCCGGCGTGGTTGGCGGGGCCGACGACGCCTTCCTGCTCCATCCGCTCGATCAGCGAGGCGGCGCGGTTGTAGCCGATCTGCAGGCGGCGCTGGATGTAGCTGGTCGACGCCTTGCCGTCGCGGGTCACCACGGCGACGGCCTTGTCGTAGAGGTCGTTGCCGCCGCCCTCGCCCTCGCCGCCGAAGCCGAAGTCGCCCTGCTCGGCGTCCTCGTCCGGCGCGGCGGTGACCTCCTCCAGGTATTGCGGCTGGCCCTGCTCGCGCAGGAACTTGGCCACCGCCTCGACCTCGCCGTCGGAGACGAAGGGGCCGTGCAGGCGGGTGATCCGCCCGCCGCCGGCCATGTAGAGCTGGTCGCCCTGGCCCAGCAGCTGCTCGGCGCCCTGCTCGCCCAGGATGGTGCGGCTGTCGATCTTGGAGGTGACCTGGAAGCTGATCCGGGTCGGGAAGTTGGCCTTGATGGTGCCGGTGATCACATCCACCGAGGGGCGCTGGGTGGCCATGATCAGGTGGATGCCGGCGGCCCGCGCCATCTGCGCCAGGCGCTGGACGGCGCCTTCGATGTCCTTGCCGGCCACCATCATCAGGTCGGCCACCTCGTCGATGACCACGACCAGGTAGGGCATGGGCTCGGGGGTGATCTTCTCGCTCTCGTAGATCGGCCGGCCGCCGTCGTCGAAGCCGGTCTGGACGGTCCGCTCGAAGTGCTCGCCCTTGGCGGCGGCCTCCTTGGCGCGCTCGTTGTAGGAGGCGACGTTGCGCACCCCGATCTTCGACATGCGGCGGTAGCGGTCCTCCATCTCGCGCACGGTCCACTTGAGCGCGACGATGGCCTTCTTCGGGTCGGTGACGACGGGCGCCAAGAGGTGCGGGATGCCGTCGTAGACACTGAGCTCCAGCATCTTCGGGTCGATCATGATCATCCGGCACTGGTCCGGCGGCAGGCGGTAGAGGATCGACAGGATCATGGCGTTGACGCCCACCGACTTGCCCGAGCCGGTGGTGCCGGCGATCAGGAGGTGCGGCATACGCGCCAGGTCGGTGATGTAGGGCTCGCCGCCGATGGTCTCGCCCAGCGCCATGGGCAGGCTCTGGCCGCCGCGCTCATACTCGGTGGAAGCGAGCAGGTCGCGCAGGTAGACGGTCTCGCGCTTCTGGTTGGGCAGCTCGATGCCGATGGCGTTGCGGCCCGGCACCACCGAGACGCGGCAAGCCGCGACGCTCATGGAGCGGGCGATATCGTCGCTGAGCGCCACCACGCGGGCGGACTTCACGCCGGCGGCCGGGACCAGCTCGTAGAGGGTGACCACCGGGCCGGGGCGGATCTGGTCCACCTGGCCGCGGACGCCGAATTCGGCCAGCACGCTCTCCAGCAGCTGGGCGTTCTGGCGCAGCGCGCCCTCGTCGAACTGGGCGGCCCGCGGCTTGGGCTTGGCCAGCATGGAGAGCTCCGGCAGGACGAAGCCGCCGGGCCGGACGAACTCGAAGGTGGACTGCGCCTCGCGCTGCTCGCGCGGGCTTTCCTTGGGCGCGGACTTGGGCGCCTTGACCTTGGGGCCCTCGCCCAGCTCGGTGGCGAGGACGGGCGCCGGATCCAGGGCGGCGTCGGCGATGCCGGCCTCGCGCCGCTCGCGGGCCGAGACCTTGGGGGCGCGCTCGGCCTTTTCAGGCTTGGCGGCGACCAGCTTGGGTTTGGGCGTCAGGATCACCGAGAGCCAGTCGCCGAAGCCGTGCAGCTCGGCGCGGCGCAGGCCGATGGCGTAGCCCAGGGCGGCCAGGCCAACGGCCAGGAAAGCGGCGGCGGCGATCGGCTGGGCGAACGGCAGGTGGGCGTAGGCCAGAAGGCGGGCGAGGCCGCCCAGCAGGGCGTCGCCCCAGAGGCCGCCGAGGCCCTTGGCGAGCGGCCAGGCGGCGGGCGGCGCGGGCCAGGCGAGCGCTGCGGCCAGGGCCAGCACGCCGCCGGCCCCGGCCAGGGCGCGCAGGCGCAGGCGGCCGCGTCCCGCCGCGGGATCGCTGGCCACGGCCCGGCAAAGGCCCAGCACCACCATGGTCAGGGCGGCGAGCCCGCAGGCCAGGCCCAGCGACTGCAGGAAGAGGTCGGCCAGGGTCGCGCCGGGGCCGCCGAGCGCATTGGTGGGGCGCGCCAGGTTGGCGGCGTTCAGGCTGGGATCGGCGGGGTTGTAGGTGGCGAAGGCCACGGCCAGGCCCGCGCCGGCGGCCGCGGTGACGCCGCCGCGCAGGCGCGCCGCGCCCGGGTGCGACCAGGCGAGGTCCGCGATGTGCCAGACCAGGGCCATCCCGGTCTTCCGCGCCGTCCGCGCCATCCCTCGAAACTCCAACTCAAGCCCGCCGGCAAATCAGCCGTCTCATGTTCGCTTGCGGCATGTTTGGCGTCCGGATGGTTAACCGGCATTTACTTGGCCGCCCCCGCCGCTTCGGATTTGCGGGCGGAAGGCGCCGGAAGTAGGGTCCGCGCCATGCAATGGTCCATGCCGCATCGCGTCCTGCAGGTGGTCGCGGGCTTTATCGTCCTGGTGGCGCTTTCGGCCTTCACGCTCGGGGTGGTCAACGTCCCGTCGCACGGGCGCATGCCGGGCCAGAAGGCGGCGGGCGCCGTCGGCGCGGCCCCGCTGGTGGCCGCCGACGCCACCCCGCTGGGCGCCGACCGCATCGAAGGCGCGGCCCAGCCCCGCGAACTGACGCCCGAGGAGAAGGAGCGCCTCGAGGCGGAGAAGGAAGCCAAGGAAGAGGCTGACGAGGCCGCTAAGGCCGCCGCCGAGACCGCGCCGCCCGGGGTCGCCGCCCCGGCCGCGCCCGCAGCGCCGGCTGGCGCAGCGCCGACGGAAGCCCCGCCGGCGCCCCCGCCCGACGAGGCCCCGCACTAAGCGCGCATCACGCGACCCCGTGGGCCTTGAAGAAGGCCAGCATCTTCGGCCAGGCCTCCGCCGAGGCCTTGGGATCGTAGCTCGTTCGGTAGTCGGCGAGGAAGCCGTGCTGGCTGTCCGGATAGACGACGATCTCGGCGCTCTTGCCGGCCGCGGCGAGCGCTTTGCGCATGTCGTCGATATCCTGGGCCGGGATGCCCTTGTCCTGGCCGCCATAGAGGCCGAGCACCGGGCATTTCAGGTCCTTCACGCCCTCGAAGGGCGAGACGCGCGGATAGGACGCGGGCTTCAGCGGCCCGTACCAGGCCACGCCCGCCTTGAACTCCGGATAGACTTCGCAGCAGCGCCAGGTCGCCCCGCCGCCCCAGCAGAAGCCGGTGACGCCCAGGCGCTTCATGTCGGCGAAGGGCTGGGCGGAGAGGTATTTCAGCGAGGCGGTGGTGTCGGCCAGCACCTGCGCCTCGGGCGTGGCCTTCACGATGTCCATCACCACCTTCATGTCGGTGGTCTTCGATGGGTCGCCGGCGCGGACGAAAAGGTCGGGGGCCAGCGCCACATAGCCGGCCTTGGCCAGCCGGCGGCAGATGTCCTTGACCCACTCGTGGACCCCGAACACCTCGGAATTGACGAACACGACCGGGTGCTTGCCGGCCCCCGCCGGCCGCGCGAGGTAGCCGGGGATCTTGCGGTCGGCGCTCTGGATCTCGACGGTCTCGGCGACGAGGCCCACCGTGTCGGTGGTGATCGTCTCGGCCTCCGCGGAAAAGGCCGCCACGGCATAGCCGCCGGCCAGGGCCAGCGCGATGGAGCGCCGCGTGATGTCGAGATCGCCGGTCCAATTGCCGTCGGCGCGGGTGAGAGTGACCAAGGAAACCTCCGGGACAGGGCTGTTTTCTGTTAAGCCGACACTGCCGCGCCCGGCGTCCGCCGTCAAAGTGACGGTGTAAGCTGACCGGCCCGGAGTCTTCTCGGACTCCCGTTCTGACTCATGTGCTTGGCGCGATTGGAGAACTTTCACCCTTGCGGGCGCGGCTAGTTTCCCCATATCGGCTGGCGACGCTGGGTTCCTTGGTAAGGAAACCGCCTTATAGGAAACCCAGCTGAGACCTGATCGAACCGGGGACGTTGCAACTTCGGGGCGCTTCCCAAGAAGGCCTCCCGCCACGTCCGCCAATTAGGAGCGAGCTAGACTCTCTATGAGCAAGATTATCGGTATCGACCTCGGCACGACCAATTCCTGCGTCGCCATCATGGATGGCAAGACGCCGAAGGTGATCGAAAACGCCGAGGGCGCGCGCACCACGCCATCCGTCGTCGCCTTCCTGGAGGACGGCGAACGGCTGGTCGGCCAGCCGGCCAAGCGCCAGGCGGTGACCAATCCCGCCAACACCCTGTTCGCCATCAAGCGCCTGATCGGCCGCCAGATGACCGACCCGATGGTGGAGAAGGACAAGGGCATGGTGCCCTACGACATCGTCAAGGGGCCGAACGGCGACGCCTGGGTGAAGGCCCAGGGCAAGGACTATTCGCCCCAGCAGGTGTCGGCCTTCATCCTGCAGAAGATGAAGGAAGCCGCCGAGCAGCACCTCGGCGAGAAGGTCGAAAAGGCGGTGATCACCGTCCCGGCCTATTTCAACGACGCCCAGCGCCAGGCGACCAAGGACGCCGGCAAGATCGCGGGCCTCGAAGTCCTGCGCATCATCAACGAACCCACCGCCGCGGCGCTCGCCTACGGGCTTGAGAAGAACGACGGCAAGAAGATCGCGGTCTACGACCTGGGCGGCGGCACCTTCGACGTGTCGATCCTGGAGATCGGCGACGGCGTCTTCGAGGTGAAGTCCACCAACGGCGACACCTTCCTGGGCGGCGAGGACTTCGACCTGCGGATCGTCGACTTCCTGGCCGACGAGTTCAAGAAGGAGCAGGGCGTCGACCTGCGCAAGGACAAGCTGGCCCTGCAGCGCCTGAAGGAAGAGGCCGAAAAGGCCAAGAAGGAGCTGTCGAGCGTCACCCAGTACGAGGTGAACCTGCCGTTCATCTCGATGAACGCCAACGGCCCGCTGCACCTCAACATCAAGCTCTCCCGCGCCAAGCTGGAAGGCCTGGTGGAGGACCTGGTGGCCAAGACCATCGGCCCCTGCGAGCAGGCGCTGAAGGACGCGGGCCTGAAGACCTCCGACATCGACGAGGTGATCCTGGTCGGCGGCATGACCCGCATGCCGGCGGTGGTCGACACCGTGAAGGCCTTCTTCGGCCGCGAGCCGCACAAGGGCGTCAACCCCGACGAGGTGGTGGCGCTGGGCGCGGCGGTGCAGGCGGGCGTGCTGCAAGGCGACGTCAAGGACGTGCTCTTGCTGGACGTGACCCCGCTGACCCTGGGCATCGAGACCCTGGGCGGCGTCTTCACCCCGCTGATCGAGCGCAACACGACCATTCCGACCAAGCGCAGCCAGACCTTCTCCACGGCCGACGACAACCAGTCGGCGGTGACCATCCGGGTGTTCCAGGGCGAACGGCCGATGGCGGCGGACAACAAGATGCTGGGCCAGTTCGACCTGGTGGGCATCCCGCCGGCGCCGCGCGGCGTGCCGCAGGTCGAGGTGACCTTCGACATCGACGCCAACGGCATCGTCAACGTCCAGGCCCGCGACAAGGCGACCAACAAGGAACAGTCGATCCGCATCCAGGCCAACGGCGGCCTCTCGGATCAGGACATCGACGCCATGGTCAAGGAAGCCGAGTCCAACAAGGCCGAGGACGAGAAGCGTAAGGCGGGCGTCGAGGCCAAGAACCAGGCCGACGCTGTCATCCACTCGACCGAGAAGGCCCTGGCTGAGCACGGCGACAAGGTCAGCGTCGACGAGAAGACGGCGATCCAGACCGCTCTCGATGACCTGAAGGGCAGTGTCGAAGGCGGCGACGCCGAGGCGATCTCCGCCAAGACCCAGACCCTGATCCAGGCGTCGATGAAGCTCGGCGAAGCCATGTACAAGGCCCAGCAGGGCGCCGGCGAAGGTCCCGCCTCCGACGCGGACGCCGCCCACGCCCAGCATGGCGAGGACGTGGTGGACGCCGAGTTCGAGGAAGTCGACGGCGACGACCACAAGAAGTGAGCGTGACAACCTGCCCTATGGCGAACTCGGACGTCTTTTGCGAAGAGATCGCCACTGGGGACGTCGCCGCCGCTTCTGCGCGACTAGGGACCCCCGCCCGCTCGGTCTTTAAGCCTTGCAGCCGGGCGGGGGTTTTCCCACCTTCTCAGCAACAGCCACACACCAAACTCCTGGCGGTTTGATGCGCGACTATTATGAAATCCTCGGGGTCGAGCGGACCTGCGACGCGGGCGTCCTGAAGACGTCGTTCCGCAAGCTCGCGATGGAGCACCATCCCGACCGCAATGGCGGTTGCGAGGACGCGGCCGGCCGATTCAAGGAAATCAACGAGGCCTATTCGGTCCTCTCCGACCCGCAGAAACGCGCGGCCTACGACCGCTTCGGCCACGCGGCCGTGAACGGTTCGGGCGGCGCCAGCGGCCCTCAGTTCCGCGACGTGGGCGACATCTTCAACGAAGTGTTCGGCGACGTCTTCGGCGAGATGTTCGGCGGCGGCCCGCGCGGCCCGCAGCGCACCGGCCCGGCCCGCGGCCAGGACCTGCGCTACGACCTGGAGATCACCCTTGAGCAGGCCTATGCCGGCGCCGAGGTTGAGATCATCGTGCCGGCGGCGCTGTCCTGCGAGACCTGCCAGGGCTCGGGCGCCAAGCCTGGGACCAGCCCCACCACCTGCAACGCCTGCGGCGGCGCGGGCCGGGTGCGCGCCACCCAGGGCTTCTTCTCCATCGAGCGCGCCTGCCCGCGCTGCGGCGGCTCGGGCCGCCTGGTGCTCGACCCCTGCGCCGACTGCCACGGCATGGGCCAGGTGCGGCGCGAGCGGACGCTGTCGGTGCGCATCCCCGCCGGCGTCGACGACGGCGCCCAGATCCGCCTGGCCGGCGAAGGCGACGGCGGCCGGCGCGGCGGCCCGCGCGGCGACCTCTACATCTTCATCTCGGTGCGCGCCCACGAACTCTTCGAGCGCGACGGCCTGGACCTGCTCTGCACCGTGCCGGTGCCCATGGCGATCGCGGCCCTGGGCGGCGAGATCGACGCGCCCTGCCTGATGGGCGGCGAGAACTGCGACGGTAACTGCAAGATCGGGGTCAAGGTGCCGGAAGGCGCCCAGACCGGCCGCACCGTGCGCCTGAAGGGCCGCGGCATGCCCTCCCTGCGCTCCCGCGACCGCGGCGACCTGGTGGTGGAGCTGTTCGTCGAGACCCCGGCCAAGCTCACCGCCCGCCAGAAGGAGCTGCTGCGCGAGTTCGCCGGCCTCTGCAGCGACCAGCAGCATCCGAAGAACGCCAGCTTCGCCGGCAAGGCTAAGACCTTCTGGGACAACGTCAAGGGCGCCTAGCGCCGGGGCGGCCTTTCGGCTAGACACACGCCTCCGCTGGATCGGCACCCGTAGCTCAGCTGGATAGAGCGTTGCCCTCCGAAGGCAAAGGTCACACGTTCGAATCGTGTCGGGTGCGCCAGCGAAATCAGAAGCTTAGATGCCGCGCCCGGCGACGGGCGCGTCAGTTCGCGGGCTTGGCGGCCGTAGGCGCAGTCACCGGCGGCGCGCATTTCCGGGTCAGCGCCAGGCCGCGCAGGAAGCCGCGCCGCGCGTAGCCGGCCGTCACCGCCTTGGCCAGCAGCTTGTCCTTCTTGCTGGCCCCGGTGAGCGTGCGCACCACCCCGCCGTAGGGCACCATGCCGCGGACCAGATCGGCGCCGGAGCTGCGGATCTTGTCGGTGCGCGACTGGGGCTCGGCCTCGGTGTCATTGTCGATGTCCGGACCCAGGAGATCGTCCAGCTGGACGAGTTCGGAGGTCAGGGCCGGGCAGGTCATGGCGGTCGGCGGCGCGTAGGGATGGGCCTCCACGGTCTGCAGCAACGGCGGAACGTCGGCGCCCGTCAGGCCTAGGCCGCTCTCGGCCCCCGACTTCACCTGCGCCTGTCCCGCGCCGGCGGCCAGCAGGACGCCTGCGGCCAGAACCCCAGAGGCCGCCGTCCAGATCCTCCGCATCGTCCTGCTCCCGCTCAGCCGATGGCCAAGCTAAGCACCACGGGCCGACGCGCGCCAGAGGCCGCCCGGGCGGGCGTGCCCCTAGAACTGCACGTGCCCGGTCAGCCGCAGGTCGTAGATGCTGAGGCCGTCGCGCTGTTCGGCGCCGGTCTCCACCGCGAAGCCGCCCGAGCCGTTCTCGCCGCGCAGCGACAGGTGCACCGCCGCGCCCGAGCCCGATATGTCCTCGGAGCTCAGCGTGAACGGGTCGCCGCCGGCCACGAACTTGGCCGTCGTGTTGCCGAGCACCTCGTTGGTCACCGAGCGGTAGCCGATCAGGGCCTCCGGACCCCAGGAGTGGTCGGGGCCATAGAGCGCGCCCACCGCGACGCCGGCGAAGGCCGACAGGCGCGAGCTGGTGCGCGAGTTGACCGCCAGGTCCATGCCGTCGCCGCCGCCGGTCTCGGTGTAGGCGCCTTCCTCCAGCCGCATGTAGTCCACGTTGACCAGGGGCCGGATGTAGGCCTTGCCCAGGTGCGCCTCGTAGCTGGCCATGGCGTGGGCGTTGACGCCCCAGGCGTTCCAGTGGCCATCGGCGGCGCGCGAGACCGCCAGGCCGTCGCCGCCCAGGACCTCGATCACCCGGGTCGAGGTGACCTGCACATAGTCGGCGCCCAGGTGCACATTGGCCGAGAAGCCGCCCTTGGTGATCCGCCAATAGACGCCGGCGTCGACCAGATTGGCGTGCAGGTCCTGCGACGGGTCGACATCGTCGGCGTAGATCTGGTTGGCGCTGGCGCCGAAGGTGGCGCCCAGGATGCCCAACGGGGTCTTCGGGACCTCGTAGCCGGCGACGGCGCCGAAGCTCCAGGCCTTGTAGCCCGGGTCGTTGTCGTGGCCGTTCTGGAACACCCCGGCGTTGGTTTCCTGCATCCAGAAGCCGCCGCCCACCGGGTCCTGCCGGTCGTCCAGCGGCCGGCTCATGGCGCCCACGCTGGCGGCCACGGTGTTGAAGATGCTGGCGGAATGGTTCGGCATCATCTGGTTGTAGAGGTTGACCAGGCCCGACTGGGTGGTCTGGGACAGGAGCGCGCTCTCCAGGCCCGCGTCCTTGCTGATGTTCGCAAGCAAGGGGGCCAGGCCCGCGGCGGTGGCCGACGGCAGGCCGAGCTGGGCGGCGGTCTTGGTCGACAGGGTGGCGTTGATCGAGCCGGTGGCCGAGTTGACGGCCAGGCTGGTGTTATAGAGGAAGGGCGAAGAGCCCAGCAGGCTGGAGGCGGAGGCGCCGACGTTCAGCTGGCCGGCCTGCACGATGTTGAAGGTCTCCGTGCCCTGCAGCACCGAGGCGACGCGGACGCCGATGGTGGCGCCGCTGGCGATGTTGGCGGCGCCGGACACGTTCAGATTGGTCGCCGTGCCGGCCACTGGGTCCGCGGTGACCACCAGGGCCGCGGCGGAGCCCATCGACAGGGTGGGCAGCTTCAGCTGGCTGGCGTCGTTGATGGTCAGCGAGCCCGTGCCGATGCTCAGCGCCAGCGTGCCGCCGGGGGCGTCCAGGTTGCCCTTCACCACCGTGCCATTGTCGATGCTGAGGCTGTTGGCGCCGGCGCCCAGGTTGATGTTGCCGGTCACCGTGCCGGCCAGGAACTCCAGCCGGTCGGCGCCGGAGCCCGTGGTGATGTCGCCGATGATCTCGGGCGCCAGCGTGTCCCCGCTCGGCAGGAACTGGATGATGTGCACGCCGCTGGTGTTGGCCGACAGGTCCATCGCCACGCTCTGGCCGGTCACCGCAGAGGAGGCGGTGAAGGTGCGGCCGGTGGCGATGATGCCGATGTTCTCGATTTCGGCGAGGGTGCCGGACTTGTCCTGGATGACGATGGCGTTCGCCGACGGGCCGGCCACCGTGGCGGTGATGTTGGCGGCGTTCTGCAGGGTGGTCAGGACGGAGGTGGCGTCGATGGTGATCGCCCGCGCGGTGATGCCGACGGCGTCGGAATTCAGCGACGCGCCGATGTCGCCCTCGTTGCGAATCAGGGGGGCGATCGTGCCGGTCAGCGCCATGGCCGTCGAATCGGCCAGCCAGGAGGTGGCGGTGACGCTCCCGACGATGTGGATGCCGCCGCTGGTGTTGACTGTGCCGCCGCCGGCGATGCCCACCTGGATGCCGGTGGAGGAGACGCCGTCGTAGACGCCCGAGGAGGCGACCGCGCCCTTGATCTCCAGGCCATAGGCGTCCGTGTCGGTGCCGACGTTGCCCAGCACGATGTTGTGTCCGGCCGTGGTGTTGCCGATCACCATCGCGGGCGCCTGGGCGCTCTGGCTGATGGTGCCTTCGACGGAGGTGATCACGCCCGTGGTGGCGTCGGTCGAGGTCGAGGCGTCCACCAGGACGCCGCCGGCGACGTTGCCGCTGACGGTGACCGCCGCGCCGCCCTGCAGCAGGTCGTCGGCGGCCAGTTCCTTCAGGAAATTCGGGTCGGTGCTGCGGGTGGTGAAGCGGTAGCCGGTCGAGCTGATGGTCCCGTTGATGTCCAGCTGGCCGCCGATGTCACCGCCGAAGTTCGCGGCCTGGGCGCCCTGGCCGGCCGTGGAGATGGTGCCGCCGAGGGTGATCGGCCCGCTGACCGAGCCGGTGGTGTGGATGCCGAAAACGTTGGTGCCCGAGGCGGAAATGGAGCCGGCGCTGATGATCTGGCCGTTGAGGTTGGTCCCGATCGAGATGGCCGAGGAATTGTCGCCCTTGATGGTGATGACGCCGGTGGCGCTGTTGTCGATGTCGCCGGTGAGCGTGCCGGTGCCGGTGACGATGATGCCGTTGCGGTCCGGGCCGCTGGCGAACGGGCCGTGCAGGATGCCGTTCTTGTCGGTGGTCGGCTGGGTGGTGTCGTCGACCTCGATGGTGGCGTTGTTGCTGATCGAGCCCGTGAGGCCGGACGTCGGGACCACCGACAGGATGGCGGTGACCTCGTTCTTGTTCTGGAACTGGATCTCGCCGTTGTTGGTGACGGAGTTGTTGCTGTCCTGGGTCACCGCCACGCCCGACGGCGGGTGGACGGTGACGCCGGAGTTGATGGTCAGGTCGCCGGTCTGCGAGGTGACCTGCGGCTTTGTGGTGCTGTCGGTGAGCGTGGTCGAGGCCGGGGGCGTGGTGGTCTGGGCGAGCGCCGGCGCGGCCCAGATCAGGGCTGAAACGCTGACCATCGCCGGCCCGAAACGCAGCACGCCGGCCCGCAGGCGACGCGCGCCACGGGGGGCCGTTTCGGCTGAACGAGTGGCGAGCGGCGAAAAATACCCAGTCATCAACTTCAACCCCTCACGACGGCCAGATCGATCGAGCATGATTGTGTCCGGCGCATGGCTCCGGTTCACCGATCCGCTCGTCGGCCGCTGAAAACAGCGGCCTATCGTTACACCCTTGCAGCAAAGGCCGAAACATTCGGCCGCAACTCCAAATACCCCGGAATTTGCATGGCTTACGCCGCGCGGCGGGCTCCCAGGGGCGCAAATCGCCGCGCGTCCTTGAAACCTCAGGTGAGGCTTAGATGCAAATTTCTTCAACTCCAACAGCTTACGGAGGGGGTGAGGCACAACGCCTCCTAAGCATGATGCTGCAATCTCAATCCGCCTCGGCCGGGCAGGATTTGCCGGGCGCCAGCTCCGCCAGCACGTCTTCGACCTCCACCACCCAGACGGCCAGCCAGCTGGCGGGCGGGCCGAGCGCGACACAATTCGTCTCGAACACCCTGGCCTCGCTGCTCTCGGCGCAGGAAGCGCCGTCGGAGGCCTCAAGCATCGCCTCGCAGATCATGAGCGTGGCCGACACCAACGGCGACGGCTCCCTCAGCCTCAGCGAAATCGAAAACGCGCTGGGCATGGGCAGCACCTCCGGCGCGGACAGCGCCTCCGGAACCGACACGACCTCGGGCGCGGACGCGCTCTCCCAGGCATTCGCCCAGATCGACACGAATGGCGACGGCGAAATCAGCCAACAGGAACTCACCAACGCCCTGTCCGCCATGAATGGCGGCCAAGGCGCGCAAAGCACACAAGGGCCCCAAGGCCCGCAAGGCGCCCACCACGGCGGGCATCACCACCATGGCATGGGCGGCATGAGCGGCGCGGACAGCGCCTCTGGCGCCGACCTCGCCGACCAGCTGCTCGGGGCGACCGACTCCAACCAGGACGGCAGCCTCAGCCTGAGCGAAGTCGAGAGCGCGCTCGGGGTTTCGGCCGGCTCCAGCGACGCCACCAGCCTGTCCACGGCCTTCAACAGCCTGGACACCAACGGCGACGGCCAGTTGAGCGCCAGCGAGATCTCCGCCGGCATCGACGCCTTCCGCCAGGCCCACCACATGGGCGGCGTGGACAGCACGCAGACTCAGTCCTCGACGGCCGCCCAGGCGGTCAGCGCCTAGAGTCCGCGGCAGCTTGCCGCGGCGCGGCCGGGGCCCTTGCGGCTCCGGCCGTGTCCGTCCGGCTGCTTACCCAGCCTTCGCCTTACTGTGTCCAGGCCATGTCGCAGGCGTCTCACGGGCCGAAATTCCCCTGGCGCAGGGCCGTGGCATCAAGCCCGGGACGAAAACCGGAGACGACCCTTCCATGAGACGCGCTACCCGCTACGCCGCCCTTTCCGCCCTCGCCGTGCTCGGCGCCGCCACGCTCGCGACCCCCGCCGCCTGGGCCCAGGACGGCCAGCGCGGCCCACGTCCGGCGGCGGCCGGCGACATGCATGCCCGCATGCAGGCCATGCGCGAGGCGCATGAAAAGCAGCGGGCCCAGGACCTGCGCACCATCCTGCGCCTGCGTCCCGACCAGGAGCCGGCGCTCACCGCCTTCCTGCAGTCGCACCATCGCCCCGACGGCGCCGGCAAGCCGGGCGGCCGCCATGGCCCGCCGGGGGCTCCTGGAGCCGGCCCGGGGGCTGCGCCGATGACCACCGCCCAGCGCCTGGACATGGAGGCGCGGCGCGAGGCGGAGATGTCCGGCATGCGCCAACGCCACGCCGAGGCCCTGCGGACCTTCTACAACGCGCTCAGCCCCGACCAGAAGCAGGTGTTCGACGCCCTGCAGCGGGTCCAGGGCCACGGCTATGGCCGTGGCGGCTGGGGCCATCACGGGTTCGGCGGCCACGGCTTCGGCGGTCGTGGCCCGGGGGGCGGCCCGCCTCCTGGCGGCCCCCGCGACGAATAGGCTCGGCTGAGGCCCAATAGAGGAATGTGGCGTCGCCGTTGTCGCGGCGCCACAATCCTTTGGCCATAGGCCGGAACCCGCCAGCCCATGGGGAGGATATGCCATGAACACCCAAGCGAGCGTCCTTCCCGCCCGTCACATCCTGGTCGTCGACGACGACAGCCAGCTCCGCGAGCAGGTGGTGGGCTATCTGCAGGAGCACGGCTACCAGCTGCACGCCGCCCACGACGGGCCCTCGATGGAGGCGGCCCTGGCCGCGGCGCCCATCGACCTGATCGTGCTTGACGTCATGCTGCCGGGTGAAGACGGCCTGTCGATCTGCCGGCGGCTGTCGGAGACCGGCGGCCCGGCCATCGTCATGGTCAGCGCCATGGGCGACGAGGTCGACCGGGTGCTGGGCCTGGAGCTGGGCGCCGACGACTACCTGCCCAAGCCCTGCAGCCCGCGGGAGCTGCTGGCCCGGGTCCGCGCCGTCTTCCGCCGCCTGGACGAGGTGCGCGGCGGCGCCCCCCGGCGCGGCAAGACCTACCATTTCCAGGGTTTCGTAGTGGACACCCTGCGCCGCCAGCTGCGCGCCCCCAACGGCACCACCATCCTGCTCACCGGCGGGGAGTTCTCCCTGCTCAGCGTCTTCCTGGAGAACCCGCAGCGCATCCTGTCGCGCGACCAGCTGCTGGAGCAGGCCCGCGGCTCGCAGACCGAGGTGTTCGACCGGGCGGTCGACGTGCAGATCAGCCGCCTGCGCCGCAAGCTGCACGCCTGCGTCGAGGGCGAGATCATCAAGACCTACCGCGGCGCGGGCTATCTGTTCGACGCCAAGGTCACCCGCGCGTGAGCCGGCCGGCTAGGGTCTAGCCATGGCCCCCGCGGAACGGCCGTCCCGCCCGCGGGCGCCGATCAGCCTGCAGCTCGTCGGCCTCCTGCTGGTCAGCCTGCTGGTCGCCCAGGCGATCAGCTTCGGGATCATCCTGTTCATGCCGCCGCCCCGGCCGCCGGTCTACCGGGTGGCCGAGGTCGCCGCGGCCCTGCGCGGCGGGCCGCTGAAGACCCGGTTCGGCCGCCCCCTGGCCCGCAGCACCGCCAAGGCCCTGCCGCCGGAACTGGTCTCGCCGCACCGCGAGCATGAACGCACCCTGGCCGCGCTCGCCCGCACCCTGGGCGAGCCGGAGGAGAAGGTGCGGCTGGAGGAGCAGAACGCCTCGCCGCTCTGGCGCCTGCGCCGGGTGGTGACGGGCGAGCCGCCGCCCCGGGGCCCGGACCGCGGCGGGCCGATGGGCGCCTCGCCCTTCGAGAATGACCGCGACCAGGCCGCCGGGCCGTTCTCGGCGTCCGACCTGGCGCGGCCGCCCCCGGAGCAGGAGCCCGTGCCGAACCTGGCCGCCCCGGCCTACGCCTTCCGCGGCGGCGGCGAGCTGCGGCCCTGGATGCGCATGGCCGGCCGGCGCCGCTTCTTCGGCGGGCCCGAGCTGCCGATCTTCGGCGACTTCTCCGCAGCCCTGCAGCAGGCCGATGGAACCTGGACCGTGATCCGCTCGACGCCTGAGCCGTTCCCTTCCGCCTGGCAGATGCAGGCGCTGGCCTGGCTCCTGGGCGGTTTCCTGCTGGTGGCCTCGGCGGGCTATCTGTTCTCGCGGCGGATTTCCGCGCCGCTGCGCCGCTTCGCCGAAGCCGCCGAGACCCTGGGCCGCGATCCGCACGCCCCGCAGATGACCTTGAAGGGGCCCGCCGAGATCGGGGCCGCTGCTCACGCCTTCAACGAGATGCAGGAACGGCTGAAGCGCTACATCAACGACCGCACGGCCATGGTGGGGGCGATCTCCCACGACCTGCGCACGCCGCTGGCGCGCATCCGCTTCAAGCTGGAGGCCGCGCCGGCGGGCTTAAAGGCCTCGGTGCTCTCCGACGTCGACCAGATGGAGCAGATGATCGGCGGCGTGCTGGCCTTCATCCGCGACGAGGGCCAGCCGCGGCGACGGGAGAAACTGGACCTGCTGTCCCTGATCGAATGCGTCGCCGACGATGCGGCGATGGTCGGCGGCCAGGTGGAGATCGACGAGGCCGCGGCCCCCGTCACCGTCGACGGCGACCCGGTCGCCCTGCAGCGGCTGTTCTCCAACCTGGTGGACAATGCGCTGAAATACGGCGGCGAGGCGCGGATCAACGTGCGCCGGGATGGTCCCGCCGCGGTGGTGGAGATCGTCGACGCCGGCCCGGGCCTGTCTCCGGACGAGCTCGGCCGCGTCTTCCAGCCCTTCTACCGCACCGACGCTTCGCGCAACCTCGACAACGGCGGGGTGGGCCTGGGCCTGCCGATCGCCCGTTCCACGGCCCGCGCACATGGGGGCGACGTGGAGCTGCAGTCGCGGCCGGGCGGAACGACAGCCGTCGTCACCCTGCCGGCCGCGGCCTGATCGCGGGGCGGGTTTGGAGCGGCCGCCGCTAGCGGCGGCCGCTCACCGGCGTGTCGGGATAGGAAAGCTGCTCGCGGGCCCGCCACTCCTCGGTGACATAGTTCACGATCAGCGACTTGCGCACCACCGGGATCGGCCGCGGCTCGAAGCCGTGCCAGGTGCGGTCCGAGGGCACGAAGGCCAGCGCCGCCCCGGGCTCGAAGGGCGCGCGGTGCGACCAGGTCTTGGCGTCGCGGTAGACGTCGGTGCCCAGGTCTGGCGCGCCGTCCGGACCCAGATAGTAGAGCAGGGTGAACTTCTTGACCCCCAGGTCGGTGTGCGGCTGCAGCCAGAAGCCGTCGGTGTCCTGGGCGTACTCGATGCGCAGGCAGCAGCCGTCGAGGCGCGCGCCGGTGACCTCTTCCACCGCCGCCACCGTGTCCGGGTGCTGGAACGCCTCGGCCAGGGCCGCGCAGGTGGTGTGGCCGGCGATCGCCTCGCCGTCGATATAGCGGCGGGTGTTGTTGTGGATTTCGCGCGAGCCGGATACGCCGTTCAGGGCCGGCGCGGGAAAGGGCAGGGCGTCCAGGGTCGCGGCCATGTCCGCCGGCAGGACGTCGCGCAGCATCCAGTGGCGGTAGGGTTGGTCCTCGGCGGAGGCCTCGGCCAGGCTGCGCGCGAAATTCGCGCGGCAGGCGTCGCGGGCTTCGGCGATAGCCAATGCATCGGCGGGCGTTCTGTCGCCGTGGGGATCGAGCAAGGCCAGTGGACTTCTACGCATTGATCTGGTCGCCTTGCCCCGGGGGGCCCACGTCGGAAATGACGTCGCGTACGGACAACCACCTCACGACGGCGAATGCAAGGCGCCGGTTGGCCGCAGCGACAGCTTGCGGCCTTGCGATTCTGGCCGCGGGCGGGGCGGCGGACGTCGCCCAGGCCGCCCAGGTAAGGCCTGCCGAAGCGCGGATTTTCCGTCTCCCCTCAGAACCCCTGGAAGCTGCCCTCGTTCGCTTCGCGGTGCAAGGCGGCGTCTCGGTGGGCGGCCTGCCGGCGCACGGCTGCACGGGCCGCTCGCGGGCGGTGTCGGCGACGCTGACGCCGGCCAAGGCGCTGGAGGCTCTTTTGCCCCCCGGCTGCGGCTTCGAGGCCCTGGACGCCACCAGCTTCCGCATCGTGGCCCGCCCCATGGTCGCCGAGGCCGCGCCGCCCAAGCACAGCGAGGCCGCCCCCCCCGGCGACGCGCCCAAGCTGGACGAGCTGGTGGTCACCGCCGAAAAGCGGCCGGAACTGCTGGCCCACAGCGCCACGGCGATCAGCGTGCTGTCGGCCGACGACCTCGACGCCCTGGGCGGTAAGAGTTTCGACGCCATCGTCGGCCAGGTGGTCAGCGTCGCCGTCACCAACCTGGGCTCCGGCCGCGACAAGCTGTTCGTGCGCGGGCTCTCCGACGGCTCCTTCACCGGCAAGACCCAGTCGACGGTGGGACTCTACCTCGACGACACGCCGATCACCTACAACGCGCCCGACCCAGACCTGCGGCTGGCCGACGTCGACCGGGTGGAGGTGCTGCGCGGGCCGCAGGGCACGCTCTACGGCTCGGGCTCCATGGGCGGCATCGTGCGCATCGTCACCGCCAAGCCGGACGTTTCCGCCGCCTATGGCGACGTCGCGGTCGACGGGGCGCTCACCCAGCGTGGAGGGCCCTCCGACGGGTTCGAGGCCATGGCCAACCTGCCGCTGGCCGACGGCAAGGCGGCGGTGCGCGCGGTGCTCTACAACGACGAGAGCGGCGGCTACATCGACAACCCCGTGCTGGGGCTGAAGAACGTCAACTACACCCGCCGCACCGGCGGGCGGATCGCGGCCCTGGCCGACCTGCCGGACGGTTGGACCGTCGAGAGCGGCTTCGTCCAACAGAAGATCGCCGCCTCGGACAGCCAGTACACCCAGGGCGGCGATGGGCCGCTTAGCCGCGACGCCGCCGTGCGGGAACCCTACGCCGACGATTTCTCGGAGCTGACCGTCACCGCCTCGCATCAGGGCGGAATAGCCGACCTGAAGGTCTCGAGCGCCTATATCGACCACGCGCTCGAGACCCGCTACGACGCCACCGGCGCCTTCCGCGCGGCCGGCGGTTCGACCACCGGCGGCGCCTTCGACGAGGACAGCCACATCCGGCTGTTCACGACCGAAGGCTTGCTGTCCTCCAACATGCCGGGGCGCTGGCGCTGGCTGGCCGGCGGCTTCCTCTCTTACACCGACGAGGTGGATCAGGCCTTCCTGGTGGACGTCAATCCGGTGGGGCCGACGCGCTCGATCTACCGCCGCCGCGACAGCCTGGCGGAGGGCGCGCTCTATGGCGAGGTCGCCTACGACATCTCCTCGCGTCTCACCGCGACCCTGGGCGCCCGCTGGTTCGTCACCCGCGTGGACACCCGCGCCGACGACTTCGACATCGCCGAAGCCCCGATTCCAGCCCTGCGCGAAGGCCTCACCGACCAGGGCGTGGCCCCGAAGTTCCGGGTGAGCTACGCGGCCGCCGCCGAGCTGGTGATTTACGGCCAGGTGCAGGAGGGCTACCGCGCCGGCGGCTTCAACATCCCGGCGGCGGCGGGCGGCCCGACCACCGAGGCGGTGTCGCCGCAGTTCAAGCCCGATCACCTGTGGAGCTACGAGATCGGCGCGACCCTGCCGGTGTTCGACCACCGCCTGATGTTGCGCGGCGCGGTGTTCCACGCCGACTGGGACGGTTTGCAGACCGACCAGCGGCTGGCGTCCGGCCTGCCGCTCACCGTCAACATCGGCGACGGCTCCAACACCGGGGTGGAAGGCGAGGCGGTTTGGCGGCCGGACGATCACCTGCTGGTCCGCATCAACATGCTGATCGAGGACCCGAAGATCACCCGCGCCGGCGACGTCTTTCCCGCCCGGCGCGACATCGGCCTGCCCGGCGTGCCCTACGACATGGGCGGGGCCGACCTGCGCTACCGCTGGCGGATCGGCCCCTATCAGGCGGAGGCGTCGGCCCAGGCGGTCTATGTGGGCCGCTCCTACCTGACCTTCGACGGCGGGGTGGACAACGCCATGGGCGGCTACGCCTCGGGGCGGCTGGCCGGGACCCTGCGCGCCCAGGCCTGGCGGGCCACGCTCTATCTGGACAATGTCGCCGACGAACGGGGCAACACCTTCGCCTTCGGCAACCCCTTCAGCCGCGCCCGCGCCACCCAGGCGACGCCGCTGCGGCCGCGCACCCTGGGCTTCGGCGTGGCCCACAGTTTCTAGGCCTCAGCGCCAAACTCCGGGGGCGATCTGGTCCGGGCAGCCGCGGATCCATACGTCGCGCTTGGGGCCGGAGACGAGATAGGCCGCATAGCGCTGGTTGTGGGCCGGCCCGCCGGCCCGCTTGACCTCGCCCACCGGCGTGACCTGCAGGAAGCAGCGCTGCACGTCCTCCACCTTCATCCGCCGGCCGAGGTCGACGACCAGCCCCTGGCGCGTGAAATCCGGCCGGCCGGGATCGTCGGCCCAATAGCGGTCCCGCTCGACGAGCTCCAGCAGCGGGCTGGTGATGCGGCCCTCGTCCTGTAGCTGGGCGTAGACCCCATAGCTCAGCGTCCCAACCCAGGCCGCGCCAGTCTGGGCGCGCAGGCGTTCGACGTCGTTGGCGAACCCGGTCCAGCCGCGCAGCGGCAGGGTCGGGTCGAGGCGGCCGAGCGGGCTCGGCGTCGGCAGCGCCATCAGGGAAAAGGCCACGGCGGCCACGGCGAAGCCCAGCGCCGGGGCCGCGCGGCGCACCAGGCGCTGGCGCGGCGTCGCGCCCAGCGGTTCGGCCGCCACCGCCGCGCAGATCGCCAGCGCGCCAAAGATCGGCGCCGGCCAGTGCCCCTGCACCCGGTCGTGCAGGCTGTGCGCCAGAAGGTAGGCGGCGAAGGGCGCGGAGGTGGCGATCGGCAGCATGAGCTGCACCGCCTGGGCCTGACCGCGCTCGCGCCAGCCCTGGCGGACGCCCAGTACGGCGTAGACCGCCAGCAGCGGGGTGAACAGCAGGACCTGGGCCGCGATCAGCTCGCTGATGTAGGCCGCGGTGATCCCGTGCGGGGCGATGCGGCTGAACTGCTTGATGACGGTGATCCATTGGTGCTGGGCGTTCCAGACCAGGTTGGCGGCGAACACCGCGACGGCCAGCAGCCCGGCGATCCACGGCCCGGGCTTGCGCAGCTCGGCCGCGCCGCGCGGGATCAAGAGCAGCCAGAGCAGCACGCCCGGGGCCAGGAACAGGCCGGAGTACTTCGACATCACCGCCAGGCCGGCGGCCACGCCCGCCGCCAGCCACCAACCGGGGCGGCGATGCTCCCAGAACCGGGCGAGCGCCCAGAGCGTGAGCGTCCAAAACAAGCTGGCCGGCGAATCCGGGATCGCCAGCATGCCGCCCAGGCAAACCGTCAGGGTGGCGTTGTACCAGAGCGCGGCGCGGAAAGCGGTGCGTGGGGCCGCGCCGAGCCGGATCGCCAGGTCGCCGATCAGCCAGGTGTTGAGGCCGCAGCTCAGGGCCGGCAGCAGCCGCACACCCAGCGGCGTGTCGCCGAACAGGCTCATGCCGGCGCGGATCCACCAGCCGATCATCGGCGGATGGTCGAGGTAACCCAGCTGCAGGTGCTGGGCCCAGAAGCGGTAGTAGGCCTCGTCCTCGGTGAGGTGGATGTTGGCCGCCGCGATCAGCCGCAGCCCCGTCAGACCGAGCGCCAGCCAAAGGACGGCCCGGCGGGACGCGCGCCCCGAGCCCGCGTCCAGGGCAGGGCCAGCCTCGGTCGCGGTCACCAGACGGCTCGGGAGGTCGTCACATAGTTCCAGACGGCGGCGACGATCGCGCCGGCGACACCGGCCACCCACCAGGACGGGCCGCGCTCATAGACCATGGTCGCCACCGCGACGTTGGCGGCGAGCGGCACGCTGCACAGCATGACGAACTTGAGGTAGCCGGTGACCAGCGCCAGGCCGCGCTTGCGGCGGTCGCGGTAAGTGACGGCGTTGTTGATCAGATAGTTGGAGGTCATGGCCCCGAGCGCCGCCACCAGCTGGGCCGCGGCGAAACCGATGTGCAGCAGGAGGCGCAAGATCACCAGGTTGACCACCACGCCGCTCGCACCGACCAGGGCGAACATGATGAAGCGCGGCGAGATCAGGTCGCGGCTGAGCTTGGCGGCCAGAAGGCCCAGGTACTGCACCACCACGCCGTTATCGAGCTTGGACTCGCCGGCGTTGCGGACGCGGAACTCATAGGGCAGCTCCAGATAGCGCGGCGGGGTCTTCTGCGAAGCCAGGATGTCGAACAGCACCTTGAAGCCGGAGGTGGCCAGTTCCGGGGCCACCGTCTCCACCAGTTCGCGGCGGATCATGAAGAAGCCGCTCATCGGATCGGTCACCGGCGCGCGCAGCACCCGCTGGCCCAGCCAGTTGGCGAGCCGGCTGCCGGCCTCGCGCCGGGCGCCCAGGGCCGAGGCGTCAGCCCCGGCCACGCCGAGGTAGCGGCTGCCCACCACCACGTCGGCGCGGTCCTCCTGCAGGGCCTTCAGCATCTGCGGCAGCAAGGTCTCGTCGTGCTGCAGGTCGCCGTCGATCACCGCCACGAAGGGCGCGGCGCTGGCCAGCGCGCCCTCGATCACCGCGCCCGCCAGGCCACGGCGGCCGATGCGGTGCAGGCAGATCACCCGCGGATCGACAGCGGCGATCGCCTTGACCACGGCCGCGGTTCCGTCGGGGCTGTCGTCATCGACGAAGATCGCCTGCCAGACCACGCCCTCGAGCGCCGCCTCCAGCTTGGCCAGCAGGGGCCCCACGTTGGGGGCTTCCTTGAAGGTGGGCACAATGACGCCCAGCTCCAGCGAAGGTGCGGGGCGAGCTGGGTCGTGACGCAAGGGGCCCCCGGTGTCGGCGCTCATGCGCCCTCATAGCCGCAGCCTTCCGGCCTGGGAACCGCCCTCGGCGCCATGGGCCGCGTCGCAATGGCGCGCCGCCCACAGAGCATGTCGCCGCCGCCGGCTGTGTCATGTATGAAATCTGTTGGCGGTGGGCGACAAAGCGCGTGGACTTGGCGGACGACAGCGGACGGAACGGCGGCGGGCGCGAGGATGAACGCGCTGTGCTGATCGCGGTCTACCTGGCGCGCCGCGCCGACCTCGTCCGATTCTTCACCGTGCGCCTGCGCTCGGCCGCGGCCGCCGAGGATTTGGTGCAGGACATCTATGTGCGGCTCTCCGGCCTGGAGCCCGCGGGCGAGATTCAGAACCCGTTGGCCTACCTCTACCGCCTCGGCTCCAACCTGATGCTCGACCGCCTGCGCGGCGAGCGGCGCACGGCCCACCGCGACGGCGCTTGGCGCGACAGCCAGACCGTGCGCCTGGGCGTCCACGAGGTCTCCGCCGAGCCGAGCGCCGAGAGCGCGGTGGCCGCCCGCCAGCGCCTGGGCCTGCTGACCGAGGCGCTGAAGGAGCTGACGCCGCAGACCCAGCGGGTCTTCCGCATGCACAAGTTCGACGGCCTCAGCCACCCGGAGGTCGCGCAAGCCCTTGGCATCTCGCGCAGCGCGGTCGAGAAACACATGATGGCGGCGCTGAAGCACCTCCTGGCAAGGCTGCCATGACCCGCGGAACACGTTACCTGAGGAACAGAGCCGGCGGCGGCGTCATCACATCGAAAACGGGGATGTGGCCCCCGTGGGCCAGGTGAATGGCTAGGTCGGACGACAGTGTCGAGGACGGCGGGGTGGCCGAAGAGGCGGCCCACTGGTTCGCACGCCTGCAGGGCGAGGCGGCGACCGGTGACGACTGGCTGGCCTTTGAGCGCTGGCTGCAATCGTCGCCGACCCATGCGCGGGCCTACGAACAGCTGGAATCCCTCTGGGTCGACCTGGACTACGCCTCGGTGGCCAAGGAGCTGGGCGGCCGGCCGCTGCTGGCTGCGCGCCGCCGCGCCGCGGGGCCGCAGCCCGGCTTAGGCCGTCCCGCCGTGGGGCGCGCCGCCACCCGCCGCCGGGTCTGGATCGGCGCGAGCGCCGCCGTCGCCGCCGGTCTCGCCGTGTCCGTTGGCCTGGGCTTGCAGCCCGCGACCGTGACGCCGCAAATCTACCAGACCGCCCCCGGCCAGACCCGCGACATCACCCTGGCCGACGGCACCCACATCCGGCTGAACGCCGCCTCGAAGATCACCGTGCGGCTGGAGCGCCAGGCGCGGCGGGTGGAGATGGCCGACGCCGAGGCGGTGTTCGACGTGGCGCACGACGCCAAGCGGCCCTTCCTGATCGCGGTCGGCGACCGGCAGGTGCGGGTGGTCGGCACCGAGTTCAACCTGCGCCACCGCGCCGACCTGGTGGACCTGACCGTCCGCCGCGGGACCGTCGAGGTGCGTCCGGCCGACGACCTGAACGCGGCGCCGACCCGCGTCACCGTCGGCCAGGAGTTGACCCACACCCAGGGCCAGCCGGCCCAACTCCTGAAGGTCTCCGACCCGGCGGCCGCCTTCGCCTGGACCGGCGGCCAGCTGATCTACCGCGACCAGCCGCTGTCGGAGGTCGCCGCCGACCTGACCCGCCGCTTCGGCGTCCCGGTGCGCCTCGCCGACGCGCGCGTTGGAGCTCTGCGTTTCTCGGGCGTGCTGGTCACCGACAGCGAGCCGGACGTGCTGCGCCGGCTGGAGGCCTTCGCCCCGGTGCGGGTGGAGCGGACCTCCGACGAGATCATCCTCCACCGCCGCTAGGGACGTCGCCGGTCACCTGCAGGGCCTGGATCAGGCTGCCGGTGTAGGCTGACGGGCCCACGTGGGTCAGCCGCGCCTCCATGTCGGCCCAGATCTCGCCGCCCAGGTCGCGCCAGCGGCGGCAGAAGGCGTAGTCCTCCGACAGGTACTGGCCGGTTTCCGGCTCGATCATGGTCTCGAACACCATGACCGCCCGGTCGGCGAGCTTGTCGCCCATGTCGCCCATCTTGGCCTCGAGCTCGGGATGGGCGTCGACGATGGACTGCATGGCCTCGCGGCGGATCATCAGGAAACCGGTGCCGCCATAGGCGACCTTGGCGATGCCGCCCTCCACCTGCACGGAATTGTCCGGGGTCGGGATGAAGCGCACCACATAGCCCAGGGAGGCGGCCATCATGTCCGGCGCGCCGGCCCTGGCGGCGGCGCGGGTGCGCTCCCAGTCGATGTATTTCATCGGGCAGACCGCGGCGATCACCGCCTTGTCGGCCTCCAGCAGGCGGAAGACGTTGCCGGGCGCGAAGCCGATGTCGGCGTCGCAGAACAGGATGTGGGTCGCCTCCGCACGGTCCAGGAAGCGCGCCGCCAGGCGCGAGCGGGCCCGGGTGATCAGGGCGTCGCCGCCCATCAGGTCGATCTCCAGCCCGACGCCGCGCTCGCGGCAGGCGGTCTGCAGGGCCAGCACCGACTGCATGAACTGCAGGGTCAGCACCCCGCCGTAGCAGGGCGTGGCCAGGTAGATGAAGGGCTTGGTTTCGGTCGGGGGGTCGGTTGGCATGGTCTCTCCGCCCTCAGGCCGGTTGAGGGTCCGCAAGGAAGCTTTCCACCAGATCGTCGTAGAGGTCGAACCGCTTATAGGCGCGCAGCTCTGGCGTCGCGGCCCGCCAGGCGGCGGCGAAGGCGGCCAGCCGTTCGGGCTCGGCGGCCAGGCTGCCCAGCGGCGCCAGCCAAACCCGGATGGTGAAGAGCGCCCCACCGGTGCGCGGCAGGCGGCGCAGGGTCTGGCGCTCCACCCGCAGATGCAGCCCCTGGCCGGCGTCGCGGGGCGTGACCTCGCCGAGGCGCGCCCGGATCGGGGCGGACGACGGGGTGTGCAGGGCGTCGGAGTTCAGCACCGTCCAGTTGCGCCGCTCCAGCGCCAGCTCGGGGCGCAGGCCCTCGAAGACCCGCTGCACCCGCACCAGGAAGCGGTCGGCGAAGCCGGTCACCGGGCCGTGCAGCTCCCCCAGCGATCGGCCGATCACCGCCTCGGCGGTGAAGAAGCTTCCCGCCGACAAGGACAGCGCGGTCAGTCGCCACTGGCCAGCGGCGTCCTTCTCCATCAGGCAGAGATCGTCCGGCGTGCGCCGTGCCGCGGCGTACAGCGGCGGCAGGTCGGGCCGTAGGGGCGCGGGCCCAAGCGCGGCGTCCACCAGCTCGCCGGCCTCCGCCTGGGCGGGGCGCGAGCCCTCCGCCTCGGCCCAGACCAGGCCGCGGACGGTCTCGAACAGCGGGTCCTTGCGCGCCGCGGGATCGGCCTCGCCGCCCTCCAGCCAGTCGGCGAGCGGGATGGGCCGAAGGCCGATCTGGAAGTCCGCCGCCGTCTCCCAGGGCCGGTGGCGCGGGGTCATCTGACCCAGCCCAGCCGGCGCAGGCCGAACCAGACAAGGTAGGCGGCGGCGACGCCCACGGTGTCGGCGGTGAGGTCGAGGATGTCGCCATCGCGGCCGAAGGGCATCACCGCCTGCAGCACCTCGACCGCCGCGCCGAAGAGGAAGGCGAAGACGCCGATCGCCCAGCGCCGCCGGGTCGAGAGCAGGAGGCCCGCGCCGGTGAGCACCGCCCAGGCGGTGGCGTGCTCGGCCTTGTCCCAGACGAGCCCGACGCCCGGGACGTCCTTGCCGGGCGCCAGCGTGATGTAGAGCAGGATCAGGCAGGCCAGCCCGAACAGGCCCAGGCGGAAGGGCCGGGGCTGGCGGGCCAGGAGGTCGAACAGCGGACGCATCGCGCCCTTACTTGCACGTCCGCGTCCGCCTCTCTAGCGTCCGCCGCCTCAGGGTGAAGCAGGATGTGCGGACGATGGCTGTCGAGGCGGTGATCTGGGATTTCGGCGGGGTGTTCACCTCTTCGCCCTTCGAGGCCTTCAACCGCTTCGAGGCTGCGCACGGACTGCCGAAGGACCTGATCCGACGGGTCAATTCCGCCGATCCGGACGACAACGCCTGGGCCCTGTTCGAGCGCAACGAGATCGACACCGCGGGCTTCGACGCCAAGTTCCTGGAAGAATCCACGGCGCTCGGTCATCCGGTGGCGGGCCGCGACGTTCTGCCCTTGCTGTCGGGGGAGCTCAGGCCGCGGATGGTGGCGGCGCTAAAGGCCTGCAAGGCCCGCTTCAAGGTGGGCTGCATCACCAACAACGTGGTCTCCATGCACTCGCCCGGCCAGGACGAGGGCCAGCGCGCCGCCGGGGCCATGGGCCAGGTGATGCCGCTGTTCGACGCCATCATCGAAAGCTCCAAGGCGGGCGTCCGCAAGCCGGACCCGAGAATCTACCTGATGATGTGCGAGCTGCTGGCCGTGGAGCCCGGGGCCTGCGTCTACCTCGACGACCTCGGCATCAACTGCAAGCCGGCCGCCGCGCTCGGCATGCGGGCGATCAAGGTGGTGGACGTCGACCAGACCCTCGCCGAGCTCTCCGACGCCACGGGGCTGACGTTCGACGCGGAGGCGGTCGCGTGAGCCGGCCGAAGAAGCTACCGCTGGCGTCGGTCCTGGAGCAGCTGCCGGTGTGGAGCGCCGCGCCGGGCGAGCGGGATGCGATCCAGCGTCAGGTGGTGTTCGGCGATTTCAGCCGCGCCTTCGGCTTCATGAGCCGTGTGGCCATGCAGGCCGAGAAGCTCGACCACCATCCGGAATGGAGTAACGTCTACAGCAAGGTGGACATCGTGTTGACGACGCACGATGCGGGCGGGGTGACCGAGCTGGATGTGGCGATGGCGAAGTTCGTCGACACGGCGGCCTTGCAGTGCGGGGCCGTCGATCCGCCGCGACCGAAACGGCCCAGGCCGAAACTTCCACCAGGCGCGGCCGAGCGGTTCGGGAAGAAGCCGCCGAAGAAGTAGCCCCGCCGACGGCCAGGCTGTCATCCTCCGGTCGCGCGGAGACGCGATCCGGGGAATCCCAGCGGCCTCGCCCCATCCTGCGCTTTAATTTCGGTCCCCCGGATTAGCCTGGCGGCTGACCGGAGGATGACGGTTTAGGAAAACAACATTCGGCAGGCTGTGGCTCAAATCTCATGACGGCCAGTTTGCCTTTGGGTCCGGGCAACTCAAGGACGCGCCTCCAAGGCGCGCCGCGGTGCGGCCGGCCAAAGGCCGGTCCTTGACTTGCCCGGACCCAAAGGCTCGCATCATCCATGAGAATTATGGCCGGGAGGGCGTCTGAAGACGCCGCCGGGCGGACATCAGAAAAGACGGGAGTATCCAGATGCCAGGACGGGTCGCGGGCAAGAAGGCCTTTATCACCGGCGGGGCGCAGGGGCTGGGCGCGGCCATGGCGCGCAAGCTGGCGGCCGAGGGCGCGAAGGTCAGCCTCGCCGACATCAACCTGGACGGCGCCAAGGCCGTGGCCGCCGAGATCAACGCCGAGCATGGCGAGGGCGCGGCCTTCGCCTTCCCGCTGGACGTCACCAAGGAGGAGCAATGGGTCTTCGCCCTGGAGGAGGCCGACGAGGCCATGGGCGGCATCTCGGTGCTGGTCAACAACGCCGGCATCAGCCGCGGCGGCGACATCGAGAGCCTGACCCTGGAGGACTGGAAGACGGTGATGAGCGTCAACGTCGACTCGGTGTTCCTCGGGACCAAGCATGCGCTGAAGTACATGCGCGCCCATCAGCCGGGTTCGATCGTCAACATCTCCTCGATCGCCGGCCTGATCGCGGCCCACAACTCGCCGTCCTACAACGCCTCGAAGGCGGCGGTCTGGCTGCTGTCCAAGGGCATCGCGCTGCACTGCGCCAAGCAGGGGCTGGATATCCGCTCCAACTCGATCCACCCGACCTTCATCGACACCCCGATCCTCGACCCGCTGCGCCAGCGGTTCGGCAAGGAGGAGGCCGAAGCCAAGCTTGGCCGCCAGGTGCCGCTCGGCCACATCGGCGAGCCGGACGACATCGCCAACGCCTGCCTCTACCTGGCCTCCGACGAGAGCAAGTTCATGACCGGCGCCGAGCTGAAGCTCGACGGCGGCATCTCCGCGATGTGATCAGTTCACCACCACCGCGCCCATCAGCAGCTTCGCGCCGGGGCGTTTCAGCACCAGGTCGGTCTGGCGCTGCAGCGCCTGGACGATGAAGTCGATGTTGGGCTCGGCGCCCGGGGCCAGGCCCGCGGCGTAGGTCTGCATCGACTGGACGTAGGCCGCGCGCAGGCGGGGCATGGACTGTTCGGCGTATTCCCGCAGCTTCGGATCGTCGATCTGCAGGCCGCAGTCGACGCTCAGCACGCCGCGCCGGCCGCCGCCCTTGTTGGTGGTGCCGGTGATCGGGTCGATGGGGATGTAGTTCTCGCCGCCGGACTTCTTCTTCTTGTTCTTGTCCTCGGCGAGGGCTCGCGCGGGAGCGATTGAGGCCAGGGCTAGGACGGCTAAGAGATCGCGGCGGCGCATGGCCCGACCTATCCGATTTATGGTTAGCGGCTTCTTTACGCGCGCCTGCGACAAGGGTCGAACGCCTGCTACTGCCTGGAGCGCGCCTTGGGCCGATTTGCGCCGACCAACCTCGACCTCGACGGCAAGGTCATCCTGATCACCGGCGGCACCGGCTCTTTCGGCCGGCGCTTCATCGAGACGGTGCTGACCCGCTGCCAGCCGCGCAAGCTGATCGTCTATTCGCGCGACGAGCTGAAGCAGAGCGAGATGCAGATCGACCTCGCCGAGCGCTTCGGGCCGGAGAAGCTCAGCGCCATGCGCTTCTTCCTGGGCGACGTGCGCGACCGCGAGCGGCTGACGCTGGCCCTGCGCGGCGTCGACGTGGTGATCCACGCCGCGGCCCTGAAGCAGGTGCCGGCCGCCGAGTACAACCCCTCCGAATGCATACACACCAACGTCCTGGGCGCGGAGAACGTGGTCTGGGCCTGCCTGACCAACCGGGTGAAGCAGGTGGTGGCGCTCTCCACCGACAAGGCCTGCAATCCGGTCAACCTCTACGGCGCGACCAAGCTCGCCTCCGACAAGACCTTTGTGGCGGCCAACAATCTCTCCGGCGACATCGGCACGCGGTTCTCGGTGGTGCGCTACGGCAATGTGGTGGGCAGCCGCGGGTCCGTCGCGCCGCTCTTCCAGCGGCTGATCGCCCGCGGGGCGACGGAGCTGCCGATCACCGACATTCGGATGACCCGCTTCTGGATCACCCTCAACGAGGGTGTCGACTTCGTGCTCTCCTCCCTGGGCGTGATGCATGGCGGCGAAATCTTCGTGCCGAAGATCCCTTCGATGAAGATGACCGACCTGGCTGCCGCCATGGCGCCGGGCCTGCCGATCAAGGTCGTGGGTATCCGCCCCGGCGAGAAGCTGCACGAGATGATGATTGGCGTCGACGACGCCCGCACCACCGTCGACCTGGGCGACCGTTACGCCATCGAACCGGCCTTCGTGGAATACCGCCGCGATCCCCTGGCCGGCGGCAAGCTGGACGAGGGCTTCAGCTACGCCAGCGACACCAACACCGACTGGCTCTCCGGCGAGGGCCTGCTGGCGGTGCTGAACGAGGGCGGTCCGCAGCGCCGCCGCCGTGCGGCCGACTAGGATGGCGGGCCCGGTGCTCCCCTATGGCCGCCAGACCATTGAGGACGACGACGTTGCGGCTGTCGTCGAAGCGTTACGGGCCGACTTCCTGACCACTGGCCCGATGGTCGCCGCCTTCGAGGCCGCCTTCGCCGAGACGGTGGGCGCGCGTCACACGGTGGCCTGCGCCAACGGCACCGCGGCCCTGCACCTCGCCATGCTGGCGCTGGACATAGGGCCCGGCGAGGCGGTGATAGCCCCGTCGATCACATTCCTCGCCACGGCGAACTGTGCCCGTTACGTGGGCGCTGAGGTGGTGTTCGCCGACGTCGATCCGCAAAGCGGCCTGATGACGCCGGACACCCTCGCCGAGGCCCTGACGCGGGTCGGCGAACGGCGCCTGCGCGCGGTCCTGCCGGTGCACCTGCGCGGCGACGCGGCCAACCTGCCCGAACTAGCCGCCCTGGCGGGCGAGGCCGGGGCGGTGCTGGTGGAGGACGCGCCGCACGCGCTCGGCACGACCATGAGCTTCGGCAATGTGGCTGAGCGGGTGGGCGACGTGCGCCACGCGGCCATGGCCACCTTCTCGTTCCACCCGGTGAAGACTATCGCCACCGGCGAGGGCGGCATGGTCACCACCAACGACCCGGCCCTCGCCGAGCGCCTGCGGACGATGCGCAGCCACGGCATGGTCCGCCCGGAAGGCGCCGATCCCTGGTGGTACGAGATGCCGGAGCCCGGCTTCAACTACCGCCTGCCGGACATCCTCTGCGCGCTCGGCCTCTCGCAGCTGAAGAAGCTGCCGAGGTTCGCCGCCCGCCGCCGCGCGCTGGCCAAGGCCTATGACGCGGCCCTCGCGCCCCTCGCGCCGGTGGTCCAGGTCGCCGCGCGGCCCGCCTGGAGCGACCCGGTGCTGCACCTGATGTGCGTGCTGATCGATTTCGAAGCCGTGGGCCTGACCCGCCGCGAGGTGGTCGAGCGCCTGCGCGAACACGGGGTCGGAACGCAGGTCCACTACATCCCCGTCCACCGCCAGCCGTATTACCGCGCGCGGTACGGCGCGCTGGACCTGCCGGGCGCGGAGGCCTGGTACGCACGATGCCTGAGCCTGCCGCTCTATCCGGGGATGGCCGACGCGGACGTCGGGCGAGTGGCCGAGGCGTTGCGGGCGGTGCTGGGGCTCTAGGCCGCCAATGCCGCGTGCTTCAGCAGGTCGCGGATCGCATCCACCTGGTCCGGCGCCGTGGTGAGTTCGGCGCGGGTGTCGGGGGCGCGGGCGAGCTTCAGGGCTTCGGCGCGGGCGCGGTCGGCGGCGGGGCCGAGCGGGCAGGTCTCACCGCTGGCGATCTTCAAGAGGGCGGTGAGGCGGCTGAGCGCCGGGGTTGAGGCCTGGGCGGTCGAGGCGACCAGCCGGGCGTCGGCTTCGACCATGTCGCCGATCTCGCCCAGCTTGAGTTGGATCGGCCGGTAAGCCTCCTCGATCAGGCCGCAGCGGGCGACGGCGCGCTGCAGCTTGGCCAGCCCCGCCAGGCGCGGCGCTGGATGGTGCGTCTCGCGGTTTTCGCGCTCGAAGCGCAGGCTGAAGATCAGCGAGGAGAGCCAACGGCCCGCCTCGCGCTTGTTGGCCGCGCCGATGATGTTCTCGGTCAGCCAGATCAGCGCCTCAGCCTCGTCCTGCACCTCGTTGTCCTCGCCGAGGTAGACCTCCACGAAGTCGCGGGCGACCAGCATCTTGGAGCGCGCCCCGAAGGCGGCCTGCACCTGATCCAGCGGCAGGAGCTTGCCCGAAGCGGCGGTGAGCGCCATGGCCAGGCCGCGGATCACGTCGATCTCGCTCACCGGGTCGGTGGGGCGCAGGCGGCGCTGGCCGCCCAGGTCGCGCAGGATGCGCTGGCCGATGGCGGCGCGCACCCCGGTGAAATCCTCGCAGTTCAGCCACTTGGCCAGCCGCTTGGCGCGGGCCGACAGCTCCGGCATGACCTTGGCGACGGAGGGTTCGAGCTTGACCAGCTGGTCGACCACGTCGGCGGCGGCCAGCCGGCTCATGGCCGCCAGCCGCCCGCCGAGGTCGAGGCTTCCGCCCACGACGTTGTCGAGGCCCTTCTCGTGGCGGACGATCTCCTCCAGCGGCTCGGCGATCACCGCCAGCGCCAGGGTCCGCGCCGCGCCCTGCTCCGGCGCCTTGTCGGCGAGGTCGAGCAGCAGGCCGACCTTCTCGCTCCAGCTCTCGCCGGGCGCGAGGCTGGCGGCCACCGCGCAGCCCAGGCGGTAGGCGCCCTCCGGGTCTCTGACGAGGTGCTGGGCGGTCTTGGCGAAGGTCTCCGGCGTCACCTGCGGCAGGCCCTTGCGCGCATCGCGCATCAGCCGCTCGATGGCCCGCTCGCTCAGGCTCTTGAAGACGGCGGTCATCTCCGCGACGGTCGAGCCCCGCGAATGAGCCTCCGGCGTGGCGATCTTCTGGACGGCGTGGGCGATCTCGACGCCGCTGGCCTCCAGCTGCTCGACGAGGTCCGGGCGGTGCAGCAGTTCGAAGGGAGTCGCTTCGTGGCGCTCCAGCCAAGTCTCGAGCAGACGGCCGATACGCTCGCGGGCGTGGCAGGTGTAGAGGTCCTGCGGCGAGACGCAGAGCGGCTCGGTGGGCTCCGGCGCGCGGATCTTGCGCCGCTGTTCGGGGACGCCCAGGGACAGGATGGTCAGGGACTGGAACTCGCCGGTGGCCGGATCCAGGATTTCGCGCATCACCCTGACGGCGGCGGCCTGGCCGCGGCGCATGATGTCGTTGGCCTCGTCGAGAGCGGTTTCGCGCACGTCGGTGGCGGTTTTCAGGGCCCAGCTCGAGTCCGGATAGCGGCGGACGAAGACCTCGAAATGGACGTTGGCGGTGGGCATTCAGGCGCTCTCCAGTGAACCGGAAGCTAGGGGCGAAGCTTTAAGGTCCGATTGACCGCGCTAATCGTGGGTCGAAATATCGAGAAACGATATCGCCCCATTGAGGCCACGGTGCGGTATGACTAGCTTCGCCGAAGACGGCGCAATGACCTGACGGCCCCGCCGAAGACTTGAGGAGACCTGCGACCCCGATGGCCAAGATCACCCTGGTGGATGACGACGAGAACATCGTCACCTCGGTCAGCCTGGCGCTGGAAAGCCATGGCCACACCGTGAAGGCCTATTTTGACGGCGCTTCAGGCCTCGCCGCGCTCGAGAACGAGCCGCCGGACCTGGCCATCCTCGACGTGAAGATGCCGCGCATGGACGGCATGGAGGTGCTGCGCAGGCTGCGCCGGACCTCCGACATGCCGGTGATCATCCTCACCTCCAAGGACGAGGAGATCGACGAGATCCTGGGCTTCAACCTGGGCGCCGACGATTACATGCACAAGCCGTTCAGCCAGCGCCTGCTCATCGAGCGGGTGAAGGCGGTGCTGCGCCGCGCCGGCGTCGAGGGCGAGGAGCCGCAGGCTCCGGCCCAGGCGGGCGCGGAGGGCACGCGCGCCATCAAGCGCGGCAAGCTGACCCTCGACCCGGCTCGCCACGACTGCCTGTGGGACGGCAAGCCGGTGAAGCTGACGGTGACCGAGTTCCTGCTGCTGCAGTCGCTGGCGCAACGGCCCGGCTTCGTGAAGAGCCGCGATAACCTGATGGACGCGGCCTACGACGATCAGGTCTATGTGGACGACCGCACCATCGACAGCCACATCAAGCGCATGCGTAAGAAGTTCCGCGATGTGGACCCTGAGTTCGACGCGATCGAAACCCTCTATGGCGTCGGCTACCGCTACCGCGAAACCTAAGCCCGAGGCGGGGGCGCCATCGGAAAGCCGGCGCGCCCGGCCGACCTGGATCAGATTCCCGGGGTCGCGGCTTGGCGGCCTGATCTTCGCGCTGAACCTCGTGGGCCTGGCGGTGCTGATCGCCGGGGTGCTGGTGCTGGACGCCCGCCGCCAGGGCCTGATCAACGCGCGCATCGACAGCCTGACCACCCAGGGCGAGCTGATGGCGGCGATCATCGACCAGGCGGCCACCGAGGGCGAGCCGCAGCCGGCCATGGACCCCAGCTACGCCAGCCTCACCCTGCAGATGCTGGCCAATCCCAAGGCCCAGCGCGCCCGGCTGTTCGACGCCCAGGGCCAGCCATTGGCCGACAGCGACGTGGTCGCCGACCGGGTGGAGGAGCGGACCCTGCCGCCGGCCCGCGCCCGCGCCGGCCAGGGTCTGACCCAGGGGCTGTCCCTGGGCCGGCCGCCGCCGCAGGACATGGGCCGCGGCCAGGCGCGCGCGGCGCTGCAGGCCGAGGTCATGCGCGCCCTGCACGGCCAGCACGTGGCGGGCCTGCGCCGCGACGAGGAAGGCCGCCGGGTGGTGTCGGTCTCCATCCCCATCCAGCACGTCCGCGCGGTGCTGGGGGTGCTCACCCTGGAGGCCAACGACGTCGACGCGATCATCGCGCGCGAGCGCCAGGCGCTGATCCCGTTCATCCTGATCGACGTGGCAGTGGCGCTGGCGTCCTCGGTGCTGCTGACCCAGTTGATCGCCCAGCCGGTGCTGCGCCTGGCGCGGGCCGCCGACCGGGTGCGGTTGGCGGGCGCGCGGGCGATCTCGCTGCCCGACCTGGCCGGCCGCCGCGACGAGCTCGGCGACCTCACGCGCAGCCTGGAGGCCATGACCCGCTCGCTGAGCGAGCGGATGGACGCCATCGAGAGCTTCGCCGCCGACGTGGCGCACGAGATCAAGAACCCGCTCACCTCCCTGCGTTCGGCGGTGGAGACCCTGGAGCTGGTAGGCGATTCCACCGCGCGGGAACGGCTGTTGCGCATCCTGAAGAACGACGTCCAGCGGCTGGACCGGCTGGTCACCGACATCTCCAACGCCTCGCGCCTCGACGCCGAGCTGTCGCGCGATGCGCCCAAGCCCTTCGACGTCGAGCGGCTGATCGGCGATATCGTCGGCCTCTACCAGGCGACCGCCAAGCCGGGGGACGTCACGGTGGTCTTCCACAAGCCGGGCGTGATCGACCCGGTGATGGTGCAGGGCCGCGAAGGCCCGCTGGGTCAGGTGTTCCGCAACCTGATCGACAACGCCCGCTCCTTCTCGCCGCCGGGCGGCCAGGTGGTTGTCGCCCTGCAGCGCGCCGTGGGGCGGGTGATCGCCACGGTGTCGGATTCCGGCCCGGGCATCCCGCCGGAGAACCTGGAGACGGTGTTCGAGCGCTTCTACACCTCGCGGCCCAAGGGTACGGCCTTCGGTGGCAACTCGGGCCTTGGCCTCTCCATCGCCCGCCAGATCGTCGAGGCGCATGGCGGGACGCTGAAGGCCCAGAACCGCATCGTCGATGGCAAGGTGATCGGGGCGATCTTCCTGCTCTTCCTGCCGGAAGCGAAGGGCTGACGCCTTGGCCGGGGCGGGAACTGGCGGCGAGATTCGGCATGCCGGCCTGATCGCCCGGCGGTTGGGCGGCGTCTGGCTGGGTGTGCTGATCGAGGGGCCGTCCGGGGCGGGCAAGAGCGACCTGGCGCTCCGGGCCCTCGATCGGGGTTTCCGGCTGGTGGCCGACGACCGGGTGGCGCTCTGGGCGGTCGGGAACCGCCTGTTCGGCCGTGCGCCGCCGGCCCTGGAGGGCCTAATCGAGGTGCGCGGCCTTGACGTGGTGCGCGTGGACGCCCTGCCGTTGGCGCGGGTGGCGCTGGCCGCCCGCTGCGGGACGCCGGAGCGGCTGCCGGACCCGGCGGAGACGCGAATCTGCGGGGTGTCCCTGCCGCGGATCGAGATCGATCCCCGCGAACCGTCGGCGCCTGCGAAACTCAGTCGCGCGCTGACCCTCTTTGACGCGGCGCACAAGAGGCGTATTTAGCACGGCTTCGCGGGACGGGTTCTTGACCGCGTGGGTGGGGATACCCTTGGAACAACATCGCAAGTTCGGGCCGCGCGTATGATCGGGCTCGTGATCGTCACCCACGGGCGGCTGGCGGAAGAGTTCGTCTTCGCCATGGAGCACGTCGTGGGCCCGCAAGCCGCGGTCGAGGCTATCTGCATCGGCCCGGAAGACGACATGGAGCGGCGCCGCAAGGACATCCTGGCGGCCTGCGAGCGGGTGGACACCGGCGCGGGCGTCATCCTGCTCACCGACATGTTCGGCGGCACGCCGTCCAACCTGGCGATCTCGGTGATGGAGCAGACCAAGGCCGAGGTGATCGCCGGGCTGAACCTGCCCATGCTGATCAAGCTGGCCTCGGTGCGCAGCCGGCAGAGCCTGGAGGAGGCGGTGGCCTGCGCCCAGGAGGCCGGCCGCAAGTACATCTCGGTCGCGTCCTATGTCCTGGCCGGCGAAAAGTGATGGGCTGGCGAGAAGTGAGCTGGCGGTGAGCGAAGGGGCGGCCCGCACCGTCGAGATCGTCAACAAGCGCGGCCTGCATGCGCGCGCCTCGGCCAAGTTCGTCAAGACCGCCGCGGCCTTCGACGCCGAGGTGAAGGTTTCCAAGGACGGCCAGACCGTCGACGCCCGCTCGATCATGGGCCTGATGATGCTGGCCGCCGGCCCCGGCTGCTGCATCGAGATCGAGGCCGAGGGCGCGGAGGCCGAACAGGCCGTCGAAGCCCTGCAACAGCTGGTCACCGCCAAGTTCGAAGAGGACGAGTAGGGGCCTAATTCCTCCCCTTTCGGGTGAGGTGGCGCGAAGCGCTGGAGGGGGTCATCCCGGATCGCTGAGAACCCCCTCAGTCAGCTGCGCTGACAGCTCCCCCAACGGGGGAGCGACTTGGGTGTCAGGTCTTCAGCCGCCAACCGGTGCGGAAGACCCAGGTCACCGCGGTCAGGCAGGCCAGCAGGAAGGCCAGCGTCATCAAGAGGCTCATGCCGACGCCCACGTCGGAAACCCCGTAGAAGGCCCAGCGGAAGCCGCTGATCAGGTAGACCACCGGGTTGCCGAGCGCGATCTGCTTCCAGGGGTCGGGCAGCATGCTGATCGAATAGAAGCTGCCGCCCAGGAAGGTGAGCGGCGTGATCACCATCATCGGAATGATCGACAGCTTCTCCCAGCCGTCCGCCCAGATGCCGGTGAGGAAGCCGAACAGGCTGAACGTCACGCTGGTGAGCGCCAGGAAGGCTAGCGCCACCAGCGGGTGGGCGATGTCGTAGGGCACGAACAGCCGCGCGGTGATGGCGATGATGATCCCCAGCATCACCGACTTCGACGCCGCCGCGCCGACGTAGCCCAGCACGATCTCCACCGCCGAGATCGGGGCGGACAGCACCTCGTAGATCGTCCCGGAGAACTTCGGCATGTAGATGCCGAAGGAGCCGTTGGAGATGCTCTCGGTCAGGATCGACAGCATGATCAGGCCCGGCACGATGAAGGCGCCGTAGCTCACCCCGTCCAGCGCCGGCATGCGCCGCCCGATGGCCGCGCCGAACACGATGAAATAGAGCGAGGTGGTGATCACCGGGGCGGCGATCGACTGGATGATGGTGCGGAAGGTCCGGGCCATCTCGAAGCGGTAGATGGCGGCGATGGCGTGCACGTTCACCGGCGCGTTCTTTGGGGCGCTCATGGGCGGCTCCTCACCAGGCTCACGAAGATCTCCTCGAGCGAGCTCTGCTCGGTCTTGAGGTCCTTGAAGTCGAGGCCGCGCTTGGAAAGCTCGCGCAGCAGCTCGGCGATGCCGGTGGTCTCGGCCTGGGCGTCGAAGGTGTAGACGAGGTCCGCGCCGCCGTCCGCCAGGGTCAGGTCGTAGGCGGTCAGGTCCGGCGGCACGGCGGCCAGCGGCTCCTGCAGGTGTAGGGTGAGCTGCTTCTTGCCCAGCTTGCGCATCAGCTCGGCCTTGCCCTCCACCAGGATCAGCTCGCCCTTGGAGATGACCCCGATGCGGTCGGCCATCTCCTCGGCCTCCTCGATGTAGTGGGTGGTCAGGATGATGGTGACGCCGTTCTCGCGAAGGCCGCGGACCATCTCCCACATGTCGCGGCGCAGCTCGACGTCGACGCCGGCAGTGGGCTCGTCCAGGAACAGGATCTGCGGCTCGTGGCTGAGCGCCTTGGCGATCATCACCCGGCGCTTCATGCCGCCGGACAGCGCCATGATCTTGGCGTCCTTCTTGTCCCAGAGGCTGAGGTCGCGCAGCACCTTCTCCAGGTAGGCGGGATTGGCCGGCTTGCCGAACAGGCCGCGGCTGAAGGTGACGGTGGCCCAGACGGTTTCGAAGGCGTCGGTGGAGATCTCCTGCGGCACCAGGCCGATCTTGGCGCGGGCGGCGCGGAAGTCCCTCACCACGTCGTGGCCGTCGGCGATCACCCTGCCGGAGGTGGGCCGCACCAGGCCGCAGGTGACCCCGATCAGGGTGGTCTTGCCCGCCCCGTTGGGGCCAAGGAGGGCGAAGATCTCGCCCTTGTCGATGGTGAGGCTGACGTCCTTCAGCGCCTGGAAGCCGCCCGCGTAGGTCTTCGACAGGTCTTCGACTGAGATGATCGGCTGCGGCATTCGTCCCCCGGATCACGCAGATAGGGCCCGAAGGACGGTTCGGCTAGGCCGGGGCCGACAGGCGGCCCGACAAATGCGGCGAGCGTCAGACCTTGATGTCGACGGCCACGCCGGTCTTCTTCTCGGTGGACTCCTGCACCTTCTCCTTCACCAGCTCCCTGATCTTCTCCTCGAGTTTGGCGCGGTCCTGCGGAGTCATGTTCTGTTCGTCCTGCGGGGTCACCCCCAGATCCTGCATGATCTGCGCGCGCATCTGCTGCGCCGGCGTCATGTTGGCCCAGTCGAGGAACTGCTGCTCGGCCTGGCTGAGCCCGGACGTGGATCCGCCGGCGCTCGAGCCGGCGCCCGGGCTCGAGGGCGAGGTCGGCGCGGGGGAGGATGTCGGCAGGCTGGCGCCATAGGCGCCGCTCGGCGGTATCTGCATGCGGTCTCCCTCCCGGACCGCGGGCCTGCAAGAAACGTGCGACAAAATGACCGTTAGATTTCAAAAGCTCCATCCCGGCTGACACGGGACCCCGGCAAACTTCGCCGAGTCGATTCCTGGCGTCGGTCGCCGACGGATGGGATAGCTGGCGGCGGAGGATCGTCGAATCGCCGCCATGCCACCGCCGCAAGACAGCAGCGCCGATCTGCGGCCGGACGTGCGGCCCGAGCACTGGGCGCTGCTGGCGGCGACCCGCTTCGTCCTGGCCTCGGTGGTGGTGGCCGGTCACTCCCGCTTCGCCCTGACCGACGCGGCGGCGAGCGCCGCGTCGTCCACGGCCATGGCGCTGGGCGGCGGGGTGGCGGTGATCGGCTTCCTGGTGATCTCCGGTTTCAGCATCGCCCACAGCGTCCAGCAGCCGCACGGCTTCTACGCCCGCCGCTTCGCGCGCATCTGGCCGACGCTCCTGTTGTCGGTGGCCCTGTTCGCGGGCTTGATCTGGACCTTCCACCGGCCCGGTCGGCCCGATCCCAGCCTGCTCGAGGTCGTGGGCGTCCTGGCCTTCCTGAACGGCCTGGTGTTCGCCAACTGGTACGGCCCGACCTGGAGCCTCTCCATCGAGGCGCTGTTCTATGGCGTTGCGCCCCTCTTGCGGCGGCTGCCGGTCACGGTCCTGGCCGGCCTGGTCGCGGGCTCGGCGATCGCGCACTGGCAGGCGAGCGCCTGGCTGGGCGTCGCCTCCTATCCCGACGCCCTGCACGGCCGCGCGCCGCTCGGCCTCTTCTGGGCCTGGGGCCTGGGCTTCCTGGTGTTCCGCGAGCGGCGCAAGGCGGTGGCCGGACCGCTCTGGGGCCTCGTCCTCTGGCTGGGCGGCGGGCTCCTGATCTGGCGGTTCAACCCCGAGGGCGGCGCCCTGTGGCCGGCGACCTGGACGCTGGCCGCCCTGGCCGTGGGCTTCGGCGGCGCCGTGCGGTTCAGCTCGGACGGCTTGCGGCGGGGGCTCAACTACCTGGGCGACCTCTCCTATCCGATGTTCCTGCTGCACATGCCGATCTTCTTCCTGATGGGCCGGCTGGGCCTGCGGCAGGGGCTGGTGGGCGCGATCGCCGTCCTGGCCGCCTCGGCGCTCTGCCTGCACCTCGTCGACCGGCCACTGCGCGCGCACGTGGCCCTGGCCCTGGAGCGGGCCGGGGCGCGGCTGCGGCGCAGGCTCTGGGTTAAAGCCTAGGCGGGGACCGCGGCCTTCGGCGTCATCGGGCGCATCTTGAGGTCGGCGAGCAAGGCGTCGTCGCTGTTGCGGCCGGGATTGTTGGTGGTCAGCAGCCGCGCGCCCACGAAGATCGAGTTGGCGCCGGCCAGGAAGCAGAGGCTCTGCAGCTCGCGGCTCATGTGCTCGCGCCCGGCGGCGATACGCACCACCGACTTCGGGCAGACCAAGCGGGCGACGGCGATCATCCGGACGAACTCCAGCCCGTCCACGGGCTCGGAACCGCTCAGCGGCGTACCCGGGATCGGCATCAGGTCGTTGATCGGCAGGCTTTCCGGATGGCTGGGCAGGGTCGCCAGTTGGTGGAGCAGGCCCGCGCGGTCGGCCCGGGTCTCGCCCATGCCGACGATGCCGCCGCAGCAGGTGGACATGCCGGCCTCGCGCACCGCGGCCAGGGTGTCCAACCGGTCCTGATAGGTGCGGGTGGTGACCACCTTGTCGTAGTAGTCCGGGCCGGTGTCGAGGTTGTGGTTGTAGAAGTCGAGGCCGGCGGCCTTCAGCGCCCTGGCCTGGTCCACGGTCATCATGCCGAGGGTGGCGCAGGTCTCCAGGCCCAGGGCCTTCACGCCGCCGATCATGGCGGTCAGTTTCGGCAGGTCGCGGTCCTTCACGTCGCGCCAGGCCGCGCCCATGCAGAACCGCTGCGCCCCGCCGGCCTTGGCCTCGGCGGCCTGGGCGATCACCGCGTCCGGATCCATCAGCTTCGAGGCGGTCGTCGCGGTCTTGAAGTGCTGCGACTGGCTGCAGTAGCCGCAGTCCTCAGGGCAACCGCCGGTCTTGACGGAGAGCAGCTGGGAGAGCTGGAGTTCCGCCGGATCGAACCAACGCCGGTGCGTCTCGGCCGCGCGGAACACCAGCTCGGTGAACGGCAGCTCGAACAGGGCTTCGACCTCGGCGAGCGTCCAATCGTAGCGGGGTTGCGCTGGATCAATGACGCCATCGGCCGGGTTGGAGTTGAACGCGTTCAAGACAGGCTCCTGCGGATAGGCGGGGAGCCGACATAGCTTGCCCCGGAGGCAGGCGGCAACAGGCGGCGGACCAGATGGACGACGATCGCGAAATCGAGCTGAAGTTCTCCTGCGGCCCGCAGGACCTGGCCGCCGTGCTGGCCGCCGCCCCGGCCGGCGACGACGAGACCCGCGAGCTGATCAGCGTCTATTTCGACACCGCCGACCTGGTCCTGCAGAAGGCCGGCGCCTCGCTCCGGGTGCGCGAGCACCTGGGCCGGCGGGTGCAGACCCTGAAGCGCGGCCGCGGCCTGGTGCGCGAGGAGCATGAGGCGCCGATCGAGGGCCTGGCGCCAGACCCGGGGCTGGAGCCCCTGCCCGACCTGCTGCCCAAGGACGCGAGTCTCAGGCCCGCCTTCAACGTCCGCGTCAGCCGCCGCCAGCGGACCTTGCGCTACCGCGGCGCCGAGATCGAGATGGCGCTGGACCAGGGCGAGGTCTCCGGCGGCGAACGCAGGAGCCCGATCTGCGAGGTGGAGCTGGAGCTGCGCTCAGGCTCGCCCATCGCCCTCTTCGCCCTGGCCCGCGAACTTTCGGCCGCCGCCCCGCTGTACCTCGCCTTCGAGAGCAAGGCCGCCCGCGGCCAGGCCCTGGTCGCCGGCGCCGCGCCTGGCGCGGCGAAGAGCGAGAAGGCGGACTTCGACGCGGACGCGACGGTGGGCGAGGCCTTCGCCGCCATCGCCACCGTCGCCATGGCCCAGATCGCCGCCAACGCCCAGCTGCTGCGCGCCGCCCCGGACGCCGAGGCCGTCCACCAGCTGCGGGTCGGCGCGCGGCGCCTGCGCAGCGCCCTTTCCACTTTCAGCCCGGTGCTGGAGGGCGAAGGCCTGGAGACGGTGAAGACCGATCTCAAATGGCTGAGCGGGACCTGCGACCTGGCCCGCAACCTTGACGTCTTCGCCGAGGAGACCGTGGGTCCGGCCGAGGCCGTCGACACGCCGCCGCCCGGGGTGCTGGCCCTGCGCATCGCGCTCGACGCCGCGCGCCGCGCGGCCTGGGCGAAGTCCGCCGAGGCCGCGGCCTCCGAGCGTTTCCGCGCCCTGATGATCGACGCCGCCGCCTGGGTGGCGACCGGGGACTGGCTGGCCGGCCACGGGGCGGGCGAACCGGTGAAGCCCTTCGCGCGCAAGGCGCTGAAGCGCCGGCTGAAGACCCTGCACAAACGCGGCCGTGACGCCCGCAAAGGCGACGACGCCGCGCGCCACCACCTGCGGATCGAGGCCAAGAAGCTGCGCTACGCCTGCGAGGCCTTCGCGGGCCTGTTCGGCGAGAAGCAGGCCGGCCGCTACCTGCGCCACCTGAAGGGGTTGCAGGAGACGCTGGGGTCGCTGAACGACCTGGTCACCGCCGAGCCCCTGCTGGCCAAGCTCGGCCTGCCGGCCGACGCGGCCTTCGCGGCGGGCGAGCTGGTGGGACGCAAGGCCGCCGGCAAGGCCGAGCTGGTCGCCCAGGCGGCCAAGGCGCTGGACCGGCTGGAGGCGGCCGAGCCGTTCTGGAGCTGAGTTCAGGTCTTATCCTGCACATAAAGAAGTCTTTATATGATTTCTTGCGCCGGCCCGGAGGCGCGGCTATAGAGCCGCCAAAGCCACGACGCTCGGGCGTCGCTCAAAACACCCTCCGAGGATAGACATGACCGACTACGTCGTGAAGGACATCGCGCTCGCCGACTGGGGCCGCAAGGAGCTCGACATCGCCGAGACCGAGATGCCCGGCCTGATGGCCGTGCGCGCCGAGTTCGGCAAGGACCAGCCGCTGAAGGGCGCCCGCATCGCCGGCTCCCTGCACATGACCATACAGACCGGCGTGTTGATCGAGACCCTGCAGGCCCTGGGCGCCGACGTGCGCTGGGCCTCCTGCAACATCTTCTCCACCCAGGACCATGCCGCCGCCGCCATCGCGGTGAAGGGCACCCCGGTCTTCGCGATCAAGGGCGAGACCCTGGTCGAGTACTGGGAGTACGCCCACAAGATCTTCGAGTGGAGCGACGGCGGCTACCCGAACCTGATCCTCGACGACGGCGGCGACGCCACCCTGCTCTGCGTCCTAGGCCCGAAGGCCGAGAAGGACCCCTCGGTCCTGGCCAATCCGCAGAACGAGGAGGAAGAAGCCCTCTTCGCGGTGATGAAGCGTTACCTGAAGGAGAAGCCCGGCTTCTATTCGGCGATCCGTGACGCCATCAAGGGCGTGTCGGAAGAGACCACCACGGGGGTCCACCGCCTCTACCAGATGGCCGAGCGGGGCGAGCTGCCGTTCCCGGCGATCAACGTCAACGACAGCGTGACCAAGTCGAAGTTCGACAACCTCTACGGCTGCCGCGAGAGCCTGGTGGACGCCATCCGCCGCGGCACCGACGTGATGCTGGCCGGCAAGGTGGCCGTGGTCCTGGGCTACGGCGACGTGGGCAAGGGTTCGGCCGCCTCGCTGCGCAACGGCGGCGCCCGGGTGATCGTCACCGAGATCGACCCGATCTGCGCCCTGCAGGCGGCCATGGAGGGCTATGAGGTCCAGACCATGGAAGACGTCGCCGACAAGGCCGACATCTTCGTCACCGCCACCGGCAACAAGGACGTCCTGACCGTCGACCACATGCGGGCGATGAAGAACAACGCCATCGTCTGCAACATCGGCCACTTCGACTCGGAAATTCAGATCGCCGGCCTGCGCAACTTCACCTGGGACGAGATCAAGCCGCAGGTCCACCACGTGGAATTCCCGGACGGCAAGAAGATCATCGTGCTCTCGGAAGGCCGCCTGGTGAACCTGGGCAACGCCACCGGCCACCCCAGCTTCGTGATGAGCGCCAGCTTCACCAACCAGACCCTGGCGCAGATCGAACTTTGGACCCAGGGCGCCAAGTACCAGACCAAGGTCTACACCCTGCCGAAGCACCTCGACGAGAAGGTGGCCATGCTGCACCTGGGCAAGCTGGGCGCGAAGCTGACCAAGCTTTCCAAGGACCAGGCCGACTATATCGGCGTGCCCACCGAAGGCCCGTTCAAGCCGGACCACTACCGCTACTAGGCCGCGCGCGCCGGGCGGGGGTTGACCCGGCCGGCGCCTTGCTCCATTGGCCGCCTCGGGCGCGCGGACCACGTTCGCGCGCCCGTCACAAAGGACCCTCAAACCGAAATGCCTGGCGAAAGTCCCAGTCGATCTAACGCGCCGCGGGCGTCGGTTCGGTAAGTCCCCTTGCGGGCTCGCCGGGCGGCTCTCGCGGCCAGCCCGAAGGTAGAGCCCATGGTGTTCCTGTTCGGAGACCGTGACAGTCTGCGCCGCTTGCCTCGGCTGCTGCCGCGCGCGGTCGCGCCCTCGTGGGCGGACGTGGTCGCCTTCCTGGCGCTGGCCGCGCTCGCGGTCTTCGTGATCCGTGGCGCGGGCGAGATGGGCGCGCCGCTGAGCGCGCTCAAGACCCGGCCGGTGACTCTGGATCCGGCCCGCCTGCCGGAATACGCCCTCCTCACCACCTTGCGGATGTTCGCCGCCCTGGGGGCCTCGTTGCTGTTCACCTTCGTGGTGGCGACGGCGGCCGCCAAGAGCCGCAAGGCCGAGCTGGTGATCGTGCCGGCGCTCGACATCCTGCAGTCGGTGCCGGTGCTGGGATTCCTCACCTTCACCGTGACCTTCTTCATGGGCCTGTTCCCCGGCCGCGAGCTGGGCGTCGAGCTGGCGGCGATCTTCGCCATCTTCACCAGCCAGGCCTGGAACATGGCCTTCAGCTTCTACCAGTCCCTGCGCACCGTGCCGAAGGACCTGGACGAGGTCGCCCGCCAGTTCGCCTTCTCGCCCTGGCGCAGGTTCATGCGGCTCGAGCTGCCCTTCGCCACGCCGAGCCTCGTCTGGAACATGATGATGTCCATGTCCGGCGGCTGGTTCTTCGTGGTGGCGTCGGAGGCGATCACGGTAGGCAAGACCACCATCGCGCTGCCCGGCATCGGCTCGTGGCTGTCCATGGCCATCGACCACAAGGACATGCGCGCCGTGGCCCTGGGCGTGGCGACCATGGGCGTGGTCATCCTGCTCTACGACCAGCTCCTGTTCCGCCCGATCATCGCCTGGGCCGACAAGTTCCGTTCCGAGCAGACCGCCTCGGCCGACAAGCCGCACTCCTGGGTCTACGATCTGTTCCGCCGCACGCGGGCGCTGCGTCTGACCGCCGCGCCGCTGCTGTGGCCGGCCCGGCTGCTCACCATGATCGACTGGCCGACCCTGCCCAAGCCGCCGCAGGTGCGCCTGAGCGCGAACGCGGAGCGGGCGGTGAACTGGGCCTGGATCGCCCTGGTGGCGGCGATCGCGGTCGCCGCGCTCGCCTTCATCTGGACCTTCGTCAGCAAGACCCTGCACTGGGGCGACGTGATCCAGGTGTTCGGCCTGGCCTCGCTGACCCTGATCCGCGTGGTGGTGCTGATCGCGCTCACCAGCCTGGTCTGGGTGCCGATCGGCGTCTGGATCGGCCTCAATCCGCGCTGGGCGGCGCGGCTACAGGCGTTGACCCAGTTCGCCGCGGCCTTCCCGGCCAATGTGCTGTTCCCCTTCGCCGTGGTGGTGATCGTGGGTCTGAAGCTCGACCCGAACGTCTGGCTGTCGCCGCTGATGGTGCTGGGCACCCAGTGGTACATCCTGTTCAACGTCATCGCCGGCGCCAGCGCCATTCCGGGCGACCTGAAGGAGGCCGCCAGCATCTTCGGCATCAAGGGCTGGCAGTGGTGGCGCAGCGTCGCCCTGCCGGCGATCTTCCCCTTCTACGTCACCGGCGCGATCACCGCCTCGGGCGGCTCGTGGAACGCCAGCATCGTCGCCGAGGCGGTGAGCTGGGGCGACAAGCGCCTGGAGGCGGCGGGCCTCGGCTCCTACATCGCCAAGGCCACGGCGGCCGGCGACTTCGCCCGCGTGGCGCTGGGCGTCGGCGTCATGTCGATCTTCGTCATCCTGCTGAACCGCGTGCTCTGGCGGCCGATGTACAAATTCGCCGAGCGCCGCCTGCGCCTGGACTAGAGGAGGCCTTATCCATGCCCACCCTTCCGCAAGGCCGCCCCCTCGTCGCGGTCAAGAACCTGCGCCACCTCTACGGCAAGCCGGGCGATGGCGAGCTGCTGGTGCTGGACGAGGTCAACCTGACGCTCGGCGAGAACGAGATCGTGGGCCTGCTCGGCCGTTCCGGCTCCGGCAAGTCGACCCTGCTGCGCTCCATCGCCGGCCTGATCGCCCCCACCGAGGGCGACGTCGATTTCGCCCAGAACCCCGATCGCGGCCGGACGGTGGCGGTCTCCATGGTGTTCCAGAGCTTCGCACTGTTCCCCTGGCTCACCGTGCAGCAGAACGTGGAGCTGGGGCTGGAGGCCAAGCGCGCCCCGGCCGAGGTGCGCCGCAAGCGGGCGCTGGCGGCCATCGACCTGATCGGCCTCGACGGCTTCGAGAACGCCTATCCGAAGGAGCTCTCCGGCGGCATGCGCCAGCGCGTGGGCCTGGCCCGCGCCCTGGTGGTCGACCCGGACATCCTGCTGATGGACGAGCCGTTCTCGGCGCTCGACGTGCTGACCGCCGAGACCCTGCGCACCGACCTTCTCGACCTCTGGTGCGAAGGCCGCATGCAGATCAAGTCGATCCTGATGGTCACCCACAACATCGAGGAGGCGGTGCTGATGTGCGACCGCATCCTGGTGTTCTCCTCCAACCCCGGCCGTATCGTGGGCGAGGTCATTGTGGACCTGCCGCAGCCGCGTAACCGCCAGGACCCGCGCTTCCGCAAGCTGGTGGACGACATCTATGCGCGGATGACCCAGCGCGACCCCAACGCGGTGCGCAAGAACGACGGCCTGTTCCCTGGCGTCGGCATCGGCATGATCCTGCCCACGGTGTCCACCAACACCCTGGCCGGGCTGATGGAGGCGGTGGCCGCCGAGCCGTTCAACGGCGCCGCCGACCTGCCGGAGCTGGCGTCAGCCCTGCACTTCGAGTCCGACGACCTGTTCCGCGTCGCCGAGACCCTGCAGCTGATGCGGTTCGCCGAGGTCGAGGGCGGCGACATCCGGCTCACCGCCGCGGCGAAGCGCTACGTCGACGCCGAGACCGACGCCCGCAAGGCGCTCTTCGCCCAGAACCTGCTGGCCTACGTCCCGCTCGCCGCCTACATCCGCCGCGAGCTCGACAAGGACGACGAGCACGAGGTCTCCGCCCGCAGCGTGCGCGAGGTGCTGGAAGAGCTGATGTCGCCGGAATATGCCGACGAGACCCTGAAGTCGGTGGTCAGCTGGGCGCGCTACGCCGAAGCCTTTGCCTATGATGAAGGCGCCGACCTCTTCACCCTGGAAGACCCCGGCTAAGGTTTCAGCGGCGACATTAGGCGCTTGTGGCCAAGCCGTTTAAACAGCCGCCGTGCCCCTGGCTTTGATCCTGTCCTCCTTCGTGGCCGCCAGCCGGATCGGCGGCGCCGCCCAGCAATATGTGCTGGCCGCCCACCGGATCGACCCGGTGCTGGTCCCCACCGTCATGCTGGGCCGCAATCCGGCGCGCGGCGCGGGCGGCCAGGCGACCCCGCCGGACCTGTTCGCCCGCATGCTGGCCGACGTCGAGGCCGACGCCCTGTTCGGCATGGTCGACCTGGTGATCACCGGCCATTTCTCCCTGGCCGAGCAGGTGGAGATCGCCGCCGCGGCGCTCGCCCGCATCAAGGCGGCTTCTGAACGCGCGCCGGTGGTGCTGGTGGACCCGATCCTGGGCGACGAGCCCAAGGGGCTCTACGTCAGGCCGGAGGTGGCCGATGCGGTGGCCCATCGCCTGGTCCCCCTGGCCGACTGGATCACGCCCAATCTCTGGGAGCTGGAGTTCCTGGCGGGCGGCGACGTCATCGACATCGAGTCTGCGGTCGCCGCGGCCCGGCGCCTGGGCAAGCCCGCCCTCATCACCTCCGCCCCGGCCGGCGAGGGCGAGATCGGCCTGCTGCTGGTCGAGGCGGCCTCCGCCACCCTGTTCGCTCACCCGCGCCTGGCCCAGGCGCCCAACGGCACCGGGGACCTGGTGGCCGCCAGCTTCGGCGCGGGCCTGGTCGAAGGCCTCACGCCCCGCGCCGCCGCCGAGCGCGCCGCCCGCGCGGCGAGCGAGGCGGCCCAGGCCGCGCAGGACTGGCGCGCCCCGGAACTGCCGATCGTGGCGCTGGGCGAGCGGCTGGTGCGCCCGACGGCGGCCTTGCGTATAGAGGCGCTCTGACCGCCGCCAGCAGGAGCCTTCCTTGGTCGAGATTTCCGGCCTCGCCCCCGCCCGTTTCGCGACCGTGAAGGACGCCTTCGCCGCCAATTTCGCCGCGGGCGACGAACTGGGCTGCCGCTTCACCCTGGTCGAGGCCGGCGAGGTGGTGCTGGACATCTGGGGCGGCCACGCCGACCGGGCTGGGACGCGGGCCTTCGACGAGACGACGCTCACGCCGATCTTCTCCACTGGCAAGGCCATCGCCGCCCTGCTGATCGCCCGCCTGGTCGACGCGGGAAAGCTCGACTACGCCCAGACCGTGGCCTCGGTCTGGCCGGAGTTCGCCCAGGCGGGAAAGGAAGCGATCACCGTCGAGCAGGTGATGTCGCACCAGGAGGGCCTCTCCGGCTTCCCGGACAAGATGGATCCAGCGCTTTGGTTCGACTGGGACGCCATCTGCGCCAAGCTGGCCGCCATGGCGCCGCTCTGGCCGCCGGGGACCGCCAGCGGCTACCACCCGATCACCTTCGGCTATCTGGCGGGCGAGATCTTCCGGCGGATCGAGGGACGGACCATGGGCCGCGCTCTGCGCGAAGACCTCGCCGAGCCCTTCGGCCTGGACCTGTGGATCGGCGTCCCGGATTCCGAGTTCGGGCGGGTGGCGGAGCTGCAGCGGCCGAACGCCTTGCCCGACTTCGGCCACCATAATGAGGCGACCCGCGCGGCCTTCCTGACGCCCTGGGCCCAGCCCGGGGGCCAGGGCGCGGCGGCGCTGCGGCGGCTGGAGCTGCCGTCGGCCACCGGCCAGGCGACGGCGCTGGCCCTGGCGCGGCTGATGGGGGCATTGGCCAACGATGGCTGGCTGGACGGCGAGACCATCCTGTCGCCGGCCCTGATCGCCGAGGCCGCGCGCCAGCGTATCCGTGGCCAGGACCTGGTGCTGCCCTACGAGATGAGCTGGGGCGCGGGCTTCATGCGCAACGAGACCGTCCATCCCTGGGGCCCGGGCGATGAGACCTTCGGCCACTCCGGCTGGGGCGGCTCCTGCGCCTTCGCCGACCCGGACCGCAAGCTCGCCGGCGCCTACGTCATGAACAAGCAGTCCACCGACCTCCTGGGCGACCATCGGCCCCGGCGGCTGATCGAGGCGGCCTACGCGGCGCTCTGACCGTCCGGGCTAGTTCCCGGCGTCGGCCAGGGCGCGGTAGCGGTGCACCGGCGGCGGCATCGGCGAGTCCGGACCTTTGACGCTCTTCCAGATGATCTCGTTCAGCCGGTGCATGGGCGCCTCGTCGGCGTCGGCGAAGTTCATCTGGGCGCTCTCGCGGGCGCCATAGGCCGTGGGCGGGTTCTTCTCGTTGACGTCGTACTGCGCCGGCAGGCCCTTGAACCCCGTCAGGTCCGCCGTCGTGCCGAAGGCGGCGAAGAACGGCGTGGCGGCGGCGTCGTACTGGCTGAGCGGCGGCATGCCGAGCAGGAGCTCGATCGAGCGCACCATGGACGAGGTCGTGTAGAGCGTGGAGTCGACGATCCCGCGCTTCACATAGGGGCTGATCACCAGGCAGGCTGTGCGCCGGGCGTCGACGTGATCGGGGCCGTCCTGGGCGTCGTCCTCCATGATGAACACCGCCATTTCGGGCCAATAGCGGCTGTGGGTCAGGCGCTCCAGCATCTGGCCCAGCGCCACGTCCTGGTTGGCGACCATGGCCCGCGGCGAGAACGACTTCGGGTCGGTGCCGTGGGTGTGGTTCTCCTGCATGGACATCACGATGTAGTTCGGCAGGCGCTTCTCCGGGTCCTTGGAGTCGAAGTTCTTCTCGTACTCGTCGAACTCGCTCAGGAAGACCTTGGCGTTCTCGGTGTCGCGCACCCGGTTCTGCAGGTAGTTGGGCGAGACGTGGCCGACCAGGCCGTTGGCGCCCGGCACGCTGGACATCGGCTCGCCGGTGGAGGCCCGCGTCGCGTACTCGCCATAGCTGCGGTAGGTCAGGCCCTTGCGCTTGGCGGCGTCCCACAGGTAGCCGGACGACGGCATGTAGGCCATGGAGCGGTTATTACCCTGGCTGTGGCCGCCATAGTTGGCCGGCCAGGACTTCTCGTTCTGGTCGGTGGCGTAGGCGGCGTTGGCCCAGGAGTGGCCGTCCTGGCTCACGTCGCCGTCGGCGTAGCAGTTGTCGAAGGTGGCGAACTGCTCGGCCATGGCGTGCTGGTTGGGGGTGATCTGGCGGCCGAAGATCGCCAGCCGGGGGTCGCCGTTGGTGTGCGGCAGGTCGCCGTAGACCTGATCGTAGGTCCGGTTTTCCTTGATGATGTAGATGATGTGCTTGATCGGCGAGCCGACGCCGACCTTGCTGGGCATGATCGAGGGCGTGGCTGGCGGCCGGGCCTCGGCCAGCAGGCTGTCGTTGTAGGGCGTGTCGGCGAACACCTGCTTGGTCCAGCCCGGCAGCTTCGCCTTGAGGCCCGCGAGCGGCAGGCGCTCGACGCTGCTGCGCTGCAGGGTCTTGACCGTCTCGTCGCCGTAGAACTTCGAGGCCAGCGGGCTGGTGGGCCCTTTGAGGTCCGGATGTCCCTCCTCGCCCTTGGTGGCGGCGATGTAGAGGGTCTTGCCGCCTTCGCCGAGCGTCACCGCCGAGGCGTACCAACCGGCCGGGATGAAGCCCAGGACCTTGCTGGTCTCGCGCTTGTGGATGTCGACCACGGCCACGTCGTCGTTGTCGGCGTTGGCCACGAACAGCAGGCCGCGCTGGCGGTCGAGGGCCAGGGCGTTGGGGGTCGAGCCCTCCGGCGCCTTGGGATAGAGCGCCGTGGAGATCACCTGCATGACCTGCAGGGTGCGGGTGTCGATCACATAGACCGTGTTCTCGTTGGAGCAGGCGACGAACAGCCGTCCGTCGGCGGCCAGCACCATGTCGTTGGGGTTGAAGCCCACCGGGATGGTCTTGATCACCTTCTGGGTGGCGACGTCGGCGACACTGACGCTCTTGTCGCCCCAGTTGGAGACGAACAGCCGCCGGCCGTCGGCGCTCAGCGCCATCTCATAGGGGCTGACGCCCACGTGGATGCGCTTCTTGACCGCGCCGGACTTGGCGTCGAAGGCGACCACGTCGGTGGCGGCCATGGAGGTGCCGCGGTTGGCGGCCCAGACCAGGCCGCGCTTGGGGTCAGCGTGGACGCCGGACCACCAGGTCTGGTCGGTGGGCAGGTTGTCGGTGAAGGTCGCGACCGGCTTCGGGTCCAGGCGACCGTTCTTGTAGGCCAGCGCGTAGATCGGCGCGAGGCTCGACTCCTCCTTCTTCTCGCCGTTGGCGTTGCCGCCGGAGACGTAGAGGGTGTGGCCGTCGGGCGACCAGGAGAGGCCGAGCCAGGTGGTCTTCAGCGGCACCTCCTGCACCACCTTGTGGGTGGTGGTGTCGATCAGGCTGAGGCCGTGCGGCAGGTAGCCGGAGTGGCCGGCGACGATCACCTTGCCATCCGGCGAGGGGACCATCTTCAGCACCAGGTCGTTGAGGTCGGCCACTTGCTTACCGGCCGGGGTGATCCGCCAGCCGTTGGGCAGGTCGAAGCCGCCGCCGGGCAGGGCGCCGGGCAAGGCCGTCGTCGCCTCGCCGATCGGCCGGGGCTTCGGGGCCGGGTCGGCCCCCAGGCCGATGACGCCGAGCGCGACAGCGAGGCCCGCGAGCCAGAGGGGGCGAGGATGCATGCGGCGGCTCCGGCGTAAGGGTGCGGCGCCGAGCTTGAGCGTATGGCGAGGATTTCGCAAACGCCCGTCCGGCGGACCCTGGTCTGCCGTGACTTTGCGATGACTTGATGAAGGTGCGCCGTCAGCGCCGCAAATCCCGGCCCTCAGGTCAGGAACAGGAGACCCGCGGGTCTTGCGGACGGGGATCGGACGGCGCCGGGGCCTTGGCCGCGGACCCGTCCTGCGGCGCCGTGCGGCACGCCGGGTCGGCCACCAGGACGCCGTGTTCGACCACGTCGAGCTGGCCCTCGATGGCCGGGGCCTTGGCGTCGGCCCTGTAGACCAGGTGGGCGCTGGCGGTGACCTCGTCGGCGGGGCCCAGGATCAGCAGCGGCCGTGGCTTGGCGGCGTCCATCGTCTCGACCAGGGTCGGCGCGGGCGTCCAGGCGGGCGCGGCGGCCCAGGCGGCGGGTGCGGCGCAGGCGCTCAGGACGACGATGGCGCAGAGCAGTCTTTGCATGGCGCAAGGCCTCCAGCTTCGCGGCGACCTTAGACCGGGCGGTCGCCGGACCCCAATTAAGCTTTGGTCATTCCGCGGGTTCAACCAGGGCGGTGGCTTTCAGTTCCGGCCGCGAGCGTTTCCAGCCGGCCCAGGCGAACACCACCGCGCCGGCCCAGATGAAGCCGAAGGAGGCGGCGCGCAGCGGGGTGAAGGCCTCGCCCTCCGACACGCCCACCACGAAGCCGGTGGTGGGACCCAGGAACTGCAGGAAGGCCAGCGACGACAGCGGAATGCGCCGCGCCGCCCAGGCGAACAGCACCAGGGGCACGGCGGTGAACGGCCCGCAGGACAGCAGCCAGAGGCTCGCGGGCCAGTTCGCGCCCAGGTGGCCCACACCGCTCTTCTGAAGCCACAGCACATAGGCCAGGCCGGGCCCCGCCAGCAGCAGGCACTCCACCAGGAGCCCGGCCTGGGCGGAAACGGCGACGCGTTTGCGCACGATGCCATAGCCGCCGAAACTCAAGGCCAGCGCCAGGGACACGATCGGCAGGCCGCCCACCGCGACCGCCTGGACCACCACCCCCAGGGCCGCGAGGCCCATGGCCGCATAGCCCAGCCGGTCGATCTTCTCCTGGAATAGCAGCGCGCCGGCCGCCATGCCGATCAGCGGGTTGATGTAGTAGCCCAGCGCCGTCTCCAGCACCCGGCCGGAGTTCACCGCCCAGATGTAGATCGACCAGTTGCCGGCGATGAGCAGCGACGACAGCGCCAGCCACGCCAGCACCCGCGGATTGCGGAACGCCGCCAGCACCTCGTCACCCTGCCGCGCGGCCAGGACGAACAGCCACGCCACCGGGACCGCCCAGACCGTGCGGTTGGCGAGGATCTCCCAGGGCGCCATGCCCAGGTGTCCCATGGCCTGGAACACCAGGGGCACGATCCCCCAGATCAGGTAGCAGACGATCCCCGCCCCGAGGGCCAGACGGGACTCTCCGCCTGGCGCCGCGGGTGTCATGGCGTCAGGCGAGGGCTTTTTGGCGGATCAGGCCGCGGGCGTGGAGCAGTTCGGCGATCTGCACGGCGTTGAGGGCCGCGCCCTTGCGCAGGTTGTCGGCCACGACCCACAGGTTCAGCCCGTTCTCGACGGTCGGGTCGTTGCGGATGCGGCTGACGAAGACCGGGAACTCGCCCTGGGCCTCTTTCGGCGTCATGTAGCCGGTGGGCTCGCGCTTATCGATCACCAGGATGCCCGGCGACTCGCGCAGGATGTCGCGGGCCTCGTCCTCGTCGAGCGGGGTCTCGAACTCGATGTTCACGGCCTCGGAGTGGCCGACCATCACCGGCACGCGGACGCAGGTCACCGTCAGCTTGATCGCCGGATCGAGGATCTTGTGGGTCTCGTTCCACATCTTCTGCTCTTCGTCGGTGTAGCCGTCGTCCTTGAAGGCGCCGATGAAGGGGATGACGTTGAAGGCGATCTGCTTGGGGAAGGTCTTCGGCGGCGTCGCGCCCAGGACGAAGACGTTCTTCGTCTGGTCGAACAGCTCGTCCATGCCTTCCTTGCCCGCGCCCGACACCGACTGGTAGGTCGAGACCACCACCCGCCTGATGCGCGCGGCGTCGTGCAGCGGCTTCAGCGCCACCACCAGCTGGGCCGTGGAGCAGTTGGGGTTGGCGATGATGTTCCTGCGGCTCGCCCACTCGACGTCGTCCGGGTTCACCTCCGGCACGATCAGCGGCACATCGGGGTCCATCCGCCAGGCGGAGGAGTTGTCGATGACGATGGGGCCGGCGGCGGCGATCTTCGGCGACCATTCCTTGGAGAAGGTCCCGGACACGCTCATCAGCACCAGGTCGACGCGTGAGAAGTCGAACTGCTCGACGTCCTCGCAGCGGACGATCTGGTCGCCGAAATTGACTTCCATGCCGATGGATTTGCGCGAGGCGATCGCGTGAATCTTGTCCACGGGGAAGTTCACTTCCTCGAGGATGTTCAGCATTTCGCGGCCCACGTTGCCCGTGGCGCCGACGACGGCGACCCGGTAACCCATCGGGTGTCTCCTTAGTCTTGAAGGGACGGTTCCGTTACGCCCCCAAGCCGGCCGAAGCAAGGCGATGGATGCTGACAGACGCCCCAGCGGAGCTGAAGTGGGGCGCGCGTGGCCGGGGCGCAACCGCCCCTCCTTCGTTATCATCCCGGTTGGGGATGAGCCGCGCGGGCTGCGGCTTAGTTCTCATGGCGGCCAGTTTGCCTTGGGGTCTCGGCTTCTCAAGGACCGGGCTGCGCCCGGCCGCCACGCGGCGCGCCGAGGGCGCGTCCTTGACAAGCCGAGACCCCAAGGCTCGCATCGACCATGAGATTTAAGGCGCGGTGGCATCTGGAGATGCGCTCGCGAGGGGAGCCTGATCGATGTCCGAAGCCGCCGCCCCAGCCGCCTCCACCGGCATGCCGTTCTCCGATCTGATGGGGGTCGAGATCGTGGTCCGCGAGAAGGACCGCGTGGTCGGGCGCATGACGGTGCGCGAGGACCTCTGCACGGCCGGCGGCATCCTGCATGGCGGCGCCTACATGGCCTTCGCCGATGCGCTGGGGGCCATCGGCGGGGTGCTGAACCTGCCGCCGGGCGCGCGCACCACGACGCTGGAGAGCAAGACCAACTTCCTGCGCGGCGCTCAGGTGGGCTCGGTGGTGACCGGCGAGGCCACGCCTCTGCACATCGGCCGCCGCTCCAGCGTCTGGCAGACGCGCATCACCAGCGCCGAGGGCAAGCTGATGGCCCTGGTCACCCAGACCCAGATGACCGTCGAGGCCGGCTAAGCCCGGCTGGGCTCAGCGCCGCAGCGGTGTAGATTGAACTTCGTTCTTCAAACGGGAGCCGGGATCATGAAGTCGCTTGGATTGGCAATCGCATGCGTGGCGGCGTTCGGGGCGTTCGCAACGGGGGCCGCGGCCGCCGGAAACGCCGCGACCGAAGCGCCGATCCACACCTTCATCGACGATTTCAACAAGGGTGATGTAGCCGGCGCGGCGACCGCCTTTCTGCCCTCGGTCTCGATCATCGACGACGTCCCGCCCCACCTCTGGGTCGGCCCGAAGTCCTTCGCGACCTGGGCCGCCGACCTCGCCAAGAACGACCAGGCGAAAGGAATCTCGGAGGAAGCTGTCGCCTTCGGCGCTGTGAAGCGCGAGGTGCTTTCCGGCGGCGCGGCCTATGTGGTGGCCGCTGTCACCTACACCTTCAAACAGAAGGGCGCGGCCATGCGTCAGCCGGCGCAGATGACCTTCGCTCTGAAGAAGACGGCCGATGGCTGGAAGATTGCCGGCTGGAGCTGGACGGCGCCTAGTCCGATCGCCGCGATCTAGGCTCTAGCCCTCCCCCATCTTCAGGATCGCCGCCCATTCGGCGGCGCGCACCGGCGAGACCGACAGGCGGCCCTGGCGGATCATCTCCAGGCTGGCCAGGCCGGGGTTGGCCTTCATCTCGGCGAGCGTGACCGGCCTCGGCAGCGGCTTCACCGCGGCCAGCTCCACGGCCACGAACCGGCCGGCCGGATCGCTGGGGTCGAGGAAGGCCTCCTTGACGACCCCGGCGATACCCACGACGGCGAGGCCCTCCTGCGAGTGGTAGTAAAGCACCTCGTCGCCGACCTTCATGGCCTTCAGGTGCAGGGCCGCGGCGTTGTTGCGCACACCGTCCCAGACGGTGCGGCCATCGCGTTGCAGATCCTCGAAGCTGTACTTCGCGGGCTCCGATTTCACGAGCCAGTGGGCCATCCCTCGTCCTCCCAAGCCTGCCGCGCCTTGAGGGACCACGCCGGCGCGGGCTTGGCAACGGGGTCCGGAAACGGCGAGGCGCGCGGTTGACTCCGGACCGCCAGCCCGCCCTTTTCGCCGGTTCCTAAGGTGAGGACGCCATGCTGATCGAGACGCCCGAGCGCGAGGTCCTGATGCGGGCCGCCGAACACGCATTTGCTTGGCTCGACGGGCTCGACGGGCTCGACAGCCGATCCGTGGCGACCACCGCCTCGCTGGAGGAGATGCGCGCCCGCCTCGGCCGGCCGCTGGCGGATACCGGCGTCGCGGCTGCGCAGGTGATCGACGAGCTCGTGGCCGACACCGCCGGCGGCATCCTGGGCTCGCAAGGGCCGCGGTTCTTCGGCTGGGTGATCGGCGGCGGCGTCCCCTCCGCCATCGCCGCCGACTGGCTGACCAGCGTCTGGGACCAGAACGCCGGCATCCACGCCTGCGGCCCGGCCGCCTCGGTGGTGGAGGAGGTGGCGGCTGGCTGGCTGAAGGACCTCTTCGGCCTGCCGGCGGAGGCCAGCGTCGGCTTCGTCACCGGCGCCCAGATGGCCCACGCCACCTGCCTGGCCGCGGCCCGCCACGCCGTCTTGCGCGACCGGGGCTGGGACGTGGAGCGCCGCGGCCTCGCCGGCTCGCCGCCCATCCGCATCCTGGCCAACGCCGAGCGGCACGGTTCGGTCGACCGAGCCGTGCGTTTCATGGGCCTGGGCTCCGACAACATCGTCCCCTTGGCGACCGACGCCGAGGGCCGGGTCGAACCGCGGGCGCTGCGCGCGGCGCTGGACGCGGGCGAGGCCCCGACCATCGTGGTGCTGCAGGCGGGCGAGCTGAACCGCGCGGGGTTCGACCCCTTCGATCAGCTCGCGCCCATGGCCCGCGCCGCCGGCGCCTGGACCCACGTCGACGGCGCCTTCGGCTTGTGGGCGAAGGCCAGCCCGGCGCACCGCGACCTGGCGCGTGGGGTCGAGCTTTGCGACAGCTGGACCACCGACGCGCACAAGTACCTGAACGTGCCCTACGACTCCGGCCTGGCCATGGTGCGCGACGCCGCGGCGCACCGGGCGGCCATGACGCTCGCAACCAGCTACCTGCCGGCCGGCGGGGCGGCGCGGGACCAGATCGACTGGAACCCGGAGTTCTCCCGCCGCGCCCGGGGCTTCGCCATCTACGCCGCCCTGCGCGAGCTGGGCCGGGACGGCGTGGCCGAGCTGGTGGCGCGGACCAGCCGCCATGCGCTCGCGCTGACGGAAGGTATCGGCGCCCTGCCCGGCGCGGAGACGGTCGCAACGTCGGCTTTGAATCAGGGGCTGGTGCGTTTCCTGTCGCCGGCGGCCGGCGCTAGCGAGGCCGATCATGACCGCCGCACCGACGCGGTGATCGCGGCCATCGACGCCTCCGGCGAAGCCTTCTTCGGCGGCGTCACCTTCCAGGGCCGCCGCTGCATGCGGATCAGCGTCTGCAACTGGCGCACCACCGACGCCGACGTCGCCCGCACCGTCGCCGCGGTTCGGGCGGTGCTGGCGTAGGAGTTAGTTGACTCCGTCAACTAATGAGGTTCAGCTTGTGGGTGTCCTCGGAGGCCGTCGTGTCCGCTGCGCCCGATCTCGAAACGCCCGATCCCATCGCCGCCGTGCGCCGGTTCAACCGCTTCTACACCCAGACCATCGGGGTGCTCGACAAGGGCTACCTCGGCACCGACTATACGGTGGCCGAGGGCCGGGTGCTCTATGAGATCGCCCGGGCGGACGGGACGACCGCCAAGGCGGTGGGCGAGATCGTCGGCCTCGACGCGGGCTACCTGAGCCGCATCGTGGCGCGGCTGGAGCGCGACGGGGTGGTGGCGCGCGAACGCTCGGCGAGCGATGGCCGCAGCGCGGTCCTGCGCCTGACGCCCCAGGGCGCCGAGGTGTTCGGCCCCTTCGACCGGCGGGCCGCCGCGGTGGTCGAGGGCCTCTTGGCGCCCCTGTCGGCCGCCGAGCGTCCGCGGCTGGTCGACGCCATGCGGACCGTGGAGAGCCTGCTGGGCGCCCGCGAGGCGGCGGAGACGCCCATCACGCTTCGCCCGCACCGGCAGGGCGACATGGGCTGGGTCATCGCACGCAACGCCGAGGTCTACGGGACCGAATACGGCTGGGGGCCGTCCATCGAGTGGAAGACCGCGCGGATCTGCGCCGACTTCCTCGAGCGGTTCGATCCCACGTGCGAGCGGTGCTGGATCGCCGAGCGGGACGGCGAGAGGCTGGGTTGCGTCTTCCTGGTCAGGGACGAACAGCCGCAGGTGGCGCGCCTGCGCCTGCTGCTGCTGACGCCCCAGGCGCGCGGCGCGGGCCTTGGCCGGCGGCTGGCGGAGGCCTGCGTCGCGTTCGCGCGCGAAGCCGGCTACCGCGAGGTGGTGCTCTGGACCCACCCGGTGCTGACGGCTGCGCGGAAGATCTACGCGGCCGCGGGCTTCGTCCTGGAGGAGACCTGGACCCACGACGACTTCGGCCATCCCGAGGTCAGCGAGACCTGGCGGCTCAGGCTCTAGGGATGGCCGCAACGCCGCTCGAGATCGCACCGGCGGGCTCGCCCGCCGACCTGGCCGACGCGGCGCGCCTGTTCCGGGACTACGCCGCCGGGCTCAGCGTCGATCTGGCCTACCAGGGCTTCGCAGACGAACTCGCGGGCCTGCCCGGCGCCTACGGGCCGCCGCGCGGCGCGCTGTTGCTGGCCAGGGCCGCTGCGGGCCGCGCTGTTGGCTGCATAGCCCTGCGGCCATGGCGAGCCCTGGCTGCGGCGAGATGAAACGGCTCTACGTCGCGCCCGCCGGCCGTGGCGCAGGTCTCGGCCGCGCCCTGGTCGCGGCGGTGATCGCTGCCGCCCGCGCCATCGGTTACCGCGAGGTGCGGCTGGACACCCTGCCGGAGATGGGCGCGGCGATCGCGCTCTACCGCTCAGTGGGTTTCGCGCCCATAGCGCCCTACTACGACACGCCGGTGGCGGGGACGCTGTTCCTCAGCCGGCGGCTCTAGAGCTCCGCCAGCACCGCGTCCGCCATCTGCACTGTCGTCAGCGACCCGCCGAGGTCGGGCGTGCGGGCGCCCTTCTCGAGGGCCTGGCCCACGGCGGCGAACAGCTTGTCGGCGAGGTCGGCGCGGTCCAGCGACCAGCGCAGCGCCATCTCGAAGCTGAGGATCGCCGCCAGCGGATTGGCGATCCCCTTGCCGGCGATATCCGGCGCCGAGCCGTGGATCGGCTCGTAGAGGCCGGGCGTGCCCGGCGCGCCCAGCGCCGCCGAGGGGAGCATGCCGAGCGAGCCGGTGAGCTGGGCCGCCTCGTCCGACAGGATGTCGCCGAACAGGTTGTCGGTGACCATGACGTCGAACTGCTTGGGGTTCTTGACCAGCTGCATGGCGGCGTTGTCGGCCAGGATGTGCTCCAGCTCGATGTCGGCGTACTCGCGCTTGTGCAGATCCGTGACGACCTGCCGCCAGAGCAGGCCCGTCTCCATGACGTTGGACTTCTCGGCTGAGTGGACCTTGTTCCTGCGGCCGCGCGCCAGCTCGAAGGCCACCCGGGCGATGCGTTCGATCTCATGGGTCGTGTAGACCTGGGTGTCGACGCCGCGCCGGCCGCCGCCGGGCAGGTCCTCGATGCCGCGCGGCTTGCCGAAATAGACCCCGCCGGTCAGCTCGCGCACGATCATCAGGTCCAGGCCCTCGATCACCTCGCGCTTCAGCGTCGAGGCGCCGGCCAGCGGCTGGAAGCAGAGCGCGGGCCTGAGGTTGGCGAAGACGCCCATGCCGGCGCGCAGGCCGAGCAGGCCGGCCTCCGGGCGCTTGTCCCGCGGCGCATTGGCCCACTGCGGGCCGCCCACCGCGCCCATCAGCACCGCCTTCGCCGCCTTCGCTTCAGCCAAGGTTTCGTCGGCGAGGGGCGTGCCCAGTTGGTCGTAGCTCGACCCGCCGAACGGCCGCTCGTCGACCTTCAGGTCGTTGGCCAGGCGCGCGGCCACGCGGCGCACCTGCGCGGTCACCTCGGGCCCGATCCCGTCGCCGGGCAGGAGCAGCAGGTCGGTCATGGCAAGGGTCTCCGGAATAGTCGGCGCTCGGCTCAGCGCTTGATGAACACGCCCTGGCCGGTGGGCAGCGGCAGGACGTGCAGGCCACGCTCGCCGAACCACTGGCGCTCGGCCAGGAACTGCGCCCGGGCGGGCGCCCAGCAGTAGTCGTCGAGGATCAGCACGCCGCCGGGGCTCAGGCGGTCCAGGGTGAACTCCAGCGCCGCGATCTCCGCGGTGGTGTTGTTCAGGTCGATGTGCAGGAAGGAGACCTTCTCGGGGCAATGGTCCTGCAGGATCTCCGGGACGCGGCCCTGGATCACCTCGATGTTCGGGTAGCCCGCGAACCGGTCGCGGGTGTCCTCGTAGGAATAGGTGCCCTTGTAGGTCGAGGTGTTGACCTGCTCCCAGCCGGCGTCGACCTGGTCGTCGGGGATGCCGTCGAAGGTGTCGAACAGGACCCAGCGCTTCGGCCAGTCCTGGAAGTCATGGTATTCGGCGCAGAAGAGGGTGGTGTGGCCCTTGAAGACGCCCATCTCCACAAGGTCGCCCTCGACGTCGCGGGTCTGGTGCAGGGCCCAGACCACGGTCTGCAGGTTCCAGTGCCAGTTGGGGATCGGCAGCAGGTGCTGGTGCTTCTCCTCCAGGGCCATGAAGCGCTCGTCGTCGAGGAAGGGGATGTTCTTCATCCAGGTGATCATCCCGGCGCTGACGAACACCTGGCTGTCCTCCGCCTCGAACCGCTTGAGGTCCTGCAGCAGCTTCTGCGAGCGGGTCCGTCGGTCGCCCGCCAGGCCCATGCGCAGCCGCAGACGGAAGCGCATGGCGGTCCGGCTCTCGTGCCGCAACGCCGCCCCATAGAGCTCCTTGGCCATGGCGAAGAATCCGCCGGCCAGCAGGCCGTCGCCCATCTCGATGACCTGTTCGCTGGTCATCTTCTGCAAGGTCACGTCGATCATGCGGGCGCCTTCAGCGCGGTCTAGAGCGCGCGTTCCGAGGCGGTCTCGTAGAGGACAAGCTGGCGGTTGGATACCCCGTGCTCAGCGCAGGCCGCGCGCCAGGCGGCCATGTGCGGCTGGGCGAAATGGGCGTCGATCGCGGCCTGGTCGCGCCACACCTCGAACACCCGCACCAGGCCTTCGTCGGCCACGTCGAGGCCATAGCTGTAGGTGAGGCAGCCGTCCTCGGCGCGGCTGGCGGCCAGCATGGCGAGCTGGTGCGGGCGAAGCGACGCCAGGTTCTCGGGCGGCACGCGGACCGTGCCGGCGATGATGATGCTCATGACAGGCCAGTCCCTTGGGTCTTCAGGCGTCTTCCAGCCATGGGCGGTCCAGCGCCCGCTTCATCTCATAGGTGTCGATGTCGCCGGCAGCCTGCAGGGTCTCGCCGATGGCGTCGAGGCCGTTCAGCATCTTGGCCTTGCGCACCGGATCGATCTCGAACTGGAAGGTCTGGCCGGAGGGCGAGACCACGGTCTGCGCCTCCAGGTCGACAGTGACCAGGTGGTTGCCGCCCCTGGCCTCCTCCATCAGCGCCTGCACCTGCGCCGCCGGCAGGACGACCGGCAGGAGGCCGTTCTGGAAGCAGTTGTTGTAGAAGATGTCGGCGAAGCTGGTGGAGACCACGCAGCGGATGCCGAAGTCCATCAGCGCCCAGGGCGCGTGCTCGCGGCTGGAGCCGCAACCGAAGTTGTCGCCGGCCACCAGCACGCCGGCGCCCTTGTACTCCGGCCGGTTCAGGACGAATTCGCTGCGCTCGCGGCCTTCGCCGTCGAAGCGCAGGTCGTAGAACAGCCCCTTGGCCAAGCCCTCGCGCTCCACGGTCTTCAGGAACTGCTTGGGGATGATCTGGTCGGTGTCGATGTTGGCGAGCGGCAAGGGCGCGATCTTCGCGTCCAGGCGGGTGAAGGCGTCCATCAGGCGGGCTCCGCAATCGGCTCGGCGCTGAGCATCAGGGTGGGCGCGCCGCCCGGCGCGTCGCGCACGGTGAAGACATGGGTGCCGGGCTTGCGGCCGGTGCGCACCTCGGAGACGTCGAAGCCGGCGGCGGCGATCCGGGCCTGGGCGGCGTGCGGATCGGCGACCCGCCAGGCGAGACCGCCGAAGCGGTCGGGGCTTTCGGTGACGGGCGCCTTGAGGCTCGCGCCGACCTCGAACACCGTCCCGCCGCAGCGGAAGAACAGCTGGCGCGCGCCCCACTGCTCGTTGGCGCGGTCCAGCCGCAGGTCCAGGCCGAACTTCGCGCCATAGAGGCCGAGCGCCCGGTCGGGGTTGGGCGTGCCGATGACGATGTGGTCCAGGGCGGCGACGTCGGCGGCCGGGTCGCCGAGGGGCGTCGAGGCGACGGCGCCGTGGGCGCTGGCCAGGACGAAATCCAGCCCCGCGGCCCGCACGCGGGCGAGCGCGCCCACCGGCTCGACCGCCAGGCCGCGGCGGGTCAGCAGGCGCGAGGCTTCGGCGACGTCGTCCACGGCGAAGGCGGCCAACCAGATTCCCTCGCCAGCCTCATCCAGGCGGGCGCGGACGCGGTCGCCGGCTGCGCCCTCACCGCTTGGCGCGATGACCTCCAGCGCCATGTTGGGGAAACGGAACCAGGCCCGTTCGGCGCCGTCGCGGCCGGCGAAGTCCGGCTCGCGGCCCAGCAGTCGGCGATAGCCGTCGACGCCGGCGGCGAAGTCGCGGACGGCGATGGCGACGTGGTCGAGACCCCTGATCACAGATAGTCCCGCACGTCGGCGATGTGGCCGGCCAGCGCGGCGGCGGCGGCCATCACCGGGCTCATCAGGTGGGTGCGTCCGGCGCGGCCCTGGCGGCCCTCGAAGTTGCGGTTGGAGGTGGACGCGCAGCGCTGGCCGGGCGGCACCTTGTCGGGATTCATCGCCAGGCACATCGAACATCCCGGCTCGCGCCAATCGAAGCCGGCGGCCAGGAAGATCTCGTCCAGGCCTTCCTCTTCCGCTTGCGCCCGCACCAGGCCGGAACCTGGGACGACCATGGCCCGCACGTGCGGGGCGACCCTGCGGCCCTCCACGATCTTGGCGGCGGCGCGCAGGTCCTCGATGCGGCTGTTGGTGCAGGAGCCGATGAACACCACGTCGACCTTGGCCTCGGTGATCGGCTGACCGGCGGTCAGGCCCATGTACTCCAGCGCCCGCTCGGCCGAGGCCCGCTTGTCGGGGCTGGCGAAGCTGTCCGGCGCGGGCACAGCCTCGCTGACCGCGATCACGTCCTCCGGGCTGGTGCCCCAGGTGACCAGGGGCGCGATCAGGGCCGCGTCCAGGGTGATCTCGCGGTCGAACTCGGCGTCCGCGTCGCTGTAGAAGCTCTTCCAGTAGCTCAGCGCCATCTCCCAGGCGGCGCCCTTGGGCGCGGAGGGCCGGCCTCGCAGGTAGCCGAAGGTGGTCTCGTCCGGCGCCACCAGCCCGGCGCGCGCGCCCGCCTCGATGGTCAGGTTGCAGAGCGTCATGCGCCCTTCCATGGAGAGTGCGCGGACCGCCGAGCCCGCGAACTCGATCACATGGCCCGTGCCGCCGGCGGTGCCGATCGCCCCGATCACCGCCAGCGCATAGTCCTTGGCGCCGACGCCCGGGATCGGCTCGCCCTCGATGTTGACCCGGAAGTTCTTGGCTTTGTTCTGGCGCAGGGTTTGGGTGGCCAGCACGTGCTCGACCTCCGACGTGCCGATGCCGTGGGCCAGCGCCCCGAAGGCGCCGTGGGTTGAGGTGTGGCTGTCGCCGCAGACGATGGTCATGCCGGGCTGGGTGCGCCCCTGCTCGGGTCCGACCACGTGGACGATGCCGTTGCGGATATCGCCCATCGGGAAGAACTCGATGCCGTGATCCTTGACGTTGCGCTCCAGCGTCTGGAGCTGCAGGCGCGCCTCCTCGTCGGCCACCGCGGCCACGCCCAGGGCCTGGCCCTCGGTGGGCACATTGTGGTCGGCGACCGCCAGGGTGCGGTCCGGCCGGCGCACTGGGCGCCGGTTGGCCCTAAGGCCGGCGAAGGCCTGTGGGGTGGTCACCTCGTGGATCAGGTGCAGGTCGATATAGAGGATCGCCTCGCCGTCCTGTTGGGTGACGACGTGGGCGTCCCAGATCTTGTCGTAAAGCGTCTTGCCTGAAGGGGAGGTTTGGCCGGGCATGAGCCGCATGTAGGTCCGCCGACCCGCGCACGTCTAGTGCTGCGGCGCCGCATTTCGCAGGTGTGCGGCGCAATTTCCTACCCGATCAGGCCGCTTTCGCCGCTGTCGCCGGTCGCGGCAGCACATCCAGGCCTTCCAGCGCGGCGCTCAGGGCGGTCTCGAGCGGGGTGTGCGGCTCGGCGCCCAGGCGCGCGGCCAGGCGGGCGTTATCCAGCAGCACCGGGCCCTCCCAGAGGTAGCGCATCTCCAGCATCTCGCGCATCGTCTCGTTGAAGGGCGCGAGGCCGCGGATGGCGAACCAGGGCAGGCGGCTGACCGCCAGCTTGCGCCCGGCGGCCTGGCTGAGGGCGGCGACCAGCTCGTGGCCGGTGACCGCATAGCCGCGCATGTGGAAGGTCTCGAAGGCGGCCAGGTCATCGCGCGACGCCAGCCGCACCATGGCCTCCGCCACGTCGGGCAGATAGGCCCAGCCGTGCGCCACCTCCAGCGGCCCGGGATAGGTGACCTTGGCCAGCGGCTGGCCGGGCTTCACCAGGCCCGCGCCCAGCCAGCTGTTGGCGGTGGTCCTGGGGCCGAAGAAGTCGCCGGCGCGGACGATCAGCACCTTCAGGCCGGTTTCGGAGGCCGTCTTCAGCGCCTGTTCCATCTGCACGCGGATCGCGCCCTTGCGGGTCGCCGGGTGCTGCGGGCTGTCCTCGCGGAGCTCGGGAAAGGCGTCGGGCCCGTAGTTGTAGATCGTGCCCGGGAAGACCAGGCGGGCGTCCGCCGCCAGGGCCGCGGCCATCGCCGAGCGCAGCATCGGCATCTGCAGCCCCGCCCAGTTGCGGTAGCCCGGCGGGTTGGCGCCATAGACCAGCAGGTCAGCGCCCTCGGCGGCGGCGACCACCTCAGCCTCCACCATGGCGTCGCCCTTCACCCAGTCCAGGCCGGGCCGCCCCGCCTTGCGCCGGGCGGCTTCGGGGTCGCGGTGCAGGGCGCGCACGCGCCAGCCCTCGGCCAACAGCCGCTCGGCCGCCGCCCCGCCGATCCCGCCGGTGGCGCCGATCACCAACGCCAGCCTGCCGTCGTTCCCAACCATGGGTGTCTCCCGCTCTTGTCCGCGGCAGAGATGCGCCCCATGTACCTCCAACAGAATTGTCGAATCTTCTGGGTCAGGTATTCAGGAACGCATGCCGGGGCCGAACGACTGGGACCTGTTCCAGAGCCTGCACGCCGTGCTGGAGGCGGGCTCGCTGTCCGCCGCAGCCAAGCTGCGGGGGCTGACTCAGCCGACGCTGGGCCGCCACATCGAGACCCTGGAGCAGCGGCTGGGCTCGCCGCTCTTCCTGCGCAGCCCGCGCGGCCTGCAGCCCACCGACCTGGCGCTGGAGCTCAAGCCGCACCTGCACGACATGTCGGCCGCGGCCTCGGCCGCCGTGCGCGACGCCTCCGGCGCGGCCAACTCCCTGGTGGGCTCGATCCGCATCACCGCCAGCGAGATCGTCGGCGCCGAGGTGCTGCCGCCCATGCTCACCAGCTTCCGCGAGCAGCATCCGGGCGTGGTGATCGAGCTGATGCTGTCCAACTTCAACGACGACCTGTCGCGCCGCGAGGCCGACATCGCCGTGCGCATGACCCCGCCCAGCCAGAGCTCGCTGATCGCCAAGAAGGTGGGCGAGGTGGTGCTGGGCTTCTACGCCACCGCCGAATACCTCGAACGGCACGGCGCGCCGGAGATGCTGGAGGACTTCAAGGGCCACACCATCGTGGGCTTCGATTCAGCCGCGCGCGGCATGCGCGATGTGCCGGGCATCAACATGCCGGTGAGCCGCGAGACCTTCACCTTCCGCTCCGACAGCGACCTGGCGCAGCTGGCCGCCGTGCGCGCCGGCTTCGGCATCGGCGTCGTCCAGACCGGGCTCGGCCGGCGCTACGGCCTGGTGCGGGTGCTGCCGAACTTCGACTTCTTCACCCTGGGCTGCTGGATCGTCATGCACGAGAACCTGCGCGGCAGCCGGCGCATGCGCCTGATGTTCGATCACCTCGTCGAGGGCGTCGGCGCCTATATCCGCCAGAGCCGCGGCTGATCGCGGCCCGGCTTGCGGCGGCTCATTCGCAGTAGATGCGGACCTTGGTGCGTTCCTGGTCGACGTCCACCGTCAGATCGCTGAGCTGGTCGATCAGATCCTCGAGGTTCTCCGGTTTCAACTGGCTGATGTCGAAGGGCACGCCATTCTTGGAAAGTTCGGCGTTGACCTGATCGCGCGCGGCCGGCGGGATTAGGCTGGAGAGCCGGACGCCGGCGCGCAGCAGGGCCATCGGCACGCGGATATTGACCTTGGTCGGGCCCTCGTCGGCCTCGTCGGTGTCCACCGAGACCCGCAGGTATTTCGGCGCGTTGTTGGTTCCCACCGACCGGCCCGGTTGGCTGGGCGGCGGCGCGCCGTTGCGGTCGAGGGCCGACAGCAGGCGTTCGGCCTCGTCGGCGGTGATCTTGCCATCGGCCAGCATCTGCAGGACCGAGCGACGGTCGTCGTTCATGGGAGGTCTCCTTAGAAGAACTTGAGGCGCACGATGGCGTCTTGGGTTTTGACGTCGATATCCATGCCGCCCGTGGCCAGCAGCACGCGGCCGACGGCGAACACCGCGGCGGCCCAGTTCATCCCCCTGATGGGGATGAGGTAGAGCAACGGGATCGCCAGGATCGGAAAGGGCGACAGCAGCAGGAAGAGCGGCGTCACCGGCAGCCAAAGCCGCACCATGACGGGCGGCCTGTGCGCCGGCGGGCTCGTCCAGACCAGCGAGACCGGCGGCGGGGTCGGCGGCGCGGCCGTGGCCTGCCGGGTCCGCGCCGCGCGGGCCTCCAGCGCGGCCAGGCCGAAGTGGCGGATCGCTTTCGGCGAAGGGGTCATGCCTTGCCCTCCAGTTCGGAAATCGCCTGCTCGGCGCTGATCTCGCCGCGGGCCAGGCGCGACAGCACCTCCTCGCGGCCGGGCGTCGGATCGGTCTCGATGAACTCCAGGCCGGCGGCGATACGGTTCAGCCGGGCCTTCACCGTGGGATAGGAGACGCCGAACACCTGCTCCATCTCCTTGATCGAGCCGTGGCTGCGCACGAAGGCGGCGACGAAGACCTGGTCCTCGGCGGACAGCTGGGCCAGGCGCGGCAGCTCGAAGGCGCCTTCGATCGCCACGCCGCTTTCGGTCAGCCGCACCCGCTCCACGAGGATGGGCCGTCCGCGGGTCAGCTCGCTCAACGCCTGCCAGTCTTGGGATTTCGTATCGGTCATGACAGCAATATTCATTTTATCAATTTTCGAGTCAAGATTTTTAATCCAGGCGCGGCGCTCGCCAGCGAATTGCCAGCGGGGCGGTTGAATCTGCGGTTCGGCTCTGCAACACGGAGGGCTGAAAGAGTGGGAGAGCGGGATGGCGTGGAAGCTTGGCGTGGCCGCCGCGGCGGTCGGTGTGGCGTTCCTGACCCTGGGCGCGGATCCCGCGCCCTCGATGGCGCCGCTGCCGCAGATCAAGCCTTACCTGGGTGCGGCCCAGCTGCCCGATACGCTGAAGATCCTGCCGCCCGCGCCGCAGAAGGGCGACATCCGCTACGAGGCGGACCGCAAGATGTTCCTGGCCACCCGCAAGCTGGAGGGCACGCCGCGCTTCGCTCTGTCGCTCAATGACGACAACACCGGCCGCTACGTGGCCGACCTCAGCTGCGCGCTCGGCGTCCAGCTGACCGCGCAGAACGCGCCCAAGTTCATGTCGATGATCCCGCGCATCGGCCGCGACTCCACCACCGTCATGAATGGCCCCAAGGACTTCTGGAAGCGCCAGCGGCCGTTCCTGATCGACCAGGGTCCGACCTGCATCGACCAGCACGGCGGCATCGAGAAGACCTGGGACTATCCCTCCGGCCACAACACCTTCAGCTGGGCGGTGGGCCTGATCCTGGCCGAGATCGTCCCTGACCGCGCCACCGAGATCCTGGTCCGCGCCCGGGCGTTCGGCGAGAGTCGGCTGGTCTGCGGGGTGCACAACATGAGCGCGGTGGAGGCCGGGCGGACCAACGGCTCGATCCTGGTCGCGGCCCTGCACAGCTCGCCGGAATTCCGCGCCGACCTGGATGTCGCGCGCCAGGAGATCGCCGCCGCCCGCAAGGCCGGCCCCGCGCCGGACCCCGCCGCCTGCGCCAAGGAAGCCGAGCTCATGAAATCGCCCTACGACCAGCGCTAGGCGCAAGGGGCCGTCGCCCGTAGACTCTAGGCCTGCGTCGCAGTGGGGAGCGGACCTTTGGGGGAAGCGGTGGAGGTCTGGCGGGGCAGCGTCGCGAGCTGGGAATGCGACGCCATGGGCCACCTCAACGTCGGCTTCTACGTGGCGCGGTCCATGGAGGGCCTGGCCGGGCTGGCGGCGGAGCTCGGCATGGCCGGCGCCTTCGCCCCCGACGCGCGCGCCACCCTTATCGTGCGCGAGCAGCACATCCGCTTCCTGCGCGAAGCCCGGCCCAATGCGCCTCTGGCGATGACCGCCGGCGTGGTGGAGATGGGCGAGGCGGACGCGCGCCTGCTCTTCCTGCTGCGCCACCGCTCCGGTGAGATCGCCGCCAGCTTCCAGACGGTGGTGGCTCACGCCACCGCCGACGAGGCCCGGCCGTTTCCCTGGCCGCAGCGCATCCGCGCGCGCGCCGCCGCCCTCGCCGTCGAGATCCCGCCGGAGGCCGCGGCGCGCAGCATCGGGCTGGGGCCCGTGGAGAGCCAGGCGAGCCTTGAGCGCGCCGAGGCGCTCAACCTGCCGCGCACTGCGCTCGGCGCGGTGGGGCCCGGCGACTGCGACGTCTTCGGGCGCATGCGCACCGAGCTGATGATGGCCCGCATCTCCAGCGGCATCCCGCACGTCTTCGAGGGCCGCCGGCCTGGGGTGGATGAGTTGGGCGCGCGGGTCGGCGGCGCGGCGCTGGAATACCGGCTGATCCACCTGGCCTGGCCCAGGACCGGCGACCGGGTGGAGCTGCGCTCCGGCGCCTCCGGCGGCGACGCGCGGTTCCGGCGGCTGACCCACTGGCTGCTCGACCCCGACAGCGGCCGCCCCTGGGGCGTGGCCGAGGCCATCGCCGTCTCCTTCGACCTGGAGACGCGCAAGATGATCACCCTTTCGGACGAGGCCCTGGCCGAGGCGAACGCGCGGATGATCCCCGGCCTCACGCTCTAGCCTGACGCTCTAGAGGGCGGCGCTGGCCTCCAGGGTCGCGCGGACCAGGTCCGGCCGCTCCATGGGCAGGAAGTGGGTCGTCCCCGGCACGGTCTCCACCTGGATGCGGCCGTCGCCGCCCAGGTCGCCCTCATGGCCTTCCAGGCGGAAGGTCGAGGCCTCCTCCGCGCGCAGGACGCGGATCGGGCAACGGCTCGCGTGGAAGGCCGCCCAGGGATCGTAGTTGTGGGTGCGGAAGTTCGACGCCTCCCACTGCGGCGTGCAGGTCAGCGTCATCTCGCCGTCCGGCGTCTCGCGGAAGCCTGCGGCGACGTAGTCGAGAAGCTGCTCGTCGCGCCACGTTCTGAAGGCCCCGCGCCCGCGATAGGCCTCGAAGGCCGCCGCCCGGCTGGGGAAGGTCGCGCGCCGCCGCAGGGCGCCGGCGACCAGGGGCGATTCCGCCGCCCCGCCGGCGGCTTGCGCCTCGACAGGGAAGACCACCGGATCGAACAGGGCGAGCGCCCGCACCCGATCCGGCTCCGCGGCGGCGGCCAGCAGGCTGGTGGTCCCGCCCATGGAATGGCCGGCCAGCACCGCCGGCGCCTCGCACGCCGCCGCCAGCAGCGCCAGGAGGTCGTCGCGGAACTCCAGCCAGCCCTGGCGGCCCTCGATCGCCGCCGGAAGCGTGCTCGCCCCGTGGCCGCGCAGGTCGATCGCCAGGATGCGCAGCCGCTCGCCCAGCGGCGCCAGGATCGTGCGGTAGCTGCGGGCGTTGAAGCCGTTGGCGTGGGAGAAGACGATGTCGACCGGCCGGTCCCGCGGCCCGGACTCCAGCGCCGCCATGGCCCCGCCGCGGCTGGGCAGGGGAAACGTCCGCGCGCGCGGCTCTGCGATGCTGGCGTCCATTCCGTCCCCTGGCTTAAGCTTCCATATAGCCGGGGCCGCCGAGAGGAGAAGAGATGAAGCTCGCGACCATCGGCTACGAGAAGGAAACCCAGCCCGTCGTCATCGACCGGCTGAAGGGGGCCGGCGTCGAGGTGGTGATCGACGTTCGAGCCGTGGCCTCATCGCGCCGCGCGGGGTTTTCCAAGACCCTGCTGGCGGCCAGCCTGAACGAGGCCGGAATCGGCTATGTCCATCTGCGCGAGCTGGGCACGCCCAAGCCCGGCCGCATCGCCGCCCGCGCCGGGCGGGTGGGCGAGATGCACGAGATCTTCGAGGCGCACATGGCCGAGCCCAAGGCGCAGCTGGAACTCGCCAAGGCCACCGAGCTGGCGCGGGACAAGAAGGTGGCGCTGCTCTGCTACGAGGCCAGCGCCGGCGACTGCCACCGCTCGATCGTCGCGCGCCGCATCTGCGAGGTGCTGAGCTGCGGGATCGAGGACCTCTAGACTTCCAGCTCGGCGTCCGTCAGGTCGCAGCCGGCCAGGTTCGCGCCGTTCATGTCGGCTTCCAGGAAGCGGGCGCGGTGGGCGTGGGCGCCGCGCAGGTCCGCGCCGCGCAGGGTCGCCCGCGTGAAGTCGGTGCGCACGAAGCGGCCGTCGCCGATGGTCAGGGGTCCGAGCTTGGCGCCGCGCAGGTCGGCGCGGGTGAAGGAGGCGCCGGAGAGCTTGGCCCCGCGCAGGTCGGCGTCGCGCAGATCGCAGCCGCGGAAGTCGCTGCCTGAGAGGTCCGCGCCCTGGAACTGCACCGCCTGCAGGTCGAGGCCGAAGAAGACGCCGTTGCGGGCCACCAGGGCGGTCAGGCGCCGCGCCTTCAGGCTGCGCATGGGGCGGAAGTCGACGCCGCTCATCTCGATCACCGAGCCGCGGGCGCCGGCGGAATCGCAATAGGCCTCGTGTTCGGCCAGCACCTTGTCCAGCGGGCGTTCGTCCACATAGACCACCGGCGGCGGAGCGCGCAGCACGTCGGTCATGTCGACGTCGTCGAGGATGGCGTTCTCAAGGTTGGCGCCGGAGAGCACTGCGCGCTTCATCGAGGCGCCGGAAAGGTCCGCGCCGACCAGGTCGGCGCCGGTGAGGTCGGCCCCGTCCAGCACGGCGCGGGTGAGCTTCGCCCCGGTGAGCGAGGCGCCGGAGAGGTTGGCGTCGGTGAAGTCGGCGGACATGGCCACCGCGCCGGCCATCTGGGCGCCGGCCAGATTGGCCCCCGACAGGATGGCGTAGTTCAGTTCGCCCGGGCGGTGCTCGTGGCGCAGGATGCGGAAGCCGTCGAGCTTGTCCTGCAGGGCGATGCGGCCCTCGCGCAGGTCGCAGCCGGGCAGCTCGGCGCCGGCCAGGTTGGCTCCGCGCAGGCAGGCCCCGCGCAGGTCGGCGCGGCTCAGGTTGGCGCGGCGCAGGTCGGCCTCGCGCAGGTCGGCCCCGAACAGGATGCCGCGGGTCAGGTTGGCGCGGGCCAGCGTAGCGCCATGGAAATTGGCCCCGGCGAAGTCGGCTTCGCGCAGGTCCAAGCCCTCCAGGGTGCAGTTGGAGAGATCGGCGTAGGTCAGGCTGAGGCGCCGGCCGCCGGAGCGGCCGCCCAGATAGCGCTGGTGCGCCTCGACCGCCTCGCGCAGCGCTTGGGCGTCGAGGGCCAGATGGTGAGGTTGGGCTTGGGACGGCATCGGTGACCTTTGAGCGTCGCCAGGGTGCGCCACCGTCACTTAAGGAACGGTTGCGCCGCCCCCTTCAGAGATCAGGTTATTTCGACCGAACCCGGCGGCCGACCGCGGCCTAGTTGCCGCCGTTGTCGCCGCGGGCCGCCTTGGCGATCAGGGCCGCGATGCGGTCGGTGGAATCCGCCGCCTGGTTCAGCATCTGCAGCGGGCCGGAGCCGGGCCGCACCGCCGAGGCCATCTGGCTGGCCGCCGACTGGGCCATGGCGATGGCCGTGTTCTCGGCGTTGGACAGGCCGGTGGCCGCCAGCAGCTTGGCGCGGGTGTCCTGATAGATGAAGCCGTAGGTCTGGTAGGTGGACCCGCCCAGGTCGCGGCTGGGGTCGTACCAGACCTTCACCTCGCTCCAGTTGCCCTCAGGCGAGACGTCGACCAGTGTCACGTCCTTCTCCACCTTGCCGCGCGAGCCTTCGATGGGCGACCAGTTGGCGTGGGTGATCTGGACGATGCGGTCGGTGAGCACCTCGCTCACCACCGCCACATGGCCCAGGCGCATACGCTCGGTGGGCTTGAAGCACAGGACGGCGCCGGCGCGGGGCGTGAAGCCCTCTTCGTACTTGCCGATGGCCTGCTGCCACCAGGTGTAGGCGTCGCCGAAAATCTGGATGCCGGACACCAGGCGCGCGAAGGGCGCGCACTGCCAATAGGTCTCCGCGAGCGCTCCGCCCGTGATGGGCGCGAGACTCATAACCGCCGCGACGGCGAGGGAACCCAAAAGGGTTCTCGTCCGCTTAAGCATGTTTTTGGAACTCCCCGACGCTACTGGGCAAGAGATAACCCTATCGCCGATAGAGTGAAAAGAGGGTTTAGAAATGGGCGGCGATCCGCCACGGACGGTCTATCGCGACCGATCCGATAGGGATTGGCCGAATAGTTGCGAATTTCGAGAGTTGACAAGAAAAATAGCCCAACATCTTCCTTACATTCAAGATGTGGATCCCATCCGGACCGTCTTCGCTGCCCCGATGTATCTATTCGTTCGGTCTTTTTTAGCCATATTATAGCTGACGCAGACGTGCAGTGACTTTGGATCACGCCCCTGTAACGGAATGAAACAAGAGCTCGCGTGGCAAGATGAGGTGTTCGCGTGTCGGGCGAATCCCGGCGGCGGCGCATCACAAGTTTGAGACAAGGGCGCCGGGCCGCGGAAACGCCCGCAAGCTGGGCGCCGGATGTCGCCTTGGGGGCTGTCGCGGCGGCGTCCGTCACGCTATTGTCATGCCGCACGCACGGGGGCGTGATGTGGGACCGATCTCGGCCAGATCTATGCAGGAAGCATTCCGGGTGCTCGACGCCATCGCGCAAGGCGCTGGCGAGCCGCCCGAATATGATCGCGCCTGGGTCGAAGCGCTGAAGACCATTTCCTGGGTCGTGGAGACGGGTGGCGGGCTACGGCTCACCTCCGACGGACGCCAGGCCCACCGTGAGCTTTCCGGCAATCGCGCCAGCGCCCGCCCGCGCGGCCGGACGCCGGCCTAGGGCTTCGCGGCCCTGACGCCCCGGCGGCGGCCGGGCCGCCGGGGCGCCGGGCCGCCAGGGCGCGGACTAGGCGCCTTAGGCGTCTTCTTCTTCCATCTCTTCGTGGTCGTGCGCCACGTGATCACCCTCGTGGCCGTGGTGCTCGGCGTGGAGCTTGCTGGCCTCGGTCGCGTGGTGCGCGGCGTTGGCGGCGTGGCCGCTGGCGACATGGGCGTGGTGGCCCGCGGTCTCGGCGTCGCCGGCCTCGTGATGGCTGGCGGCTTCGCGATGATGATGCGCGGCCTTTTCGTGATGGTCAGCGGCGTGGGTGTGGTGTTCGTGCGCGGTATGGGCCGTGGTCATGCGGCGTCCTCTCGGGCTGGCGGGTTCGCGGGTCGGCGGGTTCGCTGCTGTGCAGGCCGCCCCCGCGCCATCAGTCTAAATCCGCCGCCGCGCCGCCGTTTGCGAACCTTGCGACAATTATTTGTGGCCGCTCTGAGCTTTTAAATGTCGCCGATCCATCATGGGGCTGTAAGCTTCACCGTGATTTCACCTCAGTTGCTTTCTAGAGATCTTTGAATTCCAATATCCTACAGCATGCTGATCTTTAGCTTGCGCCGGATACAGACAATTCGAATATCAACCCGCCTTCGGCGGCAACCACGGCGCCCGCCCTGCGTTTAGCAGGCCTCACCTGCCGGAGGTCATCATGACAGCCTCAACCCTGAACCTCTGCCTGGCGGCGGCCGCCGCCGCGGCTGCGCTCGTCGCCGGCGCCACCGGCGTCCACGCCGCGGACCACGAGGCCGGCGTGCCGCTCAACCCCTCTGAGGCGGCCGGCGCCTGGACCGTTTCCTCCAATGGACAGGACCTCTGCCGGGTGACCCTTGGCGCCGACCACGCGGCCAAGGCCGAGGCGCTGTGCCGCGATGCGATCCCCGGCGCGCCCGCCACCTGGCAGGCGACGTCCGACGGGGTGGAGTTCCTGGGGAAGGACGGCCATGAGCTGATCGCCTTCCACCGCTGGAGCAACAGCCTGTTCGTCTCCCACCGCTCGAGCGGCGAAGACCTTCAGCTGCGCCGCGGCGGCTGACGCCACCCCGACGGCTCCATAGCGGCCGAAACTCTACAGCGACGCTCTGACGCGGTTGCGTGGCTGCGTCCGAACCCCTACCTGGGCCGTAGAGTTAGTAATTGGCGATAAGTTCGCCTGGAGTATTATCGTCATGCGTAGAGTTCGCGGCCTCGCCGCCGCCACCGCCGCCCTTGCGGTCGTGGCCCTTACCCCCGTCGCCGCCCTGGCGGACCAAGCCCAAGATTACAACCTCTTCGTCCTGGGCAACATGAACATGAGCAGCAGCGATGTCGAAGGCCGCGTGGCCGTGGGCGGCAACGCCACGCTCGGGTCCTATTCGGTGGGCGCCGACGCGTCCGCCAGCACGGTCAACCTGGTGGTGGGCGGCAACCTCACCGCGCACGGCGGCTCGACCAAGGGCGGCACCATCGTCGGCGGGACCACCAACTACCAGAACTGGTCGACGGCCGGCCTGCAGCCCGCCGGCACGGCCCTGCCGGTGAACTTCGCCGCCGAGGCGACGCGGCTTGGCCAGGTCTCCACCCTGCTCAGCAACTATACGCCGAACGGCACGGTCTACGTCCCGCCGTGGGGCGGCCAGTACACGCTCACCGGCGCTTCCAGCGGCCTCAGCGTCTTCGATATCTCAGGCTCTCAGCTCTCCCACACCAACACGCTCACCATCAACCTGACGCCCGGGACCTTCGCGGTGATCAACGTCAATGGGACCGCCGACAGCTTCTCCAACGCCGGCATCACCATCAACGGCGGCAACGCCTCCGACGTGCTGTGGAACTTCTCCGACGCCACGACCCTGTCGTTCTCCGGCATCAGCATGCAGGGCTCGGTGCTGGCGCCCGACGCCGCCTACCTGGGCGGCTGGGGCCAGCTGAACGGCGAGCTGATCGTCAACAGCTTCAGCGATACCCTAGGCGCGACCCAGATCAACGACGGGAACCCCTTCGCCGGCAATCTGCTGGGCCTCGATCCGGCGCCGCCGCATGTGCCGGGCGTGCCGGAGCCGGCGGTCTGGGCCTTGATGATCCTGGGCTTCGGCTTCACCGGCGCGGCCCTGCGCCGCCGCCGCGCCGCGTTCGCCGCGGCCTGATCCGGACCGTCTGACCCGCCCCTACAGGAAACTGTAGGGGTCGATGTCGATGGCCACGCGCACCGAGGCCGGCGGCTTTATGCGCGCGCGCCAGGTGGCCATGTAGGCCGACAGGTCCACGCCCCGGTCGGCGCGCACCAGGAAGCGCTTGCGCCGGCGGCCGCGCACCAGGCCGAGCGGGGCGTCCGCCGGCCCATAGACCTCCACGCCGGGCGAATTGGGCGCGGCCTGGGCCATGGTCTGGACGAAAGCCTCCAGCTGCGCCGGATCGAGCCCGGAGACCACCGCCGCCGCCAGCCGCCCGAACGGCGGCAGGCCGGCCAGTTCGCGCTCGCCCATCTCGGCCTCGACGAAGGCGTCGCGGTCCTGCGCCGCCAGCGCCTGCATCACCGCATGCTCCGGCGCCCAGGTCTGCAGCAGGGCGCAGCCGGGCTTGTCCTTGCGCCCCGCCCGGCCCGTGGCCTGGGCCAGCAGCTGATAGGTCCGCTCCGCCGCCCGCAGGTCGCCGCCGCGCAAGCCGAGGTCCGCGTCCACCACGCCCACCAGGGTCAGGTTCGGAAAATTGTGCCCCTTGGCCGCGGCCTGGGTGGCCACCAGGATGTCGATCTGGCCGTCGGCCATGGCCTCGATCAGCCGCCGTCCCTCGCGGGCGTCGAAGGCGGTGTCGGAGGAGAAGACCGCCACCCGGGCCTGCGGGAACAGCTCGCGCGCCTCTTCCTCCACCCGCTCCACGCCGGGGCCGATCGAGACCAGGGAGTCGTGCGCGCCGCAATGCGGGCAGGCCTTGGGCTTCAGCATCGAAAAGCCGGTCAGGTGGCAGACCAGCCGGCCGGAATAGCGATGCTCCACCAGCCAGCTGTCGGTGTCGGGCGCGGTCATTCGCTCGCCGCAGGCCTTGCACAGCACCAGCGGCGCATAGCCTCGGCGGTTGAGGAACAAGAGGCTCTGCTCGCCCCGGGCGAAGGTCTCGCCCATGGCCTTGACCAGGGGCGGCGAGAGCCAGCGGCCGGCGTCCGGCGGGGCCTCGCGCAGGTCGATGAGCTGGATGTCCGGAAGCCGCGCCTCGCCGTGGCGCGCGGCCAGCCTCAGCCAGCGGTAGCGGCCCTGCTCGGCGTTGCGCAGGGTCTCCAGCGACGGCGTGGCCGAGGCCAGGATCACGCCGGCGTCCTCGATCTTGCCGCGCGCCACCGCCAGGTCGCGGGCCTGATAGATGAAGCCCTCCTCCTGCTTGAAGGAGGCGTCGTGCTCCTCGTCGACGACGATCAGGGCCAGCTTGCGGAACGGCAGGAACAGCGCCGAGCGTGCGCCGACCACGATACGGCAGCGGCCGCCGGCCACCGCCTCCCAGACCCGGCGCCGGGCCGGCGGGGCGACGTCGGAATGCCATTCGCCGGGCGCGGCCCCGAACCGTTCCGTGACGCGGGCGATCACCGCCTGGGTGAGCGCGATCTCCGGCAGCAGGATCAGCACCTGGGCGTCCGGGTCGGCCGTGAGCGCCGCGGCGGCGGCCTCCAGATAGACCTCGGTCTTGCCCGATCCGGTAACCCCGTCCAGCAGGGCGACGCTGAAGCCGCCCTCGCCCAGCATGGCCTTCAGGCTGGCCGCCGCCGCCGCCTGGCTGGCGTTGAGCGCCGCGCCCGCTCGCGCCGGGTCGGGCGGGTCGAAGCGGGCCTCGGCCTCCACCAGCCTCACGGTCAGGACGCCCTCCTCGATCAGCGCCTTGACCACCCCCGCGCCGACGCCGGCCGCGCGGCCCAGGTCGGCAGGGGCCAGCGCCTGGGCCCGGGCGGCCTCCAGCACCTTTGTGCGCGCCGGGGTGGGCCGCGCGGGCTCGGCGCCGGTGGCCTCGACCACCCGCACGGGCTTGGCCTTGGGCGCGCGCGCGCCGCGCAGCGCGATGGCCAGCGGCTGGCCCGGCCAATCCACCGAATAGCGCGCCGCCCACTGCACGAAGGCCAGGGTGCCCGGCGGCAGCCGCGGCTCCTCCAGCAAACCCTCCAGCGGCTTCAGTGGCCGGTTGCCGCCGGCGGCCTCGCGCAGACCCACCACCACGCCGCGCAGCAGCCGAGGGCCCAGCGGCGCGGCGACCTGGTCGCCCAGCTCCAGCCCCATGCCTTCCGGCTCGGCGTAGTCGAAGGCCTCGGGCAGAGGCATCGGCAGGAGAACGGAAGCGATACGGCTCATCGAAAGGGGTTTTGCGCGCATCTGCGGCCCGGCTACAAGCACGCTCCGCAACCGGCGAGGCTTTCCCATGCAGCTCTTCCTCGACACCACCGACGTGGCGATCCTCAGGGACCTCGCCGTCACCGGCCTTGTGGACGGCGTCACCACGAATCCGAGCCTGATCGCCAAGTCCGGCCGCCCGATGCTGCAGGTGATCGCCGAAATCTGCGACGCGATCGAAGGCCCGGTCAGCGCCGAGGTCGCGGCCATGGACACCGCCGGCATGCTGGACGAGGGCCGCAAGCTGGCCTCCATCGCCCCCAACGTCGTGGTCAAGGTGCCGCTGACCCGCGACGGCCTGATCGCCACCCGCGAGTTCTCGCTGGAGGGCATCGCCACCAACGTGACTCTGTGCTTCTCCGCCGCCCAGGCCCTGCTCGCCGCCAAGGCGGGGGCGAGCTACATCTCGCCCTTCGTCGGCCGGCTCGACGACCACGGCGCTGACGGCATGGACCTGATCGTCGAGATCCGAGCGATCTACGACAACTACGACTTCGACACCGAGATCTTGGCCGCCTCGATCCGCAGCCCGGGGCATGTGACGACGGCGGCCCTGGCCGGCTCCGACTGCGCCACCATCCCGCCCGACGTGTTCAACGCCCTCTTCAAGCACCCGTTAACCGAACGGGGCCTTGATCAGTTCATGAGCGACTGGGCCAAGACGGGTCAGTCGATCCTGTAATGGAGTCGGGCGCATGGACGGTTCGCAGGGCGGCATCGAAGAGGCTCCGCTGCAGCCGGCCGCCGTGCGCCGCTTCCTGTCGGACAATCCGGAATTCCTGACCGGCGATGTGGGCCTGTTGGGCGAGCTCGGCCTGAAGGTCGCCAGCGGCAACATCGTCGACTTCGGCCCCGCAGCGCTCGCCCGTGTGCATGCCGCCCACCAGCGCGAGGCCAGCCAGCGCCAGATGCTGGAGGAAACCGCCCGCGCCAACTTCGCCGCCCAGGCCCAGACCCACGGCGCGGTGGTCGACCTGCTGGATTCACGCAACCACTCCGACCTCGCCCGCCGGCTGGACGAGATCGCCTGTCAGCGCTTCAACCTGGCCGCCGGCGTCATCGCGCTGGAGACCGAGGGCCATCCGCCGGCCGGCTGGAAGCGGCTGGTCGAGGGCCAGGTGGACATGATCCTGGGCGGGCCGCAGCGGCTGGCGCGCATGGGCCTGGCCCCCACCGCGCTCGGCCTGTTCGGCGACCGGGCCGCGGCCGTCGCCTCCATCGCCATGGTGCGGATGGCGATCTGGGAGCCCTCGCGCCAGGGCCTCCTGGCCTTCGGTTCGGCCGACCCCGAGGGCTTCACCGAGGACATGGGCCACGAGCTGGTGGCCTTCCTCGCCCGCGTGGTCGAGCGCACCGCCGAGCGCTGGCCAATCCTGTGACCCCCCGCCCATGACCGGCGCCGAGGCCCTGGCGGCCTGGCTGCAGCATCTGGCGCTGGAGCGCCGCTCTTCGCCGCGCACGCTCGAGGCCTATGGCTTCGCTGGCCGCCGCTACCTCAGCTTCCTGGAACAGCATCGGGCCGAGGCGATCTCCCTCGGCGTTCTCGGCGGCGTCACCGCCGGCGAGGTCCGCGCCTGGCTCGCCCACCTGCGCCAGGGCGAGCGGCCGCTGTCGCCGCGTTCGCTAAGCCAGGCGCTCTCGGCGATCCGCAGCTTCCACCGCTTCCTCGACCGCAGGCTGGATACGCCCAACCCCGCGCTCGCCCTGGTGCGCGGGCCACGCGTCAAGCCCGGTGCGCCCCGGCCGGTCAGCGAGGACCAGGCGCGCGGGATGCTGGCCGAGCCCGGCCTGGACCCTGACCGCGAGGCCTGGGAATCGGCCCGCGACGAGGCGGTGCTGACCCTGCTCTACGGCTGCGGCCTGCGGATCTCCGAGGCGCTGTCGCTGAAACGCTCCGACGCGCCGTTCCCCGACACCCTGCGCATCGTCGGCAAGGGGTCGAAGACCCGCATGGTCCCGGTCCTGCCCGCCGTGCGCGAGGCCACCGAGGCCTATCTGGCGGAGGTCCCCTTCGCGCTGGCCCCCGGTGAGCCGCTGTTCCGCGCCAAGCGGGGCGGGGCCTTAAGCCCTCGCCACATTCAGGCGACGGTGCAGAACCTTCGAGGCCGCCTGGGCCTGCCGGCCAGCGCCACGCCGCATGCGCTGCGTCACTCCTTCGCCACACACCTCCTGGGCGCCGGCGCCGACCTGCGCTCGATCCAGGAATTGCTGGGTCACGCCTCCCTGTCGACGACCCAGCGCTACACCCAGGTGGATGCCGCGGCCCTGCTCAGCGCCTATTCGAAGGCGCATCCTCACGCTTAGGCGGCGGATCGGCCGTCGCCGCGCCGGGCTGCAGATAGCTGGGGTGATAGCCTACCGGCGTCGGCACGCCGCAACCGCCCAGGGTGCGCATGACGGCGTATTCGGCGGCGGGAACCTGGCCGTTGAAGGCGACCTTCTGGCGTTCGACCTCGCGGCTGACCACGTCGTGGCAGTAGGCCGGCTGGTGATAGAGGTTGGGCGTCGGCTCGGCGATGGGCGGCGCGCCGGCGATGGCCGCGGCGGCGAAGGCGGCGAAGATCATCGGCCTGTCTCCGTCAGGCAGAGGTGGCCATCGGGATAGGCCGCCCAATAGCCGAACACCTTCGCCGGGCGGTCGCCGTGGCGATAGAGCGCCGCCGGCTGTGCGAGGGACACCTCCATCCTGCCGGCGGCGCCCGCGCAGGCGCTCTTGGCGGGCAGGGTGCGGATGATGTCGCCGGCCCGGGTCTGGGACGGCGGGTCGAACAGCTGGGCGTGTGGATCGGCCAGCGGGGCCTGGGCCGAGAGCTGGGCGGCGAGGAGCAAAGCGATCATGGCGCGTCTCCGGTTCGCAAACGTAGCCCCAGGCTCTCACCGGACGCCGCCGGCGCCAAGTTAACTCTGGACCTAGCCCTGGGCGGCCCGCTTCGCCCGCACCAGTCGCAGCCAGGCCACGTCCGAGCCGGGGTCGCGGCCGTGCTCGGTGCAGACGAAGCCCTCGCGGCGGTAGAAGGCCTGGGCGCGCAGGTTCGGCGCCTGGACCTTCAGCGAGACCGGCCCGCCGGCCACAGCGCTGACGTGGTCCAGGAGCGCCTTGCCGACGCCGCGCCCGCGCGCATCCACATAGAGCGAATGCAGGAAGTTCTGCGGCCGGTAGAAGCCGGCGACTCCGAGGATCGCGCGGTCCTCGACCGCCACATAGATCTCCTCGTCCTTGGCCGCGCGCAGGAAGTCGTCGCGCCGGTGCCGGTCGGGCGGCAGCCAGGTGAAGGTGTCGCGCAGCACCCGCACATAGAGGTCGGCGCAGGCGCCGAGCTCATCGGACCTGGCGCGCCGCACCTCCATCGCCGAGCGGCGGTCCTCAGGCCTGCATGGTCCACCCCTCGACGCCCATCGCGGCCTGACGCAGGGCCTCGGAGCGGGTGGGGTGCGGATGGCAGGTGCGGGCCACGTCCTCGGAGGCGGCGCGGAATTCCATGGCGACACAGTACTCGCCGACCATCTCGGAGACCGACGGGCCGATCAGGTGCGCGCCCAGCACCTCGTCGGTGACGGCGTCGGCCAGCACCTTCACGAACCCCTCGGTCTCGTGGTTGATCTTGGCGCGGCTGTTGGCGGTGAAGGGGAACTTGCCCACCTTGTAGGCGCGGCCCTCGGCCTTCAACTCCTCCTCGGTCTTGCCGACCCAGGCCACCTCAGGCGTGGTGTAGACCACGCTGGGGATGATCCCGTAGTTCACGTGGCCCGCCTTGCCGGCGATGGTCTCGATGCAGGCCACCGCCTCATCCTCGGCCTTGTGCGCCAGCATCGGCCCGTGGGTGACGTCGCCGATCGCCCAGATCCCAGGCGCGGAGGTCTTCCAGTGGTCGGTCTCGATGAAGCCGCGCTTGTCCGGCGTGATCCCGACGCTCTCCAGGCCGAGGCCCTCGGTGTAAGGCCGCCGGCCGACGCACAGCAACAGGTAGTCGGCTTCGATGGTCTCGGCCGCGCCGCCGGCCACCGGCTCGACGGTGACGCTGACGCCCTTCTTCGAGGCCTTGGCGCCGGTGACCTTGCTGGAAAGCTTGAAGACCATGCCCTGCTTGGTCAGGGATCGTTGGAAGGTCTTGGCGACCTCGGCGTCCATCCCGGGCGTGATGCGGTCGAGGAACTCGATCACGGTCACCTGCGCGCCCAGCCGGCGCCAGACCGAGCCCAGCTCCAGGCCGATGATGCCGGCGCCGATGACCACCAGGCTCTTGGGGACTTCCGGCAGCGAGAGCGCGCCGGTGGAATCGACGATGCGGCCCTGGTCGACGGTGACGCCCGGCAGGCTGGACGGCAGCGAGCCGGTGGCGATGACGATGTCCTTGGCCTCCAGCGCGGTGACCGCGCCGTCCGGGCCGGTCACCTCGACCTTGCCGGGGCCGGTGATCTTGCCCGCGCCCCGCACCCAATCGACCTTGTTCTTCTTGAACAGGAACTCGATGCCCTTGGTGAGCTGGGCCACCGAGGCGGCCTTCTGAGCCATCATCTGGGTCAGGTTCAGCTTGGGCGCCGGAACCTCGATGCCGAGTTCGGCGAAGTGGTTGGCCGCGGCGTCGAACATCTCCGAGGCGTGCAGCAGGGCCTTGGACGGCATGCAGCCGACGTTGAGGCAGGTGCCGCCCAGGGTCGCGCCGCCGTCGATCCCCTTGTCGACGCAGGCGACCTTCAGGCCCAGCTGGCCCGCGCGGATGGCGGCGTTGTAGCCGCCGGGGCCGCCGCCGATGATGATGACGTCGTAGATCGCGGCTTCAGCCATGGCTCAGTCCTTCGATGGGCGGCGCAACCTAGCCATCGCCCCGGTGACGTCAATTACGCCGGCTGGATTGGACCAGTCGACGATCTGCAAACCCTTGAAGCGGGCAAAACCGGCCACGTCGGCCGTCACCACGACCCAGTCGCGGGCAAGGGCCTGGCCGGCGATCATGGTGTCATAGGCGCCGACGCCGCGGCCCACGACCTCCAGTTCGGCGCGCAGGCGACCGGTGGCCAAGGCGTCTTCCCAGGACCAGGGCTCAACCTCCATCTGGGCCAGCACCGCGCCGACAAGCTCCAGCTGATCCTGAACCCTGCCGCTCTTGTGTGCGCCAAGGACCAGTTCGTGCGCCACCACGGTTGAAACCTTGAGTGCGGCGCCGGCTGCGGCGGCCTCTTGCATGTGCCGCCGAACCTGTGGACGTCCCCGCCGCATAAGGTCCACCAGCACATTGGAGTCGAGACTGAAGATCAAAACCTGACCTTCGGCTCGGGAAGCGGAAGATCGGCGGGCGGGTCGGGAAACGGTTCGCCGGCCGCCTCGGCCAACTGGTCGATTTCGTCCCAGAAGGCGTCCCAATCCCGCTCCATGGGTTCCAGGATGACCTTGTCCCCATCCTTCCGGATACGAACCTCGCCGCCCGCGAAACGGAATTCCTTGGGCAAACGCACCGCCTGGCTGCCGCCATGGGTGAACAGCTTTGCGGTCTTCTGGACGCCCATCAGCGCGCTCCATATCTACAGGCTGTAGATACGTCCTCAGGCGGGGCATTTCAAGGCCTCGCCTAGAGGTCGAGCAGTAGGCGCTGCGGCTCCTCGATGGCTTCCTTGACGTGGACCAGGAAGGTGACCGCGCCCTGGCCGTCCACCACCCGGTGGTCGTAGGAAAGCGCCAGGTACATCATCGGCCGGATCACCACCTGGCCGCCGATGGCCATGGGCCGCTCCTGGATCTTGTGCATGCCCAGGATGCCCGACTGCGGGGCGTTCAGGATCGGCGTCGACATCAAGGAGCCGTAGACCCCGCCGTTGGAGATGGTGAAGGTGCCGCCCTGCAGATCCTCCAGCGCCAACTGGCCGTCGCGGGCCTTCTTGCCCAGAGCGCCGATGGCCTTCTCGATCCCGGCCAGGCTCATGGCGTCGGCGTCGCGCACCACCGGGGTGACGAGGCCACGCTCGGTGCCGACCGCGACGGAGATGTCGTAGTGGTTCTTGTAGATCAGGTCCTGGCCGTCGATCTCGGCGTTGACCTCCGGGACCATCTTCAGCGCGTGGACCACCGCGCGGACAAAGAAGCTCATGAAGCCGAGCTTCACGCCGTGGGTCTTCTCGAAGACGTCCTTGTACTGGGCGCGCAGCGCCATGACCGCGGTCATGTCCACCTCGTTGAAGGTGGTCAGCATGGCGGCGTTGTTCTGGGCTTCCTTCAGCCGGCGCGCGATGGTCTGACGCAGGCGGGTCATGCGCACCCGCTCCTCGCGCTCGTGTACCTCGCGCGGGGCGGCGGGCGCGGCCGGCGCGGGCGCCGGGGCCGTGGCGCGGGCCTCCAGGGCGGCCAAGGCGTCGCCCTTGGTGATGCGGCCGTCCTTACCGGTGCCTTCGATCTTCGAGACGTCCAGGTTGTTCTCGGCGGCGACCCGCTGGGCAGAGGGCGCCAGCACCGGCTCGGCGGCGGGCTTGGCCGGGGCGGCAGGCGGTGGGGGGGGTGCGGCGGCCTTCGCCGGTTCGGGCGCCGGCGGCGGGGCCTTCTCAGCGGGGGGAGCGGGCGCGGCGGCCGGAGCAGGCGCCCCGGCCGGAGCGGCCTTGGCCCCGGCGGCGCCTTCGGTGATCTTGCCCAGCACCGCGCCGGGCTCGACGGTGGCGCCTTCCTCGGCGGTGATCTCGGCGAGCGTCCCGTCCGAAGGGGCGGCCACTTCCAGGCTCACCTTGTCGGTCTCCAGCTCGACCAGGATCTCGTCCTTGCGCACCGCATCGCCGGCCTTCTTCGTCCAGCGCGCCACCGTCGCCTCGGTGACGGACTCGCCCAGCGCTGGCGTCATGATGTCGGCCATGGGGAAGGTGTTCCTTTTGCTTGCCGGGTCGCGGTCTTTAGAGGGCGGTCGGGTTGGTCGTCGGGTCAGGCGAAGGCTTCGGTGAGGAAGGCCTCGAGCTCTTTCAGGTGGCGCGCCATCAAGCCGGCGGCGGTGGACGCCGATGCCGGGCGGCCGACGTAGCGGGCGCGCTTGGCCTTGATGTTCAGCCGGTCCAGCGTCAGCTCCAGCCACGGGTCGACGAAGGTCCAGCCGCCCATGTTCTTGGGCTCTTCCTGGCACCAGACCAGCTCGGCGTCCTTGAAGCGCTTCAGGACGTTCGAGAGCGACTTCAGCGGCCACGGATAGAACTGCTCCAGGCGCAGCAGGTAGATGTCGTCGCGGCCGGTCTTGGCCCGGTGGTCCACCAGGTCGAAGTAGACCTTGCCCGAGCAGAGGATCACCCGGGTGATCTTGTCGTCGGGCTTCAGGGTGATGCCGCCCACGTCGGCGCCGGCCTCGGCCCCGTCGGGCATCACCCGGTGGAAGCTGGTGCCCTCCGCCATGTCCGAGAGGTTAGAGACCGCCCGCTTGTGGCGCAGCAGGCTCTTGGGCGTCATGACGATCAGCGGCTTGCGGAACTCGCGGATCATCTGGCGGCGCAGGACGTGGAAGTAGTTGGCCGGCGTCGAGCAGTTGACCACCTGCATGTTGTCCTCGGCGCAGGACTGCAGATAGCGCTCCAGGCGCGCGGAGGAGTGTTCCGGCCCCTGGCCCTCGTAGCCGTGCGGCAGGAGCATGACGAGGCCGCTCATCCGCAGCCACTTGCGCTCGCCCGACGAGATGAACTGGTCGACCACCACCTGGGCGCCGTTGGCGAAGTCGCCGAACTGGGCTTCCCACATGTCGAGCGTGTTGGGGTCGGTGAGCGAAAAACCGTATTCGAAGCCCAGCACCGCCTCTTCCGACAGCGCCGAATTCAGCGCCTCGAAGTGCGCCTGGCCGGGGCCGAGGTTGCGGAGCGGGAAATAGATCTCCTCGGTCTTCTGGTCGATGATCCCGGAGTGGCGCTGGGTGAAGGTGCCGCGGATGGAATCCTGGCCCGACAGGCGCACCGGGTAGCCCTGGTCGAGCAGGGTGGCGAAGGCCAGGCTCTCGGCGGTGGACCAGTCCAGGCCCTCGCCCTTCTCGATGGCTTCGCGGCGGCCGGCGATCACCCGCTCCACGGTCTTGTGGACGCTGATCCGCTCGGGGACCGTGGTCAGCTTGTGGCCCAGGTCGATGAGCTTCTGCCTGGAGACGCCGGTGACGCCGCTCTCCTCGGCCCCCGGCAGCTTCAGCCCCGACCACTTGCCGTCCAGCCAGTCGGCCTTGTCGGCGTGGTAGGTCTTGCCGCTGTCGAATTCCTTGTCGAGGAAGCTGTCGAACTCGGCGATCCAGCCGTCGATCTCCGCCTGTGTCGCCGTGCCCTCGGCCACGAGCCGCTGGGCGTAGAGGTCGCGGACGGTGGGGTGGTCCTTGATCTTGGCGTACATCAGCGGCTGGGTCATCGTCGGGTCGTCACCTTCGTTGTGACCGAACCGGCGGTAGCAGAACATATCGATGACCACGTCCTTGCCGAACTGCTGGCGGTATTCGGTGGCGACCTTGGCGGCGAACACCACCGCTTCCGGATCGTCGCCGTTGGCGTGGAAGATCGGCGCCTCGACCATTAGGGCCACGTCCGACGGATAGGGGGACGAACGGCTGTTCCTCGGGCTGGTGGTGAAGCCGATCTGGTTGTTGACGATGAAGTGCAGCGAGCCGCCCACGCCATAGCCGCGCAGGCCCGAGAGCGCGAAGCACTCGGCCACCACGCCCTGGCCCGCGAAGGCCGCGTCACCGTGCATCAGCAGCGGCATGACGTGGCTGCGGCCGGCGCTGGCGTTCTGGCGCAGGGTGAAGGCCTGCTTGGCGCGGGCCTTGCCGATCACCACCGGGTTGACGATTTCCAGGTGGCTGGGGTTGGCGGTCAGCGACAGGTGGACGCTGTTGCCGTCGAACTCGCGGTCCGACGAGGCGCCCAGGTGGTACTTCACGTCGCCGGAGCCTTCCACGTCGCTGGGCAGGGACGAGCCGCCCTGGAACTCATGGAAGATCACCTGGTAGGGTTTGTGCATCACCGCGGCCAGGACGTTCAGGCGGCCGCGGTGCGGCATGCCGACGATGATGTCCTTCACGCCCAGCGCGCCGCCGCGCTTGATGATCTGCTCCAGCGCGGGGATCAGGCTCTCGCCGCCGTCGATGCCGAAGCGCTTGGTGCCGGGGAAGCGGCGGTGCAGGAACTTCTCGAAGCCCTCGGTCTCGATCAGCTTCTTCAGGATGGCGACCTTGCCCTCCTTGCTGAACACGATCTCCTTGTCGCGGCCCTCGATACGGGCCTGCAGCCAGCCCTTCTCCTTGGGATCGGAGATGTGCATGTACTGCACGCCGATGTTGCCACAGTAGGTGCGCCGCAGGATCTCCAGGATCTCGCGGATGGTGGCCGTCTCCAGCCCCAGCACGAAGTCGAGGAAGATCGGCCGGTCGAAGTCGGCTTCCGAGAAGCCGTAGGTCGCCGGGTCCAGTTCGGAGGCGTCGCCGGGCGTCGTGGCGATGCCCAGCGGGTCGAGGTTGGCCTTCAGGTGGCCGCGCATCCGGTAGGCGCGGATCATCATGATGGCGCGCAGGCTATCCAGGGTGGCAGCGCGCACCGCGTCTGTGGAGATGTCGGCGGGCGCCGCCGCCGGCTGGGCGGCCGCCCTTGTCTGGTCAGATTGGGCGCGCTCGGCGATCTTGGCGCCGACCTTGGCTTCCACGGCGGGCCAGAGGCCGTCGATGGCCGAGAGCCAGTCGGGACGGGTCGTGGGCGGCGCGGCCTTGGTCCAGGCCGGTTCGCCGGCATTGCGCTGCACATCGGCGGCGCTGTCGTGCAGGGTGGCGAAGAAGGCGCGCCAGGAGGGCTCGACGGAATTGGGGTTGGCCGACCACTGGGCGTAGAGGTCCTCCACGAAGGCCGAATTGCCGCCGTAGAGGAAGGAGGTCTCCGCCAAGACCTCGTTGATCAGACCCGCATCGTCCGCCATGTCGTCCGCTTCCCTGAGCCGGGGCCGCGGAGCTTCTCGAATGAAGGAGCCGAGCGCGGACCGCTCTAAACGCTAAAGATGTCGCCCTTAGGCGCCTTTCAGAACCTCAAGCAGAGTCTCGCCGAGCTTCGCCGGAGACGGAGACACGCGGATGCCCGCGGCTTCCATCGCGGCGATCTTGTCCTCGGCTCCGCCCTTGCCGCCGGAGATGATCGCACCCGCGTGACCCATGCGCCGCCCAGGCGGCGCGGTGCGTCCCGCGATGAAGCCGACCATAGGCTTCTTGTTCGGTGAATTCTTGATGAACTCCGCCGCGTCCTCCTCGCCGGCCCCGCCGATCTCGCCGATCATGATGATCGACTCGGTCTCCGGGTCCTTCAGGAACAGGTCGAGCATGGCGATGAATTCGGTCCCCTTCACGGGATCGCCGCCGATGCCCACGGCCGTTGTCTGGCCGAGGCCCACTTGGGTGGTCTGGAACACGGCTTCATAGGTAAGCGTGCCGGAGCGCGAGACAACGCCCACCGAGCCCTTCTTGAAGATGTTCCCCGGCATGATGCCGATTTTGCATTCGTCCGGGGTCAGCACGCCCGGGCAGTTGGGCCCGATCAGCCTGGATTTCGAGCCCGAGAGCGAGCGCTTGACCTTGACCATGTCGGCCACCGGGATGCCCTCGGTGATGCAGATGATCAGCGGGACTTCCGCATCGATGGCTTCCAGGATCGAGTCCGCGGCGAAGGGCGGCGGGACGTAGATCACCGAGGCGTCGGCGCCGGTCTCCTTCACCGCCTCGCCGACGGTGTCGAACACCGGCAGGCCGATGTGGGTGATGCCGCCTTTGCCCGGGGTCACGCCGCCGACCATCTTGGTCCCGTAGGCGATGGCCTGCTCGGAGTGGAAGGTGCCCTGCGCGCCGGTGATGCCCTGGCAGATGACGCGGGTGTTCTTGTTGATCAGGATCGACATTAGGTGGCGGGGCTCACATCGAAGGGGATGGCGAAGGCGAGCATGTGGATGGACTTGCTCTCCTGCACGAAGGCGAGGCGCAGATGGCCGGACTTGGCCATGGCCATGGCGGCGGCGGGATCGTCCATCGGGACCGGCTTGTGGCCACCGGCGTCGTCGAGGAAGAAGTAGCCGGTCTGCCCGGGCTTGCTCATGGACGCCGCCGCGGGCACCGCGGCCCAGGCGGAAAGCGCGTCGGGGAGCTGGCCGGCCGGCGGCGCGGCGGTGGTGGCGACAGCGCAGAAACGCACGCTCAGCGTCGCGCCGCCCACCGGGAGCTGCTTGTGACCGACCAGGACGAAGCTCAGGCCATTGGCGTCGGAGCGCATCCGTCCGTCGGCGTCCTGCACGCCGGCCGCGCCGCTGAACTGCGCCAGCAGCGGCGCCGGGACCGGCGACCAGCCGCCGGCGGTGGCTGCGGCCACGGTGGCCGCGGGGTCGGCGGCGGTCTTCACGCACAGCCCCTGGAAGTCGTCGAACATCGGCGCGGCCCAGGCCGCGCCCGCCGGGAGGGCGAGCGCCAGGGCCAGGAGGCCGGCCTTCAGCATCAGGCCGCGCCCCGCACGGCCTTGACGATCTTCTCGGCGCCGTCGGACAGGTCGTTGGCGGCGATGACGTTCAGGCCGCTCTCGTTGATGATCTTCTTGCCGAGTTCGGCGTTGGTGCCTTCCAGCCGCACGACCAGCGGCACCTTGAGGCCCACCTGCTTCACCGCGGCGACCACGCCCTGGGCCAGGATATCGCAGCGGGCGATGCCGCCGAAGATGTTGACCAGGATGCCCTTCACGTTGGGGTCGGCGATGATGATCTTGAAGGCTGCGGTGACCTTGGCCTCGTCGGCGCCGCCGCCCACGTCCAGGAAGTTGGCGGGCTCCGCGCCATAGAGCTTGATGATGTCCATGGTGGCCATGGCCAGGCCCGCGCCATTGACCATGCAGCCGATCTCGCCGTCGAGGGCGATGTAGGAGAGGTCGTACTTCGAGGCCTCGATCTCCTTGGGGTCTTCCTCGCTCTCGTCGCGCAGCGCGCGGATTTCCGGATGGCGGAAGAGGGCGTTGTCGTCGAAGGACATCTTGGCGTCGAGGACGCGCAGCTGGTCGTCGGCCGTGACGATCAGCGGGTTGATCTCCAGGAGGCTCATGTCCTTGGCCACGAAGGCCGCATAGAGCTGGCCGAGCAGCTTGCCGGCCTGCTTGGCGAGGTCGCCCTTCAGGCTGAGCGCAGTCGCCAGCATCAGGCCGTGGTGCGGCCAGACGCCCGTGGCCGGGTCGATGGTGAAGGTGGCGATCCGGTCGGGGGTGTTGTGCGCCACCTCCTCGATGCTCATGCCGCCCTCGGTGGAGGCGACCACCGAGACGCGGGAGGTCTCGCGGTCGACCAGCAGCGAGAGGTAGAGCTCCTTGGCGATGGCCGCGCCTTCCTCGATGTAGAGGCGGTTGACCTGCTTGCCCTTCGGCCCGGTCTGCTCGGTGACCAGCACCCGGCCCAGCATTTCCTGGGCCGAGGCCTTCACGTCCTCAATGGACTTCAGTACGCGCACGCCGCCCTTGGCGTCGGGACCCAGGCCCTCGAAGCGGCCCTTGCCGCGCCCGCCGGCGTGGATCTGCGACTTCACCACGAAGACCGGACCCCCCAGCTTCTCGGCGGCCTGGACGGCCTCGTCGACGGTGAAGGCCGGATAGCCCTTGGGGACCGCCACGCCGAACTCGGCGAGGACGGCCTTGGCTTGGTGTTCGTGGATGTTCATGGGGCTCGCGGAGGACGCGGTTGCGATGACGCCTCGCCGGGCCGGCGAGTGCGCGGCGTTATAGGCGCCGCTCCCTTCGAAGACAACCGCAGCGCCGTCTTAAAACGCCGGTCTTCTAGCCGGCGCCCTCGAAGGCGGCGCTGGCGCGGCGCTCCAGCTTGCCCCAGCCGACCCGCGCGCCATGCAGGGCCGCGTCGATGGACTTCACCACCACGTAGTACATGAGCTGGCGGTAGCCGAAGCGCTGGACCGGCATCCAGACCAGGTCCGCCCAGGGCGCGCGGCGCTCCAGGGCCATGCCCAGCGCGCCTGCCGACAGGTCCAGGAAGATGAAGGCGGCCCAGTAGGACAAGGGCCGGATCAGGTCGTCCGGCGACCATTCCGTGGAGTGGTTGGTGAAGCCGTAGATCGCCGAGATGATGCTCCAGATCACCGCCAGGTCGATCAGGGGCGCGACCGCGGTCAGCAGGATCTGGAAAAGCCAGATCTGCGGCAGGGCGACGAAGCCCAGCACCGGATGCTTCGGGCTGAACAGGGCCGCGCGGTGTTTGTAGATGCACTGCAGGGTGCCGAACGACCAGCGGAAGCGCTGCTTCAGCAGGCCGGCGACCGTCTCCGGGGCCTCGGTGTAGGCGCGCGCCTCGGGATCGAACTCGACGCGCCAGCCGGCCCGCTGGATGGCGATGGTCAGGTCCTGGTCTTCGGCCAGGGTGTCGTCGGGATAGCCGCCGAGCTGCTCCAGGGCGGCCTTGCGCCAGGCGCCCACCGCGCCCGGCACCACGGTGACCGCGCCAAGCGCCGCCAGCGCCCGGCGCTCCAGGTTCTGGGCGGTGACGTACTCCAGCGCCTGCCAGCGGGTGATCAGGTTGCGGCGGTTGCCGACCAGGGCGTTGCCGGCCACCGCGCCCACCCGCGGGTCGACGAACCAGCGGGCCAGCCGGGCCAGGGTCTCCGCCGGGAACAGGGTGTCGGCGTCCAGCGCCACCACCACGTCGCCGTGCGCCTTGGTCAGGCCCTTGTTAAGCGCGCGCGCCTTGCCGCCGTTCTCGAAGCTCATCAGGGTCACGCGCGGCTCGTCGGCGAAGGCCTTGCGCACCACCTCGGCGGTGTGGTCGGACGAGCCGTCGTCCAGCACCAGCACCTCCAGCTTGGCCCAGTTGGACGCCAGGATCCGGCGCACCGAGCTTTCGATCACCGCCTCCTCGTTGAAGCAGGGGATCAGCACGCTGATCAGCGGCCCCGTGGCCGGATCGAGCATCGGCGGGGTGCGCCGGGCGATGGTCGAACGGTGGATCAGGGCCAGCACGCCCAGCACCAGGAGCCGCGCCACGCCCAGCACGATGGCGGTGATGAACAGGGTCGAGAGCGCGACGTTGAGCCCGTGGAAGAAGCCGAAGCCGATCCGGTCGAGCAACAGCTCGAAGGAGTTGCGGCTGGTGGGCGGCATGGCCTCCTGCGGCGTCATGCCGGCGAGGTCGGCGACCGTCACCAGCTTGTAGCCGTGCGCCCGCAGCGCATCGATCAGGCCGGGCAGGGCCTTGACGGTCCACCGGCGGTCGCCGCCTGAATCGTGCAGCAGGATCACCTGGCCCGGCCGCTGGGTGTCCTTCAGTCGCGAGAGCGCGGTGTCGACGATGTGCTCTGGCGTGGATGCGTTCGGATTGCGCCAGTCGTCGGGATCGATGCGCAGGCCCACCGTCAGGTAGCCCTGCATCTGGCCCAGCATGACGCGGCTGACTTCCAGCGGGGTGTCCGGCTCGGCGTCGCCGAAGAACGGCGGCCGGAACAGTCGCATGGAGCGGCCGGTGATGGTCTCGAACAGCCGCTGGGTCGCCGACAGCTCCACCGAGGTCTGGGCGGCCGGGATGAAGGCGATGTCCGGGTGCGTCCAGGTGTGGTTGCCGACGTCGTGGCCCTCGTCGACCTCGCGCTGCACCAGGCCCGGCTTGGCGGCCATGTTCTTGCCGATGACGAAGAAGGTGGCCGGGGCGTGCTTGGCCTTCAGGATGTCGAGGATCTGCGGCGTCCAGCGCCCGTCCGGCCCGTCGTCGAAGGTGATCGCCACCCACCCCGGGTGGAAGCCGTAGCGCTGGACGACGTAGGAGGTGGGCATCACCTCGTAGGTCTCGCCGCTGATCAGGCCGGTGTCGGAGTCGATCTCGATGGAACGGCGTCCCGGCGTCGGGATCGAGGAGACGTGCAGCACCTCGCCGTCGCCGTCGAACTCCACGCCGCTGCCGGGCCTGAGCGCCTCCAGCCCGTCGGGCTTGCCCTGGCCGTAGTCGTGACGCAGCACCTGGTAGTCGAGCTGGTCCTCATGGCCCATCCGCCAGAGCGCGTAGCCCAGCGGCCGGAAGCCGTCGGCGACGTGGATCTGGTTGAACAGGGTGGGCGCGTCCAGGAACCAGACCACGTGCTTGTGCATCTGGTCGTCCTGATAGCCGAAGGTCGGGTTGAGGGAGTTCTCCTCCATCTCGACCTGGGCCTCGGCGTCGTGGGCCCGCTGGGTCGCGTCGGCGAACAGGGCCGACTCCGACGAGGCCTTGTTGTGCGGCCCTGGCAGGGTCCAGTCGTAGCCCACGTTGTCGAGGGCGATGATGGTCTTGGCCGGGTCCAGGTGCTCCATGCGCTTGGCGAGGTTGGACTCGAACCAGTCCTGCGCCGCCACCGGCCCGGGCTCGCCGCCGCCATAGTGCTGGTCGTAGGCCATCAGCATGATCGCGTCCGACGCGTCCTGCAGGGCCTTGTAGGGGTAGTCGTCGTCGGCGAAGACGGTGGTCACCCAGACGTCGCGGCCGATGGCCTTCAGCGCCGTGCGGGCCTGGGCGATGAAGCCGGGATAGGCGCGCAAGCCCGCCTCCGACAGCTCCTCGAAGTCGAAGACATAGCCGGCGTAGCCGCGCTTCTGCGCCTGGGCGACGAGGTCGGCGATCATCGCCGCCCGCGCCTGCGGGTTCATCAGGAAGGCGCTGGCCATCGCCCCGTTCCATTCGCCGCCCGTCGGCTTGTTATAGATCTGCGGCAGGACCGACGGCGGGTGCTTGGCCGCGGCGATGATCGCGCGCGCCTGCGGGTCGGAGGTGTAGCTCAGGCCGCCATTGGCGTTGATGAGCTCGATCCACTGCGGCGAGACCACGTCCAGCTGGTCCACGTGGTCGGTCAGCGACTGCCGCGAGCCCTCGTCCCAGGACACATAGATGCCCACCGCCAGCGGCCGGGTCGGGCCGGCGGCCGCGGGGCCGGCGCGCGGGTGCGGGATCTTGTTCCATTGGGCGCGCCCGCGCAGCTTGTGGGCCGTCTCCTGATGCAGGGCCTCCAGCGCGCGGGGGTCCTTCAGGTTGACGGTCGGCAGGCGCGGCGCGAACGCCAGGGTCGCGAAGAAGCCCGCCACCAGCAGGGCCACGAACGAGGCCACAAGCCCGCCTACGAAGCGCACGCGTCTGGCCCGGCGTCCGGTCGGATCGTGGAAGACGAGATCGGCCATAGGGTGCGGGCAGGCGCCTTGGTGAATCGGCGGAATCTTATGCCCCGCCACGATGTCCGAAGCTAGGCGTGGGCGCGGCCGCCGCCCGCGCGGCGCGCAAGGCCGGCCGGGACCTAGCCGAAGAACACCCGCCACAGGACCCGGCCGGGGATGAAGGTCAGGGCGAGGTTGAAGGCGAAACCGCCATAGAACAGGCCCATCATCGTCCGGCGGTGGCGCGCCACCGCGTGCCGCTTCGCCCACAGCACCCCCAGCGGCAGGATGATCAGCACCCAGCCGCTAAAGAGGTGCAGGACCGAGAAATGCCCTGGCCGCAGCGTGGTGATGAACAGCGACGATCCCGCCGTCAGGGCCACCAGTCCGACCCACATCCAGCCGGCGGCGCGGTGGAAGGTCCGCCCCTTGTGTACGATCATCAGCGCCGCGCCCAGGCCCAGCGCCAGGAGGGCGGCGGCGAGATGGATCTGGATCGGCCTCGGCAGGGCCGCCAGCAGCGCCAGGTCCGGCGTCCGCAGATGCGCGCCGGCGGCCTGTGCGATCAGGGCCGGCGCGGCGGGCGTGAGGGCCAGGACCACCACCACGGCGGCGACCGCCGCGGGCCAGGCCGCGGCGCGCCAGACCCGAGTCCTCGGTTGGCCGGCGGTCCGCGGCGGCGTTTGCGAAACAGACGACATCCGCTATCTCCAATCCTTCAGCGGCGCCTGAGGCGGCGGCGCATCGAGGTCAGGCTTGGAGACTGCGGTCGCGATGGGCAAAGGCCGATGCGCCAGCTGACAGCGGGACTTCGCGAAGGCGCGCCTGGCGCCGTTCACGCTTCGCCAACGGCGGGTCCGCGCTGATGGCCCAGGCCAAAGCGCCGTTCAACTTCGGTCCCTTCGACGACGTGCGGGGCGTGGTTCGCAGCCTGGCGGTGACCCAGGTGGGCGGCCTCTTCCTCGCGCTGGCCGGCGCCTTCGGTTCGGGCCAGGCGCCGATCTACGCGCGGCTGGTCTATTGGGTTGTCCTGATGGGGCTGGGCTGGCTGTGGGGGATCCTCGTCTCCCGCTTCTTCTTCCGCCAATCCACCTGGCCCGGGTCGCTGTGGATGCGGGTGGTGGTCTCGGCCCTGGTCATGGCGCTGCCCTTCTCGGCGGTGGTGGCTGGCGTGGGGATGATCATCTTCCACCAGCACTCCTACCCCGCCGCGGCCATACCGGAGCTCACCGCCTCGGTGACCGCGGTCTGCCTTGTGATGGTCGCCATCAACGTCCTGGTCGAAGAGCGCATGGGAGGCATGACGGAAGCCTCCGCCGAGCCGCCGAAGTTTCTGGAGCGCCTGCCGCTCAAGCTGCGCGGCGCGGAGCTCTGGGCGGTGGAGGCCGAGGACCATTACCTGCGCCTGCACACCTCGAAGGGGCAGGACCTGATCCTGCTGCGCCTGTCCGACGCCGTCTCCGAACTGGATGGGATCGAGGGCGCCCAGGTCCACCGCTCCTGGTGGGTGGCCCGGGACGCGATCGCCCAGGCCGTGCGCGGCGACGGGCGGGCCACCCTGACGCTGAAGGACGGCGCCGAGGTCCCGGTCAGCCGCCCCTATGCGCGGCTGCTCCGGCAAAAGGGCTGGATCTAACGGCCGCGGCGGCCGATCCACGCGTCCCGCGTCTGGCTCCAGATCTCCGCCTTGGAGTCCTCGTAGGGCGGCGGCATCTTCGCGGGCCCCTTCAGCGTCGAGCCCAGCGCCTTGGCCACGGCCTGCGAGGCGGTGTTCTCCGGCTCGATGGTGTGGATCGCCTCGGCCCAGCCCAGGACGTCGAAGACGTAGTCCATGCAGGCCGCCGCGCCCTCGCGGGCGTAGCCCTTGCCCCAGCAGTCGCGGTTGAGGGCCCAGCCGACCTCGGAACCCGGCCAGCCCTCCGGCTGCCAGGGGCCCAGGCGCCCGACCCAGCGGCCGGTCGACTTCTCCAGCAGCGAGAACATCGAGAAGCCGCGGATCTGCCAGGCGCCGACCACCGAGCACAGGCCGCGCCAGGCGACCGGGCGCGACTGCGCCCCGCCGATGTGGCGCATCACCTCCTCGTCGGCGGCCCAGGCGGCGTAGGCCTCGAAGTCCTCGGCGATGGGCGCGCGGAGGATGAGGCGATCGGTCTCAAGAATTGGCGCTGGCGCAAATGACATATTTCAGGCTCAATATGGTCGGGGAGAGAGATCGGTGCGGGGGTTGCCAGCTTAGCCGTGGGCGCGGCTAGTCGACCAGCGCAACGTTTGTCGAGGGATCCGCTTAGGGGCTGGATCTCGCATGACACGTGACGATTCTTCTGAAGACCATCGCAACGCGGACCGGGGCGCCGAAGGCGCCGGTCTTGTCCTGCCGCCGCCTGAACGCCGTTGGCGGCCGGGCGCGCGGGCGATCCTGTTCGCCGGCGTGGCCGGGGCCTGCGCGCTCGGCGTGGGCCTCGGCCTCTGGGCGCGCCCTGACCCGCACGAGCGCGGGATCGCCGTGGCCCAGGCGGCCGCGGACACGCCGGACCCCCAGCCGGCCGGGCGCAAACTGCAGATCGTCATCGGCGACCGTCCCGCTCCGGTCGGCGCGCCCATTGAGGTGCTGCCCCAGGCGCCGAGGTCGCTGTTCGCGGCGCTCACGCCCGCGCCGCATCCGAACGCCGCCCGGGCTGCGGTCCCGGCCCCGGCGCCGGTCCTGGCCTCCGCCACATCGCCCGCCCCGGCGTCGCACCCGGATATCCTGCCCCGGCTGGCGCCGCTGATGACCGCCGCCCTGGCCGCGCCGCGCCTCTTCGTGGAGAAGATCAAGGCCGTCGAGCCGCCGGTCTTCGCCCAGGCTCAGACAGACAGGGCCAAGGCCGAACCGCCGACCGTCCGCCGCACCCCGATGTTCGAGGCCGACGCCCGCGCGACCCGGCTTGCGGTCATGCGGCTCGCCGCGGAAAAGGCCGCCGCCCAGGCCGATGCGGATCAGGCGGCCGCCCACCGGATGGAGCTCGCCCAGGCCGCCGAGGCCAAGGCGGCCCAGGCGAAGGCGCAACAGGCCAGGCTCGCCGAGGCGAAGCTCGTGGAGGCCAGGCTCGAGGCGGTCAAACTCGCCGACGCCAAGGCCGCGCAGGCCAAGCTCACCCAGGCGAAACTGACCCAAGCGAAATTGGCCCAGTCCAAGCTCGCCCAGTCCAAGCTCGCCCAGTCCAAGCTCGCCCAGGCCAAGCTGACGCAGGCCAAGCTCGCCAAGGCCGCCGAAGCCAGGCAGGCGCAGCAGATCCGCCTGGCGCAGGCGGCGCAGGAAAAGGCCGCCGAGGCGAAGGCGGAGAAGGCCGAGGCGATCCGCCTGGCCAAGGCCGAGAAGTCGCAAGCCTTGCGCCTGGCCCAGGCGGAGGCCAAGGGGCGCGCCGAGGCCCAGGTCGAGGCCAAGGCCATGGTGCTCGCCGAGGCCCGTGACGAGGCGAAGAAGCGCGCGCGCCTGGAGGCCCTGGTCCATGCGGTCCAGAAGGCCCTGCCGCACATGGCGCCGGCGCCGGTGGAGACCGCCAAGCTCGACGCCAGACGCGCCGCCCGCAGCCGCCATGACGAGGCCGTGGTGGAGCGCGCCTCGCTGAAGGCCCGCAAGAGCCCGCATCCGGCCGAGCCACCGGCGCGCAGCCGCCCCGCGCCGGTGGTCCCGGCGCCGCCGTCCGGCCTGGTGAAGGTCTCGGCCCCGCGCTGCGCCTCACGCGATCCGGGCGAGGCCCTGGTCTGCGCCGATCCCAGCCTGGGCGCGGCCGACCGCCAGCTCACCCGCGCCTACCAGGGCGCGCGCGCCGCCGGGGTGCCGGAGGCCCAGCTGCAACGCCAGCAGCAGCAATGGCTGGCCGCCCGCTCCGCCGCGGCGCGCGAGGCGCCGTGGGCGGTGCGCGACGTCTACCTGGCCCGCATCGCCGAGCTGAACGGCCTGGCCAAGGACGCCCACGGCGACGGCTACTGAGGGCCGCCGCCGGCTTGCCTAGGCCTTAGCCCAGCAGGTCCTTCACGGTGTCGCGTTCGCCGACCAGCTCGTCGTTGGTCAGCGCGATCTTCGACTTGGCGAAGTCGTCCATCTCGTAGCTGTCGATGACCTCGTAGCCGGCCGCGGTGCTCTTCACCGGCATGCCGGCCCAGACGCCGTCGGCGAAGCCGTAGCGGCCGTGGCTCTCGACGCCCACCGAGTGGATCTTGCCGGGCGTGACCAGGTCGCGGACGTGGTCGACCAGGGCGTTGGCCGCCGAGGCCGCCGAGGACAGGCCGCGCGCCTCGATGATCGCCGCGCCGCGCTTGCCCACCGCCGGCAGGAAATCGTTCTTGAGCCAGGCTTCGTCGCCGATCACCTCGGCGGCGGCCTTGCCGCCGATCTTGGCGTGGGTGAAGTCGGCGAACATGGTCGGGCTGTGGTTGCCGTAGATGAAGGTGTCGGTGACCGCGTCGATGGCGACGCCGGCCTTCTTGGCCAGCTGGGCGCGGGCGCGGTTCTCGTCGAGGCGCACCATGGCGGTGAAGCGGTCCTTCGGCAGGCGCTTGGCCTGGTTGGCGGCGATCATCACGTTGGTGTTGCAGGGGTTGCCCACCACCGCCACGCGGCAGTCGTCGGCGGCCACCTTGTCGATGGACTGGCCCTGGGCGATGAAGATCTTGCCGTTGTCCTTCAGGAGGTCGGCGCGCTCCATGCCCGGCCCGCGCGGCTTGGAGCCGACCAGCAGGGCCCAGTTCACGTCCTTGAAGGCCACGTCCGCCTCGCCGGTCAGCACCATGTCGCTGAGCAGGGGGAAGGCGCAGTCCTCCAGCTCCATGGCGACGCCCTTCAGCGCCTTCTGCGGGCCCTCCACCGGGATTTCCAGGAGCTGCAGGATCAAGGGCTGGTCCGCGCCGAACATCTGGCCGGAGGCGATGCGGAACAGGAGCGCGTAGCCGATGTTGCCCGCGGCGCCCGTGACCGCCACGCGGAGGGGTGTCTTCGCCATGTCGCTGCTCCTTTATGCTGTTGCGGCGGGTCCCTAGCCCACCGGCGGGCGGGCCGCAATGCTGCGGCGCGGGGAAACGGCTGGCAGGCGCGCGCGGCGGCGTCCAAGCTGGCCGGCATGTTCGAGATCGACCCCGCCTTCATCGCCACCTCGCACGCCCTCGGCGACCTAGCGCTCTGCCACGCGCGCCTGCAGGCCGACGCCCGCTTCCCGTGGATCGTGCTGATCCCCCGGCGGGTCGGCGCGCGGGAGCTGGAGGACCTAGCGGCGGGCGAGCGCGACGTCCTGATGGACGAGGTGCTGCGGGCCGGCGCGGCGGTGCGCGCGATCGCCGAGGCGCTGGGCCGCCCGGCCGCGAAGCTCAACGTCGCCCAGCTCGGCAACGTCACCCCGCAGCTGCATGTGCACGTGATCGCCCGCCGCCCCGACGACGCCGCCTGGCCCGCGCCGGTCTGGGGCGTCGGGGTCGCCGAGGGCTATACGCCCGCGGCCCAGTCGGCGGCCGAGGCTGCGGCGCGACGGGTGCTGGGATTGTAATCCGCTCGTCCCGAAGGCAGGGATCCAGATGGAATGACTCAGAGGCGGGTTCCAGCACCCTCAGCGTTCATCCCAACCATCTTCCAGCCTTTGGATCCGGGTCCCGGCCTTCGCCGGGATGAGCGGCTAAGGGCTCGTCCGGCGCAGGACCACGCTCCGGCGCGCGCCGGCTTCGGTCAGCTCGCCGGTCCAGACGCCGCCGCCGTTGTCGCGCAGGGTGGCCACGACGGTTGGCGCGCCGGGCTGCGGGACGAAGCGCAGGGTGAGGGCGCCGCCCTGCCGCTCCAGATCGTCTACCAGTCCCGAGGCGTCCCGGGCGCCGCGGCGGCGCGGGTCGCGCCAGACGCCTTCCAGCCGGTCGCGGCGGTCGACCAGCTGCAGGATGTAGAGGTCCTGGCCCGCGCCGGAGAGCGTCCAGCCCCCATCCAGCGGCCCCTGGAAGCTCTGCGCCGAGGCGAAGGACGAGCGGATGCGCGAATCGTAGGCCAGGTCACGGATGGCCATCGGCCCGTCCGGTGTGCGGGCGAGGTCGTCCAGAGCCACCGGGGCGTCGGTCTGCGGGCGCGGCGGCGGCGGGAACGGGATCACCGGCGCGCCGGGCCGGGGCGGGGTGAAGCGCGGCTCGCTGTCGGCCTGGGTCCCGCGCGTCTGGCCGGCGACGTCCGGCTCGTCCTCGTCGCCGGGCGCGCGGCCGTGCTGGTCGATCAGGGCGCCGATCACGTCGGGCGAGCCGGCGGTCGGCGGCGGGGCCTGGGTGGGCGGCTGCGGCTCGGACGCGCCGGCCTGCGCCCAGGCGCAGGGGCCGGCCGCCACGCTCACCAGCAAGCCCAGCCAAGCGATCCGCATCGCCGTCAGACCTCCGAGTCCGAGGCCGCTTCCCGGGCGGCGATGGCTTCCGCCACCGCGATCAGCCGCCGGGCCTCGGCCAGGTGCAACCGCTCCACCATACGGCCCTCCACCTTGAGGACGCCTTTGCCGGTATTTTCCGGCGAATCGAAGGCCTTGGCCACCGTGCGCGCCCAGGCCACGGCGTCGAGCTCTGGCGTAAAGATGTGGTTGGCGGCGTCCAGGTGGCTCGGATGGATCAGGCTCTTGCCGTCGAAGCCCAGGTCCGCGCCCTGGCGGCACTCCCGGGCGAGGCCGTCCAAGTCGGGGATGTCGTTGTAGACCCCGTCCAGGATGGCGATCCCATAGGCGCGGGCGGCCAGGACGGCGAGCGACAGCGACGCCACCAGCGGCGTGCGCGCCGCATCCGGCCGGCAGCGCATCTCCTTCACCAGGTCGTTGGCGCCGACCACCCAGGCCGTGACGCCGGTGTCGGCTGAAGCCCCGCCCAGGGCGTCCAGGGCGAAGACGGCGCGGGCGGTCTCGATCATCGCCCACAGCGGGACCTTGTCGCCCAGCGCCCGGCGGCAGGCGGCGAGGTCGGCGGGCGTGCTCATCTTGGGGACCAGCACCGCGTCCGGCGCCGCCTCGCTCAGGGCGGCCAGGTCGTCCGCGCCCCAGGGCGTGTCGAGGCCGTTCGCCCGCACCACCAGCTCGCGTCCGCCATAGCCGCCCAGCCGCACCGCCTCGCAGGCGAGCGCGCGGGCCGCGATCTTGGCCTCCGGCGCCACGGAATCCTCCAGGTCGAGGATCGCCACGTCGCAGGGCAGCGTGCGGGCCTTCTCGATGGCGCGCGCGTTGGACGCCGGCAGATAGAGGGCGCTGCGGCGCGGGCGGACGGAGAAGGCGGCGGGGGCGGCCATTTAGGCTCCTTCGCGCATGGATATTGCACAGTCTTAGCGGTTAGGGTGGGGCCATGACCACACGCTACGATCCAGGCGCCCGCAACGTGCTGGGCGGCGAACTGAAGCCCTGCTCGCTGGACCCGGTCACCGGCTTTTTCCGCAACGGCTGTTGCGAGACCAGCCACGAGGACGTGGGCCTGCACACGGTCTGCGCGGTGATGACCGACGAGTTCCTGGCCTTCAGCCGGGAGATGGGCAACGACCTTTCGACCCCGGTGCTCGAGGCCGGCTTCCCGGGTCTGAAGGCCGGCGACCGCTGGTGCCTCTGCGCGCCCCGCTGGAAGGAGGCGCTCGACGCCGGCGCCGCGCCGCAGGTGGTGCTGGACTGCACCCACGAGGAGACCCTGGCCATCGTCCCGCTGGGCATCCTGAAGGACCACGCGGTCCGGGCGTGAAATTCCTCCCCCGGCGGGGCGCAACTAGAGGAGCGGATATTCCGCCTCCAGCCGGTGGTGGGCGTGCTCGCTGCCCAGGAAGCTGGAGTAGAGGCCGAAGCTGGCCACGTGGATCGGCGGGGACTTGAGCAGGTTGTTCGCCTGGATCCAGGCGCCGACCTCCGCCGGGTCCGCGCGCTTCAGATAGGCGAGGGTGACGTGCGGCCGCCAGGCGCGGGTGTCGGGTTTCAGGCCGACGCGGCGGGCGGCGGCCTCACAGGCCTTGGCCAGCCGGCTCAACGGCTCGCTGGGGGCGAGGCCGGCCCACAGCACGTGCAGGTCCGGCCCCTCGCCGAAGGCGCCGACGCCGGAAAGCTCGATCTCGAAGGGTGGCGCGCGCACCGCCATCAGTTCGGCGTCGAGGTCGCGGGCCACGTCCTCGCGCACGTCGCCGAAGAAACGCAGGGTCAGGTGCAGGTTCTCCGGCGGGCTCCAACGGGCGGCCTCGACGCCCGTCTGGCGGCGGGTCAGGCCCGCGACGGCCTCCGCGGGCATGGGTAAGGCGGCGAAGAGCCGGATCATCGGGCGGAAATACCCCAGCCGGCGGGGTTTCGGAACGCCCGGGGCCTTCACAAGACCTTCAGCAACAAGGCCTTGCTTCCGCCTCTTAGGACTCCGATATTTCAAGGGCGCCCAATCGGGGCGTCTAGACTTTAGGGATTCTGCTCTCATGAGCGACTTCAACCGCGGCTACGCGCGCCCCACACCGGTCGGCGCGGCCGACATGTCGGTGGACGCGGGCCTGCGCAGCTTCATGCTCGGGGTCTACAACAAGATGGCCCTGGGCCTGGTGGTCTCCGCCGCCCTGGCCTACCTGACGAGCCAATATCCGCCTGTCCGCGACCTGATGTTCAACGTCGTGGGCAACCGTATCGCCTACACGCCGATCGGCATGGTCGTGGCCTTCGCGCCGCTGGCCGTGATCCTGTTCAGCGCCTTCGTGATGAAGAACGCCACCCCGCGGTCGTCGGGCATCGTCTACTGGCTGATCGTCAGCCTGATGGGCGCGGGCCTGGGCGTGCTGGGCCTCGTCTACACGGGGACCTCGATCGCCACGACCTTCCTGATCACCGCCAGCGCCTTCGGCGTGCTCTCGCTGCTGGGCTACACCACCAAGCGCGACCTCACCGGCATGGGCAGCTTCCTGATCATGGGCCTGTGGGGCGTGATCATCGCCTCGGTGGTCAACATCTTCCTGCAGTCGTCGATGATGGCCTTCATCGTCAGCCTGGTCGGCGTGGCGATCTTCGCGGGCCTCACCGCCTACGACACCCAGAAGCTGAAGATGCAGTACTACCAGCTGGGCGGCGACCAGGCGGCCCTGGGCGTGGCCACCAACTACGGCGCGCTCAACCTCTACCTGGACTTCGTGAACCTGTTCGTCCTGCTGCTGCGCCTGACCGGCGCCCGCCGCTAGGTTCGGCCTCGGTCCCGACGATCAAGCCCCGGCGGGAAACCTCCGGGGCTTTTTCGTGGGTCCCTGCTTCGCCGGGGCCCTAGTCGACCACCTTGAAGCGGCCCTTGTCGAAGACGCGCAGCACCTGCTCCAGCTCGTGGCCGCGGCGCAGGACCATGCCGCCCTGGCCGATCACCGCCCAGGCGCCCTGCCGCCGGGCCAGCGCCGGGCGCTTCTCGACGCGGTACAGCGGCGCCTCCGAGGCGCGCCGGTAGACCGAGAACACCGCCGATTCGCTCAGGCCATCGATGGCGTAGTCGCGCCATTCGCCAGCGGCGACCATGCGGCCATAGAGGGAAAGCAGGCGGTTGAGCTCACGCCGCTCGAAAAAGACGGTCGCCTGACGCGGCGACACGTGGGACGTGTCGAAAGCCATCGGACGCGAGCCTAAACCGGAATCGCCGCCTTGGGCCAGAGCCGCTTTATCGGCGCGCATTCCGGGCGCGCATGCCGCGAAATGACCTTATTTGCGACCCGCGAGCGCCCGATGCGCCCACGATCTTATGAGGGTCGGTTGGTCAGCCTCGGTGGTCCCGGATCCTGAACAGCCCCCCCAGCCCCCTGGGATCGGCGGACTGGCTGACCGACGCCTAGATCTCCTCCTAGTTCGAAGCCCTCGCGGACTCTCTCCAGTCGCGGGGGCTTCGTCCGTTTTGGGGGTATTGTTTGGCCGCTCAGCCCTTGGGCTCGGCCGCGCCGAGGATGCGGCCGCCATGGCCGGCCTGCACCAGCACGACCGTCTTCAGACCCTCGTCCTGCGCCGCCGGCAGGCGGAAGGCCGTGGGTTTGCCCTTCCAGCCGCCCAGGCGGGTGAGTTCGCGCACCACGTTCCGGGCCGCGATGGTCTGGCCCTTGTTGTCGCCGCTCTTGACCGCCACCTCCTGCTCGCGCGGGTCGTAGCGGACCAGCCAGACCTCGCCGCCGCCCTTGGGCGCGCGGGCCGACCCCACATAGACGCGGCCGCCGGCGAAATGGACGTCGGGCGGGTCGCGGGGGGCCTTCTCGGCGCCGGCCACCAGGGCGTCGACCTTCTGGGCCTTGGAGCCCGCGGTCTGCACCGCCCCGTCGACCACCACCTGCGGAGTGTAGGGCTCGCGCAGGGCGAACTTGGCGACATAGGCCTTCTGGCGGTCGGCGAACTCCGGCTTGGCGAAGGTGTCCGGCCAGCCCAGGTAGTCCCAGTAGTCGACGGAGAAGGTGAGCGCGAGTACGCCCTCCTTGTCGGCCAGCTTGGCCACATGCGCATTGGCCTCGCCGCAGGAGGCGCAGCCCTGGGCGGTGTAGAGCTCGACCACCACGGGGGTCTTGGCCGCCGCCGACCCCGCGAAGACGGGAATCGGCAGGGCGAGCACGACCAGGCTGAAAAGCGCCGCTTTCCGCATCGCCATTGGGCTTAAAGGGGCTCAGGCGCCCTGTAAATTACAACAAGGCGTGAGCGGCGGCGGAGAGCGGGTCGCGCCCTCCGCCGCCATCAGGCTCAGGCCTCGGGCTTGGCCAGGTTGCGCAGCACGTAATTCAGCACGCCGCCGTTCTTGAAGTACTCCAGCTCGGTGGGCGTATCGATCCGGCAGCGCACCGGGAAGCGGGCGATGCGGCCGTCCGAGGGGCGGTACATCTCGATGGTCAGCTGCCGGCGCGGCGACAGATCGGTCAGACCACGGATGGTCACGATCTCCTCGCCGGTGAGGCCGAGCTTGTGCCAGCCTTCCTGCAGGAACTGCAGCGGCAAGACGCCCATGCCCACCAGGTTCGAGCGGTGGATGCGCTCGAAGCTTTCGGCCACCACGGCGCGGACCCCGAGCAGCTTGGTGCCCTTGGCCGCCCAGTCGCGCGACGAGCCGGTGCCGTATTCCTTGCCGGCGAACACCACCAGCGGCCGGCCCTCGCCCTGGTAGCGCATGGCCGCGTCGTAGATCGCCATGACGTCCTGCGACGGGAAGTGCTTGGTCATCCCGCCCTCGATCTCGGGCGTGATACGGTTGCGGATGCGGATGTTGGCGAAGGTGCCCCGCATCATCACCTCGTGGTTGCCGCGCCGCGCGCCGTAGGAGTTGAACTCCGAGGTCGGCACCTGGTGGTCGCGCAGGTAGACGCCCGCCGGCGAACTGGCCTTGATCGAACCGGCCGGGGAGATGTGGTCGGTGGTGATGGAGTCGCCGAACACCGCCAGGATGCGGGCTTCCACGATGTCGGTGACCGGCTTCGGCTCCATCGACATGTCCTGGAAGTAGGGCGGGTTCTGGACGTAGGTCGAACCCATGTCCCAGGCGTAGGTCTGGCCGCCCTCGACCTTGATCCCTTGCCACGACTTGTCGCCCTTGAAGACGTCGGCGTAGCGGGTGGCGAACATCTTCTGGGTGACGAACTTGCGCTGCAGGACCGCGACCTCCTCCGCCGTGGGCCAGATGTCCTTCAGGTAGACCGGCTTGCCGCCCTTACCCTCGCCCAGCGGCTCGGTGGTGATGTCGATCGACATGGACCCGGCGAGCGCATAGGCCACCACCAGCGGCGGCGAGGCCAGGTAGTTGGCGCGCACGTCGGGGTTCACCCGGCCTTCGAAGTTGCGGTTGCCGGAGAGCACCGAGACCGCCACCAGGTCGCCCTTCTGCACGGCCTCCGAGATCGGCTCGGCCAGCGGGCCGGAGTTGCCGATGCAGGTGGTGCAGCCATAGCCCACCAGGTTGAAGCCCAGCGCATCCAGGCCCTTGGTCAGGCCCGCGGCCTTCAGATAGTCGGTGACCACCTGGCTTCCGGGGGCCAGGGAGGTCTTTACCCAGGGCTTCACCTTCAGGCCCAGTTCGACGGCCTTCTTGGCCACCAGGCCCGCGGCGATCAGCACGCTGGGGTTGGAGGTGTTGGTGCAGGAGGTGATGGCGGCGATCACCACGTCGCCATGGCCCACGTCGAACTTCTCGCCCTGCACGGGGATGCGCGTGGCCATGTCGTCGTGCTTGCCGAAGTCGCCGGCCAGGGCGGCCTTGAACTCCACCGCGGCGTTGGTCAGCACCACCCGGTCCTGCGGCCGCTTCGGGCCGGCGAGCGAGGGCAGCACGCTGCCGAGGTCCAGTTCCAGGGTGTCGGTGAACACCGGGTCGGCGTCATCGGCGTCGCGCCACAGGCCCTGCTCCTTTGCGTAGGCCTCCACCAGCTGCACCCGGGCCGGGTCGCGGCCGGTGGCGGTCAGGTAGTCGATGGTGGATTGCGTCACCGGGAAGAAGCCGCAGGTCGCGCCATATTCCGGGGCCATGTTGGCGATGGTCGCCTGGTCCTCGATGGTCATCTTCGCGAGGCCGGGGCCGAAGAATTCCACGAACTTGCCGACCACGCCCTTCTTGCGCAGCATCTGGGTGACGGTGAGCACCAGGTCGGTGGCGGTCGCGCCCTCGGGCATGGCGCCGGTCAGCTTGAAGCCGATCACTTCTGGGATCAGCATCGGGATCGGCTGGCCCAGCATGGCGGCTTCCGCCTCGATGCCGCCCACGCCCCAGCCCAGGACCGAGAGGCCATTGACCATGGTCGTGTGGCTGTCGGTGCCGACCACCGTGTCCGGGTAGGCCACCGCATGGCCGGCGTCCTCGTTCACCCAGACCGTCTGGGCCAGGTACTCCAGGTTCACCTGGTGACAGATGCCGGTGCCGGGCGGCACCACGCGGAAGTTGTTGAAGGCCGAGGAGCCCCAGCGCAGGAAGCGGTAGCGCTCCATGTTGCGCTCGTATTCGCGCTCGACGTTCTCGCCGAAGGCCTTGGCCGTGCCGAAGTAGTCGACCATCACCGAGTGGTCGATGACCAGGTCCACCGGGTTCAGCGGGTTGATCTTCTCGGGGTTGGCGTCGAGCTTGGTCATGGCGTCGCGCATGGCGGCGAGGTCGACCACGGCCGGCACGCCGGTGAAGTCCTGCATCAGCACCCGGGCCGGGCGGAAGCTGATCTCGTGCTCGACGGAGCCCCGGTTCTCGACCCAGGCGGCGATCGCCTGCAGGTCGTCGCGGCCCACCGACAGGCCGTCTTCGTTGCGCAGCAGGTTCTCCAGCAGCACCTTCATCGAGATCGGCAGGCGGGAGACGCCGGAAAGTCCAGCTTCCTCGGCGGCGCGAAGGCTGTAGTAAGCGTAGGTCTTGTCGCCCACCGTGAGTTCGCGGCGGGTCTTGAGGCTGTCAGCTGACGCCATTTGGGGAGATCCTCTCTCTGTTCCCGGCCGATCCACGCCAGCTCCAGAGATCGCGCGCTTCCAGGAGCGGACACACAGCGTCCGATCCCGCGCGGCGAGGTCCCTCCCAAGCGACGGCGGCCGCGCGCTTCATAGACCCCAGAGTCTCAACCGTCCATGTATGGCCATGGTTCAGCTTGGCGGCGGCATGATCCGGTCCCTGGAGCTTCGCGGTGTGGCGCTCAGCCGGGGCGGGCGGCTGTTGTTCAAAGGCCTGTCGCTGAGCCTCGGCGCGGGCGAGGCCTGCGCGCTCACCGGGGCCAATGGCTCGGGCAAGACCAGCCTGCTGCGCGCGGTGGCGGGGCTGGCGGCGATCGAGGCGGGCGAGGTCGGGTTCGGCGGGGTCGATCCGGCCGACGCACGGGCCGGCGGCCTGCACCTGGCCGGCCACCAGGACGGGCTGAAGCCGGCGCGCACCGCCCGTGAGGAGCTGGAATTCTGGAGCGTCTGGAGCGGCGGCGATGCGGCCAGCGCCGCAGGCGCGGCCGAGGCGCTGGAGCTCCGTCCCCTGCTGGACCTTGAAGTGCGGCGGCTCTCGGCGGGCCAGCGGCGGCGGCTGGCGCTCGCGCGCCTGCTGGCCGCGCCGCGGCCGCTCTGGCTGCTGGACGAGCCGCTCAGTCCCCTGGACGCGGCCTGGCGCGAGCGGTTCGGGGCGATGATGCAGACCCACCTGGCCGGCGGCGGCCTGATCCTGGCGGCGGTGCACGATCCCCTGCCGATCGCGGCGCGGACGCTGGAGATCGTCGGGCCGGAGATGGGTGCTTGAGCCGGTTCTCCACCCTGCTCGCCCGCGAGACGGCGCTGGCCTGGGGCCGCGGCGGCGGCCCGATGGTCAGCGTCGGCTTTTACGCCGGCGTCGCCACCCTCCTGCCGCTGGCCATCGGGCCGGAGCCCGCCCGCCTGGCCGCCATCGCGCCGGGTGCGGCCTGGGTGGCCCTGGCGCTGGCGTCGCTGCTTTCCCTCGACCGGCTGTTCGAGCGCGACTACGAGGACGGCGCGCTCGACCACCTGACGCTGTCGCCGGTCCCGCTGGAGCTGACCTGCGCGGCCAAGTGCTTCGGCCAGTGGCTGGCCACCGGCGCGCCGCTCGCCCTGGCCGCGCCGGTCGCCGCCATCGCGCTCGGCGCGCCCTTGAGCCTCACGCCGCTGATCCTGGCCTGCGCGCTGATCGGCGGCCTGGCCTTCGCCTTCACTGGCGGCATCGGCGCGGCGCTCAGCCTGGGCGCCCGGCGCGGCGGCCTGCTCACCGCGGTGATCGTGCTGCCGCTGTTCACCCCGCCGGTGATCTTCGGCGGCGGGGTGCTGTCGGCCTTCCTGAGCGGCCTGCCCTGGACGGCAGGCTTCGTCCTGCTTTGCGCCTACGCCCTGGCCTTTGTGGCGCTCGGGCCCTTGTTCATGGCCGCGGCCTGCCGCAACGCGCTCTCGTGACGGCCTTGGCCTCTCGCTTGCCGCGATCCGGCCCACGGTCTAATCCCGCGTCAGCATGATCCCGGCGCCCGCCTTCCTGACCAACCCCGAGCGGTTCATGGCGTTCTCGCGCTGGGCCGCGCCGATGTTCGGGGCGATCGCGGTGATCCTGGGCCTGGCCGGCCTGTGGCTCGGGTGGAGCGCGCCGCCGGACTACCAGCAGAGCTGGACGGTCCGCATCCTGTTCATCCACATCCCGACCGCCTGGCTGAGCGAGTTCGCCTACGCCTGCCTGGCGTCAGCCAGCCTGCTGTCGCTGGTCTGGCGCCAGCTGCTGGCCGACGCCGCCGCCCAGGCCGCAGCCCCGCTGGGCGCGGGCTTCACCCTGCTCACGCTCGCCACCGGCTCGCTCTGGGGACGGCCGGAGTGGGGAACCTGGTGGGTGTGGGACGCGCGCCTGACCTCGGAGCTGATCCTGTTCCTGATCTACCTGGGCTACATGGCGCTCCGCGCCTCCATGGACGATGAGATCAAGGGCGCGCGGGCCGCGGCGATCCTGGGCCTGGTGGGCGCGTTGATCCTGCCGATCATCCACTACAGCGTCTATTGGTGGAACACCCTGCACCAGGGCGCCTCGGTGTTCCGGTCCGGCGGCTCGGCGCTGGCGCCGGTGTTCTTCTGGCCGGTGATCCTGATGGTCCTGGCCTACACCTCGGCCTTCGGGTCGCTGTGGCTGGTGCGCATCCGCGGCGAGGTCTGGCGCCGCCGCGCCGACGCCGCGGCGCTGCGCGCGGCGAGGGCTTAGACGCGATGATCCATCTGGAGACCGGCAAGTACGCCTTCTACGTCTGGACCGCCTATGGGGTGAGCGCGGCGGTGATGGCGGTGATGGTGGCGGGCGCGCTGGCGCATGCCCGCCGCTGGAAGGCGAAGTTCGAGGCGCTGAACCAAGGTCAGGTCCGCAAATGAGCCGCTGGATCGCGGTCCTGCCCCTGGCGGTGCTGGCGGCCCTGGCGCTGTTGTTCGCCGGCTACGCCCTGCACCGCGACCCGCACGTCAATCCGCAGGCCCTGGTCGGCAAGCCGATGCCGGACCTGACTCTGGCCAGCCTTGACGATGGGACCCCGGTGCGGCTGAAGGAAGCGGCGCGCGAGGGCCCGATCCTGGTCAATTTCTTCGCCTCCTGGTGCGGCCCCTGCGCGGTCGAGCATCCGGTGCTGATGCAGATGAGCGCAAAGCACGCCCGCATCGTCGGCATCGCCTACGAGGACGTGCCGCCCCGCGGCGCGCCGGAGAACACCAAGGCCTTCCTGGCCAAGCTCGGCGACCCCTTCATCGCCCGCCTGACCGACCCGGACGGCCGCGCCGGCATCGAGTTCGGGGTCACCGGCGTGCCGGAGACCTATCTGGTTGGGACCGACGGCCAGATCCTCCTGAAACACACCGGCCCCTTGAGCGAGGCGGACGCCAAGGCGCTGATCGCGCGGGCGCGTTAACCATACGTTGATCGCGGGGCGGCAGATTGAGCGGGCGTTAACCATAACCCCAGCTCCGAGCGCCCGTGACGCCGATCCGCCCCAACGCCTTTCCGGCCCACGTTGCGCCTTCGTCCGCCGGCTCCGCCGCGGATGCCGCCCGCAACGCGGCGCAGCGGGCGTTCTTCGACGCCGCCATGGGCCGCGCGAACGCCCCGGCGCAGGCGGCCGCCCCTCAGGCGGCGGCGTTCACGCCCACAGCCGCGCCGGCCCCGCGCGCCGAGATTCGGCCCGCCGCGACCCCTACCGAGCCCCCGGCCAAGGTCCTGCGGCCGGGCTCGCTCCTGGACATTCGCGTCTGAGGCGAGTCAGCCACAGACCTAAGTCTTTAAAATAATTAACCTTCCAGAATTGGAACGGAGCGCCCCGATCGGTGTTTGCTCAACCATGGACGGTCGCCAACAGCGTATCTACGAGGAAGCCACCGCGCTCTGGCGCGAGGTTTTCGGCGAGCCGCCGCCGGTGCGCGCCGAGGGCGAGGACCTGCTGGAGATCGTCACCCGCTGCCTGCCGGAGCTGCCCTACGAGCGCCTGCGCTCGCCGCATCTGCGGCCCGGGACCATCGCCGGTCCGGGTCAGCCGGGGACGGAGACGCCAGCCTCGTAAGAGGTCCTAGGCAGCTTTCTTCTTCGCCTTCTTGCCCTTGTGCGGCTTGCCGGCCTTGGCGGGCTTCGCAGCCCTGGGCGCCTTGGCCTTGGCGGCCTTCTTCTCCGCCGCCGCCTCGGCGGGCGGCGCGGCCCGGGTCAGGTCGCGCAGGAGGCCAACGAAGGCCGCGCGGCGGCCACCGCCGGAAATCAGCTTCAAGAGACGCCCGTCGGCCTGGGCCATCTTCGGCCTGGCCTCGATCAGGGCCTCGCGGCCGGCGTCGGTGAGGCGCACGGCGTTGGCCCGGGCGTCGACGTTGGAGCGTTCCCGCTCCAGGAGCCCCTTGCCGATCATCCGGCGCGCCATGTCGGCGAGCGTCGAGCGGTCGATGCCGGTGATCCGCACCAGGTCGGCCTGAGTGGCCCCCTCGTGCTCGTCGGCGGCGGCCAGCACCGCGAACTGGCGCTGGGTGATGCCGCTCTCGCCGAACTCTTCCACATAGATGTCGAGGGCGCGCTGCAGCGCCCGGTGCAGCAGGTGGCTCGGCGATTGATCGAGGGCGGCGATGCCCCCCTTAGCGCCGGACTTGCTCTTGGCCATCGGTCTTCCCCCGCGAGGCTCAAAAGCGTCACTAGAGTAAGAATACGTCTGTTTGATTACAGACATTCCGTGGGCGTCGCACCAATCGATTCAGAGGGCGTCCGTCGGGGGTTTCGCGCCACCCGCGGCCTGACTTCCCGCCGCCTTCTCCGAGGTCTCGTCCTCGTCGGGCATATGCTTCATCATCAAGGGCGCCTGGCTCATGGCGAAGGCGAAGAGCAGGATCGCCACGCCGGGGAATTTGAAGAAGGCCCAGGTGACCGTGCTCTGGGTGCGCCACACCGCCTCGTTGGCGATCGCGAGCGCAAAGAAGAACAGGGCGTAGCGCAAGGTCAGCGTGCGGACCACCGGGTCCGGCAGGTGGAAGGCGTCGCCCATCAGGACCTTCAGCGGGTTCTTGCCGCGCAGGGCTCCGGTGATCAGGAACAGGCCGAGGATCCCGTAGAGGATGGTCGGCTTGACCTTGATGAACCTCTCGTCGTGGAAGGCGAGGGTCAGGCCGCCGAAGATCAGGCCGACCACCGCGGTCACCAGCGGCATGGGCGCGATGCGCCGCTCGACGATCAGCCCAACGCCGAGCGCCAGCAGCGAGGCGCCGACGATCACCCAGCTGGAGGTGACGGCCGCGTCGCTCCGGTGCATGAGGTTGAGCATGAGCAGGGTCAGCAGCCAGGCGACCAGGCCGCCGTAGTCGATGACGTAGTGCACCCACTTGGGAAGCTTGGGGCGCGCCTCGGCGGGCGTCTCTGTCTCGCCGCTCATCGGACGGTCTCTCCAAGGCCCACCAGGGAACGGGCGAAGGCGTGGGCGTCGAAGGGCTGCAGGTCATCGATTCCTTCGCCCACGCCCACCAGCTTGATCGGGCTGTCCGAGGCCTGAGCGACCGGCACCAGGACCCCGCCGCGGGCGGTGCCGTCCAGCTTTGTCATGACGATCCCCGAGACCCCGATCTGGTTGCCGAAGATGTTTTCCTGGGCCAGCGCATTGCGGCCCACGGTGGCGTCCAGCACCAGCAGGGTCTCGTGCGGCGCGTCCGGATCGACCTTCTTCACCACGCGGATGATCTTGTGCAGCTCGTCCATCAGCCCCTGCTTGTTCTGCAGCCGCCCGGCGGTGTCGATCAGCACCACGTCGTGTCCTTGCGCCTTGGCGCGCTCCAGGGCCTCGAAGGCCAGGCCGGCGGCGTCGGAATTCATCGGCCGGGAGATGAAGTCGGCGCCGGCGCGGTCGGCCCAGACCCGCAGCTGCTCGACGGCGGCGGCGCGGAAGGTGTCGCCGGCCACCACCAGCACCTTGGCGCCGCGGCCGGTGAGGTCCGACGCGATCTTGCCCAACGTCGTCGTCTTGCCCGAGCCGTTGACCCCGATGAACAGCACCACATAGGGCCGGGGCCCCGACAGGGCGTCGAAATGGCCCTGGCGGCTGGAAAGCTCGTCGCCGATGGCGGCGGCCAGGGCCTCCTTGATATCGGCTTCGTCGACGTCCTTGCCGAACTTCTCGTCGGCGAAGCGCTGGGTGATCCGCGCCGCCGAATGCGGGCCGAGGTCGGCCTCGATCAGCATCTCTTCCAGTTCATCGAGCTTGGCCTGGTCCAGGGGCTCCTTGGCCACGAAGACCTGGGTGATCTGGTCGCCGATCTGTTTGGAAGATCGCGTCAGGCCCTCGGTCAGGCGCTGGAACCAGCCGCGTTTGGGTTCGCTCATGGAGGCGCTAATAGCGGGCCACTTGCGCGGCGTCACGCGCCCTTCCAGGGTGGCGCCCCATGGACCGACTCACGGCCACGCTTGCGGTGCTCGACTATGCGGCGGTCGCGGTGTTCGGCGCGACCGGGGCCCTGGCCGCCGCGCGGCGCCAGCACGACATCGTCACCTTCGGCTTCTTCGCGGCGATCACCGGCGTCGGCGGCGGCACCTTGCGCGACCTCCTGATCGGGGCGCCGGTGTTCTGGGTGGGGCGCCCGGCCTACATCATCGTCTGCCTCTCGGCCGCCGCGGCGGTGTGGATCCTGGGGCCGCGGCGGTTCCGCGGGCACACGCTCACCTGGCTGGATGCGCTGGGCATGGCGGCCTATGCGGTGGTCGGCGCCCTGAAGGCCCTGTCCTGGCACGTCCCACCGTTCAGCGCGGTGGTGATGGGCGTGCTGACGGCCACCTTCGGCGGGGTGATCCGCGACGTCCTGGCCCACGAGCCCTCGGTCCTCCTGCAACGCCAGCTCTATGTCACCCCGGCCCTGGCCGGGGCGGCGGCCTTCGTGGTGCTGAGCCTGGTGGGCATGCCGACGATCCCGGCGGGCGTGGCGGGGTTCGGTATCGCGCTCACCATCCGCGCCGGGGCGATCCTGTGGAACTGGTCGTTGCCGGGCTTCGGCGGGCCGACAGACGCCGGCGGCTGACGCCGGTCATTGTCACGCGTTTGCCATGAAACCTTGGCCGAGCCGCGACGGAGCCGGGCTAGCCATCCCGCTCCTGTAAACCGAAGAGCGTCAGTCATGTCCTTGCTTCCCACGGCCCGATTGGCCGCCGCCCTGGCCTCCGCTGCGCTCCTCGCGCCCCTGGCCGCTCACGCCGCGCAACCCACCACCGCGAGTTTCACCTTCACCGGCTCCGGCTTCAGCGGGACCGATCCGCTGGCCGGCGCCTGGACCGTGTTCCCCGAGAGCTTCGGGCCCATGCTGCTTGACGAGCCGCCGTTCGGCGATGGGGACATGCAGGTCTTCCAGGGCGGCCACGGCCTGGCGGACGCGACCTCCTTCACCCTCACCTATACCGGCTCGAAGCCGGACGCCTTCGACAAGACCCTGGGCTCGGGCCTGACCCATGTCGAGACGCCGGAAGGCGTGACCTGGAAGACCAAGTTCATCTCCGCCACCGAGGTGGAATTCATCGCGCCGAAGGGCGACGAGCTAAAGCCCGGCGACACCTTCGACTTCCAGGTCGCGTTCAACAAGACCATCCCCGCCGCCGACTTCAGCTTCACCGCCACCTGGGCGGGCGACGCGGTTCCGGCGCCGGAGCCGCAAAGCTGGGCGCTGATGATCCTGGGCTTCGGCGCGGCGGGCGCTTTTCTGCGCCGCCGGGGGCGCGCGGCCGCGGCCTAAGCTCTCCGGCCACGCCGGCTTATTCGGCGGCCTCCAGCACGGCGACCCGCGCCAACGCCCGCTTGCCGTCGTGGCCGGTGACGCTGAGGGCGGCCAGGCCGCCGACCTCCGCCGGTCCCTCGAAGGCGATCTCGGTGAAGTCCTCGGCGCGGGCCATGCCGTCCCGTTCGACAAGGCCTATCAGCGTACGCCCGACCTGCCGCTGCAGATGCCGCGCCAGCGCCGCCTCGCCCGCCGCCCGCAGGCGCGCGGCGCGGGCCTTGACGTCCGCACGCGCCACGGCCGGCATCCGCGCGGCGGGCGTGCCCGGACGTGGGCTGTAGGGGAAGACATGCAGGAAGCTCAAGCCCGCCTCGTCCACGAGCGAGAGCGTGTTCTCGAACATGGCGTCCGTCTCGGTGGGGAAGCCTGCGATCAGGTCGGCGCCGAAGGCGGTGCCGGGGCGCACCGCGCGGACCGCGGCGATCAGGCGCAGGGCGTCTGCGCGGCTGTGGCGGCGCTTCATCCGCTTCAGGATCATGTCGTCGCCGGCCTGCAGGGACAGGTGCAGATAGGGCGCGAGCCTGGGCTCCTCGGCGAAACAGCGCAGCAGGTCGGCGTCGATCTCGGCGGCGTCGATGGACGACAGGCGCAGGCGCGCCAACTCCGGGACCAGCTTCAGGATGCGCGCGACGAGTTGGCCCAGCGTCGGCTGGCCGGGCAGGTCGGCGCCCCAGCTGGTCACGTCGACCCCGGTCAGCACCACCTCGCGGTAGCCCTGGGCGGCCAGGCGGCGGATCTGCTCGACCACCTCGCCGGCGGGCGCGGAGCGCGAATTGCCCCGCCCGAACGGGATGATGCAGAAGGTGCAACGGTGGTCGCAGCCGTTCTGCACCTCGACGTAGGCCCGCGCGCGGTCCTTGAGCCCGTCCACCAGATGCCCGGCGGTCTCGCGCACGCTCATGATGTCGTTGACCCGCACGCGGCCGAGCTCCGGCTGCGGAAGGTAGGACCCCGCCTGGCCCTTCTCGGCGTTGCCCAGCACCAGGTCGACCTCCGGCATGGCGGCGAAGGCGGCGGGGTCGATCTGGGCCGCGCAGCCGGTGACGATCAGCCGTGCGCCCGGCCGCTCGCGCCGCGCCTTGCGGATCGCCTGGCGCGCCTGACGCACCGCCTCGCCGGTCACCGCGCAGGTGTTGAAGACCACGGCGTCCGAAAGGCCGTCGGCGGCGGCCTGGGTGCGGATGATCTCGCTCTCATAGGCGTTCAGCCGGCAGCCGAAGGTCACCACGTCCACGTCGGAAGCCAGGACCTCGCTCACGGCAGCTCACCCGCGAAGTCGACCGCGGCGGGGCCGGTCATGATCACGTGGTCGTCCTCGGCCTTCCACTCGACCAGCAGTTCGCCGCCGTCCAGGACGAGCACGGCGGAACGGTCGGCGAGGTCGCGGCGGGCGGCGGCCACCAGGGCCGCGCAGGCGCCGGTGCCGCAGGCCTTGGTCAGGCCCGCGCCACGCTCCCAGACCCTGAGGCGGATGCGGCCGCGGTCGATGATCTGGGCGAAGCCGACGTTCGCCTGCTCGGGGAACAGCGCGTGGCGCTCCACCAGCGGACCGATGGTCGTCACCGGCACGAGGTCCACATCCGGCGTGAAGAAGACCACGTGGGGATTGCCCATGGAGACGCAGCCCGGAGACGTCGCCAGCGCCGGATGGTCGTAGAGGACGACGTCCAGCGCGCGGGTGTCCTGCTCGCGGGCCAGCGGGATGTCGGCCCAGTCCAGCCCCGGCTTTCCCATGTCGACGCTGACCAGCCGCTCGCCGGCGCGGGTGGCGATCAGGCGCCCGGCCTTGGTCTCGATCACCGCCCGATCGGCGCCGGAGGCCTGCATCAGGAGCCAGCCCACGCAGCGCGTGCCGTTGCCGCAGGCGAAGATCTCCTCGCCGTCGGAGTTCCAGAAGCGCACCCGCGCATCGGCGCCCTCGTCCGGACGCGGCGGCGCGATGGCGATGAGCTGGTCGAAGCCTATGCCGCTCGTCCGGTCGCCCAAGGCGCGCACCTCGGCGGCCGTCGGCTCGAACGGCGCGGTGCGGGCCTCGACCACGACGAAGTCGTTGCCGAGCCCGTTCATCTTCAGGAACGGACGGCTCATGGCGGCGGACATATAGGGGAAGACGGCCCTCGAAGCACGCCGGGCGTTTCGCCGCCGGAACCCCACGAAGCGACGAGAGACGACTCAGCGCGAGACAGCCGCGTTTCCGCCCGGCTAGAAAAGCGCATGAAAGCTCTGCTGACGGCCCTCGCGGCCCTGGCTTCGGCCGTCTCCTTCGCCCCCGCCCAAGCGCAAGCGCCGGCGCAACCCCCGGCTCAAGGGGCGCCCGCCGCCGCGGCCGCAAGCGCCGACGATCCCTTCATCTGGCTGGAGGACATCGATTCACCCCGGTCCATGGCCTGGGTCGAGGGCCAGAACGCCAAGACGCATGTGCGCCTGGAGGAAGACCCGCGCTACGAGACCTTCCGCCAGGAAGCGCTGAAGATCTTCACCGCCCAGGACCGCATCCCGACGCCGCGCTTCCGCGCCGGCGGGGTCGACAACTTCTGGCAGGACGGCGCCCACGTGCATGGGATCTGGCGCCACACGACGCTGGCCTCCTACCGCACGGCGGCGCCGCAGTGGCAGACCCTGCTGGACCTCGACGCCCTGTCGAAGGCCGAGGGCAAGAATTGGATCTGGAAGGGCGCCGACTGCCTGAAGCCGGCGCAGACCCTCTGCCTGGTGCACCTTTCCAACGGCGGCAGCGACGCGGTGGAGGACCGCGAGTTCGACACCACGACCGGCAAGTTCGTGGCCGGCGGCTTCTTCTTCCCGAACGGCAAGCAGAACATCCGCTGGATCGACCACGACACCCTGATCGTCGCCCGCGCCTGGACGCCGGACGAGGTGACCAAGTCCGGCTATCCCTATGTGGTGAAGATCGTCACCCGCGGCGGGGCCGCGCCGCGCGAGGTGTTCCGCGGCGCCAAGACCGACGTGCAGAACTCCGGCGACGTCCTGGACGGCCCGCACGGCGCCGACGCCGTCCTGATCCAGCACGGCCTCACCTTCTACGAGCGCGAGTTCAGCCTGCTTGGACCGAAGGGCGAACTCACCGCCATCCCGCTGCCCAAGAAGGTGGAGTTCGGCGCCTATGCCGACGGCCAGGCGGTCTTCGTCATCAAGGAGGACTGGAAGACCTTCCACGCCGGCGCGGTGATCAGCTACGACCTCGCCGAGCTGAAGCGCGGCCCGGCGACCGCCAAGCCGCAGCTGGTCTTCATGCCCACCGCCCACGACGCCGTGGAGCGGGTGGCGTCGTCCAAGGACCGGCTGGTCATCGTCCTCTTGCAGGACGTGAAGGGCGCGGTGGACACCTACGACCACAAGGCCGGCGTCTGGCTGCCGCGCCGCCTGAAGCTGCCGGCCAACGCCAACATCAACCTGGTCAGCGCCTCGGACGACGACAACCAGCTGTTCTTCACCGCCGAGGGCTTCCTGGACCCGACCTCGCTGTGGCTGGCGGACGCCGACGGCGCCGTCGCCAAGGTCAAGCAGCTGCCGGCCCAGTTCGACGCCTCGAAGGACGTTGTCGACCAGTACTGGGCGGTCTCCAACGACGGGACCAGGATCCCCTACTTCCTGGTCCACCGGAAGGACATGAAGCTGGATGGCTCCACGCCCGTCCAGATGTTCGGCTATGGCGGGTTCGAGCTCTCCGAGCCGCCGGCCTACATCCCGCAGATGGGCAAGCTGTGGCTGGAGCGGGGCGGCGCCTACGTCATCGCCAACATCCGCGGCGGCGGCGAGTTCGGGCCGGCCTGGCACGAGTCGGCCCTGCGCGAGCACCGGCAACGGGCCTTCGACGATTTCGCCTCGGTGGCCCGCGACCTGGAGACCCGCAAGATCACCTCGCCGCGGCACATGGGCATCTACGCCCGTTCGAACGGCGGGATCCTGACCACGGTGTCGATGACCCAGCATCCGGAGCTGTTCAACGCCATCGTCATCGAGAGCCCGCTGATCGACATGCTGCGCTACAACCACCTGTCGGCCGGCGCGTCCTGGGTGGCGGAGTACGGCGATCCGGACATCCCCGCCGACCGCGCCTTCATCGCCAAGTACTCGGGCTACCAGAACCTGAAGGCCGGGGTGAAGTATCCGGAGCCCTACATCACCACCAACACGCGGGACGACCGGGTGCACCCGGGACATCCGCGCAAGTTCGCGGCGAAGATGGAGGCCATGGGCCTGCCCTATCTCTATTACGAGCAGACCTTCGGCGGTCACGCCAACGACGCCGACCCCGAACTCAACGCCCGCCGCTGGGCCAGGCACTATGTGTACCTGTCCCAGAAGCTGATGGACTGATCACCCTTCGAAGATCAGGACGATCGCCTGCTCCGGGCAGGCCGCGACACAGAGGCCGCAGGCTTGACAGGCGTCGGCGTTCGGCGTCTGGGCGGTCTTCTTGCCGTGCGCCCAGACCTTGATCCGGGCGCCCAGCGGCAGGGCGCGATAGACGCTGTCCTCGATCGGTCCGACCTTGAAGACGTCGTGTGGGCAGACAGCGACGCAGTCGGCCTTGCCCTCGCAACGCCCCGGGTCGACGCGCGGCCGGTAGGCGCCGGGCGCCGCGCCGCAGCGCTCGCCGACCCGCCTCGGGCTGAGGCTCGCCCGGCTCACCTTGTCGGGGTCGAGCCGCGATGGCTGCGCGGTGGGTTCGGTATCGGACACGATGGGAGTCTCCGTTTCCGGCCGGGCCGTTGAGGGTGGCGCCCTAGACGGGCGGCGGCGCGCGGCGCCAGTCGAGAGCCATCTCAGGCTCGCGGAAGGCGAAGCGTTTCAGGTGGCTTTCGATCACCTGTTCGAGGCGCTCGATCCCGCTGGTCTCCGGCGCCTCGGCGCGGAGCATCAGGGTCTGAGGCGCCGCGCGCAAGCCGACCTTGCCGACCTCGAAGACGATTTCGCCCTCGCGCTCGCCATAGGTCGCCGACGCGCGATGGCCGAAATGCTTGCAGAGCTGGATCATGTACTTGCGCGCGTTAGGCGTCAGCAGGGTCGCGCTGGATCTCATCGCGTGGCCCCCTAGACCTTCTCGATCGCCGCAGCGGTGTCGTCGATCATCGAGATGATCTTGTCGATCTGCTCTTCGCTGATCTCGCGGCGCATGCGTTGGCCGAGCGCCATGCCGAGGTTGGCCATGGCCCGGCCGACCCGGTGGCCGCCCATGCGCGAGCCTTCCGACGCCTCGGCCATGCGGCTGAAGACGGCGTCGACGCCGGCGCGGTTCTGCTCCAGGGCGGTCTGGCCCTCGGGGGTGATCTCGAACAGCTTGCGGCCGCCTTCTGCCTGGGCGGGGCGGATGAAGCCCTCGTCCTCGAGCATGGCGAGCAGAGGATAGATCACGCCGGGCGAGGGGCGGTAGGCGCCGCCGGTGCGGTCTTCCAGCTCCTTGATCAGTTCGTAGCCGTGGCGCGGCTGCTCGGCGATCAGGGCCAGGACCACGAAGCGCAGGTCGCCGTGTTCCAGGAACCGGCCGACGCGCCCACCGCGATGGTGGCCGTGGTGCTCATGTCCGTGGCGCATGCCGCGCATGCCGCCCCAGGGACCGCGGCCGCGGTGTTCGTCCCGGCCGCCGAAAAAGTGATGGTGTCTATGCATATCGAAAGCCCCCTCCTTATCGGGGCGCCATCGATATATCTAATCCATATCGGCGATGCAAGTGTATTTTGATATATCTAAACGAGTCTAAGATATTTCCCTATCCGTCGTCATGGCCGGGCTTGTCCCGGCCACCCATACGCACCGATGGCGCAGGCAAGGGCTGGCCATCGCCGCGGATAGCCTCCCACGCAGGTGTTCATGGGTGGCCGGGACAAGCCCGGCCATGACGATTGATGGGGCGGTGAATGGGAGCGCCACGCCCCCTAGTCCCGCAGCACCTCGGCCAGCAGGCGGCCCTCGGCGGCGCGGTTGGAGCCAGCGCGCCAGGCGACGACGATCTCGCGGCTGGCGTGGGCCGGGGCGATGGGCCGGGTGGCGACCGACGTGGCGTCGGTCAGCCCGCCGTTCACCGCCATGGCCGGCAGGAAGGTGACGCCGAGGCCGGAAGAGACCATCTGCACCAGGGTCGGCAGCGAGGTGGCGGCGAAGCCCTCCTCGCCGGCGGCGGTCTTCGGCGGCTTCAGGCCGCAGGCGGCGAGGGCGTGGTCGCGCAGGCAGTGGCCGTCCTCCAGGAGGATCAGGTCCTCGTTCTCCAGCGCCGCCGGGTCGGTGGACTTCAGCTTGGCCAGCGGGTGGTCCGCGGGCATGGCGGCCAGGAGCTCGTCGTCGGAAACGTGCGCCCAGTTCAGGCCGTGCATGTCGAAGGGCAGCGCGATCAGGGCCGCGTCGAGCTGGCCGGCCTTCAGCGCCGCGATCAGCCGCTGGGTCAGGTCCTCGCGCAGGAACAGGCGCAGCTTGGGGAACCGCTGGCGCAGCATCGGCAAAGCGCGCGGCAGCAGGAAGGGCGCGACCGTCGGGATGACGCCCAGGCGGAAGCGGCCGGTCAGGGGCTGGCCGGCGTTCTTGGCCGCCTCCACCAGTTCCTCGGTCTCGTTGAGGATGACGGTGGCGCGGCGCAGCGCCTCTTCGCCCACGGCGGTCAGGATGACGCCGGAGCGGGCGCGGTCGACCACCGGGGCGTTCAGGGTCTTCTCCAGCTCCTGGATGCCGGAGGAGAGCGTGGGCTGGGTGACGTGGGCCGCCTCGGCGGCGCGGCCGAAGCTGCCGTGTTCGGCGAGCAGCTTCAGGTACTGGAGCTGGCGAAGGGTGGGGAGCATGGCTCCAACATAGGGCTGCTCTATCGAAAATCCAGAGCCAATCGATTGGCTATTAGATCAGGGCCGCCCTATCTCCACCTCATCGCCGGGGCCAACGGGCCTCGCCTGAAAATTCAATTGGAGATCAATATGTTGACTGTCGGCCAAACCCTGCCGGACTTCAAGATCGTTGGCGTGAAGCCGGGCTTCATGCGCCACGAACAGGATGGCCAGAGCGCCTTCGAGACCCTGACGCCGGAAAGCTTCCCGGGCCAGTGGAAGGTCATCTTCTTCTATCCCAAGGACTTCACCTTCGTCTGCCCGACGGAGATCGCCGAGTTCGCCAAGCTGAACCCGCAGTTCGCCGAGCGCGACGCGGTGGTGCTGGGCGGCTCGACCGACAACGAGCACTCCAAGCTGGGCTGGCGGCGCGAGCATCCGGACCTGCACAACCTGCCGATCTGGAACTTCGCCGACAGCTCCGGCAAGTTCGCCCGCGCGCTGGGCGTGCTGAACGAGGACGAGGGCGTCGCCTACCGCGCCACCTTCGTGGTCGATCCGGACAACGTCATCCAGCACGTCTACGTCACCAACCTGAACGTCGGCCGCAATCCGCAGGACACGCTTCGCGTCCTGGACGCTTTGCAGACCGACGAGCTCTGCCCCTGCAACCGCGCGGTCGGCGGCGACACCCTGAAGGCGGCGTAAGCCGTCGCCTATCCACACACACGCGTCGTCATCACCCGGCTTGTCCGGGTGACCCAAGCTGAGTTGGCCAATGCGGCTGCGCAGCTTGGGTCCCCCGGATCGCCTATTCGGGCGACCGGAGGATGACGCGGCAGATATTTGGAGATCCCTGATGTCCCTCGACGCCCTGCGCGAGACCCTGCCCGCCTACGCCAAGGACCTGAGCCTCAACCTCTCGAGCCTGGCCGGCGAGATCCTGCTCAGCGACCAGCAGAAGTGGGGCGCCTTCGTCGCCTCCGCCCACGCCGCAGGCCAGCCCGACGTGATCCGCGCGGTGGAGGCCGCCGCCATCGCCGCCGGCCTGTCCGGCGAGGCCCGCACCGCCGCCAAGGCCGCGGCCGCGATCATGGGCATGAACAACGTCTACTACCGCGCCGTCCACCTGCTCTCGAACAAGGAATACCAGACCCTGCCGGCCCGGCTGCGGATGAACATCCTGGCCAATCCGGGCGTGGAGAAGGTCGACTTCGAACTCTGGTCGACAGCGGTCTCGGCGGTGAACGGCTGCGGCATGTGCCTCGACGCCCACGAGGCCGAGCTGAAGACCCATGGCGTCTCGGCCCAGCAGATCCAGGCCGCCCTGCGCATCGCCGCCGCCGTCAACGCGGTGAGCCGCGTCCTGGCCGGCGAAGCCGCCCTCGCGGCCTAGAGTTGCTCCCCTTCGGGGGAGCTGTCAGCGAAGCTGACTGAGGGGGTCCTCCGCGACCCGGGGTGACCCCCTCCGGCGCTTCGCGCCACCTCTCCCGAAGGATAGGAATTCCTACTCCGGCTTGCCCGTCTCGACCGATTTCTTGAGACGGGCGAGCTGCTCGCCCAGCACCCGGTCGACGGGACTCGCATAGATCTCGCTGAGGCCGCCCCTGGCGTAGCCGCCGACGTCATAGGTCATGACCACGTCCGTCCCGGCGCCGGCGGGCTTCAGCGTCACCGCCAGGTGGCCGGACGCGCCCGTGGTCTGCAGCGGGCCCAGGGCCCCGAACATCCGCAGCTGCGTCGCCCCGTCGGTGTAGACGATGGTCATGTGACGCACCGCGCCGTCCTTCAGGCGCTCGCAGAAGCAGCCCGAGGGATCGAAGTAGAGGTTCTTGGCGTCATGCGACCAGGTGTGCTCGGGACTCCACCAGCGGTCGATCCGCATCAGGCGGTCCCAGACCTTGCCGGGCGGCGCGGTCACGCTGATCCGTTCGGTGACCTCGAAGCCGGCCGCTGAACGGTCGGTGATCTCGGCCCGCGCGGCGCCCGCCGCACAGGCGGCGAACAGCGCCAGAATCGCCAGTCTTTTCATGGAATGAAGACCCCTCAAGCCGCTTCGAAGCTTAGGGCCGATCCCCAGAAGGAGGCAACCAGGCCGGATTGGGCGCCCGACCGGCCGGTGGTCATGAAGCGCTGCGTCCCGCCGCCGCCCGCCGCATATTCCGGATGCCGCTCCAGGTAGCGCGCCAGTGCGTCGGCGGTGGCCCGCGGCTGGTGGATCAGCGGCGTGTCCGGCGGCAGGGCGGCGCGGAACAGGTCGGCCACGATCTCATAGTGGGTGCAGCCGAGGATGGCGCGGTCCGGCGGCCGGCCGATCCGCGTCGCGATCGTCTTCGCGTGGGCGGCGATGGCCTGGGCCAGCTCGTCGCGCGGCGCGCCCTGCTCGATCATCGGCGCAAGCTCGGGACAGGGCTGGGAGAAGACCGCCACGTCCTGGCGGCGCTTGTCGATCTCGATCTCATAGACCCGGGAGTTGACGGTGGCGGGCGTCGAGAACACCGCCAGGATGTCCAGCTTCTCGATCTTGTCGCCGCGCAACTCGACCTCCTGCGCCCAGGGCAGGCCGGTGGCCGCCTCGATGGTCGGCACGATGATCCCCAGCACATTGACCGGCCGCCCGAGCTCGCGACGCAGGCCCGGCAGCCAGGTCTGTTGCAGGCGGCGCAGGGCCACGCCCGAGGCGGTGTTGCAGGCCAGGACCACCAGGCTGCAGCCCTCGGCGAACAGCCGCGCGCAGCCGGCCCGGGTCAGCTCGACGATCTCCTCGCCGGGCCGGCCGCCATAGGGGGTGTTGGCCTGGTCGGCCAGATAGATGAAGTCGGCCTCAGGGAACCGCTCCACCAGCCTGTGATGGACGCTCAAGCCCCCCACGCCGGAATCGAACACGCCGATGGCCATGTGAGCGGTGTTAGCGGGGCGCTCGGCCGGCGTCCATGCCCTCGCGTCCGGGCTGTCCGCGGACCGGCGGTGTCCCAATTTGGGGCGCTCTGTTGAAACTGTGGCCAAGCCGACACATATCCCGGCGTGAGCCTCACTGTTCGACCGGACGCTCCCCGCCGCCTGCCGGCGCGCGGGCGCGTCGGTCGGTTCCCCCATTGGATTGAACCTCAGCCATGAACCCCAAGCCGCAGCCGCCGGCGGACCCCATCGCCGCCGTCGCCCAGGAAATCGACGCCCAGACCGCGCTCGCCCTGTCGCGCGCCACGACCCGCGCCATCACCGCCATCTCGCCCAAGGCCCACCGCGCCATGATGGACGCGCTGGGCGTGGAGGTGGCGAACCAGGAGATCCAGGGCGGCCCCGTCGCCGAGCTGGTGGCCGTGCTGCTCAAAGGCCACCTCGACCAACTGAAGTAGGGCGCCTTCCACTGGCTCCGTCCGCCCGCTAAGCCGATAGCGGAACCGTTCGGAGGCGCTCATGATCCCACCCAGCATCCTGGATCGCCGCCGACTGATGCTGGGTTCCGCAGGCCTTGGCCTGCTGGGCCTCGGCGGCTGCGCCACGACCTCGGCCGGCGCGCCGGCGCTTGCGCCGAGCAGCGTTCCCTTCGCGGAGCAATACCCGCCGATCCGGCCGCTCCACGCGCGCATGGATCGGGTTTTCGACATCACCGTCTGCCTGCGCCCGTTCCGCGCCCAGGGGCCGCGGATCGAGGCCGAGACGGTGGGCGATACGCTGGTGGTGCACAACTACGGCCACGGGGGCTCCGGCTGGTCGCTGTCCTGGGGCTCCGGGACGCTCGCGGTCCGCAAGGCCATGGCGGGCAGCCCCAGGGAGATCGCCGTCGTCGGCTGCGGCGCCATCGGCCTCTCCTCGGCGATCCTCGCCCAGGAGGCCGGCGCCAGGGTGAGCGTCTACGCCAAGGACCTTTTGCCCGACGCCCGTTCGGCGCGGGCCACCGGCAGCTGGACGCCCGACAGCCGCATCGCGCTCACCGACAAGGCCGGGGCGCAGTTCCCCGTCCAATGGGAAGAGATGGCGCGGATCTCCTTCAAGCGTTTCCGCCGCTATCTGGGGTTGGCGGACAGTCCGGTGGAGTGGTCCGACCGCTACTTCCTGTCCGACCCGCCGAACGAGCCTGAGCCGGCGCGGGCGGGCCCGGAGCTGGATTTCGCGTCCTACATCGACCGCATCCGGGACCTCACGCCCCGCGCCGAGATCCTGCCGGCGGGCGCCTCGCCGTTTCCCGGCGCCGGCGTGCGGCGCACCTCGCAGATGCAGTTCAACGTCGCCGACTACGGCCACACCCTGATGGCCGACTTCCTGGCCAGGGGCGGCCACATCGAGCACCGCGAATTCCAGAGCCTCGCCGACCTCGCGACCCTGAAGGAGAAGGTGGTCATCAACTGCCCGGGCTACGGGGCCCGCGCGCTGTGCCGCGACGAGAGCATCGTCCCGGTGCGCGGCCAGATCGCCTGGCTGATCCCGCAGCCGGAGGTGAACTACGGCGTCTACTACAAGGACGTCAGCATGCTCTCGCGGCGCGACGGCATCGTCGTCCAGGCGTTGTGGGGCGGCGACATGTTCGGCTACGGCAACGACCAGGAGGTGGTCGACCGGGCGGAGGCCGAGAAGGCAGTGAAGACCTTGGCCGAGCTCTACGGGCGGATGAAGCCGGTCTAGGTGTCGAAGCTACGAAGGTTGTTCACCCGGGATCGGGTTGAGAGAGTGGGGTTGCGAAGCTCCAACCTCTAACCGGGAGACCCCGGATGAACGTCCATAAGA
>NZ_SSMX01000053.1 GCF_004799515.1 Phenylobacterium sp. | reverse complement strand
CATGACGCTGACCGCTCCGGCGCGTTGGGGCTCACTGATCGTGGGCCTGTCCGGCGCGGCGCTGCTGGCGCTGATCCTCTCCGGCGTGCTGTCGCACCCGCGGATCTTCCGCGACGCCTTCCGCCTGCGCCTGGACGGTTCGCCGCGCCTGCGGGAAGCCGAGCTGCACAATCGGCTCAGCGTCTGGGGCCTGCCGTTCCATCTCGTGGTCAGCCTGACCGGAGCGGTCTTCGGGCTCTCCAGCCTGCTGGTCCTGCCGGTGGCGACCCTGGGCTTCCACGGCGACACCGCCCGCGTCTACGCGCCGGTCATCGGGCCGCAAGTTCCCGCGGACGGCCGGCCGATGGCGTTGCCCGATCTCGAGGCGCTCAGCACGCGGGCGAGGGCGGTCATCCCGGGCGCGCGGCTCTACTACCTTGGGATCGAGCGGCCCGGCACGCGGGGCGCGCGGATCACCGTGGAGGTCACGGCGCCCGGCCGGCTCCCGCGCGGGGAGGATGTCTACTACGACGCTCAGGACCGGGAGGTCGGGCGAGGGCGCTCCGTCACCGGCCCGGTCGGGCTGCAGGCCTATTCGGCGGCGGCGCAGTTGCATTTCGGCTTCTTCGGCGGCCTGCCGGTGCGCCTCGCCTACGTCGTCCTGGGCGCGGCCCTGACCTTCGTCAGCGCCTCGGGCGTCACCATCTGGCTCGCGCGACGGCAGGACCGCGGCCGGCCAGCCCCTCGCCTGCGGGCGGCCTGGATGGCGTGGACCTTCGGGGCGCCGCTGGCGCTGCTGCTGGCCGCCCTTGCGTCTCCCGTCGCACCGGTCCCATGGGTCTTCTGGTCCGCCGCCGCGGCGGCCCAGGCGATCGGCCAAGCGCGCGCCGGTCGATAGGGCCCGCCCGGCGCGGTGACCGACGGTTTCCCGCCGCGCGCGGACTGTGTCAGTTGACACATTACGGGCCACGAAAGCTCCGCAATTGAGCGTCAGTTGCCGCCCTCCGGCAGTTCCAGCCAGCGCCGGGTCGAGGGCGGATGAGCGAGACTTCAGGTGACGGCCGCTTGGGCCGGGCGCGGCGGTTGCCGCCTAGCGCCCAGTGGGGCCTGCTGGGCCTCTGCGTCCTGGCCGTGCTCGTGGTGCTGGGCGTGGGCGCGCTCCTTCGCGGCCGCGCCGCGCCGCCCGCGCCGTCCGCCGCTGCGGCGAGCCCCACATCGTTGCGGATCACCGAGCGGCAGTGGCAGTCGCTGACCCTGCGGGCGGCCCAGCCGAAGGCCTTCGCCGACGTCGCGGCCACCGACGGCAAGATCGCCGTCGACGACGACCTGACGACCAGCGTCTACTCGCCCTATTCCGGGCAGGTGACCCGCGTCTTCGTCCGTCTCGGCGACCGGGTCGCCGCCGGCGCGCCGCTGTTCGCCGTCGACGCCCAGGAGATCGCCCAGGGCCAGAGCGACCTCGCCACCACCGCCGCCCAAGTGAAGCTCGCCACCGCCGCCGAGGCGCGCCAGCACGAACTCTACGACGCCCACGGCGCGGCCCTGAAGGACTGGCAACAGAGCCAGACCGACCTCATCAACGCCCAGGCCGCCTATCGCGCGACCCGCGACCGCCTGCGCATCCTGGGCCTCTCCGACGCCGAAATGGATGCGCTCGCGGGCCGCCCCGCGGCCGCGCTCCGGCGCGAGACCATCGTGCGCGCGCCGCGCGCCGGCGTGGTGATGCAGCGCAATGTCAACGCCGGTCAGACCATCGCCAGCCTGACCAACGGCGGGACCGCCGCGGCCTTCGTGGTCAGCGACCTGTCGAAGGTCTGGCTGGTGGGCAACCTGCGCGAAGCCCAGGCTCCGGCGGCCCGGGTCGGCCAGGCGGTCGAGATGACCGTCACCGCGCTGCCGGGACAGACCTTCGCCGGGCGGCTGGATTTCGTCGCGCCCAGCGTCGACCCGGTCACCCGCCGCGTCGCCGTGCGCGCCACTGTCGCCAACCCCGGCGAGCGGCTGAAGCCTGAGATGTTCGCCGACTTCAGCCTGACCACCGGGGAGACCCGCACCTCGGTGGCCGTGCCGGCGGACGCGGTGATCTATGAAGGCGACGCCGCCCGCGTCTGGGTGGCGCGCGCCGCCGACCGCAGCGTGGCGCTGCGCCAGGTGACCACCGGGCGCACCACAGGCGGCGAGGTGGAGGTCCTCTCCGGCCTGCGTCCCGGCGAGCTGGTCGTCACTAGCGGCTCGCTGTTCATCGACCGCGCCGTCCGGGGCGACTGAGGCCATGAACGGGGTCATCGCCTTCGCCCTGCGGCAACGGGGGCTGATGCTCCTGCTGCTGGGAGCCATGGTGGTCGCCGGCGTCTTCGCCTTCCGCCAGCTCAACATCGAGGCCTATCCCGATCCGGTGCCGCCGCTGGTCGACATCGTCACCCAGAGCACCGGCCAGTCGGCGGAGGAGGTCGAGCGCTATGTGACCATCCCTATCGAGGTGCAGCTGGCAGGCATCCCGCACGTCAAGACGATCCGCACCATCTCGCTGTTCGGCCTCTCCGACGTGAAGGTGCAGTTCACCTACGACTTCACCTACGACCAAGCCGAGCAGCGGGTGATCAACCGCCTGTCGCAGCTCGCCCCGTTGCCCAACGGCGCCAGTCCGCAGGTCTCGCCGACGAGCCCGATCGGGGAGATCTACCGCTATCGCCTGACCGGGCCGAAGGGCTACTCGGTGACCGACCTGAAGACCCTGCAGGACTGGGTGCTGCAGCGGCGGTTCAAGGCGGTGCCAGGGGTCATCGACGTCACCGGCTGGGGCGGCAAGACCAAGACCTACGACGTCACCATCGACAAGGCCAAGCTGGTCGCTCACGGCCTGACCCTGCCGCAGGTGATCCAGGTCATCGGCAACAGCAACGTCAACGTCGGCGGCCAGACCGTGAACTTCGGCCCGCAGGCCGCCATCGTCCGCGGCATCGGCCTGATCCAGTCGGTTGACCAGCTGCGCAACACCATGATCGCCAGCCCGAACGGCTCGCCGGTCATGCTGAGCGACGTGGCTGAGGTCAGCATCGGCCACCTGCCGCGCCTGGGCGTCGCCGGCCAGGACCGCGACGACGACATCGTCGAGGGCATCGTCCTGATGCAGCGCGGCGAGAAGAGCATGCCGACCATCCGCGCCGTCGAGGACGAGGTGAAGCTGCTCAATTCCAGCGGCATCCTGCCGCCGGGCGTCAGGATCGAGAAGATCTACGACCGCAGCGACCTGATCGCGGTGACCACCCACACGGTGCTGGACAATATGCTGTTCGGGATCGTGCTGATCTTCCTGGTGCAGTGGATATTCCTGGGCAATTTCCGGACCGCGCTGATCGTCTCGGCGACGGTGCCCTTCGCGCTGTTCTTCGCCGTGCTGATCATGATCCTACGCGGTGAATCCGCGAATCTGTTGTCGGTCGGCGCCATCGACTTCGGCCTGGTGGTCGATGCGACCGTGATCATGGTCGAGAACATCTACCGGCACTTGGCCGAACCCCGGACGCCGCCCCCCGCCGACAGCCCACGCGCCGCGTCCTCGCGGGAGCTGACCACCATCGCCGACGCCGCGGCCGAGGTGAACAAGGCGATCTTCTTTTCCGCGGCGATCATCACCGCCAGCTTCGTGCCCCTGTTCACCCTGACCGGTGTCGAAGGTCACATCTTCGGGCCGATGGCCCAGACCTACGCCTACGCCATCGCCGGCGGCCTGATCGCCACCTTCACGGTGTCGCCGGCGCTCAGCGCCATCCTGTTGCCGGAGAAGGTCAACGAGACCGACACGGTGGTGGTGCGGGGCTTGCGCAACCTCTACCGGCCGGTGCTGCGCTTCGCGCTCGCCAACCGCATCCTGACGCTGGGCGGGGCCGGCCTGATGCTGGTCGTGGCCCTCCTGGCCGGGCGCACCCTGGGGCTCGAGTTCCTGCCGCACCTGGAGGAGGGCAACTTCTGGATCCGCGCCACCATGCCCGCGGCGATCTCGCTGGAGGCCGGCGACGCGGCGGTCAACCGCATGCGCCAGGTGATCGGCCAGTTCCCGGAGGTCGAGACCGTGGTCTCGCAGCATGGCCGCCCGGACGACGGCACCGACTCCACCGGCTTCTTCAACACCGAGTTCTTCGTGCCGCTGAAGCCGTTCAACACCTGGCCGCACGGCATGGACAAGGCCAAGCTGACCAAGGCGCTCGACGAGGCCCTGGAGTCGCAGTTTCCCGGAGTCGACTTCAACTTCTCGCAGAACATCCAGGACAACGTCGAGGAGGCCGCTTCAGGCGTGAAGGGCGAGAATTCGGTGAAGCTGTTCGGGCCGGATCTGATCGCGCTGCAGTCCACCGCCGAGCAGATCAAGGACACCATGGCCAAGGTGCCCGGCATCACCGACCTGGCCGTGCTGACCAGCCTGGGCCAGCCCACGGTCCAGATCCAGATCGACCGCGCCAAGGCCGCGCGATACGGCCTCGCGCCGGGAGACATCAATTCGACGATCCAGGCGGCGATCGGCGGACAGTCGGCCGGGAACTTCTACGAGCAGGGCAGCGACCGCAACTTCCCGATCGTCGTGCGCCTGCAGCCCGAGGACCGCGGCGATCTGGAGGCGATCCGCAACCTGCCGATCGGCGCGACCAACCCGAACGGCGGGGTGGTGCAGGTGCCGCTGGCCGACGTCGCCGACGTGCGGCTGGTCTCCGGCGCGGCCTTCGTCTACCGCGAGAACCAGGAGCGCTACATCCCGATCAAGTTCAGCGTCCGGGGCCGCGACCTGGGCGGGGCGGTTCTGGAGGCCCAGCGCGCGGTCGCCGACAAGGTCAAGGTGCCGGGCGGCTATCACCTGGAATGGGTGGGCGAGCTCGGCGAACTGCAGAGCGCGCTGACCCGGCTAGAGGTCGTCGTGCCCTTGAGCCTGCTGCTGATCGGCCTCCTGTTGTTCCTGAACTTCTCGCGTCTCAGCGACACCTTGCTGGCGGCCAGCGTCATGCCGATGGCGATGATCGGCGGCGTGCTGGCGCTGTTCGTCACCCAGACGCCGCTCAGCATTTCCGCGGCGATCGGCTTCATCGGCCTGTTCGGCATTTCGGTGATGAATGGGATCATCGTGCTGTCGTCGTTCAACCGCCTGGTGGGCGCGGGCTTTCCCCGCGATGCGGCCTTGCTGCGGGCCTGCGAGACCCAGCTGCGGCCCGTGGCCATGACCAGCATCGCCGCCTGCGTCGGGCTCCTACCCGCGGCGTTGTCGACGGCGATCGGCTCGCAGGTGCAGAGGCCGCTGGCGCTCGTGGTGGTGGGCGGCATGCTGCTGGCGCCGGCCCTGGTGCTGGTGGTCCTGCCGGTGCTGATCGACGTCTTCTCGCGTCGCGGCCTGAACTATCGCCAGGCCGAGCCTGAGGGCGGAGCCGTTCCCGAGGCCGAGGCGCCTTAGCGGTCGAAGGGGCTCAGGACGTCGCCGACCAAGGACCAGCGCCCAGCGCTTGGAACAGCGCCACGGTGTCGGTGAAGCGGCTGGTGCGGGCCTGGATCAGGGCGATGCGGCTCTGCTGGGCCGCCTGCTGGGCGGTGTAGAGCGCCGCGGCGCTGACCTCGCCGGAGCGTTCGCGGGCCTCGGTCAGCTGCAGGGTGCGCGCTGCGGCGCGATCCGCGTTCACCGCCAGTTGCAGGGCGTCGGCGTCGATCTGCAGCGCCTGCAGGGCGTCGGCCACCCCCTGGAAAGCCGACAGAGAGGTGCTGCGGTACTGCGCCAGCGCCTGGGCGTAGGCGGCTTCGGCGGCGCGCTGCTGGTGGAGCAGGGCGCCGCCGTGGAAGATCGGCTGCGCGACGCCCGCCGCGAGACTCCAGAAGCCGTTCGGCGCCGACGTCAGCTGCGCGATCCGGTCGGCGTTGCTGCCGCCGTTGGCGGTGAGGTTGAAGCTGGGCAGGCGCGCGGCGGCGGCGACCCCGATGTTGGCGCTGGCCTGGTGCAGGTTGGCTTCGGCGGCGCGGACGTCGGGGCGGTGCTGCGCCAGCGCCGCCGGCACGCTCACCGGGATGTTCTGCGGCAGCTGCAGGCTCGCGATGTCGAGGTCCACGGCTGGACCTTCGGATGGATAGCGCCCGAGCAGGATCGCCAGCAGGTCCTTCTCCGTGGCGAGCTGGCGGGTGAGCGGCGGCACGGCCTGCTGGGCTTGGGCGAGCGCGCTTTCCTGGGCGGCGACCTCAGCCGCCGAGACCTCGCCCACGCGCTCCTGCAGGCGCAGGATGTCGAGCAGCTTGGTCTCCGCGGCGATGATGTCCTGGTTGGCGGCGATCTGGCCGCGCAGGCTCGCCACCTGCAGCGCCGTCTGGACCACATTGGAGGTCAGCGTCAGGTAGGCCGCGTCGACCTGGGCGTTCGCCGCCTGCACCTGCGCCTTGGCGGCCTCGACCTGCCGCCGGACCCCGCCAAATACGTCGGGGACGTAGGAGATCGCCACCTGCGCCGTGTAGAGGTTGTAGATCGAGGCGTTGTCGGCCAGCACCGGGGCGATGACCGCCGAGGTCTTGTTGCGCGAGCCGTTGAAGCTCGCGTCCACCGTCGGCAGGTAGGCGGCGCGCTGGACGCGCAGCAGCTCGCGGCTTTGCGCCAGCGCGCTCTGGGCGGCGGCGAGGTCGGGGTTGTTGGCGATCGCCTCCTTCACCAGGGCGTCGATCTGCGGCGAGGCGAAGAGGCGCCACCATTCCGCCGGCAGGGTCTTGCCCGCGTCGAAGGTCTGGGCCGCGCCGGCCGGATCGGCGACCTGGCTGGTCTGGGTCGGCTGGGACGCGACGAATTCCGAGACCTTGGGCGGCGCCGGCGGTGTGTAGTTCGGGCCCGCCGCGCAGCCGGCGGACAGCGCGCTCAGCAACGCGATCGGCGCAGCCCGCAACATCGCCGTCCTGCGCGTTCGGGAGATCAAGCGAAGGTCCCTCGTTTGTCCGGCGGCCCGCAGCCAACTGGCGGCGCAGAATACCGCGATCCGCTGGCGCGGCGCCAGCCGACTGACCTCCGCGCGCCACCTCCTGCGCCCTGGCGAAGGCGGGATCGTGGCGGCCTCATGTCGCCTCTGGAACGGTGGGCGCGGCCGGCGCGGAGGCCGCCGGCGGGCGCCAGGCGGAAAGGGCCAGCGGCGGCAGGAGCAAGAGTCCCAGGAGGGTGCACGTCACCAGGCCGCCGATGATCACCTGCGCCATCGGGCCCAGCAGCTCCATGCCCGGCCGTCCCGCATCCAGGGCCATGGGCGCCAGCGCCGCGCTGACCAGGAGCGCGCTGGTGACGATGGGCCAGAGCCGCTGGCGGGCCGCCAGCCGGACGGTCTCCGCCGTCCAGGGCCGGGCGCGGGCCACCACGAGGTCCTCCACCCGCGAGACCAGCAGGATCGCCGCGCGCGCCGAAATCCCGAACAGGGCGACGAATCCCGCCAGCGCGCCCAACGACAGCACCCCGCCGGTCAGGGCCACCACCGCGGCCCCGCCGACGAAGGCGAAGGCGGTGGATCCCAGCACCAGCACCCCCGCCCGGGCGGACCCGAAGGCGAACCCCAGGAGGGCCAGCATGCCTACGGCGGCGAGCGCGATCCCAGTCAGCGCGTTCCCGCCGCCCAACTCGCCGGAGTTCACCGACACGAAGTCGAGGTAGACGCCGGGCGGCAGCGTCACGGCCTTGGCGACGCGCGCCTGGGCCTCGCGGATGAAGGCGCGCTCGTCGCCCACGCCGTCGGCGAACACCGACTGCCGGCGCACCCCGCCATCATGCTCGATCGCGCCGCGGGTCTCGGAGAGATAGACGTTGGCCACGGTCTTCAACGGCGCGGAGACGCCCGAGCTCGACCGCAGCAGCAGGTCGCCGGCGCCGTCCGGGTCCTTGCGCAGATCGGTCTGGGCGGTGACCACGATGTCGACGGCGCGGCCCTTGTCGTAGACCTGGGCGGCGCGGCGGCCCTCGAAGGCGGTCTGGACGGTGTCGAGCACGTCGGCGGCGGACAGGCCATAGATCGCCAGGCGCTGGAAGTTCAGGTCGACGCGGACGGCGGGCGCGGCGGCGGCGATGGGCGCGGTGACGTGGCGTGCGCCCGGAACGCCGGCCAGCGCCATCGCCACCTTGGCCGCGGTGGCGTCCAGGGCGTCGAGGTCGTCGCCGGAAATCCGCACCTCGACCTGGCCGCGCCGCTCGGGGCCGGTGACCTCGCTGGCGAAGCGCGAGCGGACGTCGGCGTGGAAGCCGGTGTAGCGCTCGAGGGCTGCGCGGATCTTCCGCTCCGCGGCGTCCTGGGCGCTATCCGAGAGGCCGGGCTTAAGCTCGATGTCGAAGAGGGCGTGCTCCGGCCCGGATGGATCGATCCCCGTCTCGGCGCGGCCGGTGAGCTGGGAGACCGTGGCGACCTGCGGGATCGCCAGCAGATCCCGCGTCATCCGCCGCCCGTAATCCTGCATCGCCGAGATGGAGGTCGAAGCCGGGCCGCTAAGTTCGGCGGTCAGGTGGCCGCTGTGAAAGGGTGGCAAGAACTCCAGGCGGAAGGCCGCGAAGGCGAAGCCGGCGACCAGCACCAGCGCCAGGCTCGCCAGCCAGATCCATCCGGCCCCGATGCGCATCACCCCGGCCAGCGCGCCGTCGTAGCCCTGCTTCAGCCGGTGCAGGACGGGGGGCTCGTGATCGGGGCGCACATGGCCGAGGAACATCAGGGCGAGCGCCGGCGTCACCAGCATGGCGACCAGGAGCGAGGCGACGAGGGCGGCGATCACCGCGGTCGCCAAGGGGGCGAGCAGGGCGCCGGCGACGCCCGGGATGACATAGACCGGCAGCAGGCCCACCACGATCAGCGCCGTGGCGTAGAGCACCGGCTCGCGCACCTCGATCGACGCCCGCAGCAAGGCCTCGGACCGCGAGCCGTCGTGGAATTCGGCGTCGCGCAGGCGGTTCAGCAGGTGGTCGAAGTCGATAACCGCGTCGTCCAGCACCAGCCCTAGCGCCAGGACGAGACCGCCCAGGGTCATGACGTTCAGCGTCCAGCCCAGCAGGCTGAGCACGGTCAAGGCCGCGGCCAACGACAGCGGCAGGCTCAAGAGGGCGACGATGGCGGCCCGCCAGTCGCGCAGCGCCAGGACCAGCAGCACCGCCGCCAGGATCGCGCCGATCACGAGGTCTCGGGTCAGGCCGCTCAGGCCCGCGGTGATGAAACTGGCCGGACGGTCGATGGACAGGTCCGTTGTGACGCCCTCAGCCTGCAAGACCGGGCGCAGCAGGGCCAGCTTGGCTTCGACGGCGCGGGTGGTGTCGAGGGGGTTGGCGCCCATCTGGGCGCGGATGCGCAGCACCACCGCCGCCCGGCCCTGCACCTGGGCGTCGCCCACCGGCGGGGCGGGCCCGTCGACCACGTCGGCGACATCGCTGATCCGCGTGGGCGCGCTGCCCACCACCTGGATCTGGCCGGCCTCGACGTCCTCTGGCGTCAGCGCCTGGCCATGCGGATCGACCAAGACGCGTTGGGTGGGCGTATCGATGAAGCCCGCGCCGGCCACGCCGGTGGCGCGGCGCACAGCCTCGAAGACGTCGGCGTAGCCCAGATCGCTGTCGGACAGGTCGCCCGCGCGGGCGCGCACCTCGATCCGGCGCACCTCGCCGCCATAGACCTCAATCTCGGCGACGCCGGGCGTCGAGAGCAGCGGCGGGCGCGCGGTCCACTGGACCAGGGTGCGTAGGTCCATGGGCGACAACTTCGCGCTGGTGAACGCCACCTTCAGCACGTCGCCGCCGCCGGCCGTGGCAGGCGACAGGCGCGGCGCGCCCACGCCCTGCGGCAGGCCCGCGGCGACCGGGGCCAGGCGCTCGGCGATCGCCTGGCGCACCCGCAACGGCTGCGCGCCGGTCTGGAACCGCAGGGTCACGACGGACCGGCCGGGGATCGAGGTGGAATGGATGTCGGCGACGCCGGGCGTGCCGATCAGGGCGTTCTCGACGGTGCGGGTGACCAGCTGCTCCACCTGCTCGGCGCCGAGGCCGGCCGCCTCGGTCTCCACCGAGGCCGAGGCCGGCGCGAGCGGCGGCAGCAGGTCCTGCTTCAGGCCGCCGGCGGCGAGGGCGCCATAGACCAGCAGCAGCGCGGCGGCGGCGATCACCACCCGCGGGCATCGCAGCGCCTGCCGGACGAGGGCGGAGATCACGCTACCGCGCCTGGCCGGCGGCGAGGTCGGCGGCGAACAGGCCCGCGACGCCGCTCACCGCCACCTGCTCGCCGGGCGCGAAGCCCTTGGCCACGAAATATCCGCCGTCCTCCGGCAACTCGTCCTGCAACAGGCGGCGTTCGAACTGGGCGTCGCCGTGACGGACGTAAGCCCAGAGGGAGCCTTGGTAGCGGACCACGGACTCCTTCTTGATCACCACGCCGCTCTTGGGGCTGCCGGTGTCGATATGGGCGCTTTGGGTGAGGCCGACGGAGAGCAGGATCGCCGAGGGGCCGGTCACCTCGACAATCAGGCCGGAGGACTGCAGCCGCGGCTCGGCGGCGCGGGCGGGGCCCAGCACCACGCCACCGACGCTGGTGTCGGCGCTGACGTCGATCTTCACCGTCCTGGCCCCGGCCTGGCCGGCGTTGGAGGGGGTGTCCACGTGCACCAGGGCCGCGACGCCCTTCGACAGGGCGCTGACCAGGGCCTGTCGGCGCGCCTCGCTCATGCGCGCGACGCCGGGACCCCATTCGAGACCCAGGCGCTGGCGCAGGATCTCGACCTTCAGCGCGTCGGATTTGGCCTGGGCTTCTGCGGCCTCCTGGTCCTTGCGGGCCAGCGCGCCGCCGGTGGTGGCCAGGGTCTTGGCCCGGACGGCTTCGGCGCGGGAGGCCTCGGCCGCGGCGACGGCGGTCAGGAGGTCCGAATTGAGCTGCGCCAGCGGGCCGGGATCGAGCACCTTGGCGAAGGCGTCCACCTGGGCCTTGTGCTGGCCGGCGGCGAGCGGCTCGGTCTTGACCCCCAGGGTCTTCTGTTGCGCGCCCGAAAGGGTGACGCCGCCGCTCGCGGCGGCCGACCAGGCGGGGCCGGTCGCCATGACGGAAAGGGCCAGGACGGCCCGCAGGATCTGGATTCGAGTTTTCACGATCCCCGCCACCGTTCCGGCGTCGCGCGAAAGCCGCGTTCCGGTCCGCTTAGGCTAACCCGGTTCGCGGATTCCGGGCTAGTCGAGATCGCCAAGATCGGGCGGCTCGGAAGTCTCCGGCTGAGGCGCGGTCCGGGTCAGGGTTCCGGCCACCCAGCGCGCCACCTGCGGGCCGATCGCCAGCACCACGATCACCCGCAGCGTCTGCAGGGCCATGACGAACGGCGTGTCGACCTTGGTGGAGGCGGCGATGATCGCCGCGGCGTCGACGCCGCCGGGGCTGGTGGCGAGGTAGGCGGTCAGCGGATCGACGTGCAGCAGGACCACCAGCAGCCAGGCCAGGGCGCCGCAGAAGGCCATCAGGAGGGCGGTGGCGCCCAGGCTCTGGGGCAGGGCCCGGGCGGCGGCGGCCAGCACCTCGCGGGTGAAGCGCAGGCCGGTGTTCCAGCCGATCACCGCATAGCTGGCGATCAGCACGACGGGCGGCAGCTCGAGAGTGACCCAGCCCATGACGTTCAGCACGGCGCCCAGCGCCAGGGGCCCCAGCAGCACGCCGGCCGGGATCCGCGAGGCGAGGCCAACGCCGCCGCCCACGGCCGCCACGGCGATGGTGGCGGCAAGGTTCTGCAGGTGGACCGGCGGGAAATAGCCGCCGGCGAAGCGCGGGGCGCCGCCGCCATGCACGAACAGCAGGGCCACGCCGGACGCGGCGGCGGCGACCAGCACCACGCGCAGGTACTGCATGAAGGCGACCAAGCGGACGTCCGCGCCATAGGCCTCGCCCATCACCATCATCGCGGTGGCCGCGCCGGGCAGCATGCCCCAGACGGCCGTCGTGCCGGGAACGATGCGCAGGCGGCTCATGGCTCAGCCGATGCCTGCGCTGGCCGCAATCGAGGCCGCCACCACCGTCAGGAACACCGGCCAGTGGCTTGCGAAGCCGCCGACTATGGCTGGCGTGATCGAACGCGCGACCAGGCAACCGACGATCGTCTGGGCGGCGGCCATCAAGGGGCGGGGAACTTTCACCGCGCCGCCCGCCGCCTGGACGCAGGCCGCGGCGGCCAACGGCCCCAGCATCAGGCCCGCCGGCAGCCGGGCCAACTGCAGCAGTCCCGCGCCCACGGCGGAGGCGGCCAGCAGGGCGACCCATCGTCCGGCGGCAGGCAGGCGGTCCAGTGGCCGGCGCGCTGTCGCCGGGGGCGCCTCGATCACGCCTGCAGCTCGATCTCGTCGGTCTTGGCCACGCGGCTGAGCCGCGGGAAGATCTTCTCGAAGGCGAAGGCGTGCATCTCGGCCGTGTGGGTCGCCGTGGCGTCCTCGGCCAGCACCACGGCGTAGCCGTGCTCATGCGCGGCGCGGGCCGTCGATTCCACGCCCATGTTGGTGGCGATGCCGCCGATGACCACGGTGGTGACGCCGCGGCGACGCAGCTGCAGGTCGAGGTCGGTGCCGTAGAAGGCGCCCCACTGCCGTTTGGTGACCCGAAGGTCGGAGGGTTCGGCCAGGCCGTCGACGAGTTCGGTCCAGCCTTCAGGAAAGCCGCCGGGCGGCATCCCCGAGGGCTGATCGACAGGGCTCTTCAGGGAATCGGCCAAGTCCGGCGCGAAGGCGACATTGACCAGCACCACCGGCGCCTTCGCTGCGCGGAACCGGCGGGCCAGGTCCATGCCCTTGGCGACGACCGCCTCGCCGGAATGGGGCTGAAGCGGCAGGCCGGCGATGAACTTCTGGAGGTCGACCAGGATCAGGGCCGTGGTCTGGGCGGGCAGGGTGATCATCGGGGCGTCCTTTCGGGATCGCGGCGTCCGTTTCCGCCCGTTGTCCGGGGGAGCGCGAGGCGCTACAGAGTTGAGGATGGACTCAAGCAGCGTCTCTATTTGAGGATGTCCTCAACTTCGTCAAGCCGGAATCGCGGGCCGCTGGCGCCGCAGCGCGAGGTCGGCCGCCAGCGGGTCGCCGACCTGATCGAGGCGGCGGCGGCGGTGATCCAGGAACGCGGGTTCGAGGCCGCGACCATGGCCGAGATCGCCGCGCGGGCCGAGGCGAAGATCGGCTCCCTCTATCGCTTCTTTCCCAACAAGGACGCCATCGCCGACGCGCTGATGGCGCACCAGGCCGAGATCCTGCGGACCGAGTACGACGCGCTACATGCCCGGGCGGCGGACGCTACGCCGGAGGCGCTGGCCGATATGCTCATCGACCTTCTGGTCAAGCTGCACCCGCAGACCCAGGGCCTCGCCGCTATGCTGGATTCGCGGACGGACTGGACGGCGGTGCGCCAGAGGTTCCGCGCCCAGACCCTGGCGGGCATCAAGACGGCGCTGACCACCTGCGCGCCTGGCCTCGGCGACGCGGAGGCGGACGACGTCGCCGCCGTGATGCTCAACAACATGAAGACCATGGTGGGCATGATCAGCAAGGACGCGCCCACCAGCCCCGGCGCGCCGGAGGAGCTGCGGCTGATGACCCGGCTCTATCTGGCGGCCAAGCTCGCGCCTGGCCGGCTCGGCGGCGGGGCTGCTCAGGCCTGAGGGCTCCAGCCGCCGCCAAGCGCGGTGTAGAGGCTGACCAGGTCGCCGATCACCGCGCCCTGCGCCTGCAACAGCTGGTCGTTGGCCTGGGTGACCGAACCCTGAGCCTGCAGCACGTCGATGAACGGGGTGAGCCCGGCCCTGTAGCGGGCGTCGGCCAGGGCGGCGCTGTCCTGCGAGGTCTTCAGGTCCTCGGCGTAGCGGGTCTGGCGCTCGCGGTCCGCTGTATAGGCGGTGAGCGCGTCTTCCACGTCCTGCAGGGCGCTGAGCCAGGCCTTGCGGTAGGCGAGGTCGGCCTGGACCGCTTCCTCGCGCTTGGCCTTAATGTTGGCGCGGGTCTTGCCAGCGTCGAACAGAGTCCAGCTGCCATCGGCGACGCCGATAGTGGAGAAGTTGCGGCTCGACAGCAGGCTGGAGAGGTCGCGGCTGGCGAAGCTCGCCAGGCCCAGCAGGTCGAGTTTCGGATAGAGGTCTGCGGTGGCGACGCCGATCTGTGCGGAGGCCGAGGCCAGGCTGCGCTCGGCGACGCGGATGTCGGGACGGCGCTGCAACAACTCCGACGGCAAGCCGACGGGCAGGGCCGCGGGTTCCGCCGGCAGATCCTTGGGCGGCGACAGTTCGGCGTCCAGCGCTGTCGGCGGCTGGGCGAGCAGGACGCCCAGCGCATGGATGGCGCCGCGGGCCTGCTGATCGAGCTGCGGGATTTCGGCGCGGCGGGCCTGCAGGGCCTGCCTCTGCTGGTTCACGTCGAGCTCAGTGACCACGCCGGCCTTCGACCGCGCCGCCACCAGCGACATCAGGTCGGAGATGCGCGCCACGTCGGCGTCGGCCTGCGCGCGGCGGGCCTGGGCCAGGCGCAGGGTCATATAGGCCTTGGCCACTTCGGCCGAGAGGGCGACCTGCGCGTCGCGGACCTGCCAGTGGGCGGCCTCGGCCTGGGCTTCGGCGGACTCGATGCCGCGCCGCGTCCCGCCGAAGATGTCGATCTCCCAGGTGGCGTCGACGCCCAGCGAATAGACATCGAGGTGCTTGGGCAGGGAGAAGCCGCTGGACGCCGCCGCGGGCGGCGCGCCGCCGATGGCGCTCTGGGCGTCGCGGCGCGCGGCGATGCCGCTGGCGCTGGCGTCGGGGAACAACGCCGCACGCGCGACGACGATCTGCTGGCGCGCTTCGCGCAGCCGCGAGGCGGCGGTCTTGACGTCGAGGTTCTGGGCCAGCGCGCGGTCGACCAGGCTGTCCAGCACCGGGTCGCCGAGCTGGCGCCACCACTGCGAGAGATCGGCGGCGTCGCCGGTGGCGCCGGGCGTGCGCGCGGCCTCGCCGAACGCCGGCGGCGCCTCCAGCTTCGGCTGGCGGTAGTTGGGGCCGACCATGCAGCCGCCCAGGGCCAGCAGCGACAGGAGACCGACCAGGCGCCTCATCGCGCGGCTCCCTGTCCGGCCGGCTGGGTGCGCAGGAGGAGCACCAGGGGCGCCATGCAGCCCACGAACAGGGTCAGCATCCAGAAGACGTCCATGTAGGAGATCAGCTCCGCCTGCTTCAGCACTGTCTGGTAGAGGCTGCCCATCTGCACCCCGTCGAGCTGTCCGACGCCAATGCCGATGCCCCGCAGGCGGTCGCCGATCACCGCGGTCTGGGCCTGGTAGTTGGGATTGAGCGGGTTCAGGCCCTCCACCAGCCGCGACTGGTGGAACTGCTCGCGCTGGGCCAGGAAGGTCTGGACCGCCGAGATGCCGAGGGTGCCGCCGAGGTTCCGCGAGATCGACAGCATCGACGACGCCTGGCTCGACTGGTCCGGCGGCAGGCCGACGTAGGCGGCGTTGCTCAGCGGCACGAACAGGAACGGGATGCCGGCGGCGATCCACACCCGCATCTGGGCGGCGTAGCCGAAGGAGATGTCGCCGTTGATGTGCGTCAGCCGCCACATGGCGAAGGTCTCGATCGCCATGCCGAAGGCGAGCAGCCAGCGCGGCTGTATCTTGCCGGTCAGGACGCCCACCAGGGGCATGATCAGCAGCGTCACCGCCCCGCCGGCGGTCATGGCGTAGCCGGTGTTGGTGGCGGTGTAGCCCAGCACCTCCTGCAACAGCTGCGGCAGGAACTGGGTGGTGCCGAACAGGATCACCCCCACCACCAGGATCAGAACATTGGCCAGCGCATAGTTGCGGCTGCCGAACAGGCGCAGGTTCAGGAGCGGCTCTTCGTTGGTGAACTCGCGCACGACGAAGGCGATCAGACCGAGGATCGCCAGGCCGGCGGCGATGACGATGGAGGGGTCGGAGAACCAGTCGAGCCGCTGGCCGCGGTCCATGGTGTATTCCAGGCAGCCCAGGCCGATGGCGATGAAGGCGAAGCCGATGAGGTCGAGCCGCAGGCCGCGGTCGATCTTGGCCTGGCGCTCCTTTTCCAGGGCCTCGGGTTCGACCAGCACGGTCTGCACGAGGAACAGCGACAGCGCCGCCACCGGCAGGTTGATGAAGAAGATCCAGCGCCACGAGAGGTCGTCGGTGATCACCCCGCCCAGCGTCGGGCCGATAGTGGGCGCCAGGATCACCGTCAGGCCGAACAGCGCCAGCGCCAGGCCCCGCCGCTGCGGCGGGAAGGTGTCCACCAGGATCGCCTGGGTCGTCGGCTGCAACCCGCCGCCGGCCAGGCCCTGGATCACCCTCGCCAGCACCAGGACGGTCAGGTTGGGCGCCAGGCCGCACATGGCCGAGGCGATGCCGAAGCCCGCCACGCAGATCATGTAGTAGCGCTTTCGCCCGACCACCGAGGACAGCCAGGAGGAGATCGGCACGGTGATGGCGTTGGCGATCAGGTAGCTGGTCAGCACCCAGGTCGCCTCGTCGTAGCTCGACGACAGGCCGCCGGCGATGTGGCGCAGGGCGACGTTGGCGATGGAGGTGTCGAGCACCTCCATGAAGGTCGAGATCGAGACGACCGTGGCGATGATCCACGGGTTGCCGCCGCCGGCCGCCGACCGCGCCGCCGACCAACCGCCAGCCTGGGCGGGCGCTTCCGACACGTCAGCGCACCTTGACGGTGGGTGAGACGGAAAGGCCGGGGCCGAGCGGGCAGGTGCGGGGCACGTCCTCGAAGGTGATCTTCACCGGCACCCGTTGGACCACCTTCACATAATTGCCGGTGGCGTTCTCGCTGGGCAGCAGGGAAAAGGCCTGGCCCGCGCCGCGCTGGATGGAGTTGACCTTGCCGTGCAGCTTCACCGGGCAGGCGTCGACGCTCAGATCCACCGGCTGACCCGCGCGCATGTTCTTGAGCTGGGTCTCCTTGAAGTTGGCGGTGACCCACATCTCCAGGGGCACGATGGCCATCAGCTGCTGGCCGGGCTGGACGTAGCCGCCCGCCGCCACGGTCTTCTGTGAAACGTAGCCGGCCACCGGCGCCACGATGGTCGTACGGCCGAGCGTGATATTGTTCTCGGAGATCGTGGCGTTGGCCGCGGCGAGCACCGCCTTGGCGCCTTCGATCTGGGTGCGGGCGGCCTTCACCTGGGCGGCGGCGCCGTCGGCCTGGCGCAGGGCCGCGTCGCGCTGGGCGGTGGTCTGGCGGGCCTGGGCCACGGTCTGGTCGACCTGCTGGGCGGCCACCGCGCGCGGGTTTGTGGCCTGCAGGCCGGTCAGCCGCCGGGCGTCGCTCTGGGCCTGGGCGGCCTGGGCGTCGAGGCCCCGGGCCTGGTCGCGCGCCTGGCGATAGGAGGCCTGGCTGACGCCCACCTGCGCCTGGGCCTGGCCGATCTGGGCGATGGCCTGGCCGCGCTGGGCCTGGGCCTGGTCGAGCTGGGCGCGCACGGTGCTGGAGTCGATCTCCACCAGCACCTGGCCGGCCTTGACCACGGCGTTGTCGACCACCAGCACCCGCATCACCTCGCCGGACACCTGCGGCGCCAGGCGCACGATGTGGGTGTCCACGAAGGCGTCGTCGGTGGAGACGTACTGCCGCGCGTGCAGCCAGTAGAAGACGCCGCCGATCGCCAGGACCACAATGACGATCCCGCCGATGATCAGCACCTTGGGGTTCTTCAGCGGGTTGGGCTTCTTCTTCGGCGGCGGCTTGCCGTCGCCGCCTTGCCGGCCGCCTTCAGCGGGTGGGTTACCGCCGCCGCCCTGGCCGCCCTCGCGAGGCTTTTCGTCGCTGGAAGATTGATCGGCCACGAAGCGTCCCCGACACGTGAAACCATTGGCGGCGCCGCACCGGCATCGACCCTATTTTCCTAAACAGGCTTCGCCTTTGCCGGTTCCCGCGCCACTGCGGGTTGTGCGCCGCGCGCGGACTTAGTCGGCGGCGGACATGTTCGGCAGGGCGTCATAGACGCCGCGCCCAGGCCAGCGTCACGCCTATCTCCCGCCCGCGCCGTTCGTCGCCGCTGCGGCGTGGTCGCGCTCGGCGTTGCGGGCGCCGGCCAGGATGCCGGGCAGGGCGTAGTTGCCCTCGTTGCAGGCGTATTCGTAGATCACCCCGTGCAGGGGCGAGAACTCGTACTCGCCGCCCCAAGGCTGGTCCCAGGAACTGGGCGAACTGACCTTGAACGAATAGCGCAACCGGTCCTTGGCGGTGCGGGTGAACCGTTCGGTGATCGTCAGGTCCTTCCAGGCGCCTTGGAAGGCCTGCTTCTGCGGGACGTGGTTGGTCTCGACGACCAGGGTGTCACCCTCCCACCAGCCGATGGAATCCCCGAACCAGGGCCGCACGTCGTCGGCGCGGTGCTGGGAATGCAGCCGCACGATGCGGGTGTCGTGCACCATCTCCACCTGGATGGCGATGGCGTCGGGGGTCTGCACGATGTTGTAGTCGTTGTTGTAGAAGCCGTTGGGCAGCATCGGCGGCCCGACGTTGCCGCCGAACATGATGCAGCGCTCGCTCAGCGGCCGGTTCTCCGGATTGTCGTACGAACCCAGGGGATCACGGCTGCCCTCGCCGCCGCCGCTGTAGTAGCCTGCGGTGCTCGCCGCGGCGGTCTTGCGCGGCGGGACGTGGCCGTCCTTGGTGGTGAGCAGCGAGGTGCGGGGCTCGCCGCCCACCCGCATCACTGTGTGGCCGGGATCGAGCCAGCCGCGGTTGTAGCCGCCCACATCCCCGCCGGCCGCCAGGAACGACGGCTTGAGCTCCAGGCCGTTAGGCGCGTTCACCGGCGCATTCGGGTCCGTGCGTTTGTTGCCGACGTCGACCTGGTGGGCCTCGTCGGCCTCCAGCGCCTTGGCCTCTTCCGGCGTGAAGACCAGACGGTCGCCGAGCTTGGAGTCCCGCTGCATCGGGGTCAGCGTGGCGTTGGACCAGTAGCCGCCGATTTCCGGCTGGCCGGACGAGGTGCGTGGCGCCTTGTAGGCCGCGGGGTCGGCCAGGGCGGCGACCGGCAGGATCGCCAGTCCGGCGACAAGGGCCATGGCCACGCGATGAACGCGACGTCGCGGCGCGCGCGATGACATATTGAGGCCGGTGTCGGTCATGACCTTGCTCCCTGAAGCTGATGTCCCGAGGTTCTTTGCCGCCTCGGTTTTGAGGGATCGAACGGGATCGAACGCCATTCGACAAGCCTTCCGATGGCTGGCCACCGGCGGAAAAGCCCGAAGGCGCGTCGCCACCGTCTACGTCCAGGCGTCGGAGGACAAGGCTTTCGTGGATCACGGGTCGGCTAATTGCGCCGCCTTAACAGCCCGGGATCGGTCGCGGGCCGCAACCTGGAGGCGCTCCAACGCCGGCCTAGGCGCCGTAGTCCTCGAGGATTCGCAGGTCGGTCACGGTGTAGGACATGCCGAAGCGGAAGCCGCGTCCGACCCACAGCGGCGCCAGCGTATGCATTTCCTCGCCCGGAACCTCAGGGAGGCGGACCTCGGCGTCCCCGGACCACAGGTCGACGACATGCAGGTTGTCGGTCAACGACAGGGTCAGCTGATCGACCGCCGGCGTATCGTAGGCCTTGCCGTCGAGGCGCGGGAAGTAGCGGCGCATGACGGTCGGGCGGTTGAACACCGTCGTGGGATCTCCGATCGTTTCACGCAGGGTGACGCGCACATCGTCCAGTCTCTCGCCGTGCGCCGAGCAACTGGCCCCGAACCGCGAGCCGGCGGCCACCGGCGCAGCCGCGGGGCTGGGCGCGGCGTAGCTGCGGGTTTGGAAGACCTGGCCGAGCTTCTTCGGGAATCCCTGAATGTGGCCGCGCATGAAGGCCGCGTCGTTGTCGACGAAGATGTAGGGACAGTAGACGATCGGCATGTCCTTCCAGTGGGCGTCGAGCAGGATGAAGCACTCGCGATACTGGTAGCGGCGCCGGGTCGAGCATCTCTTGCGAGGCGGTGTACAGCCAGTCGAGGAACATCAGCACCGCGCGCGCCTCGCCGTCGCCGTCGATGGTCACGTTTGGCGGCAGGGTCGCCTGGGCGGCCCCGCGGTCCACCCAGAACTCGGCGGCGATGACGTCGCTGGATAGTGCCAGGGCGGCAGAGGCGCGAGGTTGGCTTGCCCCAAGGGGCTGCGGGGGACGGTGTAGCCCTTAAGCACGGCGCGCTCCTGTTCCGTCGCGCCAACGGCTGGCGCAGGTGGAGGCGGACGCTAGCGGCCTGCTGCGGAGCGGGATTGTAGGGGGCCTCGCGGCTTGGCGATCCTTGACCCGCGTCCCGCCGGGCGGGCAGGGGCCGGCAAGGCGGGGCAACGCGATACAATACGGCGTCGGGACCAGCCGCCACAACGCCCGGACCGCCTTCGTCATCGCTCCGGCTCCCGCATGCGCATCGGCCTGTTCATCCCCTGCTACATGGACGCCTTCGAGACGGAGGTGGGCGTCGCCACGCTTGAACTGCTGGAACGGCTGGGCTGCGAGGTCGACTATCCGTTCGACCAGACCTGCTGCGGCCAGCCCATGGTCAACACCGGCTGCCACCATGAGGCGGCGGCCTGCGAGGCCTTGTTCGTCCGCAACTTCGCGCCTTACGAGTATATCGTCTGCCCGTCCGGCAGCTGTGCTCACCAGGTGCGCGCCCACCTGACCGCGGTCGAGCAGACGCCCGAGGTGGCCCACGTCCGCGAGCGGACCCTGGAGCTGACGGAATTCCTGCACGATGTCCTGAAGATCGACGCCCTGCCGTGGGCGAAGTTCCCGCACAAGGTGGCGATCCACTACAACTGCAACTCGCTGCGCGGCATCAATATCGCGAGCCCCACGGAGATCCGCCAGCCGCCGTTCTCCAAGCCCAAGGCCCTCTTGTCGCTGGTCGAGGGGATCGCCTTCGCCGACCTGGCCCGCCCGGACGAGTGCTGCGGTTTCGGCGGGACCTTCAGCGTCTTCGAGCCGACCGTCTCGGCGAAGATGGGTTACGACAAGGTCACCGACCAGAAGCGCTCCGGCGCCGACTATGTCGTCTCGGCCGACTCCTCCTGCCTGCTGCACCAGAAGGGCTGCGCCGACCGGATGGGCGTGGATCTGAAGTACATCCACATCGCCCGCATCCTGAACGGGGCCGCACGACCTCACGATGATCCTCAGGTAATAACTCGGCGATCACGTCGATGTTGTGCAGCCAATCCTCAATGTCGAGGAACCGCTCCTTGTCCTTGGCGATCATCGCCGCGATCTGCTGCTCAGTCTCATAGCGCAAGGGTCTTGGGCTCACGCTTCCACCTCTTCTTGTGTCCGCCCCTGGCTCTTCTCGATGGTCCAACCCAGGAGACGTCATGACCGATACAGAAATCTCAGTCCCTGTCAGCATTGCCGACGTGATCGCCGGCATCCGCTGCGGGCTAGCATTCGATGCCAAAGGGGGCGCCCTCGCTCGGTCAGAAAGCACACGAGCAAGTGCCGCCGAGTTCTGGAGAGCATACCTGATGCTACCGGGTATCGCCCTCGTCATCATGGTGTCGTGACGCTCTCGCCGTTCCATCGAGCGATGGAGCAGCGTTGGCGCGAGCTGTCGTGGGTTGTACAGGGCGCTTGCACCAGTTGCCCCATGCGCGCGCGAAAGCAGTGCCGTGGCGCGAGGTTCGATTGAACGTCTGAAATCCGGCTTTGGACCAACTTCCGCTCCTGGCGCATCTCGCCCGTTGCGAACGTCTGCTTCCGAGCCGGTCGCGCCACGTCCGCTTGCTGGCTGGAGTCCCAACGTGGACAACCGATCCGTAGCCGACACCCGTCTCTGATCGGTCCGGGTCTGACCCCGTTGTTCTAGGGCGAATGCCGGATCGACGAGGCTCTCCAGCGGTGCCCGCGCTCGCGTCGGCCGGTGAATTGGCCGCCCGTCGCGGAGTGATCGATGCACCGCCGTCGCGGCTTCATGGCCCTTGGCGCAGGCCTGCTGTTCAGCACCGGCCTCGAGATCACGGCCCACGAGAGACGCTGATGTACCCGAACGTGAATGACACCGATGATGCCCCGCATCGGTCCGCCTTCGTCACCGTCAATGGCGTGAAGCTGATCCGAAACTGCCAGCCGATATGATCCGCAGGTTTCTGCTGGCCCCGCCGGGGCGCTGAGGGCGAAGCCATTGTCGAAATACGCGGATGGAAAGCGGAGTTTGACCAGCCAGAGTGTTCGCCTGTCCTATGCGGGGTGGTCGAAGAAGCGAACGATCCGCAACGCCTGATAGCCGACGACGAGAAGCCAGACGGCGACCTGGACGCGTTCACGCCGGCTCAACAGGCCCACAAGGAAAGCAGCGCAAGACCTGCCTGGGCGATCGGATATTCGATTCCGAGCGACGCGAAATAGACCGAGCCCTTCGCCCAGGTGTCGAAGAAGTCCACGGCCAACCACGCGATCAGCAGCCCGAAGAACCACCGCCGGCGGGCCATGAAGTAGTCCTTGAAGCTTTGGAACGGCGCGGCGTCGCTGGGGAAGAGTACGGCGCAGATCAGGTAGATCAGGAACGCGTAGCCGAGCACGAAAGCGTAGAACTGGAACGACCAACTGGTGATCAGCCGCAGTCTGAACTCCCACCACCACCAGAACACGGCGTTCACGAACATGTAGCCGACCCAGCCCAGGTGCAGCCACCAGATGCGCATGCGGCTGGGCTGTTCGACGATCCGCGCGATGCCTTGCATCAGATGAGTCAGGGCGAGCCCGATCACGACTCCCGTCAGAACGACGACATACTCGAACATGCCCACGATGGTCCCCCCGGATGCCCCTGAGCGGAGGACTATGCCAGCTTCGGCCGCAATGTCCGCTACGGGTCGAGCGCGGTCTTAGGGTTAGGCCCTAAAGCGGATCCCGCGAATTTCCGGATCGGGGGAGAGCGGACGTTGCCGCGGCGCCCGTCGGAGGGGCCGTTTCTCGCTCGAAAGCGAGGTCCGGAGCATCTGCTGTGGGCTGCCTATGAGGTAAGATCGCCCTGCCTGTATTTCCGGATCGTGCGATGGCGTAGCAGCCCGTCGTTGAAGCTTGACTGTCTAGGTTGCGCGATCGGGCGCATCGAGCTTCATTGACCCGTCTGGGGGATGCGGGTCCAGAATCGGAACGGGCGGGAGGCGTGATGTCGCTGGATCGGTTGTCGGCGCTGTCGCAAATCATTTCCGCCATCGCCGTGGTCGCCTCCCTGGTCTTTGTCGGCATCCAACTGCGCCTCGCCATCCGGGCTGTGCGAGCCTCCACATCGCAGGCGCATTCGGCGAACTACTATGCGATCAACTCGAGCATCATCAACGATGGCGAATTGGCCCGTATCTGGCGGGAATCCCTCGCGGATTTCGACTCCCAGGACGCCGACGCGAAGGTCCGCTTCGTCGCTCTGGCGAGCAGCATCTTCCGCTTCTACGAATCCTCCCGCGCCCAATGGCTGCGCGGTCAGCTGGATCCCGAGCATTGGCAGATGATCGAGCGCCAGGCGACCAGCTTCGCCTCGCAACCCGGCATCAAGAGCTGGTGGAAGCTGCGTCGCCAGTGGCACTCCGCGGAGTTCCGGCGCTGGTTCGAGGAACTTCCCGAAGCGGACAGCCGGACCATGTACGGAGAGACGGGCTGAAGGTGCGGAGCCACTTGCGATCCGACATGGAGGGCGGCCGCGCAACCTCGGCGATCGGTGGACGGCCGACCTAGGCGAGGCGTGCCTTGATCCGCAGCCGCCCTGCGACCGTGCGCCAGTTTGGCGAGGGCGCGAGCGCCCCCGGCCCGTCACCCGCGACGGCCTGGATGCCGAGCAGCGTGAACCAGACCAGCGGAAGTTCAGAGCCCGCGGCTGTGAAATAGAAGCCCTTTCGGACCGCCCAGAACTGCGCCGCCCCAGCCATCATGGGCATGGCGTAGAGCGCCACGTAGCGGGTCAGCACGCCGGGGATCGGCAACAGCGCGCCGGCGATCTCAGCCGACAACACATAGGCTGGGACAAACCAAGGATAGCCGGCGCCCTGGAGGTTGTTCCACCAGGATTCGATCCCGCCCGGCAGCACGGCGATCTTCCAGTAGAGGTGCGCGATGAACAGGGGCCCAAGGAGGAACCGCAGCAACAGCGCTTCCACTTTCGGCTCCGATGTGCGGGTTTCGATGTGCGTCCCGACCTCAAGCGCCGTCGTTCCGGGCAAGTTACGCAATCGGACTCTTCCGCCCGCCGCAACGGGTCCCGGGGCAGTCTCAGGCGAGGGGCGCCTGGCTGTTCAGGCTGGGCGTTTTTGTCTGTGGGTCGACAAGGCAGCTTCCCCAGGTCGGGCGCAGCTCGGATATCACTCTGGCCTTGTCCTTGTCCGTCAGCGCCACGCCAAGGTCCTCGCCGGCGCGCAGCAGGGTGACGGACGCGTAGAACATCTGCAGATTGTCGATGCGCAATCGCTGCAGCGCCAGGACGGCGCGGTCACGTTCCACCGCCGTCAGCGGGCCGGGTCTCGGGTCGAGGGCTCCCAGGTCGGTGGCGTCCTGGCGCTCCCGCACGTTGATGGCGCCGGTCGCGGGCACGACGTTATAGACCTGAGATCGATGGAGAGCCTCCTCGGCGGTGAGACGGGTAAGGACGTCAGAGGAAACCATGGCCTGCCACGCGTTCATGTCCCAAGTGCGGAACGGCGGATTGTAGTCTTTGACGAGACGGGCGAAGGCCTCGCGCGATTGATCGGCGGCGAGCACGGCGGTGAGCGCGTCCAGCCGCTTGTCCAGACATCCCCGCACGACGAGACGCGCGTAGGCCTGGGGCAGGTCGTCGTCGTGCAGCTCGAACTGCACGGCCGCGTCGGCGTCGGCCAGCTTGTGGCGCCAATGCAGCCATTCCGCCGTCTGCTCGAAGGCGATGGCGATCAGGACGCCGATGACGATGGTGCCGATCTCCTTCAGGAACTCGCGCCAGCCGTGCCACGGCTTCGGTTTGTGGATTTCCATGCGCCCCCCGGCGGATCACCGGTCGTGACTTTAAGCGGACTCGCCGGACGTCCGCTATGGCGCAAAGGCGCCGTGCAATGCGCGAACAGCGGGACTAGCCTTGCCCTTTTCTCGGGGGAGGTGGGCATGGGCGGCGGCCAAGGTGGGGGGGACCAAGGTGAGGATCCGACGCGTCGGGCTGTGATCGCGTCGGGCGCCGGCGTTGTGGTGGCGGCGTCTTCGGGCCTGGCGATCGCGGCCGGCTCCGATCTCTGCCGAATGGGCGGTTCGGCCCTGGCGGCGGCGATCCGCTCGAAAAAGGCCTCCGCGCGCGAGGTCATGGCGGCCTGCCTCGATCAGATCGAGGCCGTGAACCCGTCGGTCAACGCCGTCGTCTCGATGCCGGCCCGTGAGACCCTGATGGACCAGGCGGCCGCGGCCGATGAGCTGCAGGCCAGGGGTGGGACACTCGGGCCCTTGCACGGCCTGCCGCACGCCGTGAAGGACCTGCAGCCGGTGAAGGGTCTGCGCTTCACTCAGGGCTCGCCGATCTACAAGGACCGCGTCGCCGCGGCCGACAGCCTCATGGTGGAGCGTCTGCGGCAGGCTGGCGTCATCTTCGTCGGCAAGACCAACACCCCGGAATTCGGCTTCGGTTCGCACACCTTCAACCCGGTGTTCGGCGCCACGCACAATCCCTATGACCTCGGCCGCTCGGCGGGAGGCTCGAGCGGCGGCGCGGCGGCGGCGCTGGCCTCGCGCATGCTGCCGCTGGCCGACGGCAGCGACTACGGCGGCAGCCTCAGGAACCCCGCGGGCTGGAACAACGTGTTCGGTTTCCGGACCGGTTTCGGGGTGGTTCCGGCGGCGGGGCCGGAAGTCTGGCTACCCAGCATGGGCGTGGCGGGGCCGATGGCGCGCTCGGTGGAGGATCTGGCGCTCTTGCTTTCGGTACAGGCGGGCTACGACCCGCGCAGCCCGCTCTCTCTGCCTGGCGGCGGCGCCATCTACCGGCAAAGCCTCGATGCCCCCGTGAAAGGTCGTCGCATCGGCTGGCTCGGCGACTTCGGCGGCGAGGTCCCGCACGAGCCCGAGGTGTTGGATCTGTGCCGCGCGGCCTTGAAGACCTTCGAGGCCTTAGGCTGCACGGTCGAGGAGGCAAAGGTCGCAGCGCCCGTCGAGGCGGCTTGGCAGGCCACGATCAAGCTGCGGGCCTGGCAACAGGGCGGATCGATCCTCGCCAATTACCGCAATCCCGCCGAGCGCGCTCTACTCAAGCCCGAAGCGGTCTGGGAGGTCGAGACGGCGCTGCCGCTGACCGCCTACGAGATCACCGCCGCCTCCACGGCCCGCACCACCTGGTCGATGGCGGTCAAGGCGCTGTTCAGCCGCTACGACTACCTGGTCCTGCCCAGCTCGCAGCTGTTCCCGTTCCCGGTGGACGAGCGCTGGCCCAAGGCGGTGGCGGGCCACGAGATGCGCACCTATCACGAGTGGATGAAGTCGGCGCTGCTGGTGACGCTATCGGGAAACCCCGCCCTGGTGGTCCCGGCCGGCTTCGGCGCCCAGGGCCTCCCGATCGGCCTGCAGATCGTGGGCCCGAACCGCGGCGAGATTTCCTGCCTCCAACTCGCAAAGCCCTATGAGGCGGCGACCCACTGGACAGACAAGATGCCGCCGCCCCGTCGCGCCTGACCAACGGTCATCCGCAAGCCGAACGATCACGCCGAAGTCCCGGAATTGGAGCGATCCCAAGATCCGGTTACGGCGCATCTCGGACTTGGGAACGTCGGCTGCAAAGCGGCCCTGGCGTCGGGTCCCGCACGGCGAGGCCAAGGGCCTGCTAAGTCCGGGCGCTTTCAAACTCGCCAGCGACGAACCGGTCGCGCAGCACGAATTTCTGGACCTTACCGGAGCCGGTGAGCGGCCACTCCGGGATTTCGATCCAATGCGCCGGCGTTTTCTGCGGGGACATGCGCTCGCGGCAGTGGGCCACCAGCGCCGCGCGATCCAGCGGCCCCACCGTCGCCGGCCGTAGGAAGGCGACGACGATCTCGCCCCAGCGCGCGTCGGGGACGCCGACGACCGCCGCCTCGGCGACGTCGGGGTGTTCCAGCAGAACGTTCTCGATCTCGGCCGGGAACAGGTTTTCCCCGCCGCGAATGATCATCTCCTTCACCCGGCCGGTGATCCTGAGACGTCCGCCAGCATCCAGGGTCCCGAGGTCGCCGGTGCGCAGCCAACCGTCAGCGTCTATGGCGTTCGACGTGGCCTCGGGATCGTCATTGTAGCCTAGCATGACCCCGTAGCCGCGCGCGAGGATCTCGCCGACGGCGCCGATCGGCTGCACGGCGTTGGTCTGCGGATCGCGAATGGACACCTCCGTCTGCGCCAAGGGCTGGCCGACCGTTTCGCAGTCGTCGGCGGCGGCGACGCTCAGGAGGCACGAGGTCTCGGTCTGGCCGTAGACAACGTGAAAGGCGCAACCGAACGCCGTCTGGACTCGCCTGACCAACTCCGGCGGGACCATGGCACCGCCCGATCCCATGGTCCGGACGCAGGAAAGGTCGCGCGGCTGGGCGGCCCGAGCTTCCAGCAGGGCGACCAGCATGGTCGGCACGCCGAGTACGAACTCCACACGTTCGGCTTCGATGATATCCAGCGCCCGCGCCGGCTCGAACAGCCGCGCCACGATCAGCCGGCAGCCGAACTGCACGGCGCCCAGCGTCAGCAGCCCGCACCCTGCGGTGTGGAACAGCGGCATGACGTTGAGGACCGCGTCGCCTTCCCGCAGGCCCATCCGCGTCATCGAGAGACGCGCGTTGTTGGTGATGCCGCGATGGTGCAGTACCACGCCCTTCGGAAAGCCGGTGGTGCCGGAGGTGTACTGGATCTGCACTGGGTCGTCTGGGCTGACCTCGGGTAAGGGGATCGCAGCGCCCTCGCCGGCGTAGAGCGCCGAGGGATCCTCGAGATCGACGACCTCGCGCACGGCGCGGATCTGCGCCGCGACCTCGGCGGCGATCTCGGCCATCGGGTTGCCGCGATGCGCCTTGACGATGAACAGGCCAACTGAGCCGGACTGCTCCAGCACGTGCTGCAACTCGCGCGGTCGGTAGGCTGGATTGGCGGTGACCAGGGTCAGGCCCGCCAACCCAGCGGCATATTCGAGGAGCACCCACTCAGGGACGTTCGGCGCCCAGACGGCGATCCGTTCCCCCGGCCGGTAGCGCGACAACAGCGCCCTGGCGAGACGCTCAGCTTCGGCCGCCAGCTCGCCGTAGGTCCAGCGCCGCCGGAGCACCCCGGCGATGTCGGCCTCGACCAACGCCTCAGCGTCGGGCATCGCCTTTGCGCGCGCCCGTAAGACGCTGCCAACCGTCGTTTCGAGCACGGGATGGTCATTTTGAGCCAGGAAGTGAGCCTGATCCAGATGAACCGAATACACGTCGCGCCCTCAACGGCTTCTGGCGAGGCTAGCATCACGGTCCAGCTTGCAGAAATGCAATTGGCCGCCTTCGCACTGATTGCGCGGACCTCTAGTGCTTCAGCTGCAGGCACGCCGCGAATGTCCTCTTTCTGCAGCGACGCGAACGCCCCCTCGTGGCGCATTCGCGACCTTGTGCATTGCACTCACCCGTCGCGAGTTCCTCGCGACGGGTCCTAGGATTTGGCCTTCTGCACCCGGGTCGGGAAATCGATGAGACAGCCCTTTGAGGCTTGGGTCGCCGCAGGGGCCGGCTGGCCGGCCAGGACGGCGGAGATCGCGACGTCTGCGAATTCCTTGGTCGCCGCCTTCGCGATGCCGTAGTCGGAGCGGTCATCTAGCGGGCCGTGATAGGCGACTTTCCACGTCTTGGGATCGACCACGAAGACCTCTGCCGTGCGGGTCACGCCGAGCGCTTCGCCGACAGCCTGGGTCTTGTCCATCAAGATTGGAATGTCGATGCCGAACTCCTTGGCCTCGGCGACGATGGCGTCGCGGCCATCTTGAAGGTTCGAGTCGAACATCATCACCTCGACACCCTTGGCGGCATACTTGTCGCGTAGCGCCTTGAGCACCGGCGTCATTGCGCGCGCGATCGGGCAGCCGACACCCGTCGAAACCAGGACGATCGCCTTGTCGCCGGTCATCTTGTAGAGTTCGTGGGGCTGCCCTTGGGCGTCGATCAAGGTGAAGTCCCGAACCGTGGCCAGCGAAGCCCGACCCGCCGCGGGTTGGGCTAAGACTCCGGTGGCGATCAGCAGTAGGGCCGCGGTAGAGGCGCCGAACACGCCGCGTCGATCAAACCTCATTTTCTAATTCCCTGTTCGCGCTGGTGTGGTCTGCCGAAACTCACTCGGCGCCTGTCTTGGCCTTGGCGGCCGCCTCGGCATGGCGGGCGCCGGCCAGCATGCCCGGCAGGGCATAGTTGCCCTCATGGCAGGCGTATTCGTAGACGATGCCCGTCAGCGGGGCGAAGTCGTACTCGCCGCCCCAGGGCTTGTCCCAGGTGTCCGGGTCCTCGACCTGGAAGCGATAGTCGATGCGGGTCGGCGAGACGCGGGTGAACCACTCCGTGACCTTTAGGTTCTTCCACGACCCGAAGAAGTTCTGCGCCTGCGGGATGTTGGTGGTTTCCACCACCAGGGTGTCGCCCTCGTAGTGTCCGATGGAGTCGCCCATCCAGGGGCGGATGCCGTCGGTGCGGTGCTGGCTGTCCAGCCGGATAACGCGCACGTCGTGCACCATCTCGACGTCGATGGCGACGTAGCGCGGCGTCTGAATGATCTCATAGTTGTTGTTGTAGAAGCCGTTGGGCAGCATCGGCGGGCCGGCGTTGCGCCCAAAGCCGATAATGCAGCGCTCGCCCAGCGAGCGGTTCTCCGGATTGTCGAAGGATCCGAGCCCGTTGCGCCGAAACGCGCCGGCCCCGCCGCCATCCTTGCGCTTCGGGATCTGGCCGTCGGGCGTGGTCAGCAGCGAGGTTCGGTATTGGCCGTTCACCCGCATCAGGTGGCCGCCGGGGTCCAGCCAGAAGGCGTTGTAGCCGCCCACATCGCCCCCGGCCGCGGCGAACTCCGGCCGCAGCTTCAGCAGCTTATCCTCGTCCGCCTTCGCGTCCGTGGGCTTCTGGTCCGTCTTGGTGGGCGCATCGGCCTTTGCCAGCGCCTGGGCGAAGGCGGCTTCGGCCGCATGGGCCTGGGCGTCGGGGAGAACGGCGTCTCTCGTAAGCCGAAGATTGCGGACCGTAGGGGTCATGGTGGCGTTGGACCAGTATCCGGAGAGTTCAGGTTGGCCCTCGGGATTGCGAGGAACCTTCCAGCCCGATTGACGAACAGTGGGGTCGACGTTCGCAACCTGGGCAGCCGCTTGCGCGACGATTGCAGACCCTACGGAAAACGCGCCGCTCAATGCGAGCACCACTGCAAGACGCATGGCAAACTCCCGGTCTCATATATCGTGTCATGATATAATACCTGGAGGTCTCTTTCGCCAGATCCTTGTCGCGCGAGCGCACCGGCGAGGCCTTGAAACCAAGCTTTCGGAACGCGCCCCTCCACAGGGTCCACACGTGGCGGACCCTTCAAATTCCGCTGCTGGCGCACAGGTGACTTATGCGGTCAAATCCGCCTGACGCCCGCGGACAGCGTTCATGTGGCGTAGCTTTGGGCGCTTTCGGAACCGATCGGCGCCAGTCTGGACCAGACAAGCAATAGGATGGCCCGCCGAACGCCCCCCTCGGGCGAAGTTAAGACAAAGACAAAGACTAACATAAGTAGGTAATAATAAGTTGAGACCATGTCATGAGATACATCATCCAGTCGGAGGGTGTCCTGACCCGCCGCACCCTTGGCGGCAGCCAGTTGGTCATCAACCAGGAGGTCAAGTTGCTGCCGTCGCAGGTCCGCGACAAACCGAACCATGACCTCAGGGTCGGATAGTCTCGGCAACTCCCCCAGGGCGAGATGGATGGAGATGATGGCTGCCTAGGCCTACGCCTTCATCGCCGCCAGCACCGCCTTGGGGCGGATCGGCAGATTGCGGACCCGAGCGCCGCTGGCGGCGAAGATCGCGTTGGCGATGGCAGGCCCCACGACGGTCGTGGCCGGTTCGCCCAGGCCCACGGGGACCTCGGTGCTCTCGATGAAGACGATCTCGATCTCCGGGACGTCGGCCATGCGAAGCGGGGTGTAGGGGCCGAGGTTGGTGTCCTTCACTTGGCCGTCCTTGAACTCGGTGCCTTCGAAGAGCGCCAGGCTCATGCCCCAGAGCGCCGAGCCCTCGACCTGGGCGCGGGCGCCGTCGGGGCTGACGATGGTGCCGGCGTCGATCACCAGGGTCAGCTTCTCGACCTTCACCTTGCCGGTGGCGGGGTCGACGTGGACGCGGGCGGCGCAAGCCGTCCAGGTCGGCATGTCCCGTTCCTGGCCGAAGGTGGTGGCCATGCCGAGACCGGTGTTGGCCGGCAGCGGCTTGCCCCAGCCCGACAGCTCGGCGACCCGCGCCACCACCGCGTGCTGGCGCCTGGCGCCGCCGACCGCGCTCGTCCCGTCCGCCGCGCCGGAGTTGCGGCCGCTGGCGTCCAGCAGCGCCAGGCGGAAGGCGACGGGGTCCTTACCCACCGAATGGGCGGCCTCGTCCATGAAGCTTTCCACGGCGAAGTTGGTCCAGCCGGGCCCGACGGAGCGCAGCCAGCCCGGCCGGAAGGTCCTGTTGGCCAGGTCGTTCGAGATCGCCCGCACCCTCTGGGCGCCGACGCTGTACCAGTGGTTCGCGCCGCTGATCGCGAAGGGATCGTAGGGGACGCCGTTGACACCCTTGGGCATGAAGAAGGGCGCCATGACCTCGGTGGGCCAGCCGGCGGAGGCGGCGTGGTCCATGCCGATCACCTTGCCGCCGTCCCCGAAGGCCATCTTCACCACCTGCACCGAAGGCGAGCGCGGGCTGTCGAAGCGGGTGTCGTCGGGGCGGGTGCAGACCATCTTCACCGGCTTGCCGCCGATGGCCTTGGAGGCCAGCGCCGCGCCCACCGCATAGTCGCCGTTCAGCCGGCGGCCGAACCCGCCGCCCAGCAGGTAGGAGCGCATGACGATCTGGGTTTCCGGCCGGCCCAGCGCCTTGGCCAGCCATGGCAGCACCAGCGACTGCCACTGATTGCCGGTGTGGATTTCGAACACCCCGTCCTTCTCGAAGGCCAGCGCGTTGATCGGCTCCATCTGGAAATGCAGGGCGGTCGAGGTGGTGTAGGTGCGTTCCAGCGTCTTCCGGGCGCCGGCGAAGGCGGCGTCGACGCCCTTGTCCTCGACCACCAGCGATCCGGCCTTGGGATCGGCGATCAGGGCCGCGGCGCGAGCCTGGATGTCGGCTTCGGAGACCTTGGCGCTGTCGCCGGTCTTCCAGGTGACCTTGACCAGGTCGGCGGCGCGGCTGGCGGCCACGAAACTGGTCGCATCGACCATCACCCAGCCCGGCACGGTGACCGAAGGATCCTGCAGCGCGATCGCCTGGAGGTAGCCCGGCACGGCCTTGGCGGCGCTGTCGTCGATGGCGACGACCGACGAGTCGTTGCGGGTCGGCGGCAGCTTGGGCCGGGCGTAGACCATCCCGTCGACCACGGCGTCCAGGCCATAGACCGCCGCGCCGTTGGTCTTGGCGGGGATGTCGCGGGCGTCCGCGGGCTTGCCGATCAAGCGCCGCTCGGAGGGCGGCTTGATCGGCAGCTTGCCGAGCTCGTCGGCGGTGAAGCTGCGCCTCAGTTCGCCCCTGGCGACGATCTCGCCGTAGGCGATCGACTTGCCTGCGCCGCTGACGACGCTGTTGCGCGCCTGGCAGGACGCGGCCGGCACGCCCATCAGCCGCGCGCCCTCCTCAACCAGCGCGATCCGCCCGGCGGCGCCCGCCTGGCTCATCAGCGGGAAGGACTGCCACACCGACCAGCTGCCGCCGGTGACCATCAGGCCCCACTTCGGGTCGCTGTCCACGTGGTCGAACTTCACCTTCGACCAGTCCGCCTCCAGCTCGTCGGCGACGATGCGCGCGATGGCGGTGCCGACATGCTGGCCCATCTCGGCGCGGATCACATGCACGGTCACCACGCCGTCGGGGTCGATGCCGTACCAGATGGTGGGCGCGTAGGCCGCGGCCGCGTCGGCCTCGTCCACCCCGCCGGCGAAGCTGAACATCAGGCCCGCGCCGGCGGCGGCGATCAGGAAGCTCCGCCGTGACGGCGCGAGCGGCTGGGCAGGCCCGGCGGGCTGGGCGATCCGGTTCATGCCCCTGCTCCTTGAGTGTGGGGCGCTTCCTGCATGCGCGAGGCGGCGAGCTTGATGGCCTTCTTGATCCGCACATAGGCCATGCAGCGGCAGAGGTTGCCGTTCATCGCCGCGTCGATCTGGGCGTCGGTCGGATTGGGCGTGGTCTTCAGCAGCGAGGCCGCTTGCATGATCTGGCCCGACTGGCAGTAGCCGCATTGCGGGACCTGCAGCTCGATCCAGGCCGCCTGCAACGGATGCGCGCCCTTGGGGTCCAGCGCCTCGATGGTGGTCACCGACTTGCCCGACACCGCCGCCAGGGGCGTGACGCAGGAGCGCGTCGCCTTGCCGTCGATGTGCACGGTGCAGGCGCCGCACTGGGCGACGCCACAGCCGAACTTGGTGCCCTTCAGCCCGATCTCGTCGCGGATCACCCAGAGCAGCGGCGTGTCGTCCGTGCTCTTTGGCGTCACCGGCCGGCCGTTGAATTGAAAGGTCGCCATTGGCCCGCTCCAACCTCATTGCGAAGCTGTGAGCGAGCACCCGTCGCGCGAGGCCTGCAACCCCTTATTTCCGAACGGAATTTGGGCTGCATATCGGTGCGCCTGCGGGATCGGCGGCGGCTCGACGATCCCTACAGCAGGTCTTCCATCCGGATCGGCAGGTCGCGGATGCGCTTGCCCGTCGCATTGAAGACGGCGTTGGCGACCGCGGCGTTCATGCCGACGATGCCGATCTCGCCGATGCCCTTGACGCCCAGCGGGTTCACGCGGTGGTCCTCCTCGGGCACGAAGATCACGTCGAGCTGGCCCACGTCGGCATTCACCGGGATCAGGTAGTCGGCGAAGTTGGTGTTCACATAGCGCGCGGCGCGAAGGTCCAGTTCGGTCTGCTCGTGCAGCGCCGAGGACAGGCCCCAGATCGCGCCGCCCATGAACTGGCTGTAGGCGGTCAGGGGATTGACGATCGTCCCCGCCGCGAAGGCGCTGACCACCCGCGGCGTACGGATCTCGCGGGTGCGGGCATGCACGCGCACCTCGACGAACTGGGCGCCGAAGGCGTAGGCGGTGACGTCCTTGCGGCCGGCGCCGCGGGACATGGCCATCTTGCCTTCATAGAGGCCCTTCGCCGAATCCGCCGGCATGCCCTCGGGCACGTTCTCGACGTGGACTTCCAGATTGCCGCCGATCCGGCCAACGGCCTTTGACAGCGGCTCGTGCTGGCCGTCCGGACCCACCAGCGCGCCGCCGGCGAGCTTCAGGCGCTTCGGGTCGGCGCCGAAGAAGGGGCTGTCGTGGGTTTGCACGGCGGCGGCCGCGAGCCTGGCGCGGACTTCCTCGCAGGCCTTGGCCGCCACGTTGGTGGTTGAGGCGGCGTTGTTGGAGCCGCCGGCGACCGGCACGGGCGGCAGGTTGGAATCGCCCATCTCCACCGTGATGTCGGCGACCTGCAGCCCGAGGCCGTCGGCGACGGTGATGGCGACCGTGGTGTAGGCGCCGGTGCCGATCTCGTGCGCCGCCATCTGCATCAGCGCCTTGCCGTTGGGCGTGAGCGACAAGCGCGCGGCGGCCGGCCCGATGTTCGACGGATAGCAGGAGGTCGCGCAGCCGTAGCCGATCAGCCAGTCGCCCTCGCGCGTGGCGCCCGGCTTCGGGTTGCGTCGGCTCCAGCCGAACTTCGCCGCGGCCTGGTCGAAGCATTTCATCAGGGAGCGGCTGGAGAACGGCTTGCCGTCCAGCGGATCGGTCTGGGTGTCGTTGAGGCGGCGAAGCTCGACCGGATCCATGCCGAGCGCATAGGCCAGCTCGTCCATGCCGCTCTCGAGGGCGAACATGTAGGGCGTGTCCGGCGGGGCGCGCATGAAGCCGGGCGTGGAGCGGTCGGCGTGCACGACGTGGCGATGTTCGGGCAGGCGTACATCCGCGCCGTCGTCTCGGTGCCGGAGACGTTGTAGCCGGAGGGCCGCGAGGTGACTTCGCGGCCGTCGTGCAGCAGGGCCAGGAGCTTGCCGTCCCTGCCGGCGGCGAGCCGCAGGTGCTGGCGGGTTTCGGCGCGGAAGGTGGCCATGGTGAAGCCCTGGTCGCGGGTCGGGACCAGCTTCACTGGCCGTTTCAGCCGCCGGGCGGCCAGCGCGATCCAGACGGTGCGCGAGGTGGCCGCGCCGCGCGACCCGAAGGCCCCGCCGACGTAGCGCGAGACGGTCCGCACATTGGCGGCATCGATGCCGAGCTGCTTGGCGACGGTGGCCTTCAGCCCCCACATCGATTGGGTGGGCTCATAGATGGTGAGCTTCGGCCCGTCCCACACGCAGGTGGTGGTGAACAGCTCCATCGGATTGTGGTGCTGCGTCGGGGTCGAATAGTGCGCGTCGATCTTCACCGGCGCGGCGGCGAAGGCCGCGGCCGCGTCGCCCTTGGCAGGTTCCTTGGCCTCGGGGCTGGCGGGCGCCTTGGGCTCTTCGGTCACGCCGGGGCTGTCGAAGGTCGCCGACGGTGTTTCGGGGTCGTAGGTCACGATCACCTTGTGGCCGGCCTCGCGCGCGGCCTCGTAGGTGTCGGCGACGACGATCGCCACGATCTGGCCCGCGTGCCAGACCTTGGCGCTGTCGAGCGTTGTGGTGGTCGGCTTGCCGTCGGGGCCGGGCAGGGGCTGGGTCTGCCCGCCCACGGTCTCGTAGGTCAGGATGTCCAGGACGCCGGAAACCGCTTTGGCCGCCCCCAGCTCGAAGCCTCGAACCTGGCCGCGGGCGACGGTGCTGGTGACCAGCCAGGCGTAGGCAGGGTTGGCCAGCGGCTCGTCGGAACCGTAGTGCGCCTGGCCGGTGACCTTGGCGACGCCATCCACGCGGACGGCGGGCTTGCCGATGAGGCGGCCTGCATCGTCGGCCATGCTCAGACCTCCATCGCCTGGGCCTGGAGGAGGGCGCGCACCAGGGTGCGGCGGCCAAGCTCCGGCTTGAACGCCAATTCGCCGGGCGCCTTGGCCTGGGCGAAGGCGGCGTGCGCCGCGGCTTCCGCGCTCGCTTCGGTCAGCGGCTGCCCGCGCAGAGCGGCCTCAGCCTCGTGTGCGCGCCAGGGCTTGGCGGCGACGCCGCCGAGGCCGATGCGGACTTCCCGCACCAGGCCACCGTCGAGGTCCAGGGCCACTGCGGCCGAGGCGATCGCGAACTCGTAGGACTGGCGGTCCCGGATCTTCAGGTAGAGCGAACGTCGGGCCCAGGCGCCGGCCGGGACGGTGAAGCCGGTGATCAGCTCGTCGGCCAGCAGCGTCGTCTCGACCTGCGGCGTCTCGCCCGGCAGGCGGTGCAGGTCTTCAACGGCGATCACCCGGCGGCCCTTGGGGCCTTCCAGGTCGACCGTGGCGCCCAGGGCGGCGAGGGCGACGGCGAAATCGCCGGGGTAGTTGGCGATGCAATGCTCACTCGCGCCCAGGATCGCGAGCTTGCGGTTGACGCCGGTCAGCGCCGCACAGCCGGAGCCCGGGTGGCGCTTGTTGCAGGCGCTCCAGCCGGTGTCGCGGAAATAGGGGCAGCGGGTGCGCTGCAGGACGTTGCCGCCCAGGCTCGCCATGTTGCGGATCTGCGGACTGGCGGCGAGATCGAGGGCCTGAGCGACCATGGGGTAGTCGCGGCGCACGCTCGGGTCGGCGGCGACGTCGGACATCCGGGCGAGCGCGCCGAGCTTGAGGCCGGAGGCGTCGGCCCGGATCTCGCTGTGATCCTTGGCGAGGGCGTTGATGTCGACCAGGGCGGTGGGCCGCAGCACGTCGAGCTTCATCAGGTCGATCATGGTGGTGCCGCCGGCCAGGTAGGCTGCGCCCTGATGCGCGCCGGCGACCTTGAGGGCCTCACCGCGGTCGGCAGCGTGTTCGTAGTGGAAGGGCCGCATCAGGCGCGCGCCATCTTTGGCGCCGCGTCCTTCACGGCGGCGACGATCTTCGGATAGGCGGCGCAGCGGCAGAGGTTGCCGCTCATGTATTCGCGGATGGCGTCGTCGCTGACGGCGTGGCCCTCGTGCACGCAGGCGACGGCGGACATGATCTGGCCCGGCGTGCAGTAGCCGCACTGGAAGGCGTCATGTTCGATGAAGGCGGCCTGCATGGGATGCAGCGTCTCGCCCTCGGCGAGGCCCTCGATGGTGGTCACCGCGCGGCCTTGAACGGTCGCGGCGAGCGTCAGGCAGGCGAGCACCCGGCGGCCATCGACATGGACCGTGCAGGCGCCGCACTGGCCCTGGTCGCAACCCTTCTTGGAGCCCGTCAGCGCCAGGTGATCACGCAGGGCGTCGAGCAGGGTGGTGCGAGGGTCGAGGGCGACGTGGTGGTCGCGCCCGTTGATGTTCAAGATCATGGCCATCCGCGCCCTCGCCTCCATCCTCGTCTTGGGCGGAGCCGGCTTCGCGTTGGCCAACAGGGGCAGGGCCGCGGCCGCGCCGGCGCCGCCGGTCAGCAAGCCGCGCCGGCTCGGCCCTCGCTCAGGGTCAGGGGGTTGGGCCATCGCATCCTCGGGATTTCCGCCTCATGCAGAAACTCCGGGTGGCTACAGCGGTTCCTGGCGCGGCGGCCCCGCGGCCGGGAAAGTCAGGGGCGCTTCGTCACCAGGATCGACAGCTTGGCGTCGGGGGCGCCGGACACCTGCAGCAGGTAGCGGCCAGGCTGCAGGGGGAACTCCACCATCTTGCGCAGCGTCGAGCACGCCGGCCCGTGATCGTGCCCGATGGAGCTTAGCGCCTTGCCGTCCTTCAGCACGTCGATCCAGGCGCCGGCGCCCAGGCCTACGACATAGGTCCCAGGCTGCTCGATCTTGACGTCGAACAACCCGCTGTGGCTGGCCGGGTCAGCCGGCTTCTCAGGTGGAACCGCGAAATCGACATCCGCCGTCGGCGACAGGCGAGCGACGACCGACTTGCCGGGCGTGAGCTGGGCCTGCGAAAGGCTTGCGGCGCTGACGGCGGCGGCGAGGGGCGTCTGCGCGGTCCAGGTCGAAAATCCCGGCAGCAGCGCGCGATCCATGGCCGGGCAATCGGCCTTGGCCGCAGGTGTTTCCTGCGCCAAGGCGGGGGCGGCGAAGGCCGCCAGAACGATCGTCAAAATCACCGTCCGCATACCCGCCTCCGCCCGATCGTTCTGCACCGAAAGTCTATAGCGCTCAGCGAGTTGACGCCACCGACTACATCGCTGGAATTCACGCTGGGTGCTGTCGCCGCGCCGTCTTCCTCTCTATGTTCGGGGTCGGATGACGCCCTACGACGACTCTTCGCCCCGGCCGCAAGCCGGCCTGATCGACGGCTTTGGCCGCCCGGTCAGCTACCTGCGCGTCTCGGTGACCGACCGCTGCGACCTGCGGTGCGTCTACTGCATGAGCGAGCACATGAGCTTCCTGCCGAAGGCGCAGGTGCTGTCGCTGGAGGAGCTGGACCGGATCGCCTCGGCCTTCGTGGGCCTGGGCGTGCGGAAGCTGCGCATCACCGGCGGGGAGCCCTTGGTGCGCAAGGGCGTCATGGGCCTGATCGCCAGCCTTGGCCGGCATCTTACGTCAGGGGCGCTCGACGAGATCACCTTGACCACCAACGGCACCCGCTTGGCTGAGTTCGCGGCGCCGCTGGCGAAGGCCGGCGTGCGACGGATCAACGTCTCGCTGGACACCCTGAAGCCGGACCTGTTCCGCCGCCTGACCCGCGGCGGCGACCTAGCCAGGGTGCTGGCCGGGATCGACGCGGCCCAGGCCGCCGGCCTGAAGGTCAAGATCAACGCCGTGGCGCTGGCGCACGACAACGCCGCGGAGCTGCCGGAGATGGTCCGCTGGGCGCATGGGCGCGGGCTGGACATGACCCTGATCGAGACCATGCCCATGGGCGAGGTCGAGGCCGACCGCACCGACCAGTATCTTTCGCTCACCCGCCTGAGGGCCGAACTGGAAAGCTTCTGGAGCCTCACGGACCTCCCGCTCACCACCGGCGGTCCGGCGCGCTACGTCGAGGTCGCCGAGACGGGCGGCCGCCTCGGCTTCATCACGCCGCTCAGCCACAATTTCTGCGAGGCCTGCAACCGCGTTCGGCTGACCTGCATCGGCACCCTGCACACCTGCCTGGGCCGCGAGGACGCCGCCGACCTGCGGGCGGTGATCCGGGCCGGCGCCGCCGACGAGGCCCTGGCTGACGCCATCCGCGCGGCCGTCGAGGCCAAGCCCAAGGGCCATGACTTCCAGATCGGTCGCCAGCAGCCGCCAGCCGTGGCTCGGCATATGTCGACGACCGGCGGCTGACGACCGCGGGCGCCGGGTCAGCGGCCCGCGTCCGCGAGGAGACGGCGGGCCAGCGCGGCCGCCGCGTCCGCCTGGGCCAGGCCGCCTAGACCCGCCTTCAGCCGCCGCCCCAACCCGTCGCGCGCGGCCTTGTCGAGGCCCAGGGTCACGGCGGCTTCGACATAGTCCGCCGACGTCGCGCAGACCAAATCCTCGACGCCGACCGTGCGCAGCATCGCCGCCGCATGCCGCGACCGCAGGGTGTCGCCCGGCAGGGTGATCACCGGCACGCCATGGGCGAAGGCGTCGAGTACGGAATTGCAGCCCGACCAGCCGATGCTGTCCAGCATGACCTCGGCGCAGCCTGTCGCCGCCCGGAAGTCCTGCGGCGTCATGCGCGGCAGTACGGCGCAATGGTTTGAGGCGTCGAGCCCGCGTTCGGCGAAGGCGACGGCCAGGCGATCCTGGAAGCGGGCGGTGAGCGGCGGGCTGCCGGGGAACTCCACGAACACGAACCGGCTCTTCGGGACCCGCGCGGCGATCTCGGCGAAGACCCCGTCGTGGACCGGCAGGTATTTGTAGAGCGACTGGCCGCACCAATAGACGACAGCGTCCTCCGGCAGGCCTAGGGCCGATCGTGACGCCGATGTCGGCGCGGCCGGAACCTCGAAGCGCGTGGAAAGACCGGGCAGGCGGATCAGGCGCTCCGTGTAGTGGGCGTCGGCGTCGCCCGGCTCCATGGCGTCGCTGCTCAGATAGGCGTCGATGGTGGGAAGGCCGGTGGTCGAGGGATGGCCCCAGGAGGAATACTGCGCAGGCGCCAGGCGCAGGGCCGCCAGGCGGACCGCCATCGGGTCCATGCCGACTTCGGGATAGATGAGGGCGTGGGGCCTAAACTCGGCGATCCGGGCCAGCCAGGTTTCGAATGGCAGAGGCCCCTGGACGAACCGCTCGAACAGGCCGCGCGCCCGGTCGGTTTCGGCGTCGCAGAGCGCACCGGTGTGGAAGCCGGCCAGGTCGAACTGCGCGCGGTCCAGGCCCTCCACCCAGCCGCGGGTCGGCAGGCGCCAGACGGAGTGGTCGCGAAGGTAGCCGCAGACGACGCCGATCCGCAGGCGCTCGCCGGGGCGCGGCGGATCGGCGAGCGGCGCGGCCGGCCGGCCGGCGGCCATGGCGCGGCAGACCAGGGCGCCGTAGCGGCGCTGCAGGTCCGCATCGTCGCGGCCCTGGTAGGCCAGATAGAAGGGCTGGGACACGCCGACGCCAGCCGCCAGCGCGCCGACGTCTGTCCGTTCGGCGTACGCCGCCAGGGCGTCGAGCTCCGCCGCATAGTCCGCCCGCCGCCGGTCGATCTCCGCGGCGTCGACGTAGAGCGGCGGCAGATGCGCCATGCAGAGCGCAAAGCGCGCGCCCGGCAGATCGGGCGCGCGGGCCACGACCTGGCGCAGCAGGGCCACGGCCTCGTCCGTCTGGCCTTCGTCCCGGCGCGCCAGGGCCAAATTGTAGAGCGCGTCGACGAAGCCGGGCCGCAGGCCGATGGCCCGCTCGAAGCTGGCGGCGGCGCCGGAAAGGTCGTCCAACTCCTTCAGCGCCACGCCCAGGCTGTTGAGCAGCCCGGCGTCCTCGGCCCGCTCAACGGTCCGGCGATAGGCGGCGATGGCCGCGCCGGTGCGTCCGGCCCGGCGGTGCGCGGCGCCCAGCCACAGGCCTGCCACCGCGGCTTCCGCCGTCGTGCCATGGGCGATCACGCGTTCCAGGAGGCTGACAGCCTCCGCGTCGCGGCCCGCCCGCCCGGCGATCTGGGCGAGCAGGCTGAGGCTCGGGACATGTTCCGGCGCCGCCGCGAGCGCCCGGCGCAATACGCGCTCGGCCTCGACATCATCGCGCGCCTGGAATCGTCCGAACGCCTGCGAAAAGAGAGCTTCAGCCTCGTGCACTCGGGCGGTCGTTCCTTCCGTCATATGACCGGCTTGCAAAGACTCTGCATAACGGCCTACTGCCCGATATGCATGTACGCTACAGGTCGGTGGCGGCTAAAAAATGACTGAGGGGACCATGGCTCAGGACGACAGCAAACCACGCTCTGCGCGTCTTCCCTACTTCGCCGGTTCAATCGCCGCGGCGCTGCTGTTCTGCGACGCCGCCGCCGCCCAGGAGGCGACCTCCGTCGTCAGCAGCCTCACGGTGAAGGCGCAGCCGCCCGAAGGCTACAAGGCCGACGAGCCGATGCTCAGCAAACTCACCGAGCCCTTGATCGACACCCCGCAGATGATCGCCACCACCACCCGCCAGGTGATGGACGATCGCGCGGCCACCAGCCTCACCGAGGTGTTCCGCAACAGCTCAGGCATCTCCCTCGGCGCGGGCGAGTCGAGCTGGCAGGGGACCAATCCCTCGATCCGCGGCTTCAACGCTCGCAACGACATGTACCTCGACGGCATGCGCGACTTCGGCAGCTACACCCGCGACCCTTTCGACCTCGAGGAGGTCGAGCTGCTGCAGGGCCCGTCCTCGATCCTGTTCGGCCGGGGCTCCACGGGCGGGGTGATCAACCAGGTCACCAAGGCGCCCAGCCTGCAGGGCTTCATCCGCGCCGAAGCGGTGGGCGGCACCGACGCCATGGCGCGCGGCGTGGTCGACCTCGATGCGCCGCTGCCGGACCTGGGCACGGGCGCGGCGGCCCGCCTGGTGGCCATGGGCCACACCCAGGACGTCACGGACCGTGACCAGGTGCACTACAGCCGCGAAGGCGTCGCCCCGAGCGTCGCGTTCGGTCTGGGGACCGCGAACCGCCTGACCCTCAGCTACTTCGGCCAGTGGGAAGACGACCTGCCGGACTACGGCCTGCCCTATCTGCGGGGGCGCCCGGCGCCGGTGGCGCAGAACAACTTCTACGGCTTCGACAGCGATTACCTACGCACCGCCGCCAACGTCGAGACCGCGAAGTTCGAACACGACTTCTCGCCCGACATCACCATCCGCGACCAGATCCGCTACGCCGACTACGCCCGCCACTGGCGGGACACCGAGCCCCAGGTGAGCACGACCGGCCTGACGGCGGCGACGCCGCTCTCCGCCATCACCGTCAACCGGGCGCTGCAGGGCGGCACCAGCCGCGAGACCTTCTTCCAGAACCAGATGGACCTGCTGGCCAATTTCCACACCGGTTCGGTCGAGCATCACCTCGCCGCGGGCTGGGAGATCGGGCCGGAGAGCTCGACGCCGACCTATGACAATGGCCTGGGTCTTCCCGCCACCTCGCTGCTGTCGCCCACGCGGGTCCCGTTCTCGGGCATCGACTTCCCGCGTGTGCGGGTGAAGACCACCGCCTTCACCGTCGGCGCCTACCTGATCGACACCCTGAAATTCGGGGACCATTGGGAAGTCTCGGGGGGCGCGCGCTGGGACAGCTTCGATTCCCACTACGTGGCGCAGTTCCTCGGCAACACGGTTCCGACGCTGAACCAGCCGACCACCCGCCAGGATGTCCACGAGCTGGACCAGAAGCCGAGCTGGCGCGGCAGCGTGATCTTCAAGCCGGTGTCGTACGGCTCGATCTATTTCGACTATTCGACCTCGTTCAACCCGTCGGCGGAATCGCTGTCGCAGATCGTGGCGGTGCGCTCGTTCAACACCGGCAACATCGGCCTGGCGCCGGAGGAGAACGAGACCTTCGAGCTCGGCACGAAGTGGAACCTGCTGACGAGCCGCCTGCAGCTGCAGGCCGCCATCTTCCGCGAAGAGAAGACCAACGCCCGCGAACCGGACCCGGCCAACACCGCCTTCAACATCCTGGCGGGCGACCAGCGGGTCGACGGCGGCGAGATCGAACTCGTCGGCAAGGTCACCGACGACTGGCAGGTGACCGCCAGCTACACCCACCTGCACGGCGAGACGATCAAGACCGTGACCGGCGGGCCGCCCCTGGGCTCGCCGCTGTTCAACGCGCCGGACGACAGCGTCGCGCTCTGGACCACCTATCAGCTGCCGATGAACATCCAGGTGGGCGGCGGGCTCAACTACCTGTCGCAGCGCTACGCCTCGCTGACCACCACGCCCTTCACCAGCGTGCCGGGCTACACGACCCTCGACGCAATGGCCAAGTGGCAGGTGACGCCGCACATCCGGCTGCAGGTCAACGTCAACAACCTGACCGACAAGTTCTACTACGACCAGATCCACGGCTTCCACGTGATCCCCGGCGAAGGCCGCACCGCGCTGTTCACCGTGGCCTACACCGGCTAGCCTTCGGGCATGCTGCTGCACCTCCCGGAGGTCCTGAGCCCGGCGGACCTGGCCGAAGTCCGCGCCGCGCTCGGCGAGGCCGCGTGGGTCGATGGGCGCGGCACCGCCGGACACCTGTCGGCGCCGGTGAAGCACAACGCCCAGCTGCACTGGCAGGACCCTTCGGCCGTGCGCCTGGGGACCCTGGTCCGCATGCGCCTGGAGCGGAACCCGATGTTCGTGTCGGCGGCCCTGCCGGCGCAGATCCTGCCGCCGCTCTTCAACCGCTACGCCGGCGGGGGTCACTACGGCCCGCACGTCGACGGCTCGATCCGGCCGATCGACGGGACCGACCGGCGCCTGCGCACCGACCTTTCCCTCACCGTGCTGCTGAGCGACCCGGCCGACTACGACGGCGGCGAGCTGGTGATCGAGGACCTGCTGGGCGGGCGCGCCGTCAAGCTGCCGGCCGGCGACGCCATCCTCTATCCGGCCGACACCATCCATGAGGTCACGCCGGTGACGCGCGGCGAGCGGCTGGCGGCCTTCACCTGGATCCAGAGCCTGGTGCGCGACCACGCCGACCGCCAGTCGCTGTTCGAGCTCGACGCGGCGATCCAGCGCCTGCCGGCCGGGGGCGAGACGGACGCCGCGCGCCTGTCGCTCACCAACCTCTACCACCGGCTGATGCGCCGCTGGGCCGACGTCTAGGGTTCGAGGTCCAGGGCCGCCCGCACCCGGTCGGAGGCCGGCGCGGCCAGGACCTCCGACGGCGCGCCGACCTGCAGGAGCTCGCCCCGGTCGATGACGATCAGCCGGCTGGCCAGGTCCGCGGCTTCGTCCAGGTCGTGGGTGACCAGGATCACCGGCGCCCGCGAGACGGTGCGGATCGACGTCAGCACCTCACGCAGCTTGCGCCGCGTGCGCCGGTCGACGGCGGACAGGGGCTCATCGAGGAGCAGCACCTGTGGATCGCGGGCCATGGCCCGGGCCAGCGCCACCCTTTGCTGCTGGCCGCCGGATAGCTGGCCCGGCGTGCGGTGGGCGACGTCGCTGAGATCGACGCGCCCCAGCAGCGCCAGGGCCTCGGCGCGCCGATCGCCGGCCGGCCTGCCGCTCATCGCCGCCTCGACGTTGGCGAGCGCGGTCAGATGCGGGAAGAGGGCGTAGGACTGGAAGACCAACCCCACCCGCCGCCTATGCGGCGGCCGCCAGAGGTGGGCGTCTGGGTCCGACCAGACCTCGCCGCCGCAGCGGATGAGCGCCCGGGCCGGGCGGTAGAGGCCCGCGATGCTGCGCAGCAGGGTGGTCTTGCCGGCGCCGGAAGGACCGACGAGGGCGATCAGCTCGCCGGGCGCGCAGTCGAACGCGGCATCCAGCGGGATCGGCCCGCCCTGGCGCAGCGCGACGGTCAGGCCCGGCGGATCAGGCATGCCGCCGCCCCGTGCGTCCGGTCAAGCCGTAGACGACGGCGATCGCTGCGATGGAGAGCGCCAGCAGCAGGGCCGACATGGCGCCGGCCGCCGCGGTGTCGAAGGCCTGGGTGCGGTCGTAGATGGCGAGAGCCGCGGTGCGGGTCTGGCCAGGGATATTGCCGCCCACCATCAGCACCACGCCGAACTCCCCCATGGTGTGGGCGAAGGTCAGTGCGAAGGCCGAAAGCACGCCTGGCCAGGCGAGCGGCAGCTCGATGCGCAGGAAGGTCCGCCAAGGCGACAGCCCGCTCACCCAGGCGGCTTCACGGACGTCGGGCGGCAGGGCTTCGAGCGCGCGCTGCATGGGCTGAACGGCGAAGGGCAGGTTGACGATGACCGAGGCGGCGAGCAGGCCGCTGAAGCTGAAAGCGAGGGGGTGACCAAACAGGGCGGTCCAGAGCCGCCCGAGCGGCGAGGCGTCGCCGAAGCTGACCAGCAGATAGAAGCCCAGGACCGTCGGCGGCAGGACGAGCGGCAGGGCGATGAGCGCTTCCAGCAACGCCTTGCCGGTCCGGACCCGGAACGCCAGCACACGCGCCAGGCCAAGGCCAGCGGGCAGCAGGATCGCGGCCGTCAGGGCGGCAAGCTTCAGGGAGACGCCGAAGGCCGTCCAGTCGATCACGGCCCGGCCTCAGTCCTTCCCGGTGGGCTGGGCGAAGCCGTAGCGCTTGAAGACCGCCTGTGCGGGCGGGGTCTGCAGGAAGGCGAAGAAGGCGCGCGCCGTCGCGCCGGCGCCCTTGAGCAGCACCGCGCGCTGGCGCAACGGGCCGTGCAGATCGGCCGGGATCAGCGCGAAGCTGCCCGCCGCCTGCACCTGGGGCGTCAGGGCCAGGGATTGCGGGATGATGCCGCCCTGGGTCGAGCCGGAGGTCGCGAACTGGGTCGCCTGGGCGACGTTCTCGCCCAGCACCAGATGCGGTTCGATCGCCGCCCAGAGCCCCGCCTTGGTCAGGGCCTCCTTGGCCGCGCGGCCGTAGGGGGCGTGGTCGGGGTTGGCGATGGCGAACCGCGTCAGGCGGCCATCGCGGAGGGCCGACGCCAAGCCCTTGAGGTCGCCGCCCGGCGCGATCGTCGAGCCCTTGGGCAGGAAGAGGCCGATCCGGCCCAGGGCGTAGAGCACGCCCGGGCCCTCGGTCTTGCCGGCGGCGGCCAGCTTGTCGACATAGCTTTCGTCGGCGGAGAGGAAGACCTCGAAGGGCGCCCCGTTCAGGATCTGCTGGGTGAAGGCGCCGGACGACCCGAAGATCAGGTTCACCGACTTGCCGGTCTGCTTCGTGAAGAGGCTGGCGAGCTCCGGCAGGGCGGAGCTGAGATCGGCGGCGGCGGCGACCGAAGGCGCAGCCGCCTCGGCCGCCCAGGCGGGCAGGGCGCCTAGCGCCAGAAGTCCGGCGCCGGTCAGGACAGCGCGCCGGGAGCTCTGATCGATCGTGTACGGCATGCGCTCCCTCGGCCAGCGTTGCGTTCGCAGGCTATCGGCAATCCCGATCGGAAGCGAGGTTGCCGGTCGGTCAGAGCCGGTCCAGCCGCAGCACCTCGACCAGATCGCCGGCCTCCGCCGCCGGCGCGTTGATCGGACAGCGGATCAGGACGTCGGCCTGGGCGAAGACGCTGACCAGGGAGGAATCCTGGTCGGTCATGGCCTCGACGAAGAGGCCGCCGTCGCGGACCTCGGACCTCGCCCGCGCCCAGTGCTCACGCGGGCCGTTGGCCGGCAGCGGCTTCGCCAGCCGGGCGGTGAGCAGGGCAGGTCCTGGGGCAGCGCCCTGCATCTTCATCAGCAGCGGCCGCAGGAAGAGCTCGGCGCAGACCAGGGCGGAGGCCGGATTGCCGGGCAGGCCCAGCACGCGGCGGCCGTCGTCCAGGACGCCGAACCATGTCGGCTTGCCGGGGCGCAGCTTCAGGGTCTCGACGCTGAGGTCGAGGCCGAGTTCAGACAGGGCGGGTTTCACCAGGTCGTGGTCGCCCACCGACGCGCCGCCCAGGGTGACGACCAGGTCGCCGCCGGCGTCCCGGACCGCGTCGCGGATCGCCGCGGCGTCATCGCCGGCGATCGCCAGCCGCCGGGGCTCGCCGCCCCAGGCCGCGACCAGGGCCGCCAGGGTCGGCGATCCGGAGTCGTAGATCTGATCCGGGCCGATGGGGGCGCCGGCCGGGACGATCTCCTCGCCGGTCGAGAGCACCACGACCTTGGGGCGCCGGGCGACCACAAGCGCCGCGCGGCCCGCCGAGGCGGCCAGCGACAGGCGCCAGGGGTCCAATCTCAGGCCGGGCTGCAGCAGCACCGCGCCTTCGCGGAAGTCCCCGCCGCGAGGGCGGATGTGCTTGGAGCCGCCCGTTTCGGAGGTGCGCACGACCGCGCCCTCGCGGACCGCGACCTCCTGGATCACCACTCGGTCGGCGCCCGGCGGGACCGGCGCGCCGGTGAAGACCCGGACGGCCTGACCGGCCGCGAGCGGCGCGTGATAGCCGTGGCCGGCGGCGCTCTCGCCCATGATCCGGAACCCGTCGCCGGGCCCGCTGACCGCCCAGCCGTCCATGGCGGAGGCGTCGAACGGCGGCTGGTCGCGCAGGGCCGTGACCGGCTCGGCCAGCACCCGGCCGATCGCGGCCTCCAGCGCCACGGTCTCCGATCCCGAGGCGACCGCGGCGGCCAGCATCCGCCCGCGCGCGATCTCGACCGTCAGGTCGCGGATGTCCTGGCTCACGCGTCCTCGCGCCGGAAGTCGCCCGAGGCGCCGCCGGACTTCTCGACTAGTCGGATGGCGTCGATGGTCATGCCCCGGTCGGCGGCCTTCAGCATGTCGTAGAGCGTCAGACACGCGACGGAGACCGCAGTCAGGGCTTCCATCTCGACGCCGGTCGGGCCGGTGGTCTTGGCGGTGGCGGTGACCGTCAGGCCGTCGCCCTCGGCGGAGGTCGCCACCTCGACGACGATCTTCGACAGGCTGAGTGGGTGGCAGAGCGGGATCAGGTCGCTGGTGCGCTTGGCGGCCATGACGCCGGCGAGTTCGGCCACGGCGATGACGTCGCCCTTCTTGCCGCCGCCGCCCAGCGCCAGGGCCAGCGTCTCGGGGGCCATGCGCACGCGCCCGGCCGCGACCGCGAGGCGGGCGGTCGCAGGCTTGTCCGAGACGTCCACCATCCGCGCGCGGCCGGTGGCGTCGATGTGGCTGAGGCGGCTCATGCTGCGCCTCAGACCTCGTTCAGGCGGGGCATCAGCTCGACCATGTTGCAGGGCTTGTGGCGGCTGTCGAGCTGGGCCGCGATCACCTTGTCCCAGCCGTCCTTCACCGCCCCGTTCGAGCCGGGCAGGCAGAAGACGAAGACGCCGCCGATCAGGCCGGCGGTCGCCCGCGATTGCAGGGTCGACAGGCCCACCGTCTGGTAGCTCACCAGATGGAAGATCACCGAGAAGCCGTCGATCTTTTTGTCGAACAGCGGCTCCAGCGCCTCCGGCGTCACGTCGCGGCCGGTGAGGCCGGTGCCGCCGGTGGTGACGATGGCGTCCACCTCGCCGGACGCCACCCAGGCCATAACCCTGGCGCGGATGGCGGACCGGTCGTCGGCGACCAGGGCCCGGTCGGCCAGCGCGTGGCCGGCGTCGGCGACGCGGCCGGCGAGGATGTGGCCGGACGTGTCGCTTTCCTCATCGCGGGTGTCCGAGACGGTGAGCACGGCGACCCGGACCGGCTTCAAGGGCAGGTTCTCGTCGATCCTGCCGCCCGGCGCGGGAAAAAGGGCGTTCATGGGCGGCTCCATATCCTGATCGATCACGCCGCCAAACTATCGCCTCGGGCCGCCGGCTGCGAGGCCTCTAATCCCAGCGCGCCGCGTCGGCCTGGTCCTGTTCGGTGGGCTCGATCCAGCGGGCGCCGTCCGGGCCGTGTTCCTTCTTCCAGAACGGGGCGCGGCTCTTCAGGTAGTCCATGAGGTGGTCGGCCGCCTCGAAGGCCGCGCGGCGATGGGCCGAGGCGGTCGCGACGAAGACGATGGTCTCGCCCGGGGCGATGCGGCCGATGCGATGGACCACCATCAGGTCGTCGAGCCCGAACCGCGCCTGGGCCGCCGCGGCGATGCGGCCGATCTCCGCCTCGGTGAAGCCGGGATAGGCCTCGAGCTCTAGGTCGGTGACCGCGCCAGCCTCGCCCCGCGCCAGGCCGCTGAAGCTGACCACGGCGCCGGTCTGGGTGCGGCCTTCGCAGAAGGCCGTCAGCAGCGCGCCCGGGTCGAAGGGCTCGGCCTGCAGGCGGATCACGCTCAGCCCCCGCTCATCGGCGGCATGAAGGCGACTTCTTTGACGGCGTCGAGGGAAACGTCGCCCCGGGAGAGGACCTGGTCCACCGCCGTCCGGACCCCGACGCCGGCCAGGGCCTCGGCGAGCTGCGGGTCGTCGGCGCCGATCAGCCGCTGAAGCGCCGACAAGGTGGCAGGCGCCGGATCGACGGTCCGCTCGCGCCATCCCGCGACATCCGCCAGCCGACCGAACAGCAGCACCCGCACCATGATCTAGCCAACGTTCATCGACTGACGCCTGTTCTCAGACCGACTTCAGTTGCGCCACGTCGATGGGCAGCCGGCGCACGCGCTTGCCGGTCACCGCGAAGATGGCGTTGCACAGGGCCGGCGCGACAGGCGGCAAGGCGGGCTCGCCCAGGCCGGTGGTCGGGTTGTCGCTGCGCAGGAAGTGGACCTCGACCGGACAGGCCTGCGGCATGCGCAGCAGGCGGAAGCGGTCGAAGTTCGATTCCTGGGCGCGGCCGTTCGCGAAGGTGATCTCCTGACCGAGCGCCTCGGCCAGGCCATCAAGCACCGCGCCCTGCACCTGGTTCTCGGCGCCGCTCATGTTGACGATCTGGCGGCCGATGTCGCCGGCCACCCACACCTTGTCGACCTTGATCGCCCCGCTGGCCGCGACCGAGGCCTGCACGACCTCGGCGAAGTAGCCCCTGTGGCTGTAGTAGAAGGCCACGCCCATGCCGGTCCCGACGGGCAGTTTGGCCTCGCCCCAGCCGGACTTCTCCACGACAAGGTCCAGCACGCCGTGCATGCGGCCGGTGTCGAAGGGATCGGTCTGCGGGGTTCCCAGCACCCGCGGCGCGCCCAGCAGCTGGCGGCGGAATTCCACCGGGTCCTTGCCGCCGGCGTGGGCCAGCTCGTCGATGAAGGACTGCAGCACGAAGGAGAGCGCATTGCTCTGCGGCGCCCGCAACGCCCCCGTGGGAATGCCGCAGGGGATCAGCGAGGCCTCGATCAGGTAGTTGTCGACCACCCGGGAGGGGAACTCCGTCCCGGTCATGCCGCCGCTGCTGACGAACTTCACGGCCTCGTTGTTCGCCCCGAACGAGACGAAGTGGTCGTGGAACGCCACGAGCTTGCCCGAGGCGTCGAGGCCGCCCTTCAGGTAGTGGAAGCCGCCCGGCCGATAGAAGTCGTGGTGCATGTCGTCGGCGCGGTTCCACAACAGCTTCACCGGCGCGCCCGCCGCCTTCGAAATGGCGGCGGCCTCGACCATGTAGTCGTTGAGCAGGCGCCGGCCGAAGCCGCCCCCGCAGCGGACCATGTGCACCGTGACGTTGGCTTCGGGGACGCCCAGGGTCTTGGCGACCAGGCTCAGCCCCGGCGCTGGCATCTGGGTCGGCGCCCAGATCTCCACCTTGTCGCTGCGGACGTCCGCCGTGCAGTTCTGCGGCTCCAGCGGTGCGTGCGCGATGAAGGGATAGCTGTATTCGGCCTCGATCACGTGGGCCGCGTTGGCCAGCGCCGCCTTGGCGTCGCCGTCCTTGCGGACAGGCAGGGTCGCCGGCTGCTTCGACAGCGCCGCGGCCTGCTCGGCGAAGCCCTTGCTGCTCTGAGCGGCGGTCGGGCCCTCGTCCCAGACCACCTTCAGGCTCTTGCGCGCCTTGTCAGCACGCCACCAGGAGTCGGCGACGATCGCGACGCCGTCGAGCAGGCCGTCCAGCGCCGGGCCGCCCTTGATGATGTAGACGCCCTTCACCCCGCGCTGGGCCTTCACCTCGTCGACGTTGGCGCTGACCACCTTGCCGCCGAACACCGGGCACTTCTCGAAGACCGCGTAGACCATGCCGGGCACGACGACATCGATGCCGTAGAGCGGTTTGCCGGTGACGATCGAGGCGTTGTCGATCCCGCCGACCCTTTGCCCGACGATCTTGAAGGTCTTGGGGTCCTTCAGGGCGACGGCGGCGAAGTCCGGGGTCGGCAGGGCCGCCGCAGCTGTCGCGAGCGTCCCATAGCTGGCGCGCTTGCCGCTGGCCTTGTGCAGGACCACGCCGGCGGCGGTGCTGCACTCGCTCGCCGGAACGCCCCATTTGGCGGCGGCGGCGGCGATCAGCATCGCCCGCCCGGCGGCGCCGACCTGGCGCATGTGGTCGTAGTTCTGCGCCATGGCCGTCGAGCCGCCGGCGTACTGGAAGCCGAACACCTTGGTGTCGACCCGGGCCTGCTCGATGCGGACGTCCTTCCAGTCGACGTCCAGCTCCTCGGCGATCAGCATCGGCAGGCTGGTCTTGATCCCCTGGCCGATCTCCGGGTTGCGCGAGGCGATGGTGACGATCCCATCCGGCGCGATCCGGACGTAGGCGCTGAGCGCGGCAGGTGCGTCATCCGCCGACGCGGCGTCGGTCAGGCCGGCGCCGATGAAGAGCCCCCCGCCGAGGGCGAGGCCGGTCTTCAGGAACAGCCGGCGGGACGGGGCGATGTTGGCAGGCGCGTTCATCGGTCTGCCCCCTAAGCGACGGCGACGCCGGCGGCGTCCTTGATGGCAGCGCGGATGCGATTGTAGGTGGCGCAGCGGCAGATGTTCCCTGCCATGGCCCCGTCGATCTCGGCGTCCGTCGGCTTCGGGTGGGTCTGCAGCAGGGCGGTGGCCGACATGATCTGGCCCGCCTGGCAGTAGCCGCACTGGGCGACGTCGTGATCGATCCAGGCCTTCTGGAGCCGCTTGCCGATCACCGAGTCGCCGACGCCTTCGATGGTGGTGATCTTGGCGGCGCCGACCGTCGAGATCGGGGTCATGCAGGAGCGTCGGGCGACCCCGTCGATGTGCACCGTGCACGCGCCGCAGAGGCCGACGCCGCAGCCGAGCTTCGGCCCCTTGATGTTGAGCTCGTCGCGCAGCACCCAGAGCAGCGGCATGTCCGGCTCGACGTCCACGTCACGCACGGACCCGTTCACATTCAACTTCATCGCCATGGTCCCACCCCTGGGTTCGCATCTGTCGCGCGAGCCTTTTCACCCGGGGGAGTCTTCTCCCCAAGGCGGCGGCGGGCCAAGTGTTTTCTTTGAGGGTTCGGTACGGCCTAGGCGAGGTCCCCGGGCCGGTCGACGTCATAGAGCACGCCATCGTCCGGCGCCGGGATCAGCTTCAGCGCCTCGCCCAGCCCACTTAGCAGTTCGCCGGCGCCCCGGTCGCCTTTGAGTGTGGTCAGTTGCGGAAGGAGCCGACGCCCGAACAGCACCGGATGCCCGCGGCGGCCTTCGAATTCGGTCGCGACGGCGTCCGCGCCGGCGGCGAGGGCCTGGGCCATCCGAGCCGTGAGCCCCACTGGGATGCGCGGCATGTCGCCGAGGAAGACGAAGACGCCGTCGATCTCGGCAGGTGCGGCGGCGACGCCGGCGGCCAGCGAGGCGGATAGCCCCTCGTCGTAACGGGGCGCATGCACCAGGACCAGGCGCTCGCCCTTCGGCGCGCGCACGGCGAAGGCCGTGGTCGCGGCCAGCACCGCGGGGTCAGCGCCCCAAGTCACATAGACCTTGTCCACCGGCGCGGCGCAGGCCGCGGCCAGGGCGCCGTCGAGCAGGACGCCGCCTCGCCAGGGCGCCAGGAGCTTGCCGCCGCCGTAGCGCGTTCCCGATCCCGCGGCCAGGACGACCGCCGCCAACTTCATGACCTCCGCTCCCTGTCGCACCGCTTCGATCCCGCCTATCCTATTTGCGATGAGCCTGCATGACGTGCGTCACACCGATCCGAACACCGCCGACGCGCAGGATATGCCGCTGACGCTTCCCGAATGGCCGACCTTCGGCTGGGCCGATGATATGCGGCCGGCGATGCGGGCGGCGAGGGCGGCAGGTGAGGTCGCGGCCCTGGTGACTTTGCATACGGTGATCGGTGGCGGACCGCGCCCGCCCGGCGCGCAGATGTTGCTGTCTCCCAGCGTCGCGTCGGGATTCCTGTCGGGCGGGTGCGTCGAGGGCGACATCGCCATCCACGCGGCGCGGACGATCGAGGACGGTCGGGCTCGTCACCTGGCCTATGGGGACGGCAGTCCGTGGAAGGACATCCAGCTCCTATGCGGCGCGCGCATCGAGATCCTGGTGGAGCGGGTGACGCCCGACGACCGCGCCGTCGAAGACCTGTTGAACGCGGCTGGAACGCGGCGGCCGGTTCAATGGATCACGGACGGTGATGCGCGACGGATCGCGCCGTCCGAAGACGTCGATGCGCCGCCCTGCGCGGTTCGCGCCGAGCCCTTCGAGCTGAGGCTGCGCTACGATCCAGTCCCCAGGCTCGCGGTGATCGGCTCCGATCCGGTCGCCCTGGCGATCGCCGCGCTGGGGTCGCAATCGGGCTTTGAAACCACCCTGGTGCGACCGCAGGGACCCGCAGCGCCGCCGCCGCTTTCGAACGTCGCCTACAGCCGGGCGAGCCCGGCCGAAGCTCTGGAAGCCCTGACGCCGGATCGCTGGACGGCGATAGCTGTCGCGACCCACGACTGGGAGATCGATCAGGCGGCGTTGTTGGCCGCCTTGCCGTCGGACGCCAGCTACGTCGGCGTGCTGGGCGCGGGCCGGCGGGTGGTCGACCGGCTGGACCGGCTTCGCGCCGCCGGGCTCGACGAACCGTCCCTGCAGAGGCTCCGGGCGCCGATCGGCATCGATCTGGGCGGCAAGGCGCCGTGGGAGATCGCAGTCTCCGTAATTGGCGAGATCGTCGCCGAGCGGCATGCCGCGGTCAGCGGCTCCGTTCGGAGAGCCGCGCTCAGTCGACCGCCAGAATGACGTGCGAGGCCTTGATCAGGGCCTGGACCTTGTCGCCCACCTTGAAGCCCAGGTCCTCCGCGCTGCCCCGGGTGATGGTCGCGGTCAGGGTTTTGCCGGGGTCCAGTTCCAGCACGATCTCATCGTTGACGGCGCCGGTCTGGTGACTGATCACGACACCCTGTAGCTGGTTGCGCGCCGAGGTCCGCAGGGACTCTTCCGCCGGCGCCAGGATCACGAAGCTCGACTTGATCAGGGCCACGGCCTCGCGGCCGGGCTCGAGGCCCAGGTCTTCGATGCTTGATCGGGTGATGACCGCGCAGAGGGTCACCGCGGGGCTGATCCGCAATATGACCTCGCCGTTCACGGCGCCGTCGGTGACGGTCTCGACAACGCCGCGAAGGGCGTTCCGCGCGCTGGTCTTCATGCCAAGGCTCCATAGGACCTGGCTGGGGGACAGCCCGGCCTCGCCCGAGAGGCTTTCATTCAATTCGGCCATCAAGGCGTTGAGGTTCCGGTCCAGCTTCTCGTAGCCCGCGATCACCGCCGCGCCCAGGGCGGTGACGGTCGCGCTGCCGCCGGTCGCGCCCCCGACCTGGGTGACGACGAGGGGGCGGTCGAACAGGTTGTTCAGAGCCTGCACCGAGTTCCAGGCCGCGCGGAAGCTGATGCCGACGGTTTGGCCGGCCTTGGAGATCGAGCCGCGCTCGGCGATGGCCTTCAGCAGGCGAATGCGGTCCATACCGACCCGGTTGGCGTCGCCGCGCCGCAGTTGGAAATGAACCTCTAGCGGGTCGGGCTGCGCCATGGGCTCACCATGCCATGTCGAGATGGCGATGTAACCGACCTGCAATTCGTCGCGAACCCGGTTAAACGGCCGCTCGCTGGGCCGAGTGGATCGTGGTTAGTTCAAGGCCGCGAGCGGGAGGGAGACAACCGGTGAGCGATGCAGTTCTGCGCACCAACGGCGCCACCGGCTCCCAACCCCACGCCGAGGTCATCTATCGTCACACGGTGGTGGTCCGCGTCACCCACTGGATCAACGTCGTCTGCCTCACCTTGCTGCTGCTGAGCGGCCTGCAGATCTTCTGCGCCCATCCGATGCTGTACTGGGGCCAGAAGGGCGATGAATACGACCGCCCCTTCGTCTCCATCGACGCCGACGACTGGCGCAAAGAGCATCCGGAGGGCGTCACCCGCATCGGGCCGCTGACCTTCCGGACGACCGGCGTGCTCGGCGTTTCCGACGGGGAGGTCCGCGCCTATCCCCGCTGGCTGACGCTGCCGGCCAACCGGGACCTGGCCACGGGCCGCCGCTGGCATTTCTTCACGGCCTGGATCTTCGTGATCAACGGCCTGGTCTACCTGTTGTCCAACACGCTGAACGGCCACTTCAAGCGCGACCTTGCGCCGACGCGCAAGCAGCTCCAGCCCCGCCACATCTGGATGGACATCGTCGACCACGTGAAGCTGAAGCATCCGGTCGGCGAGGCCGCCAAGCACTACAACGTGCTGCAGAAGTTCGCCTACCTGGGCGTGATCCTGCTGATCGTCCTGATGGTGCTGACGGGCCTGACCATGTCGCCGGGCGTGGACGCCGCCGTGCCCTGGCTGCTCAACCTGTTCGGCGGCCGGCAATCGGCCCGGACCGTCCATTGGATCTGCGCCAACCTGATCGTCCTCTTCGTGCTGGTGCACGTCGCCGAGGTGTTCCTGGCCGGGGTGGTCAACGAGGTCGGTTCGATGATCACCGGCCGCTACCGCATCAAGACGGGAGACGGCCATTGAGCAGGACCCTCCTCTCTCGGCGCGGCCTCATCGTCAGCGGAACCGCGCTCGGCGGCCTGTGGCTTGCCGGCTGCGACCGGCTTTCCCAAGCGCCTGAAGCCGCGAAGTTCCTCGATCGGGACGATCAGCTGAACATGAGCGCCCAGCGCCTGCTGCTGGCGGGCCAGCCCTTGGCGCGGGAGTTCAAAACCTCCGAGATCTCCCGCGTCTTCAAGGCCAATGGCTCCATCGCGCCGCAAGACCCGGCCTATCTGGCGTTGGTTCAGAGCCGGTTCGCCAACTGGGCGCTGACCGTCACCGGCCTCGTCCAGCGGCCGCTGGCCCTTAGCCTCGCCCAGCTTCGCGCCCTGCCGGCCCGCACCCAGACGACCCGCCACGATTGCGTCGAGGGCTGGAGCGCCATCGGGCAGTGGACCGGGCCGCAGCTCAGCGGCCTGCTGCGCACCGCCGGCCTGCAGCCGCACGCCCGGTATGTGGTCTTCCACTGCGCCGACACCCTGGGTGACAGCCGCTACTACGAGAGCATCGACCTCTTCGACGCCTTCCACCCGCAGACCATCCTCGCCCACACCATGAACGGCCAGCCCTTGGCCGTCGCCCACGGCGCGCCGATCCGCCTGCGGGTTGAGCGCCAGCTCGGCTACAAGCAGGCGAAGTACGTCATGGGCATCGAGGTGACCAACAGCCTGGACCACATCGAGGGCGGCGGCGGCGGCTATTGGGAAGACCGCGGCTACGAGTGGTACGCGGGTATCTAGTTGGCGGAAGAGAGTGGGAGTCGAACCCACGAGGGACAGGCTCGCTGCCCCACCCGGATTTGAAGTCCGGACGCCCCACCGGAGACGGGTCTCTTCCGAGATCGTGCTTAGACCGCGGTCCCGAACAGGTCCAGGCGATGCTTGTTCACCCGCCGCTGGTCGCCCCGCCGCAAGGTCACGCCATGCCGGTCGAAGAAGTCGAGTATCTGGATGGCGACCTTGCGGCCGTTGTCGACCTGGTCCCGGAACGCCGCCGCGGTGAAGACGCCGTCAGCCGACTGGGCGGACAAGCGGGCGACGATGTCCGCCATCTCCTGCACCGTTCCGCGGAGGAAGAAGTGGTCGTGCGCCACCTCGTCGACGCGGCCGAGGCGCGCGCAGAGCTTGCATAGCCGCCGGATGTCGCCTTCAGGACGGCCAAGCGCCTCGGCCAGGTCCCGCACGCGGGGCGGCCGAAAGCGCTCGGCGGCGCCGAGCCGCGGCGCGATCTCGTCCCACAGCGCTTCATCGGCCTCGGTCAGGCGAACGGTGTGGGTGGCGAGACGGACGAAGGCGCCGTCGAGCGCGATACCCTGGCCGCGCGCCAGGCTCTGCAGGGCGGCCGCGAAGGCCGGCGCCGGCAGCCGCGGCTGCAGCATCAGGCGCAGGCGCTCGCGGCCCAGGCCCTGCACATCGGGATGCTCGGCATGGAGGGCGGCGAGGGCGGCCATGATGTCCGCGGTCAGCGCCGCCCAGCGCGCCGGCAGCAGCGCCACCGCGTCGTCGCCCGCCTCTAGGACGACAAGGGCAAGCTCCTGGGCGAGAGCGTGCGCCTGGGCCTCGGAAAGAGCGTGATCGCGGCGGAAGGCGCGCCAGTCGCAGTGGTGCGGCGCGGCGTCGAGGAGGGCGCCGAGGACTTCGGCCGGGCTCGACAAGGTCAGGGCCTGAAGCTGACCGATCCGCTCGGGCGTCCGCCGCTTGCGGGCTGGGGCCCTCAGGTCGAGGAAGCGCCCGCCGCCCAGCGTGCGCTGGCCAGACACGTCACGGATGACGAACCGGTCGCTTGAGGCTACCGCAATCGGCCGTTCGAGGACGAGCTGCACCATGGCGGAGCCACCCGCGGAGAGTGGCTCATCGTCCAGCCTCACGATCCGCGCGGCGACCTCGGCGGCGGCGTGGTGCAGGCGGACAGGGAACCACGGACGCAGCGCCGCGCCTTCGCCGGGGAGCAGCCGCAGGCTGGCATCGATGCGGTCGGCAGGCGCGTGCAACTCGGGGTCCAGCGCCATGTCGCCGCGGTGGATGGCGTCCGTCGTCACACCCTCGCCGGAAAGGTTCAGGGCGCAACGCTGGCCGGCCCGGCCGATCGGGGCTGGGCGGTTCTGCACGTGGAGCGCCCGCACCCGTGCGGGAAGCCCCTGCGGGCTCAGCAACACCCGGTCGCCGACCCGGACCTCGCCCGACAGCGCCGTGCCGGTCACGATGACGCCCGCGCCCGCGAGGGTGAAGACGCGGTCGACCGCCAGGCGGAAGCGGCTCTCGACGGGGCGCTGGATGGGGTCCCCCGCGGCGCGGAAGAGCCATTCGCGCAACGGCTCCAGCCCCTCGCCGGTGACGGCGGAGACCGGCAGGACCGGCGCGTCCGCCAAGGGGCCGTCGGCGAGGATCCCCGCCATGTCGCCCATGACCTCGGCGACACGCCCGGGCGGGACCGCGTCGGCCTTGGTCAACGCCACCAGGCCGCGGCGGACGCCCAGCATGTCCAGGATGGCGAGATGCTCGAAGGTCTGCGGCTTGCATCCGTCGTCGGCGGCCACGGCCAGCAGGGCGAAGTCGATGCCGCTCGATCCGGCGACCATGGTGCGGACGAACCGCTCGTGGCCGGGCACGTCGACGAAGCCGATCGTCTCGCCGCCGGGGGCCGGCAGGTAGGCGAAGCCGAGCTCTATGGTGATGCCGCGGGCCTTCTCTTCCTTCAGCCGGTCGGTGTCGACGCCGGTCAGGGCGCGCACCAGTGAGGTCTTGCCGTGGTCGATGTGGCCCGCGGTGCCGACGATCATGAGACCGCCTCAGGCCGGCGGGTCGCCGGCGAGCTCCGCGAGGACCGACCGGAAGGCGGCCTCGTCCTCCAGACAACGCAGGTCCAGCATCAGCGCGCCGCCGTCGATCCGGCCGATCACCGGCGTCGAGAGCGCCCGAAACCGCGCCGCCAGCCGTTCGAGCCCGCCGCCGCGGCCCAGCCCGTGGATGGCGAGGCCAGCGCTGGGCAGGGTCTCGAGCGGAAGGGCGCCGGAGCCCACCTCGCTGCGGCAGGACGCGACCTCGACCGCGTAGCGGTCCCCCAGCGCCGCAGCGATGGCCGGGGCTAGGCCCCGCGCCTGGGCGGCGATTTCGGCCTCGGGGCGGGCGAGCAGACGCACGGTTGGCAGGCGCTCGGCCAGGCGGTCCGGGTCGCGATAGAGCTTCAGGGTCGCTTCGATGGCGGCGAGGCGGATCTTGTCCACGCGAAGCGCGCGCTTCATGGGGTTGCGGCCGATCCGGGCGAGGAGGTCGCGCCGGCCGACGATGAAACCCGCCTGCGGCCCGCCCAGCAGCTTGTCGCCGGAAAAGGTGACGAGGTCGGCGCCGGCGGCGATCGCCTCGCGCACCGTGGGCTCCTTCTCCAGGCCATAGCGCGACAGGTCGACCAGCACACCCGAACCCAGATCGTGGACCAGCGGAACGCCGGCCTCCCGCGCGATCCCGGCAAGCGTCGCCGCGCCGACCCCGGTGGTGAAACCCTCGATCCGGTAGTTGGAGGTATGGACCTTCAGGATCACCCCGGAGCGCGGGCCGAGGGCCGCGGTATAGTCGCGCGGATGGGTCCGGTTGGTCGTGCCGACCTCGGCCAGCCTGGCGCCGGCGCGGGCCATGATGTCGGGCAGGCGGAAGGCGGCGCCGATCTCGATCAGCTCGCCGCGGGAAACGATCGCTTCGCGCCCGCGGCTCAGGCTGTTGAGCGTGAGCAGGACGGCGGCGGCGTTGTTGTTGACCACCGTGGCGTCCTCGGCGCCGGTCAATTCGCACAGCAGTTGGCGGACGTGCTCGTCCCGTTCGCCCCGCTTGCCGGAGGCGACGTCGAACTCCAGTGCGGCGGCCATGCGCATGGCTCCGATGGCGGCCTCGACGGCGGCGTCGGCGAGGATGGCGCGCCCGAGATTGGTGTGCAGCACCACGCCCGTCAGATTGAACACCGGACGCAGGCTCGGCTGGCTCGCCTGCTCCAGGCGCGCGCCCGCGCGGGCGGCGATCTGGCCGACATCGGGGAGGCCGCCGTCGCTTTCGCGGAACGCGGCGCGAGCCTCGTCGAGCTCGGCGCGGATGGCGTCGGTCAGGGCGGGGCGGCCGAACCGACCCCTCAGCGCCTCCGCCTCGGCCGTGTTCAGCACCAGGTCGACGGAGGGCAGGTTTCGAAGGCTTCGCGGCGCGGAGGTCGCCACCGCCTCAATACCCCACCAGATAGGGATCCACGCCGGCCCGCCGGTAGTCGCTCCCGCGCAGCAGCTGGTCGAGGGCGAGGCTCGCCACGTCGTCGGCGATGGGCTCCAGCGCGGGGTCCTTGTCCTGGTAGAGCACCTTCAGATAGCCGCTGCAGGTGTCACAGGTCTCGGCCTTGACGGTCCCCGCGTGGCCCTCGATCTCCTCGTAGCCGACGCCTTCGGTCGAGCCGCAGGCGAGGCATTTCACCCGCACCTCGTTCCAGAGGGTCGAGCACAGGGCGCAAGCCGCATAGCGCGCGCCCTCCGCGCCGGCCCGGCCGGAGATGATCGAGACGGCCGGCGGCCCGCCGCAGGCGGGGCAGGCGCCCGTACCGACAGGCTTGAGCGCGTCCGGTTCGAGCTGCGCGGCCAGGCGTGTGAAATGGATCTGCAGGGCCGCAGTCAGAAGGATGTGCTCGGCGACCTCCGACGTCGGCGCCACGTCGCCGAGCGCCGCGGCGATCAGGTGATCGAGCTCCGCGTCATCGGCCTGACGGACGCGGGCGAGGGCGGCTTCGGCGGCGGCGGGCTTGGGCGCGGCGGCCAGGGCGGCGAACAATGCGCGGCAGGTCTCGCGCAGACCGGCGTCGGACGCGGCGGTCGCCCGGTCGAGCGACGGCATGGCGAATTCGCGAGCGCGGGCGAGCGCCTCGGCCGGCGGAGGAGCCGGCGCGGGCGTGGCGGAGACGATGTCAGCCTGGGCCTCGGCGATCGCCGCCAGGAAGTTGAGGTAGGGACCCAGCTCGCTGGACGCGGCCAGCACCCTCAGGCGCGCGGAGCGGCGGGCGAATAGTTCTTCGGGATCGGGGAGGAAGACGAACGGAGCCGTCCCGACCCGGCCGATCCTCGATGGGTCGGGCTCGACGCTGTGGGAATCGGACATCCTGTCTCCCGAGCCCGCCGGGCCACGGTTGCGGTTCTCCGCTCCTATAGCCGATCCGTTCCGGCCGCGCGACGCTCAGCCAGCTGACGAAACCATTTGCGGTGATGCCGCCAGGCCCAACCCGCCGTCACGTGACCCTTGATCATGGCGTCGAAGCTGCCGCGGACCCAGATCGCCGCGTAGACGTGTAGGATGATCACCAGGATCACGAAAACCGCCGACACGGCATGGACGATAAGGGCGATGCGCTGCGCCGGGATCGGCGTGAGCCCCTCGAAGAACTGATCCCAGATCATGATGCCGGTGGTCAGCATCACGACGATCAGCGCCGCCAGCGACCAGAAGACGAACTTCTGGCCGGCGTTGTACTTGCCCACCTCAGGCATCTTCTCGTCGTGGCCGGCGACCAGGTCGCCGAGGTGGGCGACCCAGGCGCCGTCCTCCGGCTTCCAGAGGTTGCCGCGCCAGAACTGCAGGAACAGCAAGAGGAAGCTCGCCGCCAGGACCAGGCCGAACAGCGGATGAAGCGTGCGCGCGATCTGTCCGCCGCCGAACAGCGAGGTCAGGAAGAACAGCGCCGGATGGAACAGGCCGAGGCCCGACAGGATCAGCAGCACCATGGTCAGGGCGGTGATCCAGTGGTTGATCCGGGCGCCGGCCCGATAGCGCTCGACGACCGGCGGCTCGCCGGGGCGGATGGCGTCGCCGGGCTCGACGAGCGTGGGTTGGCTCATGGGCGGCCTCCCGTCCCGTCACCCTCGGCGAGCGCTCGTCCCGCGTCCTCGTCTTCGGCCGTCACACGGTCGGGCTTGGCGAAGATCCCGTGCGCGATGGTGGCGGCCGCAGCCAATCCCATGGCCAGGAGACCCGCCGACTTGGTGACGCCCTTCCAGGCCGTCACCACCGGCGAGATGGCCGGATCGTCGGGCAGGCCGCTGTAGATGTGCGGCTTGTCCGCGTGGTGCAGCACGTACATCACATGGGTGCCGCCGACGCCCTTCGGATCGTAGAGGCCCGCGTTCTCATAGCCGCGGGATTTGAGGTCGGCGATCCGCTCCTCGGCGTGCGCCTTCATCTCCGTCTTGGTCCCGAACACGATGGCCTGGGTCGGGCAGGCCTTGGCGCAGGCCGGCCCCTGGCCGACCGCGACCCGGTCGGAGCAGAGCGTGCACTTGTAGGCCTTGTGGTCCTTCTTCGAGACGCGGGGGATGTCGAAGGGGCAACCCTTCACGCAGTAGCCGCAGCCGATGCAGGCGTCGTGGTCGATGTCCACGATGCCGTTCGAATACTGGACGATCGCGCCGGGCGACGGGCAGGCCTTGAGGCATCCCGGATCTTCGCAATGCATGCAGCCGTCCTTGCGGATCAGCCATTCGAGGTCGCTCGTCGCGGGGTTCTCCCACTCCTCGAACCGCATCAGGGTGAACATGTCGGGAGTGAGGTCGTGGGGGTTGGTGTACGCCCCGACGTTCTCCTCGATGTCCGGCTGGGTGTCGTTCCACTCGACGCAGGCGGACTGGCACGCCTTGCAGCCGATGCATTTGGACACGTCGATCAGCTTGGCGACCTCGTCGAGCTTCCGGGTCGGCGGCGGCAGGGACGCCGTCGCCGAACGCCGGACGACGTCGCCCTTGCCCAAGTTCTCCTTGAAGCCCTGGACGGGGGGATTGCTGACGGCGGGGTCGCGCGGGCTGTCGAGCATGTCAGTGTCCCTCCGGCGGGGTCGTCGGCTCGAGGTTCACCAGGAACGCCTTGAACTCCGGCGTCTGGGTGTTGGCGTCGCCAACGAAGGGCGTGAGCGAGTTCGGGCCGAAGCCCTTTCGCGCCGCGCCGGTGAAGCCCCAGTGCAGCGGTATGCCCACGATGTGGACCGTCTTGCCGTCGCAGATCAGCGGCTTGATCCGCTTGGTCACCACCGCCTTGGCCTTGACCGAGCCGCGCTTGGACCAGACCCGCACCCAGCCGCCGGCCGAGACGCCCTTCTCCTTGGCGAGCTGCTCGGAGATCTCCACGAAGAACTCCGGCTGCAGGGCCGAGTTCACCCGGTTATGCTTGGTCCAGTAGTGGAAGTGCTCGGTCAGGCGGTAGCTGGTGGCGGCATAGGGGAACTCCTCGGACGTGGCGAATTGGGCCAGGTCGTTGGCGAACACTCGCGCGGCCGGGTTGCCCCTGATCTTCGGATTGATCGGATTGTCGATCGGGGATTCGAACGGCTCGTAGTGGATCGGGAAGGGGCCTTCCTTCATCAGGCCGCGCGCGAACAGGCGGGAGACGCCCTCGGCGTTCATGATGAAGGGACCGACCTCCTGCGGCTTGGCGGTCGGCGCGATGTCGGGCACGTCGCCGCCGACCCACTTCGCCTGCCCGGTGTCCCATTCCAGGATCTTGCGGCTGGGATCCCAGGGCTTGCCCTCGAGATCGGCGGAGGCGCGGTTGTAGAGGATGCGCCGATTGAGCGGCCACGACCACGACCAGCCCGCATAGGTCCCCAGGCCGTCGTGATCGACGTTGTCGCGCAGGGCCATGTTGTTGCCGGCCTCGTTGAAGCAGCCGGAATAGATCCAGCAGCCGCAGGCCGTCGTGCCGTCGTCCTGCAGCTGCGAGAAGTTCAATAACTGCTTGCCTGCGGGCGTCACGACCTTGGTCTTGTCCTTCGGGTCGTGGACGTCGGCGAGGGCCCTGCCATTGATCTCGCGGGCCAGCTCCGCCGCCAGGGGCTCGCCGGGATTGGCGTAGGTCCAGGTCAGGTTGAGGATCGCGTCGGGGAACACCCCGCCTTCCTTGCGATAGAGGTCGCGCAGGCGGACGAAGATCTGGGCCATGATCCAGTTGTCGTGCTGGGCTTCGCCCGGCGGCGAGCCGGCCGGCCAGTGCCACTGCAGCCAACGGCCCGAATTGGTGAGCGAACCTTCCTCCTCGGCGAAACAGGTGGTGGGAAGCTGGATGACCTCGGTCTGGATCTTGGCGGTTTCCACGTTGTTGTAGTCGCCGTGGTTCTCCCAGAAGCGCGAGGTCTCGGTGTCCAGGGGATCCATGGTCACCAGCCACTTCAGGTTGGACAGGGACTGGGTGATCTTGGCGCGGTTGGGGAAGGCCAGCAGGGGGTTGAACCCCTGGCAGAAATAGCCGGTGACCTTGCCCTGGTGCATCAGCTCGAAGGTCTGCAGGACGTCGTAGTAGGGCTTGTCGAGCTTGGGGATGTAGTCGTAGGCCCAGTCGTTGTCCTGGGTGGCCGCATCGCCGAACAGGGCTTTCTGCAGGCTGACGACGAACTTGGGATAGTTCTGCCAGTAGCTCGTCTGGTTGGGCTTGAGCGGCTTGTACTGGCGTGTGGAGAGGTAGGTCTTGAGGTCGACCTCCGTCTCGTTGGGCATGTTGAGGTAGCCCGGCATCAGCTCCGACATCAGGCCCAGGTCGGTCAGGCCCTGGATGTTGGAGTGGCCCCTGAGCGCGTTCATGCCGCCGCCGCGGATGCCGATGTTGCCCAGGATCAGCTGGAGCATCGCCATGGCGCGGATGTTCTGGCAGCCCTTGCTGTGCTGGGTCCAACCCAGGGCGTACATCGAGGTCATCGCCTTGGCCGGCGAGGACGTCTCGGCCATCATCGCCGCGGCCTTCAGGAACTTGGCCTTCGGCGTCCCGCAGATGCGCTCGACCATCTCGGGCGTGTAGATGGCGACGTGCTCTTTCAGCAGGTTCCAGACGCAGCGCGGGTTCTGCAGTGTCGGATCGCTGACCGCGAAGCCGTCAGGTCCGATGTCGTAATCCCAGGTCGAGTGGTCGTAGGCCCGCTTGGCCGGGTCGTAGCCAGCGAACAGACCGTCCTGGTAGCCGAAGCCCTCCTTCACGACGTAGGCCGCGTTGGTGAAGTTCTTCACGTACTCCCACTGGACCTTGCCGTTCTCCATGCAGAAACGGATCACGCCGAGCAGGAAGGCGATGTCCGTCCCTTGCCGGATCGGCATGTAGAGGTCCGACACCGAGGCGGTGCGGGTGTAGCGCGGATCGATCACGATCAGCTTCGCGCCGCGATTGGCCTTGGCCTCCGTGACCCACTTAAACCCGCAGGGGTGGGCCTCGGCGGCGTTGCCGCCCATGACGACGACCAGATCCGTGTTGCGGATGTCGGTCCAGGAGTTGGTCATCGCGCCGCGACCGAACGTAGGGCCCAAACTGGACACCGTAGGTCCGTGTCAAACGCGCGCCTGGTTATCGAACGGCAGGATCCCCGCGCCGCGCACGACCTTGTAGGTCAGGTACGCGGTCTCGTTGGTGGTGGCCGAGGCGCCCAGGAAGCCGACCGTCGTCCAGCGGTTGACGGTGGCGCCGTCCTTGTTCTTGACGACGAAGTTCCTGTCGCGGTCGTCCTTCATCAGGCGCGCGATCCGGTCGAGCGCATTGTCCCAGCTCACCTGCTCGAACCTGTCCGAGCCGGGCTTGCGCACGCGCGGATGCAGCAGGCGAGTCCTCGAATGGACGAAGTCCTTCAGCGCCGCGCCCTTGGGGCAGAGCGTGCCGCGGTTGGTCGGGTGGTCCGCGTCCCCCTCGATGTGGGTGATCTCGGCCTTCTCGCCCTTCCGAAGGTCGCCCTTGGAATAGATGATCACGCCGCAGGCGACCGAGCAGTAGGGACAGGTGTTGCGGGTCTCGGTCGTCCGCGCGAGCTTGAAGGCTCGCACATGCGCCTGGATCGCCGCCTCCGCCTCGCCGAAGCCCAGGGCTCCCAGCGCCGTCCCTGCCGCCCCCGCGCCCGCAGCTTTCAAGAAGCTGCGTCGGGAGACTTCCACGTTCATCGGCAAACTCCTCCGCTGCGGGAACGGAAGCCCGTCCCTGGAAGCCGGCGCCGGTGACCTGTCGCCTCGCGGCTCAATCGCCCGGACGTCCAAGGCGGATTGTTAGACCCTATGGCGGCATCTTCAAGCTGTGATGCCCATTCGCCAGCGCACCTCGCCGCCTAGGCAAATCGCGGCGGGTTCTGGATACTGGGCCGATGGACGGCGCAACACCCTGGCCGCGACTGCGCTGGCGCGACGGCGGCGGGGAGCCCGGCGTGCGGGAGGTTCCGGACGAGACCCCGGTCGCCGTGGTCTACGATGCCTCCACCTACGCGGTGATGATGGCCACCCCGCTCGATCTCGAGGACTTCGCGCTAGGTCTCAGCCTGACCGAGGGCGTGGTGGCCTCGATCCACGACATCCGCGAGATCGAGATCGTCGAGGGCGAGCTGGGGATGGAGGCGCGGATGTGGCTCGCGCCCGGCCAACGCGAGGCGCTGGCCACTAGGCGCCGTCGCCTGGCCGGCCCCACGGGCTGCGGCCTCTGCGGCATCGACAGCCTAACGGAGGCGGCGCGCGCGCCGAGCCCGGTGACCGGCGAACTCACGCTGAGCCCGCAGGAGGTCATGGCCGCCCTGGCCGCGCTCCAGCCGGCCCAGGCGCTGGGAGGGCGCACCCGCGCGGTCCACGCGGCGGGCTTCTGGACGCCGGCGGCGAGCCTCGAGGCGGTGCGGGAGGACGTCGGCCGGCACAACGCCCTGGACAAGCTCGCCGGCGCCCTGGCGCGCGCCGGGCGGCAAGGCGCGGACGGCGCCGTGCTGCTGACCAGCCGCGTCTCGGTGGAGATGGTGCAGAAGACCGCAGTGATCGGCGCGCCGATCCTGATCGCGGTGTCCGCCCCGACCGCGCTGGCGGTGCGAACCGCGGAGGCGGCCGGCATCACCCTTGTCGCAGTCGCCCGCGCCGACGGCTTCGAGGTTTTCACCCACCCCGAACGGATCGTCTTAACTGGACCTTGAGCTTAGCTGTCGCGGCGCTTCCGGGCCTTGCCCAATCACCGTAATCTTCCAAGGCGCGCCGCTTCGAGCCAACGCCCAAGCGACGCGAGGCTCGTTGGGAGCGCGGGGAATGATCGGGGCCTTGATCCTGACAGGCGGCGCCGCGTCCAGAATGGGGCGCGACAAGGCGGAGTTGGACGTTTGCGGCAGGCGAGCCGTCGATCGGCTCCTGCAACTCTGTTTCGTCTCCGGCGCGACGGCCGTGTTCACCATCGGGGGCAAGGGCTACGGCTATCTGCACATCGACGATCCGGTCCCCTTGGGCGGGCCGGTCGGCGGCATCATTGCCGGAGCCGGAACTCTGCGTCGGCGAGGGTGCAAGACCGCCCTGGTGCTGGCGGTCGATGCGCCCACCCTGCAGTCCCAGGATCTGAAGCCCCTCTTCGATCTAGCCGAGGGCGCCGCTTACGAAGGCTACCCATTTCCCTTCGTGGCCCCGCTTGGCGGCCTGCCCGCGGATGCTCCGGCGGACTGGGCGGTCGGCCGCCTGCTCGACGCCTGGGGCGTCACCCGCTTGCCGGCACCCGTCCACGCCATCCAGCGCCTCCGCGGCGCCAATACGCCAGAGGAGTTCGAGGCTTTAGTGGAGGCGTTCAGAGGGTTGGAAGGAACCGGCTAACGACTTCCGGTATGCCTTAGAAGGCTGTGGCGTCCGCGCATCGTCGTTGAAGACCTCCGGTCTCCCACGGTCCGTCTGGCCTAAAGATCGACGGCAGCGACGGAACCGTGGCCTATCGCGTAGATCCGCTCGCGCCGTCGGTTAGCGCTCAGCAATTCAATTTTAGGACGGAAATTAGGACTCTAGTTTCGGCTGGAGATCTAGGAATATGAATTTCCTATATATTCCAGGAATCGATGGCTCCCCGAGCAGGACTCGAACCTGCGACAAGTCGGTTAACAGCCGACTGCTCTACCAGCTGAGCTATCGGGGATCAGGCCGTCGAGGGTGGGGCCTATACGCTGGCGCGCCGGTCTATGCAAGCCGGGCGGGTCGCCGCACCGGCGCGGCTGGAAAAAAGAGCCCGGCGCAAGCGCCGGGCTGGAAAAAGTCGGTGATGGTGGGGTGTCTTCAAGGAAGACAAGCGTGACCTTGGACTCGCGTGGTTAAGGGTCGATTAACAGCGTCCCGGCGCGCCAAGACATCGGTAAGGGACGCCTGCGCGGAGCGCGATTGGAGCCTGAATGGGCATGCGCTAGCCTTGTCCGGGCGGGGACGGACAGGCGAATCGGGAGCGAATCGAAGGCCGCCATGCGCATCCATTTCACCGGCGTCGCCGGAGCCGGCATGAGCGCCGCGGCGCTGATGATGCGCGAGGCGGGCCACGAGGTCTCCGGCTCCGACGAAGACGTCTTCCCGCCCATGTCGACCTATGTCGAAAGCCTGGGCTTTCCGTTCTACCGCCAGTTCGACGCCGCCAATCTGCCGGCGGGACTGGACGTCCTGGTGTTGGGCGCCAGCGCCAAGCTGGGCGGCGAGGCCAACCCCGAGGTGGCCGCGGCACGCCGCCGCGGCGCGACGGTCACCACCTTCCCGGAGCTGGTGGGCGAGACGACCTTTGGCCGCGTCAACACCGTGGTCGCCGGCTCCTTCGGCAAGTCCACCTGCACGGCGCTGATGGCCCATGTCCTGGATCGGGCCGGGCATGACGCGGGCTGGATGGTGGGCGCGATCTCGCCGTCGCTGCCGGACACCGGCCACTGGGGAAGCGCGCCCGAAATGGTGCTGGAGGGCGACGAGTACATCGTCTCGCCCACGGACCGGCGCTCGAAGTTCCTGCTGTATCACCCGCGCGACCTGCTCTTGACGTCACTGGTCCATGACCACGTCAACGTCTTCCCGACCTTCGCCGAATACGAGGCGCCGTTCCGGGAGCTGCTGCGCCTCTTGCCGCCGGATGGGCTGCTGGTGGCCCGCGAGCATCCGGCGATCCGCGCCATCGCCGAAGAAGCCGTCTGCCGCATCGCCTGGTACGACACCGGCCGCTGCCCCCATGGCGGTGAAGGGGGCTGGTGGGCCGATGAGGTGGCGTTCGGCGAGGAGAGCCGCTTTGTCCTGGTGCGTCCGGACGGCGGGCGCATCGCGCTCTCCACCCACCTCCTGGGCGCGCACAACATCGAGAACATCGTGGGCGTCGGCGCCTATCTGCTGGAGCGGGAACTGGTGAGCGAAGCCCAGCTCGCCGCGGGCGTGGCGAGCTTTGCCGGCATCCGGCGGCGCCTCGACCGGCTGACGACACGCTCGGCCGTGCCGGTGATCGAGGGCTTCGGCTCGTCCTACGAGAAGGCGCGCTCGGCCATCGAGGCCCTGCTGCTGCACTATCCGCACCGACCGCTGGTGGTGGTGTTCGAGCCGCACACCTTTTCCTGGCGCAGCGCCGACGCGCTTCCCTGGTACGACACGGTCTTCGAAGGCGTCGACCGCGTCCTGATGCTGCCGCCGCCGACCCACGGGGCGGCCACCCACCATCAGTCGAGCCTGAAGGACATCCTGCGCCGCACTGCGGCCGCCGGCGTCCCGGCGACCGGCGTGGCGACGGCGGAGGAGGCGACCCGGGCTCTCAGCGCCCTGAAGGGCGACGAGGTGGTGCTGCTGCTCTCGTCCGGCCCGCTGCTCGGCCTGCCCGGCAGCCTGCCGCCGGTGTTCGACCGCCTCTACGGCGGCCAGGCGGCGGCCTAGCCGTCCACCACGTAGATATAGGCCTCCACCGCGCCGTCCGGCCCCACGACCGTGACGGCCACGCGCCGGTAGTCCTCGCCCTCGAAGGCGTCGAGGCGCGCCCAATGGGCCGGCAGGTCCGGCGAGGTGAAGACCTGCACCCCGACTTCCGCGCCCTCCGGATCGAGCACCAGCCCCGGGAAGCCCTGGGCCGCGCCCCAGCCGGCCTGGCGCAGCGACCCGCGCACCGCGCCGGGCCGCCAGTCGCCGGCCAGCCCCGCCAGCTGGCCGTGGTTCGAGCGTCCGGGCGCCAGGGAGCCGTAGACCGCCAGCCGATGCTCCACAGTGTGGCTCAAGCCTCGATCCCCTGTTCGGCGAAAGCCCGCCGCTTGGGTCCGGCATAGCCGAACAGATAGGCGGCCACCTTGCGCATCTGGATCTCCTCGGAGCCCTCGGTGATCCGATAGCGGCGGTGATGGCGGTAGATGTGCTCGAAGGGCTTGTGCCGCGAATAGCCGATGCCGCCGTGGGTCTGCATGGCGCGGTCGGCCGCCTCGCAGACCAGACGGTTCGCCCAGTAATTGCACATGGAGACCTTGTCGGAGATCGTCCGCTCGATCTCCTTGTGGTCCATGCGGTCCATCTGCCAGGCGGTCTTGCGGATCAGCAGGCGCAGCATCTCCGCCTGGGTCGACAGCTCCACCAGCGGCCACTGGATGGCCTGGTTCTCCGCCAGCGCCTTGCCGAACGGCTTGCGCTCGCGGGCGTACTTCACGCTTTCCTCGATGCAGTAGACGGCCGCGCCGAGGGACGAGGCGGCTTGGCGGATGCGGTTCTGGTGCACGAAGCTTTGGCCGAGACTTAGGCCCTTGCCGACCTCGCCCCAATAGCTGTCCTCCGGCACCCAGACGTCGGTGAAGCTGACCCGCGGGTGGTCGGTGGGCATGTTGAAGGTCCAGAGGTACTCCTCGACCTTCACGCCTGGCGTATCGGCCGGGACGATGAAGCAGGTGATGCCGGCGGCGTCGCCATCCTTCCCCGAGGTGCGGGCGAAGACCATCACGTGGGTCGCCACGTGCATGCCGGTGGTCCACATCTTTTCGCCGCGGATCAGCCAGCCCGGCTTGCCGTCCTTGTCCTGCGGGACCGCCGTTGTCTCCATGAAGGTGGCGTCGGAGCCATGGTTGGGCTCGGTGAGGCCAAAGCCCGTGCGCAGCTGGCCGGTCAGCAGCTTGTCGGCGTCGCGCGCGTACTGGGTGTTGGTGGCGAAGGCCTTGAACATCAGGATGAAGGGGTTGTTGCCGACAATCGAGTGCTCATTCTGCAGGTCGTTGTGCAGGCCGAGGCCCTTGGCGGCCAGGTGCTCGCGGATCACCGCCAGGTCGAGCTGAGAGCCGCCGCCGCCGCCCAGCTCCTTGGGCCAGCCGTACTTCAGGTGGCCGGCCGCGTCGGCGCGTCGGCGCGCTTCGCTCAGCAGCTCTTCCCATTCCTTCTTCGGCAGGCCGCCGCGCTCCCAGTCGGTGCGCTCGTATTCCCGCCGGTGGTCGAAGTAGCGGATGTTGTCGTCCTGCGCCTCCAGCGGCTTGATCTCGCGCTCGATGAAGGCGTCGAGTTCGGCCAGATAGGCGGTCAGTTCGGGCGGCAGGTCGAAATCCACGGGCGTCCTCCAACGGCTTTTGCCGGGAGCTTAGCGCATCGCGGTCATTTACAAGCCGCTGGAACGCAGCCCTGATCGCGGGCAGGAGAGCCTGGTGTTGGGGGGTATTAAGTCATGAGCGTCGACGTGCTTGCCGTCTTGCCGGCGCTGGCCCGGCGGCTGGGGGGCGAAGACGCCGTCCTGGCCGCGGCCGAGCGGCTGTCGGGCGGGGCCAGCATGGAGACCTGGGCGTTCTCGATGGAGATCCCGGGCCAGCGCCGGCGCGACCTGATCCTGCGCCGCCGCTCCGCGCCCTTCGATCCGGATGCGTCGCGTTCCACCAGCCTGGCCGCCGAGGCCGCCCTGATCCGCGCGGTGCGCCTCCAGGGCGCGCCGGCCCCGCCGCTGGTGCACCTGTGCGACGACGAGGACGGCCTGGGCGAATGCCATGTCACTGAGCGGATCGTCGGCGAGGCGCTTGGCCGCCGCATCGTCGCCGACCCGCGCTTCGACGCCGTCCGGCCGGGGCTGGCGCGCCAATGCGGCGAGGTGCTGGCGCAGATCCACGCCACGCCGCCGCCGGCCGCCGCCGAGCTGAAGACCGCCGATTTCTTGGTCGAGCTTGGCCGCTATGAGGACATCTACCGCGCCTCGGGCGCCGAGCGACCGGTGCTGGAGCTCGCGTTCCAGCACCTGAAGGCGTCCGCGCCCGAGCCGGTCGACCTGGTGCTGCTGCACGGGGACTTCCGCAATGGCAACCTGATGATCAGCCCGGAGACCGGCGTGGCGGCGGTTCTGGACTGGGAGCTGTCGCACATCGGCGACCCGGCCGAGGACCTCGGCTGGATCTGCGTCAACTCCTGGCGGTTCGGGCGGCCCGACCGTCCGGTGGGCGGCTTCGGCGACTATGCCGACCTCCTCGCCGGTTACGAGGCCGCGGGCGGACGGCCCGTGCCGCTCCGCCGGGTCCGCGCCTGGCAGGCCCTGGGCTCACTGAAGTGGGGCGTCATGTGCCTGATGATGTACCTGAGCTGGTCCGGCGGGACGGAGGCCTCGGTGGAGCGTCCGATGATCGGCCGCCGCGTCTCCGAGACCGAGATCGACCTCATCCACCTCCTGGAGGCCGGGCTGTGATCACCCATCCGCGCACCGAGGAGCTGGCGCAGGCGGTGGCGCGCTGGGTGGACGAGCTGCGGCCCGACCTCGATCCGCGCAACGCCTTCCTGGCCCGGGTGGCCGTCAACGTCCTGGGGGTGATCGGCCGCGAGCTGACGCTGGGCCCGGCGGCCGAGGCCGCCGCGACCCAGCGGCTGGTCGTGCTGCTCGACCACGGCGGCGGCTACGCGGAGCTCAACGGCGAACTCTGCCGGCGCTTGCGCGAGGGGACGATGGATGTCGCATCGCCGGGCCTGCTGGCGGCCCTGAAAGCCAATGTCCTCGACCAACTCGCCATCGACCAGCCGAACTACCGGCACGAAGGCTAGGCCGCCTCCAGCACCCGGATGATCTGGCACTCGTCCTCATTCCACAGGACCGAGACGTTGGCGGCGCGGGCGCAGAGCTTGCCGAGCGCCTTCTTCACCTCGGGCGCGCGCAGGCGTTTTTCGCTGAGCCGCAGGAGGGTGCGGCCCGCGCCCTGGTCCTGGGCCTCGTCGTGGAAGCGCAGCACCGCGTCGACCACGGAGCCCGGCAGGGCAGGGCGTTCGAAGGCGGCCATCTCGATCGGCTTGGCCAAGCGGGAGCGGAAGCGGCGGTAGGTCATGGTCTGAACTCCGTTGCGGGTTTCAACGCGCTCAGCTCTGATTGGTCGCCACGCCAGAATCGGACGTACGAGGTCTCCATGCGCCACGAAAAGGCCGGACGGCTGCTGGAGCTGGCGCGGATGCTGGCCGCCACCGCCGAGGGCCTGACCCTCGACGAGATGGCCGAGCGTCTGGGGGTGGGCCGCCGCACCGCCGAGCGGATGCGCGACGCCGTGCGCGACGTCTTCCCGCAGATGGAGGAGGTCGACGACCCGCCCACCCGGCGTTTCCGCATCCCGGCGGGACTCGACGGCCTGTTTCAGGCTCCGACGGCCGAGGAGCTTGCGGCTGTGGCCGCGGCGGCTGAGATGTTCGCCCAGCAGGGCGCCTCGGCGCGGGCCGGGGCGCTGAAATCCCTGGAGCAGAAGGTGCTCTCGGCCACGCGCGCGGCGGCGCGGCGCAAGCTCGCCCCGGACCTGGAGGCGCTGTTGCAGGCCGAGACCATCGCCGTCCAGGCGGGGCCCCGGCCCTTCGAGGACGCAACCGTGCTGGCCGCGGTGCGCGAGGCGCTGCTGTCCCTGCGGGCCTTGCGCTTCCGCTATAAGGGCGGCGCCACGCCCGGGCGGGTGCGTCAGGTGACGCCCTTCGGTCTGCTGTTCGGCCGCTCCAACTATCTGGTGGCCGACGAAGGGCAGGGGCCGCGCAACTGGCGGCTGGACCGCATCCGCGACATCGAGGTCACCGCGCGGGCCGCCGTGCGCCCGGACGGCTTTTCCCTGCAGGACTACGCCGATCAGAGCTTCGGCATTTTCCATGACGACACCGAGGATGTGGTGCTGCGCGCCACGCCGGCGGGAGCGGAGGACGCCCTGCGCTGGCGCTTCCACGCCAACCAGTCGGTCGAACCGCAGGCGGACGGCGCGGTGATCGTGCGCTTCCGGGCCAGCGGCATGCTGGAACTGGCCTGGCATCTGTTCACCTGGGGCGACCGGATCGAGGTCCTGGCTCCGCCCGTGCTCAAGGCCACCCTCGCCGAACAGGTGGAGATCGCGCGGCGGGCCCATACGTCCGGAGCTGTCGTAGCGGGCGCCTAGAGCTTCCCCCTGTCATGCAGGAGGACCGCCGATGAGCGTTATCGCCGACTACGCCAACCTCTACGAAACCGAGATCCGCCCGCGCCGCCGGGGTCTGCGCTACCTGGGCGTGCTGGCCGTCTGGGGCGCGCTCTTCATTGTGCGGCCGAGCCTCGCCCTGGCCATCTGGCGCGAGAGGGGCTGATATCGCTCGGAATTTCGGTCGGGCGCCGCCGCGGAGGCGCCCGTTTTCCGCCTACGGAACTCTACCTACTCTACTCATACGGGAAACCACCTAGGTAAACGCCTCAGGATGATCCCAGCGAATCAACGTGGTTAAAAACATTAACCATAAGTCAATCGCTGAGAACGCCGCGCAGATGCCAAACCTTCGCCTAGTCACCGATGAGCAGCCCGACGGCCACACGGCCGCCACGGTGCTGCTGATCGACGACGATCCGGCCCTGCTGGATCTGATGGCCAAGGGCTTCATCGCCGCCGGCTACATCACGCACACCGCCGAGAACGGCCGCAAGGGCCTGCTCGCGCTGGACAGCTTTCACCCCGATCTCGTCGTCACCGACATCGTCATGCCGGAGATGGAGGGTATCGGCGCCATCCTGCAGATCAAGCGCCGGCCGACGCCGCCGAAGATCATCGCGATCTCCGGCGCGGGCCCGGGCGGGCGGCGGGATTACCTGAGTTGGGCGAAGCACCTGGGAGCCGACGAGGTCCTGGCCAAGCCCTTTCGCGTGTCGCAGATCCTGGCGATCTCCAATCGCCTGATCGGTAAGAATTCCAATCACTTAACTGGGCATGGGAGCTAAACGAGATGCATATCCTTCTGGTGGAAGACAATCCGGTTGCGGCCAAGAGCATCGAGCTGAAGCTCGTGGCCGAAGGGCACAATGTGTTCACGACCGACATGGGCGAGGACGCCATCGAACTGGCCGGCCTCTATGACTACGACCTGATGCTGCTTGACCTCGACCTGTCCGACATGGACGGCATCGAGGTGCTGCGCGCCGTCCGCCTGAAGAAGATCCGCACCCCGATCATCATCCTGACCGCCACCGGCGACATCGAGACCAAGGTCAAGACCCTGGGCGCCGGCGCCGACGACTTCATCACCAAGCCGTTCCACAAGGCCGAACTGGCCGCCCGGATCAACGCGGTGGTGCGCCGGTCGCGCGGCCACGCGGAATCGATCATCCGCACCGGGAACATCGCGCTCAACCTCGACACCCGCACCGCGGAAGTCGCCGGCGCGCCGGTCCACCTGACGCCCAGCGAGTACAAGGTGCTGGAGCTGCTGTCCCTGCGGAAGAACTCGGTGCTGACCAAGGAGATGTGTCTCAACCACCTCTACAACGGCCTGAAGGAGCCGGAGGTGAAGATCATCGACGTGTTCATCTGCAAGCTTCGCAAGAAGCTGGCCGCGGCCGCCCATGGCGCCAACCAGATCGAGACCGTCTGGGGCGGCGGCTACATGCTGCGCGACACGCCTGCCGAGTCGATGATCGAGGAACGCCAGGCGCTCGCCGCCTAGTCCCTGATAGGTCTCCCAGCCAAGAGGGCCGGACGCCAGGCGGCGTCCGGCCCTTTTGCTGTGCGGGGTGGACAGGAGATCGAGCCAAGCCACTAGGGACCGCTCATCCCGGCGAAGGCCGGGATCCAGATCTCAGGGCTCAGAAACTGACGGGATGTCCTCAGTGCGGATAGAAGCCGCGTTGGCGTCATCCCATCCGGGCCCCGGCCTCCGCCGGGACGAGCGGGGTCGAGGGAGGATGGAAGCGCCGACGCCAGCCGGTCAGGCGGCGACCGCGTCTGGCGCGGCGTCGAGCAGCGGCAGGTAGAGGGTGGCCGTCGTGCCCTGGCCCGGGCGGGACCACAGCGACAGCGCTCCGCCCGCCGAGCGGGCGAAGTCGGCCACAGAGCTCAGACCCAGGCCGGTTCCCGTCGCCTTGGTGGTGAACAGGGGATCGGTGGCGCGCGTCAGGGTCTCCGGCGACATGCCGCAGCCGGTGTCGCGCACCGAAAAGGCCGCATAGGCCCCGGCCGTGAGGCCCAGGTGGTCGGACCTGCCGACCTGCACGCGGTGGGCCTGGACGACCACACGGCCGCCCGCGGGCGTGGCGTGGCCGGCGTTCAGGCAGAGGTTGAGGAGCGCCATCTCCAGGCCGACGCGGTCGCCGGCGCAGGCGATCGCCTGGTTCGGCTCGCGGACCTCCAGGCGCACGTCCGGGGTGATGGCCTGGCGGGCGAGGCCCCGCACAGTGGCCAGGGCCTCGGCGGCGTCGATGGTGTCGGAATCGGGCGCTTGGCCCTGGGCCAGGGTGAGCGCACGGCGCAGCAGCTCCGCGCCGCGTTCGGCGGCCTCGAGGGCGATCAGGGCGAGCTTCCGCTGCTCGCTGCCTTCGGGCAGCTCTTCGGCGAGCCGCTCGTTGGCGCTGAGGATCACCCCCAGCAGATTGTTGAAATCATGGGTGAGCGCGCCGGACATCCGGTGCAGGGCGTCGAGGCGTTGCGCCACGTCGCCGGGCGCCGGATACGCTTGGCCCTCATTCGCCGGGGGAGCGGCGAGATGGGGTTTCAACACGGACTGGACGCTACTCATGGCAGGGCCGACTCAAGCATAGCCGCAGGCGAATTTCACCCGAGAGGCAATACTTAGGTAAAATCCCCTATCGCGCGATAGTCTTCGGAAAACGGTTCAGGCCGCGCCGCTGGAGAGGGTCATGCGGATCAATTCCGACAGGCTGTCGGCGCGCATCTTCGACATGACGTTGGCGCGGTAGATTTCCACCGTGCGCGGGCTGATCGCCAGGCTTGAGGCGATCAGCTTGTTGCTGGCGCCTTCCATGATCAGGTCGAGGACCTGGCGCTCGCGGGTCGTCAGGCTCTCGATGCGGCGCAGGACCCGCATGCGCCCGGCGCTCATGTCGTGGGCCTCGTCGTTCTCCTCGAGGCAGGCGCGGACCATGCGCAGGATCTGTTCGCTCTCGAAGGGCTTCTGGATGAACTCCGCGGCGCCGGCCTTCATCGCCTGCACCGCCACGGTGACGTCGGCGTGGCCGGTGATGACGATGACCGGCAGGATGCAGCCGATCTGCTTCAGGTGGCGCAGCAGTTGGACGCCGTCCATGCCGGGCATCCGCACGTCGCTGATCACGCAGCCGCGGGCGTTCGGCGACAGGGCGTCCAGGAACGCGTGAGCGGAAGAAAACCCGCTAGGGTTGAGTCCGTCCGAGCGCAGCAAAAGGACGAGCGAATCTAGCGCGGCGGCGTCGTCATCGACGACGAACACGGTCCGTTCGGACGCTGGCGTCATCACCCTTCACACTCGTCCGCGCCAGTACGAAACGAAAAGCGGCGCCTCCCAGCGGGCTGGATTCGACCCAAATCCGACCGCCGTGGTTTTCGACTATAGCGCGGCAAATCGAAAGGCCTAGCCCCATTCCGGTAGGCTTGGTGCTGGCGAGCGGTTGAAAGACCCTGCCCATAACCGCGGTATCGACCCCTGGACCACTGTCCTCGACTGTCGTCAGAAGTTTACCATCTGCATCCGGCTTGGTGGAGATTTTAATTTCTCGATCAGGGAACTTCGCCACTGCATCGATGGCGTTCCGCACCAAGTTAACCACAAGCTGTTGGATCTGGATCCGATCAGCAAGGACGACATCAGGACCTTGGTAGAGATCGTAGAATACCCTGGCGCCGGCATCACGAACCATTAACCCTATAATGAATTCGATTTCTCCTAAGATGCCGGAGAGGCTCTCGGCCTTCTGCTCCGTACCCCCACGTGTGGCCAAATCACGCATGGTCCGAATGATTTCACCGGCCCGGACAGCCTGGTCTCCGGCCCTCGAAACCGCGTCGATCAGGTCGTCGTCATCGATCTCATGATGGGCGATCAGGGTGCGGGCGGCGCGTAGGTAGTTGGCCACGGCGGACAATGGCTGGTTGAGTTCGTGCGCCAGCACCGAGGCCATCTCGCCCATGGAGTTCAGGCTCCAGACCTGGGTGAGGTGGGCCTGCAGTTCGTCGGAGCGCCGCTCGGCCTCGCGCATGGTCGACAGGTCGCGCACCGCGCCGATGAAGTAGCGCCGCCGGCCGACCCGCAGCTCGCCCAGGCGCAGCTCCATCGAGAAGGCCTCGCCGTCCTTGCGCCGACCGGTGACCATGCGCGAGGAGCCGACCACGCGCCGCTCGCCGGTCTCCACATAGCGGCGGATGTGGTTGTCGTGGCCCTGGGCGTCGGAGAGGGGCATCAGGATGGCGGCGTTGCGCCCGATCACCTCCGCGGCGGTCCAGCCGAACACGGCCTCGGCCGCGTGGCTGAAACCGATCACCACGCCTTCCTCGTCGACGACCACCGAGGCGTCGCTGGCCGCGTCCAGGCTGGCGCGCAGGATCGCGGCGCGTTCCGCCAGTTCGATCAGCTGCTGTTCCTGCCCAACGATCATGCGCCGCAGCTGGCCGCCGACCAGGGCGAAGCCCGCGCCCAGCAGCAGGAAGACCGCCGCGCGGCCGACCTGCTCGGGAAGCGTGAGCGCGGCGTAGGCGTCGGCGACGAAGGCGCCGATGGCCAGGATCACCGTGGCGCTCATCGCCGAGGGGAAACCGCCGAAGGCCGCGCAGATCAGCACCGCCGGCAGGCAGAACAGATAGACCGAATGGCTGAAGATGGGCCCGAACAGCATGTGCAGGGCCAGCGCCGCCACAGACGCCAGCAGCGCCAGGACCTGGCCCAGGAAGAAGCCGCGCAGGGAATTGCCGCCGTCGACGGGAATCGCCCTGAAGGCTGGCCACAATCTCGTCATAGGCTTCAATTCGCGGCTCGCCTCGAGCATCGCTATTCTGCGCGCGTCCATTCGTCCGGATCAATTCAGGGCAAACACCTAAGGGGCCGCGCCGGTTGTATCCGTCGGGTATCAAACATTTGCGGACGGCTTTTGAAAGGCCGCCAACCGGGGCGGGAATCGCGGGAGGCTCGGCCGCATGACAGCGGTGGTGATGTCCTGGAGCGGCGGCAAGGACGCCTGCATGGCGCTGAGCGCCCTGCAACAGACGCCTGGAACCACGGTCGCGGGCCTGCTGACCTCGGTCACCCGGGACAGCGAGCGGATCAGCATGCACGGCGTGCGCCGCGACCTGCTGGTCCGGCAGGCCACCGCCCTCGGCCTGCCGTTGCGCGAACTGGCGCTGCCGGCCTTCCCGAGCAACGCGGTCTACGAGGCCGCGCTGGGCGAGGCGCTGGCCGAGTATCGGCGCGCCGGGGTGGAGACGGTGGCCTTCGGCGACCTCTTCCTGGAGGACATCCGCGCCTATCGCGACGCGCTGATGGCCAGGCTGGGCATGACCGCCATCTATCCCGTCTGGGGCCGGGCGACGCGCGGCTTTCTCGAGGCGTTCATCGCCCAGGGCTTCAAGGCGGTGGCGGTCTGCGTCGACCTGGCCAAGCTGGATCTGAGCTTCGCGGGGCGGGCGGTCGACGTGGCCTTCCTGGCCGACCTGCCGGACGGCGTCGATCCCGCCGGCGAGAACGGAGAATTCCACACCTTCGTCTTCGACGGCCCGAACTTCCGCCAGCCGGTGGATTTCACGCTCGGTGGGCGTGAGGCGAGGGATGGCTTCGGCTTCGTCGACCTGATCCCGGCCGCCTAGGCTCGCGGCGGCGCCGGCGATGCGGTAGGGGAAGCGGCGTTCCTCAACTCCCGGAGTCCCGCCGGTGTCCCAGCCTCGCGCGCCGCGCATCGTCTCCCTGCTGCCCAGCGCCACGGAGATCGCCGTCGCCATCGGCTGCGGCGACGCCCTGGTCGGGCGCTCCCATGAATGCGACGTGCCCGCCGGGGTCGAGCGCCTGCCGGTCTGCACGGCGACCAAGCTCGAAAAGGGCCTGACCGCGCGCCAGGTCGAGGACCGGGTGCAGGAGATCGTCCGCCAGGGTCTGTCGGTCTATGAGGTGGACGCCGAGCGGCTGAAGGCGCTCAAGCCCGACATCATCCTCACCCAGTCGCAATGCGCGGTCTGCGCAGTGACCCCGCGCGACCTGGAAGAGGCCTTGGCGAGCTGGGTTGGGACGCCGCCGGTGCTGCTGTCGCTCGCACCCGACACCCTGGCCGACGTCTGGGGCGACATCCGAAGGGTCGGCGAGGTCGCCGGCGCGGACAAAGCCGCCGCCGAGACCATCGTCAGGCTGGAGGCCCGGCTCGAGCGGCTGCGGGCGAAGGCCGCGCGCCGGGACTGGCGTCCGCGCGTGGCGGCGGTCGAATGGATGGATCCGCTGATGGCGGCCGGCAACTGGGTCCCCGAGCTGATCGAGGCGGCGGGCGGCGCGCCCCTGTTCGCCGCGGCCGGCCAGCATTCGCCCTGGCTGGAATGGGACGCCCTGCGCGAGGCCGACCCGGACGTGATCGTGCTGATGCCCTGCGGCTGCCGCATCCCGCAGGTCCTGGACGAGATGCCGGCGATGACCGGGCGCCCCGGCTGGCGCGACCTGAAGGCCGTGCGGTCCAGCCGCGTCTACGCCGTCGACGGCCACCACTATTTCAGCCGCCCCGGCCCGGGCCTGGTGGAATCGGCCGAGGTGCTGGACGAGATCTTCGACGACGCCCGCGACCCGCGCGGCGTCCCGACGCCACGCTGGCGGCAGGTCGAGCTCAGCCTGGCGTCCGGCCTTTCAGCCTAGCCGGGCAGGGCGTTCACCCGGGGCGCGACGCCGCGGGGCCAGGTCTGATATGGGGGCTTGAACCAGGGCTGAACCGTCCGGTCGCGGTTCCGTTTGAGGATTTGCATGATGATCCGCGACCGGCCCGCGCCCGCCCGCCCCACCGTCGCGGTCATCGGCGGCGGCTTCAGCGGGCTGCTCACCGCCATCCACCTGCTGCACGCCGATCCGGAGGTGGTGGTCCGGCTGGTCGAGCGGGCGCCGCAGTTCGGCCGCGGCCGCGCCTATGGGACGGAAAACCCCGACCACCTGCTCAACGTGCGCGTCGCCAACATGAGCGCCTTCCCCGACGAGCCGGAGCATTTCGCGGCCTGGCTGCGCGCCCAGGGCGACTGCGACGGGCCGGGCGCCTTCGTCAGCCGCAGCCGCTACGGCGACTACCTGCAGAGCCTGCTGCGCGGGCACCTGGACGACCCCGGCAGCGTCGGCCGGCTCTTGCTGGAGCAGGACGAGGCGGTCGACATCGTCTGGCGCGACGGCCGCCAGAGGGTCGAGCTCAAGCTGGGGCGCGGCTTCGCGGCCGACGCCAGCGTCCTGGCCGTGGGCTCGCCCCTGCCGGCTGCGCTGCCGGGCGCCGACGAGGCGGTCATCGCCGCGCCGAACTATGCGCCGAACCCCTGGAGCCTTGGCGGCGGCGCCCTGCCGCAGGGCGAGGTCCTGGTGGTCGGCTCGGGCCTGACCATGGTCGATGTCGCCATCGCGCTCTCCCGGCCGGGGCGGCGGCTGACGGCGGTGTCGCGGCACGGTCTCCTGCCGCGGGCGCATGCGCCCACCGCGCCGCACACCCCGCCGCCCGCCGGGCCGCTCGACACCCCCGCGCGCGCGCTCCGCACCCTGCGGGCCTATGCGGGGCAGGTCGGCTGGCGCGAGGCGGTGGACAGCATCCGCCCCCAGGCCGCCGCCATCTGGCGGGGCTGGCCGCTCGCGGAGAAGCGCCGCTTCCTGCGCCATCTGCAGAGCTGGTGGGACGTGCACCGCCATCGCATGGCGCCCGCCATCGCCGCCCGGGTCGAGACGCTGGTCGCCGCCGGCGACCTCGAGGTGCTGGGCGGCCGGCTCGCGCGCATCCGGGCGGTCGACGGGGGCTTCGAGGCCACCTTCCAGCGCGGATCGGACGGCCATTGGATCACGCGGCGCTTCGAGGGGGTGGTCAACTGCACGGGCCTGCGCGGCGCGCCCCAGGCGGGGACCGAGGACCTGCTCGGCCGGCTGGCGCATCGCGGCGCCCTGCGCGCCGATCCGCTCGGCCTGGGCCTGGACGTCGACGGCGCCTTGCGGGTGATCGGCCAGTCGGGCGCGCCGACCCCGGGCCTCTTCGCGGTCGGGCCGCTCACCCGCGGCGCCTTCTGGGAAGCGATCGCCGTGCCGGACCTGCGGATCCACACCGCCCTCGTCGCCGGCGCGGTGCTGGAGGGCCTGCGGCGTCGGGTCGAGGCCTAAGGCGCGGCTGAAGTCTTGGAAAATTTGGAGGCCTGACCGGGAATCGAACCCGGGTTCACGGATTTGCAGTCCGGTGCGTCACCACTCCGCCATCAGGCCGCCGCGAGCCCTGTGCGGGCCCGGCGTTCCCCGGATCGCGCCATCGCGCGGCGGGGAGGCGGATCGCTAACAGAAGGCCCGCGCCAGGGCAACGGGGCGGGCGCCTTGGCCGCGGGGCCCTGCGACGCGCCGGCGCGATTGCCTTGGGCCGCGGCGGGGACCTATAAGCCAGCCAGAATCCACTGCCGCCCTTCCTCGCACTTTCAGGGACGACCCGATGGCCGACTTCGCCGCCGCCCGGCTGAACATGGTGGAGAGCCAGGTGCGTCCGGCGGACGTCACCGACGTGCGCATCCACGACGCCATGCGCGTCCTGCCGCGCGAGAGCTTCCTGCCGGCCGAGCGGGCCTACCTGGCCTACGCCGATATCGAGGTGGCCTATGCGCCGGGCCGCACCCTCCTGAAGCCGCGCGACCTGGCCAAGCTGATGCAGGCGGTCCGGCCGATGCCGGGCGAACGGGCGCTGGCCATCGCCGCCCCTTACGCCGCCGCCCTGCTGGAAAAGCTGGGGCTGAGCGTCATGACGGTGGAGGGGGGCGATCTGTCGCAGCTGCCCGCCGGCGAGTTCGACGTGATCGTTTGTGAGGGCGCCGTGGGCCGCGCGCCCGCCGCCTGGACCGCCCAACTGTCCGAAAACGGACGGTTGGGGGTGGTCGAACGCGATGGCCCGGTGGGCAAGGCCTGTGTCTATCTCCGCGCTAAGGACGGTCTCGGGCGCCGCGAGGTGTTCGACTCCACGCCGCCCGTCCTCGACGGCTTCGCGGCTGAACACGGTTTCGCCTTCGAATAGTCTTCAAAACTCACGACGAGTAGTTTCAGAAGCGAAACGGATGCAAAGTCCGGGGTGAAAAAAGCTTAAGGTGACGCGGCCCCGCCGTTGGCTGCACAAGTCAGCCCAACGAGAACAAGCCGCTCGCCACTACGGGGATCACTGATGTCGATGACGCTTCGCGGACGGCTGCTCGCCGCGATTTTCTCTGCCGGCGCGGCGGGGGCCATGGCGGCGCCGGCGTGCGCCGAGACCCTAGCTGACGCGCTCTCGCTTGCCTACCAGACCAATCCCAACCTGCTGGCCCAGCGCGCTACGCAGCGGGCGCTGGATGAGACCTACGTCCAGGCCCGCACCGGCTACCGGCCGACGCTCAATTTCAGCACCGAAGCCGCCTATCTGGAGACCCGCACGCCGCACGCCGCCGGCGGCGGACTGATCGACACCAACGGCGACGGTATCCCCGACGCGGTGGGCAAGGGCATCTCGCGCAGCAACTCCGCCTTCATCGGCCTGGATCTGTCGCAGCCCCTGTGGAACGGCGGGCGCACCGCCACGGCGGTCTCGGCGGCGGAATCCGACATCCTTTCCGGCCAGGAGACCCTTCGCCGCGTCGAATCGCAGGTGATGCTGCAGGTGGTGCAGGCCTACCTCGACGTGCGCCGCGACCAGGACGCCATGCGGATTCGCCAGGAAAACGTGGTCGTGCTGCAAAAGCAGCTCGAGGAATCCCGAGCCCGCTTCGATGTGGGCGAGATCACCCGCACCGACGTGGCCCAGTCGGAGTCGCGCCTGGCCGCCGAGCAGTCGCTGCTGTCCAGCGCCACCGCCCAGCTGGCGGTCAGCCGCGCCAACTACGCCGCCGCCGTGGGCCAGAACCCCGGCGAGCTGGCGCCGGAGCCGTCGCTGGCCTTCCTGCTGCCGCCCAACGCCGACGAGGCCTTCGCCGTCGCCGAGAAGTTCAACCCGACCCTGCGCGGTCAGGAATACGCCGAGCAGGCCAGCCGCGCGCGGGTGGCCCAGGCCCGCGCCGAACGGATGCCCACCGTCACCTTGCACGCGGAGTACGGCTTCACCGGCATCGTCGAGCCGTTCAACTCCGGCCTCTATTCGAGCGACCTCTTGGGCCAGGCGACGTTCAGCATGCCGATCTTCACCGGCGGCCTGAACAATTCGCGGATCCGCCAGTCGGTGGAGCGCAACAACACCGACCGCATCGGCATCGAGACCCAGCGCCGCCAGGTGCTGCAGACCATCACCCAGGCCTGGAGTCAGCTGATCGCCGCCCGCGCCAACATCGATTCCACCGACCAGGCCGTGCGCGCCGCCGGGATCGCCGCCGAGGGCACCCGCGAGGAACAGCACGTCGGCCTGCGCACCACGCTCGACGTGCTGAACGCTGAGGAAGAGCTGCGCAACGACGAGTTGAGCGCCACCGCCGCCAAGCACGACGAGTACCTGGCCGCGGCCACCGTGCTGTCGGCCATGGGCCGGCTGGAGGCCAAGGACCTGATCCCGGCGGTGACGCCCTACGATCCGAAGCGCAACTTCCGCAAGCTGCGCTTCGCCGGGGGCTATGTGCCCTGGGAAGAAGGCGTGGCGGCGATGGACAAGGCTCTGGCCTGGCCGGCCATCCCCTCGCCGCAGCTGATTCCTGGTGAGTCGGCGATCGGCCCCGGCCTGCAGCCGCCGCCGGCCGCCGCGCCTGCCACCCCTGCGACACCCCCTGCGACACCCAAGAAGTAGGGCGTTTTTCGAAGCGGCTCCCCTTCGCCGGAAAATGGTCTAGGCTGCGCCGACAGATTCATTCGCTTAAACGGCCGCCATGTCTGAACAGACGTCTCAAGAACCGACGATGGAGGAAATTCTCGCCTCCATCCGCCGCATCATCTCCGAAGACGACGCGCCCGCCGCCGAGGAGGCGGAGGCCGCTCCGGCGGAGGAGCCGGCCGCTGTCGCTCCCGAGCCCGAGCCCGAGCCGGAACCCGAGCCTGTCGCCGTCGCCGCGCCCGAACCTGAGGTGGTCGCGCCTGAACCTGAGCCGGAGCCCCCGGCCGAGGAGGACGCCCTGGAGTTGACGGACAAGGTGGAAACCCACGGCGATCTCGACGTCTTCCCGCAGGCCGCCGCGCCGGCGGAGCCCGAGCCCAGGCCGATCGAGGCCCTGGTGAGCGAACGCGCCGCCTCCGCCGCGGCCTCGTCCTTCGGGGCGCTGTCGGCCGCCATCGCCATGCCGCAGGCCGGCCGCACGCTCGAGGATGTGGTGCGCGAGTTGCTGCGGCCGTTGCTGCAACAGTGGCTCGATGAGAACCTGCCCGGGATCGTCCAGCAGGCCGTCCAGGCCGAGGTCGAACGCATCGCCCGCGGGCGAGTACGTTAGACCGCGAAATAGCCGCTCATCCCCGCGGAAGCGGGGACCCAGGCGTTTTTGTGCTAGCTGAGCTTCGCGCTCGCAGGCCGTAACCAGCCCAATCGCTGAAACGGAAAAAGCCTGGGTCCCCGCTTCCGCGGGGATGAGCGGAATTGTAATTGGACCGGCCCAGCAGAATTCCGAGATGCTTGAAAAGACCTTCGATCCGAAATCCGTCGAACCGCGCCTCTACGCCGCCTGGGAGGCGTCGGGCGGCTTTGCGCCGATCGACGACCCGAACGCCGAGACGTTCGCCATCGTCATACCGCCGCCGAACGTCACCGGCTCGCTGCACATCGGGCACGCGCTGAACAACACCCTGCAGGACGTGCTGATCCGCTTCGAGCGCATGCGGGGCAAGGCGGCGCTCTGGCTGCCCGGCACCGACCACGCCGGCATCGCCACCCAGATGGTGGTGGAGCGCCAGCTCGCCGCCGAGGGCAACCTGAGCCGCCGCGACCTCGGCCGCGACGACTTCGTCGCCAAGGTCTGGGAGTGGAAGGCCAAGTCGGGCGGGACCATCGTCAACCAGCTGAAGCGCCTGGGCGCGAGCTGCGACTGGTCCCGGGAACGGTTCACCCTGGACGAGGGCCTCTCGGCGGCAGTTCGCAAGGTCTTTGTGACCCTTTACAAGGAAAAGCTCATCTACCGCGACAAGCGGCTGGTGAACTGGGATCCGCACTTCCAGACCGCCATCTCGGACCTGGAGGTCGAGCAGCGCGAGGTCGACGGCCACTTCTGGCACTTCGCCTATCCGCTGGAGGACGGCTCCGGCGAGATCGTGGTGGCCACCACCCGGCCGGAGACCATGCTGGGCGACACCGCCGTCGCCGTGCATCCGAAGGACGAGCGCTACCAGCACCTGATCGGCCGCGCCGTGCGCCTGCCGATCGTGAACCGGCCCGTGCCGATCATCGCCGACGACTACGCCGACCCGGAAAAGGGCTCCGGCGCGGTGAAGATCACGCCGGCGCATGATTTCAACGACTTCATGGTCGGCAAGCGCAACAACCTGCCGATGATCAACGTCTTCGACGACTTCGCGCGCATCAACGACGAGGCGCCGCCCGAGTACCGCGGCCTGGACCGCTTCGCCGCGCGCAAGAAGGTGGTCGAGGCCTTCGAAGCGCTGGGCCTGCTGCGCGGGGTTGAGAAGACCCGCCACATGGTGCCGCACGGCGACCGCTCCGGCGTGGTGGTCGAGCCCTATCTGACCGACCAATGGTACGTGAACGCCGAGGTCCTGGCGCGGCCGGCCATCAAGGCGGTGGAGGAGGGCACCACCGTCTTCGCGCCCAAGGCCTGGGAGAAGACCTATTTCGAGTGGATGCGGAATATCCAGCCCTGGTGCATCTCGCGTCAGCTCTGGTGGGGCCATCGCATCCCCGCCTGGTTCGGGCCGGACGGGAAGATCTTCGTCGCCGAGGCGGAGGACGGCGCGAGGGCGCAGGCGCGCGAGCACTACGGCCGCGACGAGCCCCTGCGCCAGGACGAGGACGTCCTCGACACTTGGTTCTCCTCGGCGCTGTGGCCGTTCTCGACCCTGGGCTGGCCGGAGAAGACCGAGGACCTGGCCCGGTTCTATCCGACCCACACCCTGGTCACCGGCTTCGACATCATCTTCTTCTGGGTCGCCCGGATGATGATGCAGGGCCTGCACTTCATGGACGAGGTTCCCTTCAAGCGCATCTTCATCAACGCCCTGGTCCGCGACGCGGAAGGCAAGAAGATGAGCAAATCCAAGGGGAACGTCATGGACCCCCTGGAGCTGGTCGACGACTATGGCGCCGACGCTCTGCGCTTCACGCTGACCGCCATGTCGGGCCAGGCGCGGGACATCAAGCTCTCCCGCGAGCGGATCGAGGGCTACCGTAACTTCGGCACCAAGCTGTGGAACGCCACGCGCTTCACCCAGATGAACGGCGCCGCGCGCGCCGAGGGTTTCGACCCGGCGACGGTGAAATTGCCGCTGAACCGCTGGATCGTCGGCGAGACCACGCGGACCGCCAAGGCGGTGACGGCGGCGCTGGGCACCTGTGGCTTCGACGCCGCCGCCGACAGCCTCTACCGCTTCGTCTGGCGCCAGTACTGCGACTGGTACGTGGAGCTGGCCAAGCCCGTGCTGGGCAAGCCGGACGAACCCAATCCACCCCCCGAGGGGGTGGATCGCGAAGCGAGGGGGGGTGATGCGCGTCGCGCGTCAGGGGACGAGGCGGCCCGCGACGAGACCCGCGCCACCGCCGCCTGGGTGCTGGACGTGATCCTGAAGCTGCTGCATCCGGTCATGCCCTTCTTGACCGAGGAGCTGTGGGGCCAGACCGCGGGCCTCGGCGCGCCGCGCGCCCACCGGGGCTTCCTGATGACCGCGCCCTGGCCTGACCTGCCCGACAGCCTGATCGATCCGGCGGCCGACGCCGTCATCGGCCTGATCGTCGAGACCATCGCCGAGGGCCGCTCGGTGCGCTCGGAGCTGAACGTGCCCAACTCGGCGCGGCCGCCGCTGATGGTGGTGGACGCTACCGCCGCCCAGGAGGCCGTGCTGCGCGACGCCGAGCCCCTGATCCGCCAGATGCTGCGGGTCGAGGGCGTGGAGATCGTGGAGGCCGCCCCGGCGGGCGCCATCCCCTACGTCGTCGAGGGCGCGACCCTGGCGCTGCCGGTGGCGGAGTTCATCGACGTCGCCGCCGAGCGCGCGCGGCTGGGCAAGGAGGTCGGAAACCTCGCCGTCGACATCGACCGCACGGCCAAGAAGCTGGCCAACGCCGACTTCGTCGCCCGCGCGCCGGAGGAAGTGGTCGAGGAGAACCGCGAACGCCTGGCTGACGCCGAGGCCGCCAAGGCCAAGCTGGAAGCCGCCCTCGAACGCCTGGGCGCGGTGGTCTAAGCCGTCCGCGTCCCACGCGGGACCGCGCGCCGCCAGAGGTCGCGGAGCGCCGGCGGGGCCAGCACCACGCCCAGCGGCAGGATGGGCGTGTAGAGCAGGCCCCAGTAGGTGTTGTCAGGCCGCCCCAGCACCAGGAAGCCGGCCATGTAGCCGCCGACGATCAGGCCCGCGCGCGTTGCGACCGGATTGCGGGCTCCGGCAAGGCCCACGAGCGCCACGCCCACCGCCGCGGCGATGATGGCGGTCGGCGCCAGCAGCAGGCCGACGTTGGAGCGCGCCATCTGCAGGATGAACGGCGCGCCGCCCAGGCCCAGCCAGCCGGGCGAGACGGCGTCGCCGGGAAGGTGCAGCCCCGCCGCCGCCCGCAGGTGCAGGCTGAACAGCCCGGCGAACACCGCCATGGCCGCACCCCAGCCGCAGGCTTCCCGCCAGCGCCGCTCCCACAGGGCGGCGGCGGCCATGGCGACCAGATAGCCCACCGCCAGCTCCCGGATCAGGCAGGCGCAGAGGCCGATCGCCACCGGCGCCAGCCATCGCCGCGGCGAGTAGAGCGCCAGCGACAGCGCGATCAGCAGGCCCGCCCAGGCCTCGTGCATGAACAGCATCCCGCGGATGATGACGACGCCGATGCCCGTGGCCATGACCGGCATGGCGGCCAGAAGGTAAGGGAACGGCATGCCGCCGCGCTCCAGGGCCAGAATCGTCGCGGCGCCGACCGCAAGCGCCAGGCCGTAGAAGGCCGCCTTGCGCCAGACCTCGGCCCTCAGCGCCGCCATCATCCAGCCCAGCGCCGGCTCCCGGAACACCTGCGGGGGCGCGGTGGGATAGCCGTGCGCCCGGTGCTCCGCCGCCGCCGCCGAATAGTAGTCCTCGCCGTGGGCGACGCGCGCGGCGACGGCCGCGTAGAGGTCGCCGTCCTGGTAGGTCACCTTCGGCGACGCCAGCAGCGGGGCATGGATCGTCGCGCCATAGGCGATCAGGGCCGCGAGCAGGGCGAGGGCGAGCCGAGCCGCCCAAGGCGGCCAGGCGCCGAATCGAGTCATGCGAGTTCCGCCCCGCCGTCAGGACTCACAGGATAGCGGCAAACGCCGCCGCCGCGACCGCTGGCGTCGGGGGAGGGCCGCGGGGCCCCTCAGGCCGCGTCGCTGAAGTCGCCCATCTGGGCGTCCAGCGCCCGCTGGAACGCCGGCCGGGCGGTGCAGCGCTCGACGTAAGCCGCCAGCCTGGGATCGGTCACCAGGGGCGGAGCGATGCGCAGCACGGTGCTCATCATCAGGTCGCCGACGGTGAACCGGTCGCCGTCCAGGTAGGGCTTGTCGCCCAGCGAGGCGGCCAGCGCGCTCAGGCGGCGGCCAGCGAATTCGGTCGCGCTGGGTTTGCGCAACTTCGCCCATTCCTCGTCGGCGTAGAAGACGTCGAGGGTGGCGGCGTTCATGATGTGCGGCTCAACCGAGTTCAGCGCCGCGATCAGCCACTGTGTCGCCCGGGCCCGGGCGCCGGGATCCGTCGGCAGCAGGGCCTCGCAACGCTCGCCGATGTGCAGCAGGATGGCGCCCGTTTCGAACAGCACCTGGCCCGCTTCCTCGAAGATCGGCACTTGGCCGAAGGGCTGCAGGGCGCGGTACTCAGGCTTGTCTTGGTCGCCGAAGCTCAGCAGCCGCGCGCGGTAGGGGATGCCGGCTTCCTCCAGCGCCCAGCGCACCCGCAGGTCGCGCACCTGGCCCTGCGCGAACGGCGGGACCCAACGGAAGGCGGAGATGGTGATCATGCGCTTGTCTCCTGATGATCCCGCCGAACGCTCGCCCATGCGGCGCGCGGCGGAAAGAGGGTTCACTTGCAAGACGCGCCACGAGCCCCCGATGCGACAGGCGGCGAGGGATTTTCGGCGGTTGGACTTGCCGCCGCGCGGGGTTTAGCCAATCTGCCAGCCCTGAAGTCTGGGGATTCTCCGCATGCGCATGATGACGATCGCGGCCGTGGCCGCCTTGGCGCTTTCGTTCGGGCTCGCGACGGCGGGGCCTGCCGCGGCGGCTGACGATCCGCCCAAGGCCGACGCCGCCAAGAAGGACGACGCCAAGAAGTCCGACATCGACCTGCCGCCATTCCCGGCCGACGCCAGCGTCAAGCAGGTGACCCATGTGGCCGGCAAGACCCTGAACTACACGGCCACCGTCGGCTCGCTGCCGGTGCGCGACGAGAAGGGCAAGAAGGTCGCGGAGGTGGTGTTCACCGCCTACACCCTGGATGGCCCGCGCGATCCCAACCGGCCGGTGACCTTCGCCTTCAATGGCGGCCCAGGCGCGGCCTCGGTCTACCTGAACCTGGGCGCCATCGGGCCCAAGCGGGTGCAGTTCGGCGCCCAGGGCGACGCGCCCTCCGATTCCGCCGCCCTCGTCGACAACCCCGGCACCTGGCTCGATTTCACGGACCTGGTGTTCATCGACCCGGTCGGCACCGGCTTCTCCCGCTCCCTGGTCGACAAGGACGAGAGCAAGAAGCGCTTCTATTCGATCAAGCCGGACATCGAGTACCTGAGCCGTGTGGTCTACGACTGGCTGCTCAAGAACGGCCGAATGGCCTCGCCCAAGTACATCACCGGCGAGAGCTACGGCGGCTACCGCGTGCCGCGCATCACCTACTTCCTGCAGACCCGCCTGGGCGTCGGCATCAACGGCATGGTGGCGGTGAGCCCCTATCTCGAACCGCCGATGGACCAGGCGCCGGAGTTTTCGCCCATGCCGTGGGTGACGACCCTGCCGTCGATGACGGCCGCGAACTACGAGCGCCAGGGCAAGACCCTGTCGCCGGCGGTGATGAAGGAAGTCGAGGACTACGCCCGGGGCGAGTTCGCCTCCGACCTGCTGAAGGGCCGGCGCGACCCCGCGGCGGTCGATCGGCTGGTCTCCAAGGTCACCGCCTACACCGGCCTCGACCCGACCTTCGTGAAGCGCTCCGGCGGGCGCATCGAGACCGGGGCCTTCCTGCGCGAGCTATACCGCGACCAGGGCAAGATCGCCTCGGTCTACGACTCCAACGTCACCCAGGACGATCCCTTCCCGTGGGCGCCGCAGGGCCGGCGCAACGACCCGATCCTCGACGCCATCATCGCGCCCACCACCAGCGCCATGGTCGACTTCGACACCCGCGTCGTCGGCTGGAAGGTGGACGGCCGTTTCAACGCTCTGAGCTACGAAGTGGGCAGCGATTGGGAGCCTGGCGTCGAGCTGACCGAGGCGACCACGGACCTGCGCCAGGCCATCGCCGCCGACCCGAAGATGAAGGTGCTGATCGCCCACGGCTGGGACGACCTGAGCTGCCCCTACTTCGTCTCGCGCCTGGTCATCGACCAGATGCCGATCACCGGCGACCCGAACCGGGTGAAGCTGTCGGTCTATCCCGGCGGCCACATGTTCTATTCCCGCCCCGCCAGCCAGGCGGCCTTCCGCGCCGACGTGCTGCAGGTGTTCGGGGCCAAGTAACGCCCTACGCCGCGCCGGACCGTCGGCTACCGCCCCCGCGCAGCGGGGGCGGAGAAGGGGACGAGCGGGCGCGCTGTCGTGGATAGCGGCTTCGCGCCAGGACCGGTGGTGGGTTTCTTGCCCTCAGGCGCTTGCAAGAGTCCCGGCTCTACGCCGCAAGGCCGCGCCGACCATCCCGAAGCCCGCGATGAGCATTGTCCATGTCGCCGGCTCGGGCACGCCCCGGGCGCTCGCGATGTCGAGGATCATGCCGAAGCTATCAACGGAGCCGGGGCCTGTATAGGTCCCGGACGTGATCACGCTCGAGCAGCACGTGATCGACTGGCCCTCAAAGAGAAAAAGCGGATCCGGCGTCGGCGTGTTGAACTCGTTCCAGGTTTGGAACGGCGTTAGAAACGGGTTGGTCGTCGGGCCAACGTCGAGAACCCAATATTTCTGTCCCTGCTGCAGCTGCACGCCGCCGGTATAGGAGCCGGTTGCGAAGGAGTTCGTCGTCGTGCTTTCGCTGAGGGACAAGGTCTCGAGCTGAGTCCCAAGTTGGTTTTTTCCATTGTCGGCGTAGATGATGACTTGGCCCGAGGTCGCGCCGTAGAGCGCAAGCTTCAGGCTGTCGATATATCCGGTGGCGGTCGCCTCGAACTCCACGCCGGCGTCCTCTCCATCGAAGCCCGTAAACGGGTTCGACTCGGCCCCTACGCCGAAGCCACCGCCGGTGAAGGTGGATCCGGTGAGCGAGTCATAGCTGACGACGGCGTTGGCCGGGCCGGCCAAGGCCGCTGACAGCACGGCCATCGCGCCGACGCCCGACAGGAATTCGAATTTCATCTCGCCGCCCCTTGAATTGCATTCGCCTGCGCGCCGTCTATTGAGACCCTGCGGATCCGGAAAGGCTGCGGCTCAAGATTGAGACCGTCGATCAACAGATTGAGACGCCCGGCAATTCCAACATTCGCGCGGCGGGCGAGAGGCGTTATTTGTGTCGAAGAGTTCGTTGCGATCGGCGGAAGGAACCGGCGGCCGAATGCCGTCGCAGTTCCGCGTCGCCCTGTCGGTTACGCGAGGTAACGCGCGAGAATTCGAACTCTGGCGGAACGGGCTGCGGCCCCTGTTCGCGATGGATGCGCTCGATGCGGCGTCGCGGTCGTCCTTCGCCATCGAGGCGACCAGCTATCAGTTCTCGGACGTGGCCGTCGTCTCCGGTCGTTCGTCGGCCGCGCTCTTCCAGCGCGGCCCGCTGATGATCGCGCGCGGCGGGCTCGATCACATCTGCGTCCTCATCTACACCCAGGGCGGATGTTCGCTCGATCTCGAGGGCCGTTCGGCAGAGGTGCATGCCGGCGACGCCTGCTTTCTCGACCTGTCGCGCCCGGTCACCTTGCGGGCGCCCGACTACGCCAGCCTGACCCTGATCCTGCCGCGCGCGACGCTTCAGGCCTATGTCGCCGATCTCGATGCCCTCCACGGCCGGATCCTGCGCAAGTCGCACCCGCTGAACGCGATGCTGGTCAGTCATCTGCAGATGCTGTTCGCCCAGGCGCCGACCCTCAACGCCGCCGACGGCGCCGTCGCCGCGAAAGGCGCCGCGGCGCTGGTCGCGGCCTTCGTGGGCGCGTCGGAGGACGGGCGCGACCTCATCGCTCGGTCCAAGCCCGCCGCGACGCTCCCGACGTTCCGGCAGCATATCGAAAAGCATCTCGGGGATCTCGACCTGGGGCCGGACTCGCTGTGTCAGCGGTTCGGGGTGTCGCGCGCGACGCTGTTTCGCGCCTTTGAGCCGATGGGTGGCGTCAGGCGATATATTCTTCAACGCCGACTGGCGCGGGCGCGTCGCCTGATCGTCGACCCCGCCGACGCGCATCGCCGCGTGGGGTCCATCGCGTTGCAATGCGGGTTCGGGAACACCTCGGTGTTCAGCCGCGCGTTCCAGAGCGCGTTCGGCCTGTCCCCGACCGAATTGCGCGCGGCCCAGGCGAGCGGCGAGCTTTCGGAGGCGGCCTTTTCCGGCGATCAAGGCTTCGCCTCCATGGGCCGCTGGCTGCTCGGCCTCGACTCCAGCGGACCATAAGATCGCCCACGCCGCGGCGGTCCCCGCGGCCTCGCCGTGCGCCGGGGCGACGGCCGCGAACGCCGGTCCGCGTTTGCCTCCCGCCCTGGGTTATGCTTGTTCACTTGAGCACGCGCGGGGCCGAATAACGCCCGCCAGCCCAGGGAGTTAGCTCATGTCAGAATTCGCCCTTCCGCCCGGCTGGCCCGCCATGTCGATCGAGCAGGCGCACGCGATCCTCAGCGGGCCCGGCATGCCCACCGAGATCGCCGAGGAGACCATCCGGGGGATCCCCACCAAGGTCTGGAAGAACCTGCCGCCGACCCTGCGCGACGTGGTCGCCGCGTCCCGCGCGCACGGCGAGAAGATCTTCCTGGTCTACGAGGACGAGCGGGTCAGCTTCGAGGCCTTCCACCGCGCGGTGGCCGCGCTGGCCGCCGAGCTGGCCGCCGAGGGCGTCGGCAAGGGCGACCGGGTCGCGGTGATCATGCGCAATATCCCCGAGTGGGTGGTCGCCTTCTACGCCGCCGCCTCCCTGGGGGCGGTGGTGACGCCGCTGAACGCCTGGTGGACCGGTCCGGAGCTGGAATACGGCCTGACCGATTCCGGGACCAAGGTCGTGCTCATGGACCGCGAGCGCTATGAGCGGATGACCGAGCACCTGCCCAACTGCCCGGACCTGGTGCGGGTCTATGTCACCCGCGAGCGCGACGAGATCGCCCACCCGCTGGTCAAGCGCCTGGAGGCCGTCCTGGGCGCGCCCGGCGCCTGGAAGGACCTGCCCGACCGGCCGCTGCCCACCGTGGCGATCGCCACCGACGACGACGCGACCATCTTCTACACCTCCGGCACCACGGGGAAGCCGAAGGGCGCGCTCGGCACCCAGCGCGGGGTCAATTCCAACATCATGGCCGCGGTCTGCGGCGCGGCGCGCTCGTTCCTGCGGCGCGGCGAGCAGCCGCCGGCGCCCGATCCCAACGCCCAGCGCGCCTCGCTGATCTCCGTGCCCTTCTTCCACGTCACCGGCTGTTTCGCGGTCCTGAACCCCAGCCTCTTCGGCGGGGCCAAGCTGGTGATGATGCGCAAGTGGGAGGCGATCCGCGCCTTCGAGCTGATCGAGCGCGAGCGGGTGAACATGGCCGGCGGCGTGCCGACCATCGCCTGGCAGCTGCTGGAGCACCCGGCGCGGGCCAACTACGACCTGTCGTCGCTGGAGTCCGTCGCCTATGGCGGCGCGCCCTCGGCGCCGGAGCTGGTCCGCAAGCTGAAGGAGGTCTTCCCCAACTCCGTGCCCGGCCAGGGCTGGGGCATGACGGAGACCTGCGCCACCGTCACCGGCAACGGGGCGGAGGACTACATGCACCGCCCGGAAAGCTGCGGCGTCGCCGTTCCGGTCTCCAAGCTGCAGATCCGCGACGCGGCGGACGGCAAGACCGTGCTGCCGGCCGGCGTGGTGGGCGAGCTGTGGTGCAACGGGCCGCAGATGATGAAGGGCTACTGGAACAAGCCCGAGGCCACCGCCCAGACCCTGGTCGACGGCTGGGTGCGCACCGGCGACCTGGCCCGCCTCGACGAGGAGGGCTTCTGCTACATCATCGACCGGGCCAAAGACATGCTGATCCGCGGCGGCGAGAACATCTACTGCATCGAGGTCGAGAACGTCCTCTACGACCACCCCGCGGTGATGGACGCGGCCCTGGTGGGCGTGCCGCACCGAACCCTGGGCGAGGAGCCGGCGGCGGTGGTGACCCTGAAGCCCGGGGCGCACGCCACCGAGGACGAACTGCGCGCCCACGTGGCCGAGCGCCTGGCGGCCTTCAAGGTGCCGGTGGCGGTGAAGTTCTGGCCCGAGGTGCTGCCGCGCAACCCCAATGGCAAGATCCTCAAGAACGAGCTGAAGAAGCTGTTCGAGGGCGAGCAGACGGACGCCTGACAGGGCCATGAAGACCCGCGCGGACCTGCTGCTGGTCGCGCGCGGCCTGTTCGAGAGCCGGGCCAAGGCGCGGGCGGCCATTGAGGCCGGCGGGGTGCTGGCCGACGGACGCGCGGTGGCCAAGGCCTCGGAGATGCTGGACGAGGCCGCCGAGCTCTCGGCCACGCCGGCGCATCCCTGGGTCGGCCGGGGCGCGCTGAAGCTGGAGCAGGCGCTGAGCCTCTGGCCGATCGCCGTCGAGGGCCGGGTGGTGCTGGACGTGGGCGCATCGACCGGCGGCTTCACCGAGGTCTGCCTGGCGGCCGGCGCGCGGCGGGTCTACGCCGTCGACGTGGGGCGCGGCCAGTTGCACGCCAGTCTGGCTGGCGATCCGCGGGTGGTGGCCCTGGAAGGCTTCGACGCGCGCCGGTTGACGGCGGCGGAGGTTCCCGAGCCGCCGGACCTGGTGGTCTGCGACGTGAGCTTCATCGGCCTAGCGAAGGCTCTACCGGCGGCCCTGGCCTTGGCGGCCGACGGCGCGGACCTGGTAGCCCTGGTCAAACCGCAGTTCGAGGTCGGGCCGGAGCGGGTGGGCAAGGGCGGCCTGGTCAAGGATCCCGCCGCCCGCGCCGAGGCCCTGGCCGGCGTCGAGGCCTTCCTGGGCGAAGCGGGCTGGATGGTGCGGGCGTCCGCTGACAGCCCCATCGCCGGCGGCGACGGCAATCTCGAACACCTGCTCTGGGCGCAAAAGAAGGCCGCCCGCGGGTGAGGCGGGCGGCCAAGGCGGCTAGCGATGGACAGCTAGCGACAGATCGGATCAGCCGACGATGCGATAGCGGCCGTAGTAGTCCGGGCAGACGCGGACCGTGCGGGACTCGACGCGGCCGTCGGGCAGGTAGACCGGGCTCTCGGCGATGGTGCAGCCGTCGGGGCCGGCGCGCTCCATGACCACCCGGTAACGGATCCCGTGACGGCTGTAGACGAAGACCGCCGGGCCGGACGCGTAGCCTGGCGCATAGTAGCCGGGCGGCGGCGGAGGCGGCGGGGCGCCGTAATAGCCCGGCGGCGGGGGCGGAGGCGGCTGCTGGCCGTCATAGTAGGCTTGTGGACCGGGCGGCGGCGGAGGCGGGCCGCCGTCGGCGAAGGGTTGGCCGGGCGGCGGCGGGGGCGGGTTGGAGCAATTGGCGCTGCTGTGGCCGATGGCCGCGCCGGCGAGGGCGCCCACCACGCCGCCCAGGATCGAGCCGTCGGTGCGGTGGCCGCCCGCGGCGACCTGCGAGCCCAGCACCGCGCCCGCGCCGCCGCCGATCAGGGCGCCGGCCACGCCGCGGCCGTTGGCGTCCTGTTGGCAGGGGGTGTCGTAGTACCCGGGAGGCGGCGGCGGCTGGGCGCTGGCCGCGGCGGCCACCGCCAGGGCGGCCAGGCCGGCCGCGGCGGCGATAGTCCCCTTGGCGAAGGCGGAAGACTTGGTCATGGGTATCCCCTCTCTTGAATCTCTTCAGGCGGCCTTGGGCCGGCTTCGAGGATGGTTTTCGCCGAACCAAGCTGAACGAACTTTGATCGGAGCGTTCATCTTCGTTCATCTGGTGCGCGAGGTCGCCGTCACGCGCGCGCAGACGCCCACTTCCCGCTAAAGCAGGTCCATGAAGCCCAAGGCGCGCCGCCATCGCCCGACCCGCCCGGCCGCCTCCGGCCCGCAGACCGAGCTCCTCATCGAGCAGGTAGGCGGCGAGGGCGACGGCCAGGCCGCCGGCCCCGCCTTCGTGCCCTTCACCTTGCCGGGCGAGCGAGTGCTGGCGGTGGGGGGCGGCGAGCGGCGGGAGCTGCTCGAGGTGCTGGCGCCCAGCGCCGAACGCGTCGATCCGCCATGCCCGCACTTCGGCGTCTGCGGCGGCTGCGCCCTGCAGCACTGGGCGCACGCGCCCTATCTGGCCTGGAAGGTCGAGCGCCTCGCCGCGACGCTGGCGCGCCAGCAGATCGAGACGGAGCTGCTGGCGCCCTTCGCCGCCCAGCCCGGCACGCGCCGGCGCGTGGCCCTGCACGCCCGCCGCGGAACCCGCGAGGCGGCGCGGCTGGGTTACAAGACGCGCAAGTCCTGGGACCTCGTGGACATCGCCGTCTGCCCGATCGCCGACCCTAAGATCCAGGCGGCGATTCCGGCCCTGAAACGCCTGGCCGCGCCCTTGCTTGAGCACCCAAAGTCCGCGCCGACCCTGCACGTGACTCTGACGCCGGCCGGCCTCGATATCGACATCTCCGGCGTGGAGCGCCGCTCCGGCGGCCTCTCCGCCGACGCCCGGGTGCAGTTGGCCGAGCGCGCGGCGGAGGCCGATTTCGCCCGGGTGACCCTCGACGGTGAGGTGGCCTACCAGGCGCGCTTGCCGCAGGTGCGCCTGGGTCCCGCCACCGTCACCCTGCCGCCCGGCGCCTTCCTACAGGCGACGCCCGCCGCCGAAGCCGCTCTGGCCGCCTTCGTCGCCGAGGCCGCCGCCGGGGCGTCGCGGATCGCCGACCTCTATTGCGGGGTCGGCACCTTCACCTTTTGCCTGGCCGAGATCGCACCGGTCCACGCCGCCGACTTCGCCCCGGAGGCCATCCGCGCGCTCAGCGGGGCGTTGGCCGGTGCGCCGGGCCTGCATGGCGTCACCGCCGAGGCCCGCGACCTGGTCCGCCGCCCCGTCCTGGCCGAGGAACTGAAGAAGACCGACGTCGCCGTCTTCGACCCGCCGCGCGCCGGCGCCGCCGAACAGACCGCCGAACTCGCCAGGTCCTCCGTCGCCCGCGTCATCGGCGTCTCCTGCAACCCCGCCACCTTCGGCCGCGACGCCCGCACCCTGATCGACGCTGGCTTCAGCCTCGACCGCGTCCTGCCGGTCGACCAGTTCCTCTGGTCGCCGCACATCGAATTGGTGGGCGTGTTCAGTCGTTAAGTGAAAAACCTCCCCCGCGAGCGGGGAGGTTTAAGTATCGATTTGATTTTGCTTGTATTGTCACCCGAACAGATCGATCTGGCTCCCTGCTTTCGGCGGGACGCGGAAGAGGCCGAGGTCCAAGGGCGGGAGCTTCGCTGCGAGGCCGTAGCGGGCCTTGGCGGCGGCGAAGCGTTTGGAGGTGATCGCGGCGATGGGGCCTTCGCCCTTCATCCGCTTGCCCCACTGGCTGTCGTAGGTCTTGCCGCCGCGCATCTGCTTGATGAGCGACATCACCCGCGCTGCGCGGTCGGGGTGGTCGGTGGCCAGCCACTCCTGGAAGAGGTCGGCGATCTCCAGCGGCAGGCGCAGGGACACATAGCCCGCGCCCTTCGCGCCAGCGGCGGCGGCGCGCTCCAGTACGGCCTCCATCTCGTGGTCGTTGAGGCCCGGGATGCAGGGGGCGAACATCGCCACGGTGGGCACGCCCGCCTCGGTGAGCCTACGCACCGCGTCCAGCCGCTTCTCCGGCGTCGCCGCGCGCGGCTCCATGGACCGCGCCAGCTTGCGGTCCAGGGAGGTGATCGAGATCGCCACCCTCACCAGGTTCCGCTCGGCCATCGGCGCGATCAGGTCGAGGTCGCGCAGGATCAGCCCGGATTTGGAGATCACCGAGAAAGGGTGGTTGAAGCGGCCCAGCACCTCGATCACCTGGCGGGTGATGCGCAGGCGGCGCTCCTGCGGCTGGTAGGGGTCGGTGTTGCCGCCGATGTGGATCACCTCGGGGACGTAGCGCGGGTTCGACAGCTCCTTCTCCAGAAGCTTGGCGGCCTCGGGCTTGAAGAACAGCTTGGATTCGAAATCGAGGCCTGGCGACAGGCCCATGTAGGCATGGGCGGGCCGGGCGTAGCAGTAGATGCAGCCATGCTCGCAGCCGCGGTAGGGATTGATCGAGGCCGAGAAGCCGACGTCCGGGCTGTCGTTGCGGGTGATGATCACCCGGGCCTTTTCCGGCGTGACGGTGGTGACGAGCTGCGCCGGCTCGGCGTCCTCGGCCGTCCAGCCGTCGTCGAAGGTTTCGCGGGTCTGGCTCTCGAAGCGGCCGGAGGCGTTGGTGCGGGCCCCGCGGCCGCGGACGACGTTGATCTGACTGGTGAACCCATCCATCCCGGCAACCTAGCGCCGGGATAAGAACAAAACAAGAACAATTAGGCTTGGTTGCGATAGATGGAATCGAACTGGTTGACGAGAACAATATAAGAACACATGGTCTGATGAGCGGCGGGCTAGCCGCGCAACTGACGGATCAATGATGCGCGCTGTTGACGCGGAGCACTATTGGATCGCCGCACGGTTTGAGCGTCGGGAAGGATGGGATGCTGGATCCTATCCGTTCAACCTGCCGGTGGTCCGCGACCTAAACGAGTTGGTCTTCCATCCCAAGGTCACCTTTCTGGTGGGCGAGAACGGCTCGGGCAAATCGACGCTGATCGAGGCTCTGGCGGTGGCCTGGGGCTTCAATGCCGAAGGGGGCAGCATCAACTTCAACTTCGGTACGAGGCCATCGCACTCAGATCTGCATGGGTTCGTGCGGCCCATCCGGTCGGCTCGGCGCGCCCAGGACGGCTTCTTCCTACGGGCGGAAAGCCACTTCAATGTCGCCACAGAGGTCGAAAATCTTGGGGCGACAGCTTCCTACGGCGGCGTCTCGCTGCACGAACAATCTCATGGGGAGTCCTTCTTCGCCCTGATCGACAATCGTTTTCGGGGGCGCGGTCTTTACATCATGGACGAGCCCGAGGCGGCCTTATCGCCGAACCGACAGCTGAACTTCCTCGCTCGGATGCATGAGCTGGTCGGCCAGAAGTCGCAGTTCATCATCGCGACCCATTCGCCGATCATTCTCGGCTATCCGGACGCGTGGATCTACCAGACCACGCCCAAGGGGTTGGAGCGTGTCGACTATGAGGATACCGACCATTTCCAGGTCACCCGCAACTTCCTGAACCATCGCCCGGTGTTTCTGGACACCCTGCTGGCGGAAGACTGATCGGCGGCTAGGCGAAATAAGCCGGCTTCAGTCCCGGATAGGGCCAGCGCGCCTTGACGATCCGGCCAAGGCCCGAGGAGGTCACCCAGACGTCGCGCATGTCCGGACCGCCGAAGGCCAGGTTGGTGGTGAAGGGGTCGTCGAACTGGATGAACTCGGTCTGGCCGGCGGGGTCGATGATGCTGACGCCGCCGACGATCAGGGTGCAGACGCAGACCTTGTTGTCGGCCAGCACCTTCAGACTATCGGCCACCGAGCGGTCGCGCAGGTTGGCATGGGCGGCCTCGGGGTAGGAGACGCTGGGGCCTAGCTCGCCAGGGCCCTTGATATCGAAGGTCAAAAGCTGGCGCCCCAGGCTGACGTGTAGCTGCTTGCCGTCGGGCGACAGGCCGATGCCGTTGGGCGCGTTCATGGCGTCCTTGACGAGTTTGATCCCCTTGCCGTCGGCGCGGGCGTAGTAGATGGCGCCGTCGCCGCGCGCCTTGCCGTATTCGCTGATCCACATGCCGCCCTGGTGGTCGAAGACCAGGTCGTCGGGGGCGATGAGGGGCTTGCCCTCGCAGGTGTCGTAGAGGGTGAGCGCCTTGCCGGTCTTGAGGTCCAGCCGCTGGATGCAGCCGCCCTTGAAGTCGGCTGGGAGCGCGCCCGGGAAATTGTACTCGCCGCGCTGGACGAAGGAGAACCGCCCGCCGTCGTTGGCGATGTAGAGCGCCTTGTCCGGTCCGACCGCCAGGCCGTTGGGGCCGCCCTCGAGCTGGGCTACCAGTTCCACCTTGCCGTCCGGCTTCAGGCGGCTGACCTGTTTGGCCTGGATCTGCACGAAGAGCAGGGAGCCGTCCTTCATCACCACCGGCGCCTCGGGGAAGCGCAGGCCGCTCGCCACCGTGGTCAGGGCCAGGGTCGGCGGCGGCAAGGCGATTGGCGCCGGCGCGCGCGGTGCGGCGGGCGGCGTCGCGGGTGCGGGCTGCTGGGCCCGCGCCATCCCGGACAAGGCTAGAGCTGGCGCGGCGGCGAGCAGCGTGCGGCGATCCATCGGTTTTCCCCCAGTCTTCTTGCGTTTGCGACAGCGTCCGACATCGCGCGGCGAGTGTCGACTGTTGACCTGGCCACGGCGCAAGGGCTTCTGGCGCCATGCTGAGCGTTATCGTCGAAACGGCGGAGGCGGGTGACCGGCTGCCGGCCCTGCTGGCGGCCCTGACCTCCCTGGCGGTCGAGGGGCTGGTGCGTGAGGTGCTGATCGCCGGCGGCGGCCCGCCGGAGCTGTTGGCCGTGCTGCGCGAGGAGACCGGGGCGGAGCTGTCGACGGACCTTGCCCAGGGCATCGCCGCGGCGCGCTCGGAGCGCCTGCTGGTCTTGCCGGCGAAGATCCGGCTCCGGGCCGGCTGGCTGGAGATGCTGGCCAAGCACCTGCGGAGCGGCGGCGGCGACGCCCTGATCCTGGGCGAGGGCGGCGGAGTGTTCCGGGAAAAGCCGTTCGGGGTGCTGCTGGCGCGGCCGGCGGCGGCGGGCCTAGCGCATCCCGATCTGAAGCGGCTGCGCGGCCAGCTGGCTCGCGGCGCGGTTCGGCTGGCCTAGGTCGAGCCGGTCGTCGATCACGCGCGCGCCGCCGGCCAGGGCGTCCAGGCTGGCGTTCGGCTGGCCCCACATCCTGCGGTAGGTCCAGTAGCCGGCCATCACCCGCTGGACATAGGTCCGTGTCTCCTGGGCCGGCAGGCATTCCATGAGCAGCAGCGGGTCGGCGTCGTCGCCCAGCATCTGGGCGGTCTTCAGGATCGGGCCGGGACCGGCGTTGTAGGCGGCGACGGCGCGCATCAGGTTGTGGCCGACGCCGCGCTCCAGCAGCCAGGCGAAGTAGTCCTGGCCGACACGCAGGTTGTAGGCCGGCTCGAGCAGCGGCGAGGGATCGCGCTGCAGGTTCTTGTCGCCGGTCGCAAGCGCCGCCGAGCCCGGCATCACCTGCATCAGTCCCGTGGCGCCCGGCCGCGAGACCGCCTGCGGGTTGAAGCGGCTTTCCTGGCGGACGATGGCGTAGACCAGGGCCTTATCCAGGGTGAAGCCGTAGGCGGGCTGCAGATCGGGCGCGGGATAGTCGAGGTCGCCTGAGCGCGGCGGGGCGTAGCGTTCGGCGAGCGAGCTCCCCATCGCCATGGTCAGGGCCTGCCAGTTCGCACGCTCAGCGGGCGTGCGGGCCAGCGCCAGGCCGGCGCGTAGCTCCTGGATGGCGTCGGAGCCCCGGCCGATCTGCGCCAGGGCGGCGGCCCGGTGGGCGCGCGGATCGGTGATCACGAACTGCGCCAGGTCGGGGGAAGCGCCGGGCGCCGGGCCGGCGTAGGCGGCGAGGATCAACCGGGCCACCGGGTCGTCGGCCGCCTGGGCGCTGGCGTCGCGGGCCAGGTTGAGTTGGCGGCCGGCGACTATGCCGTAGAACGTTTCGGAGTTGCGGGCGGCGACGCGCAGGAACTTGGCGGCGGCCTCCGTGTCGCCCTGGGCGGCGGCCGAGCGGCTGGCCCAGTAGGCGGCGGCCGACTGCATCCAGGCGTCGCATTCGCCGTCGCGGGCAAGGTCGGCGAACGCCTCGCCGGCCTTGTCGTAGGCGGCCAGGCGGTAGTTCGCCAGGCCGACGATCCAGCGGTCGCCGGCGGCGGTGGCGAGGGGCAGGGCCTTCCTGACGTCGCCGGAGAAGAAGGCCTCGCGCCCACGGCGCGCCTTGTCGGACAGCACCGGGTTGGCGATGCGCGGCCCGTCGCCCAGGTCCATCGGCCGCGGGCCGGCGTCGGCCATGGGGTCGGTCTTGCGTTTCGCGGCAAGCTGGAAAATGCGGTCGGCCACCGGCAGGTCGCGGAACTTGGCCAGCCAGTCCGACAGCTCGTCGAAGGCGGCCACATGCGCCGTGGGATGCATCAGCTGATGGAAGGTGATGTAGCCCAGCAGCGAGCGGTCCTGGACGGCGGCGCTCTGCATCTGGGCGTCGATGAAGTCGCCCCGGTCGGTGGCGTCGAAAGCCGCTGCATAGGCGCGGGCGTCGTCGCTCGACAGCGCCGGCGGCGCTTCGGCGGCCGCCGCACTGGCGATGGAGGCGGAGCAGGCGAGGGCGAAAACCCCGGCCCACAGGCGCTTCTTCAGCGTCATGCCGTCTCTTTCGCGCGGACCCCGTCTTCTTTCCGGCGGGCGGCGCGCGATCCTCTTCTCGAAGTCCCCGACGCCTAGGGTTATGCGGGACGCTCCGGCCGATCAAGCCTTTCCGTGAGCGTCATAAGGTCCGACCAGGCCTGTTTCTTCGCGGGCGGCTGACGGAGCAGGAAGGCGGGGTGAAGCGTCGGCATCGCCGGCAGCTCCATCGCCCCATCGCTGGAGCGCCATTCGCGCCAGCGGCCGCGCAGGGACAGGATGCCCTGGTCGGTCTGCAGCATCGACTTGGCCGCGGCGCCCCCCACCAGCAGCAGCATCCTCGGCCGGACCAGCGCGATGGCGCGCTCGACGAAGGGCGCGCAGACCGCCTGCTCCGGCAGGGTCGGCGTGCGGTTGCCGGGCGGGCGCCAGAAGACGGTGTTGGTGATCAGCGCGCGGCCCGTCAGCCCGGCCGCCGCCAGCATCTTGTCCAGCAGCTGGCCGGCGCGGCCGACGAAGGGCTGGCCCTGGCGGTCCTCGTCCTGACCGGGGCCTTCGCCGATCACCATCAAGGGGGCGTTGGGCTCGCCGCGGTAGACCACGGCCTGTGAGGCCGCGCCCTCGAACTTCAGCGGGCAGCCGTCGAAGCCGGCGATGGCGGCGGCCAGGGCCTCCAGGCTGTCGGCGGCGGCGGCGAGCGCGCGGGCCTCCGCGATCGCGCCCGAGACGTCGGCTTGGGCCGGCCGCAGCGGCGAGGGCGGCGGAGCGGCGGCGGCGGGCGCTTTGCGCGCCATCGGTTGCGGCGGGGCGATGCGGCCCGCGGCGATCCGGTCGAGCGGCTCGTCCAGCAGCATGGCGTCCACGCCGGCGTCCGCCCAGAAGGCGAGCAGGGCTTCGGCGGCGGCGTTGGAAGCGGCGGCGGTCACTTCGGAATCATGGCCGCCTCGACGCGGCTTGTCAGCAGGCGAGTGGCGCCCGCGCCATAATCAGAAAACCCCGGCCCGTTAAGGCCGGGGCTCCCCGAGCGTCCAGTCTCATTTCAGGTGTGCGTGGCGACCTGACGATGCAGACCCTGCGGGCGGCGGTAGGGCGTTGCAATGGGCCTCAACCAAGGTGCGAATTCCTCGCACGCGGGGGAAACGCCTCAGGTGATCCGCATCCAGAAGCTGGCGCCGTAGAGGTCGAGGTTGGTCAGCGGACCTTGCCGCAACACGGCCCCGGCGTGGGCGGCCAGGGCTGAGTCGCGGCCCACGAACCAAGCCGGGAACAGTATCTCGAAGCGCGGGGCGCCGAACAGCAGGGCCGTGGCCAGCAGGTATTGCTCGTTCCACAGCCGGGGCACGTGGCCGGAGATGTAATCGAAGGGCAGGTAGATGTCGTGGATGTGCACGATCACCCCCGGCTTCAGCCGCGGCAGGATCTCCAGGAAGAAGACGGTGACGTCGGAGCCCTGGAAGCTGCGGTGCGAGGAATCCAGGAAGAAGATGTCCCCGGGCTCGAGGGATTCGAACAGGCTGGCCGGGCAGGCTTCCAGCGGCTGGCGGATGACCTCATCGCACAGCCGGTCGATCTCGTTGCGCGGTTGCGGGTCGATGGAGGTCAGGCGCGTGCGCAGGCCGTAGAGCTTGACCGCGCGGCGGGCGAACTTGGTGGAGACGCCCGAGCCCACCTCGACGAAGCGCCTGGGGTCATGGTCGCGCAGCATGCCGGTCAGCGCCATGCCGTCCAGCGGCGGGAACCAGCTGTTGAGCCAGAAGGGCTCGGCCTCGTCATAGCGGCCGCGCCACGGCGTCCTGGCGAAGTCCGCCTGCAGCTCGCCGAGGCGATTCAGGAAGGCGGCGTACCGCTCCCGCCCGCCGCCGATCAGCCGGGCGAGCTCCGGATGCGCCGGCCGCCCGGCGCCGTAGCGGACCGTCGCCTGGTAGTCGTAGTCGATCACTTTGAAATTCTGCCGCCAGAACTCGGTGGAGAAGGCCTGGCTGGCCAGGGGCGGCGAGGCGTCAGCGTGGTCCCGGGGCGGAATCTGGGCCTCGATCCCGCGCGCATAGGCCGCCGCCGCCTCGGCCCCGCGCCCGGTGTCGCGCAGGGCGACGGCCAGGTCGAACCAGACGCGCGGATTGTCCGCATCGCGCGCCGCCGCCGCGCTCAGCTGCGCGATCGCCTCGTCCTGGCGGCCGAGCTTGAACAGGGCGATCCCCAGCAGACGTTCGGCCAACGGGTGGCCCGGCGCCACGGCCAGGATCTGGCGAAGGCCGTCCTCGGCGTGGTTGACGAAGCTGTCCCGCAACCAGTGCAGACACTGGGCGACCTGGGCGGCGTAGGGGTCGGCCGGCGGCTCGGCTGACATCGAATTCCGGTCCTAGGCCAGGCCCTTGTTCGGATTGATCAGGTACTTCTCGCCGGTCGTCTTCCTGTTGTAGGCCGCCGCGACCTTGGGATCGAGCGCCTCGGCCAGGCCGATCTCGGCGGTGTAGTGGCTGGCGAAGGTGGTCGTGAGCTCGTCGGCCACCCGCTGGCGCAGCTTCTGCACCTCGGCCGGCGGGCTGCGCATCAGGAAGTAGGTCAGGAGCCAGCCGCCCAGGCCCCAGGCCATTCCGAAGTTGCGGACCAGCTCGCTGGGGCCGGTGTCCAGGCCGCCGTAGATGTAGACCTGCTTATGCGTCGCCGAGCCGTAGCGGCTGTAGACCGGGGCCGTGCGGACCAGGGCCGCTTCCATGGCGCCCAGGATCTGGCCCGCCAGCTTGCCGCCGCCGATGGCGTCGAAGGCCAGCGTCGCGCCGGTCTCGGCCAGGGTGTCGGTGAGGTCGGCGACAAAGCTGGGCGAGGTGGAATCGAGGACGTGCCTGGCGCCGATGTCGGTCAGGATCTTCGCCTGCTCGGCGTTGCGCACGATGTTCACCAGGGTGACGCCGTCGGCCAGGCAGATCTTCTGCAGCATCTGGCCCAGGTTGGAGGCCGCCGCGGTGTGGACGAGCGCCTTGTGGCCCTCGGCGCGCATGGTGGCGACCATGCCCAGCGCTGTCAGCGGATTGACGAAGCAGGACGCCCCGTCCGCGGCGCTCGCGCCCGGCGGCAGCGGCAGGACGTCGGCGGCCTTGAAGGTGCGGTACTGGGCGTACATGGCCCCGCCGAGGCCGGCGACGGTCTTGCCGAGCAGGGCCTGGGCGGCCGGATCCGAGCCCGCGGCCACCACGGTTCCCGCGCCCTCGTTGCCCACCGGCAAGGACTGGTCCACGCGGCCGGCCATGGCGCGCATGAGCTGTTGCGGCACGCTGGCCGTCAGTGTCGGCCCATCGCCTGCCTTGGCGGTGGAAAGGTCCGCCGCGCCCAGCAGCAGGCCGAGGTCGGACGGATTGAGCGGCGTCGCCTCCACCCGCACCAGCACCTCGTCGGCGGCCGGATCGGGAATGTCGACGCGGGCCAGCGAAACCTCGAGTTCGCCGCTGGACTTGATCAGCGAGCGCAGCTGCAGGCCGGAGCCCGGGTTTCCGTCGGCCATGGTGGTTCTCCTCGTTCGAGGCGCGCACAGAACCGCGTTGCGCCGGCTGCGGCAACCTCAGAAGCCCTGGCGGGGCGATCAGCGACGCTGGCCGCCGATCGGTCTAGGGTCCGCGCCATGACCGACGCTCCGCCCGCCGCCGCCCGCACCTCGCCCGCCACCGCGCGCAACCGCCAGCCGATCCTGGAGGTCCTGGCCCCGCGCCTGGCCTCCGGGGCGCGCGTCCTCGAAGTGGCCAGCGGGGCGGGCGAGCACGCGGTGTTCCTGGCCGCCGCGCTGCCCGGCGTGACCTGGCAGCCGACCGACCGCGACGACGAGGCCCTCGCCAGCATCGCCGCCTGGCGCGAGGCGGACGGTTCGCCGAACCTCGCGCCGCCGCTGCGGTTGGACGCCGCGGACCTGGCGACCTGGCCGGCCGGACCCTTCGAGGCGGTGGTCTGCATCAACATGGTCCACATCTCGCCGTGGGCGGCGAGCGAGGGGCTGATGGCCGGCGCCGGCCGCGTGCTGACGGCGGGCGGCCGCCTGTTCCTCTACGGTCCCTATCTGGAAGCCGAGGTCGAGACCGCGGCCAGCAACCTGGCCTTCGACGCCAGCCTGAAGGGGCGCGACCCTGCCTGGGGCCTGCGCGGCCTGGCCGACGTCAAGGCGCTAGCGGCGGCCCATGGCCTGGCCTTCGCCGGGCGCATCGCCATGCCGGCCAACAATCTCGTCGTGGTGTTCGACAAGGCCTAGGTCTTGAGGTCGGGTCGCGAGGCCAGGAAGGCGGCCTTCTCGGCGGCGGTGAGCACTTTGCCCTTCTTCTGGCGCGACACCTTCGGTGTCGGCGGGGCGTAGACGCCGGCCGGCGGCGAGCCGCCCTTCAGGTCGGAGAGGCGCTTGGGCGGAGGCTTCATGCGGCGGGCGTCCTCAGCGTTTGCGGAAGCGTTGGGCTTCGGCGGCCAGGGAAACGCCCCAGGGATCGGGACGGTCGTCCTCCGGCTGGAAGGGCAGGGACCCGGCCACGCCGCGCAGGGCGAGCCAGAGCTGCTGGTTGAAGTGGCCGAGCACCCGCAGCGGCCGGCGCTTGTCGTCGGTGACGTCCCAGCCCTCGGCCTCGAAGGCCAGGACCTGGGCGGGGATCGGCAGGCGCTCGGCCTTGTCCCAGGCGGCGGGCCGCGGATGGTCCTCGGCCTCCTCGGCGGTGAGGCCGAAGTTGGCCCGCGAGCAGGCTTCGATCTCTGGATGCTCAGCGCGGGCCTCAGGCTCGGCGAACTCGCGCTTCAGGAGGGCGCGGTACTCCAGGTCCGCCACGCCCGGCAGGTCGATCAGGCGGCGGAGCGGCGGCGTGCGGTCCATGGCCCTGGCCTATCGCGGTTTCGGTGATTTGGCTGGAGAAAAGCGCCGTGCGATGTCGGAACAACGCCTTTCCCGGCGTCCTTTGGGCCAACAGCCCTTCCGGAGGTCCCTATGCCCAAGATCCATCCCTTCTTGTGGTTCGATACTCAGGCCGAGGCGGCGGCGGACTTCTACGTCTCGGTGTTCCCGAATTCGAAAATCCTGCGGACCATGCGCAATCCGGAAGCCGCGCCGGGCCCGACCGGCGGCGTGCTGACGGTCGAGTTCGAGCTGGATGGTTTCCCGGTCACCGCCCTGAACGGCGGCCCGCATTTCCACTTCTCCGAGGCGGTCTCCTTCTGGATCAGCTGCAAGGATCAGGCGGAGGTCGACCGCTACTGGGAAAAGCTGTTGGACGGCGGCGAGCCCAGCCAGTGCGGCTGGCTGAAGGACCGCTTCGGCTTCTCCTGGCAGGTGGTGCCGGACGGCTTCTTCGACATCATGAACGGGTCGGACCCGGCCGGCCGCGAACGGGCGATGGCGGCGATGATGAAGATGGTGAAGCTGGACCTCGCCACGCTGCAGGCGGCCTACGTCGGCGAGGGCTAGCGCCTAGCGGTTGATCTCGACCGCCAGCACCCAGGCGTTGGCCAGCGCCACGAAGTAGGTCAGCAGCATGCCTGGAACCAGCCAGTAGACACCCGGCGCGCCGCGCAACAGGAGCTCGCCGCCGGACGCGGTGATCAGGGCCGCCATCACCTGCCCCAGGATGGCCGCGGTCAGGGCGCGGCGGCGGAAGGCTGCGTCCATGCGCCGGAAGCTGTCCACGTGCAGCCAGATGATCACCCCCCAGGTGAACAGGCCGCCGCAGAGCACCTGGCCGCCGAAGCTGGCCGGGGTCTGGCCGGGCACCAGGAAGAGCAGGGACAGCACCAGGTTCATCAGGAGGACCAGCAGGGCCTCCTGCGCCCGGTTCGGCAGGTAGCCGGAGCTCACGATCTTATTCAGGTTGAGCGAGACGCCCACGAACACCAGGCCGGCGAGGGACGCCGAGGCGCCCACCTGGGCCATGAAGAAATTCTCCCACCCCGGCATGGCGGCGTCTCCGGTCACTGGAACAGGCTGAGGTCGACGGCCTCGCCCATCACCCGGTAGCCGGAGTCGTTGGGGTGCAGCCAGTCGCCCGACTGCAGCTCGGCGCGCATGCGCTCGGGCTTGGCGGGATCGCGCATCGCCGCGTCGAAGTCGATGACGCCGTCGAACTCGTGGCCGGTGCGGATCCAGGCGTTGATCTTCTGCCGCTCCGCCTCGCCGGCCGCGCTGAAGTAGACCGCCCCGCCATAGGGCAGGATCGTGCCGCCGATGATCTTCATCCCGTGCTCATGGGTCCGCGCGATCAACTGACGATAGCCGGCGATGATCTCGGCGGCGGCCGGCGTCGGCTTGGTCATGCCGAGGTCGTTGACGCCCTCCAGCACCGTCACGTGGGTGACGCCCGGGATGGCCAGCACATCGCGGTCGAAGCGGGCCAGGGCGTTCTGGCCGAAGATCGGCAGCTGCTCGGTCAGGACCCGGTTGCCGCTGATCGCCGGGTTGACCACCGCGAAGGGCCTTTTTCCGGCGTCCAGGCGCTCGGCCAGCCGGTCGGGCCAGCGATGGTTCCCATTGTCCGTCGAACGGTAGCCGTCGGTGATGGAGTCCCCGAAGGTCGCGATCACGGGCCGCAGCGGCGCGGCGGTCTCCACGTCGACCTGCGTGAGGAAGGCGCGGTAGTCGGGGGCGTCCTTGGCGGGGGCGGGCGGCGCCTGGGTGGCGTCGCCGGGCGCGATCGAGACGAGGTCCATCCCCGTCATGTGGCAGGTGCAGCCGTTGCTGTCGGCTGGCAGGTAGAGGGCGACGCGTAGGCTTGCGAGCGCCTTGGTGGGCAAGGCCACCGGATCGCTCAGGAGGGGCGACCCGGCCGGGATCGTGGCGGCGGCTTCGCCGGAGAAGGTCACGGCGTGCGCGCTGCCCGGAACCACGACGCCGTCCCGCCCGACCAGGGCGACCCGAACGGCGCCGATGCGCAGCGGCTTCGGGCCATATTCGTTCGACAGGCGGATCCGCAGGCGTGAGCCCCCGGCCGAGAGGCGCACGACCTGGGTGATCGTCTGGTTGTTGAAGGTGGGCGTGCCGCGGGCGGGATTGTTGGCGGGCGCCGCCATGGGCATGGCGGGCGAGGCGGCCCAACTGCCGATCCAGCGGCCGTTCGCCGCCTCCGCGCCGGACGCAGCGAAGGCGAAAGCGCAGAGCAATGCCAGCAGGCGCATGATTTTCTTCCCCAACCCCGCGGCCTTGGCCGCCTGATTTCTTCCCCAAGACCGCGGCTTTCGCCGCGTGTGGCGCATGGTTCTTGCTTGACCGCCGCCATGTGACCTTCCGATAAGTCGGGCGAGGGATCAACGGAGCGCCGGGGCATGAGCGAACCAATGGCCAACGAGGCCGAAGTCCGCGAGGCGATGGAATATGACGTCGTCATCGTGGGCGCCGGGCCGTCAGGCCTGTCGGCGGCGATCCGGCTGAAGCAACTCGCCCAGGCGGCCGGGACCGAGGTTTCCGTGGCCGTGCTGGAGAAGGGCTCCGAGGTCGGCGCCCACATCCTGTCCGGGGCGGTGATCGACCCCAAGGGGATCTCCGAGCTGTTCCCCGACTGGAAGGCTATGGGCGCGCCCCTGGAGACGCCGGTCACCGCCGACCGTTGGCTGATCCTGGGGCCGCAGGGCTCGCTGCAGCTGCCGACCTTCGCCATGCCGCCGCTGACCCACAACCACGGGACCTACATCGCCTCCCTGGGCAACGTCTGCCGCTGGCTCGCCGAGCAGGCCGAAGCCCTGGGCGTCGAGGTCTATCCCGGCATGGCGGCGTCCGAGGCGGTGTTCGACGAGACCGGCGCCCTCAAGGGCGTCGTCGCCGGCGTGTTCGGCATCCAGAAGGACGGCAGCCACGGCCCGGACTACCAGCCGGGCATCGAGCTGCACGGCAAGTACGTCTTCGTCGGCGAGGGCGTGCGCGGCTCGCTCTCCAAGCAGCTGCGCGCCAAGTTCAGCCTGGGCGAGGGCGCCGACCCCGAGAAGTACGGCATCGGCCTGAAGGAGCTCTGGCAGGTGCCGGACGAGGTCTTCCAGCCGGGCCTGGTGCAACACGCCGCCGGATGGCCGCTGGACGACCAGACCGGCGGCGGGGGCTTCCTCTATCACTTCGGCGACCACTATGTGTCGGTCGGCTACGTGGTGCACCTGAACTACAAGAACCCCTGGCTCTCGCCGTTCGATGAGTTCCAGCGCTACAAGACCCATCCCGACATCGCCAAATACCTGAAGGGCGGCAAGCGCATCGCCTATGGCGCGCGGGCCATCTCCGAGGGTGGGCTGCAGTCGGTGCCACGGCTCTATTTCCCGGGCGGCGTCCTACTGGGCGACAGCGCGGGCTTCGTGAACGTGCCGCGCATCAAGGGCAGCCACAACGCCATGAAGAGCGGCATGATGGCCGCCGAGGCCGCCTACGCCGCCCTGCAGGCCGGCCGCCAGCGCGACGATCTCGTGGAATACGAGCAGGCCTACCAGACCTCCTGGGTGCGCAAGGACCTGAACCTGGTGCGCAACGCCAAGCCGATCCTGTCGAAGTTCGGCACGGCGTTGGGCGGGGTGCTCAGCATGATCGACATGTGGTGCACCACCCTCCTGGGCGGCTTCTCGTTCCTGGGCACGATGCACCACGAGAAGAACGACGCGGACTCGACGGGGCTGGCGAAGGACTACAAGCCCATCGTCTATCCGAAGCCTGACGGGGTGCTGTCCTTCGACAAGCTCTCCAGCGTCTTCCTGTCCAACACCAACCATGACGAGAACCAGCCGGCGCACCTGAAGCTGCGCGATCCGGCGGTGCCGGTGCAGATCAACCTGCCCAAGTACGGCGAGCCGGCGCGGCTCTACTGCCCGGCCGGGGTTTATGAAGTCCTGTATGACGATAAGGGCGAAAACCCGAAGTTCCAGATCAACTTCCAGAACTGCGTCCACTGCAAGACCTGCGACATCAAGGACCCCTCGCAGAACATCGACTGGACCACGCCGCAGGGCGGCGACGGACCGAACTATCCGAACATGTGACGGCCCGTTCCTGCAAAAGGGAGCTGGTTTAAGGGCTCCAAAACCTCCTGCGGCGCGTATGGTCGTCGACTGTTGCTTTGTGACGCCGCGCCGCCTTGCCGCGGCCATCCTTAGGTCCGAAGGTTCGCGACATGCGCCTTTCCCTGCTCCTCGCCGCCGCCCCGTTGGTTCTCCTCGCCGCCTGCGCCACCGCGTCGGGCGGAGCCGGCCCCGGGCCGTCGGCCTCCGCCGACGCTCCGGTCCGCGAGGTCGCCGGCAACGCCTCGCCCTATGGCATGTTCCTGGCCGGCGAGGCCGCCCTGAACAACGGCAAGAGCGTCGAGGCCGCCAGGTTCTTCGACCAGGCCCGGCAGGAGACCGGCGATAGCCTGATCGCCGAGCGCGCCTTCACCTCGGCCCTACTGGCCGGTGAGATCCAGAAGGCCGCGGCGCTGGCGCCGACCGGCGACGACGCCACCGAGGCGGCCAAGCGGCTCGGCAAGCTGGTGGTGGCCGTGGAGGATATCGCCGACGGCAAGGGCCAGGCCGCCAAGGCGATCCTCACCGACCAGAACATCGCCTTCCCGCACAAGTCGGCCGCGGCCCTCTTGGCCCCCTGGGCGGCGGCCCAGGTCGGCGACCTGGAAGGCTCGCTGGTCCGCCCCGAGGTGCGCGGCGACCGGCTGGTGGACTATTTCGGCCAGCTCGGCCAGGCGGCGCTGTTCGAGCGCGCCAAGCGCTATGACGAGGCCGAGACCGACTTCAAGGCGGCCTTCTCGGTGGAAAACCCCACCGAGATGGCGGTGTTGTCCTATGGCGGCTTCCTGGAGCGGCGCGGCCGCCGGGTCGATGCGCTCGCGGTCTACGCCGAGGACCTGTCGCACGATCCGGACAGCTTGGCGGTGAAGGCCGCCCAGGCGCGCGCCGCCGCCGGCAAGCCCGCCCCGCCGCCGCCGACCATCCGCGAAGGCGCCGCCGAGGCGTTGATCGCGCCGGCCGCCACCATGATCGCGGCCAAGCAGACCCAGCTGGCGCTCGCCTATCTGCGCCTGGTGCTGCGCCTCGATCCCACGCGTGACGACGCCTGGGTGATGGTCGGCGACCTGATGGAAGCCTCCGGCGACCTCGACTCCGCCCGTGTCGCCTACGCCCATCCGAAGGCGGGCTCGACGGAGTTCTCCACCGCCCAGGCCAAGCTCGCCTGGACCTATCAGAGCGCCGACGACAAGGAGACCGCGCTGAAGCTGGCCCGCGCCGCGGCGATCTCGGGCGACATCGACGCGCGGATCACCCTGGCCGACCTGCTGCGGTCCGACGAGCAGTACGCCGAGGCCGTGAAGGTGCTGGACGGCGTGATCGCCGATCAGAAGACGCCGGACTGGCGGCTGCTCTATTCCCGCGGCGTCGCCCAGGAGCGGCTGGACCACTGGCCCGCCGCCCAGGCCGACCTGCAGGCCGCCCTGAAACAGCGTCCCGATGAGCCGGAGCTGTTGAACTATCTGGGCTATTCCTGGATCGACCGTGGCGAGCACATGCAGGAGGCGCTCGGCATGGTGCAGAAGGCCGTGGCCGCCGACCCGCGCTCCGGCGCCATGATCGACAGCCTGGGCTGGGCCTACTATCGCCTGGGCGACTACAAGCAGGCGGTGGACAAGCTGGAGCAGGCCGTCGAATTCGAGGCTGGCGATCCGGAGATCAACGACCACCTGGGCGACGCCTACTGGCGGGTGGGCCGCAAGGACGAGGCGCAGTTCCAGTGGCGGCGTGTGCTGACCCTGAAGCCGGACGACAAGATCAAGGCCAGCGCCGAGGCCAAGCTCGCTTCGGGCCTGGGGCCGGACGGGCCGGCGCCCAAGCTCGCCAAGGAGCCATGAGGCCCAGCGCCTTCGCGCCCGCCAAGGTCAACCTCTTCCTGCACGTGGGCGCGCCGAGGCAGGGCGGCTATCACCCGATCTGCAGCCTCATGGCTTTCGCCGACGTCGGCGACCGGCTCTCGACCTTCGAGGCCGAAGCCCTGGCCCTGCGGGTCTCCGGACCCTTCGCCGGCGACCTGGACGGCGAGGGCGACAACCTGGTCCTGCGCGCCGCGCGCGGCTTGATCGCCGAGGCGCAGCGGCCCATGCCGCCCCTGGGCCTCAGCCTGGACAAGCGCCTGCCGGTGGCCTCGGGCCTCGGCGGCGGCTCCAGCGACGCCGGCGCGGCCTTGCGCCTTCTGCGCCAGGCCCTGGAGCTGCCGGTGGACGACGCCCGGCTGGAGGCGGTGGCCGCGGCGCTCGGGGCCGACGGTCCGGCGTGCCTCTGGGCCGCGCCGGCCATCGCCGAGGGGCGCGGCGAGCGGCTGAGCCCCGCGCCCGGCCTGCCGCCGCTGGACGCGGTGCTGGTGAACCCGCGCGTGCCGGTCTCCACGGCGGGCGTCTACCGCCGCTTCGACGAACTGGGACGGTTTGGCGACGTTGCGCCGCCCGCCATGCCCGAGGCCTTCGAAAGCGCCTCGGAGCTGGCCGGCTGGCTGGCCGCCCAGCGCAACGATCTTGAGGCGCCGGCGGTGGCCGTCGCTCCGGAGGTGGGCGCGGTGCTGGAGACCCTGGCGGGCGAGCCGGAAACCCTGCTGGCGCGGGTCTCGGGCTCTGGCGGCACCTGTTTCGCGCTCTGCGCCGGCGACATCGAGGCCGAGGGCCTGGCCGAGCGGATCGAGGCGCTGTCGCCCCACTGGTGGGTGCAACGCTGCCGCCTGGGCGGCCCTTGGCCGGACGCTGAATAGGAAGTCCACGAAACGAAAACGGGGGCCCCTAAGGACCCCCGTTCCGTACGCTTGTAGGCGCTAGTCTTGCTTAGCCGTGCACGATCTCGCCGTGGAGGTTGATGTCGAGACCCTCCACTTCGACCTCTTCGGAGACCCGCAGGCCGATGGTGTACTTGATCACCAGCAGGATCACGAAGGTGACCACGCCGCAGTAGAGGAAGGTCGCGCCGACATCCTCGAACTGCAGGATCATCTGACCGAAGTTGTGGTCGTGGATCCAGCCCTTGGACGAGGAGTTGATGGCGTTCGAGGCGAAGACGCCGGTCAGGATGGCGCCGGTGGCGCCGCCGATCCCGTGCACGCCCCAGCAGTCCAGCGCGTCGTCGTAGCCGATCATCTTCTTCACGTGGACGGCGGAGATGTAGCAGACCACGCCGGCGATCAGGCCGATGAGCAGGGCGTCGCCCGGGTTCACGAAGCCCGAGGCCGGGGTGATGGCCACGAGGCCCGCGACGGCTCCCGACACCATGCCCAGCACCGACGGCTTCTTGGCGATGATCCACTCGGCGCACATCCAGGCCAGGGCCGCGCCGGCGGTGGCGATCTGGGTCGCGACCGCGGCCATGCCGGCCTGGACGTTGGAAGTGACGGCCGAGCCGGCGTTGAAGCCGAACCAGCCGACCCACAGCAGCGAGGCGCCGATGACGCTGTAGGCCAGGTTGTGCGGGGCCATGTTCTCGGTCCCCAGGCCCTTGCGCTTGCCGAGCATCAGGGCCGCGACCAGGCCCGCGGTGCCGGCGTTCAGGTGCACGACGGTGCCGCCGGCGAAGTCGAGCGCGCCCGCCTTGCCGAGCCAGCCATTGCCCCAGACCCAGTGGGCGATCGGGCAGTAGACCAGCAGCAGCCAGGCGCCCATGAAGGCCAGGAAGGCCGAGAACTTCATGCGGTCGGCCAGGGCGCCGGCGATCAGCGCAGGCGTGATGATCGCGAAGGTCATCTGGAAGAACATGTAGACGGACTCTGGGATCGTCGGCGCCAGCGTGCTGGTCGCGTTCAGCCCCATCGGCCCGAGCAACAGGTACTTCACCCCGCCGATCAGGGCGTTGTTGTTACCCCCGTCGGTGAAGGCGATCGAGTAGCCGATGATCATCCACAGCACGGTGATCAGGGCGGTGGCGGCGAAGCTCTGGGCGAGCGTCGCCAGGATGTTCTTCTTGCGGACCATGCCGGCGTAGAACAGCGCCAGGCCTGGGATGGTCATCATCAGGACCAGCACCGAGGAGGTCAGCATCCAGGCGGTGTCGCCGGTGTCGATCTTCGGCGTGGCCGGGGCTGCGGCGGCCGGAGCGGCGGCGGCTGCGGGCGCAGCGGCTGCGGGCGCCGCCGCGTCAGGCGCGGGTGTGGCGGCGGGCGCGGCCGCGGCCGGCGCTGGCGTCGCCGGAGCCGGCGCGGTCTGGGCGAGCGCGGAGCCGGCGAGCGGCCCTGCGATCACGGTGGCGGCGAGGGCGAGGCCCGCCAGCCTTTTCAATCCAATGAGCTTCATGATGTCAGATCCCCTTGTTCTGATCGCTAGAGCGCCGCGGCGCCGGTCTCGCCGGTCCGGATGCGCACGGCCTGCTCGACGCTCAGGACAAAGATCTTGCCGTCGCCGATCTTGCCCGTGGCCGCCGCGGCCTTCACCGCCTCGACCGCCTTGCTGACAGCGGCGTCGTCGACCACCGCCTCCAGCTTCACCTTGGGCAGGAAGTTCACTTGGTACTCCGCGCCCCGGTAGATCTCCGTCTGCCCCTTTTGCCGGCCGTAGCCTTTGACTTCCGTAACCGTCAGCCCCTCGACGCCGGCGCCGACCAGCGCTTCGCGCACGTCGTCCAGCTTGAAGGGTTTGACGATCGCCATGATCAGTTTCATCCGCTCGCTCCCGCGCGGTCCTTGAGGCTGGACCGGCCTTCAGTGTTGATTTGGCGCCGCCGCGCTTTGTGCCCATCCCCGTGTCGCGGCGGTCGCTGAACGCTATCGACGCCGCGCCGCAGTGCGTCCGAATGGGGTGGCAAGCTGAGCAAGAAGGCCGTGTGCGCACGATCTTGCGGCGCTGTGAGCCGGAAATGCCTGGAAATTGGGCGATTGAGCCGTCCAGCCGGTTTGTTCTAGGGTGGCGACGGTGTGTTCACGAAGCCGTGACGTGGAAACCTAGGCTCAGCGACCCGTAGACATCGCGAACCTGCGTGGTGCAAACGCGTTCCCCCGTGAGCCTCATTCAAAAGTGGGCTGTTGCTTCAACTCGAGGACCTGATGCCGATCCATCGTTCGCTGTTCGCGGCCGCGGCCGTCTCCCTGATCTCCAGCGCCGCCCTGGCGCAGGCTCCCGCGGCCCCTGCCGCTCCCGCGGCTGCTGCGCCGGCGGCCGGCAAGCTGGTCCCGAACGGCGGCCTCGACACGACGCTGCAGACCAACGCCAATTTCAGCAATTTCGTGAAGGCGCTGACCGCGGTGAACCTGATGACCCTGCTGAAGTCGAGCCCGGGCCTGACGGTCTTCGCGCCGACCAATGCGGCCCTGACCGATGACAAGCTCGCGGCGATGTCGGCGGACAAGGCGGCGCTGCAGAAGACGCTGCTGCACTACATCATCAACGCCAAGATCGACTCTTCGAAGATCAAGGGCGCGCACGGCGGCGTGCCGACCGGCGCCGGCGACAAGATCGTCGTGGACGGCACCGCCACCGATGGGACGCTGAAGGCCGACAACGCCACGATCACGCAGGCCGATGTCATCACCTCCAACGGCGTGATCCACGTGATCGACGCCGTGCTGGTCCCGGGTTCGGTGCCCGAGACCCTGCCGCAGGAGCCGGCGGCCGAAGCCGCTCCGGCCGCGCCTGCGGACACGCCGGCCCCGCCGGCGCCCAAGAAGAAGAAATGAACCTTCACCGGCGTGGGGCTTTCTAGTTGCCGAGAAGGCCATTGGAGACCCCCGTCATGAAAATCGCCGCCCTGATCACCGCCGCCGCCGCGACCGCCCTGGCCGCCGGCTCGGCTTTCGCCCAACAGACCGCCCCGAGCTCGACGCCCCCGGCGTCGGCTTCGAGCGACACGAGCGCCGCGCCCACCGGCACGGCCTCGTCGACCTCGGTCACGGCCACCGACCCGTCGAGCGGCGCGTCGGTGACCACCACGACCACCACGAACGGCCCGGTGCCGGACACCGCCGCCAATCGCGCCAAGTACGGCCAGCCGATGTCCAATGCCGGCAAGCGCACGCCCGCCAAGGGCAACTAGCCGAAGCAGGAAAAGCCCAACCCGCAGCGCCGCCGCAACCACGGCAGCTGCGGGTTGAAGCCAAGGTCGGCGGGCCCTATGGTCCGCCGACTTTTTTTGCGCCTGCGAACAACCCCGTCCTCATGACAGACAAACCCCTCTCGTTTCAGGGCCTGATCCTGAAACTCCACGACTATTGGAGCCAGCAGGGCTGCGTGATCCTGCAGCCGCACGACATCGAGGTGGGCGCGGGCACCCTGCATCCGGCGACCGTGCTGCGCGCGCTGGGGCCCAAGCCCTGGCGGGCGGCCTATGTGCAGCCCTCGCGCCGGCCGGCCGACGGGCGCTATGGCGAGAACCCCAACCGGCTGCAGCACTACTACCAGTACCAGGTGATCCTGAAGCCGAACCCCGACAACCTGCAGGACCTCTATCTCGGCAGCCTGAACGCCATCGGGCTCGACACCCGCCTGCACGACATCCGCTTCGTCGAGGACGACTGGGAAAACCCCACCGTCGGCGCCTGGGGCCTGGGCTGGGAGGTCTGGTGCGACGGAATGGAGGTGACCCAGTACACCTACTTCCAGCAGGTGGGCGGCCTGGACGTCTGGCCGGTGGCCGGCGAGCTGACCTATGGCCTGGAACGCCTGGCCATGTACCTGCAGGGCGTCGACCACTTCACCGAGTTGGCCTTCAATGACCCCGACGGCCCCGCGCCGATGACCTATGGCGACGTCTTCCTGGAGAACGAGCGCCAGCAGTCGGAGGCCAATTTCCACGGCTACGACGTCGACATGCTGAAGCGCGAGTTCGAGGACATGGAGGCCGAGGTGCCGCGCCTCCTGACCATCAAGGGCCCGCAGGGGCAGGCGATCGTCCTGCCGGCCTACGACCACGTGCTGAAGGCCAGCCATCTGTTCAACAAGATGGACAGCCGCGGCGCCATCGCCGTCGCCGAACGCCAGAGCTACATCGGCCGCATCCGCGACCTGACCAGGATGTGCGCGGAAGCCTGGGTGGCGAACGAGGGCGGGAACCAAGGCGGGGCGCAGTAGATATGCCTCAGCTTCTGCTTGAACTGTTCTCCGAGGAAATCCCCGCGCGCATGCAGGCGAACGCCGCGCGCGATCTCGAACGCCTGGCCCGCGAGAAGCTGGCGGCCGAGGGGCTGCTGCCGGAGGCGCTGAAGACCTTCGCGGGGCCACGGCGGCTGACCCTGGTCGCCGAGGGCCTGCCGGCGGCGCAGGCGGACCGGCATGAGGAGCGCAAAGGTCCCCGGGTGGGCTCGCCCGACCAGGCCATTGAGGGCTTCCTGCGGTCCACCGGCCTTACCCGCGACCAGCTCACCGAACGCGACGGGGTCTATTTCGCCCATCTGCACAAGGCGGGCCGGCCGACCTCTGAAATCATCGCGGAGATGGCCGAGGCCATCGTGCGCAACTTCCCCTGGCCGAAGTCGATGACCTGGGGCCGCGGGACCCTGCGCTGGGTCAGGCCGCTGAAGCGCATCCTCTGCGTCTTCGACGGCGAGGTGGTTCCGTTCTGGGTCGACGAGGTCCAGTCCGGCGACACCAGCGAGGGCCACCGGTTCATGGGCGACGCCCAGCCGTTCCGGGCCCGCGACTTCGACCAGTACGCCGACGGCCTGGCGCGCCATTTCGTGGTCCTGGACCCCGAGGAGCGCAAGGAGCGGATCATGGACGCCGCGCGCACGCTCTGCTTCGCGCGCAATTTCGAGCTGGTGGAGGACGAGGGCCTGCTGGACGAGGTGGCGGGCCTGGCCGAATGGCCGACGCCGATCCTGGGCGACATGGATCCGGCGTTCCTCGACCTGCCGGCCGAGGTGATCCGCACCTCCATGCGCACGCACCAGAAGTATTTCGCGGTGCGCGACCCGCAGTCCGGCTTCCTGGTCCCGCACTTCGTCACCGTGGCCAATGTCGAGGCGCCGGACGGCGGGGCGACCATCGCCGCCGGCAACGCCAAGGTGCTGTCGGCGCGGCTGTCCGACGCCCGCTTCTTCTGGGACGAGGACCGCAAGGTGCGGCTGGAGGACCGGCTAGCGGCGCTGAAGGGCGTCACCTTCCACGCCAAGCTCGGCACGATGTACGAGCGCGTCGAGCGGATCGTGGCCCTGGCCGGCGAGCTCGCGCCCTACGTCCGCGACGACGAGGAGACCCAGGCCCTGGCCATGCAGGCCGCGCGGCTGTGCAAGGCCGACCTGGTCACCGGCATGGTCGGTGAGTTCCCCGAGCTGCAGGGCGTGATGGGTGGCTACTACGCTGAGAAGGAAGGCCTGGAGCCCGAGGTCGCCGACGCCATCCGCTGGCACTACCGCCCGCAGGGGCCGAGCGACGACGTGCCGGTGCAGGCGGTGGCCGCCAGCGTGGCGCTCGCCGACAAACTGGACACCCTGGTCAGCTTCTTCGCCATCGACGAAAAGCCCACCGGCAGCCGGGACCCCTTCGCCTTGCGTCGTGCGGCGCTTGGTGTGATCCGCATCCTGCTGTCGACGCGGGCCCGGCTGCCGTTGAAGCGTTTCGCGCCGGATGATTTGATCGCTTTCCTCGCCGATCGCCTGAAGGTCCTGCTGCGCGAGCAGGGTGAGCGCCACGACCTGGTGGACGCGGTGTTCGCGCTCGGCGACGACGATCTTGTCCGCATCGTCTCGAAGGTGAACGCGCTCTCCGGCTTCCTCGGGACCGAGGACGGCAAGAACCTGCTGGCCGGTTACAAGCGCGCCGTAAACATCCTGCGCGCCGAGGAGAAGAAGGGCCCGCTGCCCGCCGGCGAACCCAACGCCGAGGCGCCGGGCGAGGAGGGCGCCTTGATCAACGCCGTCGGCCATATGGAAGTCGAGGTCGGCAAGGCGCTCGACAAGGAAGACTACGCCGCGGCCATGGGCGAACTCGCCAAGCTGCGCGAGCCGGTGGACGCCTTCTTTGACAAGGTCTTAGTGAACTCCGATGTACCTGCGGAACGGGAAAATCGCCTGCGGCTTCTGCTGAAGGTTCGCGACGCCATGGGGCGCGTCGCGGATTTCAGCCAGGTCACCGGATAGAAGACGAGGGACTGCATGCCTGCCGAAACGATGGTGAAGACGAAGTGGGTCTACGCCTTTGGCGGGGGGGCGGCCGACGGCGACGCCGCGATGAAGAACCTGCTGGGCGGCAAGGGCGCCAACCTGGCGGAGATGTCGTCGCTGGGCCTGCCGGTGCCGCCGGGCTTCACCATCACCACCGAGGCCTGCACCCACTTCTACGCCAACGCGCGCCAGTACCCGGCCGAGCTGAAGGACCAGGTGGCCGCGGGCCTGAAGCGGGTCGAGGAGCTGACCGGCAAGGCGTTCGGCGATCCGGCCAATCCGCTGCTGGTCTCCGTCCGCTCCGGCGCGCGCGCCTCGATGCCCGGCATGATGGACACGGTGCTGAATCTGGGCCTCAACGACGAGACCGTGGAAGGCTTGGCCAAGCTGGCCGGTGACCGCCGCTTCGCCTTCGACAGCTATCGCCGCTTCATCCAGATGTACTCCAACGTGGTCCTAAACCTGGACCACCACATGTTCGAGGAGATCCTCGACGAGCATAAGGAGCGCCTGGACGTCACCGTCGACACCGCGCTCTCGGCCGAGGACTGGGAGGCGGTGGTCCGCGATTACAAGGACGCCGTCGAGGGCCAGCGCGGCGATCCCTTCCCGCAGGACCCGCAGGCCCAGCTCTGGGGCGCCGTCGGCGCGGTGTTCGCCAGCTGGATGAACGACCGGGCGAAGTTCTACCGCCGCATGCACGACATCCCGGAAAGCTGGGGCACGGCGGTCAACGTCCAGTCCATGGTGTTCGGCAACATGGGCGACACCTCGGCGACCGGCGTGGCCTTCACCCGCAACCCGTCCACCGGCGAGAACCGGCTCTATGGCGAGTTCCTGATCAACGCCCAGGGCGAGGACGTGGTCGCCGGCATCCGCACGCCGCAGACCCTGACCAAGGTCGCCCGCGAGGAGATGGGCGAGAAGAACCCCTCCATGGAAGAGGCGCTGCCCGAGGTCTTCACCCAGTTCAAGGCGGTCGTCGAGAAGCTCGAGACCCACTACCGCGACATGCAGGACATCGAGTTCACGGTCGAGAAGGGCCGGCTCTACATGCTGCAGACGCGCAACGGCAAGCGCACCGCTAAGGCCGCCCTGAAGGTCGCCGTCGACCTGGCGTCCGAGGGCCTGATCACCCGGGAGGAGGCGGTGATGCGCGTCGAGCCCGCCTCGCTCGACCAGCTGCTGCACCCGACCATCGACCCGGCCTCGGCCCGCGAGGTGATCGCCACCGGCCTGCCGGCCTCGCCCGGCGCGGCCACCGGCAAGATCGTCTTCACCGCCGCCGAGGCGGAGCTGCAGGGCGGCTCGGTGGGCGCGGTCATCCTGGTGCGCGAGGAGACCTCGCCTGAGGACATCCGCGGCATGGACGCCGCGCGCGGCATCGTCACGGCCCGCGGCGGCATGACCAGCCACGCCGCCGTGGTCGCCCGCGGCATGGGCCGGCCTTGCGTCTCCGGCGCCGGCGAGATCCACATCGACCTGAAGGCCGGCGAGCTGCGCACCCGCGGCCGCGTGCTGCGGGCCGGCGACATCATCACCATCGATGGCTCGACCGGCGAGGTGCTGGCCGGCGCGGTGAAGATGGTCGAGCCGGAGCTTTCCGGCGACTTCGCCACTCTAATGACCTGGGCCGACGCGGGCCGGCGGCTGAAGGTGCGCGCCAACGCCGAGACCGCCGTCGACGCCAGGACCGCGCGGCAGTTCGGCGCCGAGGGCATCGGCCTTTGCCGCACCGAGCACATGTTCTTCGATCCCGCGCGGATCGCCGCCGTGCGCGAGATGATCCTGGCCGACGACGAGGCCGGCCGCCGTGCGGCGCTCGCCAAGATCCTGCCCATGCAGCGCGACGACTTCGTCGAGCTGTTCGGGATCATGGAGGGCCTGCCGGTCACCATCCGCCTGCTCGACCCGCCGCTCCACGAATTCCTTCCGCATACGGAGGAAGATGTGAAGGCCGTCGCCGAAGCCACCGGCCTGGACGCCGCCAAGCTGCTGCGCCGGGCGCAGGAGCTGCATGAGGTGAACCCCATGCTGGGCCACCGCGGCTGCCGCCTGGGCGTGAGCTACCCCGAGATCTACGAGATGCAGGTGCGCGCCATCATCGAGGCGGCCTGCGAAGTGGCCGCCGCCGGCCGCCCCGCGCCGATTCCGGAGATCATGCATCCCCTGGTCGCCAAGGGCGAGGAGATGAAGTTCCTCCGTGAACTGACGGATCGCACGGCCAGGGCGGTGATCGCCGAGAAGGGCCGCGAGATCGAGTACCTGGTCGGCACCATGGTGGAGCTGCCGCGCGCCGCGATCCGCGCCGGCGACCTGGCGGAGAACGCCGAGTTCTTCTCCTTCGGCACCAACGACCTGACCCAGACCACCTTCGGCATCAGCCGCGACGACTCGGGCCGGTTCCTGAACGCCTACATCGACAAGGGCATCTTCGAGAAGGACCCCTTCGTCAGCCTTGATCAGGAGGGCGTCGGCGACCTGATCCGCCTGGCGGTGGAGCGCGGCCGCGCCGCGCGGCCGGGGATCAAGCTCGGCATCTGCGGCGAGCATGGCGGCGACCCGGCCTCCATCGCCTTCTGCGAGAGCGTCGGCCTGGACTACGTCTCCTGCTCGGCCTACCGCGTGCCGATCGCCCGTCTGGCCGCCGCCCAGGCCGCCATCGGCGAGCGCGAGAAGGACCGCTAGCGCCCGCTCACCTGCGACTGGCCTGCGTGCTGGGCGATCCAGCCGTCGATCTGCGGCAGGCGCCGCGCCTGGATGTCGGCGTTGTTGTGGATCCGCGCCAGAGCCACCTGCACCTGACCCTGTGCGTCGGGCGGGATGTTCTTGGCCGCGAAGGCTTTAAGCTGATCGGCCAGCTTCGGATCGTTCGACCCTTCGGCCACTCGCGGCACGAAGGTTGAGCGGCCCAGGGTGTCCAGGGTGTTGGTGATCGCCGGCAGGTGCGAGAGCGTGAAGCTCCAGGCGAGTTGCGGGTGCACCGCGGCCACCTCGCGCACCAGCACCGGCGCCAGGTTGGTGGGCGCCTCGTCAGTGATCGACAGCGCCAGCACCTGGCCGGCCAGGGCCTCGTCGTCCACCGCCGCCAGGTCGATGTAGAGGTCATTGCGCTCCAGCGGATCCTTGGCGGCCTTGGCGAGGGCGCGGATCGCCCGGAAGGTCTCAGGGTCCGCCGCGCGGGCCGCGCCGACCAGCACCCAGCGCCGCTGGTCGGCGGAGAGCCTGGCGAGGTCGCCGTCGGTGGCCTTGAACCGGCGCAGCGCCTCGGCCGCCACCCGCGGATCGCCGAGCTGGCTGAGCGCCAGGATCAGGGTCTCGCGCAACAGGGCCTGGGCGGCCGGCTCGCCGGGCTTGATGTCGAACCCCACGCGGACGAGTTCCGGGGCGAGCAGGCTTGAGGTCCAGGCGCGATAGGCCGCGCGGCGCGGGCCCGGCGCATAGTAGCCGTCGAGGCCGGCGAGCGTGCGGGCCTGCACCCGCCAGACCACCGGATCGGCGTCGGCGGGCAGGGCGGCGGCCAAGCGCAGGTAGTTGCTGACCGGGGCCTGGCCGTCCATGCCCAGCGCCAGGTTGTCCTGCAGGAGGCCCAGCTGGTCGGCGGCGCCGACCTTGCGGAAGTCCTCGGCCAGGGGCGCGAAGGACGCGCTGTCGTAGGACACCCGGTAGTAGCCGAGCTGTCCGGCGTTGACGATGTCGCCGACCGCGCCGCTCTGGGGCGAGGTGCGGGAGATCACCCGCTCCTTGTCGGGGCCGCCGTTCACCGACTTCAGGCGGATCGGCGCGCGCCAGGACAGCACGCTGGCGTCCCGGGCGGCCATGTCCATGCGGCTGGCGGCGATGTTGACGCCCTGGATCACCACGTCGTTGGCCAGCCGCGTCTCGGTAAGCGTGATGCCCGCCGAGCTGGAGGTCACGTGGACCAGGGGCACGCCTGGCTGGGTGGTGAAGTCGCGCGCCACCACCGAGACCGGCTTGCCGGCGGCCGCGTCGATGGCGCGCCAGAGGTCGTCGCTGGTGGCGTTGCCGTAGGCGTGCCCGGCCATGTACGCGCGCACGCCCTGGCGCCAGGCGTCGGGGCCGGCGTAGGCCTCCAACATGCGGATCACCGCCTCGCCCTTCTTGTAGGTGATGGCGTCGAAGGCCTGCTCGGCCTGGGAGACGCTGACGATGCGCTGGACGATTGGATGCGCCCCAGGCCGCGCGTCCAGCAACATGGCCTCGTCCTTGTCGCCGAGCGCCGAGAGCGTCGCGCGCCATTCCGGATGGAAATGGTCGGTGGCCTTGGTGGCCATCCAGCTGGCGAAGCCCTCGTTCAGCCACAGGTCGTCCCACCAGGCCATGGTGACCAGGTCGCCGGACCACAGGTGCGCCATCTCGTGGGCGACGACCTCGAACACCAGCTCGCGGTCGCCGGCGCTGGAGAGCTTGGGATCGAAGACGACATTGTCCTGGCTGAACAGGATCGCGCCCCAGTTCTCCATGGAGCCCGAGACGTCGCCGGGCGCAGCCACCAGGTCGAGCTTGGGCAGCGGATATTTCCGGCCGAAGTAGTCGTTGTAGAAGGGCAGGAGCTGCTCCGCCGCCTCCAGGGCGTAGCGCGCCTCGGCGGCCTGGCCCCGACGGATCACCACGCTGACCTCAGTCCCGTCGACCTCCTTGGTCAGCCGTTCCATGTCGCCCACGCCGAAGAACAGCAGGTAGCTGCTCATCCGGGGCGTGGGCGCGAAGCGCACCCGCTTCAGACTGTCGCCCGCGGGCTCGCTGGAGGCCTCCGGCATGTTGGAGATGGCCATCAGGTCCTTGGGGATGACGGCGGTGATGTTGAAGACCGCTTTCTTCGCCGGCTCGTCGAAGACCGGCATGAAGCGGCGGGAGTCCGAGGGCTCGAACTGGGTCGCCAGCATCCGCCCGCCGGCGTAGTCCACGTGGAAGAGCCCCGTGGCGCTGTCGGCGATCTTGCCGGTGTAGTCGATGACCAGCACATGGCGCCCGGCGCTGAGACCCTTGCCGGCGGCGAAGATGGCGGTCTGGGTCCTGGGGTCGAGGCTCGCCTTGGCGGGCGCGCCGTCGATGCTGGCCGCGCCAATGTCGAGGCCAAGGGCGTTGACCACCAGGCGGTCGGTCCCCCGGCTCACCTCGACGCTCATGGCCATGTGGCCCGCGAAGGTAAGCTTGGCGAAGTCGGGCGTGACGGTGAGGTCGTAGGCCACCGGCTCGACACCGCTCGGCAACTGGGTCGGGATCGCAGGCGCGGCCGACGCCCGGGCGGCGAGGGCGGCGGCGAGAAGGCCCGCGGCCAGGGCCGCCGCAAAACGCATCGGCGTCCGCATCACCAGGTCCAATCGTTCGCCGACGCGCGGCAGCCGCCGTCCTTCCAGCCCGTCCAGCCGCGGCCGCGCACCACCCGCCCCGCGGCGGCTCCGGTGGGCTCGCCATCCTTCAGCACGGCCTGGCCGTTGACCAGCACATCCGAGACGCCGGTGGCGAACTGTTGCGGTTTCACGAAGGTGGCGTGGTCGGTGACTGTGGCCGGGTCGAAGATCACCACGTCGGCATAATAGCCGGCCTTCAACAGGCCGCGGTCGTGGAGCCCCAGGTTGTGGGCGGGGAGGGCGGCAAGCCGGCGCACCGCCTCGGGCAGGGAGAGCGCCTGCTCGTCGCGGGCGTACTTGCCCAGCACCCGCACGAAGTTGCCGTAGGCGCGCGGGTGGGTGGACGACAGGAGGAAGACGCCCTCCGGCGCCTGGGCGGAGGCGTCCGAGCCGAAGCTGACCCAGGGCAGGGTCATCTGCTTCCGGACGTTGTCCTCGTTCATCGAGGAATAGACCACCTGGATGCGCGTGCCGTCCTCGATGATCAGGTCGATGATGGTGTCCTCGGGCGAGGTCCCCCGTTCCTTGGCGACCTCGGCCAGGGTCTTGCCGGTGAGCGGCTTCAGCTTGGGGTCCTTGAACCCGACCAGCAGGGTGCCCTCAGCGCCGCCGGCCTGGCGGAAGGAGTTCTCCCAATCCTTCGGATGCGCCTCGCGCATTTCGGCGATCACCTTGGCCCGGGTGGCCGGGTCCTTCAGCCGCGCGATCCATTGCTCCACGCCGCCGGCCTGCACCCAGGTGGGCATGGCCGCGTCGAAGCCGGTGGAGGAGGCTGCATAGGTGTACATGTCGGCGGTGATGCGCTGGCCGCCGGCGCGGGCCTTCTCGATCCTGGCGATGAAGGCGTCTTCCTTGCCCCAGTTGTCCTTGCCGGCGGTCTTCATGTGGAAGATTTCGGCCGGCGTTCCCGAGCGGCGGGAAATCTCGATCAGCTCGTCGGTCGCCTCTAAGAGGTGCTCGCCCTCGGAGCGCATGTGACTGATGTAGATGCCGCCGCACTTTCCCGCCTCGCCGGCCAGCGCCGCCAGCTCGTCGGTCTTGGCGAAGGTCGAGGGCGCGTAGATCAGGGCGGACCCCACGCCCATCGCGCCCTGCTGCATCGCCTGGCGGACCAGCGTCCGCATCTGGTCGAGCTGGGCCGGCGTCGGCTGCACGTCGTCCTCGCCCAGCACGTTCACCCGAACGGTGCCCGCGCCGACGAACGAGGCGACGTTGAGCGCGATGCCGCGCTTGGCCAGCGCCTCCAGCCCGCCGTCCAGCGTCGTCCAGTCGATCGGATACTTGATGTCGTGCTCGCGCTGCACCTCCAGCACCTGCATCCTAGGTGTCAGCGGGCCGATGGAGGAGCCTTCGCCCATCACCTCCAGCGTCACGCCCTGGCGCAGCTCCGACTGGCCGCGCCCGTCGGCGATCAGGCTGTCCTCGGAGTGGGAGAGCATGTTGATGAAGCCAGGCGCCACGGCCTTGCCATGGGCGTCGATCTCGGTCTTGCCGCGGCCGGGCGCATGCGGGCCGACATAGACGATGCGGTCGCCCTTCACGGCCACGTCGCCGGTGACGCCGGGTTTGCCGGAGCCGTCGAGGATCTCGCCGCCCCGGATCACCAGGTCATAGGCCGCCGGCTTTGCCGCGCCCAATGAGGCCGCCGCGGCCAGGGCCGCCATCGATACAGCGGCGAAACGCGTGATCTTCACCCTGGCGACTCCCCGGCCTTCCGTTGGGTGACACACTAGGACGGCTTTCAGCCTCGACAAGCGTGACAATTTCCGTCCACGTCAGGTCAAAGACAAACGGGGAGCGACCAATGGCTCAGGGATTCGATCCAACGGCGGCGACGAACGCCTATCTCGCCACCTTGTCGCCGGAGGCCCATGCCAAGGCCACGGCCTATACCCAGGGCGGGCACTGGGTGCTGCTAGGCGCGGCGATCGTCAGCGTCCTGGTCTCCTGGATCGTCATCCGGACCGGGGTGCTGGTGAAGGTCCGCGGCGGGGTGGAGGCGAAGAGGCCGCATCCCTGGCTCGCGGTCTTCGCGGTGGTCGCGGTGGATTCGATCCTCGAAGGCCTGCTGTCGATCCCCTGGGACGCCTATGCCCACTGGTGGCGGGAGAAGAGCTACGGGATGACCAGCCGCGCCTTTGGCGGCTGGCTCAGCGAACACTTCCTGTCGATGGCCGTGGGCACGGTCCAGGCGCTGATCGTCTTCGCCCTGTTCTACTGGGTGGTGAGGCGCCTGCCGAAGACCTGGTGGATCTGGAGCGCGGCCGGCGTGATCGTCGTGATCCTGGGCTTCTTCATCCTGAACCTGTTCTTCGTCGAGCCGCTGTTCAACACCTACAAGCCCGCGCCGCCCGGGCAGGTGCGCGACACGGTGGTGGCCATGGCCAAGCAGGTGGGCGTGCCGTCTGACAAGGTGCTGATCTACGACGGCTCCAAACAGTCGAACCGCTACACCGCCAACGCCGGCGGCTTCCTGGGCTTAGGCCGCATCGCCATGAGCGACGTGATGTTCAAGAAGGACGCCGACCTCGCCGAGGTGAAGGGCGTGGTGGGCCACGAGATGGGGCACTACGTCCACGGCCATGTGCCGCTGACCGCGGTGGTGTTCGGCCTGATGGCGCTGATCGGGTTCTTCCTGGTCGACCGGCTGTTCCCGCTGGCTGCGCGCCTGCTGGGCGCCCACGGCGTCACCGGGCTCGCCGACCCGGCCGGCCTGCCGGTGGTCAGCGTGATCTTCACGGTGCTGAGCCTGCTGGCCACGCCGCTCACCAACACCTACAGCCGCTGGCAGGAGGCCGACGCCGACCACTTCTCCGTGGTCCATTTCAATGAGCCGGACGGCCTGGCCAAGGCCCTGGTGAAGACCATCGAATATCGCGCCGACAGCCCCTCCGGGATCGAGGAGTTCATCTTCTACGACCACCCGTCGGTGCGGGCGCGGGTCCAGGCGATGATGGACTGGAAGGCCGCGCATCCGAAGCCGGACGCCGTCAGTGACGGTCCCGCGCCCGCGCCGGCCGCGGCCCCGACCGTCGCACCCACAGAGGCGCCGCGATGATCGTCCTCTACGATCACCCGCTCTCGCCCTACGCCCAGAAGGTCCGGATCGCGCTGCGCGAGAAGGGCCTGGTCTTCGAGGCGCGCCAGCCCGGCGGCCTGGGCGCGGGCGGTGCGGCCGGCGACTTCGTAGCGGCCAGTCCGCGCGCCGAGGTGCCGGCCCTGGTCGACGGCGAGGTGCGCATCTTCGATTCCACCATCATCCTGGAATACCTGGACGACGCCTATCCGACGCCGTCGATGCGCCCGGCCTCCGCCGCCGACCGCGCTCGGGTCCGGATGCTGGAAGAGGTGATGGACACCCACTACGAGGCGATCAACTGGGGCCTGTCGGAGATCCGCTGGTTCCGGCGGGCCGAGGGCGCGGCGGCCGAGGCCCTGTTCGCCAAGGCCAAGGCGCAGATCGAAGGCCTCCAGGCCTGGCTCACGAAAGAGCTTGGCGACCGGGAATGGTTCAACGGCGACGCCTTCGGCTGGGGCGACCTGTCCGTCGCGCCCTATCTCAACGGCTCGGCTGGGCACGGCTATCCGCCGGCGGCCGGCCCGCTGGCCGACTGGCTGGCGCGCGCCAACGCCCGCGCCTCGGTGGCTGACACCATGGCCGAAGCCATCGCCTCGTCCCGCGCCTCGGCCATGCCGAACGTCGCCGATCTGGTGGAGAAGGGCCTCTTCAAGCGCGAATACCGCGATCACCGCCTGGAGTGGATGATCAAGTCCGGCGGCCTGGACGTGGTGCTGAAGGGCCTGGAGCGCGACAACATCCGCTTCGCGCCCGCCTTCGGCTGAGCGGCCCTAGCGCTTCCTGACGAACACCGTGCCGGCGGAATAGCCGGCGCCGAAGGAGCAGATCAGGCCGGTCTCGCCGGTGACGAAGTCGTCGTTGGCGCGGTGGAAGGCGATGATCGAGCCGGCCGAGGAGGTGTTGGCGAACTCGTCCAGGATGATGACGTTCTCGCCCGGCGCCGGCTCGCGGCCCAGCACGCGTTTGCCGATCATCTCGTTCATGTTGATGTTGGCCTGGTGCAGCCACAGGCGCTTCAGCCCAGTCGGGTCGAGGCCGATGTCTTGGGCGTGCTCGACGATCATGTCGCTGACCATCGGCACCACCTCGCGGAACACCTTGCGGCCCTCCTGCACGAACAGCTTGTCGGTCGCGCCCACGCCTTCCGGGGCCGCGCGGTTCAGGAAGCCGAAGTTGTTCCGGATGTTGTTGGAGAACTGGGTCTTCAGCCGCGTGCCCAGGATGTCCCAGCCACCCTTCGCCCGGCCGGCGTCCTCGACGATCGCCGCGGTGGCGACGTCGCCGAAGATGAAGTGGCTGTCGCGGTCGCGGAAGTTCAGGTGGCCCGAACAGATCTCCGGATTGACCATCAGCACGGCCCGCGCCGAGCCGGAGGTCACGAAGTCCGCGGCGGTCTTGATGCCGAAGGTGGCCGAGGAGCAGGCGACGTTCATGTCGAAGGCGAAGCCTTCGATGCCCAGCGCCTGCTGCACTTCGATGGCCATGGCCGGGTAGGGCCGTTGCATGTTCGAGGCCGCGCAGATCACCGCGTCAATATCACTGGCCGGCTTGCCCCAGCGTTCCAGCGCCTGCTTGGCGGCTTCCACGGCCATCTCGGCAAGGACCGACAGCTCCTCGTTGGAGCGTTCCGGGATGATCGGGCGCATGAGGTCCGGGTCGACCAGGCCGGACTTGTCGACCACATAGCGGGCCTTGATGCCCGAGGCCTTCTCGATGAACTCGACGGACGAGGGCGTGAGCGCGGCGACCTCGCCGGCGGCGATCGCCGGGGCGTTGGCGGCGTTGAAGCGCTCCACATAGGCGTTGAAGGTCTCCACCAGCTCCGCATTCGAGAGGCTGTGCGGCGGGGTGTAGAGGCCGGTGGCGGCGATCACGGCTTGCGGCAAAGGGAAAAGGCTCCGTCGGGAAGGCGGAGTGATAGCACGCGCCGGGCCGCGCCATAGCCTCCAACCGCCCGGAGTGGCTCAGGAGCCACACACCGTGTTCGCCATACCATTAAGGCCGAACCGACAACCCCAGGCCGCGTTTGGAGCCGAACCCGAGAGGGTTGGGCTGTTTGCGTACCAGTGAGGATTTGAGTGAGATGAGAATTCCGACGATCGTGGCCTCGGCCGCTGTGCTGGCCTTGACCCTTCCAGCCGCCGCCCTGGCTCAGACGGCCCCGCCGCCACCGCCGCCGACTGGCTTCAACCTCATGAGCCCGTCCTTCTACGGGACCCTGGGCTATGACGACACGTCCCGCGATCACCAGGACCTGAGTTCGATCCAGCTTCGCCTGGGCGCCCGCTTCAGCCGCTACTTCGGCATCGAGGGCGAAGGCTCCTGGGGCCTTGGGGACGACAAGGTCCACATCGTCGACGCGCCGCCGATCAAGGTCCACCAGGACAGCCAGGAAGCGATCTACGGCGTGGGCTTCCTGCCGATCATGCCCAACCTCGATCTGCTGGCCCGTATCGGCTATGGCCACTCGACGGGCACCGGACCGGTCGCCGGCGTGACCAACCTTTCGGGGACCGGCCCGCTGCCCGGCGTGACCAACGGCGTGCGCGGCGACTCCTGGAACTACGGCGTCGGCGCCCAGTACATGTTCGACCCCAAGAACGGCGTGCGCCTGGACTACACCCGCGAAGACTTCCAGCCGCGCGGCGTCGCCGACGCCAACGTCTACGCGATCTCCTACGTGCGGAAGTTCTAGACCCGACACGGACGCCAGCGTCGCAAAGCCCTCCCGGATCCGGGAGGGCTTTGTCTTGACCGAAGCGCCCGGCGACGCCAGATTCCGTCCGTGAACATCGGTAACCTGATCCAGCTCGCCGTCTCGGCCGTGGCGGTCGCCCTGCTGGTGGGCATGGCGGCGCTGATGACCCGCGGGCGCGCCGCGCCGCCGCTGGACGAGGCCGCCGCGCGCCGCCTCCTGGCCGAGGAATTCCCCGACGACCGGTTGGAGAGCCTGTGGCTGGCGGCCGACGGCCGCGGCGGCGTCGCCCGGGCGGGCAAGTGGGCTCTGGTCCTGATGCGGATCGGCGACGGCTACCTGGCCCGCAGGGTCGTCTGGCGCGAAGCCCAGGCGGCCCAATCGCGCGGCGGGCGCGTCACGATCGCGCTCAGGGAGCCGGGCGCCCCACGCGCCGTCCTCGCCTTCGCGGCCTGGCCGCCGCCCACGGCCAAAGGGGAGGCCGCCACGTGAAGATCCCCACCGATCCGGTCACCCTGGCCACGCCCTTCTTCATCCTGAGCGTGATCCTGGAAATCGTGCTGGCCCGCTTCGGCAAGCTGAAGGCGCGCTATGAGACGAAGGATACCGCCGTCTCACTGTCCATGGGCCTCGTCTCGACGCTCTCCGGCCTGCCGATCGCCGGCCTCAGCTTCGCTGCGGCGATCTGGTGCTACCACCACCGGCTGTTCACGATCCCGATGACTGCGGTCTGGGCTTGGGTGCTGGTCTTCTTCGCCGAGGACCTGACCTACTACTGGTTCCACCGCCTCAGCCACGAGCGGCGCGCCTGGTGGGCGGCGCACGTCAACCACCACTCCTCGCAGCACTACAACCTGTCGACCGCGCTCAGGCAGACCTGGACCGGCGGGGTGGCCGGGACCTGGGCCCTGTGGCTGCCGCTGTCCTTGCTGGGCTTCCCGCCGGCCATGGTGGCCATCGAGAAGGGCGTCAGCCTGGTCTACCAGTACTGGATCCACACCGAGGCGATCGGGCGGATGCCGCGCTGGTTCGAGGCGGTGTTCAACACGCCCTCGCACCATCGGGTGCACCATGCGCGCAACCCACGCTACCTCGACAAGAACTACGCCGGTATCCTGATCGTCTGGGACCGGCTGTTCGGCACCTTCCAGCCGGAGCTGGACGAGGAGGCGCCGCGCTATGGCCTGGTGCACAACCTGGGCACCTTCAATCTCCTACGCGTGGCCTTCCACGAGTGGATCGGCATCGCCCAGGACATCGTGCGGGAACCTCGCCACACACTCGGCTGGCTGTTCGGTCCGCCGGGTTGGAGCCCGGACGGCAGCCGGGACACCTCGGCGACCCTGAAAACCGCCTGGCTCGCGCGCCAGGAGGCGAAGCCGGCGCCCGTGAAACGGGAAGCGGCCTAGAAGATTCAACTCCAGGTAAGGTAGACTGACGGCCAACCCGCGCGTTTTCCTCCCGCAGCATCAGCGGTGGACCATGGCCCAGAAACCTCTTCCCGGCAGCGAACGCCATCCGATGCGCGGCGCGCGCGCGGTCGGGCGAACGGCTGGCGACCAGCGGCTGGAGGCGACGGTGGTCGTCCGCCGCCGCGATCCTGAGGGCCTGCGCGCCCACGTCGCCGATCTCGCCCAAGGCCGCCCGCGCGCGCCGATGACCCACGACGCCTTCGCCGCCGCCTATGGCGCAGCCCCAGAAGACCTGGAGCGCGTCGCGGCCTTCGCTCAGACGCATGGCTTGGCGGTGGTCCAGACGCACGCCGCGCGGCGCAGCGTCGTCCTGTCGGGCTCGGTCGCCCAGTTCGAGGCGGCCTTCGGCGTGGAGCTCAGCGATTTCGAGTTCGATGGCGGCTCCTACCGCGGCCGCACCGGAGCGCTGCACGTGCCCGAAGACCTCAACAAGGTGATCGAAGCGGTCCTGGGCCTCGACAACCGCCCCGCGGCCAAGCCGCACTTCCGCATCCGCCAGGACGCCGCCGCCGCGCCCACCGCCTTCACGCCGATCGAGGTGGCCGAGCTCTACGGCTTTCCAGCCGGCGACGGCGTGGGCCAGACGGTGGCCCTCATCGAACTCGGCGGCGGCTATAAGCCCGCCGACCTGCAGACCTACTTCAAGGGCCTCGGCGTGACGGCGCCGAAGGTCACGGCGCTCAGCGTCGACCATGCCAAGAACGCCCCCACCGGCAGCGCCGATGGCCCGGACGGCGAGGTGATGCTCGACATTGAGGTGGTCGGCGCTGTGGCGCCGGGCGCGGCGATCGGGGTCTATTTCGCGCCGAACACCGATGCGGGCTTCCTCGACGCCATCACCACGGCGGCGCACGACCAGGCCAACAAGCCCTCGGTGATCTCGATCAGCTGGGGCGGCCCGGAGTCGAGCTGGACGGCGCAGGCGATGACCAGCTTCGACAGCGCCTTCCAGGACGCCGCGGTGCTGGGGATCACCGTGCTGGTGGCGTCCGGCGACAACGGCTCGACGGACGGTCTGAGCGACGGCGCCCAGCATGTGGACTTCCCCGCCTCCAGTCCGCACGCCACCGGCTGCGGCGGCACGCGCCTGACGGCCAAGGGCGCGGTCCTCGAAGCCGAGCAGGTGTGGAACGACGGCGCGGACGGCGGCGCCGGCGGCGGCGGGGTGAGCGCCACGTTCGCCCTGCCCACCTGGCAGGCGGGGCTTGCGGCCACGGCGGCGGACGGCGCGGCGACGCCCCTGGCGCGGCGAGGTGTGCCGGACGTGGCAGGCGACGCCGATCCCGACAGCGGCTACGAGGTCCGCGTCGATGGCCAGGACACGGTGATCGGCGGCACCAGCGCGGTCGCGCCCCTTTGGGCCGGCTTGATCGCCCGCATCAACGCCGCCAGCGGCGCCCGCGCCGGCTTCATCAACCCGGCCCTCTACAAGTCGCCCCAGGCGCTGCACGACATCACCGTCGGCGACAACGGCGCCTTCGAAGCCGCCAAGGGCTGGGACGCCTGCACCGGCCTCGGGACCCCGAACGGCGCGGCGGTGGCCGCGGCGTTGAAGGCCTGATCTCAAGAATCGCAGTTTCAGAGAAGCGCGGGCTGCAGGCGAACGCTAGGACGTGACCTCAGAAAACGGAGGTCTCCTTGAATACTTGGATGCGGCAAATCCACCGTTGGCTGTCCATCGTCTTCACGGCGGGCGTGGTCATCAACTTCACCACCTACACCGTGATGGGAAAGGGCCATGCGCCGCCCTTCTGGGTGAACCTGCTGGCGCTGATCCCGGTCTTCCTGCTGCTGATCACCGGCCTTTACCTGTTCGTGCTGCCCTACGTCGTCCGGCGCGGACGCGTCACGGCGTGAGCGCGCGGGTCCGGCCGCCGGCGGTCAGTCGCGCAGCAGCGGCAGGCTGAGGCCGGAGACGGGACGGGCGCCCAGGATCTCGCGGCGGAAGCGGTAGAGCTCGGCGGGGCGGCCGCCGGTCTCGGCGTCCATGCGGCCCAGGCCCTCGACCAGCTCGGCGCGCTCCAGGGCGCGGCGGAAGTTCTGCTTGTGCAGGGCGACGCCGGCGATGGCCTCCACCGCGCGCTGCAGGGCCGAAAGCGTGAAGGCCTCCGGCATCAGTTCGAAGACCACCGGGCGGTATTTGAGCTTGCCGCGCAGGCGCGAGACCGCGGTGGCGAGGATGCGGCGGTGGTCCGACAGCATGGGCTCGCCCAGGGCGGCGGCCAGCGGGGCGGGCAGGGCGGTCGCCGCCTCGCCGCGGTCGCGCGCCGCTTCCCGCGCCAGGCCCGCCTCGTAGAGCAGCTCGTAGCGTTCCAGCACGCGTTCCTCGTTCCAGGGCGCGCCGTCCAGGGCGAACAACAGCCGCGCATGGCCCCAGCGCTGGGCGTCGCCGTCGGCCCAGCGGCGCAGGGCGTCTTCGATCAGCGTCAGCGCCTCGGGCCGGCCGTCGCGCCAGTCCTCGTAGGGGAAGAACCGCGTCCAGGGCCGCCATTCCGAGCCTGGCGCATGGGTTTCGACCGCCGCGGTGGCGAGCGCCAGATAGCCTACCGAGATCACCCGGGCGTGGTGGCCGTCCTCGTCGTCCGCGTGGTCGCCCATGTCGGCCAGTGGCGCGTCGCGGCCTTTGTCGCCGAAGGTGTAGAGCTGCTCGACATAGCCCAGGGAAAACCGCGTCTGGGCGCTCACAAAAGCGCGCATGGCCAGTTCGAAGGTGCGGTGGCCCTTGGGATCGAAGGGGCCGAAGGGCAGGCCCTCCAGGCCAGCGCCCGGCGGGCGTACGGTCAGCACCACGGCGTCGTCGCCCTGGATGGCCACCACCACGGCCGAGAGGCCGATCACCACGGCGCTGTCGGGTGCGATGCTCATTCGGTGTCGAAGGCCGCGGCGGTGGGCGTATAGCCGGCCGCCTCGGAGAGCAGGTGGAAGCGTTCGAGGTAGCGCGCCTGGGCGGCGGCGGGCGGCAGGGGCTCGATGGTCAGGCTGTAGCCGTGCGGCGGGGCGTCGAAGAAGGCCAGGGACTCCGCGTGGGTGAACCCGGCCAGCTGGGTGGCCTCGAAGAAGGCGCAGGCGCGGTCGGCCAGCTTGATCAGCGCCTTGATCTCCGCCGGCGTCTTGGCGGGCAGGCCGAAGCGGACGTGGATGGCGTTTTCCAGCCGTTCCTCGAAATCCTTGTAGTTGACCCCCAGCGCGGCCTTGAAGGGCGAGATCATGTCGCCGATCACGTATTCCGAGGCGTCGTGCAGCAGGGCGGCCAGGCGCCAGCGCGGGGCGACGTCGGGGCGGACGTGGGCCATGATCTCCTCCACCACCACCGAGTGCTGGGCGACGGAGAAGGCGTGTTCGCCCACCGTCTGGCCGTTCCAGCGCGCCACACGCGCCAGGCCGTGGGCGATGTCCTCGATCTCGATGTCCATGGGCGACGGATCGAGCAGGTCGAGGCGCCGCCCCGACAGCATCCGCTGCCAGGCGCGCGGTTCGGCCTTGGTCCGACGCAGCCCTTTCCTCACGAAAGCGTTCCCTCCACAGTCAAGCTCATCGGCGCCAGGGTCGCGACCGGACCCAAAAAGGACCTGACCGACGCCGTGACAAAGATCAATGCGAGCATAGGGCCTGAGACCTTGAAGTTCACGCGAACGACGGAGCCGAGGCGATGAGCTGGGCTCGGATCATGGCGCCGCTCTCGGGCGGGGCCGGCGACGCGGCGGCGGTGACGGCCGCGGCCATGCTGGCCGAACCGTTCCAGGCCGAGATGGTGGGCGTCTACACGCCCGCCGACGTGGCTGACGTCATGCCCTGGATGGGCGAGGGCTTCCTGGGCGGGGTGCAGACCACCGCGCTCGAGAGCCTGAAGGAAGCCGCCCAGGCCGGCGAGACGGCCGCCCGCGCGGCGCTGGCCACCACCGTCTACGCCAAGGCCCGCTTCGTGGCCCTGCAGACGCCCGTCTGGGCGGGGCTGTCGGCGGAGAGCCGGCTCTCCGACGTGGTGGTGTTTACCACCGACCCCTCGCGCGGCCGCGGGCCCTTGGCCGAGGCCTTCCAGCAGATGGTGGCCGACGAGCAACGGCCGGTGCTGATCGCGCGGCCGGCCCTGAAGATCGGCGGCACGGTGGCGGTGGCCTGGGACGGCGGCAAGGAGGCCAGCCGCGCGGCGCGCCTGGTCCTGCCGCTTTTGGAAAAATCCGCCGGCGTCGCGATTCTGGCCGCGCCCAAGGCCAGCTCCCGCAGCTTCGATCCGGAGCGGCTGAAGGCCTATTACGCCGCGCGCGGGGTGAAGGCCGAGGTCGAGATCCTGCCCGACAGCGGCGACGCGGCGCCGGCCCTGCTGGCGGCGGCAAAGGCGGCGGGCGCCGATATCCTGGTCGCCGGCGCCTTCGGCCACCCGCGGCTGCAGGAGTTCATCTTCGGGGGCACCACGCGAACCCTGTTGAACTCCGACGAGCCTTCGCTGTTCTTATCGCACTAGCTTCATTCAAGGATTTGCAGATGACCCTGTCGCGTATCGTCATGCGGCTCGCCCGCAACCCTGGCACGGAGTTCGCCGGCGGCGACGATCACCGCGGCTATGCGCTGACCGCCCCGCTCACCGACGACGGCCATATCGACGCGGCGGCTTACGCCAAGGCCCGCGACGCCTGTGTGGTGCGCCGGTTCACGCCGGACGAGGACCCCACCGATGGGCGGCTGGCGCGCAAGGGCCAGCGCTGGTTCTTCGACTATGACGAGGACGATGTGGGCGAGGACGAGCCGCTCTACCGCCTGGGCGAGCACCGCTTCGCGGTCGGCGAATACGTCACTATCACCGACGAGGACGGCCGGCCGCTGACCTACAAGGTCGTCGAGGTCCAGCCCGCTGGCTAGACTATTTCCGCTCGTCCCGGCGAAGGCCGGGATCCAGATCTCAAGGCGCGGACGCTGATTGGATGGGCTCTGAGGTCATGGAGCCTACCTATGAGCCATTCCATCTGGGTCCCGGCGTTCGCCGGGATGAGCGGCGCCAGCCCGCCGGCTAGACCCCGCCGTTGCGCCGCACCAGGCGCTTCACATATTCCGACACGTCGTGGCGGTGGCCCTCGCGTGACTTGAAGACCGCCACGGTGATCGGTCCCGCCTTGGGCCCCGCCGCCTCGTAGCCCACGGCCTTCCAGCCGTCCTTCAGGTTGTCCTTGGCCAGGATGAAGGTCGCACGGAAGCCGCGGCGTTCCGGGGAGAAGGCCTCGCCGCGCAGGCGTACGTCGCGGGCGACGCGCACCGTGGCCCCATCCTCGCCGGCGTCGATGTTCACCGTGCCGAAGCGGACCTTGGCCTTGTCGTCGTCGGCGCTGATGTGGATGCCCGGCAGGTTGATGTCGGCATGGTCGCCGGCGCCGCCGTTCGGGCTGACGCTGACCCCGCCCGGGCCGATGGAGACCTTGCTGGTGTCGTCATCGTCGTCGCCGTCGCTGTCCTTGTGCGCCGCGCGCGTCCCGCCCAGGGCGTCGTCAGCGGCTTGTTTGGCGGCCTTGGCCGCCTCGGAGGCGCCGCCGCTCGACGCCTTGCCCGGCGCCTCGGTCTTCACCGTGGCTGAGGCGTCGCTGGCCTTGTCCTCGGCGGTGTCGGCCTTGTCCGCGGTGGCCGCGGGTGTCGGCAGCTCGCCCTGCAGCTCCTGCTCGATGGGCTGCAGCGCCTGCTCATACGTCGAGGAGACCGGGATCAGCCGCAGGGAGACTTGATCGCCTTCGCCGCTGACGTAGGTGCAGCTCTTCTTGTCCGCCGCGATGCCGGTAAGGCGCAGGTCGCCGGTGTGATCGGGACAGTCCAGGGCCGCGCGCGCGGTGGGCGGCGTCGACGGCGCGCAGGCCGCCGTGGCGGCCAGCGCCAGCCCACAGGCGGAAAGGAAGAGCAGCGGCTTCATCAAAATCAAGGCTCCGGTCCCGTTCGCGAGGAATCTGACCGGAGCCCCTTCAAAAGGCGAGTGAATTCGACGTAACGCCTGTTACGGCCAAGCTATTGCCCGGGCCGTGAGCCCGCGCCCTCGCGCCGCGCCAGGAAGGCCAGGCGCTCGAAGAGATGCACGTCCTGCTCGTTCTTCAGGAGCGCCCCGTGCAGCGGCGGGATCAACTTGGTCGGATCGCGCTCCTTGAGCGCATCGGCGTCGATGTCCTCGACCATCAGCAGCTTCAGCCAGTCGAGCAGCTCGGAGGTCGACGGCTTCTTCTTCAGGCCGGGCACCTTGCGCATGTCGTAGAAGATGCGCAGCGCCTCGGCGACCAGCTTCTGCTTGATGCCCGGATAGTGCACCTCGACGATCTCGTTCATCGTCTCGGCTTCCGGGAAGCGGATGTAGTGGAAGAAGCAGCGGCGCAGGAAGGCGTCGGGCAGTTCCTTCTCGTTGTTCGAGGTGATGATCACGATCGGCCGGACCTTGGCCTTGATCGTCTCGTCGGTCTCGTAGACATAGAACTCCATCCGATCGAGCTCCTGGAGGAGGTCGTTGGGGAATTCGATGTCGGCCTTGTCGATCTCGTCGATCAGCAGCACCGGGCGCGCCTCGGCGGTGAACGCCTCCCAGAGCTTGCCCTTCTTGATGTAGTTGCGGACGTCCTTCACCCGCTCGTCGCCCAGCTGGCTGTCACGCAGGCGGGTGACGGCGTCGTACTCATAGAGGCCCTGCTGGGCCTTGGTGGTCGACTTGATGTGCCAGGTGATCAGGTTGGCGCCCAGCGCATTGGCGATCTCATAGGCCAGCACGGTCTTGCCGGTGCCGGGCTCGCCCTTGATCAGCAGCGGCCGTTCCAGCGCCACGGCGGCGTTCACCGCGACCTTCAGGTCGTCGGTGGCGATGTAGTTCTCGGTGCCTTCGAAACGCTGGCTCATGAGCTCCCCGCGGGCGGGCTTTCTGGGCCCGCATTCGAACAGTTGTTTGTCTGCGTCAGCCTAAAGCCGTGGGCGCGGCTTGCAAGCGGCTTTGGGAACCCGCGCCTGCGACCGAAGCGCTGCGTTGTGGCCGGTAAGGATTCGGCGCTAGGTGAAGGGCAAAGGAGGCGTTCCTGCCTTGAATCTCGCCATCCTCCAGGCCCGCATGAGCTCCTCGCGCCTGCCCGGAAAGGTCATGGCGCCGGTGCTGGGGGAGCCGATGATCGGCCGCCAGGTCGAGCGGCTGCGCCGGTCGAAGCGCATCGACCGGCTTATGGTGGCCACCAGCACCGACCCCAGCGACGACCCGTTGGCGCTCTATTGCGACGGCCTGGGGCTGGACGTCTACCGCGGCTCCCTCACCGACGTATTGGATCGCTATCGGGCGGCGGCGGACCTGTTTCCCCAGGCGGCGGCGTTGGTGCGGCTCACCGCCGACTGCCCGCTGGCGGATCCGGCGCTGATCGACGCCGTGATCGCCCATCATCATGCGACGGACGCCGACTGGACCACCGCGGCGCTCGGGACCCGCACTTTTCCGCACGGCCTGGATGTCGAGGCGATCCGGCCTGCGGCGCTGAGCGAGGCGGCCGAGCGGGCGACCGACGCCTATGAGCGCGAGCACGTGACGCCCTACCTCTACCGGCGGCCGGAGACCTATCGCCTGGAGGGCGTGGCCCGGCCCCAGTCACTGGCCCATCTGCGCTGGACGGTCGATCTGCCCGCGGACCTCGCCTTCGTGCGGGACGTCTACGCCCGGCTCTATCCTGCCGATCCGGCCTTCACCTCGGACGACATCGTGGCTCTCGAGATCAACAGCGCGCCGGTTCCGGCATGAGCGGTGCGCCGCACGTCGTCCTGCGGCCGCTGGAGGCCGCCGACAGCGACCGGCTGCTGGCCTGGCGCAACCAGCCGGAGGTGGCGCGCTGGATGTACAGCGACCACGCCATCTCGCCGGAAGAGCACGCGCGCTGGTTCGCGGGCGCGCTCGCCGACCCGCGCCGCCGCTACTGGGTCATCGAGGCCGACGGCAAGCCGGTGGGCCTGGCCAACCTCTACGATCTGGCGCCGGAGCATGGCCGGACCAGCTGGGCCTACTACCTGGCCGACCCGTCGACCCGCGGGCAGGGGATCGGCGCCTTCGTGGAATATTGGGTGATCGAGCAGGTGTTCGGCGAGCTGGGCTTGGACAAGCTCTGGTGCGAGGTGCTGATCGACAACCAGGCCGTCTGGCAGCTGCATGAGGGCTTCGGCTTCCAACGGGAAGCCCTGTTCCGCGCCCATGTCCGCAAGGACGGCCTACCCGCCGACGTCGTGGGCCTGGGCCTGCTGAAATCCGACTGGGCGAAGCAGCGCGCGGCCAGCCGGGCGCGCCTCACAAGCCGGGGGTTCGAGCTGCCCGCCTAGTCCTTGGCGCGCGTGACGCCGCCGCGGTTTTCCGAATAGCCCATCGCCTGCAGGTCGGCGTCCGACACGTCCGTGGCCTGGAAATCGGTGACGTCATCCTCGCCGCCCTCGGCCGCGTCGGCGTCGGCCACCTGGTCCAGGCCCTCGATGTCGCGGGCCGAGAGGCGGTCCTCGTTGAAGCCGTCCTCCGCGCCCTGGCCGTCGAGGTCGTCCTCGCGCTCTTCGGTGGCGGCGTGGAGGTCGAGCTCGTGGTCTTCCTCAGTGTCGGCGTCGTCGAAGGCGTCTTCGTCGAACTCATCCGAATCCAGCGCCAGAGCCTCGTCGTCGTCGCGGTCGCCGTCCGCCTGGGTCAGGTCCTCAAGGTCGGGCAGCTCCTCGAAGGTGCGCATCTCGCCGCGCTCCTCGTTGGGATCCAGGACATCCTCGTCGAAGGCCTCGGCGCCATCCTGCGAGTCGGCGTCGTCGAAGGCGTTGTTCGGATCGGGCATGGCGGGGCTCCTCGGCCGGCGCGCAAGCGGCGCCGCGTCAGGATCAACCCCGTCGCGGCCTCAGCGTTCCGCGACGAAGGCGCCGAGCGCGCCGGCGACCTCGTCCATCACCGCGCCCCATTGCCCGAGGCCCGGCGGCAGGAAGACCTCCGAGGCCGGATACCAGGGATAGCGCTTCGTCTGGCCCATCCGCGGCCAGGCGCCGGGCGTGGAGATCAGGAAGTTCGGCGTGCCGCAGGCCGCGGCGATGTTCAGGGTGGCGTTGGAGAAGCCGATGACTAGGTCCAGCGCGCTCGACAGGGCCGCGACGTCGTCGAGGTCCAGCTTCAGGTCGATACCCGGCGGCGACCAGATCTCGACGCCGAAGTCGCGCTTGGCCGCCGCCAGCTCCTCGGCGCAGTCGCCGTACTGCAGGTTGACGAAGGTCACGCCCTTCTGCGCCAGGACAGGGGCCCAGTCGGAGAAGGGCGAGAAGAAGCGGTGGCGGGAATCCTTGCTGACCGCGCTCTTCCAGAGGAGGCCGACCTTCACCCCTTCCGGCGCGGCCTGCAGCTGTTCGCGCCAATGGGCCACGCGCGCCGTATCGGCGCTGAGGAAGCTTTTGCGGTCCGGGAAGGCGTCGATCGAGCGACGGAATTCCCGGAGCAGGCTGGCGATCGGCGTCCAAAGTTCGGCGCCTGACGTCTCGAGCGCCGGGGCGACGCGCACGAAGCGCGTTCCGGCGATGTAGGTCGCGTGCGCGCTCACCTCGGCGTCCGGGAGAGACCGCTGGAACAGCGGGACCAGACGCTTCTCGACAGCCAGCACCAGCTTGCCCTCGGGGCCCAGCGCCTCAGTCACGTCCGACAGCAGGTTGCCGAACAGCACCTCATCGCCCAGGCCCTGTTCGCCCATCACCAGGAGGCGCTTGCCGGCCAGAGGTTCGCCCGGGCTCCAGCGCGGCAGGTTGACGGAAAAGGCGACGCGGTCGCTGAACTGCGGGTGCAGCCGCGCCTCGTATTCGTCCCAACCCTCGCCGATCCGGCCGAGGTCGAGGAGTATGGTCGAGTGCGACAGGCGCATCATCTGCCGCTCGTCCTCCGGCAGCACGACGCTCAGGGCGTCCTCGCAATCCACGAGCGCGCCGGCGGTGTCGCCCAGCATCAGCTTGGCGTTGCCGCGGTTGTAGCGGGCCTTGGCGAAAGCCGGGTCGAGACGCACCGCCTCGTCGACGAAGGTCAGCGCGCTGGCGAAATCGCCCTGTTCGGAAACGACGGTGCCCAGGGTGTTCCAGAGCATGGCGAACTCCGGCGACTTGCCGATCGCCGGGCGCAGCACACCGATCGCCTCGGCGTGGCGGCCCTGGTCGCGGATGGCGCAGGCCAGGTTGTTCGCGCCTTCGGGATGGTCGGGATAACGCGCCAGGAACAGGCGGAAGAAGGACTCGGCCTGCGCCGTCATGCCCATGCGGAAAGCCAGGCGGCCGATGTCGTTGGCGACCTCGGCGTGGTCGGGCAGCAGCTTCAGGGCGGATTCGTAGGCGCGGATGGAGTTCGCAAAATCGCCGCAGCGCTCCAGGGCGATGCCCAGCAGGTACCAGCCCAGGCCGCTGCGTTCGTCCTGCTCCAGCGCCTTCAGCGCCCAGTCGCGGCCGCCGATCGCATCGGCGGCGCGGATGCAGTCCAGCGCCCGCTGCAGCATGGGCGCGGACGACATCGCCTTGAGCTCGGCGACGGCGCTGTTCAGCTTGGCGAGCGCGCTGTTGGAGCCGGCCACGCCCAGGGCGTCGGCGACGAACTTGCGCGGCGCGGGCGGCGCGGCGGTCTGCAGCGCATGGGCGGAGGTGGCGCTGGGCGGGGCCTGACGCGGCATGGATTCGAGAGTCTCCGGCGGACCCCAGACTCCTCGTCCAACATGGCTAACGGGAGCTTAAGGCGCCGGCTGAATCCCGAAAGGCGGTCAGCTGCGCCGCGAACTGTCCGGCGAGCAATGTGACGTTAACCCGCCGCCCGCTAACTCTCTTGTGCGCGCGGCCCGTCAGAAGGCGACAATGGGCCCATCGAATCGTAACGTCGGTTCGTTGCGCACCAGGATTTGAGGAGGCGGGCTTTGCCGCTGAAATTGTCGCTGAAGCCCGGAGAGAAGTTCGTTCTCAATGGCGCCGTTGTGCAGAATGGGGATCGCCGTGGCGTCCTTGTCCTGCAAAATAAAGCCTCGGTCCTTCGCGAGAAGGACATCATGCAACAGGAAGACGTGACGACGCCGGCTCGGCGCATCTACTTCCCGGTGATGATGATGTACCTCGATGAGGCTGGAGCGAAAGATTATTACGATGAATTCGTTCGGCGCCTTACCGAATTTATGAATGTGATCAGCAATACCGATATCCTCAGCGAATGCGTTGAGATCTCGAAAAACTGCATGCAGCGGGAATACTACAAGGCTCTGATGCGCTGCCGGAAGTTGATGGAATACGAAGAGGAGAGACTGGGGCATGTCCCTTCAAGCGTACAGACAGGCGGCGGCGAGGGCTGAGAGTCCGCGCGAGGCCGAGTACCGCCTGTTTGCCCAGGTCACCCTGGCGCTGATGGAGGCGGCGAAGGCCGACCCGAAGGACGTGGCGGCCAGGATCGACGCCCTGGACTGGAACCGGCGCGTCTGGGCGGCGCTCAGCGATGACTGCGCCAGCCCCGGCAACGGTCTGCCGAAGCCGTTGCGCGCCTCGATCATCTCGCTCGCCATCTGGGTCGGGCGTCACACCAGCAAGGTGATCCGCCGCCAAGAGCAGATCGAGCCGCTCATCGAGATCAACCGGATGATCATGCAGGGGCTGATGCCGGCGCCTGCGGCCGCCAGCGCGGCCTGACCGGCTCGCTAGTAGAGAGCGGGGCTGTCCGGGCTGATCTCAGACCCGCCGGAAGTGGATGTCGTGCCCTTCCCGCCGCAGATAGAAACCGACCACCTTGCCGACCGTATCCCGCTCGAACACCTTGATGGAGCGCGATCGGCCGGGCGAGAAGAAGACGTCCTTCACCTCGGCCTTCTGAACCGCTGACGGCCCGGCGCCCGTCGACGCGAGCAGATCGGCGCCTTGGCGCGTGAAGGTGAGCTGGACCTCCGGCGCCGCCTGATAGGTCCCGACATATTCATCCAGAATGGCGGCGGGCAGGGTCACCGCAGCGGGATCGTCGAAGAGGGCGATGGTCGAGCTCGCGATCATCCGCCACGCCGCGCCTTCCTTCAGCCAGGTCTCGACGGAGCGGTAACGGGCGTGGAACGGCTGGCCGTGGAAGTCCTGCTGCTGGTCGTCGACGAAGCTCGCGACGGCGACGTTCCCGTGCACTTCGCAATGCCAGTCCGTCACGGTCATCCTGGTGCTGACACCCGTTTCCGGCGGCCCGGGCGTGCTGGAGGCCATGTCGGACTTCGTCGCCCGGTCTCCGCCCTCGTTGAAGAAGACCACCTTGTCGTCGAGCAGGGCGCCCATCTCGGCGCCTTCGCCCTTCTGCCCGGCGTCCGAGAAGGCTTGGGTCTTTTTGAGGAGCAGGGCGGAGACGTCCGTCCGAGCGGCCGATGGGCCAGCCGCGGCGAACAAGGCCGCGGCGAGGGCGATGGGGGCGGTGCGCATCGAGGTTGGGCTCCGGAGGTTCGGTTCGTCCCGCCGAGAGACCCATTTGTCGCCCGGGTTGAACAGCGAAGCTCGACGTAAGGCCGTAAGCGCGCGGCGAGTGGCGGTTTCACCCGGCCTCGCAGTCGGGCTCGGCGGTTTCTGCCGGGCAAGGCCGGCAGGTTTTGCCGGCCGCCGTCAGCGCTCGGCAGAAATTGCCGGGGCGAAACGTGCTTAATGAGCCTATAACGCAATAATTTCAAATTCTTATACGGATCCAAGGCGAGGGCGAAGTGGCCCGATGCTTGCTGCCTTGAGGGCCGAGCAAAATGCTCACGGTTGCCAAAATGGCGGCCGAAGACCTGAGAAAAGGAACTACCGATGACCTTCTCGATCAACACCAACGTGGGCGCGATGGTCGCGCTCCAAAACCTGAGCGACACCTCGGGCCAACTGCAACAGACCCAGAACGAGGTCAGCACCGGCCTGGCGATCTCTTCGGCGTCGGACAACGCGGCGGTCTGGGCTATCGCTCAGAACCAACGCGCCACCTCGTCTTCGCTGAACTCGGTCATCTCTTCGCTGCAACGCGGTCAATCGACCGTCGACGTGGCGCTGTCGGCCGGTACCTCCGTGTCGGACCTGCTCACCCAGATGAAGGCGCTGGCTCTGTCGGCGGCGGACGTCACGCTGGACACCACCAGCCGGTCCGCCCTGAACGACGAATTCGAATCGCTGCGTGACCAGATCACGAAGACGACCTCGAACGCGGTGTTCAACGGGGCCAACCTGCTCGTCTCCGGCGGCGCGCAGATCCAGGCCCTGGCCAACGCGGACGCCAGCTCGGTGATCACGGTCGCGGCTGAAAACCTGTCGCTGGGCGGCTCGATCCTGACGAGCGGTCTGACCGCCACGTCTTCGATCAACACGACCAGCGCGGCCGCCTCGATGATCACGACGCTGAACAGCGCGATCGCGAACGTTTCGAGCGCCCTGGGTAAGCTGGGCACGGGCGATAAGGCTCTCGCGTCCCACCTGACGTTCATCCAGAACCTGCAGAACACTATCGACGCAGGCGTTGGGAACCTGGTGGACGCCGACATGGCGAAGGAAAGCGCGAACCTCCAGGCGCTGCAGACCAAGCAGCAACTGGGCATCCAGGCGCTCTCGATCGCCAACCAGTCGTCTTCGATCCTCCTCGGCCTCTTCAAGTAGGCCGGACGGCGGCGGCGGGAGGTTCATCCTCCCGCCGCCCGCTTTTTTCCTCATTGGAGCGTAGGCGTCCCAAGCGCCTTCGGCAGGAGAGATGGACAGCAAGGTTGCGAACCTCGCAGCCACCCCAGATCCCACCTTCGGTCAAAAGCCCGCCAAATCGCCTCAGCCCGACACCGGGTCCGCGGCGGCCCAGGCGGCTCAGAACCAGGATCCGGTGGATATGCGACTAGTCATAGAAGAGGACAAGGCGACGAACTCCTACGTCTACAAGACGATCAACCGAGTGACCGGCCAGGTCATCCAGCAGCTGCCCAGGGAACAAGTCCTGATGCTGCGAGAACAGCTGGACTACGAAGCCGGCTCGGTGGTTCGCGCCAAAGCCTGACGTTCAGCCCCCGTCTGAAATGGGGCGACAGATCGATCCGCAAGACCGCCTCGGTTAACCGAAGGCGGCAATCGGCGTTCGCGTTAACCATCTGCTCACCACGACTCCATAGCTTTCCTCGTGAAACGGCCCTGCGACTCGCATGAAAGCGGCTCGGACGGCCCCGAGGAGACCGCCGATGGCGTTAAGCGTTAACACCAACGAAGCCGCCCTGATCGCGCTTCAGAACCTGAACAACACGACCACGAACCTGAACGATGTGCAGAACATCATCAGCACGGGTCTGTCGATCAACTCCGCCAAGGACAACGCGGCGGTATGGGCGATCGCTCAGGGGCAGCGAGCAGATATCGGATCCCTGAGCGCGGTGCAGTCGAGCCTGAACCGGGCCACTTCGATCGCCGACGTCGCCCAGACCGCGGGCGAGACGATCTCGGACCTTTTGACGCAGATGAAGGCCAACGTGGTGGCCGCGATGGACCCGTCCATCGACACCGCCTCGCGCACGGCCATCGACTCGGCGTTCAAGGCGCAGCTTCGACAGATCACCGAGACGATCTCGAACGCCAACTTCGATGGCGCGAACATGCTCGATGGCTCGATCCCCCAGATAAAGTTCATCGCCAATGACGACGCCACGGGGTTCATCACCCTTTCCAGCCAGAACCTTTCGCTAGGCGGCGGCATCATCACGGTGCCGTCGACCGCCTCGCTCACCACCGTGACCTTGGCGACGGCGGTGCTGTCGGAGCTGAACTCCTCGATCAGCGGCACCAACGAGGCGCTGGGCAACCTTGGTTCGCAGAGCAAGGAAATCTCCGCCCACAACACCTTCGTGCAGCAGCTGTCCGACCAGCTCACCGCCGGCGTGGGCAACTTGGTGGACGCCGACCTGGCCAAGGAAAGCGCCAAGTTGCAGGCCCTGCAGGTGCAGCAACAGCTCGGCACCCAGGCGCTGTCGATCGCTAACCAGGCGCCGCAGATCATCCTGTCGCTGTTCAAGTAATGCCAAGCCGTTCCGTTGGGGCGTAGTGAGGGTCCGGACGCCGGTCGCGTCCGGGCCTTTGCTGTGCTGCGTCAGCGAATGCGGCGGCAGCGATTTAACGCTTTTTCCGAGACGCGACCGGCCGGTTCTTAACGAACGGGCAGGGGTTGCGGCGGCATGGTGCAGCCGCGGCTCTCACACCGCCAAGGCGTCCCATGGTTTCCTCGGTCAACCAGAGTTACGTGCTCGGCCTGTTCAATACGAACAAGGACAGCAACGGCATTATCAGCATCAACCTGTCGAGCCTGCTGTCCCCCAGCACCTCGGGGTCGACCTCGGATTCGGATTCGACGGTCGCGCCGTCCTTCGTGGCGCCGAACGCGCCGTGGAACACCGGCGAGACGCCAGCCCAGGCCACCTCCAACGTCCAGAACGCGCTCGCCGGCCTTCCCATTATCCCGCAGAGCGGGTCCTCGGTCGAGCCGGGGGAGGGCGTAACTCCTGCGGAATCATCCGACTACAACAATCTCTTCAACCTCTACCAAGGGCTGTCGTCGCTGAGCGACATCGCCACGCAAGCGGCTTCGACCAGCCTGTCGCCGCAGCAGCAGTCTCAGCTCTCGAACGCCTTCGCCAGCGGCCTGTCGCAGGTGTCGAGCTATGTCAGCAGCACCGATTTCAACAACCTGCGCCTGGCTTTCGGCGGCGACACGACGACCGCGACCGCGAAGCTGAAGAGCCCCGGATCGCCGACGACCTACCAGACGGCGCCGCTTGCCACCACGGACACCGGGGACGTGCCGGCGCTGGACGGGGACGTCCAGTTCAACATCGCCGTCACCTTGAACAACAAGACCAAGAACATCCCGATCGATCTGTCGGGCATGGGGTCTCAACCCCGCAGCCTCGCCAATGTGGTCACCTACGTTAATCAGCAGCTGCAGACGGCCGGGGTCCAGACGCGCCTGGCCATCAACCGGATGCCGGGCTCTTCCCAGACCATCACCGTCGGCGGCAGCACCGTGACACTTCCGCCGACGCCGGACGAATTCGGACTGCAGGTGAACGTCGGCACCAGCGAGACGGTGTCCTTCAGCGCGCCGCAGACGGCGGGCGCTGTCTATGTGGGGCAGACGCAGGGCAATCCCGATCCGCCCCCGACCGTCACGCCGAACGGCAGCGGCGGGTTCACGACCACCACCACCCCCGACACCAGCACGCAGCTGCTGAAGTTCCAGACCGACACCACCAACGTTGACGCGCCGCCGGCGGTCTCAGGCCAGGCCAACTACGTCCAGGGCCGCGTCAACGCGGTGAACCTGCCGTCCAGCGTCACCTCCGTGCAGGCCGAGCAGGTCGGGTCCGACGGGTCCGTCTACATGCTGGCGGACGTCAACAACACGGTCGAAGGGCAGTCCATCCAGGGCACGCAGGATGTCGCCCTGATGAAGTACGATTCGGCCGGGAACCTAGTCTACACGCGCACCCTGGGCGCATCCTCCACCGCCACGGGCCTCGGCCTGGCCGTCTCCTCGACGGGGCAGGTCGCGGTCGTCGGGTCGGTCACCGGGGGCCTGACCGGGGCGGTCAACGGGGCGCTGAACTCGGGCTCGACGGGGCCGAACGCCGGCGACACTGACAGCTTCGTGACGCTGTACGATTCGAGCGGCAACGAGGTCTGGACCGAACGCCGCGGCTCCACCGGCAACGACTCCGCAAGCCAGGTGAGCTTCAGCGCCGATGGCAGCACCGTCTATGTGGCCGGCCAGGCCACGGGCGCCATGCCGGGCGGCGGTGCGACGGTCGGCGGCCAGGACGGCTACATCGAGGCCTTCAAGACCTCCGCCACCGGCACGCCATCGGCGACCTTCACCCAGACGTTCGGGACCGCGGGGCAGGACTCCGTCAAGGGCATGGTGGTGTCCGGCAACTCGCTGATCACCGCCAGCGTCGAGAACGGCGACGCGGTCCTGCGCAACTACGACATCTCTTCCGGCAAGCCGGTCTTGACCAACACCCGCGATCTCGGCAGCCTGCAGGGCGGGACGATCTCCGGCCTGGCGCTGAACGGCAGCCAGGTGGTGGTGGCCGGAACGACGACCAACTCGGTGCTGTCCGCCGGCACGGTGACCTCGCCGCCCACCGCGGGGGTCTCCAACGCGTTCGTGGCCCAGGTCTCCGCCAGCCTGACTCCCAGTTCGAGTGACGCGATCGCCTACCTCGGGGACTCCGGGAAGACTACGGCGACGTCGCTGTCGGTCTCCGGCGGCCAGGTGTGGGTCGGCGGCACGACGACGGCGGCGCTGAGCGGCCAGACCATGCAGGGCACGCTCGACGGCTACATCGCCCAGGTGAACGTCTCCACCGGCCAGGTCGTGTCGGCCAACCAGTTCACCGGCGCGGACGGCATGGCCGATCCCACGGTGATCGCCGCGAGTTCGACCGGCGCCAGCGTCCTCGATCGGCTGGGCCTGCCCACGACCACGCTGGGCACGCCCGCGTCCCAGGAGCTGACCTCGATCAGCTCTCTGCGGGCGGGCGACCAGTTCACCGTTGCGGCCGGTTCGGGACCGCCGGTCACGATCACCATCGGCGCCTCCGACACCTTGGCCACGATCGGCCAGGAGATTCAGCGCGCCAGCGGCAACCAGGCCACGGCCACCGTGACCAAGAACGCCTCGGGCCAGCAGACCCTGGTGGTCACGCCGGCCTACACCTCGGCGAGCGTCACCCTGGGCCCGGGGCCGAACGGCGAAAACGCCCTGCCGATGCTCGGCCTGCCTGAGGGCATGTTGAACCAGACCGTCACAAACAATGGCGTGACCATGCCGGCGGACGGCGGCAGCAAGATCTATGGCCTCGGTCTCTCCGGCACGCTCAACCTGAGCAGCGCCTCGCAGATCACCCAGGCTCAGGCGGGGATCGACGCCGCCATGGGCATCGTCCGCGAGGCCTATCAGGACATGGTCACCGCCGAGACGCCCAAAGCGCCAGGCGCGACGACGGCCGCGGCGCAAGCGAACTCCGGTGGGACCGTCCCAGCCTATCTCACCAGCGAGATCGCCAACCTGCAGGCGGGCCTGGCGCGCCTGACCGGCGGCAGCACCTCCACCGGCACGACGCTCAGCACCCTCGCCTGACCAGCCGCCGCCGCCGCGCGCTTGAAACGGCGGACCCCCGGGGCTAGCGAGGGCCATGAACTTCCTCAATCGCCACAGGATCGTCCTGGCGCTGGCCGGCGCGGCCGTGGCGCTGGCCGCGGGCCTGGCGGTCGCCTGGCTGCTGGTGGCGCGCCACCGCGGTGAGCGCAGCGCGCCGCCGCCGGCGTCCCAGGCGGGCCTGGTGATCGATTCCTCCGGCGCCCAGGGCGCTCACGTCGACACCACCAAGCCGCTGCGCTGCTTCGTGGCCGGGCAGTTCGTCGGAGAGCTGCCCCTGGCCGACTGCGCCAAGCGCAACGGCGTCGCCACCGACGCGGTCGACGTCGGGGCCGACCCGAACGGCGGGCTGGCGGCTGACCAGGGCGCGACCGCGGTCCCGCCGGCGGCGACGCCGGACCTTGGCGCCGACCAACCGGAAATCCCGGAGACGCCAGCCGCGCCGCCCGCCCCCGCCACGCCGCCGACGCCTAGTGGCCCGTCCCGGCCCCAAGGCCCCGCGCAGGCAACCGATGCGCCGGCGGGCCGGCGCTGAGGCTCGCGCAGCGCGTGGGCCTTGTGTAGGCTCGCCGCCATGCAACGCGCCTTCCGAACCCTCGCCTCCGCCGCCGCCGTCGCAGCCCTGGGCGCGGCGCTTTCCGCCTGCGCCCAGCGCACCGAACCGCCGGGCGATCCGGGGGTCTGCTACCATGTGGTGCCCCAGAAGGGTGGCAAGCTGAAGTACTTCAAGCTGGTCAATGCACCGAACTTGGAGACCTGCGCCGCCAACCTGGAGGCCATGCGGCTGAAGTTCTTGCGCATGGGCGGATCGCAGCAGGATCTCTATGGCGCCTATCAGGCGAATTTCCTGTTTCTTCAATCTGAAGGCGTCCTGACTTCAACCAGCCTGGAAGGTCCGCGCTATGTCGCCCTGGTGCGCACGGGCGATGGCCGGCTGGCGATACCGGGGGCCATGCCCGCGCAGTAGGGCCCGCCCGCGGCCGACCGTGAGAAGTCTGTGGACGGTTGACCTTGGCCGTGAACGGAACGGGAACAAAAGTCTTGCCCATCCCTTAACGCGCGGCTAGCTTGCCGGCGGGCATGGGGCCCGCAATCACGGAAGCTCAGGACATCAACATGGCGGGCAGCGTCAACAAGGTCATTCTGGTGGGGAACCTCGGGGCCGACCCCGAAATCCGCTCGCTCAACTCCGGCGACCGGGTCGCCAACCTGCGGGTGGCGACCTCGGAGACCTGGCGCGACCGCGCTTCCGGCGAGCGGAAGGAAAAGACCGAATGGCACCGGGTCGTGGTCTTCAACGAGAACATCGTGAAGGTCTGCGAACAGTACCTGCGCAAGGGCGCGAAGATCTATCTCGAGGGCGCGCTGCAGACGCGCAAATACCAGGACCAGTCGGGCGCTGAACGGTTCTCCACCGAGATCGTGCTGCAGAAGTTCCGCGGTGAACTCACCATGCTGGATGGCCGCGGCGACAATGCCGAGTCGGGTGAGAGCGGGGGCTACGGCGGCGGTGGCGGCTTCTCCCCCGGCCCGCGGGCGCAGAGCTCCGCCCCGCGCGAGGACTTCTCCGCCGACCTGGACGACGAGATCCCGTTCTAGGTCGGGCGCGACGCGGCCGCGGCTACTTCTCGGCGGCGGCCGGGGTGTCGGGGCAGGTGTCGCCCAGGCGCTTAGCGTCGGTGGTGGCGTGCACCGTCATGTTCAGCCCGCCGATCTGCGGCACGATGCGCGCCTCGATATGCATGGTGTCGGCGGTGAAGGCGCCTTCGCCGGAGATCGGGATCGCCGGGCCGTCGCGCGTGGCGCAGGTGCCCTGCAGATGGATCTTGCCCGCGCCCACCTCCTTGGTCGGGTAGGTGCAGGTGTAGATGTGGTTGATCTTGCCTTCCATGAACTTGGCCACGTCGCTGGGCTTGATGCAGCGCTTCTCGGTCTTGGAGACCGGGAAGGGCGAGGTCACCTTGTTGGTGGTTTCCCAATAGCCGGGGCTGATCGCCTTCTGCGCGGCGGCGGGACCGGCCAGGGCCAAGGCGGCGGCCAGGGGAATCAGGGCGAGAACGGGGGCGGCGAGCCGGGGGAACGGTCGGTTCATCTGGGGACCTAAATCACGCGATTGCGGCGGAGTTGCGGGCGCGGCGCCCGAACCTCCTGGGCTCAAACCTCTAGACCGGGGCCGCGAAGGTCAAGCCTCCTGGGCCAGCCTCTCCAGATGGGCGAAGTTGGCGGTGCGCACGGCCTGGCCCGCCTCGTCGTAGAGGAAGGGCAGGAAGGCGTAGCGGCGGCCGCGGGTGACCGGCGTCGCTTCGTGCTGCAGGCTGCAGGAGAAGATAACAGCGCCGCCGGTGGGCGGCCGGTAGGTGCGCGGACCGAACTCCGGAAACCGCAGGTCGCCGCCTTCGTGCTCCTCGGCGTTGAGGTTGATCGAGACGGCGAACTTGCGGTGCATGGTGCCCAGGGTCTCGTTGTCCCGGTGCGGCCGGAAATAGCCCCCTTCCGCGGCGTCGTAGCAGGCCACGATATAGCGCTCGACGCGTGTCACCTTGAACTGGAACACCTTGGCGATCTCGGGTGCGATCCGCCGGCTGATGCGCTGCAGCAGGCCTTGCCGCAGGTCGGCGTCCTCGATGGTCATGTCCCGGCGCTTCTTGAAGTCGTCGAGCACGCCGACCGTGCGCCCGCCGATGTCGCGCATGACGCCCGACGGCGCGCCGCCATGGGCGTCGTAGAGATCGATCAGCCGCCGGCACACCTCCGGCTCGATCACCCGCGGCAGGACCAGCACCGGGGCGACCAGCTCCGCGCCGGCGTAGTCGGCCAGGGCGGGCAGGGCGACGACCGCGGCCATCAGGGCGTCGGTCTCGCCGATCGGATAGGCGCCCAGGGTGCGGTGCGAGGGGTCGAGCAGCAGCCAGAAAGGATGCTCCGCGCCGTCCGCGTCCAGGACGCCGTAGAGCCGGCTGATGGCGCCGTCGGGGTCGAAGAACCATCGCAGGCCCGGGGGCTGATTTTGCGCCTGGGCGATGGAATCGGCGTCGCGGATCACGAAGAAGGCGAAGACCTTGTCGTCGTCGAACAGGCCCCGACGGCTCTGGACGGCCGCGAGCGCCGCTTCCCGGGCCGGACCGGGCGGCGGCAGGAACCCCAGGACGGTGTAGCGGCCGACCACGGTGCTGAAGTGGAAAAGCTGGGTCGCGGGCGTCGCCGCGGTGAACCAAGGCGCGGGATCGCCAGGCGCGAAGGACGGGCTCCAGGACACGGGCGAGGGGGACATCAGGCGGCCGGCTCCGTCACGGTGTGGGCCCGGGCGCCGATCCGCTGGTCATAGGCCGCCAGGACTTCGGCGGCGGCTTCGTCGTAGAAGAACGGCAGGAAGGCGTAGCGGCGGCCCCCAGTCACCCGGGTGGCCTCGTGCAGCAGGGCGCAGGAGAACACCGCCGCTCCGCCCGGCGGCGGCCGATAGGTGCGGGGTCCGAACTCGGGGAAGCGCAGGTCCCCGCCGGCATAGCCCGCGTTCAGGTTCAGCGAGCAGGCGAACCGGCGGTGCGCGGTGCCGAAGGTGGTGGAGTCCCGATGCGCGTGGAACACCGCCCCATCGGCAGCGTCGTAGCAGCTGATCACGTACCGCTCGATCCGGGTCACCGCGAATCCCAGGCCACGCTCGATCAGCGGGAAGAGCCGCCGCTCCAGGCGGTCGCGCAGGGTGGCCTTCAGGGCCTGATCCTCGACCAGCACGTCGCGGCGCTTCTTCTGCTCATCCATCACCGCCACGGTCCGTTCGCCTTCGTCGCGCATCACCCCGGTGAAGCGGCCGCCGTCGGCCTGGTGCAGGGCGATGAGCTCGGCGCAGAGCTCCGGCTCGAAGATGCGCGGGGCGATCAGCACCGGGGCGTGCAGCGGCGCGCCGGCGTGGCCGCCGGGCGGCCCAAGGCGGGCGACGGCGTCGACGACCATGGCGGCGTTGGCGATCCGCACCGTCCCCAGCATCCTCAGCGAAGGGTCGAGCAGCACCCAGCCCGGCGCCTCGGTCCCGTCGGCGGCCAGCGCGCCGTAGAGCCGGCTCACCGCCCCGTCGAGGTCCAGGAACCAGCGCAGGCCGCGCATGTCCTGGGCGGTCGCGGCCATGGCCGGATCGCGCACCACCACGAAGGCGCTCAGCGTCTCGTCATCCAGCCGGGCGCGAAGGCCGCTCAGCGCCTGCAGGGCCTCGGCGGAGGCCGGCGCGTCGTCGCGCGGCAGGAACAGCATCAGGACGTAGCGCCCGGCCACCGTGTCGAAGACGAACTGCGGATTGGACGGCGTCGGGGCCGTGAACCAGGGGGCGGGATCGCCGATGTGGAGCGACATGGTGTCGGAGCGGTCCTTTCTCGCGGGCCGCTTCTAGGACGCCGCGGCGGCGGCGTCACCGCCTGTCGCGCGGACGCCTGTCATCCCGGTGCGGCGCTTCTGAGAAGCTCTGGCGCACGCGCTCGCGCATGCGTACGCGCGTGCGCGCACGAAAGTTGGCTTTGGGGCCTTCAGGGTGCTAACCATGCACCCCACATAAGCAGTCCGATTCTGAACGGCTAAATCCCTCCCTTGACCGACGAAAACACCACCCCGCCGGCCGACCGGCCTGGGGGCATCGCCCCTATCGCGATCGAAGACGAGCTGAAGCGCTCCTACCTCGACTACGCCATGAGCGTGATCGTGAGCCGGGCGCTGCCGGACGTGCGCGACGGGCTGAAGCCCGTGCACCGGCGGATCCTGTTCTCGATGAACGAGCAGGGGCACACGCCCGACCGGTCCTACGTCAAGTCCGCCCGCGTGGTCGGCGACGTCATGGGTAAATACCACCCGCACGGCGACCTCGCGATCTACGACACCCTGGTGCGGATGGCGCAGCCGTTCTCCATGGGCCTTCTGCTGATCGACGGGCAGGGCAACTTCGGCTCGGTGGACAACGATCCGCCGGCGGCCATGCGCTACACCGAGTGCCGCCTGACCAAGGCGGCGATGTCGATCCTGGCCGACCTCGACAAGGACACGGTCGACTTCAAGGACAATTACGACGGCTCCGAGCACGAGCCGGTGGTGCTGCCCAGCCGCATCCCCAATCTGCTGGTCAACGGCGCCGGCGGCATCGCCGTCGGCATGGCCACCAACATCCCGCCGCACAATCTGGGCGAGATCGTCGACGCCTGCCTGGCCTACATCGACGATCCCGAGGTCAGCCTCGAGACCCTGCTCGATATCGTGCCCGGACCGGACTTCCCCACCGGTGGCCAGATCATCGGCCGTACGGCGGCGCGCACGGCGCTGATGACCGGCCGCGGCTCGGTGATCATGCGCGGCGTGGCGACCATCGAGGAGATCCGCAAGGAACGCGAGGCGATCGTCATCCACTCGATCCCCTACCAGCTCAACAAGGCCGGGCTGGTGGAGCGCATCGCCGAACTGGTGCGCGAAAAGCGGGTCGAGGGCATCGCCGACCTGCGCGACGAGAGCGACCGCCAGGGCATGCGCATCGTCATCGAGATGAAGCGCGACGCCCCGGCCGACGTGATCCTGAACCAGCTTTACCGCTTCACGCCGCTGCAGAGCTCCTTCGGGGTCAACATGCTGGCCCTGAACCGCGGCCGGCCCGAGCAGATGGGCCTGCGCGAGATGGTCACCGCCTTCGTGGATTTCCGCGAAGAGGTAGTGGTCCGGCGCACCAAGTTCGAACTGTCGAAGTCCCGCGACCGCGGCCACGTCCTGGTGGGCCTGGCCATTGCGGTCGCCAACATCGACGAGTTCATCCACATCATCCGCTCGTCCAAGGACCCGGCGGAGGCGCGCGAGCGGCTGATCGCCAAGGACTGGCCGGCGGGCGACATGCTGCCGCTGGTCGAGCTGATCGCCGACCCGCGCACCCTGGTGATCGACGGCGACAAGATCCGGCTCTCCGACGAGCAGGCTCGCGCGATCCTGGCGCTGACCCTGTCGCGCCTGACCGGCCTCGGCCGCGACGAGATCTTCGGCGAGGCCCAGACCCTGGCCGACGCCATCGCCGGCTACCTGGCGCTGTTGGCGTCGCGAGAGGCCATCATGGCCATCGTCCGCGAGGAGCTGGTCGAGGTCCGCGCCGCCTATGCGGTGCCGCGCCGCACCGAGATCGTCGAGGGTGACGCCGACGTCGAGGACGAGGACCTGATCGCCCGCGATGACATGGTCATCACCGTGACCCACGGCGGCTATGTGAAGCGCACGCCGCTGTCGATCTACCGCACCCAGCACCGCGGCGGCAAAGGCCGCTCGGGCATGTCCACCAAGGACGAGGATGCGGTGACCCGGGTGTTCTCGGCCAACACCCATACGCCGGTGCTGTTCTTCTCCTCCGGCGGCAAGGCCTACAAGCTGAAGGTCTGGCGTCTGCCGGTCGGCACGCCCACCTCGCGCGGCAAGGCCTGGGTCAACATCCTGCCCATCGAACCCGGCGAGAGCATCACCTCGATCCTCCCCCTGCCCGAGGACGAGACGACCTGGGACCAGTACGACGTGATGTTCGCCACCCGCTCCGGCGGGGTGCGGCGCAACAAGCTGTCGGATTTCGTGGACGTCCGCCGCAACGGCAAGATCGCCATGAAGCTCGACGACGGCGACCAGATCGTCGGCGTCGGCGTCTGCAACGCCGGCGTCAACGACATCCTGCTGACCACGGCGCTCGGCCGCTGCATCCGCTTCGCCACCGACGAGGTCCGCGTCTTCGCGGGCCGCGATTCCACCGGCGTGCGCGGCATCCGCCTGGCCGAGGGCGATGCGGTGATCTCCATGGCCATCCTGCGCTCGGTGGACGCGACGCCGGCGGAACGGGCGGCCTATGTGAAGCAGTCCAACGCCAACCGGCGCGCCATCGCCGGCGAGGGCGAAGAGCCCGAGGACGTCGGAACGCCGGACGACGAGGAAGAGGTCGGCGACGAGGCCCTGCCGCTGGATCGCTTCGCGGCGCTGGGCGCGGCCGAGGAAGTCATCCTGACCGTCTCCACCGAAGGCTTCGGCAAACGCACCTCGGCCTATGAGTTCCGCCGCACGGGCCGGGGCGGGCAGGGGCTGCTGGCCCAGGACCTGACCAAGAAGGGCGGCCGGCTCGCCGCGTCCTTCCCGGTGGAGGACGGCGACCAGATCCTGCTGGTCACCGATCAGGGCCAGCTGATCCGCACCCCGGTCAGCCAAGTGCGCATGGTCGGCCGCAACACCTCGGGCGTCACCATCTTCCGCACCGCGCAGAACGAGCACGTCGTCTCCGTCGAGCGGCTGGCCGACGCCGGCGAGGACGGGCCGGAGGACGACCTGGGCGTCGACGCGCCGGGCGAAGACGGCGACGGGCCGGAGCCCTCCGAAGGCTGACGGCTCAAGTTTCCCCTTGCCAGAAGCCGATCCGGCGGCGAAAGGCGAAGTTCAGGTTGTTGGGGGACCAAGCCGCATGACCCGCGTCGGGCTCTATCCGGGCACCTTCGATCCCATCCACAACGGCCACACCGACATCATCGGCCGGGCCGTGAAGCTGGTGGACAAGCTGGTCTTGGGCGTGGCGATCGACACGGGGAAGACCCCGATGTTCCATCTCGACGAGCGGGTGGCGATGGTCGAGGACGCCGTGCAGCCCTTCCGGGCCTCCACTGAAATCGTCGTGCAGCCCTACGAGGGCCTGACCACCCACTTTGCCAGCGAGATCGGCGCCGGGATCATGGTGCGGGGCCTGCGGGCCATGGCGGACTTCGAATTCGAGTTCGCGATCACCGCCATGAACCAGCAGCTCGACCGCAACATCGAGACCGTCTTCCTAATGGCCGACCCGCGCCACCTGGCGATCGCCTCGCGGCTGGTGAAGGAGATCGCCGTCCTGGGCGGCGACGTCTCGAAGTTCGTCAGCCCCGGCGTCAAGGACCGGCTGATGGCCCGCGTGGCCAAAATCTAGGCGAACAGTTCGGCGATGAAGGCCCGGCGCCGACCTCTTAGCCGACGCTGGCGTCGCGCCCCCAAGCCCATTACGGATGACCGCATGAAACGAACCCTCCTGCTCGCCGCCTGCGCCGCGGCCGTGGCCGCCACCGCCGTCGCCGCGCCCAAGAAGGAAGCCCCTCCGGCGGCGGCTCCGGCCACGCCCGCCGGTCCGGCCACGCCGGGCGCCGGCGACTGGCGCACGCCCGATCCCAACGACGTCCTGGTGATCGACACCAACAAGGGCCGCATCGTCGTCGAGATGATCCCCGAGGTCGCGCCGCAGCACGTGGTCCAGATCCGCGCCCTGGCGCATGAGAACTTCTACGACGGCCTGAAGTTCTTCCGGGTGATCGACAAGTTCATGGACCAGACCGGCGACCCGCAGAACAGCGGCCAGGGCGGCTCGTCCAAGCCGGACATCCCGGCGGAGTTCACCTTCCGCCGCGGCGCCGACATGCCCTTCGCCATGGCCGCCGACCAGACCGTGGCCGAGGTGGGCTTCGTGAAGTCCCTGCCGATCGAGAGCCAGTCCATGGCGCTCTCGGCCATGACCAAGGACCAGAAGGTCACCGGCTGGAGCCTCTACTGCCAGGGCGTCATGGGCATGGCCCGCGACGAGAACCCCAACAGCGGCAACAGCCAGTTCTTCCTGATGCGCTGGCCCTATCCGTCGCTGGAGAAGAAATACACCGCCTGGGGCCGGGTGATCTCCGGCCTCGACGTGGTGCGCGCCATCAAGGTTGGCGAGCCTGTGGAGCAGCCGCAGGACTATATGGAACACGTCCGCGTGCTCGCCGATTTGCCCGAGAAGGACCGCCCGAAGATCCGGGTGATCGATCCGAAGGGACCCTGGTTCAAGGCCGAGATCGCCCGTGTCCGCGCGGCCAAGGGCGCCGACTTCACGGCCTGCGACGTCGAACTTCCTGTTGAGGTGAAATGATGGCTCCGAAAAGCAAGGCGACCCCCAAGGCCAAGGCCCCCGCCAAGAGCAAGCCGGCGAAGGACGCCGCGGTCGCGGCTGAGGCCGTGACGGAGACCAAGGCCGCGCCGAAGGACGAGGCGGCGGAAAACACCCTGCTGCTGCAGCTCTCCACGGGCGTGGTGACCATCAAGCTGCGCCCCGACCTCGCGCCGCAGCACGTGGCCCAGATCAAGGCGCTGGCCCGCGAGGGGTTCTACGACGGCGTCGTGTTCCACCGGGTGATCCCAGGCTTCATGGCCCAGGGCGGCGATCCCACCGGCACCGGCATGGGCGGCTCCAAGAAGCCCAACCTGCCGGCGGAGTTCTCCAAGGAGCCGCACGTGCGCGGCGTCTGCTCCATGGCGCGCTCAGCCAATCCGAATTCGGCCAACAGCCAGTTCTTCATCTGCTTCGACGACGCCCGCTTCCTGGACGGCCAGTACACCGTCTGGGGCGAGGTCACCGACGGCATGGAGCACATCGACGCCCTGCCCAAGGGCGAGCCGCCGCGCGCGCCTGGCCAGATCGTCTCCATGAAGGTCGCCGCGGACGCCTAGGGGCGCGGGCCTGGCGATGGCGGCCCGGCTGAAGGTCTTCGTCACCACCGATGGGCTGACGGACTATGTCGTGGCCGCAAGTTCGCGCGCCAAGGCGCTGACGGCCTGGGGCGTGCGGCAGGACGTCTTCAAGGAAGGCCGGGCGCGGGAGACCGACGATCCGGCCCTGACCAAGGCCGCGCTGGCGAGCCCGGGCGAGGTGCTGCGGCGGCCGGCGGACAGCCGCGGCGCGCTCGCCAAGCTGAAGCGCGTCAAGGCCAAGGCGCCGGCCGGACCCAGCGCGGCTGAGCGGCGCAAGGTCGCCGAGCTGGAGGCGAAGCTCGCGGCCCTGGACGCCGCGGAGGACCGCGCGAAGGCGGCGCTCGAGGCCGAGCGGGCGGCGCTGGAGCGCAAGGCCCAGACGCTGGCTGAGCGCCAGGCCGCCGAGCGCGAGGGGCTGGAAGCGCGGCTCGCCGAGGCGCGTGAGGCGCTGGACGGGCGCTCCGCTTGACGCGCCGCTGATGGCGTGCGCTTCAGCCCCGACCTATGCAGCTCAGCGATTTCGATTTCGACCTGCCGGACAGCCTGATCGCGCTCCGGCCCGCGACGCCCCGGGACGCCGCGCGTCTCCTGGTGGTGACGCCGGGCGAGGGCCTGGCCGACCTGGCCGTGCGCGACCTGCCAGGCCGGCTGCGGCGAGGCGACATCCTGGTGCTCAACGACACCCGGGTGATCCCGGCCCGGCTGAAGGGCGTGCGCCATCGGGGCGAGAGCCGCGTGGCCGTTGAGGCGACCCTGCACCGGCGACTGTCGCCCGCCAGCTGGACCGCCTTCATGCGCCCCGGCAAGCGGCTGGCGGAGGGCGACCGGGTCGTCTTCGGCGAGGCCGCCGACCGCGCCTGCTTCCTGGGGGCGCTGGACGCCACGATCACCGCCAAGGGCGACGGCGGCGAGGTGACGCTCGCCTTCGACCTCTCCGGCCCCGACCTCGACGCCGCCATCGCCGAGCGGGGCGAGATGCCGCTGCCACCCTACATCGCCGCCAAGCGCGCCGAGGACGAACAGGACCGCCGCGATTACCAGACCGTTTACGCCGATGAGGACGGCTCGGTGGCCGCGCCCACTGCCGGCCTGCATTTCACGCCCGAGCTGTTCGCGGCCCTGGCCGCGGCCGGCGTCGAGACGGCCTTCGTCACCCTGCACGTGGGGGCCGGCACCTTCCTGCCGGTGAAGACCGAGGATGTGTCCGAGCACCGCATGCATCCCGAATGGGGCGAGGTCGACGCCGGGACCGCCGAGCGGCTGAATGCAGCGCGCGCCGCCGGCGGGCGCATTGTCTGCGTCGGCACCACCTCGCTCCGCCTGCTGGAATCGGCGACCGGCGAGGACGGCGTGATCCGGCCGTTCATGGACGAGACGGCGATCTTCATCACCCCCGGCTACCGCTTCCGGGCGGCCGACGGGCTGATGACCAATTTCCACCTGCCGAAGTCGACGCTGTTCATGCTGGTGTCGGCCTTCGCGGGCCTGGACACCATGCGCGCCGCCTACGCCCACGCGATCGCTGAGGGCTACCGCTTCTATTCCTACGGCGACGCCAGCCTGCTCTGGAGGGCGGCCTGATGGCGGCCTTTCCGTTCGAGATCGCCGCCCGCGATGGCCGCGCGCGGACCGGGGTGCTGAAGACGCCGCGCGGGGCGATCCGCACGCCGGCCTTCATGCCGGTGGGCACCGCCGGCACGGTGAAGGCGCTGACCGTCGACCAGGTGGCGCAGACCGGCGCCGACATCCTGCTCGGCAACACCTATCACCTGATGCTGCGGCCGAGCGCCGAGCGGGTGGCGCGGCTGGGCGGCCTGCACCGCTTCATGCGCTGGGAGAAGCCGATCCTCACCGATAGCGGCGGCTTCCAGGTCATGTCGCTGTCGAAGATCTCCAAGGTCACCGAGGAGGCGGTGACCTTCCAGAGCCACATCGACGGCTCGCGCCATGTGCTGAGCCCCGAGCGGTCCATCGAGATCCAGGCCGACCTCCTGGGCTCGGACATCTGCATGCAGCTGGACGAGCTGGTGGCCCTGCCGGCGAGCGACGAGCGCGCCGCGGACGCCATGCGCCGCTCCGCGCGCTGGGGCGAACGGTCGAAGGCGGCGTTTGGCGCGCGCGAGACGCAGGCCCTGTTCGGCATCCAGCAGGGCGGGATGTCGCCCACGCTGCGCCAGGAATCCGCCGAGCGGCTGATCGAGACCGGCTTCGACGGCTACGCGATCGGCGGCCTGGCGGTGGGCGAGGGGCATGAAGGCATGGTCGAGGTGCTGGACTACGCCCCCGACATGCTGCCGCAGGATCGGCCGCGCTACCTGATGGGCGTCGGCAAGCCCATGGACATCGTGGAAGCCGTCTGGCGCGGCGTCGACATGTTCGACTGCGTGCTGCCGACCCGCTCGGGCCGCCACGGCCAGGCCTGGACCTGGGCCGGCGCGGTCAATCTGAAGAACGCCCGCTTCACCGACGACGACGCGCCGCTCGATCCGGCCAGCGACTGCCCGGCCAGTCGCGACTATTCCAAGGCCTATCTGCACCACCTGGTGAAGTCGGAGGAGATCCTGGGCCAGGTGCTGTTGTCCTGGCACAACCTGGCCTTCTTCCAGGGGCTGATGACGGGCCTGCGCGCCGCCATCGCCGAGGGGCGGCTGGCGGCCTTCCGCCAGGCGGTCGCGGCGCGGCAGGCTGAGCGGTGAGCGGACCGCCGCCCCGGCTGTCGACGCCGGCGCGCACGGCCTTCGCCCTGGCCCTGGCGGCCTATCTGGCGAGCGACGCCTGGCTGAGCTGGCGCACCTCTGTCCTTGAGCCCTATTCGGACATGTTCGCCTGGATGGACCGCTGGTTCCGCTGGCAGGCTGACCACGACCTCTGGGCCTTCCTCTGGGCGCCGCACAACTTCCACCACCTGGTCATCACCCTCGCGGTGCTGGCGCTCGACATCCGGGCGTTCGGCGGCCAGGGCTACCTGTTCCTGGCCGTGGGCGTGGCCTCACTGGCGGCGACCGGCGCCATGCTGGCCGCCTGGGGCGCGGCGGGGGCGGGACGCGGGCTGCGGCTGCTGGGCGGCGGCGTGGCGGGGGCCATCGGGCTGATGGGCTGCCACGTCCTGGACGCCACCGACAACATCACCGGCACCTATGTCCACGCACTGGCCTTCGCCGTGGCGGCGATCCTGCTGGCGGAGGGGCCGAGGGTCACGGTCCTCCGGCGCGGCGGCGCGCTCGCCTGCGCCGTCCTGTCGGGCCTGGGCAGCGCGGCGGGGCTGGCGGTCTGGCCGGCGCTGCTGTTCGGCGCCTGGCGGCGTCGGGACTGGCGCTGGGCCGCCATGGTGCTGGCCGCGGGGGGGTTGTTCAGCTTGGTCTATATTGTGGGCGACAGAGCGCCGGTGGGCCCGGGAGGCGGTTCGCCGGGCGCCGGACTGGGCGATGCGGTCCTGCTGATCCTGAACTATCTGGGCCTGCCCTGGATGCGCGCCGCGCCGGGGCTGGGCTGGCTGATGGGCCTGGCCGTGCTGATCGTCTCCCTGGCGGCCCTGGTCGCCGGAGGCCGGCGCGGAGCCGACTGGCCGCAAAGGGCCGCCGGGCCGGCCATCGTCTTTTCGCTGATGACCGCGCTGATGGCCGGAGCGGGGCGCAGCGGGCTGATCGCGCCGGAGCTGACGCCGATGCGCTACGCCGTCTTCATGGTCCCGCTGCAGGCCGGGCTTTGGGTCCTGGCGCTGCCCTGGCTTAGCCGCCTCGCGGTCCGGCGGCCGAGGACGGCGGACGGCCTGGCGGTCGCGGCCGCGGCGCTCCTGATCCTGCACCAGGGAGCGATGGCGCTGTTCGCGGTGCGTACCGGGGATGGCAACCTTGCCTTCATCGCCGACTACCGCGCCGGCCGCGACACGCCGCAGGTGCGCCAGCTGATCGCCCCCGACCTCGCCCAGGCCCGTGCGCTGAGCGCGCGGATGCGGGCGCTCGGGCTCTTCCAGCGCGAGCTGCGGGCCGACCCGAAACCCTAGCGGTCCAGCCGGATCGCGTACTTCGGCTTCATCGCCTGATCGATGACCGGCGCTCCGGCCAGGACATGCGAAGGCGTCGCCGGCGGCGCGCAGCCCTCGGACTCGCCCAATCCCTTCAAATAGGCGCGCCGCACGTCGCCGGCGGTGATCGCGGCGGTGACGAACTTGTCGTGCTGCTCGGCGCCGGAGAGTTTGCGCAGCCAGCTGCGGAACGGGATCATGTCGCTGGCCGCCCCGGAGGCCAGGGTCAGCGCGGTGGTCTTGCTCTTCTTGACCATGCCATCCTCCTTGGCCGCCTGGTCGATGTCGTCGCCCAGGGCCTCGTTGAGCGGCTTCAGCCGCTCCAGCAGCTCGGCGCAACTGCCCGAGCCCGGGCGGTCGTAGGGGTCGGACATGGCCTGCAGCAGCACCGGTGGGATCTTGGTGCGCAGGACGTTCAGGTCGCGCAGCGGCGACTCCGCCACGCCGGTCACCCCGTCGCGGTCGGCCTCGGCGGTGGTCTGCACCTTGGGCGAGCCGTTGTGGGGATCGGTGACACAGCCGGCCAGCCCCACGCCCATGGCGAGGGTTCCGGCGCTCACGAAGAGGGCGGCTGCGGTTCGCATCGGCCGTCACCTTAGCGGCGATCCTGGCGAGTTCTGGGCGAAGCCGTACGGTTGCGACACGTAAGCGGCGCTCTTGCGTCACGAAAGCGCGGCGCCTAAGGTCCGCGCCGCTTCGCCTGGGCCGCAAGTCCCCGCGTCGTGGGCCGGTAGCTCAGTGGTAGAGCATTCGACTTTTAATCGAATGGTCGTGAGTTCGAACCTCACCCGGCCTACCAACGCTATTTCTCGCCTTCTTCCTTCACCTGGCCGCGGGCGCCGTCCATCTCCTTGCCCTGCTTCTCGGCGGTGCGGGCGCCGGCCAGGATGCCGGGCAGGGCGTAGTTGCCCTCATGGCAGGCGTATTCGTAGATCTGGTCCTTGGTGAGGGTCCAGCCCTCCTCGCCGGTGACCGGCTGAGCGAAGGTCGAGGGGTCCGCCACCGTGAACTGATAGAGGATCTGGGTCGGCGAGATACGGGTGAAGCGCTCAGTCACCCGCATGTCTGAGCTGGCGCCGCGGAAGGTCTGGTCGGGGCGGAAGTTGGCGGTGTCGACCACGAGCGTCTCGCCCTCCCAGTGGGCGACGGAATCGCCCATCCACTTGCGCACGCCGGCCGGTTCGTGGACGCCGCCGAGCCGCAGCAGGCGCACGTCGTGGACCATCTCCACCTGGATGGCGACCTGGTCCTTGGACTGCACGATGCCGTAGTGGTTGTTGTAGAGCACTGGCAGCATGGGCGGGCCGGAGGTCGAGCCGAAGCCCACCAGGCAGCGCTCGCCCAGCGGACGGCGCTCGGGGCCATCGAAGTTGCCCACCTGGGCGTTGCCGAAGGCGGCGCGCTCGCGGGCCTGGGCTTCGGGGGTGATCGGCAGGCGGCCGTTCTTGGGCGAGACGATGATCGACGAGCGCGGCTCGCCGGCGATGCGCATCACCTTGGTGCCCGGATCGACCCAGAAGTTGTTGTAGCCGCAGCCGACGCCGGAGAAGCCCTTCACGCCGCAGTCGACCTGGTCGACCGTGAGCTTCTGGTCGGTGGGCTTGGCGGCCTCGGCGTTGCCATCGGCGATGTCGCTTTCCAGGGCCTTGGCCTCGGCGGCGGTGAGCACCAGACGCTCGCCCAGCTTCGGATCGCGTTCCAGCCGGGTGATGGTGGCCGGCGACCAGGTGCCGGTGAGGTCCGGATGGCCCCAGGCGTCGCGCGGCGCCTTGTAGCCCTTGGCGATGGCGGCTGGGTCGGTCTGGGCGAGGGCAGGCGCGGCCCATGTTGCGAAGGCCGCGAGCGCCACGACGCTCGCGGCGACGGACAGGGTGCGCGACGACATCCTGGAGCTCCCTATGTTGACCCCGCGCCTTGTGGCCGGCGCGATGGCTCAGGTTCGATGGGGCGCCTTCGAACGCTGTTCGACAATGCCGCCGCGCGACAGCGTCACGGGTGCTGTTCGAACGCCTCTCGAAAGGCCAGTATGGCGTTCGCGCGGGGCGGAAGATTCCGCGCGGGGGAATTGCGAATGACAGGAAACGCCCGGCCGGCGTCGCTGGAGGTCGGCGGCATCAAGGCCAAGGCCCTGGCCGCGGCGGCGCACATCCTGGCCACCCAGGGCGCCGACGACCTTAGCCTACGCGCCATCGCCGAGACGGCGGGCATCGGGCTGGCCTCGATCTACCACTACTTCGCCAGCAAGGAGGACCTGCTGCTGAACCTGGCGGTGGAAGGCTTCGACGGCCTGCGCCGCGACATCCTGCAGTTCCAGGCCGACCCGGCGTTCGGCTCGCCCATGCGCGGCGGCCACCGGGCCTTCTTCAACTGCGCCGAGACCCGGCCGGCGTTGTTCTCGCTGATGTTCAGCGAGCGGCTGATGGCGCGCCACGAGCCCCTGCGTCAGGCTGAGCACGCCACCTTCCTGGCCTATCAGGCCGCCGTCGAGGCGGACGTGCGGATCCCTGAGCCGCACAAGGAGACGGCCGCTCTGGCCATCTGGGCCCTGGGCCGCGGGATCGCCGCGATCCTGTCCTCCCAGCCGGATGGAAAGCTCCCCGACGAAGTCGCGGAGAAGCTGTTCGCCGGCGCGGCCTATCTGATCGATCACTCGCCCGGCGAGACCTGACGCCGCATTACGGCGAAGATACTTTTCGAACGCCGTTCGATCCCTCAGAGTCATTCGCTGGAAGAGCCGCGCCTTCAGACGCGGTCAGTTCGAGGGATGAGACCGCGATGAAGACCACCTCCATGGCCATGCTGCTGGGCAGCGTCGCGATGATCGCCGGCTGCGCCGCCAACGACCGCGCGCCGAACGCGCTGACGTCGGCCGCGCCGACCGCCGCCACGGCCTCGGCCCGTGTCGACAACTTCCTGCTGGTCGACCAGAACCTGGAGGCCCACGAACTCTATCGCCTGGGCGACGCCCCGGCGATCGTGCTGGTGACCCAGCAGAACGGCGACGCGGTGATGCAGCGCCA
>NZ_SSMX01000052.1 GCF_004799515.1 Phenylobacterium sp. | reverse complement strand
AGGCCATCGGGCCATGGACCGACGCTTACAACCTCACCCGACCCCACGCCGGCATCGCCGGCCTCACGCCCTCGGCCAGGGTGAACAACCTTCTTGGAAACGACAGCTAGCTCGACGCGTGGGCGATGAAGGTCTGGCGGAACAGCTTCAGGTCGTTCAGGTCGATGTCCGACACCGCCGCGTAGCGGAGGCCGCCGGCGGTCCATTCGACGATGCTGTAGCCGTCGCGCCGGGCGGTGCGCTCGCCCTGGAAGCCCGCGCCGCCGGCCGGCAGGACGAAGAGGTTCACGGTGTGCAGCCGGCGCTTGTAGACGATGGCCGGCGTCACCCGCCCGTCCAGGTAGTCCAGCCGCCCGCCCACCAGCGGGAAGCCCTGGTCGGCCAGCTCCGGCACGGGCGGGGCGATGTCCACCTTGCCGTTGAACCAGGGCCGGACCACGTGCTGGTTGGAGGTCGCCACGTCGGTCAGGTGGTTGGCCAGGAGAGAGCGGACGTGGCCGGCCACCAGCTGGCGGTCCATGGCCGCGGCGCTCATCTGCGGAATGACGATCATCACGGCCAGGCCTGCCGCGAGCAGGCCGCCCAGCGCGCCGCCCGCCGTCCAGCCGGCCCGCCGCAATGCTTTGGGCGCGGGCGCCGGGGCCGGCTCCGCCTCCGCCGCCAGCATGGCCTCGATGTTGGACCGCAGCCGTTCCGGTGCGCGGTGCGAGACTTCCGGCGTGGCCAGCTCGCCGCGCAGGGCCAGCAGGCGCAGGTATTCGGCGTTGCAGGCCTCGCAGGTCTTCAGGTGCGCCTCGAAGGCCGCGGCGTTGACCGCGTCGAGCTCGCCGTCCAGCAGGCCGTGCAGCAGGGGCGTCTTGTCGGGGCAGGCGCTCATCGGCGCACCTCCTGGGCCTGCCGCGCGCCGTCAGGCAACAGCATGTCGCTCAGCATCTGCCGCGCCCGCGCCAGGCGCGACATCACCGTGCCGATGGGCGTGGCGGTCAAGGCGGCGATCTCCTTGTAGCTCAGCTCCTCGAGCTCGCGCAGGACCAGGGTCTCGCGGAACGGTTCGGGCAGGTTCTCGATCACGGCGCGGATGGCCTCGGCGTCGCGGCGGCGCAGCAGCGCGGCCTCCGGCGTCTCCTGGTCCGGATCGGCGACGTTGGCCAGCGCCAGGGACTGGGCCTCGCTCAGCGCGCCCTCGTCCACCACCGGCCGGTCGCCGCGCTGTCCGGCGGCCCAGTTGAGGAAGCAGTTTCGCACGATGGCGAACAGCCAGGCCTTGGACGAACCGCCGCGCCAGTTGGGAAAGGCGCGGAAGGCCCGCAGGAAGGCCTCCTGCACGATGTCCTCCGCGGCGGTGGCGTCGCGGCTCAGGTAGCGGGCGAAGTTGTAGGCGGCGTCCAGATGCGGCAGCACGACCTCGCGGAACCGCGCGGACGGGTCCGGCGCGGCGGCCGGGGCGCCGCGGCTGAACGCCAGCCTGGGCCGGAAGAAGGGCTTGGCCTCGCTCATGGCTATGGTTCCGGCGCTCCTTGCAGCCTAGCCAGCCTTCACGATCACCTTGCCCGTCATGTGCGGGTGAAGCGAGCAGAAGTAGCCGTACTCCCCGGGCTTGGTGAAGGTGAAGGAGAAGTGCTCGTCGGTGTCGAGCACCTTGGACTTGAAGCTCTTGTCGTTGGCCACGACCGTGTGCGGGATGTCGTCCTGGTTGATCCAGGTGACGGTGGTCCCGACGGACACGGTGATCGCCTGCGGCCCGAAGACGAAGTTGTCGATCTTGACGGTCGGGCCAGCGGGGGCGGCGGCCTGGGCGACGGCTGCGCTGCTCCATTCGAGAGCCAGGGCGCAGCCGGGCAGGAGGGCGAGCGCCAGGGCGCCCGCCTTGAGGGTCTTGAACATCTTGGATTCCGTCTGTGGGAAGTGGGTGATGCGGCTCAGGCCGCCAGGGTGGAGTCGATCAGCGCGATGGGCTGGCTGCCCCGCACGAAGGTCGCGGTGGTGATCCCCAGCATGGAATGCAGCTGCTCGGTCGGGACCTTCAGCGGGCCGGGCGACGGGCCCTGGCCGCCCACCGGCTGCGGGAAGGCGGTGGAGCGCGCGGTGTGGAAGACGATATTGCCCTCCACCTTTTGGGTAAGCTGATGGATGTGGCCGTTCAGCACCGTCACGGAGCCGAAGCGCTTCAGGTAGCCCAGCGCCTGGGCCGCGTCGTCGGTGCCCCAGCCCCAGTCGGCGTAGACCGTCCAGAGCGGGATGTGGGCGAAGACCACGATCGGCTGCGACGACGGCCGGCCGGCCAGGTCCTTCTCCAGCCATTCGATCTGGTCGGCGCCCAGGCTGCCCATGCCGCCGGGCTTCAGGTTGGCGACGTTGATCAGGGCGATGAAGTGCACGCCCTTGTGGTCGAAACTGTACCAGCCCGCGCCCTTGGTCCCCTGGCCGAAGCGGTCGAGGTAGGCCTTGCCCTGGCCCTCATCCAGCATGTCGTGCTCACCGGGGACGTGGAAGACCTGCAGGCCGGCGGCCTTGATGATCTGGTCGGCGTCGTCGAACTCCTGGTCCTTCGACAGCTGGGTGATGTCGCCGGTGTGGATGATGAAGTCCGGCTTCTGCGGCAGGGCGAGGATCTTGCCGACCGCCTCCCGGTAGGTCGCCGCCGCATCCGGGTTGGCGGGCTTGTTGAAACCCACGTGGCTGTCGCTGACCTGCATGAAGGTGAAGCTCCCTGCCTTGGCCGGGGCGGCCATCGCCTGGCCTAGGCTGACCGAGCTGGCGATCCCGCCGGAGACGGTGAACACCGCGCCGGTTCCGGCCCAGGCCATGCACTTCAGGAAGCCGCGGCGGTCCTGGCCGCTGTGGTCGTTTTTGTCGTGGTCGCTCATCTCGGGGACTCCATGATCGAGGGTTCGAAGGTCAGACCGCGGGGCGGTCGGGTTTATTCCCGGAAAGGGGTTTGGGGAGGGTCGAGGGGGCGTCCTTGGGAACGCCCCCTCGGGTCCGCCTCCCGCCGCGAAGGGGTTTAACGGCGGGGCTTGGACGTGGGTGTGAGGCTGGCCGGCCACATGGACCTGAGGACGCCGTCGCGGCGGACGAAGCCGTGGAACAGGGCCGCGGCCACGTGCAGGGCGATCAGGCCCAGGAGGGCGAAGGCGGTCGCCTCATGGAAGCTGTGCAGCAGGCCCGTGGCGGCCTTGTCGCGCGCCATCAGCTTGGGGACCTCGAAGGCGAAGAGCTCGAAGGGCTTGCCGCGCGTCAGGCTCTGGCCGAGGCCCGTGAGCGGCTGGACCAGCAGGATCAGGTAGAGCGCGGCCTCGACCGCCAGCGCCGCCCGCCGCTGCGGCCGGGGCATGCCGTCGGGAAACGGCGGCCGGACCGCGAAGCGCAGCCGCCAGGTCAGCCGCGCCAGCGCCAGCACCCACATCGTCGCGCCCAGGGAGCGGTGGACGGTCAGCGCCATCCGCGCGCCCTCGGCGTCCCCCGCTAGGCCGATCGACCAGGCGCTGAGGAACAGCCAGGCGATCAGGACCAAGCTCGCCCAATGCAGGGTCATGCTGATGGCGTCGAAGCGGGCCGGCGGGCTCGGCGGCGCTTCCGCTTCGGCGGCGGGCGAGGTGACGGGGACGAGGGCGTTCATGCGCGGCTCCTGCGCGGTGCGGGTGTTCGGAGAGCCAGACCGGCGGCGGCGCCGGTTTATTCCCAGGGCCTTGGCGGAAAGCGCCCGCGGGGCTACCGATCGAGGTCCCGATGACCGACCGACCCGACGCTCCGCCGGATGTTGCGGCCCGCCTGCGCGAGGCCATGGCGAGCCATGTGGCCGGCCGGGTGGACGAGGCGCAGGCGGGCTATCGCGGGGTCTTGGCGCTGGAGCCGGACCACGCCGAGGCGCTCGGCATGCTGGCGCTGATCCTGCTGGACGGGCCGGACCCGGCGGCGGCCGAGGCGGTGATCCAGCGCCTGCTGACGGCGCGCCCAGACGACGAGGCGGGCCTCCTGTGCCTCGGTCGGCTGCGCGCGCGCCAGGGCGAGGACGCCGCCGCCGCCGAGGCTTTCCAGCGGGTGGCGATGCGCCGTCCGGGCCTCGCGCCGGCCCAGAAGGAGCTTGGCGCCGCCCTCCTGCGGCTTGGCCGGCTGGCGCGGGCGGAGGCCGCCGTGCGCGCCGCCATCGCCGCCGGCGCCAATGACGCTGCGACGCAGGAGCAGCTCGCCGCGATCCTGGAGAGGGACCGGCGCGGCCAGGAGGCGTTGGCGATCCGCAACGATCTGGCGCGGCGCGCCGGCGTCCAGCGCAAGGGGCCGCTGCGCGCGCCCGCCGACACCCTGGCCGTGCTGGGCGCGGTGGGCGCGGGTCATGTGCCGACCCGCTACCTCATCGACCCGGAGGTCTTCACCACCCTCTTCGTTGGCCTCTTGTCCCCCGACCAGCCGGACGCGCCGCTGGGCCCCATCGATATCGCGCCGCTCAGCCAGGCCGGCGCGGTGTTCAACACGCTCGGCGACATCCACCGCGACTGGGGCCAGCTCGCCGCCGCCGAGGCGATCTGCGCGCGGCTGGGCAAGCCGGTGATCAATCCGCCCGCGAGCATCGTCCGGACCGGCCGGGACGCAGCCCCGGCGCTCTTCGCCGGCATCCCCGGCCTCGTCGTGCCCGCGACCTGGCCGATCTCGGCGTCGGAGCTGGCGCGCCGGCCGATCCAAGGGCCCGTCCTGGTGCGGCCGCCGGGCGACCACGGGGGCGAGAACCTGACGCGGCTGGCCGACGCCGCCGAGCGCGACGCCTACCTGGCGGACGATCCGGACGAGGCCCTGCTGCTGACCGACTTCCACGACTTCCGCTCAGGCGACGGCGCCTGGCGCAAGTATCGGCTGATCTTCGTCGACCGGCAGGTCTTCCCCTTCCACCTGGCCGTCGGCGAGCACTGGCTGCTGCACTACTGGCGCGCCGAGATGGCCCGCTCGGACTGGAAGAAGGCCGAGGAGGCGCGGTTCCTGGAGGACTGGCGGGGCGTCTTCGGCCCGCGCGCCGCCGCGGCCGTCGAGGCTGTGGCTCGGCGCCTGGACCTCGACTACGGCGGGGTGGACTGCGCGCTGCTGCCGAACGGCGAGGTCCTGCTGTTCGAGGCCAACGCCACCATCCTGCTGCACCTGGACGAACCCGCCGCCGACTTCCCCGCCAAGCACCGCCGCGTGCCGCCGATCCGTGAGGCCTTCACCCGCCTGGTGCGGGCGCGGGCGGGCGAGGGGCTCGTGCGCGGCTGGCGGCCCACGCTGGACTCCGGCGGCCCGCGCGCCTAGAAGCGCGCCCTTCCCCTGCGTCGGTGCGTCCGATCCGCACTCCAGGCCGAACGAGAAGCGCGATGAAACGTCATACCCCACACGCCCCAACCGGGCCGTCGCAGCGCCAGTTGCGCGCCGGCGAGCTGATGCGCCACGCCCTGGTCGACATCCTGCGCGACGAGGACATCAACGACGCGGCGCTGGCCGGCGTCTCGGTGACGGTCACCGAGGTCAGGATGAGCCCGGACCTGCGCCACGCCACGGTCTTCGTCGAACCCCTGGGCGGCGGCGGGATGGACAGCGCCCAGGTGGCTGAGGTGGTCGCCGGCCTCAATCGCCACGCCAAGTTCCTGCGCGGCCGGCTGGGCCACGCCATCGCCATGAAATTCACCCCCGACCTGAAGTTCCTCCACGACGAGAGCTTCAACGAGGCGACCCGCATGAACCGCCTGTTCGAGGATCCCCGAGTGGCCCGGGACCTGCAGCCCCATCCACCCACGGATTCCTGGAAGGAAGAGGACTGATGGGCCGCCGCCGCAAGGGCGACGCGGTCTCCGGCTGGATCTGCCTCGACAAGCCTGAAGAGGTCACCTCGACGCAGGCCGTCAGCCGGGTGCGCCGGGTCTTCAACGCCCAGAAGGCCGGCCACGCCGGCACGCTCGATCCCCTGGCCACAGGCATCCTGCCCATCGCGCTGGGCGAGGCGACCAAGACCGTCCCGTTCCTGATGGACGCCGACAAGGCCTATAGCTTCACCATCGCCTGGGGCCGCTCCACCGCCACCTGCGACCGCGAGGGCGAGACCATCGCTCAGTCGGACGCGCGGCCCACCGTCGCGGAGGTCGAGGCCGTCCTGCCCCGCTTCGTGGGCGAGATCAGCCAGGTCCCGCCGGCCTATTCGGCGATCAAGGTCGACGGCGAGCGCGCCTACGACCTGGCCCGCGCCGGCGAAATCGTCGAACTCGCCGCGCGCCAGGTGACCATCCATTCGGCCCGCGTGGCCGGCGCGCCGGACGCCGATCACGTGACCATCGAGATCGAATGCGGCAAGGGCACCTACGTCCGCGCCCTGGCCCGCGACCTGGCCGAAATCCTCGGCGCTTGCGGCCACGTCAGCGCCCTTCGCCGCACCCGCGTGGGACGCTTCACCGAACAGTCTGCGGCCACGCTGGAATTCCTTGAGGATTTAGGGCATAAGGCCCGCCAGTCGGAGCTATTGCTTCCGGTCGAGACCGCCCTGGACGACATCCCGGAGCTGGCCGTGACCGCCGAAGACGCTTTCCGGCTGAAGCAGGGACGCGCGATCGTTCTCGTTCCCCGACAGGTGGAATCGGTGAAAGCCAGGCTCAAGCCGGGCTCTCGCACCGTTTCAGCCATGGCGGGCGGATCGGTCGTCGCCCTCTGCGAGATGCGCGCGGGCCGGCTCGAACCCACGCGGGTCTTTCATCTCGAAAAGAGCGGAGACTGACCGATGTCGATTACTGCCGAACGCAAGGCTGAGGTGATCAAGACCCACGCTCGCGGCGACGCCGATACCGGCAGCGCCGAGGTTCAGGTCGCGATCATGTCCGAACGGATCGCCAACCTCACCGAACACTTCAAGACCCACAAGAAGGACAACCACTCGCGCCGGGGCCTGCTCAAGCTGGTCTCCGCCCGCCGGTCGCTCCTGGACCACCTGAAGAAGTCGGATGAGGGCCGCTACCAGAAGCTGATCGAGACCCTCGGCCTGCGCCGCTGATCCCGCTGACCCCGGCGAAAGCCGGGGCCCAAGCTGAGTCAGACGCAGACCGAAAGCCCGATGGATCCCGGCTTTCGCCGGGATGAGCGGGATTTGAATACCGCCGCTCCTCCGCAACAGGCCGGGGGATCCGATGCGGCACTGGCGATCCCCTTTTGAGTTCGGGATCGCCGCACACGCCGAGGGCTCCATCGAAGTCCTCATCGCCTGTTCATTTGGAGAGGATTTCGGAAGCCCGATCCCTGTCCGCCCCCGCCCGGGAATACGCCCGCGGGACCAGAAAGAAGCGAACATGTTCAATATCAAACGCAAGACCATCGAGTGGGGCGGCAAGACGCTCACGCTCGAAACCGGCCGCATGGCCCGTCAAGCCGACGGCGCGGTCCTGGCCACCTACGGCGAGACCATGGTGCTGGCCACCGCCGTCTTCGCCAAGAGCGCCAAGCCCGGCCAGGACTTCTTCCCCCTGACCGTGAACTACCAGGAGAAGTTCTACGCCGCAGGCAAGATCCCCGGCTCCTTCCCGCGCCGCGAAGCCGCGCCGTCGCAAAAAGAGACCCTGACGTCCCGCCTCATTGACCGCCCGATCCGCCCGCTGTTCGTCAAGGGCTTCAAGAACGAAGTGCAGGTCGTCACCACCGTGCTGGCGCACGACCTGGAGAACGATCCCGACATCGTGGCCCTGGTGGCGGCCTCCGCCGCCCTGGTGCTGTCCGGCGCGCCCTTCATGGGCCCGATCGCCGGCGCCCGCGTGGGCTATGTGAACGGCGAGTACGTCCTCAACCCGACGCTTGACGAGATGAAGGACAGCCGGATGGACCTGGTGGTCGCCGGCACCTCCGACGCGGTTATGATGGTCGAGTCGGAAATCCAGGAAATGTCGGAAGACGAGGTCCTGAAGGGCGTGATGTTCGCCCACGCCGGCATGCAGCCGGTGATCGACGCGATCATCGAACTGGCCGAGCACTCCGCCAAGGAGCCCTTCGACTTCCAGCCGGAAGACAACGACGCCATCCAGGCGAAGATGAAGACCGTGGTGGGCAAGGACCTCTCCGCCGCCTTCATGATCCCGGCCAAGCTGGAGCGCCAGGACGCGGTCGCCGCGGCCAAGGCCAAGGCGGTCGACGCCTTTGGCAAGTCCGAGGAACGCCCCGACGGCCTGTCGCCCGACAAGCTGGGCGCCATCTTCAAGGAGCTGGAAGCCGACGTCGTCCGCCGCAACATCCTCGACACCGGCATCCGCATCGACGGCCGCAAGGTCGACCAGGTCCGCCAGATCGTCTCGGAAGTGGGCGTCCTGTCCCGGGCCCACGGCTCGGCCCTGTTCACCCGCGGCGAGACCCAGGCCCTGGTGGTCGCCACCTTGGGCACCGGCGACGACGAGCAGTTGATCGACGCGCTCGAGGGCAAGTACTACGAGAAGTTCATGCTGCACTATAACTTCCCGCCGTTCTCGGTCGGGGAGACGGGCCGCATGGGCGCGCCGGGCCGCCGCGAAGTCGGCCACGGCAAGCTGGCCTGGCGGGCGATCCGCCCGATGCTGCCCAGCGTCGAGGACTTCCCCTACACGATCCGCCTGGTCTCGGAGATCTTCGAGTCCAACGGCTCCTCCTCCATGGCCTCGGTCTGCGGCTCCTCGCTGGCCCTCATGGACGCGGGCGTGCCGCTGAAGAAGCCGGTCTCCGGCATCGCCATGGGCCTGATCCTGGAGAAGGACGGCTTCGCCGTGCTCTCCGACATCCTGGGCGACGAGGACCACCTCGGCGATATGGACTTCAAGGTCGCCGGCACCGCCGACGGCATCACCTCGCTGCAGATGGACATCAAGATCCCCGGCATCACCGAGGCGATCATGAAGCAGGCGCTGGCCCAGGCTAAGGGCGGCCGTGAGCACATCCTCGGCGAGATGAACAAGGCCATGGAAGCGCCCCGCGCCGAACTGGGCGAGCACGCGCCGAAGATCGAGACCATCAAGATCCCGGTGGACAAGATCCGCGAAGTGATCGGCTCGGGCGGCAAGGTGATCCGCGAGATCACCGCCGAAACCGGCGCCAAGATCGACATCGGCGAGGACGGCACGATCAAGATCGCGGCCGCCGAGCAGTCGAAGATCGACGCGGCCAAGGAGTGGATCAAGTCGATCGCTTCCGAGCCGGAGATCGGCCAGATCTACACCGGCAAGGTGGTGAAGATCGTCGACTTCGGGGCCTTCGTGAACTTCTTCGGCGCCAAGGACGGCCTGGTCCACGTCAGCCAGATCGCCAACGAGCGCGTGAACAAGGTCTCCGACGTCCTGCAGGAAGGCCAAGCCGTCAAGGTGAAGCTCCTGGGCTTCGACGACCGCGGCAAGACCCGCCTGTCGATGAAGGTCGTCGACCAGGAAACCGGCGAGGACCTGTCGGCCAAGCAACCGGAAGAAGCTGACGCCTAGAGCGTCCTTCCACCGTAGACACGACGAGGGCGGCTGGAGCGATCCAGCCGCCCTTTTCGTTGGCGCGCGCTCAGGTTGCTAACTGCCACCGTCATCCTCCGGTCAGCCGCAGGCTGATCCGGGGGACCCAAGCTGAGTTGTAGAATAAGACGCCGCCGCAGGGCCCCCACGGATTGCCTCTTCGGGCGACCGGAGGATGCCGAGTGTTGGGTGTGTCACCACCCTGAACGGACCGCGCCTTAAGTCCATGGCGGCCAAAATGGCTTGCGGGCCTGGTCAACTCAAGGACAGGCGAAGCCTGCCGCTTCGCGGCGCGGCCGAAGGCCGCGTCCTTGACTTGCCCAGTCCCGCAAGCTCGCAATCAACCATGGAGTTCAGGGCTATCCAGCATTCTGAAGAATGCCGGTCGGTGACGCCTCCCCTGGATGACCGTCATGGCGAGGCTTGTCCCGGCCATCCATAGACGCGAGCCTCTCAGGTTCTCGGAGGCGCCTCGGCGTCCAGCCTCGAAAGGTCCGTGTCCTCGCATCCCGGCACAAGGCCGGAGGATGACGATCCGTGGGTGTGCGCCCTACGCCCCCACCAGCTTCCGCACCCCATACCGCTCGGCCGGATGGGCCTTGGAAAGGTTGGGGATCAGAACCGCGCGGGCGGCCTGATAGGCGTCCCATTCGGCGGCGTCGGGCAGGGACGGGATGGTGATCAGCTCGCCCTTGTCGAGGCCGGCCAGGGCCGCGTCCACCAGCTCGTCGGCGTCCATGGTGCGGCTGGGGTCGAGGTCGGCTGGATCGCGGCCGGAGCGCTCCCAGATCTCCGTGCGGGTCGCGCCGGGCAGCACCGCCTGGAAGACGACGCCCTTGCCGGCCAACTCGTGGGCCAGCGCCTGGGTCAGGTAGGTCACGAAAGCCTTGGTCGCGCCGTAGACCGCGCTGCCGTACTCCGGAACCAGGCCCACGACGGACGAGACGTTGACGACGGTCCCGCGTCCGCGCGCGGTGAAGGCCTGGGCCGCGGCGTGGGCCAGGCGGGCGACGGCGGTGACGTTCAGCTGGATCAGCTTGCCGATCTGGGCGGGCTGGTTGTCCAGGAAGCCCCCGAACAGGGCCGCCCCGGCGTTGTTTACCAGGAGGCCGATGGCGGGATCGTCAGCGAGCTTGGCCTCCAGGCGCTCGATGTCGGCTTCGTCGGTCAGGTCGGCGCGGAACACCTCCACGGCGACGCCATAGCGGGCGCTGAGGTCGGTGGCGGCGGCCTGCAGGCGCGCCTCGTCGCGGGCGACGAGGACCAGGTCGTGGCCGCGGGCGGCCAGGCGCTCGGCATAGACCGCGCCGATGCCGGCGGAGGCGCCGGTGACCAGGGCCGCGCCTTGGGAATGGGATTGGGTCATGGGTAGATCTCCTGGCGGCTCCATCGTCGCCCTGCAGCCTAGGTGGCGAGTGACTTGCAAATCGCAAGTGACATGGCCATCTAAAAGCCCATGAGAAATCCTGATCTCTGCGACAGCGTTTGTCCCGTCGCCCGGACGCTGGGCCGGGTTGGCGACGGCTGGAGCCTGCTGATCCTGCGCGACGCGGCCCTGGGGCGCACCCGTTTCGAGGACTTCCGCGCCAGCCTAGGCGTGGCGCCCAACATCCTGGCCGAGCGCCTGGGGCGGCTGGTGGAGGCCGGCTTCCTGGCGCGGCGGCGCTATAGCGAGCGCCCGCCGCGCGACGACTATGTGCTGACCGCCCGGGGCCGGGACTTCAAGTCGGTGCTGGACGCCATGGCCGCCTTCGGCGAACGCAACTTCCCTCGATCAGCGGAGACGACGGCGGCCGGATAACGAAGAAGGCCCGCCTTGCGACGGGCCCCTCCGGCTCTTCCCCAAAGCTTCGCTGGCGTTAGCCGCGCAGCTTCCTGAGCAACACGTCCACGTCGCGCGCGATGGTCGCATCCTCGCCCTTCAGGGCTTCGATGCGGCGCACCGCGTGCAGCACGGTGGTGTGGTCGCGGCCGCCGAACCGGCGGCCGATGTCGGGCAGCGAGCGTGTGGTCACCTGCTTGGCGATCCACATGGCCACCTGGCGGGGCCGGGCCACCGCGCGGGCGCGCCGCTCGGAGATCAGGTCCGCCTGCTTCAGCCCGTAGTGTTCGGCGACCATCTTCTGGATCTGGTCCACCGTCACCTTGCGGTCGGTCACCGACAGGTGCGGCCGCAGGATGTTCTGGGCGTCGTCCAGGGACAGGCGGGCGATATCGCCGCCCACCCGGGCCACCAGGATGTTCAGGGCGCCTTCCAGCTCGCGCACGCTGTCGGTGAAGCGGTCAGCCAGGAACTGCATCACCTCGGCCTTGGCTGACGGCAGGAAGCGGCCCTGTTGTGCGAGCGTCTGCAGTTTGCGCTCCAGGATGCCCTGGCGGAGCGTCCGGTCCGCCGGCTCGATGCCGCAGACCAGGCCGGCCTGCAGGTGGCTGCGCAGCCGGGGCTCCATCTCCGAGATCTCGGTGGGCGAGCGGTCGGCGGTCATCACCACCCGGCGGCCGTCTTCCACCAGCGCGATCAGGGTGTGGAACAGCTCCTCCTGGGTGGAGGTCTTGCCGGCCACGAAATGCACGTCGTCGATCAGCAGCAGGTCGGCGTTGCGCAGCTCGTCCTTGAACGCCGCGGTCTGACGATCCTGCACGGCCTTGACGAAGGTCGAGGTGAACCGCTCAGCGGTCAAGTAGACCACCCGCTTGGTCGGCTCATTGCGCATGGCCTCCCAGGCGAGGGCGTTCAAGAGGTGCGTCTTGCCGAAGCCGTAGGGGCCGTGGAAGACCACCGGATTGAAGTGGCCGTCGGACCAGGTGGCCACGCGGCGCGCCACGGCGAAGGCGAACTCGTTGGATGGGCCGGCCACGAAGCTGTCGAAAGAGAAGCGGTCCTGCAGGCCCAGCAGACGGCCCTGGCGGGCGGCGGCGGGCGCGGCTTCAGCTTCCACCTCGAAGACCGCCGGAATGGCCTGGGCGACCGCCGCAGCGGCCGTCCCTGGACGGACGGTCGAGGGTGTAGTCACGGGGCCCGCGGCCGGCGCGGCCGGAACCTCGGAATCGACCTCCAGGCGGGACTTCAGATCGAGCCTGCGGCCCAGCGGATCGTTCTGCGCCCAGAGCTCGCCGATGCGCCGCCAGGCATGCCGCGCGATCCAGTCGCGGGCGACCCCGGTGGCGGCCACCAAGCACACCTCGTCCGCGGTCTCGCGCAGCGCCGCTTGGCCCAGCCAGGAGCCGAACGTCGCCTCGCCCAATTCGCGTTTCAAGACCACGCAGGTCTTGGTCCACACGACTCCGGCCGGTGCGCTCGCCATAGCTCCCGCAACCCCCCCGCTCATCATCCTTGCCAACCCCATCCTGCCCACGTCACGGTCCCAGCCCCACGCAAGGAACCGCGCCTTTTCCCAACAAACACAGGCTCTTATCCGGCGGAAGCCTAAGCTCCGCCGGCGCCCGTTTCGATCCGGGATCAGTGCAAGACGCCTGTAAGGGAGTTGACACTAATGGGGGGCCGAGGCCGGTCAACGGTGATTCTTCGCGGCCAAGTTGGATATTTTCGTTGACACCCAGAGAGCCCTTTTAGGGCCAAGGGAAACGTCGTTCGAAGGTCCGTGATCTGAGAAGATTCGCCGCATGGGTCGCACCCGGGGGGTTCACCCCAAACGCGAAAAAGACGCCCAAGAGGGCGCCTTTTGGCGGTTCAAAATCTATGGGGAATGCGGAGTATTCCCGGAACCCGACTTAGGCCCCGCCGGGACCCGCGACGCCGGCTCAGGCGGCGGCCATCTTCTTCAGCTGCGCGTGCAGGCGCGAGACCTTCCGCGAGCCGGTGTTCTTGTGCACGACACCCTTGGTGACCGCGCGCATCAGCTCCGACTGGGCCTTGACGAAGGCGTCCTTGGCCGCGGCGGCGTCGCCGGCGCTGAGCGCCTCGTCGAACTTGCGCAGGAAGGTGCGCACGCGCGAACGGCGGGCGGTGTTGATGGCGGTGCGGCGGGCGATCTTGCGGACCGCCTTCTTGGAGCCGGGCGTGTTGGCCATTCGAGAGAACTCTTCAAGCGAAAGCGCCCGGCGGGCCGGGCGGGTAAAATTGGAGGCGCGGATATACGGGAGAGGCGGCGGCGGGTCAATGGAGGGCCGGCATTTTCGGCCCGGCCATTTTCCCCTTCCGGTCGGTCAGCGGACAGGCCCAGCCAAACATCTCAAGGCTCGCATCCACCGTGAGATTTAAGCCCCAAAAGGATCTCGCGATCCTTTGGCGACAAATTTGCCGGTGTCATCCCGGAACGGGCGCAGCCCGTGTCCGGGACCCATACGCGCCGCTTGCCAGATGATCTCGGGCGGCAAGGTCGCAGTTCATCCCCGAGCGCCGCGTCCATGGGTCCCGGTCCTTGCTGCGCAAAACCGGGATGACAGGCGCGGGAGAGGCCTACTTCCCTTCGAACTTCGCCGGGCGCTTGTCGACGAAGGCGGCCATGCCTTCCTTCTGGTCGTCGAAGGCGAACAGCGAGTGGAAGAGGCGCCGCTCCATGGCCACGCCGGTGGAGAGCGTGGTCTCGAAGGCGGCGTTGACCAGCTCCTTGTTCATGGCCACGGCCAGAGGCGACTGGGCGGCGATCTTGCCGGCGGCGGCCAGGGCCTCCTCCAGAAGCTTGTCGGCGGGCACGACGCGGGAGACCAGGCCCGCGCGCTCGGCCTCGGCGGCGTCCATCATCCGGGCGGTCAGCACCATGTCCATGGCCTTGGCCTTGCCCACCGCGCGGGGCAGGCGCTGAGTGCCGCCGATGCCCGGCATGACGCCCAGGTTGATCTCCGGCTGGCCGAACTTGGCGGTCTCCGCGGCGATGATGAAGTCGCACAGCATGGCCAGCTCGCAGCCGCCGCCCAGGGCGTAGCCGGCCACCGCCGCCACGATGGGCTTGCGGAAGCCCTCGATCCGACGCGCGGCGGGGCCGAAGTAGTCGGCCGCGAACATCTGGGCGTAGGTCTTGTCCGCCATCTCCTTGATGTCGGCGCCGGCGGCGAAGGCGCGGTCGGAGCCGGTCAGCACCACGCAGTGGACATCGGTGTCCGCCTCGGCGGCGTCGAGGACGGCGGAGAGCTCGCCCAGCAGTTGGCTGTTCAGCGCGTTCAACGCCTGCGGCCGGTTCAGCCGGATCAGGGTGACGCCCGGCTGCGGGGCCTCGACGATCAGGGTCTCATAGCTCATGGCGGCGCCTTCCCGGCTTCTGTGGGTTGCGCCAGCGGCTCTAAGGCCCCGTAACCGAATAGCCAAGGGCGCGCAGGCGGGCGGGCACGCCGTCCGGGCCGATCAGGTGGCCCACGCCGACCACCACCACCGCTTCGCCGTGGTGCTTCAGCCGCTCGTCCAGCACCGCGGTCCAATGGGCGTTGCGTTCGGTGACCAGCCGCTGGAACAGGGCCGGCGAGGACGCGCGCAGGGGCTCCAGCGCCTCATGGTCCAGGGCCTTCACGTCGCCCGTCATCCAGGCGTCGATCAGGATGCGATATTCGTCGGGCTTCTCATCCAGCTCCTGCAGGGTCTCGCGCAGGGAGGCGATCTGCTCGTCCATCGTGCCGCCGGCCAGCATGGCGATCTGCTCCTGCGGGGTCTCGAAGGCCTCGCGCTGGGCCTTGGGCGTGGCCAGGGCGGCGATGGTCTTCTCGACGCCGGAGTTTGCGTCCGCCCCGATCTTGCGGTAGGCGCCGCCGGCCAGGCTGATCTCCGCCAGCCAGGGCTTCAGCCGATCGAGGAGCATGGGCGAGACGTCATAGGTCGCCGCCACCCGGCTCATCAGCGCCGCGTCGTCCGGGGACAGCAGGTGGAACAGCGAGCCCTCTGGCGGCAGCACGCCCATCTGGGTGGCGAGGTTCGCCGTATCGGCCTCGCTCTGCGCATCGATCGGCAGCTCGAACCAGACCTCGTCGGCGGCCTTCAGCGCCCGGTCGAGGGCCGGCGGCTCCCAGGCCAGGCCGGGCGGCAGGACGTGGATCGAGCCGAACAGCACCACCTCGGCGTCCTTGCCCTTGACCACCCAGACCGGCGGGAAGGCCAGCGCCGCCGGGGCTGAAGCCAGGACGGCGCAGAGAGTCAGCAGGCCCGCCAGCGTGCGGCCCAGGCGGCTCATATCTGGCACGTGGGGCAATAGAAGGTGGAGCGGCCGGCCTGGACCTTGCGGGCGATAACGCCGGCCTTAGGGTCGTTGAAGCAGGGCTCGCCCTCGCGGTCGTAGACGCGGAAGCGGTGCTGGAAATAGCCAAGCGCGCCGTCGGCCTGGGCGTAGTCGCGCAGCGTCGAGCCGCCCGCGGCGATCGCCTCGCCCAGCACGGCGCGGATATCCTCGACCAGCTTTTCAAGGCGTTTCCTTGAAATGCCCCCCGCCGGCTTGAAGGGCGAGATGCGCGCCCGGTTCAACGCCTCGCAGACATAGATATTGCCCAGGCCCGCCACGATCCGCTGGTCCAGCAGCAGGGTCTTGGGGCCCTGCTTGCGGTCCTTGAACGCGGCGTGCAGGTGGCCGGCGTCGAAGGCCTCGCTGAGCGGCTCCGGCCCGAGCCCCGCGAACCAGGGGTGCAGGTGCAGGGTCGCGGTGTTGACCAGCGCCATGTAGCCGAAGCGGCGCGGGTCGTAATAGGTCACCCGAACGCCGGCCTCGGTCTCGAAGACGATGTGGGCGTGCTTCGGGTCCGGATCGGGCGCGTAGTGGAACTCGCCGGGCCGGGTGGGCTGGGGCCCGTGCGGGTGGGCGATCTCGAAGCGGCCGCTCATGCCCAGGTGCATGACCAGGGTGTCCTCGCGGTCGAGGCGGCCCAGCAGGTACTTCGCCCGGCGCTCCAGCCTGACGATGGTCGCCCCGGTCAGCGCCTGGACGAAGTTGGGCGGCAGGGGAAAGCGCAGGTCGGGGCGGCGGGCCTCCACGCGGGCCAGCCTGTGGCCCTCCAGCACCGGCGCCAGGCCGCCCCGCACCGTTTCGACCTCGGGAAGCTCGGGCATGGCCTGAGGCTTGGCATGGCGGGGCGACCTCGCCAAGGGCCTTGGAGGCCCAAGCCTCTTGGAGAGGAAAGCGATAAGGGGCTAAGAGCCTCGCCATGACCGGACCTGCCGCCACCTTCGGCTTCCGCGACGTCGACGCCGCCGAGAAGCCCGGCCTGGTGCGGGGCGTCTTCGACCGCGTCGCCGGCCGCTACGATCTGATGAACGACCTGATGAGCGGGGGCGTCCATCGCCTGTGGAAGGACGCCGTGGCCGCGCGGTTGAACCCGCAGCCGGGGGAGACCATCGTCGACTGCGCCGGGGGCACCGGGGACATGGCGCGGCGGTTTTCCCGCATGGCCAGGCGCGCCCAGCTGCGCCGCGGCGGGGCGGACGCCAAGGTGATCGTGGTCGACTACAACGCCGAGATGATCGCCGCTGGCCGCGCCAAGGGCTCTGAGCCGGAGATGGCCTGGGCGGTGGGCGACGCCCAGCGGCTGCCGCTGCCCGACGCCTCAGCCGAGGCCTATGTGATCTCCTTCGGCATCCGCAATGTCACCGACATTCCAGCCGCCCTGCGCGAGGCGCGCCGGGTGCTGCGGCCCGGCGGCCGGTTCCTCTGCCTGGAGTTCTCCCGGCCGGTGACCGAGGCTCTGCGCAAGGCCTACGACGCCTATTCCTTCAAGGTGATCCCGGCGGTCGGCGCGCGGGTCGCCGGCGACCGCGAGGCCTATCAGTACCTGGTGGAGAGCATCCGCCGCTTCCCCGACCAGCGCCGGTTCGCCGCCATGATCGGCGAGGCGGGGTTCAGCCGCGTGGACGTCACCAACTTCACCGGCGGGGTCGCGGCCCTGCACACCGGGCGGGTGATCTAGACGCCATGAGCGGTCCCGCCGCGTTCGGCCGCATGGTGGGCGCGCTGTGGGCCCTGGTCCGCAACGACGCCCTCCTGCCGCGGGAGCTGGACGCGGCCTATCCGCCCTCGGTCGGGGCCCTGGCCCGGACGCTGCGGGTCTTCGCCGGCGCCGAGGCGCGGCGGGGCCGGCCGGGCGAGCGGCTGGCCCGGGCCTTGGAAGGCATGGGGCCGGTGGCCATCAAGCTCGGCCAGGTCCTGTCCACCCGCGGCGACTTCTTCGGCCGGGAGTTCGCCGAGGACCTGTCGCGGCTGAAGGACCGGCTGCCGCCGTTCCCCACCGCCGTCGCCCGCCAGGAGGTCGAGCGCACGCTCGGGCGCACGGTGGAGAGCCTCTACGCAGAGTTCGGCGAGCCGATCGCCGCGGCCTCGCTGGCCCAGGCGCACGAGGCCAAGCTGCGCGACGGGCGCAAGGTGGCGGTGAAGGTGCTGCGGCCCGGGATCGAGCGGCGCGTGGCCGCCGACGCCGAGAGCCTGACCCTGGCCGCGCGGCTGATCGAGCGCTGGATCCCGCCGGCCCGGCGGCTGGAGCCCCGGGCGTTCGCGGACACGGTGATCCGCGCCATCACCCTGGAGCTGGACCTGCGCCTTGAAGCGGCCGGCGCCGATGAGCTGCGCGAGGTGATGGCTGAGGACGGCTACATGGCTGCCCCGAAGATCGCCTGGGAAGGCGTCGGCAAGCGGGTGCTGACCATGGAATGGGCGCGCGGCTGGCCGCTGTCGGACCCGGCGGCCCTGACCCAGCCCGGCCTCGACCACAAGGCCATGGCCGACAACCTGATCCGCGCCTTCCTGTCCCAGGCCCTGGACCACGGCGTGTTCCACGCCGACCTGCACGAGGGCAACCTGTTCGCCGCCGCCCCGGCCTCCCTGACCGCCGTCGACTTCGGGATCATCGGCCGCATCGGGCCGAACGAGCGGCGCTACCTGGCGGAGATCCTCTGGGGCTTCCTCAATCGCGACTACGAGGCCGTCGCCCGCACCCATTTCGATGCGGGCTATGTCCCGGCCCGCCACAGCGTCCAGGCCTTCGCCCAGGCGCTCAGGGCCGTGGGCGAGGCGGTGTTCGGCCGCCCGGCCAGCGAGGTGCCGATGAGCCGGGTCCTGCTGCAGCTCTTCGAGATCACCGCCCTCTACGAGATGCGCCTGCGCCCAGAGCTGGTCCTCTTGCAGAAGACCATGATGACCGTGGAGGGCGTCGCCCGGCGTATCCAGCCAGACCATAACATCTGGGACGCCGCCGACCCGGTGGTGCGCCGCTGGATCGCGCGCGAGCTCTCGCCCCTCGCGCGGATCAGGCGCTACTCGGACGAGGCCGCCACGGCGCTGCGCAACCTCGCCCGCCTGGTGGAGAACCCGCTGGGCCCGGCGGCCCTTGTCGCCGTCGAGCCCGCCCGGGCGCCGGCCGGCCGTCTCCTGTGGTTCGCCCTGGGCGCGGTGGCCGCAGGCGCAGCCTTCCTGGCGGCGATGTACTGGCGCTGAGCGCCGGCCCCACCGCTCCCCAAGATTCCGCCGTCAGGCGTCATCGTCGGCCGACCGTGAAGAGCGCCGCGAACTGCTGCGCTCCTCGCGGTCCTTCTGCTTCTCCCAATAGGCCATGCCGTCATCGGGCTTGAACATGGTGCGCGGCGCGCCGTCCTTGCTGGCCACGGCGAAGACGTTGTCCTTCGGGTCGTAGAACAGGGTGTCGCCGTTCTTGCGGGTCAGCGTCAGCGTGCCCTTCGGCGGATGGCCCACGAAGGCGTGCGCCTTCCTGACGTATTGATCCACCGTCTTGGCGTCGAAGGTCGCCCCGTCGCGCTCGAATTGCCGCTCCGCGCCCTCTTCCGCGGAGAAGCGGCGGCTGGCGGCCCAGACGGGCTTGCCGTCCTCGGCCTTGGCCACCTCGTCCTTGCGGTGATCGACGCGCGGCGCGTCGTCGCCGTAGCCGCCGCGCCGGTCGCTCCCGCCGCCGGACGAACGCTCCGGTCCGTTGGCCGTCGCCACCTCGGAACCCGAGGCCTTCTTGGCCACCGCGGAGGGGCCGTTGTCGCAGGCGCTCACCAGAGCCAGCGCCGAAATCCCCAGCGCCAAGGGCAGCGCCATCCTCAACCCAGCCATCTTCCTCTCCCAACAGCAGAGCTTCCGAACAAAGAAAGAACAAACTGCAACAAATGTCGAGTCCAATTTGCCGGATTTGTCGCGGGCCCCCATTTGCCCTAAGTCGGACGCGCGTCGACGAAGGGGCCCTGACACCTTGGACATGCCCGGGGACGAAAAGCGGATACTCCTGATCGTCGGCGGCGGGATCGCGGCCTACAAGGCGCTGGAGCTCACGCGCCTGCTGCGCAAGGCCGGGATCGGCGTCCGGCCGATCCTCACGGCGGCCGGGGCGCACTTCGTGACCCCGCTGTCGCTGTCGGCCCTGGCCGAGGACAAGGTCTATTCCGAGCTCTTCTCGCTGACCGACGAGGCCGAGATGGGCCACATCGAGCTGTCGCGCTCGGCCGACCTCGTGGTGGTGGCGCCGGCCACCGCCGACCTGATGGCCAAGGCCGCGAACGGCCACGCCAACGACTTGGCCTCGACCACCCTGCTGGCCACCGACAAGCCGGTCTTGATGGCGCCGGCCATGAACGTGCGGATGTGGGAGCACGCCGCGACCCGCCGGAACCTCGCGACGCTCATCGGCGACGGCGTGCGGTTCGTGGGGCCCGACGAGGGCGCCATGGCCTGCGGCGAATATGGCCCGGGCCGGATGGCCGAGCCCCCGGCGGTCTTCGGGGCGATCCTGGCCCTGCTGGGCCCCGGCGGCGCGCGGCCGCTGGCCGGCAAGCGGGCGCTGGTGACGGCGGGGCCGACGGTGGAGGCCATCGACCCGGTGCGGGTGCTGACCAACCGCTCCTCGGGCAAGCAGGGCTACGCCATCGCCGGCGCCCTCGCGGCCTTGGGCGGCGAGGTGACCCTGGTCAGCGGCCCGACCGCCCTGCCGGCGCCGGCGGGCGTGACGCGTGTGGACGTCGAAAGCGCGCGGGAGATGCTGGCGGCCTGCGAGGCGGCGCTGCCCGCTGACGTCGCGGTCTGCGTCGCGGCCGTGGCCGACTGGCGGCCCGCGGAAGCGGTCACCCAGAAGCTCAAGAAGGACGGCGCGCCGCCGCAGCCCCTGGCGCTGGTGGAAAACCCCGACATCCTTGCGGCCTTGTCGAAGCATGGGCGCCGCCCGCGCCTGGTGGTCGGCTTCGCCGCCGAGACCAACGATATGGAAGCGCACGCGAAAGCCAAGCTCGCCAAGAAGGGCTGCGACTGGATCGTCGCCAACGACGTCAGCGTGACCGGGACCATGGGCGGCGACGACAACGCCATCGCCCTCGTCAGCGCCGGCGGAATCGAGCGATGGGAGCGGATGGCCAAGGGCGCGGTCGCCCGCCGCCTTGCCGAGCGCATCGCCAAGGAATTCTCGTGAGCAATCCCATCATCCCGATCACTCGCCTGACCCATGGCCAAGGCCTGCCGCTGCCGGCCTATGAGACCGCCCAAGCCGCCGGCATGGACCTGCGCGCCGCGGTGCCGCAGGACGAGCCCGTGATCCTGCGCCCGGGCGCGCGCTTCGCGGCGCCCACGGGCCTGGCCTTCGCGCTGCCCGCCGGGTTCGAGGGCCAGGTGCGGCCGCGCTCGGGCCTGGCGGCCAAGCACGGCGTCACCTGCCTCAACACGCCGGGCACCATCGACGCCGACTATCGCGGCGAGGTGAAGGTGATCCTGATCAACCTCGGCGAAGAAGAGTTCGTCATCCGCCGCGGCGAGCGGATCGCCCAGCTGGTGATCGCTCCCGTGGTCCAGGCCGCCTGGGCCGAGGTCGACAGCCTGGACGAGACCGCCCGCGGCGCCGGCGGCTTCGGGTCCACCGGACGCTAGACGATGGCCAAACGCCTGCCGCTCCGCTGGCTGACGCTCGCCGAGCTGGTCGGCATCGCCGCGGTGACGATCGCGGCCCTCGGCTATTGGGACAGCCACCGCGAGCGCACGCTCACGGAAAAGGAACGCGCCGCGGAAGCTCAGGAGAGACGGGCCGAGGCCCAGGCCGGGGCGCTCAAGCTCACCTTCCTGATGACCGCCGCGCCGGAGGGCGAGGGCGAGCGCCTGCGCCTGACCGCCGTCCATCCCGAGCAGGTGATCCAGACTCAGGCCGTCAGCTTCCCGCGGGAGGTGCGTGGCGACCCCGTCCAGACCACCGGCAATCCCCGGATCGAGGCCGGGTGGTTCGAGGGCGGCGGCCTGGACAAGGCCCTGCACGACCGCGGCGAGAAGCGCCGCCAGGGCCTGCGCCTGCCGGTGGGCATCGTCACCAGCTTCATCGAGGACGGCCAAACCAAGACCGACCGGGCGATCTACCTGGTAGGCTATGGCCTGAAGCCGCGCATGCTGCGGTCGGACAAGGTGGAACTGGAAGGCCTGTCGCTGGTCCGCCGCGGGGTCGGCGAGGACATGCAGGGCGCCCTCGACGCGGCCTGGGCGAGGCAGGCGCCGGCGCCCGCCAAGCCCTAGGCCGCTGGCGGGCTCACGAAGCCGCGGATATGCTCGTCGATGGCCTGGGCCAGGGCGAGCGTCTTGGCGTCGCCGCTGAGGGGGCCGATCAACTGAGCGCCCACCGGCAGGCCGTCGGCTGCGAGGCCGGCCGGAATGGCGGTGGCCGGCAGGTGCAGGGCGGTCGCCAGGGAAATCCAGTTCAGCATGGATCCGTAGGCGATCGCGCGCCCGTCGGACATCTTGAGGTCGCGCTTGCCGAACGGGCGGTGGTCATGCGGGAAGGCGGTGACCGGGGCGATCGGCGCCAGGATGACGTCGAAGCGGCCGAACAGGCCGGCGATCTCCTGGCGCAGGCGGTTCCTGACCGCGTCGGCCGCCAGCCATTCCCGATGGGTCGCGGTGTAGGCCAGCGTCATGGCGGCGTTGGCGGCGGCGTCTCCGCCGCGTTCGACCTGCCAGCGGGCCAGGCCGCGCATGCGGGTCATGGCGCGGATCGCCTTGTCGGGCATGTCCTCGCCGATGGTCGCGCCCAGCAGGGTGCGGTAGGCCGCCGTGAGCGTCGGCATATGCAGGGGCGAAGCGATGGGCGTCACCTCCACGCCTGCGGCGGTCAGCTCGGCGGCGAAGGCTTCGAGGACCGCGCGCGCCTGCGGGTCCAGCGGGAAGCTGGGTTCGTCGAGCCACAGCGCGATCTTGGCGGTCTTCAGGTCGGCGGCCGGCGCGCGGGCGGCCACCGGCGCACCCGAGATCACCGAGAGCAGGAGGCGCAGGTCACGGGCCGAGCGGGCCATGGGGCCCAGGACGTTCAGGTCGCGCTCGCTCCAGGAGCCCGGCGAGGGCGGCACATGGCCGTGCTGGTTGACCAGGCCCCAGGTGGGCTTGTGGCTGCAGACCCCGCTGAAGCTGGCCGGCACGCGCAGCGACCCGCCGATGTCCGAGCCGATCTCCAGCGGCGTGACGCCGGCCGCCAGCGCGGCGGCCGCGCCGCCGGACGAGCCGCCGGGCGTCCGGGCGGTGTCCCACGGGTTGTTGGTGGTCCCGTAGAGCGAGTTGAAGCTCTGCCAGTCGCCGGCCAGGACCGGGACATTGGTCTTGCCCCAGACCACCACGCCGGCGTGCTTGGCCAGCCGCACCGCCGAGGCGTCCTGCGCCTGGCGCTGACGCAGGTGCTTCAGGCCGGAGGATGCGGGCAGGGCGACCACGTCCAGGGTGTCCTTGACGGTCATCGGCAGTCCGGCCAGCGGGCCCAGGGTTTCGCCGCGCGCGCGCTGCTCATCGATCGCCTTGGCGTGCTCCAGGGCGCGTTCGGGGTCGACGGCCACCACGGCGTTCAACCGCGCATGGGTCGCCTCGTGACGGGCCAGCGCGATCTTCAGGAGTTCGGCGGCGGAGATTTTCTTGCCGGCCAGCAGCGCCAGTTGCTCGGTGGCGTCGCGCTTGAGGAGATCGTCGTCGTCGATGAACACTTGGGCGCTAGCTCCGGCCGGAGAAGCCCAGCACGTCGCGCATGTCGTACTGCCCGGGCGCGCGTCCCGCCACCCAGCGGGCGGCCACCACCGCGCCGCGGGCGAACAGGCCCCGGTCGCGGGCGGAGTGGGACAGGGTCAGGATCTCGTCCTCGGCGGCGAAGGTGACGCTGTGCTCGCCGACGATGCCGCCGCCGCGCAGCACAGCGAAGCCGATCTCGCCGGCCGGCCTTGCGCCGGTGATCCCGTCGCGGCCGCGCCTGGCGACCTGGTCCAGCGCCGCGCCCCGGCCGCGGGCGGCGGCTTCGCCCAGCATCAGCGCCGTGCCGGAGGGCGCATCGACCTTGCGGCGATGATGCGCCTCGAGGATCTCGATGTCGTAGGCCTCGGGTGCCAGGCGGGCGGCGGCCTGCTCCACCAGACCCATCAGGACGTTGACGCCGAGCGAAAAGTTGCCGGCCCGCACGATGGCGACCCGTTCGGCGGCCCGGGCGATGGCCGCGATCTGGGCCTCGTCGAAGCCGGTCGAACCGATCACCAGGGCCGGGCCGCCGCGCGCCGCGCAAGCCTCGGCGAGCGCCGCTGAGGCCGCAGGCGTGGTGAAGTCGATGACGACCTGGGCGGCCTCCAGGGCGGCCTCCGGGCTCATCAGCCCCTCGCCCGTTGGACTGTCTGGGCGGTCGAAGCGGGCGGCCACAGTCAGGCCGGGCTCGGCCTCCGCCGCGGCGATCACGGCGTGGCCCATGCGGCCCAGCGCGCCGGCGACGGCGATGCGGATCGGGGGATCGGAATCGGGCATGGGCGGCGGCGTGCTTCCGGCTGACGGGCAGGAGCCTAGTGTCCCGACGGTTTCACGCAGGTCAACGCCGCCGCCGCGGTCCGCCTCAGGCCGGCCGGGCCAAGGCGGCCTCCTCGCCCATGGCCTTCGCCACGCTGGGCCGGGCCTTGGCCCGCTCCAGGAAGGCGGCGACATGGGGGTAGGGCGCGAGGTCCAGGTTCACGAACTGCGCCCAGTTCAGCACCGCCGTCAGGTAGGCGTCAGCCACGGTGAAGCGGTCGAGGAGCCAGTCGCGGCCGTCGAGGTGGCTGTCCAGATAGGCCAGGTTCCGGGCCGCATGTTCGCGGGCGAAGCCCTTGGCGTCGGGACCGGCCGTCGGGACGAACAGCGGGTGGAACACACCGGCGTGCAGCTCCGTCCCCACGAAGCTCAGCCACTGCTGCATCAGCGCGCGGTTGAAGCCCGTCGGAACGAGACCCGACTGCGGGAAACGCTCGCCCAGGTACTGCAGGATCGCGGCGTTCTCGGTCAGCACCTCGCCGTCGTCGGTTCTGAGGGCCGGCACCAGGCCCTTGGGATTGATCTTGGCGTAGTCGTCGCCGTCCGTTGTGCGGCCGGCCTTGGTGTCCACGCGGACGAAATCCGCATCGCCGCCCGCTTCGTAGAGGACGATGCGGCTGGCCATCGAACAGGCGAGGGGCGAGAAATAGAGGTTCATCGGTCGGCTCCTGGGTTGATTTCCGTACCGTTTCGCACAAAATATAGCGGGTCAAGGATTTCTTTGCGATATGGTACAAAAAGAAGCGCGCGCCCGGGGCCGGCCTCGGAGCTTCGACGCCGACGAGGTGCTGGATAAGGCGCGCTCGGTGTTCTGGAATCTGGGCTATGCGGCGGCGTCGCTTGACGACATCGCCCTGGCGACCGGCCTGAAGCGGCCCAGCCTCTATGCCGCCTTCGGCGACAAGCACGCCCTCTACATGGCCGCCCTGACGCGCACGCGGACCCGGGCCGTGGCGGCGATGGCGGCGATGGTTGGCCGCGAAGGGGCGCTGCGCGCGGTGCTGGTCGACCTCTTCGAGGCGGTGATCGGCGCCTATGTGGAGGGCGAGATCGGGCAACGGGGCTGCTTCATCATCGGCACCGCCGTGACCCAGGCGGTGGAGGACCCGCAGGCCCGCGCGCTGGCGACCGCCTTCGTCGCCGACGAGGACGCCCTGTTCCGCGAGCGGTTCGCCCATTCGGCCAGCGAGCTGGCGCCGGGGCTGACGGCGGACGCAGCGGCCATGGTCGCGACCGCCGCCCTGCACACCTTGGCCATCCGCGCCCGGTTGGGCGAGCCGCGGGAGGCGCTGGCTCAGGTGGCGGCGGCCGCGATCGGCGCGATCTGCGGACCCGCCTAGCCGCCGTTGGCGGCCGCCTGGAAGGCCTCGAGGATGGTCCCCCAGCCGCCGTCCATGGCGGTGCGGGTCTGGACGGCCTTCTCGCTGTCGCCGAAGCGCTCGAGGTCGCGGTGCTCGAAGTCCACGCGGGTCTCGCCGTTCCCGACGTCGGTGAAGCGGACGTCAATCTCGGTCAGCAGGTTGGGGTCGTAGGCCCACTCGTGGGTGATGCGTCACGCGAGGACCAGCCGCGCGGGCGGCTCCCAGACTAGGACATCGCCCCAGAGCTGATCGCCGGCCTCATGGCGGCCAAACCAGCGGCCGCCCACGCGGGGTTCGAGCACGGCCTCCTTCAAGGGCGAGTCGCCCAGGACGTGCGAGCGGGGCCACCAGCGGTCGAGACCCTTGGTGAAGACCTCGAAGGCCTTCTCCGGCGTGGCGCGCACAGTCAAGCTCTTGCGGATCGCGGCGGGGGTGATGGTCTGGTTCACGGTTGTTCCTCCTGATGGTCATCGGGCTGGCGCTCGGCCTCGGCCTTGAAGGCCTCGAGCGCCTCATCCCAGAAGCGGTCGAGCCAGGCGCGGATCTGGCCCAGGCCCTGCGGGTCGATCTGGTAGACGCGGCGGGCGCCGTCGGGCCGGTCGGTGACCAGGCCGGCCGCCTTCAAGACCTTCAGGTGCTGCGACACCGCCGGCCGGCTGACCGGCAGGCCCTCGGCGAGCTCGCCCACCGCCCGTGGCCCGCCGGCCAGGCGCTCGAACACCGCCCGGCGGGTCGGGTCGGCGAGGGCGGCGAAGGCCATGGCGTTAGTCATGGCTTACCGTAAGTAGAGACTTACGTACCTGTCAATACAAAGCCAAGCTTGACCGAGGTTGTTTCGCATTGCCGGGGTCTGTAGGGTTCGGGCTTCTCATCGCAACCGACGCCTGAAGGACCCGCCGCCGCCATGAGCGACGCCGAGAAACGCACCTTTACCGACCAGGAAGCCCTCGACTTCCACCGGTATCCCACCCCAGGCAAGATCGCCATCGCGGCCACCAAGCCGATGGCGACGCAGAGCGATCTTTCGCTGGCCTATTCTCCGGGTGTCGCCGTGCCGGTGCTGGCGATCGCCAAGGACCCGGACGCGGCTTACGAGTACACCTCCAAGGGCAACCTGGTGGCCGTGATCTCCAACGGCACGGCGATCCTCGGGCTGGGCAACCTGGGCGCGCTCGCCTCCAAGCCGGTGATGGAAGGCAAGGGGGTGCTCTTCAAGCGCTTCGCCGACGTCGACGCCATCGACGTCGAGGTCGCCGCCACCGATCCCGACGAGATCATCACCGTCGTCAAGAACATCGGCATCACCTACGGCGGCATCAACCTCGAGGACATCAAGAGCCCCGAGTGCTTCCGCATCGAGACCGAGCTGCAGGAGCTGCTCGACATCCCGGTCTTCCACGACGACCAGCACGGCACGGCGATCATCTCCGCCGCCGGCCTGATCAACGCCTGCCACATCACCGGCCGCGACATGGCCAGCGTGAAGGTGGTGCTGAACGGCCCCGGCGCGGCGGGCATCGCGACGCTCGAGCTGATCAAGGCCATGGGCGTGCGGCACGACAACGTCATCGCCGTGGACCGCAAGGGCGTGCTCTACCGTGGCCGCTCCGAGGACATGAATCAGTGGAAGTCGGCGCACGCCGTCGAGACCGACAAGCGCACCCTGGCCGAGGCCCTGGAAGGCGCGGACGTCTTCGTGGGCCTCTCGGTGAAGGGCGCGCTCACGCCAGAGCTGATCAAGACGATGGCCCCCAAGCCGATCATCTTCGCCATGGCCAACCCGGACCCGGAAATCACCCCGGAAGAGGTCTACGCCGTGCGGCCCGACGCCATCGTCGCCACCGGCCGGTCCGACTATCCGAACCAAGTGAACAACGTCCTGGGCTTCCCCTACATCTTCCGCGGCGCCCTCGACGTGCGGGCGCGCCGGGTGAACATGGAGATGAAGATCGCCTGCGCGAACGCGCTGGCCCAGCTCGCCCGTGAGGACGTGCCGGACGAGGTCGCCGCCGCCTACCATGGCCGTCAGCTGAAGTTCGGGCCGGAATACATCATCCCGACGCCCTTCGATCCCAGGCTGCTCTCCTACATTCCGCCCTTCGTGGCCCAGGCGGCCATGGACACCGGCGTGGCGCGCCGGCCGATCGAGGACATGGCGGCCTACCGCGCCAGCCTCGCCCAGCGGCTCGATCCCACCGCCGGCTTCCTGCAGAAGCTGCAGGGCGCGGTGCTGTCGGGGCCGAAGAAGCGGGTGGTGTTCGCCGAGGGCGAGGAGCCGTCGGTGATCCGCGCGGCCTACGCCTTCCAGACCGCCAACCTCGGCGCCGCCATCCTGGTGGGCCGCGAGGACCTGGTGCACGAGAACATGCGCCTGGTGGGCCTGGATCCCGCCGAGGTGAAGATCGAGATCGTCAACGCCCGGCTCTCCGGCCACAACGCCGAATACGTGGACTACCTCTACGGCCGGCTGCAGCGCGAGGGCTACCTGCGCCGCGACGTCCAGCGGCTGGTGAACCAGGACCGCAACGCCTTCGCCTCGGCCATGGTGGCGCTGGGCCACGCCGACGGCCTGGTGACCGGCGTCACCCGCTCCTTCGACCAGGTGCTGGAGGAGGTTCTGCGGGTCATCGATCCCACGCCGGACGGCCGGGTGATCGGCATGAGCGTGGTCCTGGCCAAGGGCCGCACCCTGTTCATCGCCGACACCAGCATCACCGAGATGCCCGAGGCCGAGGACCTGGTGGAGATCGGCCGGGAGGCCGCCCGCGCCGTGCGCACCCTGGGCTATGAGCCGCGCCTGGCCTTCATGAGCTATTCCACCTTCGGCAATCCCATGGGCCTGCGCTCGGAAAAGGTGCGCGAGGCGGTGGCCATGCTCGATGAGATGGACGTCGACTTCGAGTACGAGGGCGAGATGCCTCCGGAGCTGGCCCTGGATCCGGCGGCGCGGGTCAACTACCCGTTCATGCGGCTCTCCGGCCCGGCCAATGTGCTGATCATGCCGGCGATCCACTCGGCGGCGATCTCCACCCAGCTGATCCAGTCCATAGGAGGGGCGACGGTGATCGGGCCGATCCTGCTCGGCCTCGACCGCGCGGTGCAGATCTGCCCGCTCTCGGCCTCGGTGTCGAAGATCCTGCAGATGGCCACCGTCTGCGCCTACGACCGCCCGCTGGTGGAGATCGAGGACTGATGAGTTCCTCCCCTTCGGGGGAGGTGGCGCGAAGCGCCGGAGGGGGGGCGGCTCCAAAGCCGCTGAGGACCCCCTCAGTCAGCTTTGCTGACAGCTCCCCCAGCGGGGGAGCAACTGGGCGATACGACGGAGTCTTCGGTGAGCTTCACCCTCGGCATCGACTTCGGCACGACCAACACCGTCGTGGCCCTGGCCGGCGCGGGCGGGGCGGCGGAGCTGGTGCGCTTTCCGGCTCCGGAGGGCGAACTCTTCGCCTTCCGCTCGTGCCTGTCGTTCCACGCGGGCGACAAGCCTAACGACCGGGCCATCGCCGCCGGGCCCTGGGCCATTGAGGCCTATGTGGAGGACCCGGCCGAGACCCGCTTCATCCAGTCGTTCAAGAGCTTCGCGGCCTCGGAGAGCTTCAGCGAGACCCAGGTGCTGGGCCGCCGCTACCGCTTCGAGGACCTGCTCTCGACCTTCCTCCTGAAGCTGCGCGCCTATGCCGACGCCGGCATGGCCGAGCTGCCCGACCGGGTGATCGTCGGCCGCCCGGTGACCTTCGCGGGCGGCGCGCCGAAGGAATCTCTGGCGCTCACGCGGTATGAGACCGCCTTTGCGCGCCTGGGTTTTTCCGAGATCCTCTACGCCTACGAGCCGGTGGGCGCGGCCTTCTTCTTCGCCCGGGAACTCGACCATGACGCCACGGTGCTGGTCGGCGACTTCGGCGGCGGCACCTCGGATTTCTCGATCATCCGCTTCGAGCGGCCAAGACACGGAGAGGGAGCCGGCGAGATCCGCGCCATTCCGCTGGGCCGCTCCGGCGTCGGCGTAGCGGGCGACGCCTTCGACTACCGGATCATCGACAACCTGGTCTCCCCGGCGCTCGGAAAAGGGTCGAGCTATATGAGCTTCGGCAAGACCCTGCCGATCCCCAACCGCTACTATTCGACCTTCGCCCGCTGGGACCAGCTGGCCCTGATGCGCGCCAGCCGCGACATGCGCGAGATCCGCGCCCTGGAGCGCGAGGCGACCGAGCCGGAGAAGATCGCCCGCCTGGTGGAGGTGCTGGACGAGAACTACGGCTACCAGCTCTACCGCTCGGTCTCGCGGCTGAAGGAGGCGCTGTCGGCGGACGAGGCGGCCGACTTCGTCTTCGAGGCCGGCTCCATCGCCCTGAAGGGCGGGGTGAAGCGCGCGACCTTCGAGGGCTGGATCGCCCCGGAGCTGGCGCTGATCGAACGCGCGGTGGACGAGGCCCTGGCCAACGCGAACCTGGCGCCCGAAAGCGTCGACCGGATCTTCCTGACCGGCGGCTCGTCCCTGGTGCCGGCGGTCCGGGCCATCTTCCATCGCCGCTTCGACCCCGCACGCATCGAGACCGGGGCGGAGTTGGAATCCATCGCCTCGGGCCTGGCGCTGATGGGCCGCGAGCGCGACCTTTCGCACTGGACGATGCGCGCCTAGGCTCGGGGCCATGACCGCCTTCATCGCCCTCCTGCGCGCCGTCAATGTCGGCGGCACCGGCAAGCTGCCGATGACCGAACTTGCGGCCATGTGCGAGGCCGCCGGCTTCGCCAAGGTGAAGACCTATATCGCCAGCGGCAACGTGGTCTTCGAGAGCGCGGCCTCGGAAGCGAAGGTGAAGGCGGAGCTGGAGCGCCGGCTGGCCGACTACGCCGGCAAGCCGGTGGGCGTCCTGGTGCGGACCGCCGCCGAGATGGCCGCCGTGCGCGACGCCAATCCGTTCCCCGATGCGCCCGGCAACCGCGTCACCGCGACCTTTCTCGACGCGCCGCCGCCCGCCGACGCCGCCGAACACGCCACCGGCGTCCAGGGCGAGGTGATCGCGCTGGGTCTCCGCGAGATCTACGTCCGCTACGACGACGGCCAGGCGGATTCCAAGCTGCGCATTCCCGCCGCCAAGGCCGGCACCGCCCGCAACCTCAACACCGTGGCCAAGCTGGCCGAGATGGCCGCCGCGCTCTGAGCGTCAGGCCAGGGCCGCCATCGCCTCTTCCGCCGCCCGCTCGCCGCTTTCCCAGGCGCCGTGGACGGTGGAGTAGAGGTGCGGGTGCGTCGCCTCGCCGGCGAAGAACAGGCGGTTCTCCACCGGCGCGGCCAGGATCGCGCGGTCTCCCGCGTGGCCCGGCAGGGCGTGGGAGTAGGCGCCGAGCGCCCAGGGATCGTGCGCCCAGCGCGTCTCGCCGAGCGGCGTCAGGCTCCGGCGGAAGTCCGAGCCCAGCAGTTCGCCCAACTCCTCCAGGGCGAAGGCGGTGGGCGCGCCGGGGCCCTCGGCCTCCAGGGCCCGCGCCCAGCGGCCGCCCAGGAAAGCCTCGATAACGGGCCGCCCGAAGGGCCGCAGGTGGTAGCTGCCGATCTCCGTTCGGTCGGCGCGGCCGAATAGGTGGCCGTCGACGGGGAGGGCGTCAGGCTCGGCCACCTGCAGGAAGACCTTGTCGGCCAGCCCCAGCGGCAGGCCCGCCGCCGCCTCGGCCTTCGCCGGCAGGCTGGGCGAGAAGGCCAGGCCGCCCTGGCTCAGCAGCGGCGTCGGGACCGCGACGATCACCGCCCGCGCAGTCACCGCGCCCCGGGCGGTGCCCAGGACCAGCTCGGGCCCGCCGTGGTGGATCGTGCGCACCGGACAGCCGGTGACGATGCGGTACGGGGCCGCGAAGTGGACAATGGCCGCGCCGTAACCCTCGGCGACTCGCCAGTTGACCCCGGAATCCTCGTAGGCCCCGTAGTCGAGGACCGAGACCTGATCGAATTCCGCGCCGTTGTAGTAGCTGGAGAAAGCGTCGAGCAGCGGGTTCCAGCGGCTTCCCGGTTCCAGCAGGTCGGAGGCCGGACGGTCAGCGCCGGTCCCGGCCGCCGCTTCCAGCCGCGCGTCCAGGGCGTTGAAGGCCTGGCGGTAGGCGCGCTGGTCCTCCTCTGAAAAGTCCCGGTTGAAGGCCTGCTTCATCCAGTGCGGCGGCGACTTGTCCAGGGTGAACCCCGCCGCCGCGATGGGCTCGGCCAGCGGATTCTCATCCGCCGAATGCAGCCAGCCCGCGCCGCAGTCGACTGGGAAGCCGCCCGCCGTCCGGATCGTGTGCGCCCGCCCGCCGACCCGGTCCCGCGCCTCGAGGGCCACGACCTCCAGGCCGCCGCGCCCCAGGCGGCGCAGGCCGGCGATCCCGGCCGCGCCGGCGCCCACCACAACGACGTCGTACCGGTCGCGCACCTAGGGCGTCTTGAGCGTCGGACTGTCGAGGTCGAGCTTGTCCACCGGGATCACCTCCAGGTCCGGCCGTTTGGCCCTCAGGGCCTCGACGAAGGTCTTGGCGTCGCCCGCGATGATCAGGTTGGCCTTGGCCGGGTCCATGACGCGGGCGGCGACGGCCTGCACCTGGGCCGGCGTCACCGCCTCGACCTTGGCGGTATAGCGGGTGATCTCGTCCAGCGGTACGCCATAGAGGGCGAGATTGCCCAGGATGCCGGCCAGGCCGTTGGTGGTCTCCAGCCGGCGGCCATAGCTGCCGATCAGGTTGGACTTGCGCGCCGTGAGCTCGTCGGCGGTGGCCGGCGTGGAGGCCATCGACGCCATCTGCTCGCCGATCAGGTCGGCCACCTGCACGGCGCTTTCGTTCTTGGTCTGGGCCGCGGCGCGGAACGAGCCGGTGGTGCGGTTGGCGCTGAGGCTGGAGGAAGCGCCGTAGGAGAGGCCGCGCTTGATGCGGATCTCCAGGTTCAGCCGCGAGGAATAGCCGCCGCCCAGCAGGGTGTTGGCGACGATGCCCGGATAGTAGTCCGGGTCGTCGCGCGGGATGCCGACCTTGGCGAGGTTCACCGCGGCCTGGCCCGTGCCGGGCAGGTCGATGACCACCGCGCGCGGCTTGCCCTGCGGCCGGATGGCCGGCGGGGCCGGCAGCGGCGTGGCGGGCCTGGCCCAGCCGCCATAGGCCTTCTCGGCCAGGGCGAAGCCCTGCTCGGCGGTGATGTCGCCGGTCAGCACCAGGATGGCGTTGTCGGGCCGGAACCAGGCGGTGTGCAGGGCCGCCAGGTCGGCGGGCCTCAGTTTGGCCAGCGAGGTCGGCGTGCCGCCGGCCACATGGCCGAAGGCGGTGCCGGCGAAGACGATCGGGGCGGCGGCATAGGCCGAGACCTGGCCGGGCTCCTGGTAGGCGACGCGCAGGCCGTCCAGGTCCTGGGCGCGCAGGCGGTCCAGCTCGGCGGGCGCGAAGGCCGGGTTGCGGGCGACGTCGGCCATGATCGCCATGCCGGCGTCCAGCTTGTCGGGCATGACGTTCAGGGTGACGGAGGAGGCTTCCAGGCTGGCGCTGGACTCCAGGGTCGCGCCCAGCGCTTCGGTCTGCTGCGCCACGGCCTGGGCCGAGCGGGTCTTGGTGCCTTGGGTCAGCATGTCGGCGGTCGTGCTGACCGCACCGGCCAGGCCCGCGGGATCGGCCCATCCGCCGGTCTTCAGCGTCAGGTCGGCGGTGACCAGCGGCAGGCTGGTCGAGCGCGCCACGATCACCCGCAGGCCATTGGCCAGGGTCTTCTCGGCGGGCTTGGGCAGCACCGGCGAGATCGGCTCGCCCACCGGCGGCGGGGCCTGCCGCTCGGCCTCCGGCGCCAGGGTGAAGACCGGGCCGGTGTAGGTCGCCACCGTCTTGGGCGGCGTCGGCGGCGCCGGCTCGCTCTCGCCCTTCGGCCGCTGGCTTTCGGCCCGGTAGCGGATGGTCATGCGGGTGTTGGGGTCGAGGTACTTCTTCGCCACCCGCTGCACGTCGGCGGCGGTGACCGCCTGCAGATCGGCGAGCTCGGAGTTCACCTTGGACGCGTCGCCGTCGATGCGCAGGGCGTAGCCCAGGGCGAAGCCGCGGCCGTCGATGGTCTCGCGCTCGCGCAGCTTGCCGGTGATCAGCTGGTTCTTGGCGGTCTCCAGCTCCTGGGCCGTCGGCGGAGCGGTCTGCAGGCGCTTCACCTGCGCCAGCAGGGCGGCCTCGCCCTCGGCGATGGTGTGGCCCGAGGCCATGATCGCGCCCACCGCGAAATTGCCTGGCTGGGCCGGCAAGTCGGCGTTGGAATAGATCTCGGCGGCGATCTGCTTCTCGTAGACCAGGCTGTCGTAGAGCCGGGACGACTTGCCGCCCGACAGGATCGAATCCAGCACCCTCAGCGCCGGCGCGTCGGGGTCGGAGGCCTTCGGCCCCAGCCAGGTGATCGCCACCGCCGGCAGCGGGACGTTGGGCCCATAGCCGTCATAGACCCCCGGATGGGTGCGCGGCGGCTCGACCGCGGTCACCCGCTTGATCGGCTGGGCCGGGTCCTTCAGCGGACCGAAGTACTTGTCCACCCAGGCGTTGAGCTCCGCCTCGTCGAAGTTGCCGACCACGATCAGGGCGGCGTTGTCGGGGCGATAATATTCCTCGTGGAAGGTGCGCACGTCGTCGAGGGTGGCGGCGTCCAGCTCCTGGATCGAGCCGATGCCGGGGCGATGGTAGGGGTGCGTCGCATAGGTCGCCTGCGGCAGGTAGAGGCTGAACAGACGGCCGTAGGGCGCCGCCAGCACCCGCTGGCGCAACTCTTCCTCGACCACTTGGCGCTCGGACTTGAAGTTGTCCTCGTCCACCACGAGCGTGCTCATCCGCTCGGACTCGGCCCAGATCAGCCGCTGCAACTGATTGGCCGGCACCACCTCGTAGTAGTTGGTGTAGTCGTCGGCGGTCGAGGCGTTGTTCAACCCGCCGACGTCCTCGGTCAGGCGGTCGAAGCTTTCCGCCGGCAGGTCGCGGGTGGCTTTGAACATCAGGTGCTCGAACAGGTGGGCGAAGCCCGAGCGCCCGGCCGGGTCGTTCTTGGAGCCGACCCCGTACCAGAGCTGCACCGTGACGTTGGGCGTCGAGCGGTCGAGGCTCTCGTAGACCTGCAGCCCGTTGGCCAGGGTGCGCTGCTTGTAGGCGATCGGCGGCACCTTGCTGGGCGGGATGGCCCCGGCCGCCAGGACGGGCGCGGCGAGGCCGATTCCCAGGGTCAGGGTGAGGGCGGCGAGGAGCGGTCGGGACATTCGGCCTCCGTAACGTGCGGCGGACATCCTTAGCATCGCCATCGGGTCGGGAAAGCGGCGCCGCGGGCGGTGGCGGCGCGTCGACTAATCGGCCAGGCGGACCAGCATCTTGCCGCTGTTCTCCCCGGCCATCAGCCCGATCAGGGCGGCGGGCGCCTCGGCGATCCCGTCCCGGACGGTCTCCTGGTGCTTCACCTGGCCCGACTTCAGCCAGCCGGCCATGTCGCGCTGGAAGTCGCCGTAGAGGTGCATGAAGTCCGGCGCCACGAACCCGCGCAGCATCACCCGCGCATAGATGATGTTCGACAGGTTCGAGACCGTCGAATGGCCGGAGTTGTAGCCGGAGATGAAACCGCACACGGGCACGCGGCCCAGCGTGTTCATCCGCCGCAGCGCCGCCTCCAGGTGGTCGCCGCCGACATTGTCGAAATAGACGTCGATCCCCTTGGGCGTGGCCTCCTCCAGGGCCTGCCGGATCGGCTGGGTCTTGTAGTTGATCACCGCGTCCAGCCCGACGGTGTCGCGCAGCCAGGCGGCCTTGTCGTCCGCGCCGGTGGACCCCACCACATAGCAGCCCTTCAGCTTGGCGATCTGGGCGGCCACCGAGCCCACCGCGCCGGCGGCGGTGGAGACGAACACCTGCTCGCCGTCCTTGAGCTGGCCGATGTGCAGAAGGCCGCCATAGGCCGTGAAGCCCGTGCCGCCGAGGGCGTGCATGTAGACGCTCAGCGGCAGGTCGGGGTCCGGCGCGAGCTTGGTCAGCCCCTTGCCGTCGGAGACGAAATACTCCCGGAAGCCGTTGCGGTTGGTGACCAGGTCGCCGACCGCGAAGGCGTCGGTCCGCGATTGGACCACGCGGCCGAGGGCGCCGCCCATCATGGCCTCGTCCAGCGCCTGGCCGGCGGTCAGCCGCGGCCGCATGGCCGGGTCCACCGACATCAAGAGGTTCTGCACCAGCACCTCGCCCTCGCCGGCGTCGGGAACCTGGCGGTCGACCAGGGCAAAGTCCTCAGGCTTCGGCGCGCCGCTCGGGCGATGGACGAGGTGGACTTCACGGCTCTTCGGCATGGCGGCCTCCCGGTTTTTCGTCAGTGGCATCGTCGGGCGTCACGTCGCCCCAGTCCAGCCGGCGGGCGACGGCGAAGGCGGCCTTGTCGCGTTTGGCGATGAGCCGCTGCCCCAGTCCGCCGTCCGGGGCGCAGAGCTTGAGCCCGATCCCTGGCTTGCCGGCGCGGGGCGGCGCCAGGATACGAGGCTGCCGTGGCGCGAGCGCGATGTGCGGCCGGGCGGCGACCAGATAGCTGAACCGCTCGTCCTCGAAGGGGACGTCGGCGCCCTTGGCCAGGCGATGGTCGCGGCGGCGCGGCAGGCGCACGCTGAAATGGCACCAGTCCTCGCCGACCAACGGACAGCGATCATGATGCGGGCATGGCGCAACTATGCTTGCGCCGGCGGCGATCAGAGCGCCGCGAGCGGCCAGGATACGGGCGTAGCCGGCCGGCGTGCCGGGCTCGACCAGAACCAGCAGGCCCCCGGCGGCATTCCATAGTTCGGCTATTGTAGAAATTTGCTTGTCGGAGGCGATCTCGGCCAGGGCGTAGCTGGCGACCGCCAGGTCGGCGGCCGGCCAGGGGCCGCCGCCGGTGAGGTCGGCGCGCCGGACCTCCGCGTCTCGGAGGGCCGGCGGTCCGCCCGCCCCCAGGGTCGTGGCCAGGGTCAGGAACGGCGCGCTGGCGTCGAGCCAGGTGGCGGCCTCTAGGCCGGGCCAGACCTGCGAGGCCGCCCAGCTCGCCGCGGCGGTCCCGACGCCGGCGTCGAGCAGGCTGCGCGGCGCGAACCCCGGCGCCATCCGCGCGGCCTCCGCCAGGGCCGTGACGCAGGCGGCGTAGGTCGCCGGAAGCCGGGTGAGCGCATAGGCCAAGGCGTCGGCGGCGTCGCGGATCACCCCGGCCGATGGCCGCCCGGCGCGGTAGGCCTCGGAGGTCCGCGCCGCCCGTTCGGCCAGGTCCCGGCGCGAGACGCCTTCCAGCGCGCGGTCCAGGGCCGCCTGCAATCCGGCCGGCAGGTCCGGGCTCATGCCGACCGGCTCATGGGGTCCGCGCCATGGCCTCGCGGCGCAGGGCGAGCAGGGCCGTCGGCACGTCGTGGCGCAGGGCCAGGCGCGCCACCCAGCCCGGCACGGCGAAGGGCGCGGCCACGTGGGCCTCGTAGGTCACCCGCACATGGTCGCCGTGCGGCTCCAGCCTCCACTCCCCCTCGAAGACCTTCAGGTCCCCGTCGGTGCGGTGGAAGGCCATGCGGCGCGGCGGCTCGAAGTCCTCGCGGTAGACCGTGCGCACCGAGGGCATGAAGGTCATCTTCGAGACCTCCTCGCGGATGTCCCAGCGCCCCTGCGGGTCCCGCTCCAGCACCCGGCAGCTCTTCAGGTTGGCGACCATCTTGGGCGCCAGGTCGCAGTCGGTCATCACGCTCCAGACGGCGGCCTGCGGCGCGGGCACGTCGATGGCGGCGACGATGACGCCGGAGGTCCCGTCCGCGCCGGGGCTCACCTCGACGTAGGGCCGGCCGCGGTCCAGCTGCGCCTGGGCGTGGGCGGGCAGGTCTAGGGCCCGCGCCGGGCCTGCCGCAAGCGCCGCGGCGGCCAGGCAAGCGCCGGCGAGGCGGGCGGCGGCGGGAAGGCTAGGCGCTCCGGTCATCCGCCGCGGCGTTTCGTCAGGCGCTGGTCGGGGTCTTCAGGAGTTCGTCCAGCACCCCCGGGTCGGCGAGCTGGCCGGGGTCGCCTAGGTTGGTGAGGTCGCCGGCCGCCACCTTGCGCAGGATCCGCCGCGCGATCGCCCCGGACTTGCTGGAGGGCAGGGCGGAGAGGAACCGCACCGACTGCGGCGCGGCGGCCGGGCCGATCTCGCGGCGCACCAGGCCCTTCAGGTCGGCCTCCAGCACGTCGGTGGCCCGGGTGTCCGGCGCGACCACCACGAAGGCGTGCAGGCCGTCCGGCGCGCCGACCACGGCGGCGGCCACGATCCCGTCGTGGCCCAGCATGACGCGCTCGATCTCGTCGGCGCCGATCCGTCCGGTGGAGAGGGTCAGGATGTCCGGCGCCCCATCCTCGGCGCGGTTGCGCACCAGGTCGTCGACCACGGCGGGGTCGGCCAGGGTGGTGGTGTCGCCGAGGTTGGCGATATCGCCCTCGGCCACCTTGCGCAGGATGCGGCGCATGATCTTGCCCGAGCGGGTCTTGGGCAGGCCCGGCGCGAACTGGATCACGTCTGGCGAGGCGAAGGGGCCGATCTCGCGGCGGACCCAGTTGCGCAGCTCGCTTTCCAGGCCGCCCGAGGCCGTGATGTCGGCCTTGAGCGTCACGAAGCAGTAGATCCCCTGGCCCTTCAGCTCGTGCGGATAGCCGACCACCGCGGCCTCGGCGACCGCGGGGTTGCCGACCAGGGCGCTCTCGATCTCGGCGGTGCCCAGGCGGTGGCCGGAGACGTTGATCACGTCGTCCACCCGGCCGGTGATCCAGTAGTAGCCGTCCGCGTCGCGCCGGGCGCCGTCGCCGGTGAAGTACTTGCCGGGATAGGTGGTGAAGTAGGTCGTGATGAACCGGTCGTGGTCGCCGTAGACCGTGCGCATCTGGCCGGGCCATGAGTCGGTCAGGCACAGGTTGCCGTTGATCGCGCCCTCCAGCACCTTGCCGTCGGCGTCCACCAACTGCGGCTTCACGCCCGGCAGCGGCTTGGCGCAGGAGCCGGGCTTCAGCGCCGTCGCGCCCGGCAGCGGGCTCATCAGGGTGGCGCCCGTCTCGGTCTGCCACCAGGTGTCGACGATCGGACAGCGGCCCTCGCCCACCACGCGGTGGTACCAGAGCCAGGCCTCCGGATTGATCGGCTCGCCCACCGTGCCCAGGAGGCGCAGGCTCTGGCGCGAGGTGCGGGTCACCGGGGCGTCGCCCTCGCGCATCAGGGCGCGGATGGCGGTGGGGGCGGTGTAGAACACCTCCACCCTGTGCTTGTCGCAGACCTCCCAGAACCGCGAGGAGGTCGGGTAGTTCGGCACGCCCTCGAACATCACCGTGGTCGCGGCGTTGGCGAGCGGGCCGTAGACCACATAGCTGTGGCCGGTCACCCAGCCCACGTCGGCGGTGCACCAGAAGACCTCGCCGGGGCGGTAGTCGAACACCAGTTCGTGGGTGTGGCTGGCCCAGGTCAGGTAGCCGCCGGTGGTGTGCAGCACGCCCTTGGGCTTACCGGTCGAGCCGGAGGTGTAGAGGATGAACAGCGGGTCCTCGGCGTTCATCGGCTCGGGATCGCACTGGTCGGAGACGCTGGCCTTGATGTCGGAATAGAAGACGTCGCGGCCTTCGGTCATCGGCACGTCGGCGCGCGTGCGGCGCACCATGATGACGTCGGTGACGCCAGGACAGGACTTCAGCGCCTCGTCGACGTTCTTCTTCAGCGGCACGGGCTTGCCGCCACGCAGGCCTTCGTCGGCGGTGACCACGATCCTGGAGTCGCAGTCCTGGATGCGCCCGGCGATGGAATCCGGCGAGAAGCCGCCGAAGATCACCGAATGGATCGCCCCGATCCGCGCGCAAGCCAGCATGGCGTAGGCCGCCTGCGGGATCATCGGCAGGTAGATCGTGACCCGGTCGCCCTTCTTGACGCCCTTGGCCTTGAGGACGTTGGCCATGCGGCAGACTTCGGAATGCAGCTGCGCATAGGTCACTTCGTCGCTTATCGAACCGTCGTCGCTTTCCCAGATGATGGCGACCTCGTCGGCCCGCGCCGGCAGATGGCGGTCGATGCAGTTGACCGAGACGTTCAGCACGCCGTCGGCGAACCAGCGCACCCGGAAGTCCTTGGCGTCGAAGGAGACGTCCTTCACCTCGGTGAACGGCTGGATCCAGTCGAGGCGCTCGCCGACCTCGCGCCAATAGCCGTCGGGATCGGCTTCGACCCGGGCGACGGCGGCGTCATAGCCCGCCGCATCCATGCGGGCGGACTTCGCCCAGGCCTCGGGAACCGGAAAGACTTCGTCGGACACCTGGGCGCACTCCCGAATTCGGCGTTTGCAGGGAGTATGCGGAGAGGCCGGTCCGGCGCAACAACTGCGGCGGCCAAGCTTGCCCTCGGCGACCGACGCGGCCCATGGTCCGGCGATGTTTTCGAAGGGTCGGGCGGTCGCAGGGTGCGCGCTGGCGCTGGTCATGGCGCTGGGCGCCGCCGGCTGCGGGATGAACGCCAAGGCGCAGGCGGCGAAGGACATCGCCCGTTTCCTGGGCGCTGTCCTGCGGCATGACCGGGCGGGCTTCGAGGCCGGCCTCGACCGGCCGGAAGTGGAATCCGACCTGCGCGAACAGCTCACCGAACTCGGCCGCGCCAAGGGCGTCGACGTGGGCGAGCCCTCGGAGTTCGCCATCGGCCGGATGATCAATCCGGACGCCTTCCACCTGGTCGACGCCAAAACCGGCCAGCCGGTGGCCGCGCCGCCGACCGAGGCCCAGGTCGCCGCCATGCTGAAGGTGCGCAACGGAACGCACGTCTGCCTGGATGAGGCGGTCACGCACCGCTGCCGGATCGGCTTCGCCAAGCGCGGCGACGCCTGGCGGCTGACCGGCGTCCCGCTTGGCGACCTGCGCATCGAGGTCCCGCCGGCCGCGAAGCCCTAGCGGCCTCCCGCCGCAAGGCCTATGCGGGAAGGCGAACCGCCGACCCGCACGAGGCCCGACCCATGCTGCTGCACCTCTCCACCTGGCAGGAGATCGACGACTATCTGAAGCGCTCGAAGACGGTGGTGATCCCCATCGGCTCCAACGAGCAGCACGGCCCCACGGGCCTGCTCGGCACCGACTGGCTGTGCCCGGAGATCATCTCCCACGAGGCCCAGCGGCAGCATCCGGACCTCCTGGTCGCGCCGACCTTCAACATCGGCATGGCCCAGCATCACCTGGGCTTCGCCGGCACCATCGCGCTGCGCCCCTCGACCTTCATGGCCGCGATCTTCGACTGGTGCCGCAGCCTGGGCCTGGCCGGCTTCGAGAAGCTCTATTTCCTGAACGGCCACGGCGGCAACGTCGCCACCATCGAGGCGGCCTTCTCCGAACTCTACGCCGAGGCGACCTTCTCCGGCCGCAACCGCGGCTTCGCCTGCAAGCTGAAGAATTGGTGGGAACTGCCGGGCGTCATGTCGCTCGCCAACCGCCAGTTCCCCACCGGCCACGGCAGCCACGCCACGCCGTCGGAGATCGCCGTCACCCAGTGGGGCTATCCCGACGCCATCAAGTCGGCCAACTACGCGCCGCAGGTCGCGCCCACCGGTCCGATCCGCGAGGCCCTCGACTTCCGCGCCCGCTATCCCGATGGCCGCATGGGCTCCGACCCTGGCCAGGCCACCCCCGACAAGGGCGGCGAACTGGTGGCCGCCGCGGTGAAGGGGCTGATGGAGGACGTCGGCGGCTTCTCGGCGGAGGCCATGCCAGCCTAGGCCGTGAACACCTCGCCGCCGCGGACTTCCACGGGCCAGGCGGTGAGGCGGTCGCCGGCGCAGGGGGCGGTGACGCCTGTGCCGTCGAGGCTGAACAGCGCCCCATGGCCGGCGCAAAGGATGTGGTCGCCGGCCCGGGTCAGGTAGCGGTCGTCGAAGCCCAGCGGCCAACCGGCGTGCGGGCACTGGTCGACGAAGCCGCGCACCGCCTCGCCCTCGCGCACCAGGAAGCCCGCGAACAGCCGGCTGTCGGCGCGGAAGCGGAAGCCCTTGGAGCCGGGGTCGGCGATCTCCGCCACCGCGCAGAGCCGCACGCCAGGCGCCGGGCGGGCCGGATTGTCGGAAAGCTCCTTCAACCCAGCTGGCCGATGGTGGCCTTGAAGCCGCGGATCTCCACCGTCCCGAACAGGCCCGCCGTCTGATAGGGGTCGGCGGCGTTGAAGGCCTGGGCGGCGGCGCGGTCGGCGCAGTCCAGCACGAACAGCGAGCCGGCCATGGCCTCGGCCTCGTCCAGCAGCGGCCCGGCCAGTTTCACCATCGCCGCGTTCTCCCGCACATAGGCCAGGTGCGCCTCGCGCGTGGCCATGCGCAGGTCGAGGGAATTCGGCTTGTCGAAACAGGCCAGCATGAAGAGCGCCATGGTCGTCTATTCCTCGCGAAGGGGTCGGGAGAGCAGGCCTGCGATAGCCTCGTCGACGCCGGCCTGACCGGCCAGGATGGCGGCCACGGCCTCGCAGATCGGGACATCGACGCCGAGCTTGCGGGCGAGCTGGCGCACGGCGGGCGCGGAGGCCACGCCCTCGGCCACTGAGAGCTTGCCGGCGAGCGCGTCCTCCAGGGTCTGGCCGCGGCCCAGGGCCAGGCCCACGCTCATGTTGCGCGACTGCGGGCTGGAGCAGGTCAGCACCAGGTCGCCCAGGCCGCAGAGCCCGGCCAGGGTCTCGGCTTCCGCGCCCAGCGCCACCGCCAGGCGGGTCAGCTCGGCGAAGCCGCGGGTGATCAGGGCGGCGTGCGCGCTGCGGCCGAGGCCGCGGCCCTCGACGACGCCACAGGCGATGGCCAGCACGTTCTTCACCGCCCCGCCGGCCTCGGCGCCGATCATGTCGGTGGCGAAGTAGGGCCGGAAGGCGGGCGTGGCGATCAGCTCGGCCAGGTCCTCGGCGCAGCCGGGATCGGGACAGGCCAGGGTGACGGCGGTGGGCAGGCCGCGCGCGACCTCGCCCGCGAAGCTCGGCCCCGACAGCACCGCCGGCTGGGCTTGCGGGACCGTCTCGGCCAGCACCTCGGTCATCAGCTTCAGTGAGCCCTGCTCGATCCCCTTGGCGCAGAGCAGGATGCGCAAGCCGTCGGGCGCGTGCGGCGCGAAGGCGGTGAGGGCGGCGCGCAGATGCTGGGCCGGGGTCACCGCCAGCACCAGGTCGCTGTCCGCCAGGTCGGCGAAGTCGCCGGTGGCGCGGATCGCGGGGTCGAGATCGATCCCCGGCAGGAAGCTGGTGTTCTCATGGCTCGTATTCACCGAGGCCACCACATCGGCCTCGCGGGCCCAGAGCGTGGTCTCCAGCCCGGCCCGCGCGCAGACCTGCGCCAGGGCCGTGCCCCATGCGCCGCCGCCGATCACGCCAGCCTTCTTCGCTAGAGAGGCTTTCGTCATGCTTTCGCGCCCTTGCGGCCGGGGACATGCGTCGGGTTGGCGCTGGCCGCGGCCTCGTCCAACGGCCAGCGGGGCCGGGCGGCTGCATCGAGCGGATCGGAAAGGCCCATGGCCAGGCGCTCGGCGCCGGCCAGCGCGATCATCGCGGCGTTGTCGGTGCAGTAGGCGAGCGGCGGGGCGGTGAAGGCGAAGCCGCGCGCCTCGGCGGTGGCCTGCAGCCGTGCGCGCACCGTCCGGTTGGCCGCGACGCCGCCGGCGACCACAAAGCGCAGGCCGGTTTCCGCGTGCTGGGCCGCGTACGTCGCCATGGCCCGGTCGCTGCGTTCGGCGAGCTGGGCGGCGATGGCGGCCTGGACCGCGGCGGCCAGGTCGGCGCGCTGATGGTCGCCCGTCAGGCCCTCGGCGATCCGCGCCGCCGCGGTCTTCAGGCCGGAGAAGGAGAAGTCGCAGTCCTTCCGCCCCAGCAACATTCGAGGTAGCTCGAAGCGTGTCGGTTCACCGCTTTCCGCCAGTTTTTCAAGGGCCGGGCCGCCCGGGTAGGGCAGGCCGAGGGTCTTGGCGATCTTGTCGAAGGCCTCGCCCGCGGCGTCGTCGATGGTCGAGCCCAACCGCCGGCAGGCGCCGACGCCCTCCACCGCCAGGAGTTGGCAATGGCCGCCCGAGACCAGCAGCAGCAGGAAGGGGTAGTCGACGGCCGCCCCCAGCCGCGCGGAGACCGCGTGGCCTTCCAGGTGGTTCACCGCCACCAGGGGCAGGCCGCGCGCCAGCGCCACGGCCTTGCCGAACGACAGGCCGACCATCACCCCGCCCACCAGGCCGGGACCGGCGGTGGCCGCCACCCCGGTCAGGTCCGTGAACCCTACGCCGGCGTCGGCCAGCGCCTGGGCCGCGATGGCGTCGATGCTCTCTACGTGTGCCCGCGCGGCGATCTCCGGCACCACCCCGCCGAACGGCGCATGGGCGGCGATCTGGCTGGCGACCACCGAGGACAGCACCTCGACCGTCCCGTCCTCGCCACGGCGCACCACCGCCGCGGCGGTCTCGTCGCAGCTGGTCTCGAGGCCGAGGACGGTCTGTGGGGACTGAGAGCGGAAGGTCATCCGGTTGCCGGGGGGCGCCCGCTCCTGTAGCAGGCGCTTTGCAATTCCGCCCCGAGGTAGCCCTCCGCCCGTGACCACGCAACCGCAAGTCAGGATCGGCGCCCGGGGCTCGAAGCTGTCGCTGGCCCAGGCGGGGCACATGCAGCGCCGGATCGCCGCCGCCCTGGGCGCCGACCTTGAGGACGCCGCCCAGGTCGCGGCCGCCGCGCCGCTGATCGTCATCACCACCACCGGCGACCGGGTGCAGGACCGCCGCCTGCTGGAGATCGGCGGCAAGGGCATGTTCACCAAGGAGATCGAGGAGGCCCTGCTCGAAGGCCGTATCGACTGTGCGGTGCACTCCCTGAAGGACATGCCGGCGCTGTTGCCGCAGGGCCTGTGCATCGCCGCCATCCCCGAGCGCGAGGACCCCCGCGACGCCTTCCTGAGCCTTAAGGCCGACCGGCTCGAGGACCTGCCGCAGGGCGCGGTCCTGGGCACGGCCAGCCTCCGCCGCCAGGCGCAGATGCTGCATCGCCGGCCGGACCTGGACGTGCAGATGCTGCGCGGCAACGTCGATACGCGGATCGCCAAGCTGACCGCCGGCGACGCCGACGCCATCCTGCTGGCCTATGCGGGCCTGAAGCGCCTGGGCCTGGGCGACCTGCCCAAGAACCTGATCGACCCCATCGAGTGCCCGCCGGCGCCGGGCCAGGGCGCGCTCGCCATCGAAACCCGCGTCGGCGACTGCGACGCCGCCTGGGTGCAGGCGATCCGCCACGGCCCCACGGCGGTCGCCGTCGCCGCCGAGCGCGGGGCGCTGGCCGCCCTGGAAGGCTCCTGCAAGACCGCCATCGGGGCGCATGCCTGGTTCGAGGGCGCACATTTGAAGCTGATCGTCGAGGCGCTCTCCACGAACGGCGCCCGCCGCTACCGCCATGCCGGCGAGGCCGACCTCACCGAACTCGCCGACCCGGAAGCCTCGGCGCGGGCGCTGGGCCTGTCGCTGGGCCGGGCGGTGAAGGACGAAGCTGGCGACGCGATCGACCTGTGAGGCTATCCGCCGTCCAGGACACATCGAATGTTGACGGCGGCGGTCCTTCGCTTAGGTAGCCCCGTCTTCTTTGGGGTTGAAATGGCATCCGAGGACGTGGCCGTCGACGATCTGAAAAAGGCGGCCGAAGAAGTGCGGGACCTCGGGTCGACCGTTCTTCGCGAGGCGTGGCCGCTCGAACCCCTGGGGACCCTGCGTCAGGCGATCGAGGCCTTCTGCGACATCCGCCGCCGGAAAATCCTGGATGGCGACACCTCGCCACACGCACGCATGTACGCCACCCACGGCATCGGAACCTTCGGGGCGTTGGTCAATGCGGGGCTCATCCACCGCGAGGTGCTGCCCGCCATGTTCCGCGGCGGCGCCTTCCACAGGCTCTGCCAAGCCTATTGGGGCGGCGACGATTTCTATGTGGCCATCAATCGCCTGGGTTTTCGCAACCACCATCCGATCCAGTCGGACCGTTCGTTCATCCCCTATCACCAAGACAGCTACACCCAGGATGTCCGCACGCCACAGGTGCTGAATTGCTGGATTCCCCTCGATCCGGGCGCGGGGCGAGATGCGCCGGGCCTGGAGGTCGTCCGCCATCCCTGCCGGCCGGATTTCCCGCGCAAGGACTTCGGCCTGCGCAGCGAAAACGCCGCCTATGACAACATCACCATCGACCGCGCCCGCATCGTAGAGGAATACGGCGAACAGTTCATGGCGCCTGAGTTCGAGGTCGGCGACGGGCTGGTGTTCAGCGAGAACGTCATCCACCGCACCTACGTGACAGAAGGCATGACCCGCCCGCGCATCAATTTCGAATTCCGGGTCTTTTCCGGCGCCCATCTGCGGCCAGGGGTCCAGATCGCGGAGCTCGGCCCCTTGGTAGAGCGAGTGTCCTGATCATGAGCCAATCGCCGGAGCCGCAGACGGCCCATCCTCTCCATGACTTGGTGAGCCGCGTCGTCGAAGGCTTCAGGCCCGTTCTGGACGCGACGGCCAACGCGATTGTGCGCAGCCTCAAGGCCGCCGACCGCGACCTCGAGCACCGGATGTACGAACAGGCCAGCTTGGACAGCGCCCGCTACGCGTTGGAGCACATGGTCACGGCGCGGCCCGTGAGGGGGCAGAAGCACCCGGGCCAGGGTCGCCTGGACCTTCTGGAGTACGTCCTGCCGTTCGCCAAGGTCCCCGGGTTCTATGCGGAGTTCGGCGTCTTCAAGGGCGAGACCCTGGCCTTCGTCGCCAACCGCGTGGATGCGACGGTCTATGGGTTCGATTCATTCGAAGGCCTGCCGGACGACTGGTTCCTGGGGGTTGTCAAAGGCGCCTTTAGCCTGAAGGGGCAGCTTCCGCAGCTCGCCGTTCCGATGAACAACTACCGGCTTGTCAAAGGTTTGTTCGGGGAGACCCTGCCGACCTTCCTGGAGCAGGTGGACGGGCCGGCCGCCTTCCTGCACATCGATTGTGATCTCTACGAAAGCACCCGGACGGTCTTCGATCATCTCGCGCCGCGGATCGTTCCCGGCACGGTGATCGTCTTCGACGAGTACCTCAACTATCCCGGTTGGCAGAACCATGAGTTCAAGGCCTTCCAGGAGTTCTGCGAGGCGCGTCGGGTGACGTACCGCTACCTCGCCTTCGCGCCGATGATGTTTTCCGTCGCGGTGATCGTCGACGCGATCGAGGTCTAGCGCGACATCCAGGGCTTGGATTTCGAGGACGACCGGGCCGCGGCGGCCTGCTCGCGCTGGAACTTGCCGCCGCGGGGCGGTTTCGGACGCGCGTCGATGGCGGCCTTCTTCAGCCGCAGGGCGCGCTGGATCGGGGTCTCTTCGCTGGCCGGCGGGTCGTCGGGCATGGTCAATCCTTCGGATGGCCGGCGCGCAGGCTTCGGGTCAGCAGGGAAACCAGGCTGGGCGTGTCGGCGGTGTGGACGTCGCTGATCCGCCATTGCCCCTGAACGGCGACGAGATCGAGGCGCACCGTACGAGCTTCGGCGGAAATCCGGAAATGGGCGACTGCGCTGGCGCGCCCGCCGGCGCCGCCGGTGACCTCGACCGCGACGCCGCGCAGGCCGCCGGCGTCCTGGCAGTCGCAGATGGGGTCGCCGTCGAGGGCGCCCACGTCGCCCTGGGGCGTTTCGGCCGCATCGCGTCGGATCAGGGTCAAAAGCCTGGGCGCGAACACCTGCGGCGCCTGACGGCCCAGGTAGTCGGGGCCGTGGCCGTGATAGGCCGCGTAGAGGCCGACTACGAAGGCCCGCGCCCCGGCGGCGTCCTGGGCGCGCGCCGGGGCGGTCGCCAGCACGGCAAGGCCGGCAAACAGGGGGCCGAAACGGATCACAAGCCTGCGTAACACGGTTTGCAGAAGGTTAAGGTCCTGCGGCGCAGAATCGCCTCCATGGCACGCCGCCGTCAGAAGATATGGATCACCCGCGCTCAGCCCGGCGCGGCCGTCACCGCGGAGCGGGTGCGGGCGCTGGGCCATGAGGCCGTGGTGGCGCCGCTGCTGGCGGTGCAGCCGCTGGCGGATGTCCAGGTCGACCTGGTTGGGGTCGCCGCGCTCGCCTTCACCAGCGCCAATGGCGTGCGCGCCTTCGCCGACCTGTCTGCGGAGCGGGCGCTGCGGGTGTTCGCCGTCGGCGCGGCGACCGCTGAGGCGGCGCGCGCGGCGGGGTTCAAGCTGGTGCTGTCCGCCGACGGCGACGTCGAGGCGCTCGCCGCCGGCATCGGCCAGCGGCGCGGTGAGCTGCGCGGCGCGGTGCTGCATCCGGGCGCCCTTGAGCCCGCCGGCGACCTGGTCCGCGCCCTGGAGGCGCAGGGCGTGACCGCGCGGAGGCTGGTGCTCTATGAGACCCTCCCGGTGACGCTGGCGCCCGAGGCCGCCGCCCAGCTGGTGGCGAGCGACGCGGTGTTGCTGCATTCGCCGCGCGCCGCCCAGGTGCTGGCCGCGCTCCTGAAGGCCCATCCGGCGCCCGCCCTGCGCGCGCTCGGCCTGTCGAAGGCGGTGGTGCGGCCCCTGGCCCGCGCCAAGGTGGGCCCGAGGGTCTTTCCATCCATGCCCCTCGAAGGGGCCCTGCTGAATCTGATAGACCGCACCCCATGACCACGCCGCCCGACGCGCCGGAGTTCATCCCGCCGAAGGACCCGGCCGACTACCGGCCGCGCCCGCTGCTGGGCTTCACCTTCTGGGCGATGATGGTCCTGATGCTGCTCTGCGTGCTGGCCGGGGTCGTCATCGCCGAGTTCGGGCCTCGGCTGTTCAAGCCGCATCCGCCGGCCGCCAAGCCCGTGGCCGAATCGGCCGCCGCCAGCGCCGAGCCCGCCGCCGCGTCCGCCCTGCCGCCGCCCGCCGTCCCGGCGATGGCCGCCGGCCCCGGGGGGGCCTCGCCCGACGTGGCGCGGCTGAGCGCCCGGGTGACCACCCTGGAATCGGAGCAGACGCACGCCGCCCAGGCCGCCGCCGCCGCGCTCGCCGCCTCGGCGGTGGTGGAGGCGAGCCAGGGCACCGGCCCCTTCGCCGACGAACTTTCCAGCCTGCGGGGCATCTCGCCGCCTTCGCCGGAGATCCTGGCGCTCGCCCGTCTGGCGCCGCTCGGCGCGCCCAGCCGCACGGCGCTGGCGATCAGCTATCCGGACTACGCCGCCCGCGCCGCCGTGGCCGCCCGCCAGCCCGGCGGCAAGGCCGGTCTCGGCGGCAAGATCGTCTATGAGCTGTCGCGCGTCGTGACCTTGCGCCGGGTGGGCGACGTGGCCGGCGAGGGCGCCGACGCCCTCCTGACCCGCGCCCAGCGGCAGGTGGAGGACGGCGACCTCGACCGGGCGCTGCGCACCCTCGACCGCCTGCCGGCTGGCGCCCGCGACGCCATGGCCCCCTGGCGCGCCCGCGCCGAGCGGCGGGCGGAGATCGACCGCAACGCCTCGGCCCTGCGCGCCCGGGCCCTGCAGACCCTGGCCGGCGAGGCCAGGGGCGGCGCATGATCCGCGCCAGCCTGGTCATCCTGATCGTCGCGGCCGTGGCGGTCGCGGCGCTGGGCCTGAGCGGCGACGCCGGCCAGGCGAGTGTCACCTGGCTGGGCTGGCGCGCCGACCTGACCGCGGCCACGGCCATCCTGCTGATGCTGTTCGGCGCCCTCCTGGCCACGATCTTCTGGCGCACCCTCCTGTGGATCCTCGCCGCGCCGGCGCGAGCCGAGCGCAGCCGCGCCGAGATCCGCCGCCGGCAGGCCAATGAGACCCTGACCCGAGGCTTCCTGGCCGCCGCGGCCGGCGACGGCTCCGAAGCGCGCCGCCTGGCCCAGAAGGCCGCCGACCTCGCCGACGAGACGCCGGGCCTGGTGCGCGTGCTCGCCGCCCAGGCCGCCGAGGCCGCCGGCGACGTGACCGCGGCCCAGGCCGCCTATTCCGCCATGCTGGGTTTCCCGGAGATGCGGCTGGCCGGCCATCGGGGGCTGATGCAGCTCGCCCTCTCGCAAGGCGAACGCGAGACGGCGCTGCGCCACGCCCAGGAAGCCTTCAACGAGACCCGCAGCGCCCGCTGGGCCTGGCGCGTCCTGCTGGAGGCGCGCTTGGCCGCCGCCGAGTGGAGCGCGGGGCTGGAGCTGGTCCGCAGCGCCCTCGACCGCAAGATCGTGCCGCCGGTCACCGCCGAGCGGGCCCGCGCCGCCCTCCTGGCCGCGCTGGCCGCCCAGCTTGAGACCGCCGCCGAACCGAAGGCCCGCGGCCAGGCCCTGGAGAGCGCCCTGGAGGCGGCCAAGCTGCAGCCCGGCTTTCCGCCCGGCGCGGTCATGGCCGCGCGCCTCCTGGCCGCCGACGGCAAGCAGGGCCGCGCCGCCGCCCTGCTGGAAGCCGCCTGGAAGGCCCGGCCGCACCCGGCGCTGTGGCTCGCCTACCGCGACCTGCGCACCGACGAGACCCCCGCCGAGCGCGCCCGGCGGCTGGCGGAGCTGTCGGCCCAAAACCCCACTCACCGCGAAAGCCGCATCCTGGCCGTGGAGCGCGCCCTGATCGGCGGCGACGCGCCCGCCACGCGCCAGGCCCTCGAGCCGCTGGGCGCCGAGCCGGTGACCGCGCGCATCGCGGGCCTGCGCGCCCGGGTCGCCTTCGCCGCCGGCCAGCCGGACGAGGCGCGGCTCTGGCTGGCCCAGGGGATGAACGCCCCGGCTGAGCCGGACTGGTCGGACCTGGACCCCGAGGGCCGCGCCTTCGCCTATCCGCCCGCCGACTGGGCCCGGCTGGCGATCGCCTACGCCGAAACCGGCGACCTCATCCATCCGCGCTTCGAGCGGGGCGAGCGGGGCCTGAGCGAACTGCCGGAGCTGCCCATCGCCTACGCCGACGCCGCGGCCTTCCTGGGCGCGGACGGCCACGAACCCCTGCTCTATCCGTCGAGCGGCGAGGCCTACGATGAGGCCTATGACGAGGATGAACCCCCTCTCCAGACGCCTGCGCCTGCGCCCGCGCGACGCAGGGCCAGCCGCAGCCGCTTGGCGAGCGCCCCCAGAGCCGCTAAATAGGCCCGCCTTCGCGGCAGGGTTTCCTGCGGCGGAGGATTCTCAAGGCCCTTGTCCAGGGTTTAGGCCGCCATAGCTCAGCCGGTAGAGCGGCGCATTCGTAATGCGTAGGTCGGGTGTTCGAGTCACCCTGGCGGCACCACCCCTTCCCGATCCGGGTTCTCCATGCTGCGGGCGTGGTCGCGCGATCCCTGCGCGACAGGCGGCCAAAAGCGTGCCATTCGGAGCCGAATGTTCCAGTCAATTGAAGGTAGACCCATGAGGGCCTTGGCGAAATCGATGCTCGTGGCCCTGTTGATGGGGTCGGTGTCGTTGGGCTTGGCGCCGGCCGCCAGCGCTGCTCCCGCCGCGCCGGGCGCGGCTCCGGCCGCCAAACCCGCCGCCGCCAAGCCGGCCGCCGCCGGCCCGGCCAAGGTCGGCTCGCCCACCACCACCGACGATATCCGCTGCCTGCTCACCATGGCGGTGCTGGGCCGCGATCCGCAACGCCAGCAGGCTGCGCTGATCGGCGTCTACTTCTTCGCCGGCCGCCTCGCCGTCCGCGCGCCGGGCATGGACCTCGCCACGGCGATCAAGGCCGAGGAGGCCAAGATGGCGCCGACGGAACTGCCGGCCGAGGCCCAGCGCTGCGGGCCGATGGTCGAAGCGGCCGTGCACGGCCTGCAGGCGGCCTTCGAGGCGCCGGCCGGCGCCAAGCCGCCCGCCGCGCCGGGCGCCGCCGCGCCGCCCGCCGCCGCCCCGCCGGCCGGGACTCCGCCGAAGTAGGGGGCGAAGCGGGCCGCCGAAGCCGCCTCAGTTGGCCGGGGTCGCCTCGGTCATCGCCGGGCCGATCTCGTCGTGCAGCACGAGGTCGGCGTAGGCGTCGAGCTCGGTGGGCTCGCGGTTGACGATGGCCAGCGTCGCTCCGTTGCGCTTGGCCAGCAGCGGAAACCCCGCCGCCGGATAGACCACCAGGGACGAGCCCAGCACCAGGAAGACGTCGCAGTCGAGGCTGGCGGCCTCCGCGTGCGCCATGGGCCCGGCCGGCATGGCCTGGCCGAAGGAGATGGTGGCGGTCTTCACCAGCCCGCCGCAGCGGCGGCAGTAGGGGATCTCGCCGGCCTTCAGGAAGCCCTCCTTCAGGTCGGCCAGTTCGTGGCGCTCGCCGCAGTCCAGGCAGGTCGCGTAGCTGGCGTTGCCGTGCAGCTCGATCACCCGGTCGGCCGGCACGCCCGAGGCCTGGTGCAGGTTGTCGACGTTCTGGGTGATGACGTGGGTGGCCTTGCCGCTGGCGATCAGGCGGGCCACCGCATGGTGACCGGCGTTGGGCTCGCGCCCGGTCCAGCCGGCGCGGCCGGAGAAGGCGCGGCTCCAGGCCTCGCGGCGCTTGGCGGGGTCGGAGACGAACGCCTGGAAGTAGATCGGCTTCATGGTGCTCCACACCCCGCCGGGGCTGCGGAAGTCGGGGATGCCGGATTCGGTTGAGATGCCGGCGCCGGTGAACACCACCAGGCGGCGGGCGTCGGCGATCAGCCGGGCGAGATCGGCCCGTGTGGCTTTGGATGGGGCGGCGGCGGGCGGCGGCATGACGCTATCTGGCGCCAACCGGATCGCGCGGAAAGGGTGGAAAGGGGGAACCGGCCCGGCGGTTGGTCGGGGGGATGCCAGGGTGTCGCCGGGCCGGTCCGTGACCGCTCCAGCGGGGGGCAGCCGGAGGATCGCAGGGGTAACCGGCGTTGAGGCGATAGGTTCCGGCGAGGCCGCAGAAAGGTCGTGTCGCCCCTAGTGCAGGATCGAGATCAGCGGGCCGAACGCCAGCGGCAGCAGGTAGAGCCGGATGCCCTGGATGACCAAGAGGACGATGATCGGGCTGATGTCGACGCCGCCGATCGGCGGGATCACCTTCTGCACGGGCCGCAGCACCGGCCGCGTCACCGCGTCCAGGAAGCGCGCGACATTGTAGACGAACTGGTTGCGCAGGTTGATCACGTCGAAGGCGACCAGCCACGACAGGATGGCGCTGATGATGATGGCGATCACCAGGAGGCCCAGGAGGCCGTCGACGATGAAGTAGAGGAAGGATCCCATGACGCGGTTCTAGCGGGGTTTGCCGCCCTGGCAAAGTCAAGGTCGCCCGGGCTGCGGCGACGCATCCGCCGACGGCGGCTTGACAGAGGCGGCCCCAAAAGGGTTATTCCGCGCCTTCCTGGGCTCGCACCCTGGGGCCGTAGCTCAGATGGTAGAGCGCCTCGTTCGCAATGAGGAGGTCAGGGGTTCGATTCCCCTCGGCTCCACCAGGAGCCCTTTCCCGCTTCAGCTCGATGATTCCAGGGCCGCTTCCGGGCGGATCGGGCGGTAGAGGGCTTCCACGAAGGCGAAGGCGCCGAAGGCGATCAGGCCGAGGCCCAGGAGCGCCAAGACCGCGTCGCCGCCGGTCAGGCCGTGCAGGGCCCAGAGCGCGCCGCCGACCCCGCGCGCCTCGGCCGCCCGCTCGTGCCAGCCGGCGCGCAGCATGAAGAAGCCCACCGGCAGCATGGCCAGGCCGCGGCCGAAATAGCCGACGCGGGCGATCCAGCGCGCCCAGCGCCGCGTGCGGTGGTCGCACTCCAGCGTGCCGCCGAAGTCGTCGACGACCGCGCGGATGGCGTTGCCGGCCCCGCAGGCCAGGATGAAGAGCCCCAGCGCCATCACCAGGGCCGGCCCCAGCGGCCAGGCCATGACGCCGGCCACCCGCTCGCTGGTCTTCTCGAGTTCGGCGTGGCGCAGGTCGTGCAGGGTGTCGATGATCCCGAAGATCGAGACGGCCAGGGAGCCGTAGATGACGCCGCTCAGCGCCTGGCCGACGCGGCTGGCCCAGGCCTTGGGGCTCTTGCCCTGGCGGTCGGCGTCGAACACCGCCTGCAGGGCGCGCCAGCCGGCGAAGCCGTAGAGGCCGATCCCGGTCAGCCAGAGCAGGAGGACGCCCAGGCTCCAGTGCGACCAGGCCTCCAGGGCGCCGATCGGGCTCTTGGTGTGGGGCGCAAGGCCGGCGACGGCCAGCAGGGCGATGGTCCCGGTGCTGAGGTAGACCAGGCCCCGCGCCACATAGCCCATCCGCGCAGCCAGCTCGGCGCTGGCCGCCCAGGGCGCCTCGGCGAAGCGGCGGCGCACGCGTGCCACGAGCTTGCCGCCGGGCAGGGACAGGACGGTCGCGGTCGCCTCGCCGTCCATCTTGCCGTCTGCCTCCTAGTGGGCGTCGTCCCAGTTGGCCGCCGCGCGGGCGTCGACCACAAGGGGAACGGTCAAGGCGACCGCAGGCTCCGGCGCCTTCTCCATGATACGCTTGGCGACGGCGATCACCGCCTCGGCCTCGGCTTCCGGCGCCTCGAAGATCAGTTCGTCGTGCACCTGCAGCAGCATCCGGGCGGCGAGGCCGGCGTCGCGCAGGGCCTGGGGCATGCGGATCATGGCGCGCCGGATGATGTCGGCGGCCGCGCCCTGGATCGGGGCGTTGATCGCCGCGCGGTCGCCGAAGGACCGCTCGGCCTGGGATTTCCCCTGGGCGGCGGGGATGAACACCTTGCGGCCGAAGACGGTGGTGACGAAGCCCTCGGCGCGCACTTGGCGCTGCATGCGGTCCATGTAGGTGCGGATGCCGGGGAAGCGCTCGAAATAGGTCTTGATGTAGGCCCCGGCCTCCTCGCGCGGGATGGAGAGCTGGTTGGCCAGGCCGAAGGCCGAGATGCCGTAGACGATGCCGAAGTTGATCGCCTTGGCGCGCCTGCGCGTCTCCGCCGGCATGCCCTCGACCGGCACGCCGAACATTTCGGATGCGGTGAGCGCGTGGATGTCGATCCCCTCGGCGAAGGCCTTCTTGAGCTGTGGGATGTCGCCGATGTGGGCCAGCAGGCGCAGCTCGATCTGCGAATAGTCGGCGCTGATCAGTACATGGCCGGGCTCGGCGATGAAGGCCTTGCGGATCTTGCGGCCTTCCTCGGTGCGCACCGGGATGTTCTGCAGGTTGGGGTCGGAGGAGGCCAGCCGGCCCGTCGTGGCCGCGGCCAGGGAATAGGAGGTGTGCACCCGGCCGGTCTTGGGGTTGATGGCCGCCACCAGGTTGTCGGTGTAGGTGCCCTTCAGCTTCGAAAGCTGCCGCCAGTCCAAGAGGATGCGCGGCAGCTCGTGGCCCTGGGCGGCCAGGTCCTCCAGCATCGAGGCGTCGGTGGAGGCCGCGCCGGTGGCGGTGGTGCGGCCGGACGACAGGCCCATCTCGCCGAACAGCAGGTCGCCGATCTGCTTGGGGCTGCCCAGATTGAACGGCCGCCCGGCCACGCGGTGCGCCTCGGCCTCCAGCTCGCCCATGCGGATCGAGAAATCGTTGGAGAGCAGCCGCAGCCGTTCGGGGTCGACCTTGACGCCGGCCAGCTCCATCTCGACGAGCACCTGGGGCATGGGCCGCTCCAGGGTCTCATAGACCGTCAGCAGCTTTTCGTGGCTGAGGCGCGGGCGCAGATGCTGGTAGATGCGCAAGGTGACGTCGGCGTCCTCGGCGGCGTAGCAGGTCGCTGAGCCGAGCTCGACGTGCTTGAAGCTCTTTTGCGCCTTGCCGGTCCCGGCCACGGTCTTGAAGCTGATCGGCTCGTGGCCCAGCAGCCGCTTGGAGAGCTCGTCCATGCCGTAGCTCTTGTGCAGGCCGCCTTCGAGGGCGAAGGCGATCAGCATGGTGTCCTCGATGGGCCCCACCTCGATACCGTGGCGCGACAGCACCGCCAGGTCGTACTTGCCGTTCTGGGCGACCTTCAGGACGTGCGGCGCTTCGAGCAGCGGCTTCAGCCGCGCCAGGGCGTCCGCCAGCGGAATCTGGTCGAGCGCGGTGGGCGCCTCGAGTTGCAGGCCGCCCTCCTGCTCATGCTCGTGGCCGACCGGGATGTAGCAGGCCTCGCCGGGCGCCACCGCCAGGGACACGCCGCAGAGGTTGGCGGCGGAGGACGACAGCGCATCGGTTTCGGTGTCGAAGGCGACGACGCCGGCGGCGAAGGCGCGCTCGATCCAGGCGTCCAGGGTCGCAAGGTCGCGCACGCACTGATAGGCGTTGACGTCGACGGGCCCGTGGGCCGGCGCGACGGGCGCCGCGCGGCCGCCGTCGGCGGAGGGCGTGGGCGTGGCCGAGGGCGCATTGCCGCCGCCCTCGCGGGCCTCGGCGACGCGCCGGGCCAGAGTGCGGAACTCCATCTGGTCGAGGAAGGCCTGCAGGGCCTCGGCGTCCGGCTCGGCCACCGCCAGCTCGTCGATCGGCGAGGGCAGCGGCGTGTCGCAGTCCAGCCTCACCAGCTCGCGCGACAGGCGGATCTGATCGGCGAAGTCGATCAGGGTCTGGCGGCGCTTGTCCTGCTTGATCTCGCTGGCCCGCGACAGGAGCGTGTCGAGGTCGCCGTACTCGGTGATCAGGGCCGAGGCGGTCTTGATGCCAATGCCCGGCGCGCCCGGCACGTTGTCGACGCTGTCGCCGCACAGGGCCTGGACGTCGACCACCTTGTCCGGGGTCACCCCGAACTTGTCGAACACCTGCTCGGCGCGGATCACCAGGTTCGGCGTCTTCATGGTGTCGAGCATGGAGACCTGCGGCCCCACGAGCTGCATCAGGTCCTTGTCGGAGGAGACGATCACCACTTCGCCGCCGGCGTCGCGCACCTTGCAGGCATAGGCCGCGATCAGGTCGTCGGCCTCATAGCCGGGCAGCTCCAGGCAGGGCACGCCGAAGGCCCGCGTGGCGTCGCGCACCAGGGGGAATTGCGGGACCAGGTCCTCGGGCGGCGGCGGGCGGTGGGCCTTGTACTGGTCGTAGAGCTTGTTGCGGAAGGTCTCCTCGGAATGGTCGAACACCACCGCCAGATGGGTCGGGGCCTGGGCCTCCGCCTTCATGTCGACCAGCAGCTTCCACAGCATGTTGCAGAAGCCGGCCACCGCCCCCACCGGCAGGCCGTCGGACTTGCGGGTCAGGGGAGGGAGGGCGTGGAAGGCCCGGAAGATGAAGCCGGAGCCGTCCACCAGATAGAGCCGCACCTTCGGCCCGTCCTGGGTCGGCTCGCGTGGGATGTCGGCCAGGGTCTCGGGGGCGGCGTCGAGGGTGTCTGTCATGGGGAGAAGATAGGCGCGGGAAGGCCGCCGGTCATCCGTCACAAGCGCGCGAACTCGCGGGCTGCGGCTTAAATCTCATGGCGGCCAGTTTGCTTTGCGGTCTCGGCTTCTCAAGGACCGGCGAAGCCGGCCGCTCCGCGGCGCTGCCCAAGGGCAGCGTCCTTGACAAGCCGAGGCCGCAAAGCTCGCATCATCCATGAGATCCAAGGCGTGGTGGCATCTGGGAGATGGCCACACAGACCGCGCTTCCATTCCCTTCCGTGTCATCCCGGTTTCGCGGCGCGCGAAGACCGGGACCCATACGCGCCATGGCCGGTGAGGCGGCAGGGTGACCGAGCATCGAGCTTCCCCGGCATCGCAGGCGCGCATGGGTCCCGGACATCGGCTGCGCCGATTCCGGGATGACACTGCGAGTTGGCGCCACGACGGCGTTGCCTCCGCCGCGAACTTCACGCATGTCGGTCGGCGGAAACGCCAACGGAGGGACGCGACCCATGTTCTCGCACATCATGATCGGCACCAACGACCTCGACCGCGCCAAGTCGTTCTACGACAAGGTGTTGGGGACCCTGGGCGTGCCGGCGGGCTTCGTTGACCGCCACCGCGTGTTCTACCGCACGCCGACCGGCGTCTTCTCGGTGTCCCTGCCGATCGACGGCGCCCCGGCGACGGCGGGCAACGGCTCGACCATCGGCTTCGCCTGCGCCAACGCGGAGGAGGCCGAGGCTTTCCACAATGCCGGCCTCGAAGCGGGCGGCGTCTCCATCGAGGATCCCCCGGGCGTGCGCGAAGGCCCCGCCGGCAAACTCTACCTTGCCTATATCCGCGATCCGGACGGCAACAAGCTCTGCGCCCTGCACCGGATGCCGAGCTAGGCTCCGAACCGCGCGTTCAGGTTCCCAAGGCCCTCGGCGTTGAAGGCCGTGGCGTCGCCGTCGGCCAAGTAGGCGGCGATGGCCTTGGCGAGCGTGGCGTAGGCGCCCATGAACGGGGCGGCGCCGGAGCTCAGGCGCCGCACGCCCAGCGCCTGCAATTGCTCGGCCTTCGGCAGGCCGCGGACCAGCATGATGTTCAGCGGCAGCCGGATCTCGTCGGCCAGCCGGTCGATCAGGTCGGGATCGGAGGGGCCGGGCACGAAGACGCCGCTCGCGCCCGCGCCGCGGTAGAGCTCGGCCCGCTCGACCGTCGCCATATAGGCGGCGTGACCCTCGGCCAGCCGCTTCAGGAAGACGTCGGTGCGGGCGTTGATGAACAGGGGAACGCCGGCGCCGTCGGCGGCCTTGCGGGCGGCCTCGATCTTGCGGGCCTGCAGATCGGGGGCGCGATGGCCGTCCTCCAGGTTGATCCCCACCGCGCCGGCCCCGATCACCGCCTTGACCGTCTCGGCGAGCTCGGCGAGGTCGTCGGTGTAGCCGCCCTCGATGTCGGCGGTCACGGGGACCTTCACCGCCCGCGCCACCGTCTCGACCGTGGCCAGCAGCCTGGCGAGCGGCAGGGCGTCGCCGTCCGGATAGCCGTGCGCCCAGGCCACCGCCGCCGAGGAGGTCGCTACCGCCTTCGCGCCGGCGTCCTCCATCACCGCGGCGCTGGCCGCGTCCCAGGCGTTCGGCAGCACCAGGATCCGGCCGTCGTGGTGCAGGGCGTCGAACGCCTCGGCTTTCGTCTTCCCGTCCATGGTCATCCCTCCGCCGCGACTGAAGCTGAGACGTAGGGTGCGCTGCGGCTGTGACAAGCGCTCGCGGTTTCCGGACTCCGAGGCGGATCGCCCATCCGCTGTTTCGCCCCGCCGCGCGAAACCGGCTATGACCGCGCCCGTGACCGCCACGGCCCTCATCCGCCTGACCCTGACCGACTTCCGCGCCTACGCCCGGGCGGAGCTCGCCCTGGATGGCCGGCCGGTGTTCCTGGTGGGGCCGAACGGGGCGGGCAAGACCAACCTCCTGGAGGCGATCAGCCTGTTCACGCCTGGCCGCGGCTTGCGCGGCTCCAGCCTGGCCGAGGTCGGCCGCCGTCTGCCGGGCGAGGCCATGGGCCGCGCCTGGGCGGTCTCGGCCACGGTGTCGGCGGCGGGCGAGGAGACCCCGATCGGCACCGGTGTCGAGCAGGCGGGCGCCACGCGGCGTACGGTCAGGATCGCCGGCGAGACCGTGCCGCCTGGCCGCCTCGCCGACCACCTGCGCCAGGTCTGGCTGACGCCGGCCCAGGACCGGCTCTTCCTGGAGGGCGCGGCCGAGCGGCGGCGGTTCTTCGACCGGCTGGTGTTCGCCGCCATCCCGCGCCACGCCGCCCACGCCCAGGCCTATGAGCGGGCGCAGCGCGAGCGGATGCGGCTGCTCACCGACCAAGGCCAGCCGCCCGATCCGGCCTGGCTGAGCGCCCTCGAGGCGAGGCTCGCCGAGGCCGGCGCCCTGGTGGCCGAGGCGCGGGCGACCACCCTCGCCGCCCTGCAGGCTGAGATCGACAGCCGGGGCGAGCGGCCCTTCCCGCAGGCCCGGCTCGCGCTCACCGGCGAGTGGGAGCAGATGGCGGCCGCCGGGGCCGAGATCGCCGACATCGAGGCGAGGCTCGCCCGCGCGCTCGCCGAGGCGCGGCCCCGCGACGCCGCCGCCGGCCGCGCCCTGACCGGCCCGCACCGCGGGGACCTGTCGGTGATCCACGCCGAGAAGGACCGGCCGGCGGCGGAATGCTCCACCGGCGAGCAGAAGGCCCTGATCCTCAACCTGGTGCTCGCCCAGGCCGCGCGCCTGGCGCGCGCGGACTCCAGTCCCAGCCCGATCCTGTTGCTGGACGAAGTGTCCGCCCACCTGGACGCCCGCCGCCGCACGGCCCTGTTCGATGAGATCGAGGCCCTCAGCCTGCAGGCCTTCCTGACCGGCGCCGACGACCACCTGTTCGAGGGCCTCGGCGGCCGCGCTCAGGGCTTCCGGGTCGAGGGCGCGGCGCTGACCGCGCTCAGCTAGCCCTCCCAGGCCGGGGCCGCCGCGCCGCCGTAGCTGTCCACGGCCTGCAGCAGCGCGCTGATCAGCTCGCGCTCGGTCTCGCCGATCTCCGGGCGCCAGATGTCGAAGATCATCACCACCCGCAGGGCCGAGGGATTGCGGTTCCAGGCCTCGTGCTCGACGCTGTCGTCGAAGACGCAGGCCCGGCCCTCGGTCCAGGGCCTCGTCTCGGCGCCCACCCGCATGGCGCAGCCGTCGGGCACGATCAGCGGCAGGTGGCAGATGTAGCGGGCGTTGGTGAAGCCATGGTGCGGCTGGATATGCGCGCCGGGGCGCAGCAGGGAGAACAGCACCGAGGGCGTGCGGCCGGGGATCCGGCAGAGCGGCGCCTCCGCCAGCGCCTCCATCACCGAGGGACAGCGCGCCAGGTTCTCGGGCTGCGGAACGCCGCCCTTCCACAGATAGAAGGCGCTCCAGGCGGGGTTGCCCAGCATGCCGTGGGCGTCGTCGAACATCGGCCGGTTCGGTTCGGCCTCGATGTAGGGGGAAAAGGCGCCATCCTCCTCCAGCACCTGCTTCAGCTCGGCGCGGATGACGTCGGTCGCCGCCTCCACGCGGTCCAGCCAGGGGAACTGGTCGCGCTCGGCCCAAGCGATCTGCGGCAGGCCGGGGAAGTAGTAGTGCTTCGGCTCCTGCAGGTAGACCTGCGACTTGCCGAGCAGCAGGTCGAGGGACTGGCGTACGCGCCGCGCATCCGGCCGGTCCAGGGCCGGGCCGCCCAGCCGGCCGGTCAGGTGATCCTCGAACTCGCGAGTGTAGCGCTCCGCCATGCGCCGGGCGCGCTCGACTTCGGCGCGCAGGGTGGGGTCTGTGGGCGGCGCGGCGGCCGCGAGCCTCAGGGCCGCGTCGTAGTAGCTGACCGCCGCGCGGCCGTCGCCGGTCCGGCCGTGGCAGTCGCCGGTCATGATCAGGGCGCGCAGGTTGCGGGGCTCCAGCGCGAGCGCCTGCTGCAGGGCGGAAAGCTCCCCGGCGTTGTCGCCGAGCGCCTGCTGGGTCATCGCCACGCCCAGCCAGATGGCGGCGTTGACGCGCCCGCTGGCGATCACCCGGTTCAGGCAGGCGAGCGCGTCATGGGGCCGGTCCTCACGCAGCGCGCGCAGGCCGTCGCGCCAGGCGGCTTCGACCTCTGCGGGGGTGTCGGTTCGGGAGGATTCGCTCATACGTCTTGACGCCGATCGGCCTGCGGGACCAAGGACCCCATAGCGCATCCGCAAAGGGTGCGGAAAGGCCGCCTAAACCCTATATAGTCACTGAGAGATTCGGTCGCCGGCGACGCCCGGAAGACTACGGCGGGCCCCACACTCTTTTTGGGTGAGGCGGGACCCCAACTGGACGGAAAATGAGCGAACAGAACGATATCCCCGAAGGCGGCCCGGACTCGGCGCCGGAGTCGAACGGCCAGGCCGAGTACGGCGCGGAAAGCATCAAGGTTCTCAAGGGCCTGGACGCGGTGCGCAAGCGGCCGGGGATGTACATCGGCGACACCGACGACGGCTCGGGCCTGCACCACATGGTCTATGAGGTGGTCGACAACGCCATCGACGAGACCCTGGCGGGCTGGGCGACGCGGGTCGAGGTGATCCTCAACGCCGACGGGTCCTGCACGGTCACCGACGACGGGCGCGGCATCCCGGTGGACATCCACGAGGGCGAGGGCGTCTCGGCGGCCGAGGTCATCATGACCCAGCTGCACGCCGGCGGGAAATTCGACCAGAACTCCTACAAGGTCTCCGGCGGCCTGCACGGCGTGGGCGTGTCGGTGGTCAACGCGCTCTCCGACTGGCTGAGGCTGAAGATCTACCGCGGCGGCAAGGCCTATGAGATGGAGTTCCGCCGGGGCGACGCGGTCTCGCCCCTGGTGGTCACCGGCGACGCGCCGATGCGGCCGAACGGCGAGCCGCTGTCGGGCACCGAGGTCACCTTCCTGCCGTCCCTGGAGACCTTCGCCTTCATCGACTTCGACCTGAAGACGCTGGAGCACCGGCTGCGCGAGCTGGCCTTCCTGAACTCCGGCGTCACCATCTGGCTGAAGGACCATCGCGGGGCCGAGCCCACGGAAGAGGTCATGCACTACGAAGGCGGCATCGAGGCCTTCGTGCGCCACCTGGACAAGGCAAAGACGCCCTTGATCAAGGAGCCGATCGTGGTCCGCGGCAAGCGGGAGAACGTCGAGCTCGACCTCTCGCTATGGTGGAACGACAGCTACCACGAGAACGTCCTCTGCTTCACGAACAACATCCCGCAGCGCGACGGCGGCACCCACCTGGCGGCCTTCCGCTCGGCGCTGACCCGGATCATCACTGGCTATGCGGAGAGCTCCGGCGCGGCCAAGCGCGAGAAGGTCTCGGTCGGCGGCGAAGACGCCCGTGAAGGCCTGACCTGCGTCCTGTCGGTCAAGGTGCCGGACCCGAAGTTCTCCTCCCAGACCAAGGACAAGCTGGTCTCCTCCGAGGTGCGCCCGGCGGTCGAAGGGCTGGTCGGCGAGGGTCTCGGGGCCTGGTTCGAGGAACATCCCACCGAAGCCCGGATGATCGTCCAGAAGATCGCCGAGGCCGCCGCCGCCCGCGAGGCCGCGCGCAAGGCCCGCGAGCTCACCCGGCGCAAGTCGGCGCTGGATATCTCCTCCCTGCCCGGCAAGCTCGCCGACTGCGCGGAGAAGGACCCGGCCAAGTCGGAGATCTTCATCGTCGAGGGCGATAGCGCCGGCGGCTCGGCCAAGCAGGCCCGCAACCGCGACAACCAGGCGATCCTGCCCCTGCGCGGCAAGATCCTGAACGTCGAGCGCGCCCGCTTCGACAAGATGCTGGGGTCCGAGCAGATCGGCACCCTGATCACCGCGCTCGGCGCCGGCATCGGGCGCGAGGACTTCGATATCGAGAAGATCCGCTACCACAAGATTGTGCTGATGACCGACGCCGACGTCGACGGCGCCCACATCCGCACCTTGCTGCTCACCTTCTTCTACCGGCAGATGCCGCAGGTGATCGAACGCGGCTACCTCTATATCGCCCAGCCGCCGCTCTATAAGGCCGCCAAGGGCAAGTCGATCCGCTACCTGAAGGACGACGCGGAGCTGGAAATCTACCTGATCGACGAGGGCGTCGACGGGGCGACTCTGGACCTTTCCAACGGCGAGCGGATCACCGGCGGCGACCTCCTGGCCCTGGTGCAGACCGCCCGCGGGGCCAAGGCCAACGTCGAGCGCCTGGCCGCCCGCGCGCCGGCCTTCGCCATCGAGCAGGCCGCGCTCGCCGGCCTTCTGGCCGAGGGCGGCGATATCGCCCGGGCCGCGGCCCGTCTCGACCTCTACGCCGAGGAGGGCGACGGGGCCTGGTCCGGCGCCAAGGGCGATGGCGGCAGCTATGTGTTCAGCCGGGTGAAGCGCGGCGTCTCCGAGCGCATCGTACTGGACGAGCTCCTGCTGCATGCCGCCGACGCGCGGCGCCTGGCGGAGCGGTCGAAGGAGCTGGCGGAGATCTTCGCCGGCCGCGCCACCTTCACCCGCCGCGACCGCGCCACCGTGGTCCGCGGGCCGATCGACCTGGTCAATGCGGTGATGGACAACGGCCGCCGCGGCCTCTCCATCCAGCGCTACAAGGGCCTGGGCGAGATGAACGCCGACCAGCTGTGGGAGACCACCCTCGACGCCGAGGCCCGCACCCTGCTGCAGGTCAAGGTGACCCACGCCGAAGACGCCGGCGACATGTTCGCCCGCCTGATGGGCGACCTGGTCGAACCGCGCCGCGAGTTCATCCAGGAAAACGCCCTGGACGCCGAGGTGGACGTCTAACGCCGCCCGAGCTCCGGCGGATGGCGGGACTTCACATTCCGCGTCTGCGCGCTACGGTTGTCGCGCCGCGGGATCCTGGCGGGACGCGGCGGGGGCAGTTTCGTGGGCGTTCACAACCGTTTCAGGGTCTTCCTGGGGCTCGGCCTCGCTATGGCCGCGGGCGTGGTCCGCGCGGAGGAGGCGCAGCCCGACTACGGGCCGCCGCCGGCCTGGGTGAAGCCCCCGCCGCCGGACACCAGGCAGGCGCCGCCGGCCGGTGCGCTGCTCCAGGTCCTGATGCGCGACAGCCAGGCCAAGCTGGGGCCCGAGGGTGACGCCCAGTATCTTGAAACCCGTTTCAAGCTGCTGACGCCGGAAGCGTTGGACGCCGGCAACCTCAACCTGGTCTGGGACCCGCAGGTCGAGACGCTGGCGATCCACCGGCTGACCGTGACTCACGACGGCAAGGTCACGGACGTCCTCGCCGCCCAGAAGTTCACCGTCGTGCGCCGCGAGCAGGGCCTGGAGGCGGCGATGCTGGACGGCCGGCTGACCGCGACCCTGCAGATCCCCGGCCTGCAGGTGGGCGACGTCATCGACCTGGCGATCACCACGGGCAGCCACGACCCGCTGCTCGCCGGCCACAGCCAGTTCGTGGACCTCCTGCCGACGACCGCCATCGCGGGGCGGTTGCGCGAGCGTGCCACCTGGCCGGCGGCGTCCAGCATCGCCTGGCGCGCCAGCGACGACCTGCCGAAGAGCGCCGTGCGGCGCGCCGGCGGGGCCGTCGAGGCGCTGTTTGAGGCCGACGGCCTGCCCGCGCCGACCAGGGCCGACGGCGCGCCGGCCCGCTTCCGCGTGCGCCGCCTCGTGCAGGCGAGCGGCTTTGCGGACTGGCGGGAGATCTCCGCCCTCATGGCGCCGCTCTATGCCAGCGCCGCGACGCCGAAGCCGGACTCGCCCCTCAAGGCCGAGGCGGCGAAGATCCGCGCGGCCTCCGCCGACCCGGCCAAACAGGCGCTCGCCGCCCTGCAGCTGGTGCAGGACCAAGTCCGCTACGTCTATGTCGGACTGGACAGCGGCGCCTATCGTCCGGCGGCGGCGGACGAGACCTGGAGCCGCCGGTTCGGCGACTGCAAGGCCAAGACCGCTCTCCTGCTGGCCCTGCTGTCGGAGCTGGGGATCAAGGCCGAGCCGGTGCTGGCCAACGCATCGGGCCTCGACGGGCTGGACTACGCCCTGCCGCAACTGGGCGTCTTCAACCACGTGCTGGTGCGCGCCGAGGTGGGCGGCCGCACGCTCTGGCTCGACGGCACGCGCAGCGGCGACAGCAACCTCGTGGAGCTGGAGGTCTTCCCGTACGGGGTCGGCCTGCCGGTGCACGCGGGCGGCGGCGGCGACCTCGAAAAGCATCTTCCGCCCGTCCCGTTTCAGCCCGTCGAGGAGACCGTGGTGCAGATCGACGCGCGCGCCGGCCTGCATGCGCCGGCGCAGGTGACGGCGCGCTTCGTCCTGCGCGGCGACGAGGCCTTTTCCATCGACCGTGAGGTCGCTTCCGCGCCGCACGACGAGGCCGAACAGGTGCTCAAGAAGGCCGCCGTTGAGAATCTCTCCTGGTTCGAGCCGAAGTCGGTGACCTGGAGCTACGATGCGCGCCGGCGTCTGTTCCTCGAGGAGGTCCGCGGCGAGGGCAAGGTCGACTGGAGCAAGGACGCCAGCGGCGGCCACACCCTCTGGTACCAGATCCATGGCAGCGGCCTGGGGCCGATCAAACCCATCAAGCGCGACGCCGACCAGGACCAGACCGCGCCCTTCGCCGTCGCCTATCCCAGCTATTCGCGCTGGGTGACCACGATCCGGCTGCCGCAGGGGATCCAGACCGGCCGGCGCGGGGACAATGTGGCGACCACCCTGGGCGGGATGCGTTATGTCCGCCGGCTGTCCAGCCAGGGCGATACGGTGACGATGTACCATTCCCTGCGGTCCATGACGCCGGAGATCACCGCCGCCGAGGCCGCCGCGGACGAGGCGAAGCGCGCCGATTTCAAGCCCGGCGCGGCCTTCGTCTGGGCGGTCGACGCGCCGCCGAAGCCGGCTGTCACCCCTACCGCGCCGCCGCCGCCCGCGCCGCAGGACGCCAAGGCCTTGCTGGCCGCCGGCTACGCGGTGGGCGCGGAGCGCCGCTATGACGAAGCCCTGGCGCTCGCGGACCGTGCGCTCGCCGCCCAGCCGGGGTGGGCTGACGCCCAACGGCTGCGGGCCTTGGTACTGGTGGAGCTGAAGCGCTGGCCCGAGGCGGCGGACGCCTATGCAGCGGCCGTCAGCGTATCCGAGAAGCCCAACGCCGCCGATCTGCGCGGACGCGTCCAGGCCCTGACGCACGCCCGGAAATTCGACGAGGCGGAGAAGGCGGCGGACATCTATGTGCTGGCGTTCCCGCGGACCGTGGACGCCTATGAAGCCCGCGCCGGGATTTTCGAGGCCCGGCAGGACTACGACCGGGCCCTGGCCGCGACGGACGACGCGCGGCAGGCCGGCGTCGATGAGGCTGCCATCCTGCGCGTGCGGTCAAACATCCTATGGGCCGCCCACCGCCGCGAGGACGCCCTGGCCGCCGCCGAGGCGGAAATCAAGCTCGACCCCGACAGCGCCACGGCGCTGAGCTGGCGCGGGCTGATGGAGGCGCGACTGAAACGGTTCGACGCGGCGCGCGACGACCTGCGGGACGCCGAACGGATGAATCCGGAGAACGAGACGACGATCATTCGCCTCGCGGAGCTGGAGGAATTCCAGGGCCGCTACGCCCAGGCGGTCGCGATCTTCGACGCAGCCCTGGCGCGCTGGCCCAAGTCGGCGGTCCTGCTGAACGGGCGATGCTGGAGCCGCGCCCTCTGGGGTGAAAAGCTCGATCTCGCCGCCAGGGATTGCGACGACGCCCTGGCGGTGAACAGCACCCTGCCGTCCGCCCTCGACAGCCGCGCCTTCGTGAGCTTCCGCCAGAAGAACTACGCCGACGCGGTCACCCGCTATAACGCCGCTCTGGCGGAGCGGCCGGAGTCCGCCGCCTCGCTCTATGGCCGCGGCCTCGCCAAGCTGCGCGCCGGAGACAAGGCCGGCGGCGAGGCGGACCTCGCCGCGGCCCTGAAGCTCGATCCCGACGCCGCGGAAAGCTATCTGGCCGCCGGCCTGAAACCCTGATCGGGATAAAGGCGGCGTCTGGCGCGAATCCCGAAGCTTCACCATATGCAGCCTTGGGAGCGCACCATGAGATCGATCGCCGTCGCCTGTCTGTCCGCCGTCGCCCTGTCCGCCGTCGTCCTGTCCGCCGTCGTCCTGGCCGGCCCCGCGCTTGGCTCGCCGCCGCCGCCGATACCGGCCGCCGCCGCGCCGCCGCCGTCGGATGCGGTCCTCGCCGCCAAGCTGGCGACCGCTGAGGAGCTGGCCGACCAGGCGCGGCGGAGCGCCGCCCTGAATGTCGAGATCGCCCGGAAGAACGCCGCGGTCGACGCGCGCAACGCCGCCAGGCGCGCGGCCTATGAGCAGGCGGTGGCCGACTACAAGGCGGGCCTCGCCCGGCAGGACGCCGCCAACGCCAAGGTCAAGGCGGACTACGACAAGGCCATGGACGCCTGGCGCGCCGACGTGGCCGCCTGCAAGGCGGGCGAGGTGAAGCGTTGCGCTGCAACGGCGCCCGCGGCTCCGGCCTTCAAGGCCGCCACGCCCTAGCCGGCGAAGCCGGCCACCACCTCCAGCACGGCCGCGCCATAGCGGGCGAGCTTGCCTTCGCCGACGCCGTTGACGCGCTCGAGCGCGGCGCGGGAGCCGGGCTTCACCGCGGCGATCTCGGCCAGGGTGCGGTCGTGGAAGATGACATAGGGCGGCACGTGCTGGCCCTTGGCCTCGCGGGACCGCCAGGCGCGCAGGGCCTCGAACAGCGCCTTGTCCGATGGCGCCGTCGCCAGGGTCTCACGCCCCTTCCGGGCCTTTCGGACCCGGCCGGCGGGTTCCTCGGCGCGGGTCTGGATCGCCACGCGCCGCTCGCCGCGGAACACCGCGCGCACGGCGTCCGCATCGCCCACGCCCACCAGCGGGCGGCCGTCGTTGGGGTCCTCGCGCAGCAGGCCCTCGAACAAGAGCTGCTCGACCAGGTCGCGCCAGGCGCTGGCGGAGAGCTCCTGGCCGATGCCCCAGGTCGACAGCGCCGCCTCGGAGTCGCTGACGTCCTTGGTCTTGCCCAAGAGGTGGTCCACCAGCCGGCCGCGCCCGAAGCGGCCGCCCAGGCGGTGGGCCGCCGACAGGGCCTTCTGCGCGGCCTCGGTGGCGTCGGAAAGGTCGATCCGGCCGGTGCAGAGGTCGCACTGGCCGCAGGCCTCGACGCCCTCCTCGCCGAAGTAGCGCCGGACCGTCGCCGCCCGGCAGCCGGTGCCGTCCAGCAGGGCGTAGAGCTGGCGCACCTTGGCCGTCTGCGCCTGCTTCACCACCGGATCGACATCGCGCTCGCCGATGCGGCGCAGCGCCCAGCTCATGTCGGCCGCGCCATAGAGGGTGATGCCCTCGGCCAGGTCGCCGTCGCGCCCGGCGCGGCCGATCTCCTGCCAATAGGCCTCGATGGAGGCCGGGGCGTCGGCGTGGATCACGAAGCGCACGTCCGGCTTGTCGACCCCCATGCCGAAGGCGATGGTCGCCACCATCACCGCGGCGTCCGCCTGCAGGAACTGCTCCAGCCGGTCGGAGCGCAGCTGCCGTTCCAGGCCCGCGTGGTAGGCCAGCGCCGGGACGCCGGCGTCGCGCAGGGCCTGCGCGATCTGCTCGGTCTTGTCGCGGGAGCCGGCGTAGATCACGCCCGAGCGGTCCGGCCGCGCCGCCACCAGCTCCACGACGCGCTTCAGGGCCGAGCCGCGCTTGCGCTCCGCCGACAGCACCAGTTCCGGCCGCGCGAAGCTGTCCACGAACTCCGGCGAAGCCTCCAGGTGGAGCTCGGCGCGGATGTCGTCGCGGGTGCGGGCGTCGGCGGTGGCGGTGACCGCCAGGCGCGGCACGCCGGGGAACAGCTCGGCCAGGCGCCCCAGCATCCGGTACTCGGGGCGGAAATCGTGGCCCCACTGGCTGACGCAGTGGGCCTCGTCGATGGCGATCAGCGCCAGGGGAACCCGCGCCAGCCGCTCCAGCATCCAGGGCTGCATCAGGCCTTCCGGCGAGACGTAGAGCAGGTCGAGCTCGCCGGCCTCGATCCGCCGCCAGGTGTCGGCCTTCTCCTGCGGGTCGATGTTGGAATCCAGACGCGCCGCCGCTACGCCCGACTGCTGCAGGCCGGCCACCTGGTCGGTCATCAGCGCGATCAGCGGCGAGACGACGAGGCCCAGGCCTGGGCGCATCATGCTGGGGATCTGATAGCAGACGCTCTTGCCGCCGCCGGTGGGCAGCACGGCCATGGCGCTGTTGCCGGCCAGGACTTCGGCGATGACGTTGGCCTGCAGGCCGCGGAACTCGGCGTGGCCGAAGGTGCGGCGCAGGATCGCGCGGGCTTCGTCCAGCGGATCGGCGGGCGCTTCGGCGACGGCGGAGGGCATGGGGGCTTTATGGGGGCGACTCACCGCGATTGCCATGCGGCGAACGCACATCCCTCCTCTTCGGGGAGGGACAGGTTAGGGGAGGGACAGGCCGCGTGGCGGCCAGGGTGGGGAGTCGCGTTCAGGCGGTCAGCTCTCAGTCTGGCCCACAAACCCCCGCCCGACCTCGGCTTCGCCTCGGCCACCCTCCCCTGAAGAGGGAGGGATGCCGCGCCGCCTATTCCGCCGCCAGCGCCGCCGGCGTGGCTTGCGCCCCGCGCAGCAGGCGGCCGGGCAGGGCGTCGGTGGGCTCGCCGTCGCGGTAGGTGACCTGGCCGGCCACGATGGTCGCCACATAGCCTTCCGCCCTCTGGATCAGCCTCCGGCCGCCGGTGGGCAGGTCGTAGGCCACCTGCGGCGCCTTCAGCGTCAGGCGCGGATAGTCGATGACGTTGAGGTCGGCGCGGTAGCCGGGCGCCAGCAGGCCGCGGTCGAACAGGCCCACGGTCTCGGCGGTGTCGCGGCACTGGGCCTTGACCATCTTCTCGACGCTGAGCCGGGGGCCGCGGGTCCGGTCGCGGGTCCAGTGGACCAGGTTGGTGGTCGGGAAGCTGCCGTCGCAGATCATGCCGACGTGCGCGCCCCCGTCCGACAGGCCGGGGACCACGCAGTCGTGCTGCAGCATGGTGAGCACGTGGCTGAGATCGGCCCCGGCGTAGTTGAGCAGCGGCAGATAGAGCATGCCGCGCCCGCCGCCCGCCCCGCCGTCCAGCATGTGGTCCAGCGCCAGCGCGCGCGGATCGGCCCCCCGCGCCTCGGCCAGGCCCCCGATCGACTGGTCCGGCGTCGGTTCGTAGTCGGGGCTGTCGAGGCCCATGGGGAAGATCCGCTCCCAGGCGCGGGCCGGCGACAGGCCGGGCGCGCGGCCGCTGTCGGGCTCGTCGGCCAGCAGGCGCGCGCGGAAGGTGGGATCGCGCAGCCGCACGACGCGCTCGGCCAGGGTCAGCTTCGCGATCTCGCGGTAGGTCGGGTAGGTGCTGAAGGGATTGGCGGTCAGCTCCAGGCCGAACAGAACGCCCACCGGCCGCGTGGCCACCTGGGCGCGCATCTGCAGGCCGGCGGCCCGGGCGTCGCTCATCTGGTCGAGCATCAGCCGCCACTGCTCGGGGTCGCGCGGGCTTTGCAGCAGGGAGAAGCTCAGCGGCCGGCCCGAGGCCTCGACGACCCGCCGCAGCATGGCGAACTCCTCGACGGGATCGTTGAAGTCGCTGACCACCTGCAGGACGCCGCGGCCCGCGCCGTTCCCAGCGGCGGCCATGCCGAGCGCGATGCCGGTCAGCTCGTCCTCGCCGGCGGTCAGCGTGGCGATCGGCGAGCCGTCGGAGGAGCGGTGGTTCAAGGTGCGCGAGGTGCCGAAGCCGATGGCGCCGGCGTCCATGGCCCGTTGCGCGATGGCCGCCATCGCGTGGATGTCGGCCTCGGTCGCCGGCTCGCGGTCGACGCCGCGCTGGCCCATGACGAAGACCCGCAGGGCCGCGTGCGGCAGCTGGCTGGCGATATCGACGTCGAAGCGGCGCTTCGCCAGGCTGTCGAGGTAGTCGGGATAGCTTTCCCAGGTCCACGGCAGGCCCTCGGCCAGCACCGGGAACGGGATGTCCTCGACGCCCTCCATCAGCCGGATCAGCCGGTCGTGGTCGGCGTCGCGGCAGGGGGCGAAGCCCACCCCGCAGTTGCCCATGACCACGGTGGTGACCCCGTGCCAGGACGACGGCTGCATGCGCGCGTCCCAGGTCGCCTGGCCGTCGTAGTGGGTGTGGATGTCGACGAAGCCCGGGGTGACCATCAGGCCGCGCGCGTCGATCTCCTCGGCGCCGGCGCCGGCCACGCGGCCCACCCCGGCGATGACGCCGTCCTTGACCGCCACGTCAGCCTCGAAGGCTGGCCGGCCGGTCCCGTCGATGACGCTGCCGCCCCGGACGACGAGGTCGTAAGCCTTTTCCATCGCGCGCTCCCTGTGGTGAGCTTGTCCGCAGTCTTCGCGGCCTGCCGGACACTTTGCCGCCGCCGGACGCGTGCGGGCAAGGACAGACTGGCGGCCAGGGCCGGCCGCCGCCGCACCCTGACTCCCCGCAGCTTGACCGGCAGCTTGACTCTGGGAACCCGCCGCCGCGCCCGGGCTTTTCTCCACCGCGACAAGCTTGAGGCGACCATGACCGAGACCCCGACCCAGACCGAGACCCGCGCCGCCCGCGCGCCCCTCGACCTGAAGGCCGTCCTGGCCCTGGTCGCCGCCGCAGCGATCGCCGTGGGCTTCGTCCTGCCCGGACCGCATGTGAGCAAGGCCGCCGGCCACTCGCAGTTCCAGACCCTCGAACTGCAGCACGGCTGAGCCGCGCCGCCGCCCTCGACCTGACCGGCTATTTCACCGGCGCCGGCGGAACGCCTTTCGAGCCTGCCGGGCCGCCGCAGCCGCTGAGCGGGGTGTCGTCCGGCATGTCGACCTCAGCCACGAACGGGAAGATCCGGCCGGTTTCGGGATCCGTGCAGGGGCTGGCGTAGAGGGTCACCTTCATCGTCTGGCCGTTCGGCAGGGTCCCGAGCCAGTTCGCGGAATGCGGCTGGATGTCAGCGCCGGGCGAGGTCGCCGTCGCGTCGGCCTGGGCGTAGCGGGTCACGCTGAGCGCCGTCCCCCGCACCTTCAGGCTCCAGGCCGGCGAGGCCCCGTGGGCGTCCAGCGGCTGGGCGAAATTGCTGGCCGTGTCCGGCGGCGGCGGCTTGGCCTCGCTCTCGTCGCCGCCCTTGCCGCCACAGGCGCTGAGCGCCGGCAGCACGAGCGCGAACGCCGCCGCCGCCGCCCAAGGCCCGTGTCCCGGTGAAAGTCCGCGTCCGGGTCTCGCCGGGGTTTTGGGCATGAAGGTCCCTCGTGGCTGGCAAATCAGGGTACGAAGCATATCCGTGAGCGGCCCGGGCTACACCTTCTACGAATTCTTCGCCGGCGGCGGCATGGCGCGCCTGGGCCTGGGCGAAGCCTGGGCCTGCGCTTTCGCCAACGACTTCGACCCTGTCAAGGCGGCCACCTACCGGGCGAACTTCCCCGACGCGGCGGAGCATTTCCACGAGGGCGACGTCTGGCGGCTCTCGGCGAGCGGCCTGCCGGGCCACGCCGACCTCGCCTGGGCCTCCAGTCCCTGCCAGGACTTCAGCCTGGCGGGCGCACGGGCCGGGCTCTCCGGCGGGCGGTCCTCGGCCTTCTTCGGCTTCTGGCGGCTGGTGGAGGGCCTGGCCGCCGAGGACCGTGGCCCCCGGAGCATCGTCATCGAGAACGTCAGCGGCCTGCTCACCTCGCATGGCGGGCGCGACTTCGCCGCCCTCGGCCAGGCCTTGGCGGACGAGGGCTACAGCTTTGGCGCGCTGGAGATCGACGCGGCGGGATTCCTGCCGCAGTCGCGGCCGCGGGTCTTCGTGGTGGCCACGCGCGCGCCGCCGCCGCCTGCGCTCACCGGCGACAGTCCCTTCCACACCCGCGCGGTGAAGGCCGCCGCCGCCGGTCTGCCACCGGCCCTGGCCGCGCGCTGGGTCTGGTGGCGGCTGGCCGCGCCGCCCGCCCGCAACGCCGACCTTGCGGCCCTGCTGGAGCCGGACGCCGACGTCGCCTGGCACCCGCCGGAGCGCACCGAGCGCTGGCTGGCGCTGATGGCCCCGCTGCACCGCGTCCGCCTGGAGGCCCTGCGGACGCGCCGCGAGCGGCAGGTCGGCGCGGTCTACCGGCGCATGCGCACCGAGGATGGCGTGCGGGTGCAGCGGGCCGAGGCGCGGTTCGACGGCCTGGCCGGCTGCCTGCGCACCCCGCGCGGGGGCTCCTCGCGCCAACTGATCGTGGTGGCCGGCGAAGGACGGGTCCGCACCCGCCTGCTCACCCCGCGCGAGGCCGCCCGGCTGATGGGCCTCCCGGAGGCCTACCGCCTGCCGCCGGCGGCCACCTCGGCCCTGCATGTGGCCGGCGATGGAGTGGCCGTTCCGGTGGTGCGTTGGCTGGCCGCCCAGCTCCTGGAGCCGCTGCTGGCTGAGCCCGCGGTCATCTCCGCCGAATGGGCCGCCGAATAGCCGACGGCGCCGCCCGACGGGGCCTTCCAATCCCTCGCGGAACCCTTAGGTTCGCGGCCAAAGGGCGAAGCTCGGAAAGGCCTAGAGGCATGGATTCCACCCCGGACAAGATCTACGACGCCGCGCGTTTCCAGCGCGCCGGGCGCGGCAAGATCTTCGACTCCATCTTGGACACCGTGGGCGACACCCCGCTCGTTCGGTTGCCGCGGCTGACAGCGGCGCTGAAGCCCAAGGGCGAGGTGGTCGCCAAGCTGGAGTTCTTCAACCCGATCGGCTCGGTGAAGGACCGCATCGGCGTGGCCATGGTCGAGTACCTGGAGGCCCAGGGCCTCCTGAAGCCGGGCGGCATGATCGTTGAGCCGACCAGCGGCAACACCGGCATCGCGCTCGCCTTCGTGGCCGCAGCCAAGGGCTACCGGCTGACCCTGGTGATGCCCGAGAGCATGTCGATCGAGCGGCGCAAGATGCTGTTGATCCTGGGCGCCAAGCTGGAACTCACCCCCGCCGAGCGCGGCATGGCCGGCGCGGTCGCCCGCGCCCGCGAGATCGTCGAGGCCACCCCCGGGGCGGTGATGCCGCAGCAGTTCGACAACGTCGCCAACCCGCTGATCCACCGGGTCTCCACCGCCGAGGAGATCTGGAACGACACGCAAGGCCGCGTGGACGCGGTGATCAGCGGCGTCGGCACCGGCGGCACCATCACCGGCGTCGGCCAGGTGCTGAAGGCCCGCAAGCCCTCGGTCAGGATGATCGCCGTCGAGCCCGAGACCTCGCCCGTCCTCTCCGGCGGCCAGCCGGGACCGCACAAGATCCAGGGCATCGGCGCGGGCTTCGTCCCCTCGATCCTCGACCGCGGGGTGATCGACGAGGTGGTGCAGGTCGGCAACGACGACAGCTTCGCCATGGCCCGGCGCGTGGCGGCGGAAGAGGGCATCCCGGTGGGCATCTCCTCCGGCGCGGCGCTCACCGCGGCCTTCAGCGTGGCGGCGCGCGACGACATGGCCGGCAAGCTGATCGTGGCCATCGTGCCGTCCTTCGCGGAACGCTACGTCTCGACGGCGCTGTTCGAGGGGTTGTAGGCGGAGCCGCGGCTCGGGGCGCCAAGGCTCGCACCAACCATGGCATCAATGACCGGAAATCGCCTCACGGTGCTCCCAAACTCCGCTCATCCCCGCGGACGCGGGGACCCAGGCTTTTTCCGGCAAACGGCGCCGTGACCGACGTCTACCCACCCGAAAAGCGCTCGGCCGTTATGCGCCAGGTCAAGGCGCGCAACACCACGCCCGAGCTTACCGTCCGCAAGGCGCTCACCCGGCTCGGCGCCCGCTACCGCCTGCACCGCAAGGACCTGCCCGGAAACCCCGACATCGTCCTGCCGGGCCGCAGGCTGGCCCTCTTCGTCCACGGCTGCTTCTGGCACGGCCACGACTGCGCCCGCGGCGCGCGGGTGCCCAAGCAGAACCGCGACTACTGGGTCGGCAAGGTCGGCCGCAACCGCGCCCGCGACGCCAGGGCCCGCGAAGCCCTGGCCGCCCTCGGCTGGCGCGTGGAGACGGTCTGGGAGTGCGACCTGAAGGATGCGGGCGCACTGGCGGCGCGGCTACGGGCGCTTCTCGCCGGCTAGGTTGGCCAGCCACTCGGCCTTCACGTCTTTCGCCACATAGCGCACGGCGACGGGCGGCAGCATCAGCGCCGGCGCGGGTTGGCCGGCCGTCACCAGCACCTGGTCGATGGGGATCGTGTCGTCGGCCTCCCTGGCGACGAAGGCCTGCACCAGGCGGACGCCGGATTTCGGCAGCAGCGACGGCGGGATCGGCCGGGGCTTGCGGCCCATCTGCGCCAGCCAGCCGGGGCGGCCGTCGACCGTGGCGCTCTGCGGGTGGATCACCTGCAGATCGATCGAGCCCGCCAGCAGGCCGACCGTCAGCGGCTTTCCATCGCGCATCAGGACCACCGAGCGGCCATGCGCCTTTCGGACCGCAATACCGTAGAGGTCCGCATTCGACCGGTTCATGGGCAGGGGCGTGAGCCCGCCCTGGTCGATGGTCAACGGATCGATCCCCGTGGCCTGCTTGAGCCGCTGGGCCATCCATTCGGCCTGGCCGCCCTCGATCGCGATGGGGCGCTTGGCGAGGTGGTGCTCGCCCGAATAGATCAGGATCTTCGCGTTCGGATATTTGCGCACCGCGCGCCGGACCAGGTTGTCGGTCTGGTCCTGATCCCGCTGCGCCTCGCTGACGAAATCGCCGCCGAACTCGTAGGAGACCAGGCGATAGCCCAGGGCCAAGGACTGGCGCAGGAAGTCGGCGAACACCGGATCGTCCAGGTAGTAGCCGCTGGACTGGCGGACATAGCCGTCGGCGGAGAGCTTATCCATCTTCGCCTGCACCTCGCCATCGTCGGCGCCGCGGTGCAGGGCTTCGGCGGCCAGCACCGTGTAGCCGAGGGGCCGCAAGGCGCGGGCGACCTGAAGCCCGAAGGCCCGGCTGCGGGGTTCGAGGTGGTTCTCGTCGAGGATGACGATGCGGGTCTTGCGGGCGCGCCGGACGATCTCCGGGATGGCGGCCACGCCGGTCGCCGCGCGCAGGTCGGCGACCTGGCTTTCCGAAACCTGGAAATCGGGTCCCTTCGCCGGGTTGAAGGTCGCCATTCCGGTCATGGTCGACATGACCTGGGCCCACTGGTCGAACACGTCCGGGTCCTTGATCTCGCTGGCCGAGGCGACGCCGAGGTTGGCCAGCAGACCGAAGGAGGCCTCCAGATAGCGGCCGTGGCTGGCGTCCTGGACGGACTGCGCATTGGCGGCCTGCACCCGCTCGGCCGCCTTGGCCGCGGGGGTCTTGGCCGCGGCCGGCGCGACTGGTGGCTGCGCCCGTCCCGCGCCGGCCATCGCCACACCCATACCGATCAGGACGAGGAGGGTGGTAAGTGGTCGCATAACCCAACTCCATAGTACGATTCGTACTATCGACGCCGCCGCGGGGGAAAGCAACGATGAACCAGACCAGGAGGCTCAGCGAGCTGGAGGGCGCGATCCTTTCGGAGGTCGAGCATTGCGGCCAGACGACCGCCTTCCAGGTCCGCCGGGCCTTCGCCGACTCCTTCTCTCTGGAATGGAAGGGCAGCGCCGGCGCGGTCTACCCGGCGGTGCGGCGGCTGGCGCAGGACGGCCTGCTCGACGCCTCGGCAGCGCAGGGTGGGCGCGCGACCCGCCGTCTGTCGATCACTGACGCCGGCCGCCAAGCGCTCACGGCCTGGGCCTGCGACGCGGCGCGCGCCACCAGCAGCGGCGTCGACCCGTTCCGGCTGCGGGCGGGCATCTGGTCGTTGCTGCCTGCGTCGGAACGCCAGGCGCTGTTCCGGGAGCTCGACGCCCGGATCGCCGGCAACATCGAGGAAATGGAGGCCCATCTGGGCCGGATGAACACCGTGGAGCGGCCGCGGGTGGCGCTGGCGATCGCCTTGCAGCAGTCGCGCCGGGATTTGCTGGCGGACTGGGCCGACCGGGACGCCGTTGCGCCTCGTCTCAGTGAAACGCCCGCCAGATGAGCCAGACGTAGGCGCCCAGCGTCGGCAGCGCGGTCACCACCATGCCGAAGGCGCGGCCCAGAGGGTGGATCAAGTATCCGATCCAGAACGCCGCGCAGCCGAATGCGAAAAGTCCGGCCATGGCCGGGATCAGGGCCAGCGCGCCGTGCGGCAGGCTGAGCGCCAGACCAGCCCAAGCGATGGCGGCCAAAACCACCTGTTCCAGGGTATTCTGATTGTAGCGCAGATTGATCTCCAGCGCGTGGTTCGCCGGCGTACGCGTGCCGTCGATGGCCTCCGGCACAAAGCCTCTTCGGGCGGCGACCTGGATGCCGGCCAGGAGCGTGAGACCGGGGACCAGCAACCAGCGCACCGCGAACGCCAGGCGGTCGCCGGCATCGTCGGCCGGCAGACTCACGTGCGCGGCGAGCACACCGGCTTTCAGCACCACCCCGGCGACAAGCAGGACTCCGAGCAGGGCGCCGAGGAGGAGGATGAGCTGCTTGCGGCGCACCGGCCGGCCTAGACGCCGCCGACCAAGGCTTCCTCCACCACGATCTCGGTCTTCACCGAGTTGGCGATGAAGCAGATCTCGTGGGCGCGGTGGTGCATGTGGTGGGCGCTGGCCGCGTCGGGGCTGCGGCCGGCGTAGGCGATCTCGGGGCGTAGGGTCACGCGGCTGACCCACATCTCGCCGTCGTCGCGCTTCTCCATCACGCCCTCGGCGGTATCGCGGTAGTGCGTCACGCTGAATCCGGCCTCGCGGGCGACGTGCAGGAAGCTCAGCATGTGGCAGGTCGCGATGGCCCCCACCAGCATCTCCTCCGGATCGAGGGCGCCGGGGACGGACCACCTGTTCCCCACCACATGCGGCGAGGCGGTGCCGGGCGCCTCGAAGCCCGAGCCGAACACCACCGAATGGCCGCGGCTGTAACGGCCTGTGGCGAAGTCCTCGCCGTCCTTCAGGCTCCAGTCGGCGGTGGCGCGATAGGTGGCCATGGGGTGGCTCCTTTGCTTCAGAACGCCTCGGCGGGCAGGGCCATCATGGTCTCCGCCCCGGTCTTCAGCTTGGCCAGGTGGGCCGCGGTCTGCGGCAGGACCCGGGCCATGTAGTAGCGGCCGACCGTCAGCTTCTCGGCATAGATGGGGTCGGCAGCCCCGTCCGCGATCTTGGCCTGGGCGGTCCGCGCCATCTTCGTCCACATGTAAGCGAGCGCCGTCAGGCCGAAGAGGTGCAGGTAGTCGGTGGAGGCCGCGCCGGCGTTGTCCGGGTTGGCCAGGCCGTTCTGCATCAGCCACAGGGTGGCCTCCTGCAACTCGCCCTTGGCCTTGGCCAGGCCCTCGGTGAAGGGCTTCAGCTCGTCCAGGCCCAGCGCCTCGGTCTCGGCGACATAGCCGTCCAGTTCGGCGAAGAAGCCCATCACCGCGCGCCCGCCGTCGGCGGCCAGCTTGCGGCCCACCAGGTCGAGGGCCTGGATGCCGTTAGTGCCCTCGTAGATCAGGGCGATGCGGCAGTCGCGCAGGTACTGGCTGACCGGGAAATGCTCGGTGAAGCCCGCGCCGCCGTGCACCTGCATGGCGTCGGAGCAGACCTGGAAGCCCTTGTCGGTGAGGAAGCCCTTCAGCACCGGGGTCATCAGCGCCATGTAGTCGTGGCCCTTCTGGCGCGCCGCCTCGTCGGGGCTGGCTTCGGCCAGGTCGCCGTGCAGGGCGGTCCAGAACAGGAAGGCGCGGCCGCCTTCGATGATGGCGCGGGAGTCCATCAGCATCCGGCGGATGTCGGGATGGACGATGATCGGGTCGGCCGGGCCGTCGGGGTTCTTCGGCCCCGTCAGCGAGCGGCCCTGCAGCCGCTCCTTGGCGAAGGCGGCGGCGGCCTGGTAGGCGGCCTCGGCCTGGGCAAGGCCCTGCATGCCGACTCCCAGTCGCGCCTCGTTCATCATGATGAACATGATCGAGAGCCCACGGTTCTCCTCGCCGAGCAGCCAGCCGGTGGCCTCCTCGTGGCTGATCACGCAGGTGGCGTTGCCGTGGATGCCCATCTTCTCTTCCAGGCCCAGGCACTTGACGGAATTGCGCGCGCCCGGCGCGCCCTCTGCGTCGGGCAGGAACTTCGGCACGATGAACAGGCTGATGCCGCGGGTGCCGGCCGGCGCGCCTTCGATGCGCGCCAGCACCAGGTGGACGATGTTCTCCGTGAGGTCCTGCTCGCCGCCGGAAATCCAGATCTTCTGGCCGGAGATCTTGTAGGTCCCGTCGCCGTTCGGGACCGCCTTGGTGCGCAGGAGACCCAGGTCCGTGCCGCAGTGCGGCTCGGTCAGGTTCATGGTGCCGCCCCACTGGAACGACGCCAGCTTGGGCAGGTAGAGGTCCTTCTGCTCCGGCGTGCCCGCCGCCAGGATCGCCGAATAGGCGCCGTGGGTGAGGCCCGGGTACATGGAAAAGGCCATGTTCGCCGAGGAGCTCATCTCGGAGAAGGCCAGGTTGACCACATGCGGCAGGCCCTGGCCGCCGTAGGCCGGGTCCGAGCCCAGGCCGGGCCAGCCGCCGGCCACCAGCTGCTCGTAGGCCGCCTTGAAGCCCTTGGGCGTGGTGACCGAATTGTCGGCCGCCCAGTGGCAGCCTTCCTTGTCGCCGACGCTGTTCAGGGGCGCCAGCACCTCGGCCGTGAAACGGGCCGCCTCGTCCAGGATCTGGTCGACGGTCTCCATGGACGCATCGGCGAAGGCCGGCAGGTTGGCGTAGCGCTCGAGCTCCAGGAGATCGCGCAGCAGGAAGGCGTGGTCGCGGACAGGCGGCTGATAGGGCATCGCGGTCTTCGTCTCCGAAAGCCGCGAGGAAGCCCGCGGCTATTTGACTTCGCTATGTTCCACGCCGTCGAGGCGTCGGCGCAACATCTGATCGTAGTCGGCCGCGCGGGGAAGCAGGTCCGGCCGGGTTTCGGCGAGGCGTTTCTCCATCGCTTCGCAGCCCGCCTTCAAGGTGCGGATCTGTTCGTCGACGTCGATCCTCTGCTGTTCCAGCGCCACGATGCGCTCCTGGAACTTGCGCAAGCTCTTGGCCGCCTGCTGGGCGCCGCCATCATCGACTTCGTAAAGGTCGAGGATTTCGCCGATCTCGGCCAGGGCCAGGCCCACGCGCTTGCCTTGCAGGATTAGCTGCACCCGGGCGCGGTCCCTGTAGGAATAGACCCGGTTCATGCCGTCGCGGGCGGGCGAGAGCAGGCCCTTGTCCTCATAGAAGCGCAGGGCGCGCGGGGTGCATTTGAACTCCTGGCAAAGCTGCCGGATGGTGAAGGTGCGGTTAGGGCGGCGCAGGTCCATGGGCGTCAGGTCCTCTGGGGGCGCGATCGACGGATGAGATTATTGACACTGTAAAACTATGCTTCCGTGAGGGTCAAGGCGGCTGACCTTACGTCGCCCTGGTTTCGGGCGCCGGGGGCGGAGGGCCTGAATTTGCGTCCGGGACGGCTTGGCCGTGGCCGCCGCCTGCGCCTAGTCTGGCGCCTGTCGATGTCGGGGGATGTGAAGTTGAAGCGTGCATTGTTCGGGGCCGCGGCCGCCGTGATCCTGTTGGCGGCCGGCCCTTCGCTGGCGTTCCAGGATCGTCCGCCGGCCGACGCGGTGGCGGGCCTGACCCGCCAGGACGGCCTCCTGCCCACCTACGTCGACAAGGCCAAGGGCCGCATCCTGGTCGCCCTGCCGGCGCCGGACGCCGAAGGGGTGAGCGGCCGCTTCCTCTATGTGACCGCGCTGAAGACCGGCCTGGGCTCCGCCCCCGTGGGCCTCGACCGCGCCCGCATCAGCCAGAGCCGGATCCTGGTCTTCCGCAGGTTGGGCGCCAAGGTGATCGCCGAGTACGAGAACCCGCGCTTCGTGGCCAAGGGCGCCTCGGCCGACGAGCAGGCCGCCGCCCACGACGCCTTCGCCGTCTCCACCGTCTGGGCCGGACGCGTCGAGGGGACCACCGCCGACGGCCGTATCCTGGTCGACCTCTCGAGCTTCCTGACCCGCGACGTGGAGGACATCGCCGGCGACCTGCAGCGGTCCGGCGAGCGCGGCTACAAGCTGGTTCCGGATCTCTCCGTGGCCGATCCCGCCGCGGTGAAGGTCTTCCCGCTGAACCTGGAGTTCGAGGCCCGCCAGACCTTCACCTCCGACACGCCCGGGCCGGAGGTGCGCAACATCGCTCCGGACCCGAAGCTGATCACGCTCACCGTCCGCCACAGTTTGATCAAGCTGCCGGACCCCGGCTATCAGCCGCGCGAGTTCGACCCGCGCACCGGCGGCTTCGACTCGATCGTCTATGACTACGCCGCCCCGCTGGACAAGGACCTGGCGGTGCGCCTGGCCCACCGCTTCCGGCTGGAGAAGACCGATCCGACCAAGGCCGTGTCGCCGGTCAAGAAACCCATCGTCTACTACGTCGACCGCGCCGCGCCGGAGCCGGTGCGCACCGCCCTGCAGCAGGGGGCGGCCTGGTGGGCCAAGGCCTTCGAGGCGGCGGGCTTCAAGGACGCTTATCGCGTGGAGATCATGCCCGAGGGCGCGGACCCCCTGGACGTGCGCTACAACGTCATCAACTGGGTGGACCGCGCCACCCGCGGCTGGTCCTACGGCCAGTCGATCACCGACCCGCGCACCGGCGAGATCATCAAGGGATCGGTGCTGCTGGGCGCGCTCCGGGTGCGCCAGGACATGCTGATCTTCGAGGGCCTGGTGGGCGCCGACCAGGACGGCAAGGGCGGGCCCAACGATCCGGTGCAGGTCTCGATCACCCGCCTGCGCGAGCTGGCGGCGCACGAGGTCGGCCACACCCTGGGCTTCGCACACAACTTCGGCGCCTCGACGCAAGGGCGCACCTCGGTGATGGACTACCCGCCGCCCCGGGTGAAGCTGACGGGCGGCAAGATCGACCTCTCCGACGCCTACGGAAAGGACATCGGCGACTGGGACAAGTTCATCGTCGACTGGCTCTACGCCGACGTGCCGCCGGGCGAGGCCGGCAGGAAGGCCCTGGCCGACAAGGCCCGCGCCGGGGCGGAGAAGCTGCGCTTCGTACAGGACGACGACGCCCGGCCCGTGGACTCCGGCCATCCGGCGGGCGCGATCTGGGACGACGGCGCCGATCCGATCGCCGAACTCGACCGGATGATGGCGGTGCGCAAGGTCGCCCTCGATCAGTTCGGCGAGAAGGCGCTGCGTCCCGGCGAGGCGCTGGAGGCGCTGCGCCGCAAGTTCGCGCCGATCTACCTGCTGCACCGCTACCAGGTGGAGGCCGCCGCCAAGTCGGTGGGCGGCGTCGACTTCGGCTACGGCGTCAAGGGCGACAAGAACGCGGTGGCCGTCGTGGTCCCGGCGGAGCGCCAGCGCGCGGCCATGGCCGCGCTGTTCGCCGCCATGACGCCCGAGGCGCTGGACACGCCCGAGCGGCTGGCGGGTCTGCTGTCCTCCGGCCAGGCCGGCCGGCCCGACCGGCAGACCGCCATCGAGATCATCCCGATCGACGGGGGGTCGATCTACGACAGCCTGGCGGCGGCGGATGTGGGCGCGACCGTGGTGCTGGACGCGCTGACCGCGCCGGCCCGCCTCAACCGCCTGGTCGACCAGCACCGCCGCGACGCCAGCGAACCGGGCGTCGGCGAGCTCACCGGCCGCCTGCTGGACGCGGCCTTCAGGCCCGCGACCGGCCGCTACGCCGAGATCGCGCGGCGGGTGCAGACCCGCACGGTTCTGGAACTGGCCGGCGCGGCGCGCATGGCCGCCACCTCGCCGGGCGCGGCGTCCGAAATCGACCAGGCGCTCGACGACCTCGCCGGCAAGCTGAAGGCCCAGCCCGGCGCGGACGCAGAGGAACGCGCCCACCGCCTGCATCTGGCGGCCCTGCTGGAGGACAAGGACGAACTGCGCCGCGTCCTCGCCGACCCCAAGATGAAGGTCGAGGTCCCGCCCGGCATGCCGATCGGCGAAGACGACGACGGGGACTTCTAGAAGAGGGCCACGGAAGACACGGAAGCCGGCCAACCTATCTCCCGAGCGTCCCGGCGTTCGCCGGGACTCTCGGATCAGGGGTGGGCGCCCTTCCGTGAATTCCGTGTCTTCCGTGGTTCAGAAAGCCTGGGTCCCCGCTTTCGCGGGGATGAGCAGATGAAAATCAGGCCACGACCAACTCGCCGGCCAGCGCGCGCTCGATCAGCGCCACGGTCCGCTCGACGCCGAAGATGGCGACGAAGGAGCCGAAGCGCGGGCCCTGGCTCTGGCCCAGCAGGACCTCGTAGAGCGCCCCGAACCAGGCGCGCAGGGGCTCGAAGCCGGCGGCCTTGCCGACCTCGAACACCTCGTTCTGGATCGCCTCGGCGTCGGCGCCGGCCGGCAGGGCCTTGAGCTTCCCCACGAGGGCTTCCATCGCCGCGCGTTCCTGATCCGTCGGCGCGCGGAACCGCTTCGAGGGCTTCACGAAGTCCTCGTAGTAGTTGATCGCATAGCCGGCGAGCTGGTCGAGCACCGGCTCGCTGGCCGGGGTGGCGCCGGGGATATAGCGCTCGATGAAGCCCCACAGGATGTCCTTGGTCGAGGCGTCCGCCGCCGAGACCAGGTTCAGCAGCAGCGAGAAGCTGACCGGCGATCCGCGCTCCGGCGGCGCCCCGCGGTGGACGTGCCAGGCGGGGTTGTCGATGGCGGGCGCGTTGGCCCGGTCCGCCCGCGCTTTGTTGAAGGCGTCGAGCTGCTGCAGGTATTCGTCCGTCGCCTTGGGGATAACGTCGAAATAGAGCCGCTTCGCCGACTTCGGCGACTGGTACATGTAGTAGGCTAGGCTCTCCGGCGTGCCGTAGCGCAGCCATTCCTCCATGGTCAGGCCGTTGCCCTTGGACTTGGAGATCTTCTGGTTGTTCTCGTCCATGAACAGCTCGTAGTGGAAGGCCTCCGGCGGCTCGCCGCCTAGGGCCTTGCACACCCGGTTGGACACGCGGACCGAGTCCACCAGGTCCTTGCCGCTCATCTCGTAGTCGATGGAAAGCGCCGTCCAGCGCGCCGCCCAGTCCGGCCGCCATTGCAGCTTCACATTTCCGCCGGTCACCGGGACCTCGGTCAGGGTCCCATCCTCGTCGGCGAAGACGATGGTCCCGCGGTCGAGATGGCGTTCCAGGGTCGGCGTCTGCAGCACCCGGCCCGACTTGGGGCTGATCGGCAGGAAGGGCGAATAGGTGGCGCGGCGCTCTTCGCCCAGCGTCGGCAGCATGATCGCCTGGATGGCCTCGAACCGCTCCAGGATGCGCAGCAGCACCGCGTCCAGCCGGCCGGACCTGTAGGTCTCGGTCGAGCTCATGAAGGTGTAGTCGAAGCCGAAACCGTCGAGGAAGGCGCGCAGGCGGGCGTTGTTGTGCGCGCCGAAACTCTCGTACTCGCCGAAGGGGTCGCGCACGGAGGTGACCGGCTTGTCGCGGTCCTCCTCCAGCATGGCCTTGTTGGGCACGTTGTCGGGGATCTTCCGGAAGCCGTCCATGTCGTCGGAGAAGACGATAAGCTCCGTCGGGATGGCGTCCTCGGTGAGCGCGCGGAAGGCGGTGCGCACCATGGTCGGCCGTGCGGCCTCGCCGAAGGTGCCCATGTGCGGCAGGCCGGACGCGCCATAGCCGCACTGGAAGATCACCGGCTTGGCCAGCGCCGGCAGGGTCGCGGCGGCCTCCGCGAACTTGCCCTGGGCGAACAGGACCGCGGCCAGGTCGCGCTCGGCGTCGCTGAGCCGCAGGCGCAGGACGCGCTCGAGCAGCAGGCGCGCCTGTTCGAACGGCCAGCTCCTGGCCTCGCGCGCCTGGGCCGAGAGGCCATGCAGGTTGGGTTGGGACGACATGGCGCTGCGGGTAGCGCCCGTAGGCGGTGGGCTCAAGCGGAGTTTGTGCATGGGGTGCACATCTTGGCCTTGCCGGAAGCCACAAGCTCGCAATCAACCATGGAGTTGAGGGCTTTCATCATCCCGGGGGATGCCGGACTCTCGCCCTCAACTGGACTTGCCGACGCAGCGCAAAAGCTGCGCTACTGCCGTCCATGATCCGCACAGCCCGCCGCCTCGCCCCGCTCCTCGCCGTCCTGGCCCTCGCCGGCTGTTCCAAGCCGGCGGACAAGGCCGAGGCGCCGAAGACGCTGACCTTCTCCATCGTCTCCACCGAGGCGACCCAGACCCAGATGCAGGAATGGGGGCCGTTCCTGAAGGACATGGAGAAGGCCACGGGCATGACCGTGAAGCCCTTCTTCGGGTCCAACTACTCAGCCCTGGTCGAGGCCATGCGCTTCAAGCAGACCGACCTCGGCTGGTTCACCAACCAGTCGGGGCTGGAGGCCGTGCGCCGGGCCGGCGGCGAGGTGTTTGCGCGCACCACCCACCCCAACGGCAAGGACGGCTACCAGGGCGTGATCATCGTCAAGAAGGGCTCCGGCGTCACCCTCGACAAGCTCCTGAAGTGCGGCCAGACCCTGGACTTCGGCATGGGCGACGCGAAGTCGACCTCCGGTACGCTCGCGCCCAACACCTTCCTGTTCGGGCCGCGCGGCATCGACCCCGTGAAATGCTTCAAGACCGTCCGGTCGGCCAGCGCCGAGGCCAACCTCTACGCCGTGGCCTCCGGGGTCCTGCCTGCCGCCACCGACAACACCCGCTCCATGGACCGGCTGGAGGCGATCAACACCGATCAGTCGAAGAAGGCGCTTGCCGCCCTGCAGGTGATCTGGACCTCGCCGACCATCCCCGAGGACCCGATGATCTGGCGCGCCGACCTCGATCCGGCGGTGAAGAGGAAGGTCGCCGACTTCATCTTCAGCTACGGCGTGGGCGACACTGACGAGGCCAAGCGGCAGCGCGCTATCCTCGAGCGCATCCAGACCGGCGCCTTCAGGCACGCCGACAACACCCACCTCCTGCCCGTGCGCGAGATGGAGGCCACCGGCGATGTCGTCCAGGCCAAGGCCAAGGGCGACCAGACGGCGCTGACCGCCGCCCAGGCCAAGCTCGACCAGGTGAAGAAGGAAGAGGCGGCCCTGCCGAAGGGCTGACCTCAGTCCTCGCCGCGCAGCAGGAAGTGGCCGCGCAGGGCCGCGAAGGGCTTGTCGCGGTCCTCCTGCCAGGCCTCGACGTGGACGTTGGCGATCCGGCGGCCGACCTTGCGCAGGTCGGCGCGGGCGTAGGACGTCAGGCCGCCGCGGCCGGGCCGCAGGTATTCGATGGTCACGTCGATGGTCTTGGGCAGCCGCCGCGTCGGCTCCGCCACCGAGAGCTGGGCCAGCGCGGTCATCTCCAGGAAGGCCCCGATCACCCCGCCGTGCAGCGCCGGGATGAAGGTGTTGCCGATCAGGTGCGGCGAGGCCGGCAGGATCGCGGTCATCTCGTCGCCTGCCAGCTCGGCCTGCATGCCGAGGAAACGGATGTAGGGCACCCGGCTCAGGAAGGCCTCGAGCTGTTCGGCCGCCGCGGTCGTCATGCGTTCGGCCGGTTCAGGATGAAGGCCGCCTGGGCGGTGGCCACCAGGTCCGAACGGTCCACGTCCCAGGCCTCGGCGCGGACGAAGCCGATGGAGCGGGTGATCTTGTAGCAATGGGCTTCGCAGGTGACGCCGGTCCGGGGCGCGGCGGCGCGCATGTAGTCGATCCGCAGGTCCAGGGTCGCCGTGGAGAAAGGCTCGGTCCCGGCCGCCGCCGCCATCGCCAGGCCGCAGGTGTGGTCCAGCAGGGTGGTGACCACGCCGCTGGCGATCACGCCGGTGTCGGGATCGCCGACCAGGTCCTCCCGCCAGGGCGCCTCCAGCGAGCCGCGCGCGGGGGCGACGGAGACGAACCGCAGGCCAAGCGCCGCCGCCTGGGGCGTCACCTCGACCATGCGCTCGGCGATCTCGCGGAATGCGGCGGGGACTTCGTTCATCCGGCAAGGCGGTAGGACCGCGCCCGCGTCCGGTCAATCTGCCTTGTTCGAGCGGAGCCTTGCGGCGCGCACTACATTCCCTCCCGATGACCCGTCCACAGGACCTGCTCTGCCCGAAGCCCGAGGGCCTCTATTGCGCTCCCGGCGACTTCTACATCGACCCCGTGCGGCCGGTGGCGCGCGCGGTGATCACCCATGGCCACGCCGACCACGCCCGCGCCGGCCACGGGACCGTGCTGGCGACGCCGGAGACCCTGGACATCATGGCCGAGCGCTATGGCCTGGGGTTCGCGGCTTCCACGCAAGCAGCGGCTTACGGCGAGGCGTCGGCCCGCGACGACGTCGAGGTGACCCTGGTCCCGGCCGGCCACGTGCTGGGCTCGGCCCAGGCGGTGGTGCGCTGGAAGGGCCTGACCATGGTCGTCAGCGGCGACTACAAGCGCCGGCGCGACCCGACCTGCCCGGCCTTCGAGCCTGTGCCCTGCGACGTCTTCATCTCCGAGGCCTCCTTCGGCCTGCCGGTGTTCCGCCACCCCGACGACCGCGAGGAGATCGCCCGCCTGCTGCGCTCGGTGGCGCAGTTCCCGGAGCGCTGCCACCTGGTCGGCGCCTATGCGCTCGGCAAGGCGCAGCGGATCATCCGCCTGCTGCGCGAGGCCGGCTGGGACGCGCCGATCTATGTCCACGGCGCCCTCGAGCGGCTGAACGCCCTCTACGAACGGCACGGGATCGACCTTGGGCCGCTCGCGTCGGCGACCGCCGGCAAGAAGGCCGACTTCGAGGGCCAGATCGTCATCGCCCCGCCGTCGGCGACCCAGGACCGCTGGAGCCGCCGCTTCCCCGATCCGGTCACCGCCTTCGCCTCCGGCTGGATGCAGGTCCGCGCCCGCGCCCGCCAGCGGGGCGTCGAGCTGCCGCTGGTGATCTCCGACCACGCCGACTGGGATGAGCTCACCGGCACGGTGGACGAGCTGCGCCCCGGCGAACTCTGGATCACCCACGGCCGCGAGGAGGCCCTGGCCCGCTGGGCTCAAATGCACGGCGTCCCGGCGAGGGCCTTGGCGCTGGTGGGCTATGAGGAGGAGGACGATGGCTGAGCGTTCTCCAACCCCCGTCATCCTCCGGTCGCGCGAAGACGCGATCCGGGGGACCCAGACGGCCTTGCCCTGTTCTGCACCTCAGCTTGGGTCCCCCGGATCGGCTTGCCGCCGACCGGAGGATGACAGGCGGCTTTAGTGCGCGCCTTCGCCGAACTCCTCGACCGGCTGTCGCTGACCGCGTCGCGCAACGCCAAGCTGACCCTGGTGCGCGACTACCTGCGCCAGACGCCCGACCCGGACCGCGGCTGGGCGCTGGCGGCGCTGACCGGCGACCTCTCTTTCGATGCGGCCAAGCCCGCCTTCATCCGCAAGGCGGTGGAGGAGCGGATGGACGCGCAGCTCTTCTGGTGGTCCTACGACTATGTGGGCGACCTGGCGGAGACAGTGGCCTTGGTCTGGCCCGCGCGGCCGGGCGCCAACCGCGAGCCGGAACTCTCGGAGGTGGTCGACGCGCTCAGGGGCGCGAGCCGCGCGGAGGTCCAGCGGCTGATCGAGGGCTGGCTGGACGCGCTCTCGCCCACCGGCCGCTGGGCGCTGCTGAAGCTGATGACCGGCGGCCTGCGGGTGGGCCTGACCGCCCGGCTCGCCAAGCGCGCGGCGGCCGAGATGGGCCCCGAGCCCGTGCCGGTGGCCGAGGTGGAGGAGCTCTGGCACGCCCTGCACGCCCCCTACGAGGACCTGTTCGCCTGGCTGGAGGGCCGCGGGGAGCGGCCGTCGTCGGAGAACCCTGGACGCTTCCGTCCCGCCATGCTGGCCCAGGCGATCGACGAGGCCGTCGACTTCGCCAAGCTCGACCCCGCCGACTACGCCGCCGAATGGAAGTGGGACGGCATCCGCGTCCAGGCGGTGAACGAGGGCGGCATGCGCCGGCTCTACACCCGCACCGGCGATGACATCTCCAAGACCTTCCCCGACGTCGTGAACGCCTTGCAGGCGGAGGGCGTGATCGACGGCGAACTCCTGGTCATGCGCGACGGCCAGGTGGCGAGCTTCGCCGACCTGCAGCAGCGGTTGAACCGAAAGAGCGTCGACGCCAAGCTCCTGGCGGGCTTTCCGGCCGGCGTCCGGGCCTACGACCTCCTGGCCGAGGGCGCGGAGGACACCCGTGTCTTGCCCTTCGCCGAGCGCCGCAGGCGCCTGGAGGCCTTCGTGGCGAAGGAAGCCAGCCCGCGCATCGACCTGTCGCCGATGCAGCCCTTCGAGAGCTGGCCGGACCTTGCGGCCCTGCGCGCCGATCCCCCGGCGGGCGATCCGCAGATCGCCGAGGGCCTGATGCTGAAGCGCTGGGACTCGATCTACGAGGCCGGCCGGCCCAAGGGGCCGTGGTTCAAGTGGAAGCGCGACCCGTTCCTGATCGACGCGGTGCTGATGTACGCCCAGCGCGGCCACGGCAAGCGTTCCAGCTTCTACTCCGACTACACCTTCGGGACCTGGACTCTGGATGAGGCCGGCGCGCGCGTCCTGACGCCGGTCGGCAAGGCCTATTTCGGCTTCACCGACGAGGAACTGAAGCAGATCGACAAATACGTCCGCGACAACACCATCGAACGCTTCGGCCCGGTTCGTTCCGTCCGCGCCGAGCCGCATCACGGCCTGGTCTTCGAGGTGGCCTTCGAGGGGCTGCAACGCTCCACCCGCCACAAGTCCGGCGTGGCCATGCGCTTCCCGCGCATCAACCGCATCCGCTGGGACAAGCCGCCGGGCGAGGCGGATGAGCTCGCTACGCTGGAGGCGATGTTGGCTCGGATGGAGGGACGCTGATCCCGTCGGGAACGCCATTGGTCATCGGCGGCGCGGCGCAAAGGCCGGCGCGAGCCTGCACCACATAGAAGAGTGCGCGGCCGGCGGTGTAGGTGCTGTGCTCGGCCAGCGGCGTGGTCGGCTGGCCGGTGGTCAGGCTGTCGGCCTGCAGGTCGGAGCCCGGCTGGGCGAGGGTCTGGCGGTTCCACCGGGCGAGCTGGGTCATGCAGGCGACAACCGAGGCCTGGGCGACGGCGCCCGCCGGATCGTGCGACGGCGCCAGGGCGTAGGCCCAGCGGCGCACGCATTCGTCCACCGGGGCGGCCCCGGGATCGAGCGTCGCGGCGGGCGAGGCCGTGCCGGGCTTGGCCGAGGTCTTGAAGTCCGCGCAGACCTTTGGATTGGCCGCGAGGTCATGGCGCCGGTCGCAGGCGCTGAGCGCCATCGCGCCGGTCAGCACGGCGACCAGGGCGGTCGCAACGGAAGTCCGCGTCATCGGTCGGCCTCGCTTGGGTGTCAGCGGCTGTAGGCGGGCGGTGGCGGGACCACGGCGTTGCCGTACTGGTCGTAGTAGATGGGGCGCGTGGGCCCATAGGCTTGCGTGGCCGCGTAGCGGTTACGCCCGTTGCGATAGTCGGCGTGGCGCGAGGGGCCGCAGCCGCCCTTGGCGATCTCATGGCCCAGCACCGCGCCGCCCAGGCCGCCCAGGATCGCGCCGCCGCCGCCGCGGGATATCGAATTGCCGATGAGGGCGCCGCCCACCCCGCCTACGAGCGTGCCGGTGTTCTTCCGGCTCTGGCACGAGGCGCTGGCGTCCGTCGACCCCACGATCAGCGGGACTGAGATGGCCGCCGCGAGTGCGGCGAGGGCGATGGTCTTGCGCATTTGACGGGCTCGATTCTGTCGTTCTGCCTACGACAACGCTTGAGCCCAGTGTCGGGATGCAGACTTAAGCGCGCGCCGGCGTTCGCGGGCCTCAACCGGGCAGCAGCGCCTCGTCCGCCAGGAACTGCATCAGGTCGCCGCCCGCGAACAGGGCCGCGCGCACGCCGGCCCGTTCCGCCGCCTCAAGATCGCTGGGCTTGTCGCCGATCAGGAGCGAGGCCTCGCGGTCGATGGGCCAGTCGGCCAGGGCGCGCAGGATCATGCCGGGGTTGGGCTTGCGGTCCGGCGGGTCGGGATGGCGGTAGGCTTCCACCGGCGCCTCCGGATGCTGCGGCGCGTGGTAGACGGCGTCGATATGGCCCCCGACGGCGGCCAGGTCCTCGGCCATCCGGGCGTGCAGGGCGTGCATGGCGTCCTCGGTGTAGTAGCCGCGCCCGACGCCCGACTGGTTGGTCACCACGATCACCAGCCAACCGGCGCGGTTGAAGGCCGCCACCGCCTCCCGCGCGCCGGGGATCCAGCGGAAGTCCTCCCAGCGCGAGACATAGCCGTGGTCCTCGTTCAGCACCCCGTCGCGGTCGAGGAACAGGGTGGGCCGAAGCGGCGGCGTCTGTGGCGGTCTGGATTCGGTGTCGGACACCGCGTCACTATATCGGCCAGGACGGTTACGGGGCGATTTCAAAACGCTGAGCGAGGTCTCGGGCCGGCCGCCGCCCGCCGAATTCGACCCGCCCTTCGAAGCGGCCTAAAGACGCGCCATGGCGAAGATCACCCCTGTCCTGATGTCCGGCGGCGCCGGCACGCGGCTGTGGCCGCTGTCCACCCAGGCCCGTCCGAAGCAGTTCCACGCCCTGGGCGGCGACCACACCCTGATCCAGGAAACGGCGCTCAGGTTCGCCACCGAAGCCTTCGCCCGGCCGATGGTGATCGGCAACGCCGCCCACGCCGACCTGACGCGCGCCCAGCTCGCCGAGGTCGGCGTGACGGCCCAGGCCCTGATCCTGGAGCCCGCGGGCCGCCACACGGGCGCCGCGGCCATGGTCTCGGCGCTGTTGGCCGCCGAGATGGAGCAGGATCTCGTGCTGCTGCTCTCCGCCGACGCGCGCATCGCCGATCCCGCCGCCCTGCGCGCGGCGGTGGCCCTGGGCGCGCCGGCGGCGGAGGCCGGGTCGCTGGTGATCTTCGGCATCACGCCGACCGCGCCCGAGACCGGCTACGGCTACATCCGCGCTGAACCCGGTGAGGGGCCGGTGCGCAAGGTCGCCGCCTTCGTGGAGAAGCCGGACCTGGCCACCGCCCAGGCCTATCTCGCCGACCCCGCCTACAGTTGGAACGCCGGCATCTTCCTGTTCCGCCCCGACGCCTTCCTGGCCGAGGCCGAACGCACCGCGCCGGATCTGCTCGCCGCCGCCCGCGCGGCGTTGGCGCAGGCCGCGCGGGAGGGCGACACGGTCCGCCTGGGCGAGGCCTTCGGGCGCGTGCCGTCCCTGCCGGTGGATATCGCGGTATTCGAGCGCACAGACAAGGCCGTGGTGGTGGCCGCAGACGTCGGCTGGAGCGACGTGGGCGCCTACGACGCCCTCTGGGCCGAGGCGCCGAAGTCCTCCACGGGCGAGGTGCTGCAGGGCCCGGCGCTGGCCGTCGACAGCCGCGATTGCCTGGCGATCTCCGATGGGCCGCTGGTGGTGCTGGCCGGGGTCGAAGACCTGGCGGTGGTGGTCGAGGGCGGGGTGGTGCTGGTCACCCGCAGGGACGCCCCCGGGGCGGTGCGCGCAGCAGTGGAGGCGGTGCGCCAGGCCGGCCGCGGTGACCTGCTCTAGCGCCCCCTAGACATGCTGCGTTGCGGCAGAGGCGGCCCGCCGCTAGGTTGCGCGCCTTTTTGAAGCCCTGCCATTTCAGATCGCGTCCGCCATGACCCTCGCATTCGAAGACATCCTCGCCGCGCAAGAGCGGTTGAAGGGTCATATCGAGCGCACCCCGTGCCGCCGGTCGCGGACGTTGTCGGAGATCACCGGCGCCAACGTCTGGGTGAAGTTCGAGAATCTGCAGTTCACCGCCGCTTACAAGGAGCGCGGCGCGCTGAACAAGCTCTTGCAGCTCACCGAGGCGGAGAAGAAGCGCGGCGTGATCGCCGCCTCGGCCGGCAACCACAGCCAGGGCCTCGCCTACCATTCCGCGCGCCTGGGCATCCCGGTGACCATCGTCATGCCGCGCGGCACGCCCTTCGTGAAGGTGCAGCAGACCCGCGCCCACGGCGCCGAGGTGGTGATCGACGGCGATGGCTATGACGAGGCCTCGGCCTTCGCCATGCGGCTGCGCGACGACCGCGACCTGGTGTTCGTCCACCCCTTCAACGACCTCGACGTCATGGCCGGGCAGGGCACGGTGGCGCTGGAGATGCTGGAGGACGCGCCGGACCTGGAGGTGCTGCCGATCCCGATCGGCGGCGGCGGCCTGATCGCCGGCATGGCCACGGCCGCCAAGCACATCAAGCCGGATATCCGCATCATCGGCGTCGAGCCGGCCATGTACCCCTCGTTCACCGCCCGGATGCGCGGCGTCAACGCCGGGGTCACCACGGGCGGGGCGACCATCGCCGAGGGCATCGCGGTCAAGCAGGTCGGCGACCTCAGCTATTCGGTGGTCCGCCCGCTGGTGGACGAGGTGCTGCTGATCGAGGAGCCGTTCTTCGAGCGCGCCGTGGCCCTTTACTGCAACGTCGAGAAGACGGTCACCGAGGGCGCGGGCGCCGGGTCGCTCGCCGCCCTGCTGGGCTTCCCGGAGCGGTTCCGCGGCAAGACCTGCGGCCTGGTGATCACCGGCGGCAACATCGACACGCGCCTCCTGGCCTCGGTGCTGACCCGCGAGCTGGTCCGCGAGCAGCGGATCGTCAGTCTACGGATCATCGGCGACGACCGCCCGGGCCTCCTGGGCACGGTCTCGGCGATCATCGGCAAGCTGGGGGCCAACATCATCGAGGTGGCGCACAACCGCCTGGCCCTCGACGTGCCGGCCAAGGGCGCGGAGTTCGACATCCTGATCGAGACCCGCGACGCCCAGCACACCCAGGAGATCATGGACGCGCTCCGGGAAGCGGGCTACCCGCCCCGCGCGGTCTGAACAGAGGTAGGCTAGATGTTCCGTAAGCTGATGATTGTCGCGGCCGTGCTCTCGCTCGCAGCCTGCAGCCGAGGCGCCCCGGTCCAGCCTGGCCCCGACTCCAAGGACGCCCAAGGCCCGGTGGCCGGCGACCAGTCCAAGGCCTCGGCGGCCTTCATGGCCAAGAACGCCAAGGAGCCGGGCGTCGTCACCCTGCCGGACGGCTTGCAGTACAAGATCGTCAGCTCCGGCCCGGCGACCGGCAACAAGCCGCACATCAATGACGAGGTGAAGGTCAACTACGAAGGCAAGCTGGTCGACGGCACGGTCTTCGACTCGTCCTACGAACGCGGCCAGCCGGCGGCCATGCCGCTGAAGGGCTTGGTGAAGGCCTGGCAGGAAGCCCTGCAGAAGATGCGCCCGGGCGACGTCTGGATGCTCTACGTCCCGCCCGAGCTTGGCTATGGCGCCGAGGGCCAGGGCCCGATCCCGCCCGGCTCGGCCCTGATCTTCAAGATCGAACTCATCGACTTCCTGCCGGGCCCGGGCAGCGTCGAGCAGGGGTGACGTTCCAAGGCCGCGTCTCAGAGCGTCCGCTTCATCCCCACGTGGGTCTTCGCAAACCCCAGCCGCTCGTAGAACCGGTGCGCGTCGGCGCGGCTCGCGTGGCTCAGCAATTCCATCTGCCGGCAGCCGCGCGCGCGGGCCTCGTCCATGGCCCAGGCCATCATCCGCTCGCCCAGCCCGCGTCCACGCAAGGCCGAGTCCACCCGCACCGCTGAGACCAGCGCCAGCTCCGCGCCCTGGTTCGAGAGGCCGGCGATGAAGGTGAGCTGCAGGGTCCCGATCACCGCGCCGGCCTCATCCTCGGCGACGGCCAGCAAGGCGCGCGGATTGGCCGTGATCTTGTCGAAGGCGTCCAGATAGGCGGCCGAGGGCGGATCGCTCACCTGATCGCGCTGGGCGCCCAGGGCGTCGTCGGCCAGCAGGCGGACGATGGCCGCCACGTCCTCGCGGCGAGCGGGACGCAGGGTGATCGCGGGCGCAGCATCAGGCATGGCGCTTCCTAGCATGCGGCGGCTTTCCGTTGAGGCGCCCGCGCGGCGGGTCTATGCCGTGGGGCCATGAACGACCTCGGCGCGGCCCGCGATATCCTTGAGACCCTGATCGGGTTCGACACCACCTCGCGCAATTCCAACCTGGCCCTGATCGAATGGGTCGAGGCCTATCTCGACAGCCATGGGGTGGCGCACCGGCGGGTGCCGAACGCCGATGGCCGAAAGTCCAACCTGCTCGCCACCATCGGCCCGGACATCGAGGGCGGCGCGGTGCTGTCGGGCCATACCGACGTGGTGCCGGTGGACGGCCAGCCATGGAGCAGCGATCCCTTCAAGGTCATCGAGCGCGACGGGCGGCTCTACGGGCGCGGGACCTGCGACATGAAGGGCTTCCTGGCGCTCGCGCTCGCCGCCGTGCCGGACATCGCCGCGGCGCGTCCCCGGCGGCCGGTGCACCTGGCCTTCTCCTACGACGAGGAGATCGGCTGCCTGGGCGCGCCGGCGCTGATCGAGGTGATCCGCCGCGAGCTGCCGAAGCCCGCCTTCGTGGTGGTGGGCGAGCCCACCGACATGGTCGCCGTCAACGGCCACAAGGGCATCGCCAACTTCGAAGTCACCGTCACCGGCCGCGAGGCCCATTCCAGCCAGACCCAGCAGGGCGTCTCGGCGATCATGGAGGCGGTCGGGCTGATGGCCTCGCTGAAGGACCTGGCGGCGCGGCTGGAGCGTGAGGCCGATCCCGCCTCGCCCTTCACGCCCAAGGGCGCGACGCTGACCATCGGCATCGTCCATGGCGGCACGGCGGGTAACATCCTGGCGCGCGAGTGCAGGTTCATGTTCGACCTGCGCGCGCCGCCGCCGCTCGACGCGCAACAGCTGCTCGCGGGGTTCTTCACCGAGGCGAAGGCCCTGGACGCGGCGCTGAAAGCCCGCGCCCCTGAGGCTGGCGTGACGGTGGAGATGCTCTCCAACGTCCCCGGCTTCGCGCCGGAGCCGGACGGGGCGGCCGAGGCCTTCGCGCGGCGGCTGGCCGGCGACAACGGCCCGCCGCGCGCGGTCTCCTTCGCCACCGAGGCCGGCCAGTTCCAGCGGGCGGGCCTCTCGACCATCCTCTGCGGTCCGGGCTCCATCGCCCAGGCGCATCAGCCGGACGAGTTCGTCGAGATCTCGCAGATGGAGCGCGGCGTGGCCTTCATGCGCCGGCTCACGGAGTGGGCCGCTTCGGCTGGATGAAGGCCCGGCGCAGGAAGAGGTCGAGCGGGTTCCAGGTCATGGCCCGGGCGATCGCCCAGGAGCCCACCTTGCGGGTGGCCTGAGCCTCCCGCCGCGCCGCCAGCGCCACGCCGATGTGGCGGATCGCGAAGGCCAGGCCCTTGATCGGGGTCGCGACCTCGCCGCGCGTGGCGTGGCGGGCGAACAGCACCACGGTCGCGGCGATATGCAGCGGCAGGGTCAGCCAGAACAAGACCGGCGGGGTGTCCTTCACGAAGACCCAGAAGCGGTTGCGGGTGCCATGGAACACCGCGAAGTCGCTGCGCCGCCCGCCGGTGGAGGCCGACCCCACATGGCGCACCACCGCGTCGGGGACCAGCAGCGTCGGCTCGCCGATCAGCCGCAGGCGATAGCCCAGGTCGACGTCCTCGCAGTAGCAGAACAGCCGCTCGTCGAAGCCGCCGACGCTCAGGAACAGGTCGCGCGCGATCAGCATCGCCCCGCCGCAGGCCGAGAATACCCAGCCGGGGTCCAGCGGCCCGGGGTCCTTGTGGGTGTAGCCGCCGCGGAACGGATAGCCGGCCAGCGCCATGACGTCGCCCAGTCCGTCCAGCCGGCTAGGGTCCTCGGCCATGAGCTGGCGGGAGGTGAAGCAGTGGACCGCCGGGTTGGCCTCGGCCGCCGCCATCAGCCGCGCCAGCCAGTCCGCATCGGCGAAGGCGTCGGGGTTGAGCAGCGCGAGCCAGCGCCCCGCCGCCGCCCGCGCGCCCTGGTTCACGGCGGCCGCGAAGCCCAGGTTGTCGGCGTTCTCGATCAGCCGGATGGCCGGGTCGGCCGCCTTCGCCGCCTGGGCGGTGCGGTCGGACGAGGCGTTGTCGACCAGGATCAGCTCATAGTCGGAAAAGCTCTGCGCCCGGACGGCGGCCAGGCATTCGGCGAGGGTCGGGCCGGATTCGTAGACCACCACGACGATGCTGATGGCGGGCGCGGCCGGGACCTCAGAAGGCTTGCCATCCGCCGCGCGCCGGGCCATCCGAAAGGTCACTCCGCAACATCCGAGCCGACATGACGACGATCACGCCCCTGGCCCTCGCCGAGGTCCTGCTTATCACGCCCAAGCGCCATGGCGATGCGCGCGGCTGGTTCGCCGAGACCTGGAGCCGCAAGGCCTTCGCCGCCCACGGCCTCGACCCGGTCTTCGTGCAGGACAACCAGGCCTTCAGCGCGCGCAAAGGCACCCTGCGCGGCCTGCACTTTCAGAAGCCGCCCTTCGCCCAGGCCAAGCTGGTGCGGGCGCTGAAGGGCGCGATCTTCGACGTGGCGGTGGATGTGCGCCCGGGCTCGGCGACCTACGGCCAGTGGGTCGGCGCGACGCTGACCGCCGAGGGCGGCGAGCAGATCTGGGTGCCCCGCGGCTTCGCCCACGCCTACATGACGCTCACCGACGACACCGAGATCTTCTACAAGGTCGACAACGACTACGCGCCTGGGAGCGAAGGCGGGGTGATCTGGAACGACCCGGACCTCGCCATCGCCTGGCCGCTCGACGTCGAGCCGGTGCTCTCGGACAAGGACAAGGTCCTGCCGCGGCTGAAGGATATGCCCGCGACGGGCTTCTAGGCGCCGCCGCCCAAGCCTCAGAAGTCGAGGTCGTCGTAGTGGCGGGCGGGCGTCAGGCCCGGCCAGCGGTCCGCCAGCAGCGGCCGGAAACACGGCCGCGACTTCAGCTTCATGTACCAGGTCTTCACCGCCGGGAAGTCCGGCCAGGGCATGTCGCCGCAATAGTCGATCACCGACAGGTGGGCGGCGGCCGCGAAGTCCGCCAGCGACAGCCTGCGCCCCGCCAGCCACTCGCGCTCCTGCAGCAGCTTGTCGATGTAGAACATGTGGGTGCGCAGGCCGTCGCGGCCCTGGCGCAGGTTGGCGAGGTCCGGCGCGCCCAGGCCCAAGAGGCGCTTCTCCATCTTCTCGTGCAGGATGTAGCCGCCGGCCTCGTACTCGAACTTGCGGTCGAACCAGCTCAGCAGCCGGCGCGCCTCGGCCCGCTCGGCGGCGTCGCGGCCCAAGAGCGGCGGCTCCGGCACGGTCTCTTCCAGGTGGTCGAGGATGGCGCGGGCCTCGCACAGCACCAGGTGGCGGCCGAGGTCGGGGTCGGTCTCCTCCAGCACCGGGATCAGGCCGGAGGGGTTCATCGCCGTCAGCGCCTTGGGCCGTTCCCAGTAGCGCACCTGCACCTCGGTGAAGGCCAGCCGCTTTTCGCCCAGCACCAGGCGCACCTGGCGCGAGGCCGGGTCCAGCGGGAAATGGTGCAGGGTGCGCTGAAGGCTCATGTCCGGCTAACGCGGGGGATACGAATCGGTCGCCCCAATGGACGCCGGACCCCTTAAGGGGCCGTTTACTACGAAGAGCTCGCGGCGGCCTCGGCGAAGGCTCCGCCGTGCGGTTCGGCTCGGCCGCGCGGATCGGCGTGGATGATGATGTCGGCGGACGGGAAGGCGTCCAGCACCCGCTTTTCCGCCGCGACGATCACCTGGTGGGCGGCCTCCAGGGTGAGCTCGGGGTCGAGGTCGATGTGCATCTGGATGTGGACGTAGGGCCCCGCCGCGCGGGTGCGCAGCTGGTGGACGTCGGTCACCCGGCGGTCTTCCGTCATCAGGTCGACGATGCGGGCGCGCACCTCATCCGGCAGCTCATGGTCCATCAGCTGGCCGGACGCCTCGCGGAACACGCCCACCGCGCCCCAGAGCAGCAGGGCCGCGATAGCCAGGGCGGCCAGGGCGTCGAGGCTCCTCCAGCCCAGCCAGGCGGCCAGGCCGATGCCGGCCAGCGCGATCAGGTTGGAGGCGAAATCGGCGGCGTAGTGAGCCCGGTCGCCGGAGACGGCGACGGAGGAGGTCTGCTTCAGCACCCGGCCCTGGGCGGCGATCAGCCCGCCGGTCATGACGAGGGAGACGCCCATCACCGCCAGCGCCCAGCCGCCGTCGGCGATCGGCCGCGGGTGCATCAGGTCGACGATGGCCTCCTGACCGATCAGCGCGGCCGACGCGAACACCAGGCCCGCCTGCACCAGGCTCGCGAACCCCTCGGCCTTGCCGTGGCCGTAGCGGTGCTCGGCGTCCGGCGGCGTCACCGCGAACCGCACCGCGTAGAAGGTCGTCAGGGAGGCCAGCAGGTCGAGGCCGGAATCGGCGGTCGACGCCAAGAGCGCCACGGAGCCCGACGCCAGCCAGGCGGCGAGCTTGATCGCCACCAGCACCGCCGCCGTCGCCACCGAATAGAGCGTCACCCGCCGGGTCAAGGCGGCGGTCTGGGCGGGCGTGAGGGCGTGGAGATCGGTCATGGCTAGAAACTAGGGCCCTCGACGCGGCATGCCAGCGAGAACGACTCTCAAGCCACCTCCTCCCACAAGGGGAGGAGGATGGCGCAGGGATTGCCGCGCCTGTCGCCTGGTCCCACCCGTCAAACGCACGTCCGGCCCGCCCGGACCGACCGTGGCATTGACCCCAAGGCTCGCCTCAACCATGAGATGAAAGTCTCTCCAGCGGTCTGGAAGACGGCCGGCTAGACCGGCATAGCTTCCAAGCTAGAGGCGAATGTCCGGTAGGTGCCGGGAACCCAGTGGCCGATTTCGACCCATTGCGGACCTTCGGAGCGCGGCAGTTTAGTAGGTCCACTGGAATGCTAGGTAGTAGGTCGTGGCGTGGCGGCCCACGGCTCCCGTGTCCACCGCGAACGCCTGGCCACCCTCGCCGGCCGAGAACAGCAGGTGATAGTGCTCGGTGAAGTCGTATTGTCCGCCGAGGTTGAATCCCGTCACCCCGTCGCGGCCGACCTGGCTGGACGAGGTGTGGAAAACCTCGCCGCCGAGTGCCAGCTTGTCGGTGACCTGGCGCTGCAGCAGCCAGCCGGTGAACCAGTAGTCACGGTTGCCCGGCCCCGGATTGATCCAATAGCCACCGCCGCCATAGGTGGTCCACTTGCCGAAATCCTTTTGGAGCCAGATCGGAAAGAAGGCCTGGACCTGCCCAGCGCCCAGGCCTCGATGCGCATCACCCGTCGGGACTTCCAGTAGTGGGAAGATGCCGACCTGTGGGAACCAGTCGTCCTTGTCCGGGGTGATGAAGCGGTACTTGAAGCCCAGCTCAGTGTCGCCGAGACCCATGGTCGTTGGGCCGCCAGGCGGCGCGTCGTAGGCGAAGGGCGCGATCAGATGGAGTTGAAGGTTGGGCGCGGCCCCATAGTTCACTTCGAGCGCAGGCCCCTGGCCGGTAGCACCGTGGCTATCGAAGGCGCCGGCTGAAAAGGCGTAGATCTCCCAGTGATGTAGATCGACCGGCTCGGGGTCGTCGGTGATGAACGGCGGCCCAGCCCTCGCCGCGCCGGCGCCCAAAAGGGCCAAGATTGCGATCGTCGAGGCCCAAGCGTTCCGCGCTCCCGACCGTTTCGCCATCGCCTTTCGCACTCCCCTCGCCGCGGGCCTTCACTTGCCCTGCAGGAAATCCATGAAGGGCGGGAACGTCAGCAGGAGCCCGCCCACCAGCAGCGCCGCCGATGAGGCGCCGACCACGCCCAGTTTGACGTCACGGTCCCGCCAGCGACGGCCCAGCACCAGCCAGACAACCAGCCATGCGACGATCGCGACCGTGGTCACGCCGGACAGCCCGCCGGTCGGTTTCCAGAGGGTGAGCGCCCGCTTCACGCTGGGAACGGTGTCTCCCGCTAGGGCCAGCACCCCCAGCACGAACCAGCCGATGGCGGCCGCCAGGACTGCGGCGGCGCCGGACCCATTCGGGCCGCCTGCCGTTTCAGCGCTCGTCACCGGTTTCCCCCTTCATCAAGACGATCTCGCCGCCGCCCCGCACCGGGGCGAACTTGTTGAGCATCGCGCCGAAGAAGCCGGCCACGCAGGTCGCGGCGAATGCGGTCAGCACAAGCCCGAGCAGCAGGTTCCGCAGACCCTTCATGACCCGCAGGCGCCCGCCGTAGCGGCGGAAGATCCAGGCGCAGGCCGTCAGGCTGATCGGCGCTAGCCACGCCACATGCTCTTTCCACTCCATGCCGATGTCGTGCCACTCCGTCGTCGTCGGGCTGGACATCAGGAACCGCTGCGGGAATCCCGCGAGGTCAGCGCCCGTCGGCGGGACGGCGCGATACCAGGGATAGATCACGTAGGCGCCGAAAAGCACCGCGAGCCAGGCCAGCCCGGCCAGCAGGGTTAGATAGAGTGAGAGCGCCTTCTCGCCTCGGGCCTGCGGCTTCCAGGGATCACCCGCGGCCGACATGGCGCAGATGGCGACGACCGCCCCGGAATAGCCGAGCAGGAGCAGGCCGCCGAACACCATGCCGTGAAGGACGGTCAGGGCGTCCCGAACCGTGAGTTCCATTCCCCTTGGGCCTCCCCCACGCTTGCTTGTAGTTTTCGCCCAGGCCGGTGGGCAGATAACAGAGTCCGGCGCTGGCTATAGGAAGACAATATCGAAAGCCGATTATGGAGCAACTCGAAAAGGCCCGGCTTCCATGAAGGCTCAGGAGCTGGAGCATCAGGACCTGCTGTCCGGATTCATCCGTATGCACATCCTCCACCACGCGGCCGAGGACGGAATCTACGGTCAGTGGATGATCGAGGAGCTGGCGGAGCACGGCTACCGCATCAGCGCGGGAACCCTCTATCCGATGCTCCATGCGATGGAGCGCCGAGGCTACCTAAGTTCGTCCAAGACGCGGCTCGGTCGCACCTATCGCCGTGTCTACGTCGCGACGGATCTAGGCCGAGACGCCCTCGCGCAGGCGAAGCTCAAGCTGCGGGAGCTGTTCCGCGAGATCGTGGAAGAAGCTCGCCACTCCTAGGACAGGGTCCGCTTCCCACCCATGACGGACATCGGGAAGGTTCGTCCGACAGGTTGGATCGAAGGTGCGCGCTCCTGCGAGCCCACGGTCCCAAAATCCTTGACTTTCC
>NZ_SSMX01000051.1 GCF_004799515.1 Phenylobacterium sp. | reverse complement strand
GGCCATGGACCGACGCTTACAACCTCACCCGACCCCACGCCGGCATCGCCGGCCTCACGCCCTGGGCCAGGGTGAACAACCTTCTTGGAAACGACACCTAGGCCGCCTTCAGGCTGCGGACGAAGTCGACCAAAGCCGCGCGGGGACCGCCGCGCGGCAGCAGGGAATAGGCCCGCAGCAGCTCCAGGGCGCCGGGCTCGGCAAGCAGGGCCGCGACCTCGTCGATCGCCCCGCTGGTGGCGGGATTGGCCTCGCCGAACATCTCCGCGACCGGCGCCTCCAGCGTCGTGGCGATGCGCGAGAGCATCGAGGCGCTCACACGGTTGGCGCCGCGCTCATACTTCTGGATCTGCTGGAAGGTGACTCCAGCGGCCTCGGCCAGCGACTGCTGGGACAGGCCGCGGACCTTGCGCAACAGCCGGATGCGGGCGCCAACGGCGATGTCGACGGGATCGGCGAGCGCGTCAGGGTTACGGGCCATGGATACTCCAAAACGATACGGCGTAGGCTACAAGGTACGGACGGCGTGCAAGAAAGGGGCGAACTAGCCGCCCCGCCGCGCCGGCCCTTCCGCGGGCGGGCCCCATTCCGCCTGGGTCAGGGCGTGGTCGGTGATCAGGTAGCAGGACTCCGCCAGGGCGATTCCCACCGCCCGCCGAAGCTGCCCCGTGGCCGGGACGTCCCGTTCAAGCGCCATTAGCTCCTCCTCGTAAGAGGCTAGAATCTCTACCAGATTCTGCGCCAGCGTCCGGACTCGCTCAGCGTTGGTCTGGCTCATCGTTCCCCCCGATTTCCCCGAGGCGAACCTTCAGCATTGGCGCGGCGAAAGCAAGGCGCCGCATACGGAATGGCCCCGCCGAAGCGGGGCCATATGTCGCAGGTGATCGGCGTTCAGTTGGCCGCGATGGCCCGGCCGGCGGTCTGGGCGGCCAAGGTGTCGCGCCCTTCCCGCTCGGCGATCCGCCGGAACGTGGCCAGCGCCTGTCCCACAACCTGATCCATGTTGTAGTAGCGGTAGGTGGCCAGGCGGCCCACGAAATGGACGTTCGCGGTCTCCTGCGCCAGGGCCTCGTAGCGCTTGAACAGCGCCTGATTTTCCGGACGCGGCACCGGATAGTAGGGATCGCCGTCGGCGCGAGGATATTCGTAGGTGATGGTGGTGTTGGGCGCGCTCTGGCCGGTGAGGTGCTTGTACTCGCTGATCCGCGTGTAGGGCGTGGCCTCGTCCGGGTAATTCACCGTGCCCACCGGCTGGTACCACTCGCGGTCCATGGTCACGTGCCGGAAGGCCAGGCTGCGGTAGGGCAGCTTGCCGTAGCGGTGGTCGAAGAACTCATCGATCGGACCGGTGAAGATCAGCTGGTCGAAGGCGGTGTCGGCGCGCACGTCCTCGTAATCGACGCCCAGCTCCAGGGTGACGCCCGGCTGGTCGAGCATGTTCTGGAACATCTTCGTGTAGCCGTCGGCCGGCATGGCCTGGAAGCTGTCGGTGAAGTAGCGGTCGTCGTCGTTGGTGCGGGTGGGCACGCGGGCGGTGACCGACTTGTCGAGCTCCGACGGGTCCATGCCCCACTGCTTGCGGGTGTAGCCGCGGAAGAAGGTTTCGTAGAGTTCCCGGCCGACTTTGGAGATCACCACGTCCTCGGAGGTGCGGATCTTCTCCACCGGCTCGGCGCGGGCGGCGAGCCACGCCTCGGCCTCGGCCTCGGTGGTCAGGTTCGCGCCATAGAGCAGGTTGAGCGTCGTGCGGTTGATCGGCATGGGCGCGAGCAGCCCCCTCACCGAGGCCAGGACGCGGTGCTCATAAGGCCGCCATCGGGTGAACTGCGACAGGTAGCCGGAGACCTCGGCCGAGTTGGTGTGGAAGATGTGCGGGCCGTAGCGGTGCATCAGCACCCCGCCGGCGTCCTTCTCGTCGTAGGCGTTGCCGCCGATGTGCGGGCGCTTGTCGATCAGGAGCACGCGCTTGCCGAGCTGGCTGGTCAGGCGCTCGGCCAGGATCGAGCCCGCGAAGCCCGCGCCCACGATCAGGTAGTCGAAGGGCTTGCTGCGCGAGGCCGGCCGCACGGCCGGCCCGGCCGGCCGCACGGCCGGCCCGGCCGGCATGATCGCCAGGTCCGAGGCGACGGGAGTCGAGGCGGCGGCGCGGTCGTGTGCGCCGACGGCGCGGGCGATCTCCTGGTTCATGCGCGCGAAGGTCTCGTCCCAGGACAGCGCCGAGAGCGCCGCGTCGACCTCCTTCAGCCACGGCCCCGGCAGGCGCGACATCGCCAGCGCCTGGTCGCAGGCCTCGACGAAGGCCTGCGGCGTCGCGGCGATCTTCACCGCCTCCAACTCGCCGTAGTGGCGCACCACGTCGACGATCGGCGTCGAGACCACCGGCCTTCCGCCCGCCAGGTATTCCGGCGTCTTGGTCGGGCTGATGAAGCGGGTGCTCTCGTTGATGGCGAAGGGCATAAGAGCCACGTCCCAGCCGCCCAGATAGGCGGGGAGCTGCTCGTAGGTCTTACCGCCCAGGTAATGCAGGTTGGGCCGCACCGGCAGGCTGGCGGGGTCGATCTTCACCACCGGGCCTACGATCACCAGGCTCCAGTCGGGCCGCGCGTCGGCCAGGTGGGCCAGGAGGGCCAGGTCCATACGCTCGTCCACCACGCCGTAGAAGCCCAGCCGGGGCCAGGCCAACGCGGCCTGATCCTCCGGTTCGTGGCGGCTGGTCCGCGCCTTGGCGAAGTGCGGGACGTCGACGCTGGAAGGGAACGGATGGATGTTCGGGTGGCGGTCGCGCTTGGCCTCCCAGAGGCTGTAGCCACCGGTGAAGACCACGTCGGCCAGGCCCATCAGCTCGCGCTCGAGGATGGTCAGCTCGGGCGGGGCGAACTTGAAGTTCGCCAACTCGTCCATGCAGTCATAGACCGTGCAGACCGCCCGCAGGTGCCGCGAGAACGGCAGCATCATCGGCGTGTAGTACCAGCGGATCAGGTCGCCGCCGTAACCGGCCAGCAGGGTGTCCAGCAAAAGGCCCAGCATGGCGTCGCGCTCGGCGCCGCTGGCGGCGTCCGGCAGCACCGGGGTGACGATGATCACGCCGCTGCCTGGATCGGTGCGGCTGTCGAGCCGCGGCGCGGTCTCCAGCGGGCCGGCCACCGGCTCCTCCCAGAAGACCACCCGGCGGCCCTTGGCGAAACGGGTCATCAGGTGCTGCGGCCGCTGGAACACGAAGTCCCAGCGCAGATGCGAGAAGCAGATCAGCGTCTGGCGATCACGCGGGCTCGGCCCGAAATGGGTAGGCGTTGGCGCCGTCGTTTCGCCGCGCGGAACCCATTGCGTGTTCAAGAGCGCATTCCTTCTGCTTGAGTTGGATAGGCGCACGACGCCCGTGACCTCCAACTCCGAAGGTTCGGAATGGTTCCGTATTGCGGATCCGAAAGTTTAGGCCCGACAAGTAATTACGGGAGGGACCGAGTTTAGCCGAGCAGCTATTCAGTCTATGTCGACAACCCGACTGCTTAGACAGGAACCTCTGACCTGATCGAATGCCTTACCTGACGTAATCCCGCACCGTAGCGGGGGTTGCGTTCCCAACGCAGGGCGTCGGCCACAATCTCCTCCAGCGACGAATGGTTGGCGCGCCAACCCAGGAGCTCGCGGGCGCGGCGCGGGTCGGCCACCAGGCTGGCCGGGTCGCCCTCGCGGCGGGGCCCCACGCTATGCGGGACGGGCGCGCCCACCGCGCGGCCCACGGCGGCCACCACCTGGGAGACCGACTGTCCCTCGCCCGTGCCGACGTTCACGGCCTCGAAGGCGCCGGGCGGCAGGTCGACCCGAAGGGCCGCGACGTGGGCGGCGGCAAGGTCGGTCACGTGAATGTAGTCGCGCAGGCAAGTGCCGTCCGGCGTCTGGAAGTCCTGGCCGAAGACGGTGAGCGCCGGCCCGTCGCCCAGGGCCGCGGCGATGGCCAGCGGCAGGAGATGGGTTTCCGGCTCGTGCGCCTCGCCGATCAGGCCGGAGGGATCGGCCCCGGCGGCGTTGAAGTAGCGGAGCGCCACAGCCGTCAGCCCATAGGCGCGGCACTGGGCGGCGATCATCCATTCGGCGGCGAGCTTGGTGTCGCCATAGGGGCTCGACGGCGCCTTCTCGGCGCTTTCGGTAATGGACTCCTGGGTGCTCCGCCCGCCCTGGCCGTAGACCGCGGCGCTGGAGGAGAACACCAGCCGCCCAACGCCGCGCTCGCGCATGACGGTGAGCAGGTTGGTGGTGCCGGCCACGTTGATGTCCCAGAACAGGTCCGGCTTCTTCGTCGAGCGGCCGACCTCGATCAGGCCCGCGAAATGGATCACCGCGCTGACGTCATAGGCGGCGATGGCCTCGCCCAGTGCGGCGCGGTCGCGCAGGTCGCCGTGGATGAAGGGGCCCCAGCGCACCGCTTCGCGGAAGCCGGAGGACAGGTTGTCGTAGACCACCGGCAGGAAGCCCTGCTCGTCCAGGGCCTTGGCGGTGTGAGCGCCGATATAGCCGGCGCCGCCCGTCACCAGCACGGCCGGCTTCGATCCCCGATCCATGGTGTCCATCGTCTCCTGCCCGCCGCTATGGTCCCGTTAAAGTCTAGCTTCGCCGGAACGAATCCGGATCGCGCCAGCTTATCTCGTCGCAGTGACGGGAAAGCCAGGGTCCATGCAGCCGCTACAGCTTTGGGGCGGTCACGAATGCACCGTGAACCGGGTCGGCGAGCATTATTTCGACCAGACCCGCCGCAGCGGCCACCAGGACCGCATCTCCGACCTCGACCGCTTCGCCGCACTGGGCCTCGCCGCGCTGCGCTATCCGCTGCTCTGGGAGCGCGCCGACCCTGAGGGGTGCGGCGACTGCGATTGGACCTGGACCGACGCGCGGTTCGGGCGGATCCGCGAGCTGGGCCTCAAGCCCATAGCGGGCCTGCTGCACCACGGCTCCGGGCCGCGCTCGACCCACCTGCTGGACGAGGGCTTCGCCCCGGCCTTCGCCGCCTATGCCGGTGCTGCCGCGGAGCGCTACGACTGGATCGGCGACTGGACCCCGGTCAACGAGCCGCTGACGACGGCGCGGTTCTCGGCCCTCTACGGCCATTGGCATCCGCACGCGGCGGACGAGCGGGCGTTCTGGACGGCGCTGGTCAACCAGATCGACGGCGTCCGCCTGGCGATGCGGGCGATCCGGGCGGTGCGGTCGGACGCCCGGCTGATCCAGACCGAGGACCTGGGCCGCACCTATTCCACCCGCGCGGTGGCGCACCAGGCGGACTTCGACAACGCGCGGCGCTGGATGACCTGGGACCTGCTGGAGGGCCGCGTGAAACCTGGTCATCCGCTATGGCGGCGCCTGGACGGCTTCGGCCTTGGCGAGCGGCTGAAGGCCATCGCCGACGATCCCTGCCCGCCCGACCTGCTGGGCGTGAACCACTACCTGACCAGCGACCGTTTCCTGGACCACCGGACCGGCGACTATCCGCCCGATCGGATCGGCGGCAACGCCTTCATGGCCTTCGCCGACGTGGAGGCCATGCGCACGGTGCTGCCGGCGCCCGGCGGCCTGGAAGGCGCGCTGGACGAGGCCTGGGCGCGTTATGGCCGCCCGCTGGCAGTGACCGAGAGCCACAACGGCTGCACCCGCGAGGAGCAGGTGCGCTGGATCCGCGAGGCCTGGGAGACCGCCGAGCGCTTGCGCGGACGCGGCGCGGAGGTGCAGGCGGTCACCGCCTGGGCCCTCTTGGGGACCCACGACTGGAACAGCCTGCTGACGCGGCAGCACGGGCACTATGAGGTGGGCGCTTTCGACGTACGCTGCGAGCCGCCGCGGCCTACTGCGCTGGCTACGGAGCTGAAGCGGCTGGCGACAGGCGGCGCGGCGCACGACGGGACGCTCGGCCCGGGCTGGTGGCGGCGCGATATCCGCCTGCAGTTCCGCCCGGTGTTCCGCACCGTGGAGACGCCCGAGCCGCGCGCGGCCTGGCGCACGCCGCCCTCGCCCGAGCGGCCGCTCCTGATCTGCGGCGCCAGCGGGACGCTGGGCAAGGCGCTGGCGCGGGCCTGTGAGTGGCGCGGGATCGACTATCGGCTCACGGCCCGCCGCGAGCTGGACCTGGAGAGCGAGGCGTCCGTTCGCCAAGCTCTCGATACGATCCAGCCCTGGGGCGTCATCAACGCCGCCGGCTGGGTGCGGGTGGACGCGGCGGAGGCTGAGGCCCCGGCCTGCCTGGCCGCCAACACCGACGGCGCTGTGCGGCTGGCGCGGGCCTGCGCTGAGCGCGGCCTGCCGGTGGTGGGCTTCTCCAGCGACCAGGTGTTCGACGGCTGCGCGGGCCGCGCCTATGGGGAGGCCGACAAGCCTTGCCCGCTCAGTGTCTACGGCGCCAGCAAGGCGCGGGCGGAGGCGGAGATCCTGGCGCTGGGCGGCCACGCGCTAATAGTGCGTACGGCGGCGTTCTTCTCGCCTTACGACCCGCACAATTTCGCCGCCCGGGTCCTCCGGACACTGGCGGCAGGCCAGGCCTTCCCGGCGGCGGACGACCTGGTGGTCTCGCCGACCTATGTGCCGGACCTAGTGGACGCGGTGCTGGACCTCTTGCTCGACGGCGAGACCGGGCTGCGGCACCTGGCCAACACCGGCGCGGTGTCCTGGGCCGACTTCGCGCGGATGGTCGCGGCGGAAATGGGCCTCGACCCCGGCCTGGTGCGAGGCGTTCCGGCCGCCAGCTTCGGCTGGGCGGCGGCGCGGCCGGCCTATGCGCCGCTGGCCACCGAGCGCGGCCAGCTGATGCCCAGCCTGGACAGCGCCATCGCCCGCTATGCGGCGGCCATGCGCGAGGCGCAGTTCGCGGCGGAAGCGGAAGCCCTGATCGACCGGACCCCGGACGAAGTCCTCGCGCGGGTCAGGTGAGCGCCCAGGTCATTTGAGATCACGGGCCGCGGCGACCACGCGGGCAGCCTTCTCGGCGGTCTCGGCCACCGTCTGGCCGGCCCTGTAGATCTCGCCGCCCAGGCCGAAGGCCCGCGCGCCAGCGGCCCACCAGTCCGCCATGTTGTCCGGCCCCACGCCGCCGACGCCCCAGATCACCGCGTGAGGCGGCAGGACGGCCTTGAGCTGCTTCAGGTGGCCAGGGCCATAGGTCACCGCGGGGAACAGCTTCAGATGCCGCGCGCCCGCGTCCAGGGCCGCGAAGGCCTCGGTCGCGGTGGCGAAGCCCGGCGCGGGATCGAGGCCAAGCGCGATGGCGCGGCCGATCACCTCGGGGTTGGTGTTGGGCGCTACGATGATCCGCCCGCCGGCCTCGGCCACCGCCTCGACGCGCTCGGCGCTGAGCACCGTGCCGCCGCCGGCGACCAGACGTCCGCCCCAGGCCTCGGTCAGCCGGCGGATGCTCTCGATGGGCTCGGGCGAGTTGAGCGGAACCTCGATGCCGCGCACGCCGGCGGCGTAGAGGACCTCGGCATGGTCCAGCACCTCGTCCGGACGCACGCCACGCAGGATCGCCACCACCGGGCATTCGGCGAGCGCTTCGTCGAGGGTCATGGCTTGGCTCCCAGCGCGAACAGGCCGGCGATGGCGGCGGCCTCGCCGTCGAAGGTCTCCGCCGCGATCCCGGCGCGCGTCAGCGCGCGGCGGTAGCGTTCGCAGAGCGCCGCGTCGCCCAGCAGGTCGACCCGCTCCGGCCGCGCGCCGAGGAGCTGCGGCGTGGCCGCGACCTCGGCCCCGATCAACAGGCCGGACAGGTAGCTCGCCGAGCCCTTCGGATCGGCGTCGCCGCCGACCACCCGGGCGCGGGTGGTGAAGAGCCTTGCGGCCAGGGCGTCGCCGGAGCCAGCGGCGACTAGCCCGGCGTCGAAAGCGGCCTCGTCGTCCGATGCGGCGTCGGTCCTGAGCACGCTGTGCTGGCTCATCACCGCGAACAGCTCGCCGGTCATGGCGGTGACGAAGCGGACGATACGGCCGTCCTGGATCAGCACCCATTTGGCGTGGGTGCCGGGGTGGCAAAGGACATGGCGGCCTGCGCGGCGGTCCGGATGCTGCGCCAGCCAGCCAAGGATCTGGGTCTCCTCGCCGCGCATGACATCTGGGGCGCCGGCGATGCCCTCGCAGCGCAGGCCGGGCACGATGCGGGCGTTGTCGCCGACCGAGGTGAGCTTACCGGCCAGGTCCTCAATGCCGGCAGGGCAGTCGGCGTATGGAACGACTTGCCAGCCAAGGTTCGAGCCCACCATGCCGCAGAGGATGGCCGGCAGGCCTTGGGCGTTGAGCGCCGGCCGCACCTCCGCCTCGAAGCGCTGCGCCGCCTCGCCGGGCGCCAGCCTGGAAACGCCCAGCGGGAAGTCCTGCTGCGCCACCGGAGCACCCTGCCCGTCCAGGGTCCAGGCGCGCAGGTTGGTCGTGCCCCAATCGCAGGCCAGCAGGACGGCGGCGTCGGCCATGTCAGGTGCGCCCGGCGTCCACGATCATGTTCTGGCCGGTCATCATGCGGCTGTCGTCGGCGGCCAGGAACAGGGCGGCGCGGGCGATGTCGTCGGGCATGATCCGGTCCTTCAGCGCCGTCAGCTTCTCCCAGTCGGCCTCGGCTTCCGGGGTCAGCCACAGCTCGAGCTGGCGCGGGGTGATCACCCAGCCGGGGGACAGCGCATTGACCCGGATGTGGTCGACGCCCCAGGCCCGCGCCAGGCTCTTGGACAGGGAATCGATCGCGCCCTTGGCGGCCGAATAGGTCGGCAGTTCGCCGGGCGTCAGGATGGAATTGATCGAGGACAGGTTGACGATGGCCCCGCCGCCCGCCGCCTTCATGATCGGATAGACCGTGGTCGAGGCGATGAAGGTCGGGTCGAGGTTCACCGCCAGGCCCTTGCGCCAGGCCTCCGGCGTCACCTCGGCGGCCACCTGACGGGTGTCGTTGGCGACGTTGTTGATCAGGACGGTGATCGGCCCGAGGGCCGCGGCGGCGTCCTTGATCGCAGCCTGCAGGGCGTCCGCGTCGGTGACGTCACAGCGCCGGAACCAGGCGGTCGCCGCCCCCAGCTTGGCGGCCAGCGCCTGGCCGGCGGCCTCGTCCAGATCGACGAAGGCCACCTTGCAGCCCTGGGCGTGGAAGGTGTCGACGAAGGTGGCGCCGATCCCCGAGGCGCCGCCGGTGATGAACACCGTGCGCCCGTTCAGGCTCGGATAGGTGGCGTAGGCCGCTTGCGGCATCAGTGGGACTCCCGGGTGACCTCGGAACTGGATTTCCCGACCAGGAAGCCGAGGTCGGCGCCGGTGTCGGCCTGCAGCACGGTGTCGATGTAAAGCTTGTACCAGCCGCGGTCGTACTTCGACGGCTGGCGGGCGGCCTCCCAGTCGTGGCGGCGCTGCACCAGCTCCACCTCGCTGACCAGGAGATCGAGGGTGCGGTTGGGCCCGTCGAAGGCGATCTCGTCGCCGGTGCGGACGAGCGCCAGCGGCCCGCCGGCCTCCGCCTCGGGCGCGACGTGCAGGATCACCGTGCCGTAGGCCGTGCCGCTCATCCGCGCGTCGGAGATGCGGACCATGTCGGTCACGCCCTTTTCCAGCAGCTTCGGCGGCAGGCCCATGTTGCCGACCTCCGGCATGCCCGGATAGCCCTTCGGCCCGCAGCCCTTCAGCACCAGGATCGAGGTCTCGTCGACCTCCAGGTCCGGGTCGTCGATGCGGGCGTGGTAGTCCTCGATGGTCTCGAAGACCACCGCCTTGCCGCGGTGGGCCAGCAGGCTGGGCGAAGCGGCGCTGGGCTTCAGGATCGCGCCGTCGGGGCAGAGGTTGCCCTTCAGCACCCAGACGCCGGACGAGGGCCCGATCGGCGCCTCCAGCGAGCCGATCACATCGCGGTTCCAGACCTTGGCGGCGTCGGCGATCTCGCCCTGGGTCTTGCCGCTGACAGTGATGGCGCCGCGCCGGTAGAGAGGGCCCAACTCCTTGGCCACGGCGGGCGCGCCGCCGGCGTAGCAGAAGTCCTCCATCAGGTACTTGCCCGACGGCATCAGGTTGACGAGCAGCGGCGCCTCGCGGGCGATCTCGTCGAAGTCTTCCAGGGTCAGCGGCACGCCCAGGCGACCGGCGAGCGCCAAGAGATGGATCACCGCGTTGGTCGAGCCGCCGATGGCCGCGTGCATCAGGATGGCGTTCTCGAAGGCCTCGCGGGTCAGGATGTCGGACGGCTTCACGTCGTCCTTCACCAACTGGACGATGCGGTTGCCGGTGAGGTGGGCCAGCACCCGGCGGCGGCTGTCGACGGCCGGCAGGGCGGCGTTGTTGGGGAGTGCGATGCCGAGCGCCTCAGTCAGGCTGGCCATGGTCGAAGCCGTGCCCATGGTGTTGCAGACCCCGGCCGAGCGGCTCATGGCGGTCTCGGCGGAGAGGAACTCGTCCAGGCTCATCTCGCCGGCGCGCACGGCTTCCGAGAAGCGCCAGACGTCGGTGCCCGAGCCGATGTCGCGGCCCTCGAACTTGCCGTTCAGCATCGAACCCGAGGAGACGAAGATCGCCGGCAGGTCGACGCTGGCGGCGCCCATCAGGAGGCCCGGCGTGGTCTTGTCGCAGCCGCCCATCAGCACCACCCCGTCGATGGGATTGGCGCGGATCGATTCCTCGACCTCCATGGCCAGCAGGTTGCGGAACAGCATGGCCGTGGGCCGCATCTGGGTTTCCGGCAGCGACATGGCCGGGAACTCGATGGGCACGCCGCCCGCCTCCCAGACGCCGCGCTTCACGAAATCCGCGAGCTCGCGCAGGTGGACCTGGCAGGTGACCAGCTCGGACCAGGTGTTGGCGATGCCGATGATCGGGCGGCCGTCGAAGACGTGGTCCGGCAGGCCGGTCGCCTTGATCCAGCTGCGGTGGATGAAGCCGTCCTTGTCGTGCTTGCCGAAGCTCTTCTGGCTGCGCAGGGGTCGGTTGGCCATGCGGCGGTCGCCCTCTTCCGTTTTTCAGATGACGCCCTCGTAGAACCCGCCAGACAGAGGCAGGTTCAGGGCCGATCCACCTCAGCCTGCAAACAGCGGCAGCGCCAGCCCTTTCACGCCGGTGTCGACGGCGAACAGGCCGCCGGCCAGGGGCTGCTGAGTGCGCACGCCGAGCGTCAGCTCGTCCCAGGCGCTGGTGACGAAGAGGGTCTTGAGATCGGCCCCGCCGAAGGCGCAGCTCGACGGCTGCTGCACCGGCATGGGCACGATCAGGTCGATCTCGCCCTTCAGATTGTAGCGCACCACCCGCCAGCCGCCCCACTGGGCGTTCCACAGGTAGCCCTTGGCGTCCACCGCGGAGCCGTCGGGCGAGGCCGGCGCGCCCATGGTGTGGGCGAACAGCACCGCCTTGGAGAGGTCCGCCATCTCGTGAGCGAACAGGGTCTGCAGGCGCGAGTCGGCCATGTAGAGGGTCTTGCCGTCATGGCTGACCGAGATGGTGTTGGGGATATGGATGCCGGTCAGCATCCGCTCGGTCTCGAAGTCGGGGCGGGTGCGGAACACCGAGCCTACCTGGGCGCCGCCGTTGTCGTCCATGATCGACCACCAGAAGTTGCCCTCCAGGTCGATCTTGCCGTCGTTCGTGCGGAAGCCCGGCGGCATCTCGTAGGGCCGCACCAGCTCGATGGTCTCCTTGTCCGGATAGCAGATCGCCAGGCCCTTTTCGGTGGCCATGACCAGGCCGCCTTGCGTCCTGGGCGCCGCGGCGCTTGCGCGCATCGGCAGGTTGAAGGCGCCGCGGTTGTCGGTCTTCGGCTCGTACCAGGCCAGCCGTTTGCCCTTGATATCGAACCAGTAGAGCCGGCCCTCTTCGGGGGACCAGCAGGGCCCTTCCCCGAGACGATCGTCGGATTTCACCACGCACCGCACGTCCATCCGACGTCCTCCGTCCAAGTCCCAGAATCGTGGAACGATGCGACGGTGCGACAAGTCGTCGGCCTGCGACAACCTGACGATCACGTTGCGGTTCCGTTCAGAGTCCAGGTCCTACTATCCTATTCGACGTGAATCGGGAGGGGTCCCAGGAGATGTCGTTGTCCAGCTATTCGGACGTTTTCGCGATCGATCACGATCGCGGCTACGACGAGGAGATCGTCCCGGGCGACATGGTTCGCACCGGCCCGAACCTTTATCCGCATTTCGAGGTGCTCGCCGTGCACGGCGACAAAGCCTGGGTGCGCAACGTCGCCAATGGCGCGGACCACCTGGCGCTGCTGTCGCGCTGCCGCAAGATCGAGGCCGTGGCGCTGTCGCAAGCCGCCGAATAGGCCTGCCGGCGCTCGCGCGCCATTTTTCCGTGAACCCGAACCTCCGCCCGGTGTTGTACTAGCCGGGGGCATGGCGCGCGCCCGTCCCTTTTGTGTGCGCGCTCCCGGGGAGGACCCGCCATCTCCGCCTTCATGTTCGCCACTGGGATCGAGAACTCGATCCCGAAGATCCGCAACGGGACCCTGCGGGTCGATCAGATGGAATCCTGCGGCCACTACCTGCACTGGCGCCAGGATTTCGACCTGGTGCAGGAGATGGGCATCCATTTCCTGCGCTATGGGCCGCCGCTCTATACGACCCTGGTCGCCGCCGACAAATTCGACTGGGAGTTCGCCGACCTCACCTTCGCGGAGCTGCGGCGGCGCGACATCGTGCCGATCGTCGACCTGTGCCACTTCGGCGTGCCGGACTTCATCGGCGATTTCCAGAACCCGGACTTCTGCGAGATCTTCGCCCGCTACGCCGCCGCCTTCGCCCGGCGCTTCCCGTGGGTGCAGGTCTATACGCCGGTCAATGAGATGTTCATCTGCGCCCAGTTCTCCGCCAAGTACGGCTGGTGGAACGAGCAGGGCACGACGGACCGCACCTTCGTCACCGCCCTGAAGCACATCGTGCGCGCCAATGTGCGGGCCATGCAGGAGATCCTGAAGGTCCGGCCGGACGCCATCTTCATCCAGAGCGAGTCCTCGGAATACTTCCACGCCGAGAACCCCGCGGCGATCGCCCCGGCGGAGATCGAGAACTCCAAGCGCTTCCTGTCGCTGGACCTCAACTACGGCCACCGCGTGGACTCGACGATGTACGAGTATTTGTTCGACAACGGCATGACCTATGACGAGTACCACTTCTTCCTGGGCAACTCGCTGGCTCACCACTGCATCCTGGGCAACGACTACTACTGGACCAACGAGCACAGGGTGTCGGCCGATGGCGCGACGCGGGCCTCGGGCGAGATCTTCGGCTACTGCGAGATCACCCGGCAGTACTACCAGCGCTATCGGCTGCCGGTGATGCACACTGAGACCAATATCGCCGAAGGCCCGAACGGCGATGAGGCGGTGAACTGGCTCTGGAAGGAATGGGCCAACGTGCTGCGGGTGCGCAACGACGGCGTGCCGACCGTGGGCTTCACCTGGTATTCGCTGACCGACCAGATGGACTGGGACACCGCCCTGCGCGAGCCCAACATGCGTGTCCACCCCGTGGGGCTCTACGACCTGAACCGCCAGATCCGCCCGGTGGGAAAGTCCTACAAGCAGCTGATCAGCGACTGGCAGGCGGTATTGCCGACCCAGAGCGTCTGCCTGGTGGTGCCGGTGGTGCCGCCGTCCGAGCATGACGAGCGCACATCCGAGCGCCAGAGGTCCGACGCGCGCCAGCTGCGCAGCGTCGAGCTGGCCTCCGGCGCTACCACCGCGCGCGACTAGGGTCCGGTGGCCGGCGACCTGCAGATCGGCGGCCTGCCCCTGGTGCGGCTCCATGCGATGGATGCGCCGGCGGACGGTCCGGCCTTCCTCGAGGCCATGGTGCTGCCCGGGCGCGGCATGATGCTGCTGCAGGCCAGGCTGCGCCTGCCGTCCGGCGAAGCGGTGGACGCCCTCGCCTCGCCCGATCCGGACGCCGCAGCCCGGAAGCTGGACGGCGGCCCCGAGGACTTCGCGGGCGACAACTCCTTCAGCTTCGGCGGCGCGATCCTGGCGCCCTATGCCAACCGCATCCGCGGACGGGCGCTCGCCGGCAGCCGGGAGATCGAGACTACCGTCGCCGGCCGCACGGTGCGCCTGCCGCGCAACTGGGGCGGCCAAGCCCCGGGCGCCGAGCAGTACGCCATGCACGGCCTGATCCTCGATGCCCAGGTCGCCTGGACACAAGGCGCGCCGAACCGGGTGAGCGGGCGACTGGACGCCGGCGACTTCGGCGGCCGCTGGCCGGGGCGCGCGGTGCTGACCTTCGACTGGCGGCTGGAGGGCGGCGGCCTGTCACTCGGCGTCACGGCCGAGAACGTCGGCGACGAGGCCCTGCCCATGGGTCTGGGCTGGCACCCCTATTTCGCCTTGCCGAGCGGCGATCGGCGTCAGGCGCGGCTGTGGACCGCCGGGCACGCGCGCGCCCTGGTGAACAACTATGACGAGGTGCTGCCGACCGGAGCGGTGGAGGCCGTGGCCGGCGGCGCGTACGACTTCTCCGCCCCGGGCGGCCGGGCGCTGGGCGACCTCTACCTCGACGACTGCTTCAACGACCTTGCACGGGGCGACGGCGGGACCGTGGCCGAGGTGCGCGATCCGGCCTCGGGCCTGGGCTTGCGCGTCGCCTCGCCGAGCTCGCAGGTGCGCGCCCTGCAGGTCTACGCCCCGCCGGACAGGGGCGTCGTGGTGATCGAGCCGCAGTTCAACCTGGCCGATCCCTTCGGGCCGGAATGGGGCGGGCGCGACACTGGCATGGCGCTGATCCCCCCGGACGGCAGGGTCAGTTACGATGTGCGCGTCACGGCCTTCGCCTTGGGGAACCGCTGAAGCCGCGGCCCGTTCGGCGGGCATGCAAAATCGCCCAACACCTCGCGCGGGCGACGCCAAGGTCGTGCATTTCGACGAGGCCCTGCTGTCGGCGTGCGGATCCGACCTCAAGGCCGAGCTGATCACTGAGGCCGCCATGCTGGCCGAGGCTTTCGCCCCGGAAGGCGGGGCGGGCGAGCTGGAAGCCATGGCCGACGCCCTGGCCCGCGGGACTCGCGACGCGACGATGGACCGTGCCCGGGCGCTGAAGCTGGCCTGCGCCCTGCGCTGCCTCGCGCGGGCGCAATCGGGCTGACCGAGCTCGGCTATTCGGCGGCGGCGGCCTCGCGGGAGCGGGAACCTCGCCCACGCCGCCGGCGCGTGGCCGGGCCGTCGAGCAGCTTGCGCAGCTTGGCCGCCAGCAGCCGGCCTTCGTAGGGCTTGTCCAGCAGGGGGAACTCGGCGGTTTCCAGCACCGCGCCCTCGCCCACGAAGCCGGAGGTCAGCAGCACCCGCAGGCCGGGCCTCAGGTCGCGGGCCGTGCGCGCCAGGCTGACGCCGCTCACACCGCCTGGCATGACCACGTCGCTGAACAGCACGTCGATCTCGGCCCCGGACTGCAGCACCGCGAGCGCCTCGGCCGCGTTGGTGGCGGTGGTCACCGCGTAGCCCAGGCCGGTCAGCATATCGAGGGTAAGCGTCAGCACCGTCGCATCGTCCTCGACCAGCAGAATGCGTTCGTGGCCGCCTTCCACCAGCGCCGGCTCGGCCTCGGGTTCGGCCCGCTCAACCGGCTCGGCGGAGGCCGGCAGACGCAGGCCGAAGGTGGTGCCCTGCCCCGGCGACGAGACCAGCCTGACTTCGCCCTCCGACTGGCGCACGAAGCCATAGACCTGGCTCAACCCGAGGCCGGACCCCTTGCCCACCTCCTTGGTGGTGAAGAAGGGCTCGAACACCCGTTCGCAGACCTCGGGCGACATGCCGACGCCGCTGTCGCGCACCTCGATCAGCACATGGTCGCGGTCGCGCGAGGTCGCCACGGTCAGCAAACCGCCGTCCGGCATGGCGTCGCGGGCGTTGACCGCCAGGTTGAGCAAGGCGGTCTCCAGCTGGGTCGGGTCCACATGGGCGCAGATCGCCTCGTCGGACAGCTGCAGGTCGACGGTCACCGCCTCCCCCACCGCCTGGCGGACAAGCGGCGTGAACGCCTCGATCAGGGCGTTGACGTCGATGGTCACCGGGCTGAGGTGCTGGCGGCGCGAGAAGGCCAAGAGCTGCTTGGTGAGGTCGCGTCCGCGTTCGGCGGCCTGGCGCACGGCGTCGATGCGCCGGGCCCGGCGGTCGTCGTCCTCTGACTTGCGGGCCATGATGTCGATATTGCCGAGCACGACTGTAAGCAGGTTGTTGAAGTCGTGGGCGACGCCGCCGGTGAGCTGGCCCACAGCCTCCATCTTGCGCGCCTGGGCGAGTTGTTCCTCGAGGCTGCGCCGGTCGGTGGCGTCGAGGATGACCCCGAAGATCTCCCGCGTCTCGCCGTCGGCGCTGGGGGCGGCGACGCCCTGGTCCTGCAGGACCTTGTACCGGCCGTCGGCGCACAGCCAGCGGAACTCCACTGAATAGCGGCCGGTATGGGCGGCGGCGGAGACCCGCTCGACGACCATATCGAGGTCGTCGGGGTGGATGCGGCTGGAGCCAAACCCGGGCTCGTCCACAAAGCGGCTGGCGGGGAAGCCGGTGATGCCCTCCACGGCGTCGGCGACGAAGAGTGGCGCGAACGGCGGAGTGATGCTGCGCGAGTGGACCACGATAGGCAGCGACTTCAGGATCGCCTCCTGCCGCGCCTCAGTCTGGCGCAGGGCCTTTTCCGTCTGGGCCTTTTCCGCCTTCACCCGGGCGTGCTCGTCGAGCAGCCACTGCTGGTAGGCCGACTGGCGCTTCACCTCCTCGGTCTTCAGGTAGAGGTCGGTCAGCACCGTCACCTTGGACTTCAGAATGAAGGGGTCCACCGGCTTGAAGACCACGTCGACGGCGCCCGAGGCGTAGGCCTGGAAGACATGGGCCTCATCGCGGAAGATGGCGGTCAGGAAGACGATCGGCGTGGACGCGGTGCGCTTGCGCGAGCGGATCAGGGCCGCTGTCTCATAGCCGTCCATGCCCGGCATGTGCAGGTCGAGCAGGATCAGCGCGAACGCCTCGGTGAGCAGCCGCCGCAGGGCCTCCTCGCCGGAGCGGGCCACCACCAGCTCATGGCCCAACTCGGCCAGGGCCTGGACCGCGGCGAAGGCGTTCCGCTCGTCGTCGTCGACGATCAGGATGCGGGCCTTGAGCGGCGTGTCCAGATCGGGCGCCTCAGCCCGCCCGGATCGTCGCTCGCCCGTCGCGTGGGGCGTTCGGGCCACGTCAGCTCGCTTGCGGCATCAGGACGACCGTGTCCGAGGCCATGCGCATGGCGTCGGCCCGCTGGATCGAGACCCGCAACACCGAGACCAAGTGGTCGATGTCCACGGGCTTCGACACATAGTCCGAGGCGCCGGCCTGGATGCACTTCTGCCGATCGCCCTTCATCGCCTTGGCGGTGACGGCGACGATGGGCAGGTCGGTGAGGCCGGGGCGCGAGCGGATTTCGCGGATCGTCTCGTAGCCGTCCATGTCCGGCATCATGATGTCCACCAGCACCACGTCGACCTCTGGCTGGGCGTCCAGCACATCGAGCCCTGCGCGGCCGCTTTCGGCGTAGCTGAGCTCGATGCCGTACTCCTCCAGCGCCGAGGCCAGGGAGAAGATGTTGCGAATATCGTCGTCAATGACGACGATCTTGCGGCCTGTGAGCACGGCGTCTTCGTGCTTGTTCTGGTTGAGCTTGGCCTTGGCGCTGGGGGACATGCGATCCAGCGGCTCGTGCAGTATCAGGCTCGCCTGCTCGACCAGCTGGTCGGGCGTGCGGGCCAGGCGGACGAGGCCGCCGAACACCGCCAGGCGCAGGCGCTTGTCGTCCTCAGGCTCCAGGTCCTCGGGGACGTAGACCACCGCGGGGATCGAGCGGCCGTCGGCCTCCTTCAGCTGGTTGACGAGCTGGGCGACCGGCAGGGCCGAAGCCTCGATCATCAGGCCTTCCGGACGCTCGCCCGCCGGCCGAGCCAGGACCTCCTCGAGGCTGGCCGCCACCTGCACCTCGGTGAAGGCGGTGCGCAGGGTCTCGGCGGCGGGGCCCTCGGCGCCCACCAGCACGATGCGCCGGTCAGCCTTGTCGACGAAGCTCTTCACGCCCTGCAGGGTGGAGACCACCACCTCCCGCTCCACCGGCTTATGGGTGAAGCCGAAGGCGCCCATGGACAGGCCGAGGCCCTTCTGGTCGTCGGCGGAGATCACGTGCACCGGGATGTGCCGCGTCTCCGGCGTGCGCTTCAGGAGGTCGAGCAGGGCCAGGCCGTCCATGTCCGGCAGGCCGATGTCCAGCATGATGGCGTCCGGCCCGAAGCGGCGGGCCAGCGACGGCGCGGCTGCGCCCTCTCCAGTCACCACGCCCTTGAAGCCGGAGTCGTGCACCAGGCTCAGCAGGATCGAGGCGAAGCGCGGATCGTCCTCGACGATCAGCACCACGCTGTCCTCCGAACCGATCAGGTCACGGTCGTCGGCCACGGCTTCTGCCGGCTCCTCGGAGAAGGAGGACGGCATGAGCATCGGCCGTGGCGCCAGCGAGGTCGAAGGCGAACGGCTGGAGGCCGGCGCCTGCGCCGGGCTGAAGTTCAGCGGCAGGTAGAGGGTGAAGGTCGAGCCCTTGCCGATCGTCGAGGTCACGCGAAGTTCGCCGCCCAGCAGGCGGGTGATCTCGCGGCTGATCGACAGGCCCAGGCCCGTGCCGCCGTACTTGCGGCTGGTGGTGCCGTCGGCCTGCTGGAAGGACTCGAAGATGATCCGCTGCTTCTCCTCGGGGATGCCGATGCCGCTGTCCTCGACCTCGAAGGCCAGCACCTGGCCGGCGGTGTTGAGGTGGTCGTTGGCGGCGTTCCAGCCCCCGTGGGCGCGGGCGACCTTCAGCTTCACATGGCCGGCCTCGGTGAACTTGAAGGCGTTGGAGAGCAGGTTCTTGATGATCTGCTGCAGGCGCTTGTCATCGGTGTACATCGAGCGCGGCAGGGCCGGGTCGAGCTCGACCTGGAAGTCGAGCTTCTTGTCGGCGGCCACCTGGCTGAAGGTGCGGTCAACCTGATCGCGCAGGCTCGCGAAGGACATCTCGCTGATGTCCAGGGTGACGGTGCCGCTCTCGATCTTCGCCAGGTCCAGCACGTCGTTGATCAGGCCCAGGAGGTCGGTGCCCGCGGCGTGGATGTTGGCGGCGAATTCGACCTGCTTGTCCGACAGGTTGCCCTGGGTGTTGTCGGCCAGGAGCTTCGACAGGATCAACAGGCTGTTGAGCGGCGTGCGCAGCTCGTGGCTCATGTTGGCCAGGAACTCGGACTTGAACTTCGAGGTCAGCGCCAGCTGCTCGGCCTTGTCCTCCAGCGCGATCTTGGCCTGTTCGACCTCGCGGTTCTTGGCTTCCACCTGCTGGTTCTGGACCGACAGGAGATGGGCCTTTTCCTGCAGCTCGGCGTTGGTCTGTTGCAGCTCCTCCTGCTTGGTGCGGAGCAGCTCTTCCGACTGTCGCAGGGACGCGGCCTGCTGTTCCAGGCGATCGTTGGTCTTCTTCAACTCCTCCTGCTGCGCCTGCAGTTCGGAGGTCAGCAACTGCGACTGCTTGAGCAGGCCCTCGGTGCGCATGTTGGCGGCGATGGTCGAGAGCACGATGCCGATGGATTCCATCAGCTGGTCGAGGAACTGCTGCTGGGTCTCGTTGAACTCGCCGAAGGTGGCGAGCTCGATCACCGCTTTCACCTCGCCCTCGAACAGGGCCGGCAGGACGATGATGTTGGCCGGCGGCGCCTCGCCCAGGCCCGAGGAGACCTGGACGTAGTCCTTCGGGACGTTGGTCAGCAGGATGCGCGACTTTTCGTACGCGCACTGGCCGATCAGGCCCTCACGCAACTGGAACTGGTTGGCCAGGTGCTTCCTGTTGTTGAAGGCGTAGGAGGCCGCCAGGTTGAGGACCATCTGGCCTTCGTCGTCGCGGTCGGAGACGTAGAAGACCGCGTGCTGGGCGTTGATCAGCGGCGCCAGCTCCGACAGCACCAGGTTCGACACGGTCGACAGGTCGCGTTCGCCCTGCAGCATCCGGGTGAACCGGGCCAGGTTGGTCTTCAGCCAGTCCTGCTCAGTGTTCTTCAGCGTCTGATCGCGCAAGTTGCGGATCATCTCGTTGATGTTGTTCTTCAGCTCCTCCACCTCGCCGGAGGCCTCGACGGTGATGGAGCGCGTCAGGTCACCCTTGGTCACCGCGGTGGACACCTCGGCGATGGCGCGCACCTGGGTGGTCAGGTTGGCGGCGAGTTCGTTGACGTTGTCGGTCAGGTCGCGCCACAGGCCAGCGGCGCCCGGCACCCGGGCCTGGCCGCCGAGTTTGCCTTCCGAGCCCACCTCGCGGGCCACGTTGGTGACCTGGTCGGCGAAGGTGGCCAGCGTCTCGATCATGCCGTTGATGGTGTCGGCGAGCGCGGCGATCTCGCCCTTGGCGTCCAGGGTGAGCTTACGCTTTAGGTCGCCCATGGCCACCGCGGTCACCACGTCGGCGATGTTCCGCACCTGACCCGTCAGGTTGTTGGCCATCATGTTGACGTTGTCGGTGAGGTCCTTCCAGGTGCCGGCGACGCCAGGCACCTGCGCCTGGCCGCCCAGCTTGCCCTCGGTGCCCACTTCACGCGCCACACGGGTCACTTCCGAGGCGAAGGCGTTCAGCTGGTCCACCATGATGTTGATGGTGTTCTT
>NZ_SSMX01000050.1 GCF_004799515.1 Phenylobacterium sp. | reverse complement strand
TCTTATGGACGTTCATCCGGGGTCTCCCGGTTAGAGGTTGGAGCTTCGCAACCCCACTCTCTCAACCCGATCCCGGGTGAACAACCTTCGTAGCTTCGACACCTAGCTCGCCGGTCGGCGACATCGGACAGACCAAGGGCCCCGAAGTCGCCTTCGGGGCCCCATGCCTTGGCGAGCCGCGGGACGGCCTCGCTGTGGTCTACGCGGCCTGTTCGATCAGGTCGGCCACCACCTGCGGGTTCGACACGTAGATCGCGTGGCTGCCGACGATCTCCCGCACCGTGGCGCCGGCGCGCGCCGCCATGATCCGCTGGGCCGGCGGAGGGATCATGCCGTCCTCGGTGACCACCAGGTAGAAGCTGGGCTTGGTCTTCCAGGCCGGCTCGGTCGCCGCGCCCTGCAGGGCCTCGACGCCCCAAGGGACCTGCGAGCGGGCCATGAAGTCGGCCTTCTCCGGCGCCACGTCGGCGGCGAAGGCGGCGGCGAACTTCGCCTTGTCGAGGAACAGGAAGCCGTTCTGTGGCGGCAGGATCGGCGGGCCGGACACGCCGGGCGGCGGGTTGGCGATCAGCGAGGCGACCGACTCGCCGGCGTCGGGGGCGAAGGCGGTGATGTAGACCAGGCGCTTCACCTTCGGATGGCGGCCGGCCTCGGTGATCACCACGCCGCCATAGGAGTGGCCGACCAGGATGACGTCGCCGTCCTGGGCGTCGAGGACCTGGTTGGTCGCCGCGACATCGGCCGGCAGCGAGGTGGTTGGGTTCTGCACGATCGAGACGTTGTAGCCCTTGGCCGTGAGCAGGCTGGAGACGCCTTCCCAGCCGGAGCCGTCGACAAAACCGCCGTGCACCAGGACGACGTTGCGGATCGTGTTCGTGGTCGCGCTCATGGTCTTTCTCCCTGTCTGTTGGCGATAACTGTTATCGCGATAATCAAAAGATAAGCCCGGTAAAAAACCGCTTGTCCAGACATTTTTTATCGCGATAATGATTTTTGTCGTCATGAACCCGGGAGCGACTGTGGACCTCGAGTTTCCCTTGCCCTTGGACCGCCAGCTGGGGTTCGGGCTGTACAGCGCCTTCATGGCGGTGAGCCGGGTCTACAAGCCCTGGTTGGACAAGCTGGGCCTGACCTATCCGCAGTACCTCGTCCTGTGCGTGCTGTGGGAGGAGGACGACCAGACCATCGGCGGGATCGCGGCGCGCCTCGACCTCGAACCCAGCACGATCACGCCCTTGATGAAGCGCCTCGAACAGGCCGGGCATGTGGTTCGCCAGCGCAATCCGGCCGACGAGCGGCAGGTGAGGGTCCGCCTGACCGACCAGGGCCGCGCGGTCCGGGCGCAGACCAAGACCCTGGCCGAGGCCCTCTACGGCAAGTCGGGCATGACGGTCGACGAGGTCGCCGACCTCAATACGAGGGTCAAGGCCCTGCGGGACTCCTTCCGGACGCCCTAATCCTCGCGCTTGGCGTCGTCCAACTGCCGCCGCGCCCGCTCAGCCTCCAGCCTGGACACCGTCCGCTCGGCCTTCTTCACGCCGAAGACGCCGCGGTTCTGCGCCGCCTGGGCCTTGGCCTCGGCCTTGGCGCGGGCCTTTCGGGCCTTGTTCAGGTTGATCGGTTCGACCATGGCGCAACCTCCCACGGGCCCTGCCGTTTCCCAAGCCTCAAGGCCTCAGAGGAGACGAGACGTGATCCAGGCATCCCAGATTCGCGAGCACATGGAAGTCGAGGGCTCCGACGGCAAGCATGTCGGCCGCGTGGACAAGGTGATCGGCGACGAGATCGAACTGACCAAGCTCGACATCGCCGCAGGCCTCAAGCATCACATGATCCCGCTGACGTGGGTCGAGATGATCGACGACGACACCGTGCGCCTGAACATGACCAAGGACGCCGCCAAGGCGGGCTGGCGCACCAAGCACTGACGCGCTCGTCGACTTACACTCGTCGCATCGGCCCTAGCCGGACTCACGCGCCCCATGCCACCTTGACCACGGGCACGGAGCGACGCCGTCGCTTGCATCCGCCCACGGATGATCGGGAGAGACGGTGAAGGTCCAAGTCCTGTTTGCGGCGGCCCTGACCTCGGCCGCCGCGTTCGCCGCGCCGCTTCCGCTCGAAGCCGCACGGCCCGCCGTCTGCGCCGAGTGCGTCAAGACCAACATGCAGCGCCTGGCGGGCGATGAGCTGCGCGGCCGCGGCTGCGGCACCGAGGACGAGCATGCCGCCGCCCACTTCGTGGCCGACACCCTGAAACGCTATGGCGCCGCGCCGGGCATCGGCCCGGACAACTACCTGATGCCGGTGCGGCTCTCCACGCCCACCGCCGCCTCGCCGCCCAGCCTGGAGTTCGTCAGCGGCGCGACGCATGTCACCCTGGCGCAAGGCCGCGACATGGCCGCCATGGAGCCGCCGCCCTCGCTGCAAGCGCCCTTCATCCGCCTGACCGACGCCAAGGCGGCGACCGACGCGGTCAAGGGCAAGCTGGTGGTCTACGACAGCCCGATCTACGACGCCTCCGGCATGCAGGCCCTGCTGAAAGCCGGCGCCGTGGCGGTGGTCGTCCCGGTCAGCGACGAGATCCGGGGACACTGGGACGACATCTCCACGCGCCCGCCCGGCCGCACCCAGATCGACGGGATCGAGCGCGGCGTCCGCAACTCTGGCGTCGTGATCTTCGCCAAGGCCGACGCCATGGCCGCCCTGCGCAAGCTCCCCGAAGGCGAGGCGACGCTCAGCGCGCCGCAAGGTCCGCCGCGCGAGCGCACCACCTACGCCGTCCTGGGCGTGCTGCGCGGCGCGGCGCCCGACGCCGACCATCACGCCATCCTGCTCAGCGCCCACTACGACCACCTGGGGGTCCGGGGCGGGGTGATCTACCACGGCGCCAACGACGACGCCTCGGGCACCGCGGCGGTCCTGGAGTTCGCCCGCATCCTGGGCCAGGGCGGCAAGCCCAAGCGCGCGGTCTACTTCGCCCTCTGGGGCTGCGAGGAGGAGGGCGGCCTGGCCGCGCGCGCCTTCCTGGCGCATCCGCCGATGATGACCAACGACATCTCCGCCAACATCGAATTCGAGATGATCGGCGTCGACGATCCCAAGCACCCGGGCTTCATGATGATGACCGGCTGGGAGCGCTCGAACCTCGGCCCGACCCTGGCCGCGCATGGGGCCAAGATCGTCGCCGACCCTTATCCGGAGCAGAATTTCTTCCAGCGCTCCGACAACTATGCCCTCGCGCAGAAGGGCGTGGTCGCCCAGACGGTCAGCGCCTGGCCGATCCCGCCGACCTACCACGACCCCAGCGACGACCTGGCCCATGTGGACCTGAACCTGATGGACCGGGTGATCGGCTCGATGGTCGCGCCGGTCACATGGCTGGCGAACAGCAGCTTCACCCCAAGCTGGAACCCCGGCCAGAAGCCTTAGGGCCAGCCCTATTTCACCGCCGCGCAGAACCGCTGGATGCGCGAGCAGGCGTCCTCCAGCGCGGCGTTGGAGGTCGCGTAGCTGATCCGGAAGAAGGGCGACAGGCCGAACGCCGCGCCGAACACCACCGAGACGCCCTCGGTCTCCAGGAGCTCGACGGCGAAGTCCTGGTCGTTCTCGATGACCTTGCCGGACGGCGCGGTCTTGCCGATCAGCGCCTCGACGGACGGATAGACGTAGAAGGCGCCCTCCGGCGTCGGGCAATGGATGCCGCGGGCCTGGTTCAACATGGAGACCACCAGGTCGCGCCGGCTTTCGAACAGCTTGGCGTTCGGCTTGATGAAGTCCTGCGGCCCGTTCAGCGCCTCGACCGCCGCCCATTGCGAGATCGACGAGGGGTTCGACGTGGTCTGGCTCATCACCTTGGCCATCAGCTTGATCAACGGCTCCGGCCCCGCCGCGTAGCCGATGCGCCAGCCGGTCATGGCATAGGCCTTGGAGACCCCGTTCATGGTCAGGGTGCGGTCGTAGAGCGCGGGTTCCACCTGGGCGATGGTGGTGAACTCGAAGTCGCCGAACACCAGGTGCTCGTACATGTCGTCGGTGAGGATCCAGACCTGCGGATGGCGCAGCAGCACCTCGGCCAGCGCCTTCAGCTCGGCCCGCGTGTAGGCCGCGCCCGACGGGTTCGACGGCGAGTTCAGGAACAGCCAGCGGGTCCTGGGCGTGATCGCCGCCTCGAGGTCGGCCGCGCTTAGCTTGAAGCCGCTCTCGGCTGTGGTCGGGGCCGCCTTGGGCTCGCCGCCGGCCAGGCGCACGATGTCCCAGTAGCTGACCCAGTAGGGCGTCGGGATCACCACTTCGTCGCCGGGGTTAAGCGTCGAGATCATGGCGTTCCAGATCACCGGCTTGCCGCCCGGCGAGACGTTCACCTGGCTCGCCTTGTAGGCCAGGCCGTTCTCGCGCTGGAACTTCGCGACGATGGCCTCCTTCAGCTCCGGGATGCCGTCGACGGTGGTGTACTTGGTCTTGCCGTCGCGGATGGCCTTGATGGCCGCTTCCTTGATGTTCTCCGGGGTGTCGAAGTCCGGCTCGCCGGCGGCCAGCGAGATGATGTCGCGCCCGGCCGCCTTCAGCTCGCGGCCTTTCTGGTCGGCCGCCAGGGTGGCGGACGGCTTGACGCGCGACAGGGCGGTGGATTCAAGCGACATGGCGGGCTTCTTGGCTCCCGAAGGTTCGGTTGGACGGAACGGCGAGGCTTTAGCCCAAGCCGCCGGTTGGGTGAACCCGGCTTGACCCATCTTCACCGATCGGCGACCTGAGGCGCTGCATGCGCCGGCTTCTCCAGGTCCTGTCGAATATGGACGCCCAGGCGTGGCGGACGCTGCTGGTGTCCTTCCTGTTGTTCGGCGGCGTGGGGCTGGTGTTCGTGTTCGGGGCGCCGGCGCTGGGCTTCAACGGGGCGGCGACCGTGCAGACCTGGATGCGGCCGGCGTCGGGACCCTGGTCGCTGCCGGCGGCGGTGGCGGCCTTCGCGGTGCTGGCCTTCGTGGGCGTGCCGCAGATCATGCTGATCGCCGCGGCGGTGGTGGCCTTCGGGCCGGAACTGGGTTGCGCCTATAGCTGGATCGGCACCATGGCCTCGTCCCTGGTGGGCTTCTATCTCGGCCGCGCGGCGGGTGCGAAGGCGCTGGAGCGGTTCTCCGGCGCGGGGCTGGCGCGGTTCATGACGCTGATCGCCAAGAACGGCTTCTTTGCGAGCTTCATCGTGCGCCTGGTGCCCTCGGCGCCCTTCATCGTGGTCAACATGGCGGCGGGCGTCACGCCGATGCGGGTGGTCGACTTCACCTTGGGCACGGCGCTGGGCATCGTGCCCAAGATCGCGCTGACCGCCTTCGCTGGCCGCTCGATCTTCCGGGTGCTGCGCGGCGAGATCGGCAAGGACACGCTCTGGCTGGCGGCGATCGCCGCGGCCTGGGTCGGGATCGGACTGGGAGCGCGCGCCTGGCTGAAGCGCCGTGAAGGAGAAGTGAGCTGATGCTGAAGCTGTTCCACGCCTGGGGCTCGTGTTCCCTGGCCTCGCTGATCGCACTCGAGGAGGCCGGCGCCGACTACGAGCTGGTGGTGATGGACACCAAGGCCTTCGACCAGCGGACGCCGGAATACCTGGAGATCAATCCCAAGGGACGGGTGCCGGCCCTGGTCACCGATCTGGGCGTGCTCACCGAGACCCCGGCGATCCTGTCCTACATTCCCGAGGCGCACCCCGCAGCGGGGCTGCTTCCGGTGGACGCTTGGGAGCGGGCCCAGGCGCACGCGTTCAATTCCTATCTCTGCGCGACGGTGCACGTCGCCCACGCCCACAAGCACCGCGGCTACCGCTGGACGGACGATACCGCCGCCCAGGCGGCGATGACCGCGGCCGTGCCGAAGAACGAGATCGCCTGCTTCCGGCTGATCGAGGACCGGATGTTCAAAGGGCCCTGGGTGTTGGGCGAGCGGTTCTCGGTCTGCGACGCCTACCTCTACACCCTGTTCGGCTGGCTGCCCGGCGACGGGGTCGACACGGCCCAGTTCCCGGCGATCCTCGACAACAGCCGCCGCGTCGAGGCGCGCCCCGCCGTGCGCAAGGTTCTTGCCC
>NZ_SSMX01000005.1 GCF_004799515.1 Phenylobacterium sp. | reverse complement strand
CATCGGGCCATGGACCGACGCTTACAACCTCACCCGACCCCACGCCGGCATCGCCGGCCTCACGCCCTGGGCCAGGGTGAACAACCTTCTTGGAAACGACACCTAGTTCGCCCTCAGCGGTAGGCGCTGGCCTGGATCTCGAACAGTTCGGCGTACTTGCCGCCGGCGGCCATCAGGGCTTGGTGGCTGCCGAACTCGGCGATGCGGCCTGCCTCCAAGACGGCGATGGCGTCGGCCATGCGTACGGTGGAGAAGCGGTGCGAAATCAGCAACGTCGCGCGCCCGCCAGACTGGCCCGAGCGCGCCTCGGCGGCGAAGCGTTCGAAGAGGTCGTGCTCGGCGCTGGCGTCGAGGGCCGCGGCCGGCTCGTCGAACACCACCAGCAAGGGGTGATCGCGCATCAGGGCGCGGCTGAGGGCCAGCTTCTGCCACTGGCCGCCACTGAGATCGACGCCGCCCCACTTCTTGCCGAGCATGACGTCGAGACCGCGTTCCCCGTCCAGCTTGGCGAGGTCCGCCGCCCCGGCCCGGCCAAGGGCCGCGCCGACGCGCTCGCGGTCGCCCAGGCGCGGCAGGTCGCCCAGGCCGACGCTTTCGCGCATGGCGACCTCGAAGTTGGTGAAGTCCTGGAAGGCGCCGCTGATCCGTTCGCGCCAGGCGGCGGGCGCGATGTCGGCCAGGTCGGTGTCATCGACCAGGATGCGGCCCGCCGACGGCGGATAGAAGCCGCAGAGCAGCTTCACCAGGGTCGACTTGCCTGAGCCGTTCTCGCCCACCAGGGCGATCACCCGGCCAGCCGGCAGCTCCAGGGAGACGTCGCTCAGCACCGGCTTGTCGCGGTCCGGATAGGTGAAGGAGACGCCCTCGACCGTCAGGCCACGGCGCAGGATCGCCGGCGCGGCCGCCTCGCCCGACGCGGCCTTTGCGGCGGTGTTCGAGAAATCGACCAGCCACTCATAGCGCTCGACCGTGGTCATGATCGCCTGGAAGTACTGGGCGAACTGCAGGGCGAAGGTCATCTGGATGATCAGGCCGGTGGCGAGCGTCGCGGCGAGCACCACACCGCCCGGGGTGACCGCGCCCTCCGCTGCGCGCACCACCAGCCAGGCGACGGCCCCGACGCAGCCCAGCGTGAAGGCCATGTCGCCCAGCGACGACCAGATGGCCCCGCCCCAGTTGGCGCGGACGTTCAGGTGGCGGGTGGTGGCGCTGATGTCGCGGTAGCGTTTGGCCAGTTCCGCGCCCAGCCCGAAGATCCGCAGCTCCTTGCCGGCCACCGGCGAGGTCGCGTGGTTGAAGATGTGGCCGCGCAGCCGCATCGGCTCGGCGGTGGCTTCCTGGGCGCGGACCTGCAGCTTGCGGGCGCGGGCGCCGGCGATGGCGCGCGGGATGGCGAAGATCGGCAGCAGGGCCAGCCAGGGATCGATGCCGATCAGGATCACGAAGGTCCCGCCCAGCGTGACCAGCATGCGCACGTTGAGCATCACCGCCTGCAGCCCGCCGGCCAGCATCTGGCTCTGGCCGCGGATCAGCTGGATCTTGTCGGCGTGGACCGGGCGGTCGGCGTATTCCAGCGTCGGAATCCTCGCGGTCAGGCGCACCAGCTCGCTGTCCAGGTGGACGGTGACGGCCTCGATCAACCGCGGCAGCGCCTGGGCGTAGACGAAGTAGCTGAGCGCGCCGAGGCCGCCGGTGACCGCGAGCGTCAGCCCGGCCCGCAGGGCGTGCTCTCGATCGCCGGTCGCGGCGGCCTGCACCACATTCTGGATCTGATAGGAGGCCAGCAGCGTCAGGAGCGCCCCCAGAAGCTCGGTCACGATCGCCACGCCGGCGCGGCGGGGCGCGGCGGAGAACGCCAGGCCGACCAAGGTCGCCGCCGTCCGCCAGGTCTTGCGCAGCCCTTCCAGCGGCTTCATGCGGACGCTCCCGTCCCGACGAAGCGCTGGGATTGCAGTGTGAACATCTCGGCGTAGCGGCCGCCCTTGGCGATCAGGGCGTCGTGGGTCCCGAGCTCCGAGACGGCGCCGTTCTCCAGGACGCAGATGCAGTCGGCGCGGCGGACGGTGGAGAAGCGGTGCGAGATCAGGAGGGTCGTCAGGCCCTTGGTGAGCTCCAGGAAGCGGTCGTAGAGCGCCGCCTCCGCCCGCACGTCCAGGTTGGCGGTGGGCTCGTCGAGGATCAGAACCCGGGCGCCGGCCTCCACCGCGAACAGGGCGCGGGCCAGCCCGATCCGCTGCCACTCCCCGCCGGAGAAGTCGGCGCCGCCGGTGAAGTGGCGCGAGAGCGGCGTGTCCCAGCCGGCCGGCAGGCCCTGGATGCGCTCCAGGATGCCGGCCTTCTCGGCGGCCCGTTCGAGCGCGGCCTGGTCGTGGGCGATCTCCAGACCGCCGAAGCCGATGTTGTCCCGCGCCGGCAGGCCGTACTTCAGGAAGTCCTGGAAGATGGCGGCGATGCGCCGTTGCCAGTCGGCGGGCTCGATTTCGCGCAGGTCCTGCCCATCGATCCGCACCGCGCCGCTGGTCGGATCGTAGAGCCGCGCCAGCAGCTTCACCAGGGTGGTCTTGCCCGCGCCGTTCAGGCCGACGAGCGCCATGGACGAGCCGGCCGGAATGGTGAGGTCGAGATCCTTGAGCACCGGCGCGCCGCCACCGGCGTAGGTGAAGCTGACCTTGTCGAAGCGGATGTCCCGGGCGGGCGCGTCCGCCGCGAGGCGCGCCAGCGGCGGTCCGGGCTGCGGCTTCGTCCGGCGCTCCAGCTCCAGGATCGCCGGGATGGCGGCCGAGCCCTGGGTGATCACCGTGTCGGCGCCGTTGAGGCTGGAGAGGCCGTTCAGGCCGGCGACGGCGCGCAGATAGACCACCAGGGCGCCCAGGCCGATCGCGCCGCTGGCCGCATCGGCCGCCAGGAGCCCATAGACCACGGCGTTGGTCGCGGTGACGGCGATGGAGGCCGCCAGGGTCAGACGGAAGGCGCTGCCCTGGGCCCTGCGCTGCTCGTCGAGGCCGGCCTGCCATTCGCCGCGCAGCCGGTCCACGATCCAGCCGCCGACGCCCAGCAGACGCACGTCCTTGGCCGCCGCCGGCGCCAGCGCCAGCGTGCGGAAGTATTCCGCCCGCCGCACCGCCGCGGTCTGGCCGACCACGGTCCGGAGCTGCCGGGCGAAGCCGCTGCGGGCGATCAGGCCGAACGCCAGCAGGACGGCGAACAGCACGGCCGCGGCCCACCAGTGGTAGCCGATCAGGAGGGCGCCCGAGACGATGGCGGTCAGGGTGGTGGCGATGCGCGAGTTGATCAGCTGGTTCACCGCCGTGCCCGGCGTGTAGCCCGCGACGCCGATGCCGGCGGTCTGGGACAACAGGTCAGCCACTGCTGGGTCTTCCAGGTGCGCGATGCCCCACGGCCGGTTCACCGCCGCCATGACCCGCTGGCGCAGGTGCGAGTCCAGCCGCCAGCCCATGGCCGTGGCGACCGCCGTGCGAACCCGGGGCGCGACCTGCAGGAGCATCATCAGGGCGGCCCAGATGGCCAGGGCCTGCACGGTCCGATGGCCGGCGACGGAGGTCAGTCCGCCGGCCTTGATGGTCGCCGGCAGGGAGCCCACCAACGCGCCCAGGGCCAACATCTCCAGAGCTGGCAAGGCTGCGCCCACCAGCAGCAGCACGGCCGCGACGGAGGCGCGCCAGCCGCTGACGGCGATAGCCATGCGCAGCGCGCGCAGCACCGGCCCGTCCCAAAGGCCGCGCAGGAAGCTGATCGGAGATTTCAGGACGAACGCCCTCCCCCAGGGCGGGGAACCTAGCTTGCGCCGGGGGCCGGTCGCAAACGCCCAGAGCTCACATCAGATGTGCAGCACCATCCCGTAGGCGTCGAGGGAGGCCTCGTGCATGGCCTCGCTCATCGTCGGGTGCGGGAAGACCGCGCCCTGCAGCTCGGCCTCGGTGGCTTCCAGGGTCATGGCCAGCGTGAAGCCCTGGATCATCTCGGTGACCTCGCCGCCGATCATGTGGGCGCCGATCAGGGCGCCGGTCTCGCCGTCGAACACCGTCTTGACGAAACCCTCGGTCTCGCCGGCGGCGATGGCCTTGCCGTTCACCCGGAACGGGAAGCGGCCGACCTTGGGCTCGCGCCCCTGCTCTTTCGCCTGCGCCTCTGTGAGGCCCACCGAGGCGATCTGCGGCGTCGAATAGGTGCAGCCCGGGATCGGGCTTTCGATGTTGGTGGGCTTGAGGCCCGCGATGTGTTCGACGCAGTGGACGCCCTCGTGGGAGGCCTTGTGCGCCAGCCAGGGCGGGCCGGCCACGTCGCCGATGGCGTAGAGGCCGGGCACGCCAGTTGAGCCATGCTTGTCGACCACCACGTGGGTCCGCTCGACCTTCACGCCCAGCGCCTCCAGGCCGAGGTTCTCGACATTGCCGACGATGCCGACGGCGACGATGCAGACGTCGGCTCCGAGCGTTTCGGTCTTGCCGTCCGCCTCGATCTCGACGGCGACGCCGGACTTGGTCTTGGTCAGCTTCTTGACATTGGCCGGCACGCGGAACTTCAGGCCGCGCTTCTCGAAGGCCTTGTGGGCGGCCTTCGAGACTTCCTCGTCCTCCACCGGCAGGATGCGCGGCAGGGCTTCGACCACGGTGACCTCCGAGCCCAAGGCCCTGTAGAAGCTCGCGAACTCGATGCCGATGGCGCCGGAGCCGATGACGATCAGGCTCTTCGGCGCGGCCTTGGGCGCCAGCGCCTCGCGATAGGTCCAGACCCGCTCGCCGTCCGGCTCCAGGCCGATGGCCGGGATGGTGCGGGCCCGCGCCCCGGTGGCCAGGATCACCGACTTGCCGGTCAGCGTGCGCGAGCCACCCGCCTTTAGGGCCACCACCACCTTCGGCGCGCCCTCGCCCTTTTCGAGCCTGGCGGTTCCCTCGACCACCTCGACCTTGTGCTTCTTCATCAGGAAGGCGACGCCGGAATTGAGCTGGGCGGCGACCTTGCGCGAGCGCTTCACCACCGCCTCGAAGTCGAAACCGCGCTTCTCCACCGACAGGCCGTAGTCGGCCAGGTGGCCGAGCTGCTCATAGACCTCGCCGGACTTCAGAAGCGCCTTGGTGGGGATGCAGCCCCAGTTCAGGCAGATGCCGCCCAGGAGCTCGCGCTCCACAATGGCCACCTTCATGCCGAGCTGGCTGGCGCGGATGGCGGTGACATAGCCGCCGGGGCCGGAGCCGATGATGACGAGGTCGAACTGACCTTCGCTGGCTTGGGCGGCCATCAGAGCAGCGCCTCGATGGCGCCTTCCAACGACTGCGGCGTGTCGGTGGGGGCGAAGCGGCCGGCCACCTGGCCCTTACGGTCGACCAGGAACTTGGTGAAGTTCCATTTGACGCTTTCGGAGCCCAGCAGGCCCTTCTTCTCGTGCTTCAGCCAGGCGTAGAGCGGATGGGTCTTGGGCCCATTCACGTCGACCTTGGCCATCATCGGGAAGTCGACCTCGTAGGTCAGGGAGCAGAAGTTGGCGATCTCCTCGGCGTTCCCCGGCTCCTGCGCCCCGAACTGGTTGCAGGGAAAGCCCAACACCGTGAAGCCGCGGTCCTGGTACTTGCGGTAGAGCTCCTCCAGGCCGGCGTACTGCGGAGTGAAGCCGCACTTCGACGCGGTGTTGACCACCAGCACCACCTTGTCCTTCCACTCGGCGAGCGGCGCGGGCTTGCCGTCCAGGGTCTCGGCGGTGAAGTCGTAGAAGCTGCTCATCCGCCCTCCGTCAGACGATCATGGTGATGGGGTCTTCAAGCAGCGGCTTGAAGGCGGCCAGGAAGCGGGCGCCGGTGGCGCCGTCCACCACCCGATGGTCGCAGGTCAGTGTGACGCTCATCACCGTGGCGATGGCCAACTGGCCGTCCCTGACCACCGGGCGCTTCTCGCCGGCGCCCACCGACATGATGGCCCCCTGCGGCTCGTTGATGATCGAGGCGAAGGACTTGATGCCGAACATGCCGAGGTTGGAGACCGAGAAGGTGCCGCCCAGGTACTCCTCGGGCTTCAGCTTCTTGGTCCGCGCCCGTTCGGCCAGGTCCTTGGCCTCCGCGGCGATCTGCGCCAGGCCCTTGGTCTCGGCCTTGAAGATGATCGGGGTGATCAGTCCGCCCGGCACGGCCACCGCCATGGAGATGTCGGCGTGGTGGTGCATGGCGATGCCTTCCGGCGTGTAGGAGGCGTTGGCCTCCGGCACCTGCTTCAGGGCCACCGCGGCGGCCTTGATCACCATGTCGTTGACGCTGACCTTGCCACCGCCGGACTTCTCCAGCATGGCGTTGATCTTGGCGCGGGCCTCCAGCAGGGCGTCGAGCTCGACGTCGATGGTCAGCGGGAAGTGCGGGACGTCGCGGAAGCTCTCGGTCATCCGCCGCGCCACGGTCTTCTTCATGCCGTCCAGTGGGATCAGGTCGTAGCTGCCGTCGGGAATGCCCTGCTGCGCCAGCGGCTGGACCTGGCGCGGGGCGGCGGCCGGCGCGGCCTGCGGCTGGGCGCCCGGCGCGGCGGCCGGAGCTTTCGCCTGGGCTTGTCCAGGCTGGGCCGCGTCCACGTCGGCCTTGACAATGCGGCCGTGCGGGCCGGAGCCCTTCAGCGTTGAGAGGTCCAGCCCCTTCTGCTCAGCCAGCCGACGCGCCAAGGGCGAGGCGAAGATGCGCTGGCTCCCTCCGTCACGCGTCGCTTCGCTCCGCGCGCCACCTCCCCCAGAGGGGGAGGAACTGGGCGGAGCGGCTTCGGCCTTCGCCGGCGCGGGTTGCTCCAGCTTTGGGGGAGCTGCCGGCGCAGCCGACTTAAGGGGTTCCTTCGACGCCGGCGCCGCCGAGGCCCCGGCGTCGTCGCCGGAGAGCTTGGCGATGGGGGCGTTGACCTTCACGCCCTCCGCGCCTTCCGGGACCAGGAGCTCCTCGATGGTGCCTTCGTCGACGGCTTCCACCTCCATGGTGGCCTTGTCGGTCTCGATCTCGGCGATGACGTCGCCGGACTTGACCGTGTCGCCCTTCTTCACATGCCA
>NZ_SSMX01000049.1 GCF_004799515.1 Phenylobacterium sp. | reverse complement strand
CGGTAGAGCGCGCGGCTGGAGACCGGCACCACGCCCTTCTGCCAGGCGAAGCCCAGCATGATCATGTTGGCGTAGATGGCGTCGCCCAGGTTATTCACCGCCAGGTTCTGCGCCGGCATGGCGTCATAGGATTTCACCGCCGCGGTCAGCCGGCGGCCTTGCGCCTCGGCGTCGAAGCGCACGTCGCGGTCGGTGACGAAGTCGGCGGTGGGCGCGAAGTCGGCGTTGCCGACGGCCACCGTGCGATCCTTGGCGTAGAGCGCCAGCGCGTCCGGCCCGTCGGCGGAGAGGAGGTCGCAGGCGATCAGCACATGGGTCGAGGCCGCCGGCACCCGGCCGCCGACCACGGTCTCCTCGGTCTCGCCGATCCGCACGTGGCTGAAGACCGCCCCACCCTTTTGCGCCAGGCCCGTCATGTCGACCACGCTGGCGGCGCGGCCGTCCACGTGGGCGGCCATGGCCAGGATCGAGGCGACGGTGGTCACGCCCGTGCCGCCGACCCCGGTGAAGACGATGTTCTTGACGCCCTCGAAGGGCTCGAAGGCCGGCAGCAGGGTGGAGTCCGCGGTCAGCGCCGGCATGGCCTCGCGGTGCGGGTTCTCCGCGCCCTCCAGCGTGATGAAAGACGGGCAGAAGCCTTCCAGGCAGGTGTAGTCCTGGTTGCAGGACGACTGGTTGATCTTCCGCTTGCGGCCGAACTCGGTGTTCAGCGGCTCGACCGAGACGCAGTTGGAGGTCTTGGAGCAGTCGCCGCAGCCCTCGCAGACCAGCGGGTTGATCATCACCCGGCGCGGCGCGGCCTCCATGCGCCCGCGCTTGCGGCGGCGGCGCTTTTCGGTGGCGCAGACCTGGTCGTAGAGCAGGACGGTGACGCCGGGCGTGTCGCGCAGCCGCTGTTGGACCTCCATCAGCTCCGAGCGCGGGAAGACCTCGACGCCGGGCGCGAGGTCGGTGGCGTGCAGGTAGCGCTCGGGCTCGGCGGCGACGATGACGGTGGTCTTCACGCCCTCGGCGTGCAGCTGACGGGTGATCTGGGCGGGCGTGAAGCCGCTCTCCGCCGCCTGGCCGCCGGTCATGGCGACGGCGTCGTTGAACAGGAGCTTGTAGGTCATCGACGAGCCCGCCGCGACGGCGGCGCGCACCGCCAGCGAACCCGAGTGGTTGTAGGTGCCGTCGCCCAGGTTGACGAAGACGTGGCTCTCGTTGGTGAAGGGCGAGGCGCCCACCCAGGAGAGTCCCTCGCCGCCCATGTGGCTGTTCAGGTCCGTCGAGGGATCGTTGAAGCTGGCCATGTAGTGGCAGCCGATGCCGGCCAGCGCGCGGGAGCCTTCCGGCACCCGGGTGGACGAGTTGTGCGGGCACCCGGAGCAGAAGAACGGCTTGCGCTGCTGGTCGGCGCTGAGCGTCACCGCGGCCATGGAGGCGGCCGAGACGCGGGCCAGGTAGTCGTGAACCCGCTCCATGTGCGGGCCGGGCGGCAGGCGGTCGGCGATGGCCAGGGCCACCTCGGCGACGGACAGCGAGCCGATCTCCGACAAGAGCGGATGGCCCTGTTCGTCCACCTTGCCGATGATCTTCGGCCGGGCGTGGGCGGGCAGGTCGTAGAGGGCGGCGCGGGCCTGGGTCTCGATCAGCGGGCGCTTGTGCTCGATGACCATCAGGGTCTCGAGGCCGGCGGCGAAGGCGCGGACGCCCTGCGGCTCCAGCGGCCAGGGCATGCCGACCTTGTAGATGGCGACGCCCAGGTCGGCGGCCTCGGCGGCGGAGATGCCCATGGCCGCGAAGGCTTCAATCACATCCTTGTAGGCCTGGCCCTGGCAGACGATCCCGAGCCGCGGACGGGACGAGCCCAGCATCACCCGGTCGATCTTGTTGGCGCGGGCGAAGGCGAGCGCGGCTGGGATCTTTTGCGTGCGGAGCCGGCGCTCCTTGTCCAGCGGCTGGTCCTTCAGCCGGATGCCCAGGCCGCCGGCCGGCAGGCGGTAGTTGTCCGGCAGCACGAACCTGTGCCGGTCGATGCCGATGTCGATGGTGACGCCACTGTCCATGGTGTCGGCCAGCGCGATCAGCCCGACCCAGAGGCCGGAGAACCGCGACATGGCGTAGCCCAGGAGGCCGTAGTCCAGCACCTCCTGCACATCGGCCGGCGACAGCACCGGCATCTCGAAGTCCTGGAAGGCGAACTCCGACTGCGAGGGCAGCGTCGAGGACTTGCAGTTGTGGTCGTCGCCGGCCACCGCCAGCACCCCGCCCTTCGGGAAGGTGCCGGCGAAGTTGGCATGCTTGAAGGCGTCGCCGGTGCGGTCGACGCCCGGCGCCTTGCCGTACCACATGCCGAACACGCCATCGTACTTGGCGCTGTCGGCGAACAGGTTGGCCTGCTGGCTGCCCCAGACGGCGGTGGCGGCCAGGTCCTCGTTGACGCCTTCCTTGAAGACGACCCCGGCCTGATCGAGAAATTTCTGCGCCCGGTGCGCCTGCTGGTCGAGGCCGCCCAGCGGCGAGCCGCGATAGCCGGAGACGAAGCCCGCGGTGTTCAGCCCCGCGGCCTTGTCCAGCCGGTGCTGGTCGATCAAGACACGTAACAGCGCCTGGACGCCGGTGATGAAAACCCGGCCTTCCGTGAGCAGAAACTTGTCGTCGAGCGTCACTTCAGCGTGCCGCATCGCAATTTTCTTCCTTCTGCCCCTCGCGCGTCCTTTGGAAGATCATATAAGATCGCAGCAATTGCTTGCCAAAAGCGTGCCCCCGCCTGTCGGTTCCGGGGCAAGAACGACGCCCGCAAGCCGCTTAAGGGGAGGGAAAACTTGTCTGAGGTCCTGGACGCCGTCGATGCCAAGATACTCGACCTCATCCAGCATGACGCCGGATTGTCGGTGGCCGAGATCGCCGAACGGGTCGGATTGTCGTCCAGCCCCTGCTGGCGGCGCATCAAACGGCTGGAGGACGCCGGGGTCATCCAACGCCGGGTGACCATCCTCGACCGCGAGAAACTGGGCCTCGGCTTCGAGGTCTATTGCACCGTCAAGCTCAGCCTGCCGACCCGCGACAACCTCGACGCCTTCGAGACCGCCATCACCAAGCTGCCGGAGGTGGTGCAGTGCGCCACGGTCACCGGCTCGGCCGACTACGAGCTGCGCGTGGTCACCCGCGACATGCACGCCTTCGACGATTTCCTGCGTGAGCGCATCCTGTCGCTGGGCCTGGTCTCCAACATCGAGAGCCGCATCGTCATCCGCTCGGTGAAGAACACCACCTCGGCCCCGCTCGGCTTGATCAGCCCCTATGTGAGCGCGCAAGGATAGGGCTCCTCGAACCGGAGCCCTCCCATGATCGAGCTCGTCATCGACCAACGCCGCCGCGACCTGGGCGGGTTCGAGGTGGGGCGCGTGCTGCCGTTCCATGCGCGCCGGATGGTGGGCCCATTCATCTTCCTCGACCACATGGGCCCGGCGACCTTCCAGGCGGGCTTTCCACGTTCGGTGGACGTGCGCCCGCACCCGCACATCGGCCTCTCCACCGTCTCCTACCTGTTCGAAGGCTCGATGACCCACCGCGACAGCGTGGGCTCGACCGAGGTGATCCGGCCAGGCGAGGTCAACTGGATGACCGCCGGCAAGGGCATCACCCACTCCGAGCGCTTCGAGGACCTGCGCGCCCATGGCGGGACCATGAACGGCATCCAGGCCTGGGTCGCCCTGCCCGACGAGGCCGAGGAGACCGACCCGGCCTTCGCCCACCACGGCCCCGACGACCTGCCGACCTATGAGGGCGGCGGGATGTGGGCGCGGCTGATCGCCGGCAAGGCCTTCGGCGCCGAGGCCAAGGTCAAGACCCACTCGCCGATGTTCTACGTCCACTGGGCGCTGGAGGTCGGGGCCACCGCCGCCCTGCCGGCGGAATATCCCGAACGCGCGGCCTATGTGGCCCAGGGCATCGTCGAGATCGACGGCCGCCAGCTGCACGAGGGCCAGATGGCGGTCTTCGCGCCCGGCGAGACCGTCACCGTCACCGCGGTGACCGGCGCCATCGTCATGCTGCTGGGCGGCGAGCCGGTGGGCCCGCGCCTCATCGAATGGAATTTCGTCGCCTCGACCAAGGAGCGGCTGGAGCAGGCCAAGGCCGACTGGCGCGCCGGCCGCATGAAGCTGCCCGACGCCGACGACCAGGAGTTCATCCCCCTGCCGCCCGACCCGCCGGGCCCCGCGCCGGCGATGAGCTGAGCGAAGCCGCGCCAGGCGCCCTGTTTATAGGCGCCGGAACCCTCTACATCAGCGGCCATGAATGTCAGCGCCTTCGACCTCTTCAAGCTGGGGATCGGCCCATCCAGCTCGCACACCATGGGCCCAATGACCGCCGCGGCGCGGTTCCTGGGGCGATTGGGCCAGGCTGTCGAGCACACCGCGCGGGTGCAGATCACCCTCTACGCCTCCCTGGCGCTCACCGGGCGCGGCCACGCCACCGACCGGGCGGTGATCCTGGGCCTGGCGGGGTTCGAGCCGCGATCGCTGGATCCGGACAATGCCGACAAGGTGGTGGCCGCGGTGCGCGAGAGCGGCCGGCTCAATCTCGCCGGGCGGCGCGAGATCGGCTTCGATGAGGCGACGGACCTGCTCTGGGAGGGCCGCACGCGCCTGCCACAGCATCCCAACGCCTTGAAGTTCACCGCCTTCGACGGGGACGGCCAAGTGCTGGCGGAGCGCACCTACTTCTCCATCGGCGGCGGCTTCGTGCGCGACGAGGGCGAGATGGGGCTGAACACCCCGCCGGAGGACGCCGCCATCGTCGAGGTCCCCTATCCGTTCGACAGCGGCGAGGAGCTCCTGCAACTGGCCGCCGACGCAGGCCTGACCATCGCCGAGCTGATGCGCGCCAACGAACGCGCCCGGCGCAGCGACGCCGAGATCGACGCCGGCCTCGATGAGGTGGCCGCCGCCATGTACGCCTGCATCGAGCGCGGCATGCGCACGCCGGGCATCCTGCCGGGCGGGCTGAAGGTGCAGCGCCGCGCCCACCAGGTGCACCAGAGCCTGATGTGCGACGCCGACAAGCGCATCGCCGACCCGCTGGCGGCGCTGGACTGGGTGAACCTCTGGGCGCTGGCGGTGAACGAGGAGAACGCCGCCGGCGGCCGCGTGGTCACCGCCCCCACTAACGGCGCGGCGGGCCTCCTGCCGGCGGTGCTGCGCTACTACGACCGCTTCCACCAGGGCACGCCGCAGGGCCGGCGCACCTTCCTGCTCACCGCCGCGGCCATCGGCGCGCTCTACAAGAAGAACGCCTCGATCAGCGGCGCGGAGGTGGGCTGCCAGGGCGAGGTGGGCGTGGCCTGCTCCATGGCCGCCGCCGGCCTGACCGCCGCGCTGGGCGCCAGCAACGCCCAGGTGGAGAACGCCGCCGAGATCGCCATGGAGCACAACCTCGGCCTCACCTGCGACCCAATCGGCGGCCTGGTGCAGATCCCCTGCATCGAACGCAACGCCATGGGTGCGGTGAAAGCCATCGACGCCAGCCGCCTGGCCCTGCTGGGCGACGGCCAGCATTCGGTCAGTCTCGACAAGGTGATCGCCACCATGAAGCGCACCGGCGAGGATATGTCGGCCATCTACAAGGAAACCTCGCTCGGCGGCCTGGCGGTGAACCTGGCGGAGTGCTGAGGCCGGCTGTCGGATCGCGCCCAGGCTGTGCGTCCTAGGGCGGCGAAACACCAGACCGAGGAGCGCGGAGATGGGCGGCAAGGGGTTCACGGCGGAAGGCCTGAGCGGTATCGGCGCGGCGTTGCGCCAGGGCGTCGACAGCGGCTTCACGCCAGGGCTCGCGGCCCTCGTCGACCGTGGCGGCCAGACCGAGGTCTTCACCGTTGGCCATACCGGCCTGGACGGCGAGGAGCCGATGCGCCGCGACAGCATCTTCCGCATCGCCTCGATGACCAAGCTGGTGACCGCCACGGCGGTGATGATGCTGGCCGAGGAGGGCAAGCTGCGGCTGGACGAGCCAGTGGACCGCCTCGCGCCTGAACTGGCGGACCGGCGGGTGCTGAGGCGGATCGACGGCCCGCTGGATGACACCGTCCCGGCGCGGCGGCCGATCACGGTGGAGGACACGCTCACCTACCGCCTGGGCTGGGGCATCCAGTTCGATCCCGACGCGCCGATCATTAAGGCTGTCGCCGAGCTGGAGATCACCGGCTTCGGCATGCCCGACCCGCTACAGCCCTTCGGAGTGGACGAATGGCTGAAGCGGTTGGGAACCTTGCCCCTGATGCGCCAGCCGGGCGAGGCCTGGCTTTACACCACCGGCTCTGACCTCCAGGCCGCCCTCGTCGAGCGCGCATCGGGCATGGCTTTCGACGATTTCGTCCGTGAACGGATCACTGAGCCGCTCGGCATGGCGGACACCGGCTTTTTCGTGACCCCCCAGAAGCAGCCGCGATTGGGCGTCAGCTATCGGCCGGAAGACCGCAAGCTGGTCCCGTTCGACGCCGCCGGCGCCCAGAGCCGCTACGCCCGCCGCCCGCGGTTCCCGGAGGGCGACTCGGGCCTCACCTCGACCGTGGACGACCTCCTGGCCTTCTCGCGGATGCTGCTGGCGGGCGGCGAGCACGGCGGCAAGCGCCTGCTGTCCGAGGCGTCCGTGGCCGCCATGACCACGAACCACCTGCCACAAGCCCTGGCTGCGGCGCCGGGGGCCGAGGCCATCCTCGGCCAGGGGCACGGCTGGGGCTATGGGATGTCGGTGCTGGCCTGGCCGTCGAAGGACGGGCTGCGGCCCGGCGCCTTCGGCTGGAGCGGCGGCTTCGGGACGTCCTGGTACCTGGACCCCGCCGAGGGCCTGACGACCATCATCCTGACGCCGCGCCTGTTCGACAGCCCCGACCCGCCGGCCTTGCACAAGGCCTTCTGGGCGGCGGCCTACGCGGCGCTCGCCTAGCCCTCCAGCCAGGCGCTGAGCTTGTCGACCAGATCGCGGCTGCCGCGCTCGCGGCTGCCGTTGTCGTCATAGCCGTCGAGGAAGGCGCCCTGCTCGGTCATGGTCAGCTTGGCGCCCGCGCCAACAGCTTTGAACTCGAAGGTGGCGAGCGAGACCGAGATCTTCCGCCCGTCCAGACGCATCTCGTAGGCGTAGACGATGCGCGCGCCGGGCACGATGTCGAAGAAGGTGGCGTCGAACTCGGTGACCATGCCGCTCTTCCAGCGGCCCTTCAGCGTCTCACGGCCGCCGATGCGGAAGTCGAACACCCGCTCGACGATGTCCCAGGCCTCGTTGGGGCCGGAGAACCAGGCGTCCTTGCCGGCCTCGGTGGCGAAGGCCTCATAGACCCGCTGCGGCGTCACGTTCGGATAGGTGCGCTCGATGGCGAAGACGCCGTGCGCCACGCTGTGTTCGGTCGTCGTCGGGTCGGCGGTCATTTCGGTTCTCCGTCGGGGAAGCGTTTCAGGTGTTCGCCCAGGCGGTCGAGACGCGCGTCCCACTCCGCCCGGCGCTGGTTGAACCATTGCTCGGCCAGGCTGAGGGCGGCGGGTTCCACGCGGCAGGTGCGCACCCGGCCCTGCTTCTCCGAGCGCACCAGGCCGCTGGCCTCCAGCACCGCCAGGTGCTGGACGACGGCCGGCAGGGACATGGCGTAGGGCTGGGCGAGCTCGCTGACCGTCGCCGGCGCCCGGGCCAGCCGTTCGACCATGTCGCGTCGCGTGGGATCGGCCAGGGCCTGGAAGGTGGCGTCGAGGTTCATCAGCCGTCCTTCAGCGGGAAGTACTGGAACCAGGGCTCAGCCTCGGTCAGCACGCGCGCCACGCTGGGCCGCGCCTTCAGCCGCTCAAGGTAGGCGCGGAGCGGCGGCCAGGCGTCCAGGCTCACCGCATAGTCGGCGTAGTAGAGCGCCGGCAGGGCCGCGCAGTCGGCCAGGGTGAAGGCCTCGCCCATCATCCAGGGGCCAGCCACCCTGGGCGCGATCAGGTCATAGCCCTGGCGGACGGCGGCGCGGGCCTGTCCGGCGCCATAGGGATCGTGCTTGTCGTCGGGCCGCATCCGCTCGTTCACGATGCCCTGGAACGGCAGGTGGATGTAGCTGTCGATCAGCCGGTCGGCGAGGCGGATGGCCATCGACCGCTCCGGATCGGCCGGCAGCAGGCTGGCCGCCGCGGCCTGCGTCCGCGCCAGATACTCCACCACCAGCGAGGATTCCGGGATCATCTGGCCAGCCGCGTCGTCGACCAGCACCGGAAACTTGGCCAACGGCCACACCGCCTGGAACGCCGCCCGGTCGGCCGGATCGCCCAGGTTCACCGACCGCGGCGTGAACGCGACGTCGCCCTCATAGAGCGCGATCAGCGCCTTCCAGCAGAACGACGACAGCGGATGATAGTAGAGGGTGAGCGACATCGAGGGTCCAATCACTTAAGTTATGACTTAAGTATATGACGGTCCCGAGCGGGTCAAGCCGATCCCGGAGCCTCGGCCCGAACCAGACCCGCGACGCAAAAAGGCGGCCCGAAGACCGCCCTCTGCTGATGCGTCAACTGTGACGGCGCCGTCCGATTTAGCGGGGCATCCAGACGCCGTTGGCGTAGTAGCCGAGGCCGTCATGATAGTCCCGCCAATGGCGCTTCGAATCCTGGTTCCAAGTCTGATGGAAATACCAGTCGTCAGGATGGGTCTCGAAGCGCTGGCCGTAGGTCGCACGGACGTCGGTATGCCAACAGTCGCCCTGCGCGTTGCAGACGACCCGCGCCGAGGCGCTGCCGGCGCCCAGGGCGATCGCCCCGGCCGCGATCAGCGCGCCAATGGCCGCCGTCGTTGAGATAGATTTCATAGGAAGAATCCTCCACCGACCTGGAAAACCCAAGATCAGTGATCTCCCAACGCGGGGCTGCGCCTTAAAGTTGCTCTCGTGAAATCCTCAGGCCGCGGTACGTTCGGGCCCCATCTATTCCTGCAGGGCCTTGCGGGTCTGTTCCCAGTACTGGGCGCCGGTGATCAGGGTGACGATGGCGGCCAGCCAGAAGAGGCCGTGGGCGACGTAGGTGGCCGGGTTGCGGATCGACGGGTCGTCCGGCAGGCCGAAGGCGCCCCAGGCGGCCACCACCAGCTCCAGCGCCAGCGCCGTGAGCTGCAGGGTGGTCTTCCACTTGGCGAGCAGGGTCACCGGCAGCTTGATCCCCTTGCCGGCGCCCACTTCGCGCAGCGCGCTGACCGTGAACTCGCGGAACAGGATCAGGCCGGCGGGCAGCAGCACCATGGGCTGCGGCCCCAGCGACATCAGCCCCAGCACCGCGCCGCAGACCAGCACCTTGTCGCCGATGGGATCGAGGATCGCGCCCCAGACGCTGACCGCGTCCATCTTGCGCGCCAGCCAGCCGTCGAAAAAGTCGGTCACCGCGGCGATGACGAAGGCGTAGACCGCCCAGCGCTCGAGGGCGAACTGGATCGCCGGCGAGAGATGATCGGACAGGCCCGGCACCGCGCCGGCCGCCGCGGCCAGGGCCACGAACATGAACAGCGCCAGCACCAGGCGCATGGAGGTCAGGATGTTGGGCAGCGACTTCATGGGTTCGGAGCGTCCGGCGCAGGCGGTTCGTTCCGTCCGAGCTTAGCCGCTCCGGTGCGCCGGCGAGAGCGAATTAGGTGAGCCGGAACACCGTCCGGGTGGGGAAGGACTGCTTCAGCTCCACCCAGCCCGGATGGGCGCCGGGCGCGGCCATCGGGGTCTTGTCCGCGGCGATGGCCTTCTGCAGGCGCTTGATGCGGTCCTTGGTGCCGGGGTGGGTGGCGTAGAGCGAGGTGGTGGCCTTGGTGTTGGGCGGCACCAGCTTGAGCATGGTGTCGTAGAAGTCGGTGGCGTGGCCGGTGTCGTAGCCCAGGTTGTGGAAGACGCCGACGATGTGGCCGTCGGCGGCGTACTCCAGATCCTGCGAATAGCCGCTGGTGACCATCTCGTAGACCGGCCCCTCGAAGGCGGTCAGCACCTCGCCGGTGAAGAAGGCGCCGACGCCGCCGGCCTTGGTGCGGGCGACCTTCTCGACGATCTGCTGCTTGGCGATGCCGCCCATGCCCTGGACGAACTTCTTGTTCTTGATCTGGGCGATGCCGTGGCTGAGCTCGGCGTGGCCGTGCTCGTGGGAGATCACCGCGGCCAGCTCCTCGGGGGTCTTGCAATAGCGGATCAGGCCCTTGTGGACGCCGATCTTGCCGCCTGGCAGGGCCCAGGCGTTGACCGTCTCGTTGTCGATCAGGACGATGTCCCACTTCAGGCCGCTGCGCTTGCTGGTGGCGATCACCGGCTCGGCGAAGCTGTGCAGCGCCTCCTGGGCCCGGCGGGAATTGTAGCGGCCGCCGGACTGGTCGATGAACGGCTCGTAGTAGTGGTCGCCCATGGCGATCTCGTCGGCCTCGGTCAGCTTCATGCTGGCGATGACGCTGGCGGCCTGGCCCGCCAGATCGACGAAGCGGCTCATGACGGGGCTGCTGGCGGCGTTCGCCCCGGGGAGGTTCTGCAGGGCGGAGAGCCCGGGGATGTTGGGGATCTGCGCCAGCGCCGGGGTCGCGGCCAGGGCCGCCACGCCGCCCAGCAAGCCGCGGCGGCCGATGTCCGAAGTCTCGCCCATCTCACCCTCCCCCGGCCCGCCCGATGGCCGGCCCCCGATCTGGTCTGCAGCCCCTCACTTGGTCTTCAGCACGAACTCGCCCTGCCAGTCGGCCGGCGGCGGCTCGGCCTGGTAGGCCGCGCAGCGTTGAGCATACACCCGAGACGGCGGATCCGTGGAGGCCAAGCTTTCGAAGATCGCCCGCGCTGCGGCGAAATCCCGCGCATCGTGCAGCGCCAGCGCCTGCTCGAACGCCGCCAGCCGCGCCAGCACCTCGTCGGCGACGGCGCCCGCGCGGCCCACCACCTCGAAGACGGCGATCGGCAGGGTCTTGCCCTTGACCACCAGCCGGTCCAGCCGGCGCAGGACGAAGCCGCCGCCCAGCTTTTCGGCGGTGAGCTCGCTGATCATGATGGCGGTGCCGTACTCCTTGTTGGCGCCCTCCAGCCGCGCCGACAGGTTCACCATGTCGCCGGTCACCGTGTAGTTCAGCCGCTGGGCCGAACCCATGTTGCCGGCCACTGCAAAACCCGTGGCGATGCCAATGCGGGTGCCGAGCCGGCCGGACGGCAGATACTCGCCCACCACCTCGCGGTTGAACGCCGCCAGCGCCGCCTGGCAGTCCAGCGCCGTCTCCACCGCCTTGCGCTCGGCGTCGGCCACTTCCACCGGGGCGCCCCAGACCGCCATCACCGCATCGCCGATGAACTTGTCGACGTAGCCGTCGTGATCGTTCACCACCCCGGACATCAGGGTCAGGTAGCGGTTCATCAGCTCGATCAGCCGCTCGGGCGTCTCGCGCAGGCTCTCGCTGATGGTGGTGAAGCCCGCGATGTCGGTGAACATCACCGTCACCCAGCGCTTGTCGCCGCCCAGCCTCAGCGCGTCGGGGTCCTCCATCATCCGGTCGACCAGGGCCGGCGCCAGGTAATGGCGGAAGGCGTGCTGCACCCAGCGCTTCTCGCGGTCCTCGACCACGAAGCGGTAGGCGTAGATCAGGGTGTAGGACCCGACGGCGGCGATCAGCAGGCTGGCGGTGGGCGCAACCGTCAGCTCCTGCAGCGCCAGGACCGAGGCCGCCAGCTCCGCCGCCAGCGCCGCCGCGCCGACGACCGCCCCGGTGACCGGCGGCAGGAAGAGGAAGGCGATCGCCAGCAACAGGGTCGACAGCCCCACCGCCGCGAAGGCCGCCGCCGGCGGGGTCTCGCGCAGCGCCAGGTGCTTGGTCAGCGTGTTGATCGCCGCGGCGTGGATCATCACGCCCGGCATGGAGCGGCGGTCCACCGTGGCGGCGAAGCGTCCGGGATCGGGGGCGATGCGGCAGGGCGCGGGGGCGGCGCGGGCGTTGGCCCGTTCGTCCCAGGCCAGGCGCTTGGAGCTGCGGAAGCGGTCCTCGATGTCCAGCACCTCGCCGAACAGCACCACCTTGCCGGCGAAGGCGCGGCGGAAGTAGTCGGCGTTCCCCGCCTGCACGCAGGCGAACATGTCGGCCATGCTGTAGACGGGGATATCGCCGGCGCCGGTGTTGAAGTTGATCAGGAAGTCGCGGGCCGGCGGCGGCGTCCCCGCGCGCCTGGCCAGCTCCGCCCCGAAGGACAGCATCTCGCCGCCCTCCGTGGTGCGGAAGCCGCGCCAGTAGCTGCGCACCACGTCGTCGTCGTCGAGCTTGTAGTTGAGCAGCCGCAGGTTGTCCTGGCCGCGCACCGCCATCACCTGGCCGGCGTAGGGCGTCGTCGTCTGGCCCGACAGCTTGAACTCGCCCATCACCACATGGCCGCGGTCGGCGGCGTTGCGCAGCGCGATCAGGAACGGCCGGTCGTAGCCCAGCAGCAGCTCGGGCCGGTCGAGGGTGGTCGGGAACACCATGTCGAAGCCGATGGCCTTGGCGCCGGCCTTGTCGATGGCGTCGAGGATGTAGCCCAGGTAGGGCGTCCAGGCGACCTTGGGCGTGTTGGCGAAGGGCTCGGTGGCGTAGGTCTGCTCGTCGATGGCGACGATGGCCACATCGGAGCGGGCCGGCGGGAACAGCGGGCCGAACACCGCATGACGCAGGGGCAGCAGGACGTCGATCCCCTGGCGATCCAGGCCGCGGGCCAGGGGCGTCAGCGCCAGGGCGCCGGCGACCAGGCCCAGCGCCAGGCCCACCAGGACGCGCCGCCGCCGCCGGCGATGGGCGGAGCGCCCGCTCCCGCCGCCCTCGGCCGGCCTAGGGCGCGGAAAGAGGGACAACGCGGTTGGCCAGGTTGTCCGCCTCATCCAGGTCGGGTGAGATCGAGAAGATCGCGCTCGCCACCACCTTGTCGCCCGCCACCGCCTCGGCCTTGAAGGGCTCGCCCGGCGCCAGCGGCGGGACGCCCTTGACGGGGTAGGCGATCCAGTCGCGGTCGGTGGCGGCCTGCCAGATCACCGGATCGCCGGACTTCTCCAGGTCCTTCACCCGCAGGGTGACGGCGCCCAGGGCCTTGTCCCACTTGAACACCGGCGGCCCGGACTTCAGCGCCCGCTCGTCCCAGACCACGCCGGTGAAGGGGGTGATCCGGTTGACCGTCGCCCCGGCCTCCGAGGCGCTGGCCAGGATGATCGGGTGCGGCGCCTTGCAGCCGGGGGTCGGGCGCGGCAGCAGCTTGCCGCCGACCACATGGCTCCCGGTGGCCGCGACGGTGACCGTGCCGCCCTGGATGACCTCCGTCAGGCAGCCGGAGAGGTAGCTGAGCGTCACCGAACCCTTGGGTCCGACCGTGAAGTTCTGCTTGGCGAACACGTAGTCCATCTCGCGCACCGACGCCTTCGGCGTGGCGGCCTCGACCACCGCCACCGCGTCGGTGCCCAGCTTGTGCAGCGGCGGCAGGTCGGCGGGGCCCTGCTGCATGGCCATCGCCCCCGGCGCGCCGGGCGCGGTCGCCGCGGGCTTGGCCGCGCCCGCGCCGGTCGTCAGTGTCGTGGGTGTCGTGGTGGTCTGGGCGGGCGTCTGGCCGGGCACGACCTTCTTCAGGAAGTCGGTGAGCTGATAGGCCCGCGCCGGCCCGACGCCGGCCAGGACCAGGACCGAGCCCAGCGTCAGGGCGACGGCCAGTCCTCGACCCAGGCGCGCAGCGCCGGTCGCCGCCGTGGCGTCGAACCGCTCGGTCCCCCTCATGATCGCCTCACACCTGACCAGTGTCCCGTCCCACGGGGCCCCATGGCGAAGGTCCGCAGCCTAGCGCGGCCTTCGCGCCAGGCCAATGAAAACGAACACGGTTTGCGTAACCCGGCCCCTGGCGCCGGCCCGCTCACTGAACACGATCAGTGAAATCTTCGCGGGCACGATTCAAGCTCAATGGACGCCAGATTCGGGCGCATCGAGGAACATCAGCCAAAATGTCAAATTTATAGAAATTTTATACATTGAAACATTCTTTTATTCACTGAGCATGTTCTTTTAATTCATACGCTCAAGCTCTCAACAGACAGCAACACAGGCGATAAGATAAATATTCACCTTTGAGGGGAAACCTGTTTTCAAGAGGCTCGCTATTTCATAACGATGATATCGCAGCTTGTGGCTTTGGCTGCGGACAGCGCGATCGCCGCGCTTACGGGAGTAGGACGTCAGATGAGTAGGGTCTTGAATTTCACCGCCGCCGGCATCGCCGCGCTGTCCCTGGTCGCCGTGGCCTCATCGGCCGCCGCCGACACCGTGGGAAGCGACTCCTCGGCGGTGCGGGGAACCAACCTTGTCTGGCTGCAGAGCGGGACGACGGGCGGCAAGCTGATCAGCGGCCCCAAGGGCTCGACCACGGCCACGAACATCCTCACCACCTTCAATTTCAACACGCCGGACCTGCTCCTGAGCGGCATCGGCGCCGAGTTCCTGCTGAGCGCCACCGAGACCGGCCACGCGGCCACTGGGACCGGCGTCAACGAGACACAGGCCTACGTCGACGGAAGCTTCTCCTTCAAGCTGAACGACGCCACCACCAGCGCCGCGGACCTCGCCGCGCTGAACGCCATCTGCAACGGCTGCACCAACCTCCTGACGGTCACCTTCCACAACGCTTGGATTGTCGGCGGCAAGACCGGCGGAAACTTCCTGGCTCAGGACGGCGACACCACCAATACGCCGGCGAGCGATCCGACGACGGTGACCTTCACGTCGAGCTTCTTCGGCCCTACCACCGACGACTTCTTCAGCTTCGCCCTGGGCGCCACAGACGGGACGACGATCGGCTACAAGGCCGGCCAGTCGTTCGGCAAGTTCGACAGCGTCGGCAACGGAAACTTCGACGCCACCTTCGTGCCGGAGCCGGCGAGCTGGGCGCTAATGATCGCGGGCTTCGGCGGCGCGGGCGTCATGCTGCGCCGCCGTCGCGCGGTCGCCTTCGCCGCGGCCTAGCGTCTCTCGACCAGCTTCCAGCCGTTGCCGGAGGGGTCGCGGAAGCTGGCGTCGACGGCGCCGTAGCGGTCGGTGGGCTCCTGGGTGAACTCCACGCCCTCGGCGCTCATCCGGGCGTGGGCGGCGCGGCAGTCGTCGACCACCAGCACCAGGGGCGGCATGGCGCCCTTGGCCACAAGCTCGGCCAAGGCCTGGGCGGCGCCCTCGTCCACCGTCGGCGCCTGCGGCCTGAAGAGGCCCAGCTGGAAGGACGGCTGGTCCGGATGCTGCACCGTCAGCCAGCGGTAGTCGCCGTTCTTGGCGTCGGTGTGGACCCGGAAGCCCAGCTTGCCGACATAGAACTCCAACGCTTCATCCTGGTCGCGGACGTACAGACCGACGACGCTGACACCCTGGCTCATGGGACCTCCGTTTGTTCGGCCCCGTCTATATCGCCGGCCTCGCGCCGCCGCTTCTCCGAAACTGCGAACCTGAGGTCGGGGCGGTGGGCGGCGCGCAGGAAGCAGGGCGGCGCCTGGGCCGGCGCGGGCGGGACGGCCCGCTCGCGGGCGCGGCGCTCGCTCGGACTCTCGCCGGTCACGTCCCGGAAGGTGCGGCCGAAGGTGCCCAGGCTGTTCCAGCCGGTCTGGAAGGCGATCTCGATGATCGGCAGGTCGGTCTCCCGCAGCAGGGCCGTGGCCCGCTCGATCCGCCGGGTCAGCAGGTAGCGGTGCGGCGGCACGCCGAAGGCCTGGGCGAACGAGCGGGCGAAGTGCGCATCCGAGACGCCGCTGACCCGCGCCAGCCGCCGCACCGGCCAGGCCTCGTGTGAGGCCGCGTCCATCCGGTCCTTGGCCCGCAACAGCCGTCGCAGCAGGGCGGGGTCCTGGGTTCCCATAGGCGGCTCAGCAGGGGCCGACGCGGCGCCGGGCGCCGCGGTACTGCGACGGAGTCACGCCGAGCTGGGCCTTGAACTCGCGGCAGAGGTGGGCGTGGCTGCTGAAGCCGCTTTCCAGGGCGATGTCGGTCAGGCCGGCGCTGGAGCTTTCGAGGCGGCGCGCGGCGTGCTCCGTGCGCAGGCGCCGCAGGCAGGCGCCGACGGTCATGCCGTAGTGCCGGCCGAACTCCCGGGCGAGATGGATCTCGTGGCGGCCGGCCGCCTGGGCGATCTCGGCGAGCGTGATCGGGCGAAGGGCGTTCTCGTGGATGTGCGCCCAGGCGGCGCGCAGCCAGGCCGGCGGGCGTCCGGGCGCAGCCGTGGCCGGGCGGTTGGCCCGCCCCAGCGCGGCCACTACCTCCAGCATCAGCCCGTGGCAGGCCACGCCGCTGAAGTCGTCGGCGTGGGCGAGCTCCTGCAGCAGGCGGTCGCCCAGGCGGCGGAACACCGCGCTGTTGGCGTGCGGCGCCTCGCTCAGCGGCGCCTTGCAGTCGGCGAGGTAGTCGACCCAGTCCGCCTCCGGCCGGATCGTCACCTGCCGGGCCCCCAGCGATCCGAAGGTCTGGGCGTGCGGCGTCCCCGCCGGGAAGAAGGCCACGTGACCGCGCGTGTAGTCGCGCGTCTGGCGGCCGATGTGTTCGAGGAAGCCGCCGTGGACCACCAGGCTCAGGGACGCCTCGCCATGCTCGTGGCGATCCATGGAGCCGCCCGCGCGGTAGGTCCGCACCTGCGGCCGAGCCTGAGCCAGCACCATCCGTGGTCCTCCATTGCGCCCACGACTATGCGGCGGCGCTAATCCGACGCAAAGCCGCTAGGCCCGTGGAAGGCGGCGGCGCGGCGTCGCGGTAGGATCGCCGCGCGAGAGGGAGTCCGCCGTTGCCTGGCCTGAAAGCTGTTCTGCGATATCTGCCGGCCGTGGCGCTGGCGTGGGCGGCGTCGAGCTTGGCGTTCGCGCAGGAGTCCCTGACGCCCGCCCAGGCCCTGTCCTCCGTCCGCGCCGGCGACATCCACTTTTCCCCCGATGGGACGAAGCTCACCTATGTGGCCCTGAGCTACCGCTGGGACTACCGCTCGCAGCTGCATGTGGTCGACGTCGCCACTGGCGCGGACCAGGCGCTGACGCCGGACGGCAAGTCCGAGCGTGGGCCGCAGTGGTCGCCGGATGGCGCCGAGCTGGGCTTCCTCTCCAACCGCGGCGGCCGCTCGCAGGTCTATGCGGTCCCGGCGGCGGGCGGGACGGCGACTGCGCTCACGGCGCGCAAGGCCGGGGTCGACCGCTTCCGCTGGTCCCCGGACGGCCGCCAGATCGCCTACCTCGCCAAGGCCGACGACACCCCGGCCGCCGACGGACCGCAAGTCGCGGACGATCCGCGCCAGTTGCCGCGCCTGTGGATCCTCGACCTCGCGACCCGGACGACCCGCAGCCTCGGCCCCGCCGGCTGGCGGATCGACGACCTGCAATGGCGCGACGGCGGCCATCTGCTGCTGGTCGCCACCGCGACGCCGCGGGTGGAGGCCGAAACCGACGCCCTCTACAGCCTCGCCACGGCCGACGGCGCCGCCACCCTCCTCAACCAGCCGCCGCAGCCTTTCGACAGCCTCACCCTGTCGCCGGACGCCACGCGGCTGGCCGTCCGCTCCACCCTCGCCAAGGGGCCGGAGGCGCGGGACCTGATCGTCGCCCCCGCCGCGCAGGGCGGGCCGTTCAAGGCGCTGTGGCCGGCGCCGAACCTGGCGGTCCTGCAGGCGCGCTGGCGCGACGCGGACGGTCTCTACGCCCGCGTCGCCGACGGCTTCTACAATCGCCTCGTGCGGCTGCGCGAAGGCGCCGCGCCACAGAAGATCGACCTGGCGCGCTCGGTGAACAGCTTCGACGTCGCGCCTAACGGCGACATCGCCTTCGTGGGCGAGGACTTCGGCCACCTGCCCGACATCTTCGTACGGACCGCCGGCGGCGACGTCCTCCAGCTCACCCACCTGCAGGCCGGCTGGGACGGCGTGCGCCTGGCGCCCACGGCGATCTTCTGGACCAGCAGCTTCGACGGGACCCCGATCGAGGCCGCCCTGGTGAAGCCCGCCGGCGCGTCGCGCGCCGCGAAGGCCCCGCTGGTACTGCTGGTCCACGGCGGCCCGTCCTCCAACTTCACGGCGGGCTACGGCTGGGAGGCGGCCTGGGCGCAGATGCTGGCCACACACGGCTACGCGGTTCTGATGGTCAACCCGCGCGGCTCCAACGGCTACAGCGAGGCCTTCATGGCGGCCAACCGGGCCGACTGGGGCGGCGGCGACTACAAGGACCTGACGGCGGTGCTGGACGCGGTGATCGCGCAGGGCGAGGTCGATCCCGAGCGCCTGGGGATCGGCGGCTGGTCCTACGGCGGCGAGATGGCCGCCTGGGCGATCACCCAGACCCGCCGCTTCAAGGCCGCCGTCGCCGGGGCGCCGGTCTACGACCAGCAGGCGGAGTTCGAGACCGAGGGCGACGGCAGGGGCGGCGACGAGTGGTGGTTCGGCACGCCCTGGGACCAGCCGGAGGTCTACGCCCGCAACGCGCCGGCGACCTACATCAAGGCCGCCCGGACGCCGACCTTGATCCTCGACGGCGAGGACGATGTGAACAACCCCGTCGGCCAGTCCAAGGGCCTCTACCGCGCGCTCAAGCGCCTGGGGGTCGAAGCCGAGCTGGTCACCTATCCCGGCGAGGGCCATTCCCCGCGCCTGGGCGTCAACAACATCGACATGTTTGGCCGGATCCTCGCCTGGTACGACGCCCACCTGAAGCCGCAATCCCCTCCAGGTTGAATCCATTATTAATTTTTTATAGCCCGTGTCACTCGCATGTCGTTTACCTCGTAAATGCTGAGCTTCGGGGCGATCTGCGCTGGCGAAGACAGCGCGGGCGGATTGTTCCGCAACAAGGTGACACTCGCCGCTGGGGCAAAGGGATCCATGTCTCTCAGAGCATGGATCTCAAGTAGAACGAGTACGGGGCTGGAAAACACAATGCAAAATCGTCTTCTCGTGGCTTTGATCGCCACGACGTCTCTCGCTGTGCTTGGCGCGACCGCCGCCCAGGCCGGGACCGTGGTGGTCACCGCCCTCGACGGCTCGCAGGGCTGGAGCAGCCCGGCCGGCGAAAACACCGGCGGCGGCACGGCCGCCATCACGAACACCCCGATCGACGGTAACGGCTCCCTGGCCCTGACCGGCGACCGCAGCCGCGTGGTGTTCGGCGGTTCGGCCGGCCTCTACGGCAACCCGACCGCGCCCGGCGCCACCAACAACCTGGGCGCGCTCAGCCAGTTCACCGACCTGTCCTTCAGCTACCAGATCGATCCCACCTCGGTCAGCGCGCTCGACGCCAAATATTCCCCGCTGCTGGGGCTGACGATCTGGAACGGCAATACGCGGGACGAGCTGGTCTATGAGGCCGCCTATCAGACGGGCGGCTACGCCGCGGAAGGCGCCATCGGCACGCTGAACGTCACCGACTCCAACGCGCTGTTCTACCTGAACAGCGAGGGCGACCCGAACGACGCCCATACGCTGGCCGACTGGCTGACCATCGACCCCAGCCTCGCCAGCGACGTCGTCGGCGGCTTCTACGTCGGCGTCGGCAGCGGCGCCGGCGCGGGCTACCTGGCCCACGTGGACGACATCACCGCCGACGGCACGACCTACAACTTCGAGACCGCCGCGGGCGTGCCGGAACCGGCGGACTGGGCCCTGATGATCCTGGGCTTCGCCGGCGCGGGCGCCGTCCTGCGCCGCCGCCAGGGCGTCCTCGCCGCCTGAGCTTAGCGGACTGACATCGACGGGCCGCCGGCCGCAAGGCCGGCGGCCTTGTCATGTCCGCGCCCCGCCCGCCGCCTTCACCCATGGCTGTTGTGGGTCGAGACCAGCGCGCGCCAGCGGCCCTGGTCGTAGACGAAGATGTCGACCGAGCTGACCTGTTCCTCGGTTTCCGGGGCGCGGTAGCTGATGAGGGCGGTGTCGCCGGTCATGACGACCTTCTCGACCTCCGGGTGCGCCTTGCGGAACTCGGCGGCCAGCTGCTTGGCCGGGACCGTCGAGGGGTCCTTCAGGTTGGCGGCGTGGGCGATCAGGGCGGCGCGGGGATGGACGCGGCCGTTCGGCTCGATGTCCTGATACTGCGGCATCAGCCGGCGATCGAGCGCCGCGACGTCGCCGCGACGTTCGGCCGCCAGCCAGTCGTCGCTGGCCGCCAGGACGGCGGCTTCGGTCCGCGGCTCCGGCGGCGGCGCGGCGGCCAGGGCCGCGGCCGGGGCGGAGAGCGCGGTCAGCGCGGCGAGGACGGACAGGATAAGCCTGGGACGCATCGAATCCTCCAGTGGGCGCATGAGGCGCACGGCACCTTGTCCGCCCCGCCCCGCGCCATCGCCTGGATTGCGACGAACGCCGCCCTGCCGGCGTCCAGCGGCCGGCGCCGGGCGCTAGCCCGCCGGCTGCTGGGCCGTGAACACCGCCAGCTGGGCTGCGAACGCCCGCTGGTAGGCGGGGCGCGCCTGGCCGCGGGCGACATAGGCGGCGAGGTTCGGGTGCTCCTCCACCAGGCCCGATCCGCCCAGCCGCATCAGCACATTGACCATCAGGAGGTCGCCGGCGCTGAAGGCGCCGTCCAGCCAATCGGCGCCGCCGAGGCGGGCGGCCAGCTCGTCCAGCCGCCTGCGGACGCTGGCGTCGAGCATCGGCTGGCGCGCCTCGAACCAGGGCTTGTCGCGCTCCAGGATCAGGGCCATCGCCCGCTCGAAGATCGGCGGCTCGACGGTGTTGAGCGCGGCGAACATCCAGGCGACCGCCCGCGCCCGGGCGTCGGCGTCGGCGGGCAGCAGGCCCGGGCGCCGCTCGGCGATATGGAACACGATCGCCCCGGACTCGAAGAGCGCCAGGCCGCCGTCCTCATAGGTCGGGATCTGCCCGAAGGGGTGCCGCGCGAGGTGCGCGGGCTCCTTCATCTGCGCGAACGACACCAGGCGGACCTCGTACGGCTGGCCCACCTCCTCCAGCGCCCAGCGGACCCGCATGTCCCGCGCCAGCCCCCGGCCGCGGTCGGGTGAGCTGGCGAAGGCGGTGATGGTCGGCGTCATGGGTCCTCTCCCGCGTCCTGGCTGGCGCACCCTAGGACGTACCACCCCCACGCCCGCCGACAATCGACCCCGAATAGATCCTCCCCGAGGGCGAAGCCCGATTGAGGGGAAGGTGGCTCGCGGCCCAGCCGCGAGACGGAGGGGGTCGCGGCCCGCGGCGCCGAAGCCACCCGGCCCTTAGCCCCTCAGCACCACCCCTCCGGATCGTCCGGTCGCGGCCCGGCCTGCGAACGGCGGATCTCCTCGAACCGCAGCTGCACGCCCGCGGCCTTGGCCACGGGGTCGATCGGGTCCTTCCACGGCCCCTCGCTGGTGCGCACCGGCAGCATGGTCGGGATCGGGGGTGTAGCCCACCACCCGGTGCTGGCCGGTCACCGTGTTCTCCTCGATCTTGAAGTGGCGGAAGCAATAGGTCTGCACCTCCGGCGGCTGCGGCGCCTCGGCGGGCTTCAACCGCCCGTGCGTGCGCGGCCCCATCACCGCCGCCGTCCAGCGCAGCTGGCCCAGCCGCACGCGGGTCAGGTAGGCGGTCTCCGGCGTCGCCTCCATGGCCATCTTCCACCCCAGGTCGCTCAGCCGCTCGGCCAGCCCCTCGCGCGCCTGGCGCAGGTCCTCGGCGAATTCCGGATGGTCCTCCCGCCAGCGCACCACCGTGCGCAGCGACGGCAGGTGCGGGTCGGCGCAGACCTCCTTCAGCGTCTGCCCCTCCGCCACCCGCCGGCACACCTCCCGAGCCACGACGGCGGTGCAAAGCGCGTTCCGCGCCCGCCGGTCCAGCGCCGCCGCAGGTGAGGCGTCCACCCCGGCCTCCGCCGTCGCCCCGACACATCGGACGCCGCATCCGCCGCCGCCCCCGAACCCCCAAGCTCCAAAGCCATGCCGCCACCCCCGCGCACGCCGGCGCGGGCCCCTCGCAAAGGTCCAAAGGAAAGGATCTGCGGCCTGCTGCCCTTCTTGGTGCAAGGGCTACTCAAGGAGCTACTTCGCTTGGGAATCTGACGAGTCACACCCATGGAAAGTCCGATCTAGGTACGGCTCCCGGTGTCCGCATCTGGCGCAGTCCGGCCTGACCAAGCCTGCTACCACGACCCGGACCGTGTGCTGCTGAGCGGCAATGTGGTCACTTGCACCGCGGTGCCAGGGGGCACCAACTGCAACGGAGGCCTTCAGGACTCCCGGCCATGGTGCCGGGGACGGAAGGGAGGTCGGTGCGGAGGCTTGCGTCCCGCACCTGGGTCGCGCCAAGTGTAGGTGCCGCTTTGCGAAGAGGACGCTAGATGAATCTGTGGCGGAAATCCAAGCCGACGCCCTTGCGGCTTCAGGTCGTCTGCACTGACGAGTTCGCGAGCGACATCGTGGCGTCCATTCAGGCGCGGGACGCGGCGGATGTGGCGGTCACCTCGCAGGTGGAAACGCTGGATCCGAACGTCCAGGGCTTCGATCCGGTCACCCTGTTCGCCGTGACCCTCGCTGTGTACTCGGCGGTGTTCCGGCCGGTGGGGGACATCCTGAAGGATGCGTTCAAGGCTCGTCGAGGGCAGACAATCGAGATCAAGACGAACCGTGTCCGGCGGCAGTATCATTTCCCGTCCGGCGCCACGGACGCCGACATCGACGCGGCAATCGACCTCCTGACCACCGAGCTCGATGGCCGGTCGGATGTCCAGCGGCGGCCCTGACACCGAGGTTCGCCTGCCGCGTGACCTTGGCGGCTTCGATCAGCGTTTCTTCGGCGTCGAGCTGAAGATCCACAGGCAGGCGGACTGCTGGCCAGCCCTATGTCCTTGGGAGGTCCTGGCGGGGGAAACCCCGTTCGATCTCGCATCTCTCTCAAGCGACCAGGACTGGGCGAACTTTCTATCGGCCTTGACCCTCAGAATGCACGAGGGGCAGCACGCCCTCGACTACTTGTATTCGCCGTGGGGCGGCGAAGTCCTGCGCTGCCGGATGCGTCTGTCGAGCATAGTCGGCGATGTCTTTGGCGGCCTGTTTCAATACGCCGTCTTTGCGAGCGATCGGCTGCGGCACATCCCGGCACCCTACGCCAAGTGGTGCAGATTCTCCGCCGACGCGCGAACGCGGCAGCTGCGCGCCTGGAACGCCGAGCGGCGCGCCATGGGCCTGCCGGACGTCAATATCGAACCGCTGACCTTCAACCAGCGGGGCGTGCCCGAAGCCCTTCGTGGCCGAGCGGCTCCGCCGCGCTTCACGACCCCGCTGCGCGTCGAGTGCCTTTTCGCCTACGACCGCCTTGAGCATCTGGTCGAAACCTCGACCGTATTGCGTGGAACGCAGCGGATCACAGCGGCCGCCGTTTTCGAAGCCAGCGCGGTCTTGGCGCAGCTATCGATGATCGGCGAGACGATGGGAGCGGACCGGGCCCACCGTTATCTGTTTCAGGTCCTGGGAGCCCCCGTTTCTCAACACAACATCGCTCTACTGTTGATGCTCGACGGCATCGAGCGGTTCTATGGGAAGATCATTCCCCAAAGGCTGTTGCGCGCCATGGTCGCCTGGAGCCTGCTTGGCGACGTCACCGGCGGGGATTTCGGGCGCCCGGCGCCCACCCGCCGGCTCATGTTCCTGGCTGAGCGCGGCCTTTCCAAAATACCGGTCGACGAGATCAACGCCTTCAGCGTTGTCGATATCTTCGCGCGTTGGGACGCCGCTTATGGGGGCGCGACATGGGACGCGGCGTTACGGAAGACGCTCATGGACTTCCAGGCGATCTCCGACGAGCTCCAGGGCGTGTCCATCGCCTTCTCCCTGTCCTTGGCTGGCGAGAGCGTCAAACCCAACACCGAATATCTGGACCTTGCGAAGACCTGGTGCCGCTCGGTGGTTGAGCGCGCGCGCATGGTCCATGGGATAATCTTCGAGCAACCTGAATATCTCGTCGAGCCTATGCGAATGCAGGAGCGGATCGACCTGCAGGCCGAGCTGCCCGTCCTCGTCACCTGCGCGGAGGGCCTGGCCCTGCGCATGGACTGGGACTCCTTGCGGGCGGCCGGCGGTGTCGTGGTCGCCGGAGCCCGCGCCCCGCCGGCGGAGGGCGGCGATGTGATCCGCCAGGCGATCTGGCCATCGGCGTCGCGGCATTGCATCGATGCGTTGTCAGCGCTTCGGCAGCGCGACATCTTTGCGAACTGCGACCTGGTCTTCTCGGATTCGCTCTGGCGGTCGGTGGATCGGGAGTTCCAGGAGCACATGCTCGCCACGCTCCGCGAGACCTTCCACGCTGAGCTGCTCCACATTTTCTGATATCATCCGGTGGGGCAAGCAGATGTCCGGAAATTTGGGGCGCCAAGGTCCTATCGCAAACCGGATGCCAATGTCAGCTTGTGGCGCAGGGCCGTCGGCGCTTGTCATCAGGTCGTCGCAGGCATCGCTAGCGGCCGCACGTTCTGCACGATCCAGTTCTGGAGGGCCGCCGGCTCCTCGAAGGGCGGATTGTGGGCGCTCTGCTCGAACCAGACGAAAGCCTTCCGCGGCGCACGTACCTGATCGTAGAAGTCGTGCGCGACACTGGCCTCAGACTGACGATCGTAGCGGCCTGACAGGAGGAAGATCGGCGTCGCAAACACCTGTGGCTGGTCGTCGATGACGAAGCGCGAGAACTCACCCTGGGTGAGTTGGTTGCTGAAGGCCCCGCTGCCCTGGAAGGCCAGGAAGTCGCGCCAATTCGCCTCCGAATGGCGCAAGCCGGCCAGGATCAGATCGTTGTAGCCCATCTGTCTGTGGAACGACCCGCCGTAGGTCAGCATCAGGTCGCGGGGCGTGAAGATGGGCTGGCCCGGCCGTGGCGGCGGTCCGAGGGCCGCGAGCCGGGCCTCGCCGCGCTTGTCGCGGCGCGCGCGCGCCTCCGTCACGGCCCAAGCATAGGAGCGCTGCTCGCTCTTCGGCACGTCGGCTACTTGTCCGACGCCCACATAGGCCGCCACCTTTTCGGGATGCTGCTGGGCGTAGAGCACGCCGGGGACCGTGCCCCAGGAATGCCCCACCAAGACCACCTTGCGTTCGTTGAAGCGCGTCAGCACCGTATCGACCACGACGCCTAGGTCGTCCACGTACTGCTGTATGGTTAGCGTCGCCGGCTTCGGCGCGCCCGGATCGAAGTTCTGGCCGGCGTAGCGCTGGTCCCAGTAGACGACCACGAAATGGTCCTCCAGGCCGGCGTCGTAGTGGCGCAGCGCCGTGGTCTCGCTGGAGCCGGGGCCGCCGTGAATCCAGATCAGGATCGGGTTGCGCCGGTCGCGCCCGCGGATCGTCACGGACTGTGGGACGCCGTTGACGCTTATCCGCTCCATCGTCGCCACGCTCTGCGGGAGTGGTTTGCCGTCCGGGCCGCGGAAGGCCGGCGTCGAAGGCGTCCAGACCATCCGCGCCACCATCGCCAGAAGGACGACGCAAATCAGGACGGCGAGTGCGGCCGCCATGCGGAAGACAATGCGCAGCATTTCCGATCCCCGGGGTGCGTGCGCTCTTCCACTTGGTGCGGCTCAGCGACGCTTGGCGCGCAGGATGCTTTGCTAAATTGCAGAGCGCAAGTTAGCGTTAGTTCATGGATGCGCAGTTCCGATCACGTTGCCCGATCGCCTCGTCGCTCGACCTGTTGGGAGACCGATGGACCCTCGTGGTGATCCGCACGCTAATGGCGGGCGCGATCAGCTACAGCGACCTCCTCGCCGCGCCCGAGAAGATCGCGACCAATGTCCTGGCCGACCGTCTTGGCCGACTGGAGGCGTCAGGCCTTGTCAGTTCGACCGCGCGGCGTGGGGTGGGCAAAGTTCGAAAGGCCTATCGATTGACGCCTGCCGGCGCCGATCTCCTGC
>NZ_SSMX01000048.1 GCF_004799515.1 Phenylobacterium sp. | reverse complement strand
GAGATGTCCTTCACCGCCTGGTCGAGGTCGGCGTCGGGCATGACGATGCCGTGGTTCTTGGCGCCGCCCATGGCCTGGACGCGCTTGCCCGCCGCCGTGCCGCGCGAATAAACGTAGTGGGCGATGTCGGAGGAGCCCACGAAGCTCACGGCCTTGATGTCCGGATGCTCCAGGATGGCGTCGACGGCGGTCTTGTCGCCGTTGATGACGTTCAGCACGCCCTTCGGCGCGCCGGCCTCCATCATCAGCTCGGCCAGGCGGATCGGAACCGACGGGTCCTTCTCAGAGGGCTTCAGGACGAAGGAATTGCCCACCGCGATGGCGATCCCGAACATCCACATCGGGATCATCGCCGGGAAGTTGAACGGGGTGATGCCCGCGGCCACGCCCAGGGGCTGGCGCATGGAATAGACGTCGATGCCGGGGCCGGCGCCTTCGGTGTACTCACCCTTCAGCACATGCGGGATGCCGCAGGCGAACTCGATCACCTCCAGGCCGCGCTGCACGTCGCCTTTCGAGTCGGCGATGACCTTGCCGTGCTCCGAGGAAAGCATCTCGGCCAGCTCGTTCATGTTGGCTTCGACCAGGCGCTTGAAGTCGAACATCACCCGCGCGCGGCGCTGCGGATTGACCAGAGCCCAGTGCTGCTGCGCGCGCACCGCCGAGGCGACGGCGGCGTCGACCTCCTTGATGCTCGCGAGCGCCACGCGGGCCTGGACCTCGCCGGTGTTCGGATTGAAGACCTCGCCGTGCTGGCCGCTGGTCCCCTTGACGGCCACGCCGTCGATGAAGTGCATGATCTCGCGCATGCCGGGGATGTAGCGTCTGACGCGGCGCAGGTGAACCCGCCTCATGAACGATTAACGGCTGGCGGCTAGCTTCGGGCTCCGGAGTGCGTCCTTGCAGGTTTCCGCCATCCCCACCGGGCCGACCTATTACCAGCCGATCCAGGCTGCGCGGCCGGTCGCGCCGGTGACGCCCCAGGCCCAGGAGACGGACGCCGACGGCAATGCCCAGAAGGTCCGCCCGGCCCCGCCGCCCGGTGTGGGCGGGCTGCTGGATATCCAGGCCTAAAACCTCCCCCCGTTTGGGGTGGAGGCTTTCAGCGCTTCGACGTTCGGATTGAAATCCAGTCGAACCACATCCTTACGGGATGCAATCCGCCCTGAATTCCATGGATGATGGAGCCTTGGGGCCTCGAACCGGCGATGGCCCCCACTAACTTCGTCATCCTCCGGTCGCCCGAAGAGGCGATCCGGGGGACCCAAGCGGCGCTTCCAACGCCTGCACCTCAGCTTGGGTCCCCCGGATCAGCCTGCGGCTGACCGGAGGATGACGAGGCGTCGGGTGCGTCCTCCAACGCCCGCCGCTTGCCGATCCGCCCGGCGCCTGCGACGCTCCGCATCATGACGGTCGCTTCGCCCGCCCATCCGCTAAGGCTCGCCCGCCGGCGCGCGCACATCATCGACGCGATGATCGAGGAGCGCGCGCCGAAGCTGGCGGCGACGCCCGTATGGCCGCTGCTGCGGCCCCTGCTCTACGCGCTGCTCGACTACCGCAAGGCCGTGCGCATGTGCGACGCCGTCGCGGCCCTGCCGGGCGGCGAGGCCCTGGACTATGTCGCCGGCGAGCTGAAGCTGAGGGTCACCGCCACCGGCCTGGAGCGCGTGCCGCTAAGCGGGCGCGCCGTCGTGGTCTGCAACCATCCGACCGGCATCGCCGACGGCATCGCCCTCTACGACGCCCTGAAGCCGCTGCGGCCAGACATCTGCTTCTACGCCAACTCCGACGCCCACCGGGTCGCGCCGCAGTTCACCGAGGTGCTGATCCCGGTCGAGTGGGTGGAGGCCAAGCGCACCCGCGAGCGCACCCGCGAGACCCTGATCCTCACCCGCGAGGCCATGGAGGCCGAGCGCTGCCTGGTGATCTTCCCGGCCGGGCGGCTGGCGCGCCGCCAGCCTGATGGCGCGCTCTGCGATCCGCCCTGGCAGCCCTCGGCGGTGTCCCTGGCGCGCAAGTACGAGACCCCGGTGGTTCCGATCCACCTGACCGGGCCGTGGTCGGGCCTGTTCCACTTCTTCAACCGGTTCTCGAACGAGCTGCGGGACATCACCCTGTTCCACGAGTTCCTGAACAAGGAGGGCCGCGCCTTCCACCTGACGGTCGGCGCGCCGATCGCGCCAGAGGCGTTGGAGGGTGACCCGATCGAGGCGACCTTGCGGCTGAAGCACTACGTCGAACGCGGCCTGGCGGCCGACCCGGACCGGGTGTTCGCCGAAGCCCGCGCATGATCCTAGACGATGAGGCGGCCACCGCGCGGTTGGGCGCGGCGATCGCGCTGGCCTTGCGCGCCGGCGAGGCGGTCTGCCTGTCCGGGCCGCTGGGGGCCGGCAAGTCGACCCTGGCCCGCGCCCTGGTCCGCGCGCTGACCACGCCGGACGAGGACGTGCCCTCGCCCACCTTCACCCTGGTGCAATTCTATGAGGGCGCGGGTTTGAAGGTCGCGCATTTCGACCTCTATCGTCTGACCTCGCCCGGCGAGGCCTATGAGCTTGGCCTGGACGAGGCGCTGGACGACGGGGCCGCGGTGATCGAATGGCCGGAGCGGCTGGCCGGCCAGCTTCCGGCGGATCGACTCGATGTAGAGATCGCTGTCGACGGAGACAGCCGCCGCGCGCGGCTGACGCCGCATGGCGCCTGGGCCGGGCGTCTGGAGAACCTGGCGGAAGGGATGGCGGATTGAGCCTGGGACGGGAGGCGGAGAAGGCGCGGTTCCTGGCGGGCTGCGGCCTGGGCGCGGCGCGGCGCGAACCGTTGGCCGGCGACGCCTCGACGCGCCGCTATGAGCGGCTGTATCCGGCCGGCGGCGCGCCCCTGATCCTGATGGACCAGCCGCCGGTGCTGGAGACCCCGGTCTGCCCGCCGAGCGCCACCGAGGCCGAGCGCCTGGCCCTGGGCTACAACGCCGCCGCGCGCCTGGCCGCGGGCTCCGTCGCGGCCTTCGTCACCACCGCGGCCTATCTGATCGCGCGGGGCCTCTCGGCGCCGCGGGTCGCAGCCTTCGATGTCGCGGACGGCTTTGCGGTGCTGGAGGATCTGGGCGACGGCCTGTTCGCCACCCTGATCGCCGGCGGCCAGCCGGAAACGCCGCTCTACGAAGCCGCCGTGGACGTCCAGGTGCGGCTGCACGAGGACGCGCCGCCCGCCGTGCTCACCGCCGACGGCCTTTCCTGGCCGCTGCTCACCTACGACACCCTGGCCTTGAAGGTCGCCACCGACACCTTCCTGGAGTGGTGGCCGAAGTTCTCCGGCCTCGCGCCCTTCGGCGCGGCGGCGACCGCCGAATGGGACGGGCTCTGGGCGCCCGTCTGGGTGCGCGGCGAGGCGGGCGCATCGGTCTTCTGCCACCGCGACTACCACGCCCAGAACCTGCTCTGGCTGCCCGAGCGCCGGGGGCCGGCGCGGGTCGGCCTGCTGGACTTCCAGGATGCGCTGAAGGCCCATCCGGCCTGGGACCTGCTGCACCTGTTGCAGGACGCGCGGCGTGACATCAGCCCGTCGCTGGAGGCGGCTATGCTCGACCGCTACCTCGCCGCGCGGCCAGGGATGGACCGCGAGGGCTTCCTGGCCGACTACCGGGCGCTGGCGGTCTCCAATGCCGCACGCATCCTGGGCCGGGTCTTCGCCCGGCAATCCCTGCTCGGCCGCACACAGTACAAGGCCTTCATGCCCCGCACCTGGCGCTATCTGGAACGCAACCTGACCGACCCGGCGTTGGCTGGCCTGGCGGCGTGGTTCGACCGGCACGTTCCTCCTGAGGCGCGGGCGTGATCCTGCCAGGGCCGAAGACGGCGATGGTGCTGGCGGCGGGCCTCGGCACGCGCATGCGCCCGCTCACCGACGCCACGCCCAAGGCCCTGATCCCGGTGGCTGGCCGCGCGCTCCTCGACCGGGTGCTCGACAAGCTGAAGGCCGCCGGCGTCGAACGCGCCGTGGTCAACGTCCACCACTTCGCCGACCAGGTGGAGGCGCATCTGGCCGCCCGTCACGACCTGGAGATCCTGGTCTCCGACGAGCGGGCCGGCCTGCTGGATTCCGGCGGCGGCATCCAGCATGCCCGCGCCCTGCTGGGCGAGGACCCGATCTTCGTCGCCAACATCGATTCCCTGTGGCTGGACACCGGCGAGCCGGTGCTGGAGCGGCTGAAGGCCGCCTGGGACCCGGCGCGGATGGACCTGTTGCTGCTCCTGGTGGCGCGTGGCAACGGCCTGGGCTTCGAGGGGCCGCAAGGCTTCGCGATGGACGCCGAGGGGCGGCTGACCCACTCCACCTCCGCCGAGGTCCTGAGCCCCTTCGCCAATGTCGGGTTCGGCATCCTCAAGCCCCAGATCCTCGACGGCCAGGGCGATGCGGCCTTCTCCATCGTGCCGATCTGGCGCCGGCTGCAGGACGAGGGCCGGCTCCATGGCCTGGTCATGGACGCCTTCTGGATGCACGTCGGCGACCCCGCCGCCCGCGACGCGGCCGAGGCCAGACTGATGTGAGCCCGCTGTTTGAACGGCCGGGCCCGCGCTGGTGGTCGATCCCAGCCTACCGGCCGTTCGCGCAGGACCTGGCGCGCGGCCTGCATGAGACCCTGTCGCCCCAGGGACCGCAGGCGCTCTCGCAGGCCATCGTGCTGACGCCGACCCGGCGGGGCGCGCGGGTGCTGGCCGACGCCTTCGTCAGCGCCGCGGAAGGCCGCGCCGTCCTGCCGCCGCAGATGCGGCCGTTGGGCGACCTCGAGGAAGGCGAGCCGCCTTTCGAGCCCGGCGACCTGGCGCTGGACCTCGACGCCGCCATCGACCCCCTGCGCCGCCGCTTCGAGCTGACCCGCCTGGTCGCCGACCACTGGGACCTGCTGGAAGGCCGCGAGCTCTCCGCCGCTTCGGCCCTGGAGATGGCCGACGCGCTCGGCGGCTTCCTCGACAGCCTGCAGATCGAGGAGCTGGAGCCGTTCGAGCGGCTGGCGGGCCTGGTGGAGGCCGACCTCGCCGATCACTGGCGGGTCTCGCGCCGCTTCCTGGAGATGGCGCTCACCGAATGGCCGAAGCGGTTGAAGGCGCTCGGGGTCATCGACGTCTCGGAGCGCCGGGTGCGCCTGCTGCGCCGCCTGGCCGAGGCCTGGGACGCCCGCCCGCCGGAGGGCGTGCTGGTGGCGGCCGGCTCGACCGGCACGGCGCCGGCGACGGCCGCCCTGCTGCGGGTGATCGCCCGCGCGCCGCAGGGCTGCGTGGTGCTGCCCGGCCTGGACGAGGCGCTCTCCGACGAGGCCTGGGCGGAGGTCGGCGAACAGCATCCGCAGGGGGCCATGAAGCGCTTGCTGGACAAGGCCGGCGTCGAACGCGACCGGGTGGAGGTCTGGCCGGCGTCCCTGGTGTTCTCCGCCCGCGGCCGGTGGCGCCAGCGGGTGGTCAACGAGGCGCTGCGGCCGCCGGAACGCACAGCCGACTGGCTGAGGATCATCGAGACCCTGAACACCGAAGCCGACGGCGAGGCGATCAACGGCGTCGCCTTCGGCCTCGAAGGCCTGTCCCTGGTCAGCGCGCGGTCGGAGGAGGAGGCCGCCACGGTCGCAGCCCTCCTGCTGCGCGAGGCCCTGGAGACGCCGGACCGCACCGCCGCCCTGGTGGCGCCCGACCAGGCCCTGGCGCGCCGGGTGGCCGCCAAGCTGGCGCGCTGGGGCGTCGTCCCGGACAGCTCGGCCGGCGAGCCGCTGGCCGGTTGCGCCTGTGGCGCCCTGGCCGGCCTCTTGGCGCGCGCCGCCATCGATCCGCTGAGCCCGGTCAACCTCCTGGCGATCCTGAAGCACCCTTACGTCCAGTTGGGCGCGAGCGAGGCCCTGGAGCGCCATGGCCTGCGGGGGTCGCGGCCCTGGGCGTGGGACGACCTGAAGGCGCGGCTGGCGGAACATTCCGACACGCGCGCCCTGGCCGATCGGCTCCAAACCATCCTGTCGGCCCTGCCGCGCGAGGCCGCCCCGCCCGCCGACTTCGCCCGCGCCATCGCCACGGCCATGGAGGCCCTCGCCGCCGACGACCGCGGCGGCGCCGGCGGTCTCTGGAGCGGTCATGGCGGCGAGGCCATGAGCCGCCTCTTGGCCGGCCTGATCGCCGACGCCTCAGGCCTGCCGGACGCCAGCCCGCGCGGCTTCGCCGACCTCCTGGAGCGGCTGATGTCCGGCGAGACGGTGCGGGCCGGGGGGGCGACGCATTCGCGCCTGCGCATCCTGGGCGGCATCGAGGCCCGGCTGGTGCGCGCCGACCGGCTGATCGTCGCGGGTCTGGAGGAAGGCGTCTGGCCCAGAGGCGCGCCGCTCGATCCCTTCCTGTCGCGGCCGATGCGCCAGACGCTCGGCCTGCCGCCGCCGGAGCGGCGTGTCGGCCTCGCCGCCCACGACTTCGCCCAGGCCGCCTGCGCGCCGGAGGTGATCCTGCTGCATGCCGAGCGCCGGGAGGGCGCGCCGGCGGTGAAGTCGCGCTGGCTCTGGCGGCTGGAGACCCTGGCCAAGGGCGCGGGCGTGGCGATCCCCGGCCGGCCGGACGTGCTGGACTGGGCGCGCGGCCTGGACGCGCCCGCTGACTATGCGCCGGCCCGCAGGCCCGCGCCCGTCCCGCCCGCCGCGGATCGGCCTACGGCGCTGTTCGTCACCAGGGTCGAGAGCCTGACCCGCGACCCTTATGCGGTCTGGGCGCGCGACATCCTGAAGCTGCGCCCCATCGAGCGGCCCGATGAACCCGTGGAAGCCCGCGCCCGCGGCACCGCGATCCACGCGGCCTTCGAGCGCTTCGCCCTCGACTTCCCCGCCGCCCTGCCGCCCGACGCCGCGGCGATCTTCGAGGGCTTCTACCTGGACGAACTGGTCAAGGCCGGCATGCTGCGCGAGGCCCTGGCCCGCGAGACGGCGCTCGCCCGCGAGGCCGCCGCCTGGGTCGCCGATCTGGAGGCCCGCCGCCGGGAGGATGGCCGCGCCATCCATGTGGAGAAGACCGGCGAGCTGATCGTCGACATTGCCGGGCGGCCCTTCAAGCTCTCCGCCAAGGCCGACCGCATCGAGGCCGACCCTGCCGGCTTCGGCCACATCCTCGACTACAAGACCGGCAAGGCGCCCTCGCAGAAGGTGGTGGACGCCGGCTTCTCGCCGCAGCTCACCCTCACCGCCGCCATCCTGGCGCACGGCGGCTTCGGCGGGATCGGCGCCCTGGAGCCGGGCGAGCTGACCTATCTGGAGATCACCGGCCGCCGCCCCGCCGGTCGCGAGGAGGTCCGCGCTGCGGCCGGGCCGGAAAGCGCGGACGCCGCCCAGCGCGCGCTCGAAGGCCTGAAGACCCTGATCGCCCGCTACTGGGACCCGGCCCAGCCCTTCGTCTCGCGCACCGCCCCGCAGTTTGTCCACCAGTACGCCAGCGACTACGACCACCTGGCCCGGGTCTTCGAATGGTCGACCAGCGGCGAGGAGGGCGACGAATGAGCGAAGCCCTGGATGACGATCCGCAGCGGATCGCCGCCGACCCGGCGATCTCCGCCTTCGTCACCGCCAACGCCGGCTCCGGCAAGACCAAGACCCTGATCGACCGGGTGGCGCGCCTGCTGCTGGCCGGGGTCGATCCGGAGAAGGTGCTCTGCGTCACCTACACCAAGGCCGCCGCCGCGGAGATGCAACGCCGCCTGTTCGGCCGCCTGGGCGACTGGTCAGTGATGGACGACGTCACCCTGACCGGACGGCTGGCCGAGCTGGAGGGCGCGCGCGAGCGGGCCGGCCGCGACCTGTCCCGCGCCCGCGCCCTCTTCGCCCGCGCGCTGGAGACGCCAGGCGGGCTGAAGATCCAGACCATCCACGCCTTCTGCGAGAAGCTGTTACGGCGCTTTCCCTTGGAGGCGGGCGTCTCACCGGGCTTCCGGGTGATGGACGACGCCCAGGCCGCCGTCATCGCCGACGGCGCGCGCAAGGCCGTGGCGCGCCATGCGCTGACCGGCGAGGGCATGGTGGCGCAAGCCTACGCGCGGTTCTCCGTGGCCCTGGATTTCGGCGCCTTCCAGACGATGTTCCTGGGCTTCGAGGCCCGCCGCGCGGCGCTCGGCGCGTTCTTCGAGGCGCAGGGCGGCCTGGCCGGCGCGCAGGCCTGGGTCTGGGACGCCTGCGGCGTTCCGCCGGGCCTGGGTCCGGAGGATTTCGAGGCCGAGGCCCTGACGGAGCTCGACCGGTCCCTGTGGCGCGAGGCCGCCCAGGTCCTCTCCGCCGGCGGGGTCAACGACCAGAAGTGCGCCGCCAAGCTGGCCGCCGTGGCCGGCGATCCGGACGCGGCGCTCGCCCAGGCGCTGGACGCCCTCTTCACCGAGAAGGGCGAGGGCGCGCCCGCCGCCTGGGTCGCCAAGACCTCCGGCCTCAATGGCCGGGACGCCTTACGCCAGGCCCTGCTGGACGAGCAGGACCGCCTGGCCATCGCCCGCGAGCGGATCCGCGGCGCCCGCGTCGCCGCCGACACCCTGGACGCCCTGGCGCTCGCCCAGGCCTATCTCACCGCCTACGGCCTGGAGAAGGCCTCGGCCGGCGCGCTGGACTTCGCCGACCTGATCGAGCGGACCAAGGCGCTCCTGGCCAGCCGCCCGGCGGCGGCCTGGGTGCTGTTCAAGCTGGACGGCGGCATCGACCACATCCTGGTGGACGAGGCGCAGGACACCGCCCCCGACCAGTGGGACATCGTCCGCGCGCTGACCGGCGAGTTCTTCGCGGGATCGGGCGTCGGCCGCGAGGACCGCCTCCTGCCGCGCACCCTGTTCGTGGTCGGCGACGACAAGCAGTCGATCTATTCCTTCCAGGGCGCCGACCCGGCGCGGCTGAACGCCGAGACCGGCCGCTATCTGGCCGAGATCGCCGCCGCCGAGCTGGCCGGACGCGCCGTGCCGCTGACCGCCTCCTGGCGCTCGGCCGTTGACGTGCTGGCCTATGTGGACGCGGTGTTCACCGGCGGCGTGCCCCCGGGCGTGGACGCGCTCCGGCACGAGCCGATGCGGGCCGAGGACCGCGGCTGCGTCGACCTCTGGCCGCTGTTCAAGGAGGCCAAAGGCCAGGAGCGCGACGCCTGGACCACGCCGCTCGACGAGGAACCTGAGGAAAGCGCCAACAAACGGCTGGCCCGCGCCATCGCCTGCGAGGTCCAGGCTCTGGTGGACCGCGGCGACGCGGTGAAGGGCCCGGACGGCTGGCGCCCGGCGCGGTTCGGCGACGTGCTGATCCTGGTGCGCAAGCGCGGCGGCCTGTTCGAGGAGATCCTGCGGGCCCTGAAGCAGATGGGCGTCCCGGTGGCCGGCGCCGACCGCCTGGCGCTCTCGGCCCACATCGTCTTCGACGACCTCTTGGCGCTGGCCCGCTTCGTCCTGTTCCCCGCCGACGACCTGACGCTGGCCGCCCTGCTGCGCAGCCCCTTCTGCGACGTCGGCGACGAAAGCCTCTACCGCCTGGCCAAGGACCGGCCGCAGAGCCTCTGGCGCACCCTGCAGGCCCGCGCCGACGAGGCGCCGGAGTGGGCCGCGGCGGTGGCCTTCCTGACCGCCGCGATGGAGGCCGCGCGCGCCGAGCGGCCGTTCGAGTTCTACAGCCGTATGCTGGGTCTGCGCGACGGCGCCAGCCGCTCCATGCGCCTTCGCCTGCTGCGCCGCCTTGGCCGCGAAGCCGAGGACGCCCTCGACGAGTTCCTGGCCCAGGTCCTGGCCGCCGAGGCCCGCGGGATTCACGACCTCGAGAGCCTGGCCGATGCGCTGGCCGGCCTCGACATCACCGTGAAGCGCGAGCTGGAGGCCGGCCGCGACGAGGTCCGGGTGATGACCGCCCATGGCGCCAAGGGCCTGGAAGCGCCCATCGTCTTCCTGCCGGAGACCACCACGGCGGCGGGCGGCCGCAGCTCTGCCCTGCTGGAGACCGAGGACGCGGGCTTCCTGTGGTGCGTCTCGCAGAAGGCCGACTGCGAGGCCTCGCGCCTGGCCCGCGATCTGCGCGCCCGCAAGGAGGGCGAGGAGGCGCAGCGCCTGCTCTACGTCGCCCTGACCCGGGCCCGCGAGCGGCTGGTGCTGTGCGGCCGGATCGCCGCCAACCGCAGGGAGGAGGGCCTGAAGGGCTGGTGGGCGCAGATCCGCGCCGGCTTCGACCAGGCGCACGTGGCTGGCCACAGCCGCGACGCAGCCTGCGGCGATGTGGTCGCGACCCGCTACGGCCCCGATCCGCGATCGCTGAAGGGCGCCCGTGCCGAAGCCCCCGCCGTCGCCGCCCTGCCCGCCTGGGCCAGCGAGGCCGCCGCCGCCGATACGCTCGGCCGCTACCGCTCGCCCTCCGACCTGGGCGAGGGCGTGAGCGCGCCCGCCGCCTCGCCGTTGGCGGCCGCAGGCGGCCTCGGCCGTTTCCGGCGCGGCGACCTGATCCACCGGCTGCTGCAGATCCTGCCCGACCTGGAGCCGGACGCCTGGGCGGCGGGCGCTGAGGCCCTCCTGGCCCGCGAGCGCGACCTCACGGGCGCCCAGCGCGCGGAGATGGCCGACGCCGTGCTCTCCGTCCTGCGCGATCCCCGTTTCGCCGAGGTGTTCGGGCCCGGCTCCCGCGCCGAGGTGGCCATCGCCGGATCTGCCGCTGGCCTGCCGCCGGGGTTGAAGGTCAGCGGCCGCATCGACCGGCTGGTGGTGCTGCCGGACCGCGTGCTGGTGGCCGATTTCAAGACCAACCGACCGAGCCCGGCCCGAATCGAGGACGCCGACCCGGCCTATCTGCGCCAGATGGCGATCTACGCCGCCGTCCTGGCCGAGGTCTTCCCCGAGCGGCGGATCGAGGCGGCCCTGGTCTGGACCGATGGGCCGAAGCTCATGCCGATCCCAGAAAACCTGCTGTCGAAAGCGCTTGCCGACCTCGGCCGTCCAGGTTGATACCAGGGTCGCGGCCCCTTACATGGGCGGATCGAGAGGCGTTGGCCCGAGATTTCCAAGCGGCTGACGCGCAAGGAGAAATTCATGAGCACCGTGAAGGTCACCGACGAATCCTTCGAAAAGGACGTGCTGCAGGCCTCGGGCCCCGTCCTGGTCGATTTCTGGGCGGAGTGGTGTGGCCCCTGCAAGCAGATCGCGCCGGCCCTGGAGCAGATCGCCGCCGAGCTGAGCGGCAGGATCGCCATCGCCAAGCTGAACATCGAAGAGAGCCCGACCACGCCCTCGCGCTACGGCGTGCGCGGCATCCCGACCATGATGCTGTTCAAGGACGGCCAGATGGCTTCCATGAAGGTCGGCGCCATGCCCAAGCAGAAGATCCTGGAATGGCTGAACGAAGCCGGCGTCTCGGCGGCGGCGGCCTAGCCTAGATCCTCCCCTTCAGGGGGAGGCGGCCCGAGGGGTCGGAGGGGGTTTCAGCCGCAGACTCGGCTGGTGGAACCCCCTCAGTCGCTCCGCGACAGCTCCCCCTGTGGGGAGCATATTGCAAATCACGTCGGCCAGGTTTCCGGGCTCATGGCCAGGACCTCGCCGGCGAAGTGCAGGCCGCCGCAGATCAGGACGTGCGGGGCCGGGCCCGGGCCGTCCAGGGCCTTCCGGACCGCTTCCGTGACATCGGCCACCGGCTCGGCGCTGAGGCCCGCCAGGCGCGCGGCCTCGGCCAGATCGCCGGGGGTGGCGGCGTTCTCGCTGTCGAAGGTGGTGGTGAAGACCTTCGGGTGCATTTCGGCGAAGGGGCGGAAATAGCCCTCGGCGTCCTTGCGGGCGAACATGCCGGCCACCAGCACCAGAGGACGCGGGTCGCGGTCCACCAGGCGCGAGGCGGCTTCGGCGAGTGCGCGGCCCGCGTGCGGATTGTGCCCGCCGTCCAGCCACAGGTCCGAGCCCCGCGCCTTGGCGAGCTCGGCGAGCGGACCCTTTGTCAGCCGCTGGAACCGCGCCGGCCACACCGCCGAGGAGACGCCACGGCCCAGGGCGTCCTCGCCCAGGCTGTGGTCGAAGGTCAGCGCCGCGGCCACCGCCAGGCCGGCGTTGTCGAACTGGTAGCCGCCGAACAGGCTGGGGGCGGGCAGGTCGAGCAGCCGGTCGGGCATCTGCACCATCAGCCGGCCACGCTCCTCCCAGGCGTCGAAGTCGCGCCCCATTAGGAACAGGGGCGCCATGCGGTCGTCGGCCTCACGCTCAATGGCCTCCAGCGCCTCGTCCGGCTGGCGGGCGGCGACCACCGGACGGCCGCGCTTGATGATCCCCGCCTTCTCCCAGGCGATCTTGGACAGCTCCGGCCCGAGCAGCTCGATGTGGTCGTAGTCGACGGGCGTGATCACGCTGACCGCCGGGGCGTCGAAGACGTTGGTGGCGTCGAAGCGGCCGCCCAGGCCCACCTCCACCAGGCAAAGGTCGGCCGGCGTCTGCGCGAAGGCCTCGATGGCCAGGACCGTGGTGATCTCGAAGAAGCTGATCGGCTGGCCGGCATTGGCGCTCTCCAGCCGCTCGGTCAGCGCCTCGAGCGCCTCGTCGCTGATCAGCGTTCCGGCGATGCGGATGCGCTCGGCGAAGCGCACCAGGTGCGGCGAGGTGATGGCGTGGACGCGCAGGCCTTGCGCCTCTGCGATGGCGCGTAGATAGGCCACCGTCGAGCCCTTGCCGTTGGTGCCGGCCACGTGGATCACCGGCGGCAGGCGCCGCTCCGGATGGCCGAGCGCGGCCAGCAGGCGCTCCACCCGTCCGGTGGTCAGGTCGATCAGGCTGGGATGATTGGCGCGCAGCCGCTGGATCACCGCGTCGGACGCGCGGATGGGGTCGTGGTCCACGGCCGGAATACCCGGAGCAGTCACATCAGGCGGCGGGACGTTGGGCGCGCCCCATCATCAGGGTCTCGAGGATCGAGGCCAGGACCTCCGGCAGCTCGGCGCGGGTCACCACCTTGTCCACCATGCCGCGCTCCATCAGGAACTCGGCGCGCTGGAAGCCCGGCGGCAGGGTCTCGCGGATGGTCTGCTCGATCACCCGGCGGCCGGCGAAGCCGATCAGGGCGTTGGGCTCTGCCAGGTGGACGTCGCCCAGCATGGCGTAGGAGGCCATGACGCCGCCGGTGGTCGGGTCGGTCAGCACCACGATGTAGGGCAGGCCGGCGGCCTTCACCTCGTTCAGCGCCAGGGTCGTGCGCGCCATCTGCATCAGGGACAGCGTCCCTTCCTGCATCCGCGCCCCGCCGGCGGCGGTGAAGATCACGAAGGGCGCCTCGCGCTTCACGGCTTCCTTGGCGGCCTTGATGAAGGCCTCGCCCACCGCCATCGACAGCGATCCGCCCATGAAGCTGAAGTCCTGCACGGCGACCACCGCCGGCTGGCCCTTGATATGGCCGTAGCCCAGCGCCAGCGCGTCCTGCTCGCCGCTCGCCTTGCGCGCGGCCTTCAGCCGGTCCGGATAGGATTTCACGTCCGGGAACTTCAGCGGGTCGTCGGCGACCACCGGGGATTCGATCTTCTCGAACACGCCGTCGTCGAAGGTGTAGCGCAGCCGCGCGGCGGCCCCGATGCGCATGTGGTGGCCGCTCGGCGTCACCCAGAGCGCGGCCTCCAGGTCGGGGCGGTAGATCATCTCCCCGGTGTCGGGGCATTTGACCCACAGGTTCTCTGGCGTCTCACGCTTGGAGAAGGCGTTGCGCACGCCAGGCGCGATGCGGGACAGCCAGCCGGTCCGCTCGCGAGGGGCGCTCGTAGGGCGCTCCGGTTTGTCGTTTCTCTTCTCAGCCATCGCCATGGTTCTAGACCGTCGTTTGGCCGACTCGCGCGGAGCGCACAGCCTTAGCCAAGGAACTCACTTTGGAAAGAACCCGCTCGGTCACGTCTTCGTTCATCTCCATCGCTTCGGCGACCGCGTCCACCAGGGCCGAGCCAACCACCGCCGCGTCGGCCACCCGCGCGATCGCGGCGGCCCGTTCGGGGGTCTTGATGCCGAAGCCCACGGCGACCGGCAGGCCGGACGCCTTGCGCACCCGCGCCACGTGCGGCGCGACCACATCCGCCTCGGCTTCCTTGACCCCCGTCACGCCCGCCACGGAGACGTAATAGACGAATCCCGACGTGCGGCGAATAATGGTCTTGAGGCGCGCGTCGTCGCTGGTCGGCGTGGCCAGCCGGATCAGCGAGACGCCGGCGGCGTCGAGGGCGTCGGCCAGGGGCTCGGCCTCCTCCGGCGGGCAGTCGACGACGATCAGCCCGTCGACCCCGGCCTCGGCCGCGTCATGGGCGAAAGCCTCGATCCCCCAGGTGACCAGCAGGTTCATATAGCCCATCAGGATCAGCGGCGTGGCCTGGTCGGTCTCCCGGAAGCCGCGGGCCAGCGCCAGGGTCCCTTTGAGCGTCATGCCGTTTGCCAGCGCCCGCTGCGCCGCGCGCTGGATCGGCGGCCCCTCGGCCATGGGGTCGGAGAACGGGAAGCCCAGCTCGATCAGGTCGGCGCCCGCGCCCGGCAGGCCGGCCAGGATCTTCGCCGCCGTGGCCGCGTCCGGATCGCCGGCCATCACATAGGCCACGAAGGCCGCGCGGCCCTCGGCCTTCAGCGCGGCGAACCGGGCGTCGATGCGGTCCTTGCTCAAGCTTCGCGCCCCCTCAAGCTTCACGCCCCAGGTGCGCGGCCACGGTGGCGACGTCCTTGTCGCCGCGGCCGGAGAGGTTCAGCACCACGATCCCGTCCTTGCCGAGATCCTTGGTGATCTCCGGCAGGCGGGCGAGCGCATGGCTCGATTCCAGCGCCGGGATGATGCCCTCGAGCCGCGAGCAGAGCTGGAAGGCTTCCAGCGCCTCGTCGTCGGTGGCGGTCAGGTAGGTCGCGCGGCCCACGTCGTGCAGCCAGGCATGCTCCGGCCCGATGCCCGGATAGTCGAGGCCGGCGGAGATCGAATGGGCCTCGGTGATCTGACCCTCCGGGTCTTGGATCAGATAGGTCTTGTTGCCGTGCAGGACGCCGGGGCGGCCGCCGTTGATCGCCGCGGCGTGCTTGTCAGTGCCCATGCCATGGCCCGAGGCCTCGACCCCGATGATCTTCACGCCCTCGTCGTTGAGGAACGGATGGAACAGGCCGATGGCGTTGGAGCCGCCGCCGACGCAGGCGACCACGGCGTCCGGCAGCCGGCCTTCCATCTCCAGGATCTGCGCCCGGCTCTCGACGCCGATCACCGCCTGGAAGTCGCGGACCATCTCCGGATAAGGATGCGGGCCCGCCGCCGAGCCGATCAGGTAGTAGGTGTCCTCGACATTGGTCACCCAGTCGCGGAGCGCCTCGTTCATGGCGTCCTTCAGCGTGGCCGAGCCCGAGGTCACCGGCCGGACTTCCGCGCCCAAGAGGTTCATGCGGAAGACGTTGGGCTTCTGCCGCTCCACGTCGACGGCGCCCATGTAGACGATGCAGGGCAGGCCGAAGCGCGCACAGACGGTGGCCGTGGCCACGCCGTGCTGGCCCGCGCCGGTCTCGGCGATGATCCGGGTCTTGCCCATCCGCATGGCGAGCAGGATCTGGCCCATGCAGTTGTTGATCTTGTGCGCCCCGGTGTGGTTCAGCTCCTCGCGCTTCAGATAGACCTTGGCCCCGCCGAAATGCGCGGTCAGCCGCTCGGCGAAGTAGAGCGGGCTGGGCCGGCCGACGTAGTGCTTGAGGAACCCGCCCAGCTCGGCCTGGAACCCCTCGTCCGCCTTGGCCGCGCGGTAGGCGGCGTCCAGCTCGTGGACCAGAGGCATCAGGGTCTCGGGCACATAGCGGCCGCCATAGTCGCCGAACCGCCCATTGGCGTCGGGATAGGCGGTGTAGTCGTTGGGCCGGGTCGGCGAAGACGGATGGGACGCGTTCACGGGGGCTTCTTAGGCGCGTTTGGCGGCGTCGAGGAACGCGGCGATCAAGGCGGGGTCCTTTAGTCCGGGACCGCGCTCCACGCCAGAGGAAACGTCCAGGATGGGCGCGCCCGACAGGCGCACCGCCTCGCCGAGGTTCCAGGGATCGAGGCCGCCGGCCAGGAACCAGGGCCGCTGGAAGCGGCGGCCGGCCAGGAGGCTCCAGTCGAAGGCCGCGCCGTGGCCGCCCGGGCGGTCGGCGCCCTTGGGCGGCTTGGTGTCGAACATCAGGTGCTCGACCACAGTCTCATAGTCGGCGGCGGCGGCGAGGTCGGCGGCCTCGGACACGGCCAAGACCTTGACGATCCCGGCGCCCGTACGCTGGCCGACGGCGCGGGCGCGGGCCGGCGTCTCCTTGCCGTGCAGCTGGATGAGGTCGGGCTGGAGGACCTGGGCGACCCGGTCGAGCTCGGCGTCGTCGGGATCGACCATGACGGCGACGAGCTTGGCCTTGCCGCGCGCGGGCTGCGCCAGCCGCCGGGCGGCGTCAGGCGCCAGGTTGCGCGGGCTGTTCTCAAAGAACATGAAGCCCAGGAACGCCGCCCCGCCGGTCAGGGCCGCAGACACGGCCTCGGGCGTCGATAGCCCGCAGATCTTGGTTTGGACGCCCATGGCGCTGGATTAGGGGGCGAGCGGCGGTTGACGCAAGGGTCAGCCGACGGTGACGTCGCCCGGCGGCAGGGTCATGTCAGCTGACGCGTCGAACTCACGCGTCCAAGCCACGTTCTCGCGCACCACCCTGGCCGGCGAACCGAGCGACAGGGTATTGGGCGGCAGCACGCCGGACACGATGGATCCCGCGCCCACGATCGCCCCGTCCCCGATCCGCGCGCCCTTCAGCACCAGAACCCGCGTCCCCAGCCAGACGTGGTCGCCGATCTCGATGTCCTGGGGCGGATTCAGCCGCTGGCCGGTCACGCGGTCGAAGATCGGGTGCATGTCGCTAGGGTCCATGTGGATGTCCGTCGACAGCATGCAGTCGCGGCCGAATACGATCCGCCCGCGCTCGTGCATCGACAAGCCGACCTGGTTGAAGGTGGTGTCCTCGCCGATGCTGATCAGGCCGCCGTCCCCCCGCACCAGGCGGATGACGCCGCCGATCGAGCAGTTGTCGCCCACCTCGACGACCGCGTCGGTCACCCCGGGGAAGATGCGGATCGTCGCCTCGAAGGTCACGTTGGCGCCGACCACGATTCGGCAGCCAAGCCCCTCGATGCGGACGCGGCCCTTCAGGTCGCTCTTCAGGTCGAGGACCGTGCTCGGATGGACCTCCCAACCCGGTGGAAGGTCGGAGTCCATCGCGGGCCTAAGACCCCGTCGGCGTCTGGGCCTTCAGGAGATCGCGGATTTCCATCAGCAGCGCCTCCTGCGGCGGCGGGGCCGGCTTTTCAGCGGTGGGCGTCTCAGCCTCGCGCCGGCGGATGGCATTGACGCCCTTGACCAGCAGGAAGACCACCCAGGCCACGATCACGAACCGGATCACGGTGTTGAGGAACAGGCCGTACTGGATGGCGACCTCGGCCGCCTTCTTCACCGGATCGGCGGCTTTCAGGACGACCTTGAGCTGGGAGAAGTCGACGCCGGACAACAGGACGCCGATCGGCGGCATGACGATGTTGTCGACCAGGCTTTTGACGATGTCGTTGAAGGCTGCGCCGATGATCACACCGACCGCCAGATCGACGACGTTGCCGCGGGCGATGAACTCGCGGAACTCACCGAAGATGCTGAGTTTGACTTTCGCTGGCTCACTCATGGGCAGGCTCCGAGCTAGAACCGCGCGTGGCGGACGCCAAACCTATTCGTCGCCGGACAGGTTCAGCCGCTCGCGCAGCTCCTTGCCGCTTTTGAAGAACGGCACGTGCTTGGCGCGGACGTCGACGGGTTCGCCGGTGCGCGGGTTGCGCCCGGCGCGGGCGTCGCGCGAGCGCACGGACAGCGCGCCGAAGCCGCGCAGCTCCACCCGGCCGCCGCCCTCCAGCGCCTGAATCATCCGCTCCAAGACCACGCTCACGACACGCTCGATGTCGCGTTGGGTCAGGTGCGGATTCTCTTCGGCGAGTTTGGCGATGAGCTCGGACTTGATCATGCGGCCCCCAGGAACCGGCGTGACCATGGGCGAGTCCGCCAGTGTATTCAAGGCGTAAAAAGGGTTTACGCGGCCTATGGTCAAGCTTGTCCGGCCGTCTTGGGGCGCAACCCAGGCGAGCGAGGCGAGTACGTCACAGGCCGCCGGCCGGTGTCAGGCCGGCGCGCGGACCAGGCTGTCGACGTCGCGCAGCTTGCGGATTTCGCGGTTGGCGGCGTCGGCGTCGGCGGCGCTGATCTCCGGAGTAATCGCGTGCTGGTCGACGGTGAAGCTCGCCACGTCGCCCTGGATGCCGGTGCCCGAGGTGATCTCGACGCCGGCCACGTGGGTGACGCCGGTGGGCCCGCGCACCGTGAAGCCCTGGCCGCCGTTCGGCAGCACGATCTCGGTGCGGCTGCGGGTGAAGGACGGGTAGCCGATGGCGAAGGGCGCGTCCTGGTTGGGGCCCGGATCGCGGCGCGGGAAGGGCCGGGGCGCGGCGCCCGTGCTGACCCGGTACTCGCGGACATTCAGGTCCTCATTCTTGCGCCAGTCCATGTCATCGGTGCCGGTGAGCTCGACGATGAACAGGTCGCGCGCGTCGTCGTCGCGCCAGGCGACCTGCTCGATCTCCATGCCGGTGGCGGCGTTGGAGAAGGTCTGCCGGAAGGTGCGCTCGACGTCCGCCCGCGGCGTGCGGGCCACGGTCGAGCGCATCTGGGTCGCCAGGATGCCGGAATAGACGATGGTGATCTTGGCCGGCGCCAGGGTCTCCAGCCCCTTGGAGGCGTCCAGGCGGGTGATGGTGGAGACCGTGGGGATGTTGATCTGCGGCTCGACGATCTGCTCCAGGGTCGCGCCCTGGGCCCGCACCGGCAGGCCCCACTTGTGCGGCGGGGCGTGCATGGCCTGGGGATTGGTGTCGCCAGTACGGGTGCCGTCCAGCCAGTAGGACTGGCCCTTCACCTTCACCCGCACGATGACGTGGTTGAAGGCCGCCAGCGACGGCGGCAGCTCGTCGATGCCGTCGCCGGCGCCCAGGCTGACCAGCACCGGCTCGGCGTCGACGTTGAGGTTCTTGAGCAGGGCCAGCAGGAGGGCGGTCTTGGCCTTGCAGTCGCCGAACCGCCGCGCCCAGGTGTCCTCGGCGTTGGCCGGTACGTAGCCGCCCTCGCCCATCCCTAGGAAGAAGTAACGGGTCTTGTCCTCCACCACCTGCAGGGCGGCGAAGGCGCGGGCCACCGGGTCGCTGGTCTTGGCGGCGATGGCGTCGGCCTCGGCCTTGATCGGCGAGGTCTTGGAGATGTCCGAGGCCTTGGCGTAGAGCGGCGCCATCAGCTTGGAGATCTCGTTCCAGCTCTGGTAGCTGGTGATCTCCATCAGCCCCACGCGGCGGAAGCGCAAGGGCGCGCCCACCGGCGGCTTGGGCGCCTGGATCAGCGTCTTGTCGAGGCTGAGCTTGGTGCGGCCGTCCTTGTCGGTGGTGATCACCGGCGCGCCGTAGCCAGGGGTGGCCTTCCAGGCCACCGGATCGCCCTTCGGCCAGGAGACCACCACCCGATAGCGCCCGGCCGTGCCGGAGAAGGCCATGCCCTCGGCGTCGAAGGAGTGCCCTTGCAGGACGGGGTCGGAGCGGGTGCGGGTGTAGGAGAAGTCGAGGATGTCGCCGGTCTGCAGGCCGTCCACCTGCCGCGAGGCGGTGATGCGGCCGTCGAGGCTGGCCTGCTCGAGATTGGTCTCGCGGCGCAGCACCAGCACGGCCTTGCGGTCGGCCAGGAGGTCGATGGTCTGGTCGCCGCGGATGATGTTCAAGGTGTGGAAGGTGATGCTCTCGGTGTCCGGGCTCCAGAGGACGCTCAGCGACTTCACGCCGGCCAGGCCCTCGGGCTTCAGGATCTTGATCACCCGGCGCACGTAGAAGGCGTCGCCGGCCGGGTCGAGCCGGCTCTGGTGGTCGTCCAGCAGCACCTGGTTGGCCGGCGCGCCCTCCTCCGCCGGCGGCGGCGGGATGGGCGCCACGTCGACCCAGGCGGCCGGCGGCCCATAGAGCGGCTGGTCGGCGCTCGCCAGCGCCGGCGGCGCCAGGGCGGCGGCCAGCAGGGCGAGACAGGCGGCGAAAGTGAGGCGCAGGGGCAAGGCGCGGTCTCCGGGGGCGGACACGTGGCGCCACGATAGGGCGCAAGGGTAAAAAGAAAACGGCGGACCGATCGCTCGGCCCGCCGTCATCTCTACTAGACCCCGACGATGTCGGGATTTCGGCTTTGGTTTAGTCTTTCTGGGCCTTCTCGCGCAGAGCCGCGCCCAGGATGTCGCCCAGCGAGGCGCCGCTATCCGAAGCCCCGAACTTCTCGATGGCTTCCTTCTCCTCGGCCATTTCCAGGGCCTTCACCGAAAGGCTGACCCGACGGGCGGCCTTGTCGACGTTGGAGACCTGGGCGTCCAGGCGGTCGCCGACAGCGAAGCGCTCCGGACGCTGGTCGGCCCGGTCGCGGCTGAGATCCGACTTGCGGATGAAGGCCGTCATCGGAGCGTCGTCCTCGCCGAACTTCACCTCGATGCCGCCCGAGGTGATCTCGGTGACGGTGACAGTGACGGTCTGGCCCTTGCGGTAGGTGTCGCCTTGCATCGGGTCGCCGGCCAGTTGCTTGATGCCGAGCGAGATGCGTTCCTTCTCGACGTCGACGTCCAGCACCTTGGCCTTGACCATGTCGCCCTTGGTGTACTTGGCGATGGCTTCCTCGCCGGGCGTGGCCCAGTCGAGGTCGGACAGGTGCACCATGCCGTCGATGTCGTTGTCGAGGCCGATGAACAGGCCGAACTCGGTGGCGTTCTTGACTTCGCCTTCGACGGTCGAGCCGATCGGGTGAGCCGCCAGGAAGGCGTCCCAAGGATTGGCCATGGCCTGCTTGAGGCCGAGCGACACGCGGCGCTTGGACGGATCGACGTCCAGGACCACCACCTCAACCTCTTGCGAGGTGGAGACGATCTTCCCGGGATGGACGTTCTTCTTGGTCCAGGACATTTCGGAGACGTGCACCAGGCCCTCGACGCCCGGCTCCAGCTCCACGAAGGCGCCGTAGTCGGTGATGTTGGTGATGCGGCCGGTGAACTTCGCGCCCACGGGGTACTTGGCTTCCACGCCGTCCCACGGGTCGGACTGCAGCTGCTTCATGCCGAGCGAGATGCGCTGGGTCTCGGGGTTGATCTTGACGATCTGCACCTTGACCGTGTCGCCCACCGCCAGCACCTGGCTCGGGTGGTTGACGCGCTTCCAGCTCATGTCGGTGACGTGCAGCAGGCCGTCGATGCCGCCCAGGTCCACGAACGCGCCGTAGTCGGTGATGTTCTTGACCACGCCTTCGCGGACT
>NZ_SSMX01000047.1 GCF_004799515.1 Phenylobacterium sp. | reverse complement strand
CGCGCCGGACGCCAGCGCCGCGCCCGCGGCTCCGGCGGCGCCCGCCGCTGAAGCGCCCCCGCAGATCCCCACGACCGGCGACGGCGCCCAGATCCTCCAGGTGATCGAGAAGATCTGTGTGCCCCTGGTGCGCGGCGGCAACCTCGACGACCTGATGAAGACCAATGCCGCCCTGGGCTTCAAGAAGAACCGCCGGGACAACTCCTGGGCGATGCAGCTGGGTACGACCAGCAAGGACTACAACGTCACCATCTCGCCGCCCGGTTCGAACAAGGACGTCTGCCGCGGCGAGGTCCACTACGCGCTGAACCAGGACAAGCCGATCGTCGAGGCGATCAACATCTGGTCCTTCCTGCACCAGCCGGAGCTGATCCTGCAGGCCAACTACGTGGCCGTGGACCCGGATGGCATCAAGCGCGTCCGGAAGTCCTGGGAGCACCTGGAGGCCAACGCCTCGACGGCGGTGAACTTCTCCACCTGGACCAAGCCTGACGACAGCTCGCTCAACGCGAAGTTCTCGACGGGCGAGATCTTCTACCAGGAACGCAAGTTCTGATGAGCTGGACGGACGCCGCGGGCCTCGCCGGCGTCCTGATGATCCTCGTAGCCTACGCCGGCGCGGCCCTGGGGCGGCTCGACCCCAAGGGCGGCTGGTCGTTGTTCGTCAACTTCCTCGGCGCCTGCCTGATCCTCGTCTCGCTGCTGGTGGCCAACTTCAACCTGGCCTCGACGGCGATGGAAGGGTCATGGGCGCTGGTGGCCTTGGCCGGCCTGGTGCGGCTGGCGCTCAAGCGGCGAGGCTGACTTCGTCGGCCAGCCAGCGCAGGACCGTCTCCGCCACCGTCTCCCAGCCGGGCTCGCCCACCAGCCAGTGGCTCATGCCCGGCATGGCCTGGAACGCCGCTCCGATCCGCTCGGCGGTCGCCCGCCCCGTGGCGGCGGTGTGCACCACATCGCCCTGGCCGGCGATCACCAGCGACGGCGCGGCGATGGCGCCCGGGCCCACGCTGGTGGTCATGAAGGGGTCCAGCCACCAGTTCAGCGTCTCGCGCACCGCCATGGCGCTTTCGGGCCTCAGGCGCGCCACGGCGGCCTCGCGCTCGGCCTTCGGCATGCGGTCCAGGCTGTAGGCGCGCATCAGGCCGCGGTCGGGCTCCAGCGCCCCCGAGGAGAACAGGCCGGCGATCTGCACCCCGAAGGCGGTCGCCGCCTCCTCCAGGCTGGAGGCCATCACGCCCCAGGGCGGCGACGGCGCGAGCAGCACCAGGGCCTCGATCCGCGCCCGGCGGGCGGCGAGCTGGGCGACCAGCCCGCCCATGGAGTGGCCCAGCAGCACCGGCGGGCTCTCCAGCCGGTTGCACAGCGCGGCGATGTCGGCGGCGTAGTCGCTCATCGAGACGCCCACCACCGCCCCGGCGGCGTCGCCCGGCCCATGGCCGCGCAGGTCGGGCGCGATCACCTCGAAGCCCGCCGCCGCGAAGGGCGCGCCGAAGCGCTCGAACGCCCAGCCGCCGCAGAAGGCGCCGTGCACCATGACGATGGCGGTCATAGATCCCCTCTTGCCCCGGCCTTTGCCGCACGGCGCGTCCCAGTCGGCCACTCTAAGGCCGTTTGGTCTGTGTGCGGCAGCGGATTCAACCGCGGCGGGCAGTCGCGGCGAAGCTTCCGAAGGCCTCCACCACGCGCTCATAGGCCGCCCGCTTGAACGGCACGATCAGCTCGGCGGCCTCCGCCAGGAGGGCCCAGCGCCAGGCGTCGAACTCCGGCGGCCCGTGGGCGGTGAGGTCGAAGTCGGCGTCCTCGCCCTCGAAACGGAAGGCGAACCACACCTGCTTCTGGCCCTTCCAGCCGCGCAGGGCCTTGGACCCGCCGTGCCCCGCTGGGAAGTCGTAGGCGACCCAGTCGTCGGTGCGGCCCAGGAAGGCGATGCGGGTCGCCCCGGTCTCCTCGGCGAGCTCGCGGCGGGCGGCGGCTTCCAGGTCTTCGCCGGGATCGACGCCGCCCTGCGGGAACTGCCAGTTGTGCGGCCCCGGCGTCGAGACGCGCCGGCCCAGCCAGACGCGTCCGTCCGGGTGGAACAGGACGACGCCGACGTTGGGGCGGTAGAGGTCGAGATCCTGGCTCATGCGCAGGCGATATCTAGCGCATCAATGCGCCAGCGCCGAGACAGGGGTGAGCTGGAAACCGCGGTCGGTCAGAGCCCGCGACCAGGCGGCGACCTTCTCCACCGTCACCGGATAGGCGAAGCCCGAGCCCAGGGCCTGGCCGCGCTGTAAGGCGCCGGCCTCCAGGGCCACAAGCTGCTGGTCGATGGCGGCGGTGTTCAGCTGGTCGTCGACCACCCGCTCGGCCGAGGCCCGCGCCAGGCCCTTGCCGCCGCGCCGGGCCGCCGAGCCGTCGTCGACGAAGGCCAGGCCGCGCGCCTTCAGTCCGCCGGCGAAGGCCTGGTAGGCGCCGTCCGATCCCAGGAAGCGCGAGCCCAGGTAGTTGGTGATCCCGAAGTAGCCGGTGGCCCGCGACAGGATCCACTCCAGCTTCTTGACCGTCTCCGGCCCCTGGGCGCCGGCCATCAGGGTGTAGGGGCCCGGATCGTTGTCCGGATAGTCCACCGGCTCCATGGGCGCTTCCAAGAGCACCTCGTGGCCGTGGGCGCGGGCCATGTCGATCCAGCCCTGCAGGCCCTCGGCATAGGGGCTGAAGGACAGGGTGATCTCGGCCGGCAGGGTCTCGATGGCCTGCTGGGTGAGGCGCGCGTTCAGGCCTAGGCCGCCGATCATCAGGGCGATCCTCGGCCGGCCGTTGGGGGCGAAGGGGCGGCGGTAGGCCTCGAAGGGCGTGTGGCCGTCCTGGGCGATGATCGGCAAAGGCCCGGCCGGCCCGGGGGCGAAGAAGCCGGCGATGGGCGCGGCCGGCAGCGGCGCGCCGGGCGCGGGCGGCGGCAGGATCTGGCCCGGCCGGCTGGGCGCCGCGGCGCTGGGCGCGGGCAGCGGCCGCTCGGAGAGCTGGATCACGTCCTGGCTGACCGGCGCCGGGCCGCGCAGGGGCTTCAGCGTCTCGCGCCAGCCCTGCGGGGCGTGCGCCAGCGCCTTGCTCAAGGACACGCGCACGGTTCCGTCGGTGCGGCCGACCGCGCCCAGGGTGCGCGCCAGGCCGAGGACGGCGGCGACCAGCAGCAGGGCGGCCGCGCCGGCCCGCACCCACGGGTTGCCGGTCAGGCCGCGCAGGGAAAAGGCGCCGGCGGCGCCAGACAGGCGGGGAAGGTGGACAGCGGCCACGGCGGGGTGCTCCTCGCGGCGGAGACTCCCAAAACAGGGTTAACGATCACTTCAGATCGCGCCGGTTGGCGGCGGAATTCGCTTGGGCTGCGCGAATCTGCCGCCCCGGCGTGAACCGGGACGATCGGCGCTTAGGGCTGCTTCGGGGCCGTCGGCTTGGCCTCGGCGACCTTGGACTTGGACAGGATCGCGGCCAGACGCGCAGTGGGGGCGGCCAGCTTCGGCGTGGCGGCGACGGAGCCGTACTTCAGCACGTCCTCGGCGCGGGTCAGCTGGAAGTCCTTCTTGACGTCGAAGCCTTCCGGCGGCGCCTCGGCCGGCTCGTGGGCGCCCTTGCGGGCCTTGCCCTCGTCGGCGTTCAGCGCGTTCTTGAACGAGGCCTCTGAGAAGCCGAACGCCTTGTTGGCGATCTCCTGCGCCTCGTCCTTGCTGGCCGCCACCTCCAGGTCGGGCTCGATGCCGGTCTTCTGGATTGAGCGGCCGGAGGGCGTGTAGTAGCGCGCGGTGGTCAGCTTCAGCGCCCCGTCCAGGCCGCCGCGCAGCGGGATCACCGTCTGCACCGAACCCTTGCCGAAGCTGGTCAGGCCGACCACGGCGGCGCGCTTGCGGTCCTGCAGGGCGCCGGCGACGATCTCGGCGGCCGAGGCGGTGCCGCTGTCGATCAGCACCACCATGGGCAGGCCGTTGGTGATGTCGCCCGGACGGGCGTTGTAGCGCTCCACGTCGCGCGGATCGCGGCCGCGCTGGCTGACGATCTCGCCGCCTTCCAGGAACAGGTCGGAGATGCCGACCGCCTGGTCGAGCAGGCCGCCCGGATTGCGGCGCAGGTCGAGGATCAGCCCCTTCATGTGTGGGTTCTTGGCCTTGATCTCGGCGAAGGCGGCTTGCGCCTCGTCGGTGGTCTTCTCGTTGAAGCCCGAGACGCGCAGGACGCCATAGTCGCCGTCCAGCTTCGCGGTGGCGGACTTCTGCTTGATGATCTCGCGGGTCAGCTTGACGTCGAAGGGGTCGGATTTCTCGCGGGCGATGGTGAGTGTGACGCTCTCCCCCGGCTTGCCGCGCATCTGCTTGACCGCGTCGGTGACCGACAGGCCCAGCACGCTGTCGCCGTTCACGGCGGTGATGAAGTCGCCCGGCTTCAGTCCGGCCTTGGCGGCGGGCGTGTCGTCGATGGGCGAGATGATCTTCACCACACCGTCCTCGGTGGTGACCTCCAGGCCCAGGCCGCCATACTCACCGCGCGTCTGGTCGCGCATGTCGTCGAAGCCCTCGGGGTCGAGGTAGTTGGAGTGCGGATCCAGCGAGGTCAGCATGCCGTCCAGGGCGGCGTGGATCAGCTTGGTGTCGTCCACCGGGGTCACGTACTGGCGCTCGACGATGTCCAGCACGTCGCCGAACAGGCCCAGCATGCGGTAGGTGTTGGCCTTGGGCTGGGTCGCCGCGGCCTGGGCGTGCTGGCTCACATAGGCCATGGAGCCCGCGCCAAGCACGAAAGCCGAAACGCCGATCAGGAGGTACTTCTTCATCGCCTGCCTTAGGCTCCCTTGCGGCGCTGTCCTGCTGGGCAGACGCCGCCTGCAAAAACCAAGCCCCCTTGAACGGGCGCTTCCATAAGCCCGCTCAGCCCGCTTTGTTCAGCCAGCGCCCCGGATCGACTGGGGCGCCTTGTTCCCGGACTTCCAGGTAAAGTTCCCTGGGAGCCTTTTTGTCGCCGCCCTCAGATCCGCCGCCTTCAGACCTTGCGCCTTCCGGCATGAATCCAACAGCTTCGCCCGCCGCGACCGATTGACCGACCGTCACGGACGAGCGCTCCAAGCCAGCAAGCACCAAATGATATCCGCCCGCCAGCCTTAAAATCAGAATGACGCCCCAGCCTTTGACCGGGCCGACGTATTGCACCGTTCCCGCGCCGGGGCTGCCAACGCGGGCCCCGGCGGCGGCGGCGAAGGTCAGGCCGTTCGAACGGCCGCCGCTCGATAGGGCCTGGCCGAACCGCCGCACGATGGGGCCGCTGGCCGGGATAGAGAGGCTTTGCGGCGGGGTCATGGCTGCTTCTGGGACAGCGGCGCCATTGAGCGGCCCGCGCAGCACCGGCGGCGGGTTGGCCTCGGCCCGCTCGCTCTCGTTGGTGAACAGGGCCTCGCTTTCCACCGCCGCCAGCCGGCGCTGGCGCATCATCTCGCCGGCCTCGTGGGCGTAGCCGCTGGCGCGGGCCTGCAGGCCGGGGGTCATGGCCTTGACCAGGATGGCGGCGCGCACGGCGTCCTTGGCGTCCCGGGGCGAGACCAGGAGTGCGGGCGGCGGATCGCGCTTCAGCTCCTCCAAGACCGACAACAAGCGGGCGAGCTGATCCAGATTGCGGGTCTGCTCGACGGAGAGCTGGGTCTCCTCGGTATTCAGCCGCGCCAGGCGCTCTCCGCCGGCGGCGAGCGCCACCGCGCCCAGGGAAAGGGTGAGGAGCGCGGCGGGCAGGGCGTAGGCGGAGGGTCTCATCAGTCCCGATGATAGGGCGATCCGGCCAGGATTGTGACCGCCCGATAGACCTGTTCGGCCAACATGGCGCGGGCCAGCGCATGTGGCCAGGTCTGCGGCCCGAAGGCCAGCTTGCCATTGGCTCGGGCGAGCAGGGCGGGATCCAGGCCGTCAGCCCCGCCGATGACGAAGACCAGGCGGCGCACGCCGCGGTCGCGCAAGGCCGCAATCTCCTCGGCGAAGGCGCGCGAGGGCCGCGCCGCGCCATGCTCGTCGCAGGCGATGAGGTGCGCGTCGGCCAGGTGCGGGATAAGCGCCTCGGCCTGGGCGGCCTTGCCGGGCTTGCGGCTCTCCACCTCCAAGACCTCCACGGGGCCCAGGCCCAGGGACCGTCCTGCCTGGGTCCCCCGCTCCGCGTAGGTCTTCACGAGGTCGCTCTCCGGCGAGCGGGCGAGGCGGCCGATGGCGACGATAGCGATCTTCAAGGCCGGCTCTGCGGGGGCGGTTTCTTCGGCTTCTTCGCCGGCAGCGGGGCCACCGGCTGCAGCGGCGGCAGGGGCTCGGCGTCGTCCCAGGTCTGCAGCAAGGCCGTGACCAGCTCGCCGATCGAGGCGGCGGAATAGACGTTGGCCGCGCCGCCGCCGTTGCAGACGACAGGCGCGGTGGCCTCGGCCTCCGGGTCGCCATAGATCGGCGTCCAGCCGGCCTCGGCGTTGTCCTTGTGCAGCACCAGGGCGCCGAACCGTGTGTAGACCGAAAACGCCCGCCAGCGGCTGCGCCACTTCAGGCAGTCGTAGTCGCTGATGGTGCTGACATAGCCAGCCTGCCGGGGGCCGTCGGCGGTGATCGAGCGCTGGACGGCGACGGAGCGCACGCGACGCACCTTGCCGTCGCCAGGCACGGCCTCCACCGCCGAAGGATCGATCACCGTGACGGCGCTGGCGTTCGAGCGGACGACGTCGAACAGCGCCGCCTCAGCCCGCCCCGCGCCGAGCACGGCCGCGCCAAAGGCCACGCCGGTCAGGGCGAAGATCGGCCAGGTTCCGGTTTTCCAAGCCATCGGCGATTCCTGCCCCCTGACTGCCCGGCCCATCCTGCGTCCGACCCCTTAAAGTTAGGCTTACCGACGCGCGGTTGTAACGTTGCGGCAATACTCTGGACGCCTAGCCTTGCATGTCCGCGGGTCTTTGTGATTCGCGGCGCTAGAGAACCCTGGGAGAGAAATCTTGAAACTCATCACCCTGGCGCTCGCCGCCACCATCGCCCTGGCGGCCACCGCCGGCGCCGCCGCCGCCTATCCGCGTCACCACCACCACGTCGTGCATCACCGTATGCACCATCGCCACCGCTAGCAGCGACAGTCCCGGCCGCGCGCCGGCCGGGACTCGCCCGCCTTTCGTCTAGCCTGCCGGCCGCGCCGGCGGCGGCTCCTCGTGCGTCCAGCTGCCTGCGGCGCCGGGGAAGACCACCGGGCTTTCCCAGCCGTCGGCGCTGACCGCGCTGACGCCAAAGAACCAGTCGTCGATATTGACGTCCTTCAGCACCGCCTGGCCGGTGGGCGCGGCCTCGCGGCTGTAGCGCCACTGCGGGTCGGTGGTCGAGCGCCACCACAGGCGATAGCGCGCCGCGTCGGGCGACGGCTTCCACTTCACCGTGGTGTCGGCCGAGACCGCGCCGGAGATGTCGACGGCGGTCGGCGGGGCGGGCGCGCTGGCCAAGGCGGCGAGCGAGATCACGTTCAGGCGCGTGACGTTGGCCAGGTAGGCGAAGTCGACGCCTTCCAGCACGTCGCCGTACTTGATCCCCTTCTCGGTGCGCAGGTCCTGGTGTTGGCGGTTGTAGTTCTCGTTGGCCTCGGTGACCCGCACCGCCGGGAAGCCGGCCTTCAGCATCTCGGTCTGGTCGCCGCCGCGCCCGAAGCGGTCGGTGCGGTAGACCATGGTGACGTGGAAATTGCCCAGGTAGTCGTTGGCCATGCCGTCCATGAAGCGGGCGAGCTGGCGCGAGGGGCTGTCCACCTCGCCGCCGTTGTAGCGCCGCTTGTCGGCCTCGGCGGCGGTCTCGACGGTCTTGGTGCCTTCGGAGAAGACCCGCACGCGGGTGGTCTCGCGCACCCCGTTGATGCCCTCGGAATTGCCGACGATGTCGTTGTTCAGGTCGCCCTCCACGCGCCAGCCCTGCTTGGTCGCGTAGTCGGCGAGGACGTGGCCGCCATAGAGGCCCTGCTCCTCGCCGGACAGGACGGCGAACACCAGGGTGGCGGGGAACCTGTGCTTCGACAGCACCCGGGCGGCCTCGATCACCGCCGCTGTGCCCGAGCCGTCGTCGTTGGCGCCGGGGGCGTCGGCCGTGAAGTTCTGGACGTCGGTCACCCGGCTGTCGATGTGGCCGGAGATGACGATCACCCGGCCGGGATCGGTGGTCCCCTTCTGGATCGCCAGGATGTCCATCACCTCGGTGGGGTTGGGCACGCGCCGGCCGGTGACGGTCTCCGACGGGGTCTCGACGGTCAGGCAGCCGCCGCAGTCCTTGGAAATGGCGGCGAACTCCGAGGCCACCCAGCGCCGCGCCGCGCCGATGCCGCGGGTCTCGGACTTGGTGTCCGAGAGCGTGTGGCGGGTGCCGAAGGCCACCAGCCTGGCGATGGTCGCCCGCTCGCGCTCCGGGGAGACGTCGGAGGCCAACTGATGCAGCACGGCGTGTTCGTTGGGCGAGGACTGGGCGTGGGCGGCGAGCGGCAGGGCCGCGGCAAAGGCGGCGAGGACGGGCAAAATGCGGCGCAAGGGGCGGGCTCCAACTTGAGGCGAGCGACCTTCGCTTCAGCGGTGGGCTGACGCAAGGGGAGGAGCCGCTAAGTCCGGTGGCGGATCGGCCTTGGGGGCTGACCGCGTCGAGGACGAGCATAAATTGCTCGCCGTTTCGCGGCGGCGGCCCGACACTCACCGACCACTATGCGGAGGGCTGAGGACATGCGTCGCGGACTGTTGACCCTGGCTTTGGTGGTTTGTGCGGTGGCGGGCGTGGCGCGGGCGGCGCCGACGTGCGCGCCGCGCGGCGCTTCCAAGGACGTCGAGGCCGTGGTGCGCGGCTGGTTCGGCGCCTTCGCCCGCGACGACTATGCGGCCGGCTACGCCCTGCAGGCGCCCGGCTTCTATGCCTATGACAACGGCAAGCGGTTCGACGGTACGGCGCTGGGCGAACTGCTGCGCGGCGCCAAGGCGTCAGGAACCCGGGTCGAGTGGAACATCGGAAAAGTCGACGTCCATCTGAGCTGCGACCTGGCGTGGGCGGCCTGGGTCAATACGGGCGCGTCGGGCAAGGCAGGCGGGGCGATGGCGCCGGTGACATGGCTGGAATCGGCGGTCCTGCGCTACCAGGACGGCCGCTGGCGCATGGAGTTCCTGCACTCCGGACGTGTCGCCCCGCCGACCTAGTCCGGTCGTCAGCGGGGATAGTACTGGGGGTAGTTCCACGCGGGCGGCGAGGACGGCGGCGGGGGAATCTGCTGGCCGTTGTAATAGTAGTACTGGGCGGCCCGCTGCTGGCGGACCTGTTCGGCATAGCCCTGCTGCTGGGCCTGCTCGGCGTAGGCGCGCGCCTGCACCGCCTTGGCGGCGAGCTCATCGGCTTGGGCCTGGGCCCTCTGGGCCTCGGCGGCGACGCGCTGGCGCTCAGCTTCCGCGGTGGCGGTCTGGGCCCTGGCGGTCTTCAGCTGTTCGTCGGCCACGGCCTTGGCCCGGGCGTCGGCCAGCTTCCGCTCGCGCTGGGCGTCGAACTCGGCCTGACGGGCGCGGGCCTGGCCAGCCACCTGGGCGCCGCAGGTCTTCAGGTCGGCGAGGCCCTGGCTGGCCCCGGCCAGGGAGGCGCTCACCGCCTCGTCGGACAGCCAGGCCACCTGCAGGGTCTTGCCGCGGCGCAGCGCCGCCAGGGTCTCGTCGGACAGGTTCATCACCGCCAGGCCCTCTTCGCCGGTCCGCTGGACGAGGTTGGCGAAGGGTTTGCCGTCGACGCGGATCGGCAGGAAGGCCTGGCTGGGCACGCCGGCCTTGGTGAAGCGCAGGGCGACATGGTCGCCGTCGGACAGCAGCGAGACCGGCGCGATGGCGCCGGACCGCGAGACCAGCTCCAGATCGGTGTGACAGGCCGCGTCCTCGGGCGCGATCGCCCAGGACGGCGCGTCAAGGCTCGCCGTCGCCAACGCCGGCGCGGCGACCGCTGTGCCGGCGCCGAACGGTCCCGCAACCGCCGCGGCCACCAGGCTGAAGAAAACCCCTGCCCCTAGTCCACGCATCCTGACAGCTCCGAACCCAAGAGCCGTCCCTCGACCCCCAAGCTACGCCGGGCCGGGGCCGTCGCCTAGAGCCCGCTTTGTCACATCTCGTTAACTGTCAAGCTCTTGGGCGGCGGGGGACCCGCGTTCAGGCGGCCTGCAGGGCGTAGCGGCGGCAGTGGTCGAGATAGGCCGCCTCGTGGCTCTGGATCAGTTCGACGATCGCCGACCACAGCCAGAACGGCGCGTCGAGGGTCTTGGAATGGCCCCGCGCTAGGTCCTCGCCCCAGGCGGCCTTGGTCGCCGGATCCATCTGGCGGGCGTGGGCGCGGCCGACCACCAGGGCCAGGTAATGCGCCGCGCGCACCGCCTCGTCGCGGGAGAGGTGCTCGATATCCAGCTTCAGGTCCTGGGGCGTGAGTTCGCGGATCACCACCGGGCGGCGGCCGAGCTTGCCGGCCAGCATCCGGCGGCCCAGGAACGGCGACAGGGCCCGCGCGCCGGCCACCACCCGCTGGGCGTTGTCGGCGGGCATCTTCGCGCCGGGCGCGGCCGGGGCGGCGGCGGGCGTGGCCTCCTTGATGTCGACCAGCAGCGGCTCCTGGCGGCCGTCCTCGCCGCCGACGCCGACCAGCAGGGCGTAGCGCAGGCGGCCCAGGGAGCTGCAGCCCTTCATCCAGTAGGCGCCGTCCAGCACCTCGATGGGCGCGTCGTCCGGGCGGTGCTGCAGGCTGGTGATCAGCTTGCGCAGGCCCTCTTCCTCAGCCAGCGCGGTGAGCGTCGCGCGTTCGGCGTCGGACAGCGGCCAGAAGCGCTTGCCCAGCGGGATGGTCGGGCGCGGATTGTCGATGCGCTCGCGGGCCAGGTCCTTCCAGCGCCGGCGCAGGGCCTGCTTCAGCACCCGGCGGACCTCCTTGGGCGTGGTCTCCTCGTCCGGCGCCAGGGTCTCGCCCTGCAGGCCGGCGACGTAGCCCTCCACCATCCGCTCGGTCATCAGCGCGGTCGTGACGCCGGGCAGGTTGGAGCCGCGCGCGGCGGTGGCCAGCGACAGGCCCAGCCGGATCAGGTCGTGGGCGGGATTGCCGATCACCGTCTGGTCGAGGTCGCGGATCTGCACGGCGACCTGCCCGCGCCGGCTGGCGACGGGGCCCAGGTTGCCGGAATGGCAGTCGCCGCAGATCCACACCGGCGGCCCTTGCGGGACCTTGCCGGCGCTGGCCTCCAGCCACTCGTAGAATTTCTCGGTCGAGCCGCGCACATAGGCGTGGGCCGAGCGGGTCATCTTGTGGCGTTGGGCGTCGCGCAGCAGGGCGGCGCGCGCATCGGGCGCGGGATAGAGAGGCTTGGCCATATCCAGCCAAGGTCCGCCGTGGATGGAAGGTTCCCGTCGACCCGCGGGCCGGCGGCTAGGCCGCGTAGCTCATGGGATGCGGCTCGGCGCCGAGGCCGGCCTCGAAGTCCTGCAGCAGCTCCAGGATCTCGCCCATGGAGGCCATCAGCGGCTTGCCCTGCGGGAAGCGGTAACGCCAGAAGGTGGCCACGTGGCTGAGCGTGCCGGCGCCTTCGCCCAGCGCCATGAACATCTCCGGCGAGGCCAGCAGGAAGTCGCGGAAGGCCGCGGCGTTGCCCTCAGTGAGCTGCAGGAACACCGCGTCATAGGTCTTCAAGTAGCCCATGACCGCCTTGACCTGGCCCTCCATGGCCCCGCGCAGGCGCAGCTTGGACTCGTCGATCAGCACCATCAGGTCGCGGTCGCGCGGGCCGATGACCCTGAGCTTCATCACCTCGACCAGCACTTCCTTCAGCTTGGGCCAAAGGGTGTTCAGCACCCACTTGTAATAGAGGAAGCCCTTCCAGCTGAAGATGCCCTCGCGGTAGCTCTCGCCCTCGAGCTGCAGGGTGAGCCGCAGGGGCTCCAGCCGTTCGTCGGTCTTGGAGGAGAGCAGCGCTTCCACCAGGCGGCTGGTGGCGCCGCCGCTGCCCGCGCCGCCGTAGGCCAGCTCGATCAGGCGGGCGATTTCGCCGCCTACGAACCGCTGCATCTTGTCGGCGTCGCCGGAGGAGATGTCGAAGTGGGTGGGGCTGACCTCGAAGCCGCGCCGCTTCAGGTGCTCGCGCAGCAGGAAGGGGTCGAGGGACGGCAGCTGGTCGACGGCCTCAAGGATCTCGACGTCGCGGATCAGCTCGTCGGCGCCGCCGCGCAATTCCTGCAGGACCGGCATCCAGCCCTTCTCGCCCACGAAGACGGCGCGGCCGCCAAGCGACAGGTCAGACTTGTCGAAGGGCACGATCAGCTTGGTCGCCGTGCGGGTCAGGCCTTCGAAGAGGTCGGCCTCGTCGACGCGCAGGCGGTGTTTCAGCACCACCGAGCCGTTCAGGACGGGGCTGCGGAACAGGGGCTGGGCGGCGTGTTCGGGGTTGCCGGCGTGACGCACGGCCAGCGCGGCCAGGTTCAGCACCCGGCTGGTGGAGGCCGTCTTCTCCAGCCCGCGAAGGCTGCGGTAGATGCGTTCGTTGGAGCCTGCCACGGCGGCTGTCCGGATCCTGTTCAGGCCACCCCCTGCGGCCTTGACCCTCCCTGCATCCCATGGAAACCCGAAAGGACCGTTAAGGACGCCCGGCGAGCCTGCGGGTCCGGGGGCCTCAGGCGGGGTTCGGCGGGGCGACCACATGGGCGCTGACTTCGCCGGACGCCACCTCGCCGCGTAGGAAGACCCAGGTGTTCTCGCGGGCCGCCGCATGGCGGATCTCCGCCGCGCCGAACCAGGCCCGGTCGAGGGAAGGATCGGGGTCGAGCCGGATCGCGGCCTCGCCGCCCTCCTGCACCAGGCGGGTCAGGTCGGCCATGGAGGCCTCGATCCACAGGACCTCGAAACCCAGGCCGGTGAGTTCGGCCAGCTTGGCGCCGAGGGCGTCGGTGAGCCGCCAGGACGGTTCGGGCGCCACGGCGCGCTGTTGCGAGTGATTCGCCATGCCCGCTAAGGTAGCGCCTGCGGCGTCAGGCCTCAAATATCACGTTACACGGGTTGGCGAACCCGGGCCGTCACGTCCCTTTTCTCATCCGTTTCGCCAGATAGTAGAAAACTGAGAAGTTTTGCGCGCATTATCGCCCATGGCCACGAAGCTTGACCATGACACCGGGTGTGCAGACGCCGCGACGGCGTCGGTGACCTATCACCTGCCGGCCCAGGCCCTGCGGGGCGCCGTGACCACCTACTATCAGGTCAAGGTGACCGGGCCAGGCACAGTCTGGGACCAGATCTTCCCCGAATGGCCGAACTTCCGGCTGATCCTCGACGGCGATTGGGAGGCGCATTTCCCGGGCGAGCCCAACCAGTCGGTGCCGAAGATCGGCATGAGCGGCGCGCTGGAAAAGGCGCTATGGGCCGGCGGCTCGGCCGGGGTGATGGTGGGCGTAGGCCTGATGCCGGCGGGCTGGCCGCAGCTGGCGACCGCATCGGCCGACCTCTTCACCAACCGCCTCGCGCCCCTGAGCGAGGTCATCGGCCCGGCGGCCGACGAACTCTACCGCCGGCTTAGAGCGGCGCAGGGCGACGCGGCGATCTACGCCGTCCTCGACGAGGTGTTGCTCTCGATCCTCACCGAGCGGCCGGAGGCCGCCACCGTCGCCGCCGCCCACACAGCGCTGCAGGATCCCCACATGCAGACCGTGGCCGACTGGGCGGAGATCGTCGGCCTGTCGTCGCGCCAGCTGGAGCGGTTCTCCAACCGCTATTTCGGCATGTCGCCCAAGCGGCTGCTGCGCCGCCAGCGCCTGCTGCGGACGCTGGCCGCCATGCGCGAGGCGCCGGAAGGGACCTGGACGCAGTTCCTCGACGACCAGTTCACAGACCAGGCCCACTTCATCCACGAGTTCAACTACTACATGGGCCTGTCGCCCAGCGCCTATCTGGCCCGAGACCAGCCGTTCATGGCCGAGGCCTGGAAACGGCGGAAGGCGCTGCTCGGCTCGCCGGTCCAGGTGCTGCAGCCCCCGGAAAACCCCGCCGCCTGAGCGGTTGAAGCGATCGCCGCGGCGTGTCGCGTAATTACAATTCTCCACTCGCCGGACGCGGTTCACTGACTGTGCTTTTCGAGTCTGGCTGGTGGGTGAGTGCGATGATTGACAATGTGGACGTGGTGGTTGGACGGCGGATCCGGGCGCGTCGCCGGCTGCTGGGCTATTCACAACAGGACCTCGGCGTCGCCTGCGGGGTGACCTTCCAGCAGATCCACAAGTACGAGGCTGCTGTGTGCCGCCTGTCGGTGGTGATGCTGTGGAAGCTGGCCAAGGCGCTCGAAGTCGACATCGGCTACTTCTTCGCCGCCCTCTCGGAAGAGGAGGCCATCGTCATCCGCCGCCGCGAACGGACGATGGCGCAGCAGGTGAACGACGCGGCCTAAGGGCGGTCAGGGCTGGCCCGGATAAGGGCGTAGAGATAGAGCGCCGCGGTCCCGAAGATCACCACGCCCCGCGGCGGACCGTCGCTTAAATCCCGGGCATGGCCGCAAGCCCCTTGCGCTCCGCCCAGGTCTTGGCCGAAGAGATGGCCCCCGCGGTTGACAGAACGTGTTCGGCGACGGCCCCGGCCGCCTAGGCGTGCGAAGTGTCCAGGCCGCGCCGTTCTGTCGCCGTTTCCTTACCTCCCGAGTGATGTCCCAGCGTCCGCCTTCACCCTCCGACCGGCCGGGCACCGTCCAGGAAGCCCTCGACCGGGCCGTCCTGGCGCTGCGGGCGCAGCGCCTCGCCGAGGCGGAGGGCCTGGCCGCCGGCGTGCTGCGGTCGAACCCGGGCAATGTGGCCGCCGCCCAGGTCCTGGGGCAGGCGCTGCTGCTGCAGGGCCGCGCGAAAGACGCCGAGGGACCGCTCACCCGGGCCGCCCGCCGCAGCGGCGATCCGGCGATCGAGACCCTGCTGGCCCGGGCCCTGGCCGACCTCGGACGCGGTGACGAGGCGCTGGAGCGGTTGCGCCAGGCGGCTGCCCGGCGGCCGGCCTATCCGCTGGCCTTCCTCGAGCTCGGCGATGAGCTGCGCAAGCTCGGGCGCTTCGACGAGGCGCAGGCCGTGTTCGAAGAAGGCATTGCGCTCGCCCCGGATGCACCGGGCCTGCTGGTGGGGCTGGGTTACGTCCGCCTGAACCGCAACGACCGCGCCGGCGCGCGCCGGCTGTTCCTTGCGGCCCGCGCCGCCGCGCCGCAGCGGCACGACGCCCAGGTCGCGCTTGCCGGGGTGATGGTCCAGGACGGCGACTACGCCGCCGCCGCCGAGGTCTACCGCCAGGCGCTGCAGGCGCGGCCGGACGACGCGACGGTCCGGATCAGCCTTGCCAAATGCCTGCTGGAGATGGGCGAGCGCGCCGCCGGCGAGGCGAACTTACGCGCCGCCGCCCACAGCGCGGCGCAGATGGCCGGGCCCGCGATGACCGCCCTGGCCTCGACCGCGCACGGCCGCTTCTTCCTGCGCCCGAGCGCGGCGGCGAAATTCCTTGGGGCCGGAGCCTAGGCCCGGAACTGGCGGCGGTAGACGCCTTTTTCGCGGGCGATGGAATGCACCAGGTCGTGGGTGCGCTGGGTCTCTTCCTCGGTGAAGGCGGCGGTGCGCGGGACCCAGTTCTCCCGCTTCACCGGGAAGCACTGCGCCACCGGCGTGCCCTTGGGCAGCACCCCGCTGAAATTGGCGTCGTGCCAGTGGGCCGGGAAGTTGATCCAGGCGTCATGGTAGCGGTCGCAGTCGACCAGGCCGGTAAGCGTGGTGAAGGGCAGGTCGAAGCGGTTGACCGGGTGGGTGAAGAGCAGCGCGTAGCCCTCCGGCGCCTCGACGGTCCACAGGTTGTGGAACTTGATCAGGAAGCGGTCGGCGTCGAACAGCGGCGTGCCGGTGACCTGGCTGGCGTCATGGATGCCGATGGGCGATCGCGGGAAGCTGACGGCGCCCCCCGGCGGCAGGTCGTTGTCCCAGGTGAACTCGCCGTTCTCCACCTTCAGGTCGCAGATCAGCGGGATCAGGAAGCCCGAGGTCATGGCGTCGATGAACGGCGGGCAGCGCTTGGCGGTGTCGTCCTCGCCGGAGACCACCGCGCTGAACGCCTGGGCCGGCATGGTCTTCAACCAGCCGGGCAGGCCGGCCGCCGCCGGCACCGGGGGCGGCAAGAGGCCCTCCAGTTCCTTGGGGCAACGGAAGGTCAGCATCATGGGGTCTTGCTGCTCGAACATGATGCCTGTCAGCCGTACTCTATGTTCTAAGCCGCGTCGGTCCCAGAGAGCCGCGCCGCCGCCTCCGATACCCCTGCAGGTAGTATCTGGCAGGACGGAATCCAGGGGCAAAGCGCAAGCTTGCCGTGTGCCGTGGCGCGGCGCGCGCAGTACCGGACCTACGATTCGGCCATCCGTGCGACTGGCGTATTGCTGCCGGGCGGCAAGCTTGAAATCTGGGGCGGGGCGGCAGGGGTTGATCCGCCACCCACGCGCAGGCCGTTCTGGTCAGGCCTGCTCTCCTCAGAGGGCTGGCCGTCCTTAGATCCCATGGCCGCAAGACAAACGGGCCGCCATGGAATTAAGGGGAAATCTGGCCGCTTCCCTTAAACCGTCGTCCCCCGGATCGCCTCTGCGGGCGACCGGAGGACGACGATGCGAAGAGCGGAGCAGAATAGAACCGGCCGAGCCCCCGGTTCAAAATGCGTCGCAGCGATCGCCCCTCTATTCGTTGACACTCTGCGCTCGATCCGTATAAGTCCCGCCCTCTCGCCCGCGGGCCATCTCGCGGGCGCATTCCGTTTTGCACAAACACTAGTGATTTAAGGCGCGAACGATGTACGCGGTGATCAAGACCGGCGGCAAGCAATACCGGGTTTCCCCCGGCGACCTGATGGTCGTCGAGAAGCTGGACGGTGAGCCCGGCGCCAACGTGGCCTTTGGCGAGGTCCTGCTGGTGGGCGAGGGCGACGCGGTCGTCGTCGGCGCCCCGACCGTGGCCGGCGCGTCCGTGTCCGCGACCCTGGTGGAAACCCGCAAGGGTGAGAAGGTGAAGATCTTCAAGAAGATCCGCCGCCAGGGCTATCGCCGCACCAAGGGCCATCGCCAGCACGAGACGGTGCTGCGGGTGACCGCCATCGCCGGCGCCGACGGCAAGGAAACCAAGTGGGACGGCACGGTCGACCTGACCACCAAGGGTGAGCTGAACGCCCGCGCCCGTGGCCTGGTGTTCGTGAGCCCCGAGGCCCAGCGCGAAGCCGCCGCGGCCGCCAAGGTCCAGAAGGTCTCCGCGCCGAAGCCGGCCGCGCCTGCGAAGGCCAAGGCCGCGCCCAAGGCGAAGGTTGAAGCCGAAACGGTCCCCGCGACCGAAGCCAAGGCTGAGAAGGCTCCGGTCAAGAAGGCCGCCGCGCCGAAGGCCGAAGCCAAGGCCGACACCACCGAAAAGAAAGCCGCCGCGCCGAAGAAGGCCGCGGCTCCCAAGAAGGACAAGGACGCCGAGTAAGGCGTCCTCGCGTAGGACCTAGGAGAGCGACATGGCTCACAAGAAATCGGGCGGCTCCTCGCGCAACGGGCGCGATTCCGCCGGTCAGCGCCTCGGCGTGAAGAAGTTCGGCGGCGAAGCGGTGCTCGCCGGCAACATCCTCGTGCGCCAGCGCGGCACCAAGTTCTGGCCGGGCGACAATGTCGGCCTCGGCCGCGACCACACCCTCTTCGCGACCGCTACGGGCGCGGTGTCGTTCACGACCAAGCGGGACAACCGCACCTACGTGAACATCGTGATGGCCGACGCGAAGACCGAAAAGTAGGCGAACCAGCCTTTCTCCGGTTCGCCCACGGGCTGAACCGGACAGACGACCTCGCGGGGAGTCCGGACAGCCGGGCTCCCCGCTTTCGTTTTGGGCCCTGTACGCACCCTCGAAGGGCGAAGGGCCGGGAGGTGAAGATGTGTGCAGTTGACGTGAGCCCCGTCATATCGACGGAACGGCTGATCCTGCGTGGGCCGGTGATCACCGACGCCCCGGCGATCGCCAATATCGCCGGCGATTTCAATGTGTCGGCCATGACCACCTCCATGCCGCACCCCTATGGCCTGGAGGACGCCGAGACCTGGATCGGCAAGTGCCGCGGCCTCGACTGGCGCCGCGAGGCGATGTTCGTGATCGAGCACCGCGCGTTCGGGGTCGTGGGCCTCCTGGGCTTCGACCGCAAGCGCGGCTCGGGCACGGAGATCGGCTATGCGCTGGGCCGCCCGTTCTGGAACCGCGGTTACGCGACGGAGGCGGCGCGGGCGGGGCTGAAGTGGGCCAAGCGCGACTGGGGCCGCAAGGTCGTGGTCGCCGGCCACTTCGCCGACAACCCCGCCTCGGGCCAGGTGCTGATCAAGGCGGGCTTCCTCTACACCGGTGACGTCGAGCAACGGGCCTGCACGGCGCGCGGCGGCGAACTGGTGCCGACCCGGCTGATGGTGTGGCTGGCTTGACCCATCTGAGGTGTCATCCCGGAAAGACGCGAAGCGGCTTGTCCGGGATGACACCCGGTTTTCGTGTTAAAGGCCGCCGGTCATGAAGTTCCTCGACGAGTGCAAGATCTATGTCCGCTCCGGCAACGGCGGCGGCGGCGCTGTGTCGTTCCGGCGGGAGAAGTACATCGAGTACGGCGGCCCCGACGGCGGCGACGGCGGCAAGGGCGGCGACGTCTGGATCGAGGCGGTCGAGGGGCTGAACACCCTGATCGACTACCGCTACCACCAGCACTTCAAGGCCGAGACCGGCGTCCACGGCATGGGCCGCAACCGCCATGGCCACAACGGCGAGGACGCCGTCCTGCGTGTGCCAGTGGGCACCCAGGTGTTCGCCGAGGACAAGGAGACCCTGCTGGTCGACCTGCAGACGGCGGGAACGCGCGTGCGCCTGCTGAAAGGCGGCAACGGCGGTTTCGGCAACACCCATTTCAAGGGCCCGATCAACCAGGCCCCGCGCCACGCCAATCCCGGCCAGGACGGCGAGGAGTTGTGGATCTGGCTGCGGCTGAAGCTGATCGCCGACGTGGGCCTGGTGGGGCTGCCCAATGCGGGCAAGTCCACCTTCCTGGCGGCGGCCAGCGCGGCCAAGCCGAAGATCGCCGACTATCCGTTCACGACGCTGGCCCCCAACCTCGGCATGGTCGACCTGTCCGAGGGCGAGCGCTTCATCCTGGCCGACATCCCGGGCCTGATCGAGGGCGCGTCCGAGGGCGCGGGCCTGGGCGTGCGCTTCCTGGGCCATGTGGAGCGCACCGCGACCCTGATCCACCTGGTGGACGGGACGCAGGACGACATCGTCGAGGCCTGGCGCACCGTGCGCCGCGAACTGGAGGCCTATGGCGAGGAGCTGGGCGACAAGACCGAGATCCTGGCGCTTTCCAAGGTCGACGCCCTGGATCCTGAGACCCGCAAGGCCAAGGTCGCCGAGCTGAAGAAGGCCTCCAAGGCCAAGGTGCGGCAGGTGTCCGGCGTCTCCGGCGAGGGCGTGACCGAACTGCTGCGCGAGGCCTTCGCGCTTGTCCGTGAACGGAAGGGCGAGGCGGCCGCCGAGATCGCGGCGCAAGAGGCCCCCGACGCGGGCGGCTGGACGCCCTGATGGAGCTGGCGCGCGCCAGGCGGGTGGTGGTCAAGGTCGGCTCGGCCCTCTTGGTGGGCGAAGCCGGCGCCGACGCCCATTGGTTGGCCGCCTTCGCCGCCGACGTCGCCCGCCTGCGCGCGCGCGGCCAGCAGGTGCTGGTGGTCTCGTCCGGCGCCGTGGCGCTGGGGCGGCGGCGGCTCGCGCTCACCCGGCGCGCGCTCACCCTGCCGGAGAAGCAGGCCGCCGCCGCCGCAGGCCAGTCGGCCCTGATGCGCGCTTGGGAAGAGGCGCTGGAGCCGCACGGCATCGCCGCGGCCCAGGTGCTGCTGACCCGCGACGACACCGAGGTGCGCCGCCGCTGGCTGAACGCCCGCGCCACCGTCGAGACGCTGCTGGGCCTGGGTGTCGTTCCGGTGGTCAACGAGAACGACACCGTGGTCACCGAGGAGATTCGCTACGGCGACAACGACCGGTTGGCCGCCCGCGTCGCCCAGATGATCGGCGCGGACCTGCTGGTCCTGCTCTCCGATGTCGACGGGCTCTACACCGCCGATCCGCGCAACGATCCGTCAGCGGAGCATCTGCCGCGCGTAAGCCGGCTGACCCGCGAGATAGAGGCCATGGCGGGCGGCGCCAACGCCTCCGCCGGGGTCGGCACCGGCGGCATGGCCACCAAGCTTGCCGCCGCGCGGATCGCCAGCGCCGCCGGCTGCGCCACGGTGATCACGCTCGGCCACCGCCCCTCGCCGCTGCAGGCGGTGGAGGACGGCGAGCGCGCCACCCTGATCGAGGCCTCCACCACGCCGGCCGCCGCCTACAAGGCCTGGATCGCCGGATCGCTGGCCCCGGCCGGCGCCCTGGTGGTGGACGCCGGCGCGGCCGAGGCTGTGCGCCGGGGCAAGAGCCTGCTGGCCGCGGGCGTGCGCCGCGCCGAGGGCCGCTTCGACAAGGGCGATGCGGTGGTGATCCGCGATGAGGCCGGCCTGGAGATCGCCCGCGGCCTGGTCCGCTACGAGGCCGAGGACGCGGCGCGCATCCTGGGCCTGAAGAGCGAGGCGATCGAGCCGGTGCTGGGCTACACGTCCGGCCCACTGGTGCACGCCGACGACCTGGCGCTGGCGGCCGGTGTCGGGGCCTGAAGTCCCCACCGCCGTCATCCTCCGGTCGCCCGAAGAGGCGATCCGGGGGACCCAAGCGGCGTCGCCATTTTCTGAAGTTCGGCTTGGGTCCCCCGGATCAGCCTGCGGCTGACCGGAGGATGACGATCTATGCTGCACTGGGCGCCGGCCGGTCCGCCAGCCTGTCCACAGGTCTTGCGCAACAACCCACACAGCCGCTTGAGATTTAACCCCTCGGAAAGGTCTCGGATACGGCTTCTTAGGCATCATGGGCCCAACATGTGGGCTCGTTGGAAGCGCCCCGAGTCGCCTGCACAGATGACCCCGCCCCTCAGCAAGCTTGGCCTTGGAACCGGCCAGTTCGGCCTGGATCAGCAGGCCGGCCCCCGTGGCCGCCCGCGCGACCAGGAAGCGCGCGAGATCCTGGCCATCGCCGCGCGTTCGGGGATGACGGTGCTGGAGGTGGGCCGCCATCCCAACCCCGCCGAGATCACCCTGGGCCAGGTGCTGCCCAAGCCCCAGCCCTTCAAGCTCACCGTCACCACCGTGCGCCCCGACCGCGGCGCCGACCTGGTCGACGCCGAGATCCGCGCGCAGCTGGCGCGCCTGGGTGTGGGCTCGGTCGACGCGATCCTGGCGCCTTCGGCCACCGACCTGTTCAGCGCCCACGGGCCGGAGCTGTGGGACCGGCTGCGCAAGCTGAAGGACGAGGGCCTCACCAAGAAGATCGGGGTCTCGGTCTACGCCTCGGACGATCCGGTGGGCTTGGCCAGGCGCTTCAAGCCGGACCTCGTCCAGGCGCCGGCCTCCCTGCTCGACCAGCGCCTGCTGATCGACGGCACGCTGGCCGAACTGGCCGGCATGGGGATCGAGGTGCATCTGCGCTCGATCTTCCTGAACGGCCTGCTGTTCCTGCCGCCCGACCGGGCGCCCAACCATCTGAAGGCCGCCGCCGGGCGGATCAGCCGCGCGCGCCGCCTGATCGCCGAGGGCCGCTCCGATCCGCTGCAGGCCGCCCTGGGCTTCGCCCTGTCGCGCCCTGAAGCCGCCTGCGTCCTGGTGGGCGTGGCCTCGGCCGCCGAGATGTCGGCGGTGATCGCCGCGGCCATGAGCCCGCCGCCGGACCTCGACTGGGACGAGATGGCGCTGGACGATCCCGACGCGCTCGATCCCCGCGCCTGGGCCGCGGCCTAACGCCATCCGGGAAACGGGGGCGCTATTGCCAGCCCCTAGGGAATGCCGCCATCTCTCGTGAAAACGGGGGGATTTCATGGCGTATCGGGTTTCGGTTCTGCGCGCGGCCACAATGCTCGCGATGGCCTTGGCTCTGGGGGCCGGCGCGCCGGCGACCGCGGCGCCCAAGCAGGTCGACCCCAAGGTCTCATCCATCGTCCCGGGCGATCCCGCCGCGCTGGGCTTCGACCAGGCCAAGTTGAAGGTCGCCGAGGACGGGCTGAAGGCCGACGTCGCCTCCGGCAAGATCGCCGGCGCCTATCTGCTGATCGGCCGCCACGGCAAGGTCGCCTTCCAGGAAGGCTTCGGCGTCCAGGGCCCCGGCCAGACGGCGCCGGTCACCGACAAGACCATCTTCCGCGTCTTCTCCATGACCAAGCCCATTGTCTCGGTCACCGCCATGACCTTGGTGGAGGAAGGCAAGCTCGACCTCGACGCGCCGGTCTCCAAGTACCTGCCGGAGTACGCCAACCTGGTGGTCTGGCAGCCGGATGGCACGACGAAGCCGGCCACCCGGCCCATGCTGGTGCGCAACCTGATGAGCCATACTTCGGGCCTGATCTATGGCTTCATCCAGCCCAACACGCCCATCGCCCAGGCCTGGGCCAAGGGCGGCGAAAACCGCAACGACCTGACGGCGCGCGAATACGCCCGGATGTTGGCCAAGCTGCCGCTGCGCACCGAGCCGGGCACGGCCTGGTTCTATTCCCATTCCACCGACGTGCTCGGCGCCGTGGTCGAGGTGGCGGGCGGCAAGCCGCTGGACGTCCTGATCCGCGAGCGCGTCACCGGGCCGCTCGGCATGACCGACACCGCCTTCTGGCAACCGGAGAGCAAGCGGGCGCGGTTCGCCGAGCCGGTCAACACCGGGGGCGGCGGGCCGCTTGAGGGACTCTATTACGACTACGCCAAGCCCACGCCCCTGCTGTCGGGCGGCGGCGGCATCTCGTCGACGGCGGAAGACTATCTGCGCTTCGTGCTGATGCTGGAGGGGAACGGTCAGTACAAGGGCGTGCGGATCCTCAAGCCGGAGACCCTGGCCCGCATGCGCCAGGACGAGACCACGCCGCAGATCCGCCAGGCCGGGCTGTTCTTTCCCGGTCCGGGCATGGGGTTCGGCCTGGGCTTCAGCCTGGTCAACGACGACACCCAGCAGCGGCCCGGAAACGGGACCTTCAGCTGGTGGGGCATCGCCGGCACCGAGTTCTGGGTCGATCCGAAGAACGACCTCTTCATGGTGTTCATGGTCCAGAGCCGTGAGCTCGCCTCGCAGTACCAGCGTAAGAACCGCGCCTGGATCTACGACGCCCTCGTGAAGCCCTAGGGGGTGCGTTGGCGCCTGACGCTGGCGACCGCCATGGCGTTGGCGCTGGGCGCCTCGCTGGCCACGGCGGCCCCGACACCGCGGCGCTGCTGATCGACTACCTGGCCAGGACCTATCCGAAGCCCGCCGCCGCCGCCCTAGGTGGCGACTAGTTCTGCGGCCTGAACGGCTCGTCCAGGCTGGGCTGCGGCTCGGTGAACCAGGCCGCGCCGGTCTCCGTCACGTGGAAGTGGTCCTCCAGGCGCACGCCGAAGGCGTCGGGCACGACGATCATCGGCTCGTTGGAGAAGCACATGCCGGGTTGCAGCGGGGTCGCATCGCCGCGCACAAGATAGGGCGCCTCGTGGATGGAAAGGCCGATGCCGTGGCCGGTGCGGTGCGGCAGGCCGGGCAGGGCGTAGTCGGGGCCGAAGCCCGCGGCCTCAAGCACCCGGCGCGCCACGGCGTCGATCTCCTCGCAGGCCACGCCTGGCTTCACGGCGGCGAAGGCGGCGGCCTGGGCCTGCTTCTCCACGTCCCAGACCCGGCGCTGGTCGGCGCTCGGCGTCCCGAAGACGTAGGTGCGGGTGATGTCGGAGTTGTAGCCTTGCACCTTGCAGCCTGTGTCGATCAGCACGAGGTCGCCCTGCGCCAGGGCCTGCTCGCCGGGCAGGCCGTGCGGATAGGCCGAGGCCAGGCCGAACTGCACCGCGCAGAAGGACGAGCCGTCGTCGGCGCCCAGCGCCCGGTGCGCCTGGTCGATGAAGCGGCGCACGGCGGTGGTGGTGATCCCTGGGGCGAGGATCCGGGCGGCCCGGCGGTGGACCTCCAGGGTCATGGCCTTGGCCTGGCGCATCAGGGCGAGTTCGGCCGGCGACTTGATCATCCGGCAGCCGTCGACGATCGGAGCGGCGTTCATCATCGCCACCTGCGGCGCGGCCAGCCGCAGGCCGTCATAGGCGAAGAACGGCAGGGCGGGATCGATGGCGAGGCTGGCGGCCTTCGGGTCGCCCAGCACCGTCGCCGCCAGCGCGTAGGGGCTCTCGTGCTCCTCCCAGAGGACGATCTCCGCGGTGATCCCCAGCGAGGCCTGCAGCGAGCCCAGCTCGAAGCGCGGGCAGACCATCACCGGCGCGCCCGTGCGCGGCAGGATCATCGCCACCAGCCGCTCGGTGGCGTTCCAGCCGACGCCCGCGAAATAGCGCAGCGAAGGCCCCGCGCCGACGATCATGGCGTCCGCGCCGAGGTCGGCCATCAGGGCCTGGGCGTGGGCGAGGCGCTCGGCGCGCTCGGCGGGGGTGATGGCAGGTGCTGGGTTGGGCCACGGCTTTAGCGCCGCGAGTTCGGCCTCCGCCGTCGATCCGCCGATGCCGTGGGTCATCTCTCAAGTCCTCCGCACGGCCCTGAAGAGACCGCGCCTTAAATCCATGGGGGCCAGAATTGCTTGGGCGTCCGGGCAACTCAAGGACTGGCCTCCGACCAGCCGCTTCGCGGCGCGCCAAGGGCGCGTCCTTGACTTGCCCGGACGCCCAAGCTCGCAATCAGCCATGGACTTAAGGGTCAACAGCATCCTGGGAGGATGCTGGCGTTCGCCCCCGGTTTTCCCCGTCCGTCATGGCCGGGACAAGCCCGGCCATGACGGCCGAAACGAGAGCGGCTAAGAAAGCCCATGCCCGGAAGCCAGGATTTCGCCGCCGACCCGCGCAACGCGGACCTCAGGATCTACCTCAACGGCGACCTGGTGCGCCGCGCCGAGGCCAAGGTGTCGATCTTCGACGCGGGCTTCGTGCTGGGCGACGGCGTCTGGGAGGGCCTGCGCTTGCACAAGGGCAAGCTGGTGTTCCTGCAGGCGCACCTCGACCGGCTCTACTGGGGCCTGGCGAAGATCGAGCTCGACCTCGGCCTGACGCCCGCTGAGCTCACCGCCGAGATCGAGAAGACCCTGGCGGCCAATGGCATGGAGCATGGCGCGCACCTGCGGCTGATGGTGACGCGCGGCGAGAAGAAGGCGGTCAACCAGGACCCGCGCAACTGGCTGGGCCAACCCACCCTCGTGATCACCGCCGAGTACAAGGAGCCGTCGCCGGAGATCGTCACCCGCGGCCTGTCGCTGGCCACCTCGCAGGTGGTCTGCACGCCCGCCGAGATGTTCGACATGCGGCTCAATTCGCACTCGCGCCTGGCGCTGATCACCGCCCTCCTGGACGCGATCAAGGCCGGCGCGGACGAGGCTGTGATGCTGGATCCCGGCGGCCACGTCTCGAGCTGCAACGCCACCAACCTGTTCTGGGTGCGCGACGGCAAGGTGCGCACTTCGGGCGGCCAGTTCTGCTTCAACGGGGTGACGCGGGCCAATGTCATCGCGCTCTGCGAGGCCAACGGCGTGCCGATCGAGCAGGGGCATTTCCCCCTGGGCGACCTGCACGCGGCCGACGAGGCCTTCGTCACCGGCACCTTCGGGGGGCTGACCCCGGTGCGGCAGGTGGACGGCCATGTGCTGCCCGCCGCCCTGCCGGGGCCGGTGACGGTGCGGCTGCGCGGGTTCTACGAGGCGCTGAAGGACGCCGAAGCGGGCGTCACGGCATGACCGCTGTGCGCATCGCCATGTGGTCGGGGCCGCGCAACATCTCGACCGCCATGATGCGGTCCTTCGAGAACCGCGCCGACTGCGCCGTGGTCGACGAGCCGTTCTACGCCGCCTATTTGGCCCAAACCGGCCTCAGCCACCCGATGACCGACGAGGTGCTGGCCTCGCAGCCGCAGGACTGGCGGACGGTGGCTGACGCTCTGGTGACCGACGAACCCGCGCCGGTCTTCTACCAGAAGCACATGACCCACCACATGCTGCCGGACTTCGGCCTGGACTGGACAGCGGCCTGCCGCAACGCCTTCCTGATCCGCGATCCGGCTGAGGTGCTGGCCTCCTATGTCAGGAAGCGCGCCGAGGTGACGTTGGAGGACATCGGCGCCGTGCGCCAGCGCGAGCTGTTCGAGCGCGAAGCTGAGCGGCTGGGCCACGCGCCGCCGGTGGTGGAAGGCGCCGACGTCCTGGCCGATCCGCGTGGGACCCTGGGCGCGCTCTGCGCGGCGCTGGGGATCCCGTTCCGCGAGGCGATGCTGGCGTGGCCGGCGGGACGGCGCGACAGCGACGGCGTCTGGGCGCCGGCCTGGTACGAGGCGGTCGAACGCTCCACAGGCTTCGCCGCGCCGGATCGCGCGCCCGCGCCGCCGCTTACGGCCGCGCTGGCGCGCATCGCCGAGGCCGCGCGGCCGCACTACGAGGCCCTGGCCCGCCACCGCATCGGCGCATGAAAAAGGGGCCGCCCGGGAGCGGTCCCTCTCTCGACGTCGATCGCAGGCCGATCAGGCCGCGGTGGCCGCGGTGCGGACCTTCCGGCGCAGGGTCGCGCCGACGCCGCCGAAGCCCAGGATCATCAGCGCCCAGGCCGCCGGTTCCGGCGCGCCCGAGCCGACGTTCACAACGTTCTCCACCGACAGGCTCGGGTGGTCGATGCCGAACACCGAGTAGGTGATGGTGAAGGTGTCGTTCTTGTTCGGATTGTAGGCCGGGTCCAGGAAGGAGAAGCTGATCTTCTCGCTGTTCTGGAAGCCGCCCGGCGCGCCGGCGTTGGTGGCGTTGTCGCCAATCGCCGAGGGGTCGAAGCTCACCGAAAAGCCGAAGGCGTCGGTGACGGTGATCGATTGGGTCAGGCCGTCGGCGTCGACCTCGCCAGCGCCCACCGAGGGGTTGAACGAGTAGTCGAAGTTGAAGGTGTCGCCGAGCGGGATCGAATAGACGTCGCCGACCGGCGTGATCTGCGGATGGACGCCGCTGATCTTCGACCGCAGCCCGATCTCGATGCCGCCCGCCGTGTCGGTGGCGAAGGCGCCGTTCGGGTTGCCGGTTCCGAAATAGACCCCCGGCGCGGCCAACGAGGCGTTCGTGGCGCTTTGGGCCTGCGCGCCCGAGGCGGCGGCTGTCAGGGCGACGGCCGAAACGGCCGCCATGCAAACTGCGCTCTTACTCACGGGGCACCCCTATCTGTTCGGTTGACTTGATCTCCGGCGCTTGGCCAGCGTCGCACTATCGATCTCTTATGCGACAGAACAGCATTACCGGGGAGGAAATACTTCCCGAACCGCGCCCTTGAGTGCGAGTCCGGCGCCGCCGGACTCGCGAGACGCGGATTAGACCAGGTTGCGCTTGTAGAGCGCGGTCAGTTCCGCCCAGGCTTTTTCGGCGCCGGTCTCGTTGTAGACCGCGCCATTGTCCTTGACGCACCAGCCGTGGTTGCAGCCGTCGTAGACCAGGACGGTGGCCTTCTTGCCGCCATCGGCGAAGGCCTTCTTCAGCACGTCCTTGTCGGTGGGCGAGCGCTGGTCGTCGTTGGCGGCGACCGCCGAATAGACCTCGGCCTTCATCTTGGGGATGAGCAGGTGCGGGCTGGTGTCGGCCTTGGTGACCAGGCCGCCGCCGTGGCAGGTGACCGCCCCGCCGATGCGGTCGGGCAGGATGGCGGCGGTGCGGTAGACCAGGGGACCGCCCATGCAATAGCCCTGGGTGCCGGCCTTCTTCTTCTTGTTGGTCTGCGGCTGGGCGTCGAGGAAGCCCAGATAGGCCACCGCGTCGCGGTCGATGCCGGGCTCGTCCATGCCCTTGCGGTTGGCCGGGTCCATGATCTTGGCGCGGGCGACGGGATCGTTGAAGTCCAGCGGACCGTCGACCACCGGCGCCTTCTTCACCCGGTAGAACGGGTTGGGCACCAGGACCACATAGCCCTGGGCGGCCAGGCGGCGGCCCATGTCGCGGAACACCGGGCGCAGGCCGCCGATGTCGGTCCAGATCAGCACCGCCGGCCAGGTCCCCTTGCCCTTCGGATAGAACAGCGCCGCGTCGGCCATGCCGTCGGGCGTCTTCACATTGACGTCCTTCTCCTCAACCGTCGCCTGGGCGTGCGCCATGGTCGCGGCCAGCGCGGCGGCGGCCGCAGCCGACAGGCCGAACGCCCGACGCGAGACGTCGCTCATTTGGAAAAGGTCCGGACGGTTATGCTCGTCGCACATGTGGGCTGCCTCCCTGGATTGAACCGCGTAGGGTCGGCGCCAATGTTACGGCGTTATTTCCGCGGGGGAAGCGGCAGAATCCAGTCGCGTCTCGGAGACGTCAGGCGGCGTCGGCCTCGTCGATCGTCTCGTCGCCCGTTCCGCGGATGACGTCCTCCAGCCCCTGTTCGCGGACCTTGCGGTAGAGGGTGGAGCGGCCGATGCCGAGCCGGCGGGCCACCTCGCTCATGTGGCCGGCGTAGATTTCGATGGCGAGCTGGATCAGGTCGCGCTCGATCTCCTCAAGCGTGCGCAGGTGGCCGCGCTCGTCGAGGATGCGCACGGGCACGGTCTGCGGCGCGCCGGCCATCAGCTGGGCGGCGGTGGGCGGCAGGCCGGGTGAGGCGAGGCCAGGCGTAACAAAGGCGGGCGTGGCGGCCTCGAAGGCCGGGGCCGGCGGGGCCACGCCGCTGATCGCCGGGAAGTCGTGGGGCTGCAGATAGGGCGCGTCGGCCAGCACGATGGCGCGATAGACCGCGTTCTCCAGCTGGCGGACGTTGCCGGGCCAGTCGAAGGCGGAGAGATAGGCCATGGTCTCGCTCGTCGCGCCGACCACGGACTTGCCTTCCTCGACGTTGAAGCGGCGGACGAAGGCGTCGACCAGGGCCGGCACGTCTTCCTTGCGTTCGCGAAGCGCCGGGGCCTCGATCGGGAAGACGTTCAGCCGGTAGTAGAGGTCCTCGCGGAAGCGGCCTTCCTTCACCGCCAGCGACAAGTCGCGGTTGGTGGCGGAGACGATACGCACGTCGACCTTGATCGGCCGCTTGCCGCCCACCGGGTCGATCTCGCTCTCCTGCAGGGCGCGCAGCAGCTTGACCTGGACGTCGAGGGGCAGCTCGCCGACCTCGTCGAGGAACAGGGTGCCGCCGTTGGCCTCCTGGAACTTGCCCAGGTGCTTTTCGTGGGCGCCGGTGAAGCTGCCCTTCTCGTGGCCGAACAGGATCGATTCCACGAGGTTCTCGGGGATCGCGCCGCAGTTGACGGCGACGAAGGGCTTGCCGGCGCGCTCGGAGGAGCCGTGGACGGCGCGGGCGATGACTTCCTTGCCGACGCCGCTTTCGCCGGTGATCAGGATCGGGATGGCCGACCTGGCGGCGCGCTCGCCCAGGCGCTTGACCATCACCATGGCCGGCGAAGCGCCGATCAGGTCGCCGAAGCCGGTGCGGCCCGAGGCGTGCTTCTTCAGCCGGTCGACCTCGCCCTTCAGCGCGCCCATGGACAGCGCATTGGCGATGGAGACCATGATCCGCTCTGGCGCGGCGGGCTTGATGAAGAAGTCCATGGCCCCGGCCTGCATGGCCTGGACGATGGTGTCGACGCCGCCGGTGGCGGTGACCACGATCACCGGCTGGGAGAAGCCGCGGGCCCGCATCTCCACCAGGGTGTCCTGGCCGGACATCCCGGGCATGACCATGTCGAGCAGGATGATGTCGGTCGCCGCGCCGGACGCCAGGTGGGCGATGGCCGCATCGCCGTTCTCGGCGTGCGCCACGGCGAGGCCCTCGCGTTCGAGGACCGCCTGGATCAGCCGCCGCTGCGTCGGGTCGTCATCGACGACCAGGACCGTTTTAGCCATTTGAAGACACCACCATGACCGGCCAGCGCCTCATGGACGCGGGCTCCGTTGTCACGAATTGATACAGGCTCGGAGTAAAGGCCGAGTTTCGGAGAGCTGAGTCAGGCGTTAACGGCCGGCCGGCCGGCGCGGAACGGGCGCTCGGCGCTCGGAACAGGCCGCGTCAGCCGCCCTTGGCCGCCTTGCGGCTCTTCTTGGCGGGCGTGGCCGGGGGTGAATCCGCGGCTTGCGCTTCCGTCTGGGTGACGCCGCACTTCAGATTGACTTCCATGCCGCGCAGGAAGCCGCGCCGGGCGTAGCCGGCGGCGACGGCGTCGTGCAGGTCCTTGTCCTTCTTGCTGGCGCCGGTGACGAAGCGCAGCACGCCGCTGTAGGGGACGAGGCCCTTGGCCGCCTCCATGCCCCGGTGGGCCATGGTCTCCCCCGGTTGGGTGACGCCGGAGTCGAGATCAGGGCCGATGAGGTTGCTGAGCTGCAGGATCTCGGCGGGGATGGTGTCGCAGGCCGGCGCGGCGGGCGCCTTGTACGGATCGGCTTTCACCTGCACCAGCAACGCCGGCACGTCGGATCCCACCAGGCCCAGTCCCGCGGCTGCGTTGCTAAGGCTATTGCCGCCGCCCGTGCTGTTCTGCGCCAACGCCGGCGCCGCGATCAACGCGACGCTCACGCCGAGAACCGCCGTCATGCTGATGACGCGCATGCCCAACCCCATGCCCTAATCTTAACCCCAGATTAACCTATAGCACAGCTAGGGCCGGGAACCCAATCCATGGCTTGTCGCCGCCGCCTGCGGCATGTTGAAACTGTGTTGTCACGAAGCATCGCCATGTTGGCGGCATGCAAATCCTGAAATTCGCCGCCGCGGGCGCGATGGCCGCGGCGTTTTTGTGCGGGTTTCCCGCCGCCGCCGCGCCGCGCAATCTCATCATCTTTGTGGCCGACGGCCTGCGCTCGCACAGCGTGACGCCGGAGGTGGCGCCCGCCCTGGCCGCCGTGCGGTCCGAGGGCGTCGATTTCGCCAACAGCCACTCGCTCTATCCGACGGTGACCACGCCCAATTCCTCGGCCATCGCCACCGGCCATCTGCTGGGCGACACCGGCGACTTCGGCAACACCATCTTCGTGGGCGAGCCTCTGCCGCCGCCCTTCGGCGCCTCCATCGCCGGCATCGAGGACGACGACGCCCAGGCGGTGATGAACCAGCGGTTCGGCGGCGACTACCTGGGCGAGACCACGCTCCTGGCCGCCGCCCGGGCCAAGGGGTACGCCACCGCCGCCCTCGGCAAGCACGGCCCGACCGCCATCCAGGATGTGACCTCCCGCGACGGCCTGGGGACCATCGAGCTGGACGACGACACCGGCGGCCGCGACGGCGGCCACGGCATTCCGTTGCGCGCGGAGATCGCGGCGGCGATCAAGGCCGCGGGCCTCGAGCCCCTGCCGCCGGACCGCGGCCTGAACGGCGGCGGCGGGGCCTACAACATGGCCGGAACGCTGGTGGCCAATGTCGACCAGCAGAACTGGTTCGCTGGCGTGGCCACCAAGGTGCTGCTGCCGCGGTTCAAGGCCGAGGGCAAACCCTTCGTCCTGGTCTTCTGGTCGCGCGACCCCGACGGCACCCAGCACGGCCAGGGCGACAGCCTGAACGCGCTGGAGCCTGGCATCAACGGCCCGACCTCCAAGGCCGCGATCCGCAACGCCTCCAACGACCTGCAGGCCCTGCGCGACGCGCTGAAGGCCCTGGGCCTCGACGACAACACCGACGTGATCGTCACCGCCGACCACGGCTTCTCCACCATGTCGCGGCAGAGCCCGGCCAGCCCGGCGGCGAAGTTCCGCTATCGCGACGTGCAGCCGGGCTTCCTGCCGCAGGGCTTCCTGGACATCGACATGTCCATCGGCCTGAAGCTGCCGCTGCGCGACGCCACCGGCGACATCGTGCATCCGGAGCAGGGCTTCTATCCCAAGCACGGCTCGCTGCTGGGCGCCGATCCCAAGCATCCTGAGGTCGCCATCGCCCCCAACGGCGGCTCGGACCTGCTTTACCTGCCCGGTCCCGGCGCCAAGGCGCTGGCGCCCAAGGTGGTCGCCTTCCTGACCCGCCAGGACTACGTCGGCGCGATCTTCGTCAACGACGCCCTGGGCGCGATCCCGGGCAGCCTGCCGATGAGCCGGATCGGCCTGATCGGCTCGGCGCGCACGCCGCAGCCCTCGATCATGGTCTCGTTCAAGAGCTGGTCCACGGGTTGCGCCGACCCGGAGATGTGCGGGGTCGAGATCGCCGACAGCGGCCAGCAGCAGGGCCAGGGCATCCACGGCTCCTTCGGCCGTCAGGACACCCACAACTTCATGGCCGCCATCGGCCCGGACTTCAAAACCCGCTTCGTGGATCCCGCGCCGGTCTCCAACGCCGACTGGGCCAATACCCTGGCCCACATCATCGGGGTCCAGCTCTCCGACAACGGCCACCTGCGCGGCCGGGTGATGGGCGAGGCGCTGACCGAGGGCGCGGCGGTTCCCGAGGTCCGCCCGGCGACCCTGCGCTCCGAGCCCGCCGCCAACGGCTTCGTCACCGTGCTCAATATCCAGGAGGCCGGCGGCGAGACCTATTTCGACGCCGCCGGCATGCCGGGCCGCACCCTCGGCCTGAAGCCCTAGGGTCGGCCCCTTAGGATTGGGGCCTGCGGCCCGGCCGCGCCTGGTCGCCGATCCCCCAGCCGGCGGGGCAGGGCCCCAGGCGCTGGAAATGCTGCGACTGTTTGACGGGCTCCACCTCGCGGTCGAGGGCCACGAGGGCGAAGTCGAGCCGGAAGTCGCGGGTCCGGTCGCCGTGCATCGCCGAGCCCACCGAGAACAGCCGCCCGTCGACCTGGCAGCGCAGCGACCATCCGTCCGGCGTCGCCGCCGGGCCGCCCACGTCCAGGCAGGGCGCGCCGTTGATCTCGGCGCGGGTGCGCGTGAAGATCTGGGCGAGGCTGCTGTCGGCGCAGATATAGGTCGAAGCCCCCGGCGCGCCGTCGGGGCGGACCACCTCGATGCGCCAGAGGTGCGGCGGGTCGACGGCCTGTTGGCGCGCCAGCAGCCGCTCGGCGGCGTCGGGCCCGCCGCAGGCGGCGAGGCCCGAGAGGAGCAGGCTGGCGGCGGCCAAGCGCCAGCCGCCGGCGGCGGGTCCGGTCATGCGGTCGTCCTTGGGTCTGCGAAAGGCGTCTAGCGGCGCGCGGCGTAGTAGTGCGACCAGCGCACGATGCTCAGCTGGACGTGCGGCGCGGGATTGGGAACGGCGACGACGATCGGCGGCATGCCCTGCGCTTCGGCCATCGGCTGGGCCTTCCAGGCGACGAAGGCCGACAGCGCGACCAGGGCCGCCAGGGCGAGCGCCCCCAGGTCGCGGCGCTGGAAGGTGGGCATCGGCTGGCGCAGGGCCGCGATCCGCAGCTCCAGCGGGTGCGCCGCCGAACCGGCCAGCCAGTGGCAGCCGAACGGGGCGGCGACCGCGCCGAGCTGGGTCTTCAGCAGGGTTTCGGCGTAGCGGCGCTTCTGGCCGGCGCGGTGGCGAAGCACCGTGGCGTCGCAGGCCAGTTCCTGGTCCAGCCGCGCCTGATGCGCGGCCATGTGGACCAGCGGGTTGAACCAGCACAGGCATTGGGCGATCGCGATCAGAGCGTTGGCGCGTGGGTCGCCGCGCAGGATGTGGGTGCGCTCGTGGGCGCGGATCAGGGCGCGCTCGTCGTCGCTATAGAGGCGGTCGGCGTCGGCGGGCATGACGATGCGCGGGGCGATCACCCCGGCCACCGCCGGCCCCGCCAGGCCCTGGCGCGCCAGGTCGAGGAACCTGAGCTGGCCCGCCGCCAGGCCGATGGCCAGGCCGCCGCGCCCACAAGCCAGACCCCGATCAGGAGGGCCGCCGGCGCCTCGGCCAGCGTCCGGGACGCCAGGTAGACCGGGTCGAAATGCGGCCCAACACCCGGCGGGACGATGCGAGTGGCCGCCGCGGCGGGAACCAGGGTGGCCAGCGCGGCCATCGGCACGCAGGCCCACAGGCCATAGGTCAGCTCCGCGCCGAACGGACGGCGCGCCAGGGGCCGAAGCGCCAGCACCGCCAGCACCGCCGCGGCGGCGGCGAGGTTCAGGTGGAGCAGACCCGCCAGCACATCATTCGCCATCGTCGAGCTCCGCGATCAGGCGCTTCAGGCGCGCGACCTCCTGGGCCGACAGGTTGCGGTGCTTGGCGTAGTGGGCGACCAGCGGCGCGAGCTCGCCGCCGAACAGGCGGTCCAGCAGGCCCTGGCTTTCGCCCTGCACATAGTCCTCGCGGCTGACCAGGGCGCGGTAGCGGGTGCGGCCCTCGCTGCGTTCCGACAGCAGGGCCTTCTTCTTCAGGAGGCGGTTGATCAGGGTCTTCACCGTGGCCTCGCCCCAGCCCTGCGGCTGACCGACCTCGGCGACGATCTCGTCGGCGGCGAGCGGGCCTCGGCTCCACACCGCCTCCATCACCTGGCTTTCGGCAGCGGATATCTTGGCCATGCTCTTACGTCCGTGAATTCTCCCGAACGTTACATCCGTAAATTTTCTCGTCAAGTCACCGATCCGCGAGATTGACAGCCGAGCTTGCACACGGCTCTCCTCATTGGAATTACAAGCGTAATGTCGAGGGCGGGATGACCACGGACGGGACGGCGGCGATGCCCGGCGAGGCGCGACATCGGCGCGACATCGACGGCCTGCGCGCGCTCGCGGTGCTGGCCATCGTGATCTACCACGGCTTCCCGAAGTGGGTCCCGGGCGGCTTCGTCGGCGTCGACGTCTTCTTCGTGATCTCCGGGTTCCTGATCATCGGGATCATCGTCCGGGCGCGGGACGAGGGCCGGTTCTCCTATCTGAGGTTCTATCTGCGGCGGGCCCGGCGGATCGTGCCCGCCTATCTGGTGGTGTTGACGGCGATCGCGGGGCTCTCGCTCTGGCTGCTGCTGCCGCTGCGCCTGACTTGGGTCGGCGCCGCCCTGGCTGCCGCCGGCCTGTTCCTGACCAACCTCGGCTTCACGATCAGCTTCGGCTATTTCACGCCCGCGGTGCAGCAGAACCCGCTGCTGCACCTCTGGTCCCTCGGCGTCGAGGAACAGTTCTACCTGCTCTGGCCGCTGTTGTTGGCCTTCCTGTCGCTGGCGGCGCTTCGCCGCTGGCGTTTCGCCGTGGCGGCTGGGCTGGCGATCCTCTCGCTCGCCGGCGCACAGTGGCTGGTGAGCCACGACGGCGCGGTCTGGTCCTTCTTCCTCCTGCCGCCGAGGGCCTGGGAGTTCCTGGCCGGCGGGATCCTGGCCCTCGGCGCCACAGGCGGACCGCGCGGCGCCCTGGCGGCCAACGCCGCGGCCGGGATCGGCTTGGCGATGCTCGTCGGGTCTATGGCGTTGCTGAACGAAGCCACGCCATTTCCAGGCCTTGCGGCGGTTCCCGCCTGCCTGGGCGCGGCGCTCGTGCTGTGGAGCGGGATCGGCCGCGATCCGGTCGCGAGCGCGGCTCTGAGAAGCCCGCCGGCCGTGGGCGTCGGGCTCATCTCCTATTCCCTCTACCTCTGGCACTGGCCGGCGCTGATCTTCGCCCGTGAGTACGCGCAGCGCGACCTGAAGCCGCTGGAGATCGCTGGCGTGTTGGCCTTGAGCGCGGTCCTGGCGGCGGCCAGCTGGCGGTTCGTGGAGCAGCCGTGGCGCCGTCGCCCCGCGCCGCCGCGGCCGGGCAGAACGCTGGCGCTGACCCTTTCGCCGCTGCTCGTTTTCGTGGCGTTGGGCGCGGCGCTGTTCCTGACCCATGGCCTGCCGCAGAGGTTCTCGCCTGCGGCGCGCCAGGCCGCCGACATCGAGGAGACCGACATCAACCCGCGCCGGCTCGAGTGCTTCGTGAACGGCAAGCCGGTTCAGGCTGACGGCTGCCGCTATGGCGCGGCGGCCGGCGCCAAGGGCTACGACGTGCTGGTCTGGGGCGACTCCCACGCCGACGCGGTGGTCCCGGGGGTGGTGGACTGGGCGAAGGCCCGCGGCTGGAGCGTGCGCGAGGCGACTGAGGGCGGCTGCCCACCGCTGGTGGGCGCACGGTCCATGCAGCCGAAGACCGGCGAGATAAGGGGATGCCGGGCCTCCACCCGCTTGGTGATGAACGAGATCGCCGCCGATCCGAAGCTGAAGCTCATCGTGCTGGCGGCGCGCTGGCCGCTCTACGACGGCGACAAGCCCTACTACGACACCGGCAATCCGCCGCACAGCATGCTGGACGCCGCCGCGCCCGGCGATCGGGTCTATCCCCTCGATGAGGCCCTGGCTCGGACCTTGGCCGCCATCGCCGCCAGCGGGACAAGGGCGCAGGTCCTCGTGCTGGGTCCGGTCCCGGAACTCACCTTCTCACCCTCCTACTGCGTGGCCATGGCGCGCCATCTGGGGCGCTCGGAATGGCCGTGCTGGGATGCGCCGGCCACCCTGCCTCTGGCCCGCGCCCGGCCGGCGGAGGCGCAGATCGCGACGGCCCTGGCGGCTTGGCCGGATGTGAAGGTGTTCTATCCGTCGCGCCGGCTCTGCACACAGACGAGCTGCCTCACCGTCCTGAAGCATCGGCTGATCTACTTCGACGACGACCACCTGAGCGCCAGCGGCGCGCGGATGCTGGTCCCCGGCTGGCTGGACGCGGCGCTCAGGCCACCCGCACCCGCGCCGGTCCCGCCGTCATCCGGCCCACCGCGGCCGCCGCGCTGAAGCCCTGGTCGCGGACGAGGCCCAGCACCGTCTCGGCGGCCTCGGGCGCCGCGGCGATCAGCAGGCCGCCGCTGGTCTGGGGATCGGTGAGCAGGTCACGCGTCCAGTCGGCCAGGCCGTCCGCCAGCTCGACATCGGCGCCATAGCTCGCCCAGTTGCGGCCCGAGGCGCCGGTGCGCACCCCTGCCTCCGCCAAGCCCTCGACGCCCGCCAGCAGGGGCGGCGCGGCGATGAGCTCGGCGCCCAGGCCCGCGCCGCGGCAGAGCTCCAGCGCGTGGCCCAGCAGGCCGAAGCCGGTGACGTCGGTGACGGCATGGACACCGTCGATCCCGGCCAGCTCCGCGCCGACGCGGTTCAGCTGGGTGGTCGAGGCGATCAGGGCGGCGTAGCCCGCCGCGTCCAGCCGTTCCTGCTTGAAGGCCGCGCTCAACACGCCGACGCCCAGCGCCTTGGTCAGGATCAGCACGTCGCCCTCGCGCGCCGTGCGGTTGGTCAGCACCTTGTCGGGATGCACCAGGCCCAGCGCCACCAGGCCGTAGATCGGCTCGACGCTGTCGATGGAGTGGCCGCCGGCCACCGGGATCCCCGCCGCCGCGCAGACCGAGGCGCCGCCCTCCAGGATCGCGCGGATGGTCGCCGGCGGCAGCTTGTCCACCGGCATGCCGACCAGGGCCAGCGCCAGGATCGGCGTCCCGCCCATGGCGTAGACGTCGCTGAGCGCATTGGTCGCCGCGATCCGCCCGAAGTCGAAGGGATCGTCCACGACGGGCATGAAGAAGTCGGTGGTCGCCACCAGGGCCTGGCTGTCGTTCAGCCGCCAGACCGCCGCGTCGTCGGCGGTGTCGGTCCCCACCATCAGGTTGGCGAAGGCCGCGGTCGCCGGCATGCCCTGGAGGATGTCCTGCAACACCGCCGGGGCCAGCTTGCAGCCGCAGCCGCCGCCGTGGGCCAGGGCGGTGAGGCGGACGGGTTGGACGGCGAGGGTGGCTTCGGTCGTCGTGGCTGTCATAGGCTGCAGGATAGCGCGGCCCACGTTCCGAACCGAAGGCGATTTCCCTGTCCGGCATCGAGATCCTTGAGACGGCCGATCTGAAGAGCCTCGCGGTCTTCGATGCGGTGATCGACGTTCGCAGCCCGGGCGAGTTCGCGGAGGACCACGCGCCGGGCGCGGTGAACCTGCCGGTGCTCACCGACGCCGAGCGGGCCGAGGTCGGGACCATCTATGTGCAGGAGAGCCGCTTCCGCGCCCGGCGGATCGGCGCGGCCTACATCGCCCGCAACGTGGCCAGGCACCTGGAGACCGCGCTCGCCGACCGGCAGGGTTCGTTCCGGCCGCTGGTCTACTGCTGGCGCGGGGGCCAGCGGTCGAACGCCATGGCGACGATCCTGTCGCAAGTCGGCTGGCGAACGGGCCTGCTGGCCGGCGGCTACAAGACCTGGCGGCGGCACGTCACCGCGCGGCTCTATGACGGTGCGCTGCCGCTGCGTCTCGTGCTGATCGACGGCGGGACAGGCACCGGCAAGACCGAGGTGCTGGTCCGGCTGGCCGAGCGCGGCGTGCAGGTGGTGGACCTGGAGGGCCTGGCCGCCCATCGCGGCTCGCTGTTCGGGGCGCTGGCCGGCCAGCCGCAGCCGCCGCAGAAGCTGTTCGAATCCCGTCTGCTGGCCATCCTCGATGGCCTCGATCCGGCGCGGCCCGTGGTCGTCGAGGCGGAGTCCAGCAAGATCGGCGAGCGGATGACCCCGCCGGCGCTCTGGCAGGCCATGACCAGGGCGGGCCGCTTCGAACTCACGGCCTCGCCGCAGGCCCGGGCGCGCTACCTGGCGCGGACCTACAGCGACATCTCCCGCGACCGCCCCGCACTCGACGAGGCTCTGCGACGCCTGCCGACGCCGCCCGGACGCAAGCGGCTGGAGGCCTGGGGCCAGCTTGCCGACGCCGGCGCCTTCGAGGCGCTGGCGCTGGCGCTGATGGAGCTGCACTACGACCCGGCCTACCGCCGCTCCAGCCGCGGCGAGACGCGCGCCAGCCTGGGGGTCATCGACCTGGGCGAGATCGCCCCTGCCGACCTCGACCGCGCCGCCGACATGATCGCCGCGCGGTTGGCGGACGCCTGAAAGAAAGCCCCCGGCGCGACCGGCCGCGTGCTAAATAGCCGCCAACCCAGACGCGCGGCCCGGTCACGCGTTCGCGTCGGCCCGCCGCCTCAAGAGGCAGGACGGCCATGAAAACCTACCAAGGCACGATGACCCCGAACCGGCGCGACCTCAGCGATCCGCGCTCTTCCGGCAAGCCGGCCAGCGCGCCGCGCACGCCGGTGCTCAACGATCGCCGCAGCACCCGCTGATCAGGAGTCCGACATGGCCAAGGGTCAGAAGAAGTCCAACAAGGAAGTCCGCAAGCCGAAGCAGCCGAAAGCGAAGCCGCCCGAGGTGATCTCGCTCAGCACGAACCAGAAGCGCTAGCCCGGCGGCGTGCGCCGCTTGCCCGCGGCCGCAGTCCGCGCATAGTTCCTCCCAAGGCCGAGGTTACGGCCATTCGGGAGAGGCGTTCATGAGGATCATCAAGCTCGCGCTGGCCGTTGCGCTGGCCGCGGCCGTGGCGGCCTGCGGCAAGCCCGTCGCCAACGTCGACGGGGCCCGGATCGCGGCGGCGGACGCCCCGACCAACACCGAGTGGCTGTCCTACGGCAAGGGCTACTCCGAGCAGCGCTTCTCGCCGCTGGACAAGGTCAACACCGGCAACGTCGGCCAGCTCGGCCTGGCCTGGTACGCCCAGTTCGACACCGACCGCGGTCAGGAGGCGACGCCCCTGATGGTCGACGGCGTACTCTACACCACCACCGCCTGGTCCAAGGTGTTCGCCTTCGACGCCGCCACCGGCAAGCAGCTCTGGTCCTTCGATCCCAAGATCGATGGGGCCAAGGGCTTCGACGCCTGCTGCGACGTGGTCAACCGCGGCGTCGCCATCTGGAAGGGCCGCGTCTACGTCGGCACCATGGACGCGCGGCTGATCGCGCTCGACGCCAAGGACGGTCACGTCCTCTGGCAGGCCCAGGTCGGCGATCCCAAGCAACCCTTCACCATCACCCAGGCGCCGCGGGTGGTGAAGGACAAGGTGCTGATCGGCGAGTCCGGCGCCGAGTACGGCGTGCGCGGTTTCCTGGCCGCCTACGACGCCGCCACCGGCAAGAAGCTCTGGCGCTTCTACACCCTGCCCAACGCCACCGGGACGCCGGACGGCGAACCCTCCGACAAGCCGCTGAAGGAAAAGGCCATGGCCACCTGGCCCGACGGCCAGTGGAAGACGGTGGGCGGCGGCGGCACGGTCTGGGACGCCATCGTCTACGATCCCGCACTCAACCTGATCTACTTCGGCGTCGACAACGGCACGCCCTGGAACCAGGAAGACCGGTCCGGCGGCAAGGGCGACAACCTCTTCCTGTCGTCGATCGTGGCGATCAACGCCGACACCGGCGACTACGTCTGGCACTACCAGGTGAACCCCGGCGAAAGCTGGGACTATTCGGCCGTGCAGCCGATGATCCTGGCCGACCTCAAGATCGACGGCCAGGTCAGGAAGGTGCTGATGCAGGCGCCGAAGAACGGCTTCTTCTACGTCCTGGACCGCACCAACGGGAAGCTGCTGTCGGCCAAGAACTATGTGCCGGTGACCTGGGCCAAGAGCATCGACATCGCCACCGGCCGGCCCGTCGAGAACCCCGAGGCGCGCTACAAGAACGGCAGCGTCGACCTGCAGCAGCCCGGTCCGCTGGGCGGCCACAACTGGCATCCCATGTCGTTCAGCCCGAAGACCGGCCTGGTCTACATCCCGGCCCAGTCGGACCCCTTCGCCTACCAGGGCGCCAAGACCTTCGGCTACAAGGCCGGGGCCTGGAACCTGGGGATCAACACCCTGGCCAACGCCGGCCCGATGACGGCCGATCAGGCCAAGGCCGCGGCCGCCTCCTACAAGGGCTATCTGATCGCCTGGGACCCGGTGGCCCAGAAGGCGGTCTGGAGCGTCGAGCATCCCTACTTCTGGAACGCCGGGGTGCTGTCGACCGGCGGCGGCCTGGTCTTCCAGGGCGCGGCCGAGGGCCAGTTCTACGCCTACGACGCCGCCAGCGGGAAACAGCTCTGGTCCTACCAGACCGGCAACGGGGTGATCGCCGCGCCCATGACCTATGAGCTGAACGGCGAGCAATATGTGGCGCTGATGGTGGGCGCGGGCGGCGGCGGCCAGATCTCCGCGCCGGCCTACATGCCTACCCGGCCGCGCCTGCCCGGGCGGCTGCTGGTGTTCAAGATCGGCGGCACGGCGAAGGCCAAGGACTTCATCCTGCCGGCCCAGCCCACCATCGACCTCAGCCAGGTCACGACGACGGGCGACAAGGCGCACGGCTATGTAGTCTTCAACGACAACTGCGGCGTCTGCCACGGGACCAACGCCACGGGCTCCTGGCTGCCGGACCTGAAGCGCTCGCCGATGATCACCACGCCCGACGACTTCAACTCCGTCGTCATGCAGGGGGTGCGCGCCCACAACGGCATGGTCAGCTTCGCCAGGTTCCTGTCGGCCAAGGACGTCGAGGACGTGCGCGCCTTCCTGATCTCCCAGGGCAAGGGCGAGCCCCTGCCAGCGACGACCGCGGTGGCGGCGAAGTAGCGTCCGGCGCCTGGGCCGGCGGGGCTATTTCCCCGCCGGCTTGAACGCGATCAGGACGTTGCCCGGCGTCTGGCTGAAGGAGCCATAGCCGGAGGTGACGAAGACCATGCCGGCGCCCGCCGAGATGGCGTGGGCGTCGATGGAGCCGCCCTTGCCGGGGACGCCGTTGACGGTCTTCACCGGGCCGGCGGTGTCGAGGGTCTTCAGCACCGCGCCGGTCTTGCCGTCGAAGATCACCACCTTGCCGTCGAGGGTCGCGGCGATCAGGGCGCCGTCGACCACCAGGGGCGCCGCCGAGAAGCCGTACTTGGTGTCGCAGGCCACGAGGTTCGCCTTCCGCGCCGGCGCGCAATCGGCCGTCGCGTGATGGGCCCAGACCTGCTTCCCGTCGCTCAGGCGGTAGGCGTAGACGCCGGGCTTGGCCCGGGTGGCCATCTCCTCCGGCAGGAACATGGAATCGGCGATGGGCGCGAAGCCCAGGGGGCCGTCGACCGCCACGCCCCAGTGGACGCCGCCCAGCGCCGTACCCTCGCCGATGCGGTCGCCCCACAGCTTCTTGCCGGTGGCCGCATCGATGACCCAGACGCCGCCCGACTTCTGGCCGTCGAAGATGATGTCCTTGCCGCCGGCGCCCTTGGTCAGGATCGGCGTCGCGCCGAAGTCGAAGTCGTGGCCCTTGTCGTTGTCATAGAGGTTCGGGCAGTTCGGGCCGCTCTTCTGCAGCTCGCGGTCGTTGCAGGACATGTTCCAGACGTCGAGCGCCTCGGCCTGAAACACCCAGGCTGATTTCCCGGTGTCGAGGTCCAGCGCGATGATGGCGTCGGAGGTCTCGGTCGCCGGGAAGGACGTGTTCTCGCCGGTGCCCACCAACACCCGGTTGCGCGCCTCGTCGATGGTCGGCAGCGCCCAGATCGGGGCGCCCGAGGGGCCGCGCTGCTTGACGCCGGTCTTGGACAGCTTGCCGGTGTACTCGGCGTCCTTCATCGTGTGGTATTCCCACAGCTTCTTGCCGTCCTTGAGCGACAGGGCGACGACCGCGCCGTGGAAGGCGCAGCACTCGAAGGCGGGGTTCTGGCCCGTGCCGACGCCCGAGGCCGAATAGGGCACGATGATCTTGTCCTTGTAGACGACCACCCCGCCGCGGATGCCGATGCCCTCGTCGTGGCTCGGTTGCGCGTTCACCGTCCAGACCGTGTCGCCGGTCTTCGCGTCCACCATGCTGAGGTCGTGGCGGCCGTTGGCGAGCAGCAGCACCTTGCGGCCGTCCAGGTCGGCGATCTGCGGGGTGTTGCGCGAGTTCAGCGCCTTGACCCAGCGCGCGCAGCCCTTGGCGGCGTCCAGCGCCAGGAGCTTGCCCGCCCCGTTCACGAAGACCGTGTCGCCCAGCACGACGGCGCCGGTTCCCAGGCTCTGGGTCTGCGGGAAGCCGATGGCCCAGGCCATCTCCAGGTGCGCCATGTCGGACTTCTTCAGCCCGGCCTTGGCGGCGGATAGGTTGCGGGTCGAGTGCGGATCGACGCCGAAGCCGCCGAAGGCGACCGGCTTGGCCACGTCCACCGTCCGGTTGTCGGCGGCGCACATCATCGCGTCGGTCCAGTTGGCGTTCACCGCCCTCTGGCCGGAGGTCAGGTAGCCGATCAGGGACGTGAGGTCCTCCGGCGACAGGCTCGCCGCCATCGGTTTCATCACGCCCTCGGTGAGGGTCGTCCGAAGCTGCGCCGGCGCCGTGCCGGTGATCTGGCTGAAGGTCGCCGCCCGGCTGCCCGGGGCCGGGTTGGCGTGGCAGCCCGCGCAGGCGCGGTCGAAGATCGCCTTTCCGGGGTGGTTGGGGTCCGGCGTGTTGGCCGGCGCCTGGGCGAAGGCGGCGGGCGCCCACAGGATCGCAAGGCCGCCGCTCAGTAGGGCGAAGGCCCCGGCCGCGGCGCGCGCGAAATAGTTCGCCTGGAACATCGTCTTCCCCCTTGCCGCTCTTGGGCGGTTTGACGGGCCAGGGCGCAAGTCGCGCACAAAGCCGTCGGAGGAATTAGACCAACTCTCCAGTCACCCGCTACCGTCGATCAAGGATCGAGGACGACTTCTTGGCTTCCAGATTGAAACAAAGCTCCTGACTCTGGTCTTCCGGGTGGAATTGGCAGGTTTCTCTGAGAGAGTTTCCCTAGAAACGCCGGGAAAACTTCCTGGCCTTTAGATCCGAGTATCCAACGCGCCGTCGGTTGAATGCGCGTCCTACGCCGTTGTCAGCGCAGCACCGCGGCGAACTGCTCGGCGATCCAGTCGGCCTGGGCCTCGGTGAGGATCAGCGGCGGGGCGATGCGGATGGTATGGTCGTGGGTCTCCTTGGCGAGCAGGCCGCGGGCCTGCAGGGCTTCGCAGACGCGCCGCGCGCCGCCGGCCTCGGGATGCAGCTCGACGGCCAGCATCAGGCCGCGGCCGCGGACCTGCCTGACGCTGTCGGCGCGGATCGCGGCGAGCGAGGCCTGCAGGCGGTCGCCGACCCGGGCGGCGTTCTCGACCATGCCCTCCTCGACTAGCACCCTCAACGCCGCGCGGGCGACGGCGCAGGCCAGCGGATTGCCGCCGAAGGTCGAGCCGTGCTCCCCGGGATGCAGCACATCCATGACCTCGGAGTTCGAGAGCACCGCCGACACCGGATAGAAGCCGCCGGAGAGCGCCTTGCCGATCAGGGTCAGGTCCGCCTCGACGCCCTCGTGCTCCTCCGCCAGCAGCTTGCCGGTGCGGCCGAGGCCCGTCTGGATTTCGTCAAGGATCAGGATCGCCCGGCGTTCGGTGCAGAGCGCGCGGGCGCGCTTCAGATAGCCCGCCGGGGGCACGATCACGCCGGCCTCGCCCTGGATCGGCTCCAGCAGGACGGCGGCGGTGTTGGGGCCGATGGCGGCCTCCAGGGCCTGGGCGTCGCCGTAGGGGACGATCCGGAACCCCGGCGCGAAGGGGCCGAAGCCGCCGCGCGAGACCGGGTCGGTGGAGAAGCCCACGATGGCCACGGTGCGGCCGTGGAAGTTGTCGGCGGCGACCACGATCTCGGCCCGGTCGGTGGGGACGCCCTTGACCTCATAGGCCCATTTGCGGGCGACCTTGACGGCGCTCTCCACGGCCTCGGCGCCGGAGTTCATCGGCAGGACCTTATGGCTGCCGGTGAGCGCGCAGAGCTCCTCGTAGAAGGGCGCGAGCTGGTCGTTGCGGAAGGCCCGCGAGGTGAGCGTCAGACGCCCGGCCTGCTCGACCATGGCCTCAAGGATCTTCGGATGGCAGTGGCCCTGGTTCACCGCCGAATAGGCCGACAGGCAGTCCAGGTAGCGGTTGCCGTCCACGTCCCAGACGTGGACCCCCTGGCCGCGGGTCAGCACCACGTCCAGCGGCTTGTAGTTCTTGGCGCCGTAGCGGCCCTCGAGCGCGATCAGGTCGGCGGACTGCGAGCGGGCGAGGGCGATGTCGTTCATGGTCTTCTCCCCCTATTCGGCGGCGAGGATGACGGGGCGCGCGGCGCTGGCGCGGTCGAGGCGCAGCGTCATGCAGTAGGCCGCCCCGCCGGAGCGGATGAAGGGCGCGAGGTCGACCTCGACGAGGCGATAGCCCTGCGCCTTGAGCTTGGCGCGCAGGGACGCCGGCGCTTCGGCCATCACCAGGGTGTCGGCCAGGTTCACGGCGTTGACGCAGAAGGCCGCGGCCTCGGCCGCATCCGCTTCGATGCGGTCGGCCGGCGCCACCCGCTCGCGGATCGCGGCCAGGGCGTCGGGCGTGAAGGCCTCGGGGTGATAGAGCACCTGGCCGCCCGACAGCGGGCAGAAGCAGGTGTCGAGGTGGTAGAAGCGGTCGGAGACCAGCTCCAGGCCCACGACCTCCTGGCCGAAGGTCCGGCGGATCACCCCCAGCGAGGCGCGGTTGGAGCGCGGGCCGAAGCCGGCCCAGAAGTGGCCGCGCTGGGCGTCCCAGATAGCGTCGCCGGCGCCCTCCTGCAGCATGCCCTCGGGCAGGTCGACGACCTCGCTGATCAGGCCGCGGGCCTTCAGCCGGGCGAAGACCGCGCGGAACACCGTCTCCTCGCCCTGCCGCTCCGGATGGCGGAAGCGGGCCAGCAGCACCTTGCCGTCCAGCACCACCGCGGCGTTGGCCGGGAACACCAGGTCCGGCAGGCCGCGCACCGCCTCGACGGTCTCGACATGGGCGCCCAGGTCCTGCAGCGCGTGGCGCAGATCGGCGGACGCGGCCTTCGCCCGGTCGGCGCAGGCGGCGGTCCAGGCGGCGGGGTCCATCCAGGGGTTGATGCGGTAGCTCACCTCGAAGGCCGAGGGATCGGTCATCAGGAAGCGCGGGCGGGCGTCCATCGCAGGGCTCCTTCAGGGGGCGGCGAACCGAACCCCAGGATCGCCCGCGCTGGCGCTAGCGAATAGCGCCCAAGCTGCTACATTTGGCGTCCAGTGCTGGCGATATGTTCAGTCGGATTTGCGATATGCTCGATGACCTTGACCGCAAGCTGCTGGCCCTGCTGCGGGTCGATTCGCGGCTGCCGGTAGCCTCGCTGGCCGCCCGGCTGAAGGTCTCGCGCGGCACGGTGCAGAACCGCATCCGCCGCATGCAGGCGCCGGGCGGCGCGATCCAGGCCTTCACCGTGCGCACCCGCCCGGAGATGGAGGCCGCCCGCGTGCGCGCCATCATGTGCATCGAGGTCGAGGGCGGCCGCTCCGGGGCGGTGGTCCAGGCGCTGCGCGGCTTCCCGGAGGTCGACAAGGTCCACACCACCAACGGCCGCTGGGACCTGGTGGCCGAGCTCGACACCGAGACCCTGGCCGAGTTCAGCCGCACCCTCGACCAGGTCCGCCTGATCGAGGGCATCGCCTCCACGGAGACCTCGATCCTGCTGGCCACGCAGAAGATGTGAGGGGCTGACCAAGACGCTCCCCCTCAGGGGGAGCTGTCAGCGAAGCTGACTGAGAGGGTTCCGCTCCGGCATTGGGGAGGTCGGCTGTCGCGGACCTCGCGGATGAAACCCCCTCCGGCGCTTCGCGCCACCTCCCCCTGAGGGGGAGGATCGGCTATCACGCGGGCATGAACGCCCCCTTCAAGACCGACGCCCTGCCGCAGTGGAACCTGGGCGACCTCTATTCCGGCCGGGACGATCCGAAGATCGAGGCCGACCTCGCCCAGGCCAAGGCCGACAACGACGCCCTGGTGGCGCTGAAGGGCCGCTTCGTGGCCAGCCGCCGCGACGCGCGCCTGCTGGGCGAACTGCTGGACCGCGGCATCGGCCTCTATGAGGCGGCGACCAACGGCCTGTGGGGCGTGGGCGCCTATGCGGGCCTGGCCGCCTCGGTGGCCCGCGACGACCCGGCCTGGGCCAAGTTCGAGGGCGACCTGCGCGCCCGCTCCGCCCAGATCGCCGCGGAGAGCCTGTTCTTCACCCTCGAGCTCAACGAGCTGGACGACAACGAGATCGAGGCGGCGTTCCGCGCCCACAAGCCGGCGGCGCGCTGGCGGCCGTGGATCCGCCGCGTGCGCCTGTCGCGGCCGCACGAACTTTCCCCCGATCTGGAGCGGATGCTGATCGACCGCGGCCCGGCCGTCGCCAACTGGAGCCGGCTGTCGGAGGAGACCCTGGCGCGGCTGACCGCCAAGGTGGGCCGCGAGACCCTGAGCCTCTCCGAAGTGCTGAACCGGCTGTCCGACCCGGACGGCGCGCGCCGCAAGCAGGCGGCCCAGGCCCTGTCGAAGGCCCTGGCAGAACGGGTCCCGACGCTGGCGCTCTGCCTCAACACCTTGGCCTTCGAGAAGCAGGTGGAGGACCGCTGGCGGAAGTATCCGGACCCGGCCGCCTCGCGCCACTTGGCCAACGAGGTCGACGCCGACGCCGTGGCCGCCCTTGAGGCCGCCGTGGTCGAGGCCTATGAGCCGGTCAGCCACCGCTACTACCGGCTGAAGGCCAAGGCGATGGGCCGCGACGTGCTGGACCACTGGGACCGCAACGCGCCCCTCGATACCGCGCAGCCCAAGACCTACGGCTGGGACCAGGCCAAGGCCATGGTTCTGGAGAGCTTCTCGGGCCTCGCGCCCAAGTTCGCCGACACTGCCCAGACCTTCTTCACCCACCCCTGGATCGACGCGAAGCCCCGGCCCGGCAAGCAGTCGGGCGCCTATTCGCACCCGGTGACCGCCAACCGCCATCCGTACGTCCTCTTGAACTACATGGGCGAGCGGCGCGACGTGCTGACCCTGGCGCACGAACTGGGCCACGCGGTGCATCAGACGCTCTGCGCCCCGCTCGGCACCCTCCTGGCCGACACCCCGCTGACGCTGGCCGAGACCGCCTCGATCTTCGGCGAGGGACTGGTGTTCGAGCGCCTCCTGGCCAACGCCACCAAGGCCGAGCGCAAGGGTTTGCTGGCCGGCAAGATCGAGGACGGGATCAACACCGTCGTCCGCCAGATCGCCTTCCACCGCTTCGAGACCCGCTTCCACGCCGCGCGCCTGGCGGGTGAGGTCGGGCCCGACGAGATCGAGGCCATCTGGATGCAGGAGATGGCGGAGAGCCTGGGGCCGGCCATCAAGCTGAACCGGGGCTACGAGCACTACTGGGCCTACGTCAGCCACTTCGTGCATGCGCCCTTCTACGTCTACGCCTACGCCTTCGGCGACCTGTTGGTGCGCGGCCTGATGGAGAAGCGCTGCGAGGACCCGGTCGCCTTCGCGCCTCTGTACGAGGACCTGCTGGCCGCCGGCGGCACGCGCACCTACGTCGAGGCGCTGGCCCCCTTCGGCCTGAACCCGCGGGAGAAGGCCTTCTGGGCGGCCGGGATGAAGCAGCTCGAGCGGCTGGTGGACGAGTTCGAGGCGTTGGTTTGAACTAGCCCTACCCCGACGTCGTCATCCTTCGCTCAGCCGAAGGCTGATCCGGGGGACCCAAGCTGAGGGGCAGGGCATGGCGCGGCCGTTTGGGTCCCCCGGATCGCCTCTTCGGGCGACCGGAGGATGACGGTTCATGGAGAGCCGTCAGACGGCAGCTTAAATCTCATGCCGGCCAGTTTGCCTTCGGGCCCGGGCTACTCAAGGACGCGCTTCGCGCGCCGCGACGCGGCCGGCCAGGGGCCGGTCCTTGTCTTGCCCGGGCCCGAAGGCTCGCATCATCCATGAGATGTAAGGGCGGGATTGTCCCGGAGGGAGGTCTCAAAACCCGTGTCATCCCGGAATCGGCGCAGCCGATGTCCGGGACCCATAAGCACCGATCTCCCCCAGAAGGAGCGCGGCGGCGACGCTGCGAATTGCCGGCTACGCCGCGCGAAAGGGTCCCGGTCTTCGCCGATGGCGAAACCGGGATGACACCGTTGGGGTGTTCTAAGCCCCCCAAGTCTCCGGCGGCGGCGGCAGGCTGGCGATCAGGGCGGAGAGGCCCTCGGCGTAGGTGCGGCGCAGGGCCTGCCAATAGGGGTCGGCGTCGTCGACGGTGACTAGGTTGTCCATGCTGAACCCGCCCGCCCGGTAGAGCACGAGGTCGATGGGCGGCCCCACCGACAGATTGCTGCGGATGGTGGCGTCGAAGGAGATCAGCGCCAGGGTGGCCGCCTGGGCCAGGGAGGCGCCGGGCGCCAGCAGGCGGTCGAGGATCGGCTTGCCGTACTTGGTCTCGCCGATCTGCAGGAAGGGCGAGCGGGCCGAGGCCTCCACGAAGTTGCCGGCGGCGTAGACTTGGAAAAGCCGTGGCGGCTCGCCTTCGATCTGGCCGCCCACCAGGAAGCTGGCGCTGGGGTCGCCGTAGGGCGTCACGAAGTCGGCGTCGGCGGCGACGGTGGCGCGCAGCTGGGCGCCGACGATGCCGGCGACCTCGAACATGGTGCGCGCATGGCGCAGGTCGTGGGCGACCTCGCCGGAGCCGAAGGCCTCGTGCAGGGTGGTCACCACCGCCTGGGTGGTGGCCAGGTTCCCCGACGACTGGATGGAGATCACCCGGTCCGGCGCCTGGGGCATCAGGTTCAGCTTGGAGACCCGGACCACCTGGTCGACGCCCGCGTTTGAACGCGAATCCGAGGCCAGGACGAGGCCGTCCTTCAGGAGGATACCGAGGCAATAGGTCATGGGGGGCCAGACTAGCTTGAAACGCGCGCGTCGGCTTTCTTCACGTCGATGTCGGATCGCGTTGGTCTGATCCGTCCTCGGGGCGAACGAGACTGGGAGAGAGACTATGAACACCGTCCGCGCCATGGCCGCCGCCAAGGCCATGTCCGTCCTGCTGCTGGCCGGCCCCGCCGTGGCGGCCACGGCGCCCGCGGCGTCGCCTCAGCCGCCGGCCGGGGCCTATGTGATGGACAAGGCCCACACCTCGGTGACCTTCCGGGTGAGTCACATGGGTTTCTCGCACTACACTGCGCGGTTCTCGCGGATCGATGGGCGGCTGAAGTTCGACCCGGCCCATCCGGCGGCCATGGCGGTCGAGGCGACCATCGATCCCATGTCGCTGGAGCTGAACACGCCGCCCACCGGCTTCCACGACCAGCTGATGAGCAAGGCCTGGTTCGACGCCGCCCACTTCCCGAAGATCGCCTTCCGCTCCACCGGGGTCGAGGCCACCGGCGCCCATACCGCCCGCGTGACGGGCGACCTGACGCTGCACGGCGTGACCAGGCCGGTGGTGTTGGAGGTGACCTACAACGGCGGCTATCCGCCGAACGCCATGGACCCCGGCGGCGCGCGGGTGGGCTTCTCCGCGCACACGAAGTTCAAGCGCTCCGCCTTCGGGATCAGCGCCGGCATTCCCGCGCCCGGCTCGACCATGGGCGTCGGCGACGATGTGGACGTGGCCATCGAGAGCGAGTTCAGCTCGAAGGCGCCCCCGGCGGCGAAAGCGCCCGCGAAGTAGCCGCCGCCGCGCAGGCGTCCAGGAAGGCCGCGTCCAGCCGGGCGAAGGCGATGCGGCGCTTGTCCTCGATGGAGAAGGCCACGCCCCAGGCGCCCGCGGCCATCGGCGTCACGGCGGGATAGGCCGCCTCGCCATGTGCGCCGGGGGCGGAGAGGTCGCAACCCTCGGCGAAATGCGCGCCGTCCATCGAGAAGGCGAGGCTCAGGCGCCGCCGATCCTTACGGCCGGGATTGTGGATCAGCACGATCCGCCCGGCGCCGTCGCGGAAGGCCTCGATCGCCGCGCCGGGATTGGGCAGGTCGGTGGGCTCAGCCGGCGACCAGCGCCCGGCGGCGGCGTCATAGGCCGACACGTAGACGAAGCGCCGGCGCGGATCGCGCATATAGGCCCGCGCCGGCTCGCCGGCTCGGGCGGGCGCGGCCAGGGTTGGTTGGATCAGGGGCGTCCTAGCCGGGATCGGCTGCGGCGCGGCGGCTGGCCGCTGGCCGGGCGTGAGCGCGGCGAGGTCGAGGGCCAGGACGCTCGCGCGGCCCGCCTCCTGATAGACCGGCAGCAGGTCCTGGCCCGCCCAGCGCAGCGGCCGGCTGCGCGGCAGGGCGCCCGGACGGTCGTCCAGGCGGGTCGGGGCCGACCAGCTGTGGCCGAGGTCCGTGGAGACGCGGAAGTCGATGCGGCCGCAGCGCCAGGACTTGCAGGTCTCCAGCCCCGCGATCCGGCGGCTCTGCACCTCGCCGGAGATCATCGCCAGCCGCCCGCCCGCGTCGCGGGCCAGCACCACGTTGCCGACGCTCTTGGCCGGCGCGGGCGCGCCCAGCGCGGTCTCGCGCGGCGTTGAGACGGCCTGGGGCTCAGCCCAGGTGCGGCCCGCGTCGCCGCTGCGGGCGCAGAGGATGCGCGCGTCCGGCCCCGCCTCGCTGCGGCCGGAGTACCAGCAGGCGAGCAGGGCCTCGCCGTCCAGGCCGATCAGGCCGGCGCCGTGGTTGGTCCGCGCCGGCGCTGACAGGACGACCAGCGGCGGCGGTTCCGGCGGGAGCCCTGGCGTCATCGCCCCGCCAGCCAGCTCCGTATCTCGGCCGCCTCGCGCCGGCCGCCCATCAGGTAGCGGATGTCGGAGCCGACGGTGACCAGGTCGAAGCCGCGCCCGATCATCTTCTGGGAATAGGCCAGGCTGTTGGTGTGGACGCCGGCGCGCACGCCCGCGGCCTTGCAGGCGGCGACGATCCGGTCGAAGGCGGCCAGCAGCGCCGGGGCCTCGGAGTCCTGGCCCGGCGGACCGCCGATGCCGAGCGACAGGTCCGAGGGGCCGATGTAGACGCCGTCCAGGCCCGGGGTGGCGACGATGGCCTCGACATTGGCCAGGCCCGCCGCGGTCTCGATCATCGCCAGGGCCAGCATCTCGTCGTTGGCGTGGGCGTGGTAGTCGGCCCCGCCATAGACCGCCGCCCGCGTCGGGCCCGACGAGCGGATCCCTTGCGGCGGGTAGCGGCAGGCCGCGACGAAGGCCGCGCATTCGGCGGCGTCGTTGACCATCGGGCAGATGACCCCATAGGCCCCGGCGTCCAGCGCCCGCATGATCTCGCCGGGCTGGTTCCAGGCGACCCGCACCAGCGGCGTGGCCTCCGTGGTGGAAACCGCCTGCAGCATGGCCAGCATCTCGCTGTAGCCGATCACCCCGTGCTGGGTGTCGATGGTGACGCTGTCCCAGCCCTGCTGCGCCATCAGCTCGGCGGAGAAGCCGCCCGGCATGGAGCACCAGCCGTTGATCGCGGGCTTTCCTTGCGCCCAGAGGGCCTTCAGGCGGTTGGCGCGCATGGCGGTCTAAGTCCTTCACAACGATGGGTCGGTCGAAGTCTAGGACGGCGCGGCTAGGCTTGCAGCCCAAACTGCGGCCTGCATCGTGCGCTTCCGGTTGGCGCCCGGCCTGGTCTAGGCTGGGGGCCTTCGGCGCCGGATCGGCGCGGCGGAGGCTTCCCATGAAGGCGCCCGCGATCGGCCTCACCGCCGCCTTGTCGTTCACCCTCCTGTCGCTGGCCCTGCCGGCTTCGGCGCTCGCTGGGCCGAGTTGCGTCGACCGCCAGGGCGAGATGATCCGCTGCGGAACGCCCCGCGCCATGCCGGTGGGCTGGAGCCTGCCGCCGGCCGAGGCCCGCGCCCGGCTGGCCGCCCGCAGCGACGGCCTGGACGCCCGCCAGCTGATCGGCCTGCTTTGCGTGCTTGGCGGCCTCTTCACCCTCTTCGCCCTGCTGCCCGACTTCGATGGCGCCTGGGACCGGCAGGAAGACGACGCTAAGGATGAGCGCAAACAGGGGAGGCGAGGATGAGGATCGCGATGGGAGCCGCCGCGGCGGGTGTGGCGCTGGCCCTGGCCGGCGCCGCCCGGGCCGAGCCGCAGGTGATCGTCAAGTGCGACGGGCCGCTCACTGACGCCATGCGCTTCACCCACGACACCGGCTGGAAGCCGTTCCCCAACCCCGACGCCGGCGTCACCATCACCCGCGACAAGGGCCGGTTCGGCATCGAGGTGAAGGGTGAGGACAGCTACAGCTCCAGCGCCGTCCTGCCGATGCCGCTGCAGAACCCGAAGAGCTTCAAGGTGCTGCGCGGCACGGGCAACGAACTCTTCCACCTGGAGAAGGGCGACGGCGGCAAGCCGGTCCTGAAGCACACCATCCGCGGCGGCCGCGACGGCAGCCACGTCTACAACATCCGCGAGATGATCCTGGCCAACTGTTCGGTGGTGGCGCCCGACGTGGTGGTGAGCGAGCCGGGCGCGGCGGACACGGGCGGCTAGGGCCGGCGCTAGCGGGGCTGGATCGCCAGCGTCACCCAGTCGTGGCGGAACTGCTCGTAGACCGCCTGGGTCGGCGCGCCGGGGCTGTCGTCGGCGAAGCAGCCGATGGCCACGCCGACCCACTGCGGCCGGAACTGCGGATACCAGAGGATCGAGGTCCCGCACGTCGGGCAGAAGTGGAACGCGACGGTCTGGCCGCTATCGCCGGGCCGAGTGAAGGTCTGCGACGGCCCGGTCATCGTCACCCGGTCGCGGTCGTAGAACACCGCCACGCTGAAGGCGCTGCCGGTGCGCCGCTGGCAGGCGTGGCAGTGGCAGGCGGAAACCTTCAACGGCTCGCCCTCGGCGGTGACCGAGAGTGCGCCACAGACGCAGCGGGCGGTGCGGGTGGTCATGGGGCGCGAGCATAACGCGAACCCCCGGATTCCGCTTTCCCCCTTGCGCGAGGAAGGCGGGGTTTTGACGTGAAAGCCCAGCGCGCCAGCGCGGAGCGGTCCTTAAATCTCACGGTGGATGCGAGCCTGCCTCTCCAGCTCAGTCAAGGACGCGCGGAACGCGCGCCGCATCGCGGCTGGCCTTCGGCCAGTCCTTGAGTGAGCTGGAGAGGCAGGCAAACATGGCTGCCACGAGGTTTAGGGCGGAGCATGGCCGCTGCTGGACAATAGCTCGATGACCTCACCCCTGCCGACGAGCCGGGCGCCTTCTTGAATCAGCCACCCCCGCCCCGGATAGAGTTCGCCTTCGGGCCAGGTGATGAAGGTCAGGTCGAGCACACGAATCTCATCGGGGTTCAGCGTCTCGCCGGGAAGCAGATCGATGAGACCGATGGCCATGTCTCGGTTCTCGGGGCCAAAGAAGTTGTGGTTCGGCCGATAGCTAGTCGGGCCGACGATCAGGGAGGTTCGCCCACCCTCCGTCGTCGCGAGCATGCTGATGCGCGCCCGAACACGGGTTTCTCCAGCCGCGAAATTAATACTGCCCATACCGCCCCTTCACCGACTCCAGCAACTTCGGCGCGTCGTAGCCAATCCCGTCCTTGAACACGATCTCGACGTTCTCGATGTCGGCGATGGCCTTCGACGGGTCGCCCTTCACCACCACCAGGTCGGCGTCCTTGCCCGGCGCGATGGAGCCGATCCTGTCGGCGAGGCCCAGGTAGGCCGCGCCGTTCAGGGTGGCGATCTTGATGGCCTCCAGCGGGGTGAAGCCGGCCTCGACCAGCAGCTCGACCTCCCGCTGGTCGCCGAAGCCCGGGATGACGCCGCCGTTGCCGGTGGGGTCGGGCCCGGCGATCAGCAGGCCGCCGGCGGCCACGAACCTGTGCTCCAGGCCAAGGTCGTTCTGGAATTCCTTGGCCGCGTCGGCATAGCGGTCGCGCGGCGCCTGGTTGGTCAGGTTGCGGGCGTAGAGGTAGGCCTCCCGGGCCTCGACGGTCAGCACCGCCATGGCCTTGGGGTTCAGGGGTGAATGGCCGGGCACGCGCTGCTCGAAGACCGGCAGGGTCGAGGTCAGCGCCACGTGGTGGTCGACCATCAGGCGGATCAGCTTGTCGGCCTCAGGGCTGTCCGGCGTCATGGCCAGCAGGGTCGGATCGCCCGAGGTGCGCGGGCAGACGTCCGGCTGCTTGCCGGGGTCCAACTGGGTGTTGACGAAGAAGCCGTGCTCCAGGTCGTCGATGCCCAGCGCGATCGCCTCGGGATAGGTGACCGAGCAGAGGTGGCCGGTGAGCTTCAAGCCGCGCTTGTGGGCCTCGACGATGGCCGCGCCGAGTTCGTCGCGGGTGATGTTCATGTAGGCCTTGAACGAGGTCGCGCCCATGTCGGCCCAGTAGGCGACGGTGCGGGTGGCGTCGGCGGCGTCCTTCAGCGGGTGCATCTGGATGAAGGCGCTGCCGGAGCCTTCCAGATAGGGGCCGGTCACGTCCATGTGCGGCCCGATCATGCCGCCGGCGTCGATCAGGCTTTTGACGTTGAGGTCGACGTAGGGCTCGACGGAGCCGGTGGTGCGCATGGTGGTCACCCCCGCCGCCAGGTACAGGCGCGGCGACGAGAAGGTCATCTGCGGCACCATCAGCGGCGGCTCGGAGTGGCCGGCGGCGTCCATGTTGGGCCGGGCGATGTAGTACATGTGGTCGTGCATGCCGACGAGGCCGGGGATGACCGTATGCCCCGGCAGGTCCAGCACCTGGGCGCCCCCCGGCGCGGCCAGCTCCGGTCCGCCGACGGCCGCGATCTTGCCGCCCTGCACGACGAGGGTGCGGTCCTCCTGCGCCGGCCCGCCCGTCCCATCGATCAGCCGCACATGCTTCAGCACCGTGACCGGCCCGCCGACCTTCACATAGGGCTGCACGGAGGCGGCTGGCGGCGCGGGTGGGGCCAGAATCTGTGGCGCGGCGTGCGCGCTCGCCGCCAGCGCCAGCGCCGCGGCGCTTCCCAGGAACATGGATTTCAGCACGCGGAACTCCCCCTCAGGCGTCTGCCGGCGCGGACCCTAGCGCCGGGACGAAGCGCTTGCCATTTTTCAAACGCTTGTTAGTCACGTGACCCCATGTTGCCGGGCCTGCCTCCCCCAATTGTCGGCCCCACCCTTCTCAAGGACCATCCGCATGGCTGAAGACGTGAAGCCGGAGATCCATGACGACCGGCCGGTGCACGTCGAGGACGCCCTGCCGCCGGAGGTTCAGGCGCCGCTGGCCGCCTTCGCCGGCGCCGAGCCGCCCTCGCCGCAGTGGTTCAAGGACGCCATCGCCCAGCAGCCGGAGCGCAGCTTCGTCGAAAGCCTGGGTTCGAAGCTCGAGGTGCTGACCTGGGGCGAGGTCGGCAAGCCCGGCCTGTTGTTCGTGCACGGCAACTCCGCCCACGCCGACTGGTGGAGCTTCATCGCGCCCTTCTTCGCCGAGCACTATCGGGTGGCCTCGATGTCGCTGGCCGGCATGGGCGCCTCGGACTGGCGCGAGCGCTATTCCTTCACCGACTTCGCCGACGACGCCGAGGCGGTCAGCCGCGCGGTCGGGCTCTATGAGGGCGGGCGGAAGCCCACCTACATCGGCCACTCCTTCGGCGGCGGGCAGGTGTTCTTCGCCGCGGTGCGCCATCCGGAGCGGATGCATGCCGCGATCATGGTCGACACCGGCTTCGGCCCGCCGCCGGAGGAGCTGGCCAAGCGCCAAGCGCAGTTCGAGGCGGTGCGCAACATCCCCACCGTCGACCGGCCGAGCCGGGTCTATCCGACGCTAGAGGCGGCGCTGGCCCGCTTCCGCCTGATGCCGCCGCAGCCAGCCGGCAACGCCTACATCGCCGACTTCATCGCCCGCCGCTCGCTGAAGCGCGCGCCGCTGCCCGATGGCGAGACCAGCCCCGACGGCTCCGGCGAAGGCTGGACCTGGCGGTTCGACCCCAACATGTGGGCCAAGCTCGACCGCGAGCGGGCCATGGGCGGCGATCCCCTGGAGGCGGTCACGGTCAAGACGCCCATGGTGCACATCTATGGCGCCAAGAGCCGCATCGTGGAGCACCGCAAGGCGGGCGCGCCCTCGCCCTTCCCGCCGGGCATGATCGAGATCGAGATCCCGGACGCCCACCACCACATCATGATCGACCAGCCGCTGGCGCTGGTGGCGGCGTTGCGCGCCCTGCTCGCCGCCTGGCCGCCCGAACCCGCAAGCGCGTCTTGAGCACAGCGGCGGTCTCGTGTAGCACCGCCCTCAAGAGCCCAGAGTTGAAGAGAGACGTGATGGCCGGCCAGGCTTCCGAATATCACCGCGGCGACATGGACATCCACGAGCAGGTGGCGACCTTCCACCTGGTGATGGGCATCACCAAGTGGGGCTCGCTGATCATCGCCGCCTCGCTGCTGTTCCTGACGCTGTGGTTCTGCACGCCGACCGGCTTCTTCGGCGCCTTCATCACGGGCGCGGTGGTCCTGGCGCTCGGGATCTTCTTCCTGCGCAGCCGCGGCGACGCCGAGCACTGATCCGACCGCCCGCCGGGGCCGTCACCAAAGCTTCTTCCGCATTCGTTCGCCGACCTCGGTGGGGCGGCTGGACAGGTCGGGTGAACCGATCCTAAGGTCCCTCCCGCAGCCGCGTTCGGGGGGCTTTGCGCTTTATGGCCGTCATTGCCGTCACCAGGGAGCGCCGCAGCGGCGAGACCCGGGTCGCCGCCGTTCCGGAAACGGTCAAGAAGCTCATCGGCGCAGGGTTCACCGTGGTGGTCGAGACCGGCGCTGGGACCGCCGCCTCCTACCCCGACGCCGACTATGAGGCCGCCGGCGCGACGCTGGCCAAGACCGCCAAGGATGTGCTCGCCAAGGCCGACATCCTCTTCAAGGTGCGGGGGCCCGAGGCCGACGAGCTCGCGGTCCTGAAACCCGGCACGATCGTCGTGGCGACCCTCAATCCCTATCAGGACAAGGCGACGCTGGACGGCCTGGCCAAGGCTGGGGCCACCGCCTTCGCCATGGAGTTCGTGCCGCGCATCACCCGCGCCCAGGTGATGGACGTGCTGTCCTCCCAGGCCAATCTCGCCGGCTACCGGGCGGTGATCGAGGGCGCAGAGGCCTACGGCAAGGCCATGCCGATGATGATGACCGCCGCCGGCACGGTGGCCGCGGCCAAGGTGTTCATCATGGGCGTGGGCGTCGCCGGCCTGCAGGCTATCGCCACGGCGCGGCGGCTGGGCGCGGTGGTCACCGCCACCGACGTGCGCCCGGCCACCAAGGAGCAGGTGGAAAGCCTCGGCGCCAAGTTCCTGGCGGTCGAGGACGAGGAGTTCAGGAACGCCCAGACCGTCGGCGGCTACGCCAAGGAGATGAGCGCCGAGTACCAGGCCAAGCAGGCCGAGCTGATCTCCAGCCACATCGCCAAGCAGGACATGGTGATCACCACCGCCCTGATCCCCGGCCACCCGGCGCCCAGGCTGGTGAACGCCGCCCAGGTGGCCTCCATGAAGCCCGGCTCGGTGATCGTCGACCTGGCCATCGAGCAGGGCGGCAATGTGGAGGGCGCCAAGCTGGGCGAGGTGGCCGTCACCCGGAACGGCGTGAAGATCCTGGGCATTCCCAACCTGCCCGGCCGCATCGCCGCCGATGCCTCGGCGCTTTACGCCCGCAACCTCTTCGCCTTCTCCGGCCTGTTCCTCGACAAGGAGGGCCAGTTCGCCCCCGACTATGAGGACGAGATCCTGAAGGCGGCCCTGGTCACGCAGGGCGGCGCGGTCGTGCACCCGAACCTCAAGGGCTGAAGCGCATGGAAGCCGTCGATCCCACCGTCTTCCGCCTGGCGATCTTCGTGCTGGCGATCTTCGTCGGCTACTACGTGGTCTGGAGCGTGACGCCGGCGCTGCACACGCCGCTGATGGCGGTCACCAACGCCATCTCCTCGGTGATCGTCGTGGGCGCGCTGCTGGCGGTGGCCGCGCACGGCGAAGGCGGCGAGCTGACCGCCAACGTCATGATCTCCAAAGGCGCCGGCGCGGTCGCCGCGGCCTTCGCCAGCGTCAACATCTTCGGCGGCTTCCTCGTCGTTCGGCGGATGCTGGCCATGTACAAGAAGAAGGCTCCCGCCGCGCCCAAGAAGGACGCCGCGGCATGAACGCCAACCTCGCGGCCATCCTCTACCTGGTCTCCGGCGTCCTGTTCATCCTCGCGCTGCGGGGCCTCTCCTCGCCGACCACCAGCCAGGCCGGCAACCGCAACGGCATGATCGGCATGGCCATCGCCGTCGGCACGGCGCTGGCGACGCTCTGGAGCCAGGGCGCGCTCGACCCGCTGACACTAGGCCTGATCGTCGGCGGCGTGGCCATCGGCGGCGGGGTCGGCGCGGTGATCGCCCGGCGCGTGGCCATGACCGCCATGCCGCAGCTCGTGGCGGCCTTCCACAGCCTGGTGGGCATGGCCGCCTGCCTGGTGGCGGTGGCCGCCATCCACACGCCGGCCGCCTACGGCATCGCCGCGGAAGGCGGCGGGGTGGTCACCCACTCGCTGATCGAGCTGGCCGTGGGCCTCGCCATCGGCGCGGTGACCTTCACCGGCTCGGTGATCGCGTTCGCCAAGCTGAACGGCAACATGAGCGGCGCACCGATCCTGCTGCCCGCGCGCCACCTGCTTAACCTGGCGCTGGGCGTCGGCATCGTGGCCCTGATCGTGCTCCTGGTGATGAGCGGCGGGACCGCCCTCTGGGCCTTCTGGGGCGTCTTCGCCCTCAGCCTGATCGTGGGCGTCACCCTGATCATTCCGATCGGCGGCGCCGACATGCCCGTCGTGGTCTCGATGCTGAATTCCTACTCCGGCTGGGCGGCTGCGGCGCTGGGCTTCACGCTGGAGAACACCACCCTGATCATCACCGGCGCTCTGGTGGGCTCGTCCGGGGCGATCCTCAGCTACATCATGTGCAAGGCGATGAACCGCAGCTTCATCTCCGTGATCCTGGGCGGCTTCGGCGCGACGGACGCCGCGGCCGGCGGCGGCAAGGTCGAGACGCGGCCGGTGAAGCAGGGCAGCGCCGACGACGCGGCCTTCATCATGAAGAACGCCTCGAAGGTGATCATTGTCCCCGGCTACGGCATGGCGGTCAGCCAGGCGCAGCACGCGCTTCGCGAAATGGCCGACAAGCTGAAGGCCGAGGGTGTCGACGTCCGCTACGCCATCCACCCGGTGGCCGGCCGCATGCCCGGCCACATGAACGTGCTGCTGGCCGAGGCCAATGTCCCCTACGACGAGGTTTTCGAGCTGGACGACATCAACGCCGAGTTCCCCACCGCCGACGTGGCCTTCGTGATCGGCGCCAACGACGTCACCAACCCCGCCGCCAAGACCGATCCGGCCAGCCCGATCTTCGGCATGCCGATCCTGGACGTGGAGAAGGCGCGCACGGTCCTGTTCGTGAAGCGCGGCATGAGCTCCGGCTACGCCGGCGTCGAGAACGAACTCTTCTTCCGCGACAACACCATGATGCTGTTCGGCGACGCCAAGAAGATGGTCGAGGGCATCCTCAAGAGCCTCTGACGGCCGCGACCGCCGGCCGTTCGCCGAAGCTCACTCTGCACGCGACAGGTCATTTCGGGTTTATTGCACCGCTGGCGCGGGATGGACCTTCCCGCGCCACATCCGCCTGACCATATGGCCTGGCATCCAACAAAAACCTGGAGGCGCCCCATGAAGTACAACCAGCTTGGCCGTACGGGCCTGTTCGTGTCCGAGATCTGCCTGGGGACCATGACCTTCGGCGGCAACGAGGACGCCGGCATGTGGAAGGCCATCGGCGCGCTGCAGCAGGACGACGTGGACAAGATCGTGGGCCGCGCGCTTGAGGTCGGGGTGAATTTCTTCGACACCGCCGACGTCTATTCCTTCGGCGAGAGCGAGAAGCGGCTGGGCCAGGCGTTCAAGAACCTGGGGACCAAGCGCAAGGACGTGGTCATCGCCACCAAGGTGTTCGGCGAGATGGGCCCGCGCCCCAACGACCGCGGCGCCTCGCGCGGCCACATCATGGACTCGGTGCGCGCCAGCCTGGAGCGGCTGCAGACCGACCATATCGACCTCTACCAGATCCACGGCAACGACTCGGTCACGCCCATCGACGAGACCCTGCGCGCCCTCGACGACCTCGTGAGCCAGGGCTTGGTGCGCTACATCGGCGTGTCGAACTGGGCCGCCTGGAAGATCGCCAAGGCGCTCGGCCTGTCGGAGGCCAAGGGCTACGCCCGCTTCGAGACCCTGCAGGCCTACTACTCCATCGCCGGCCGCGATCTCGAGCGCGAGCTGGTCCCGATGATCGCCGAGGAGAAGGTCGGGCTGATGGTCTGGTCGCCGCTGGCCGGCGGCCTGCTCTCGGGCAAGTTCGGGCCGGGGTCGAACAATCCGGAAGGCTCGCGCCGCACCACCTTCGACTTCCCGCCGGTGGACAAGGACCGCGCCTGGGCGTGCGTCGAGGTCATGCGCGAGGTGGGCGAGGCCCATGGCGCCTCGGTGGCCCGCGTGGCGCTCGCCTACATCCTGCAGAAGGCCTTCACGATGAGCATCATCATCGGCGCCAAGACCCTGGAGCAGCTGGACGACAACCTGGCGGCCGTGGAGCTTACGCTCAGCGCTGACGAGATGAAGCGGCTGGACGAGGTCTCCGAACTGCCCAGCGAATACCCCGGCTGGATGTTCGCCCGCCAGGGCGGCGCGCGCCGGCCAAAGCCCTTCGTCAAGGCCAGCTGACCGCCAACCCGAAACCTGGAGCCGCCGATGTCCGTCGCTTTCGCTCACCACCCGCCCAAGGCGCCCCGCGGCGAGATGGTGGATGTGGGCGGGCGGCGGCTTCGTGTGGTCCGCGCCGGCGGGGGCGGCGGGCGGCCGACCATCGTGCTGGAGCACGGCGCCTTCGGCTGCGCCACCGACTGGACGGTGGTGCAGGAGAAGCTGGCGGCCAAGGGGCTCTCCAGCCTGGCCTACGACCGCGCGGGCCTCGGCCACTCCGAGCCAGGGCCGAAGCCGCGCGACGGGCGGGCCATCGTCGCCGACCTGGCCGCCCTGTTGCGCGAGGTGGACGAGGCCGGCCCCTTCGTCCTCGTTGGCCACTCCATGGGCGGGCTGATGGTCAGGCTCTATGCGCTGACCCACCCCGGCCAGGTGCTGGGCGTTGTGCTGGTGGACGCGGTGACGCCCGACGTCATCACCCATCCGGTGGGTGAAAAGGGCGTCTACGCCTTCAGCCGGATCCTGGGCTGGACCAGCCAGGGGGCGAAGCTCGGCATGATGCGCCCGGTGGCGGCGGTGGCCGGCGACAAGATCGGCCTGCCGCCGGAGGCCTCGGCCGAGAAGCGGCGCATCTACGGCTCGCCGCCGCACGCGCTCTGGGCCGCCGAGGAGGTCAGCCATTGGCGCGCCACCTCCGACCAGGCTCGCGCCGCCGACTTCCCGCCGGCCATGCCGGTCGCGGTGATCACCGCCGGCGCGCACACGGTGACCGCGCTGAAGGAGATCCAGTCGGTGCCGGCGCTGGCCTCCCAGAACGGCTACATCGAGCATGTGGCCGGCGCCGGCCACGCCAACCTGCTCGGCCGCAAGTTCGCCGACCCCATCGTGCGCGGCGTGGAACACGTCCTGGCGACGGCGCACCGCTGAGGCGGCGGCCTCAGGCGGGTTCGCGCGCGATCGCGCCGCACGCGGCCAGCAGCCGCGGATAGGCGAGCGCCTCCATCCGCAGCGGGACGTCCGCCGTCGGCAGCGTCCGCCGCACCCGGGAGGGCAATCCTCGAAACGCCGGCGGCAGGTCTTCATCCACGACCGCCGCCCGGACCTCGGTCTCGCGATCCGCGACGACCTCGAACCGTCCGTCCCAGACCGCGCGCTCGCCCGCCGCCAGGCGCAGGGGCGAAAGGCCGCCTCGCGCCGCCTCGCCGGCCTCGCGCCGGAACCGGACCTCCGACTCGTCCGCCTCAACCCGCGCGCCGGCCAGGCTGGCGGTGAAGCCCTCGCCGTCCGCGATCCGCCGCGCCAGGGCCTTGACCCGCGCCCGGGCCGGCGGATGGCTGGTCCCGGCGGCGCAGAGGCAGACGGCGGAGAGGAACCGCAGCCGGGCGGCGTCGTCAGCGGCGGCCAGGGCCGCGCGGGAGATCGCGAGGCCGCCGGTGGCATCGGCCTGGCAGGCTTCGGCGAGCGCCTTGGCTGAGGCCGGCTCCGCGGCGGCGGGCGGCGCGGCGGCGGGCAGGTCGCGGCGCGCCCGGGCTCGGGCGTAGGCCATGTCCTCATTGGCCGGGTCGTCGATCCAGGCCTCGCCTCGGCCGGTGAGCCAGGCGCGGATCTCCGCCCGCCGGGTCCCCAGCAACGGGCGGAGCAGGAAGAGTCCACGCCCCTGCGGCCAGGCGGGCGAGGGCGACCATTCGCGCGGTGTGGGCGTGGTCGAGCCTTCCGCCCGCATCCGCCCGGCTTCCAGCATGTCGTCGGCGGTGTGGCCCATCAGGATCACCCGCGCCCCGGCCTCGCGGGCGGCGTCGGCCAGCAGGGCGTGGCGCGCGCCACGGGCGGCGGCGGGCAGGCCGGATGCGGGCTTGTCGCCGGTCCAGGCCAGGGCCTGGAAGGCCGCGCCCAGCCGCGCGGCGGTCGTGGCGCAGGTGGCGGTCCAGTGGGCGCTCTCCGGGCGCAGGCCGTGGTCGACGGTGAGCACCAGCAAGGGCCGCCTCACCGCCGCCGCCCAGTCGGCGGCGGCCAGCAGCAAGGCCAGGGAGTCGCCACCGCCGGACAGGGCCACCGCGATCGGGCGCGGCGTGTCCCTCAGCAGGCGGCGGTCGAGGACCTCGCCGACCGTCCGCCGAAGGTCGGGCTCTGGGATCGCGCGGGCTGCGCCTAGGCGCACTTCGCCTGCAGCTTGACGGTCGCCACCCGGCTGGCGACCGCTGGGCCCGCCTTCGGGTACTTGTGCGGCAGCTCGGCCAGCGCCTGGCAGGCGTCGGCCGGCTTCTTCAGCTGCACCAGGGCGCGGGCCAGCTCGACCACGGCGTCGGGCGCCCAGGCCGTCTGCGGCCAGCCGCGGATAGCGCCGATGAAGGCGCTGGCCGCCTTCGCATAGTCGCCGCGCACCGCCAGCGTCTTGCCCCACCAGTAGCGCGCCTCCGGCGTCTTCGGCGTGTCCGGATAGGTGGTGACGAAGTCGCTGAAGGCCTGCTCGGCGGCGTCGTAGTCGCCGCTCAGCATCATCTGCCGGGCCTTGCCGAAGGCGTCGTTCGCCGCCGCGGCCGCCGCCTTGGGATCGGCCGGCGGCGGAGGCTCGGCGGGGGCGGGCGGCGCTGCTTGCGCCGCGGCCTGGGCCGCGTCGGCCAGCTTCTGCTCGTCGGCGGTCAGCCGGTCGCCCAGCGCCTTCACCTGGGCGCGGAGCTGGCTGTTGTCGCGCTTGGCCTGGTCGAGTTCGTGGGTGGTGACCTCGATGGAGGCGTTGATCTTGGTGAGCGACTGCTGAATGTCGTCCAGCCGTGTGGCGAGATCGGCCAGGCGCGCATCGGTGTCGGCCGGTTGCACCGTCACCGGGGCGCCGGTCTTCTGCGCGGCGAAGACGATGTCGCGCAGCTCCCGGACCACCTTTTCCATGCGGTCCAGGCGCTTAGCGTCGCGCGCGTCCAGCGGGTCGTCCATCGGCGTCTGGGCGAATGCCGGGGCGGCGGCGAGCCCGATCGCCGCCGCCGCGCCCAGGAGACGCAGTCTTGTCCTTCGGGTCATTGCATCCGTGCGCCGCTGACGATGGCGGTGTGGCCGTTGCGGTTGTGGCTGTCGGCCACGTCGCCCGTGCCCGGATCGATGGGCTTTTCCTTGCCGTAGGAGACGGTGGTGATCCGAGTCGCGGCGACGCCGTGCGCCACCAGGTACTCCCGCACTGCGTTGGCGCGGCGAGCGCCGAGGGCGAGGTTGTATTCCTCGGTGCCGCGTTCGTCGCAGTTGCCCTCGATGCGCACCTGCACGGCGGGATAGCGCTTCAGCCAGGCGGACTGGGCGTCGAGGATCGGGCCGGCGTCGGCGCGCACCGAATAGCTGTCGAAGTCGAAGTAGATGCGGTCGCCGACGTTGATGGTGAAGTCCCGCTCCGAGCCCGGCAGGGCGTTCTGGGTCACCGGCTCCGGCGGCGGCGGGCTGTAGGGCGCGCGGGGCGGCTCGGGCGCGCGTTCAGGCGCCGGCGGGGCGGCGGTCGGATAGGACGGCTTGGGCGCATGCGCGCAGGCCGCCAGCGACAGCGCCGTGGCCGCGATGAGCGTCAGTCGAAGCGCGCTCCCGGTGTTGCGGGGGTTGATCATGGACTGCGTCTCCTTCGGGTGGCGCGCCGACGGCGCGGCGCAAGGCGAAAATCCAACTTCGGACCTACGGGCGCAAGTCCAGTCGAGGTGCTAGTTGAGTAACGGCGACCAGGCCGGGTCCGATCCCGAGCCCGGGTAAGGCATTGGCTGCAGGATGCGGCCGGTGACGTCGACGCTCCAGAGTTTGGTGCCGCCGCCCGCGCCTTCGCGGCTGAACAGCAGCACCCGGCCGTTGGGCGCCCAAGCGGGGCCTTCGTCGAGGTAGCTGGTGGTGAGGATCCGCTCGTCGGTGCCGTCCGGCTTCATGACCCCGATGGAGAACTGGCCGCCCACCTGCTTGGTGAAGGCGATGAACTCGCCGGTCGGGCTCCAGACCGGGGTGGTGTAGCGCCCCTGGCCGAAGCTGATCCGCCGCGGGTTCGAGCCATCGGCGCCCATGATGTAGAGCTGCGGCGAGCCGGAGCGGTCGGAGTTGAAGGCGATCCGCGCCCCGTCCGGCGAGAAGGACGGCGAGGTGTCGATGGCCGGGTCGACGGTCAGCCGCGCGCTCACGCGGCTCTTCAGGTCCATGACGAAGATGTCGGTGTTGCCGCCGCGCTCGACCGAGAAGGCCACCTTGCCTCCATCCGGCGAGAAGCGCGGGGCGAACACCATGCCCTTGAAGTCGCCCAGGCTCTCGCGCCGGGTGGTGTCGAGGTTCAAGAGGTAGATCTTCGACCCCTCGGGCCGAAGCTCCATGTAGGTGATCTCCTGGCTGTTCGAGGAGAACCTGGGCGTCATGATGATCGAGGAGCCGTCGGTCAGGTAGCTGGGGTTGGCGCCGTCCTGGTCCATGATCGCCAGGCGCTTGGTCTTGGCGCCGCGGGCGCCGGTCTCGGCCACGAACACCACGCGGGTGTCGAAATAGCCCTTCTCGCCGGTCAGCCGCTCATAGATGGCGTCGCTGATCTTGTGCGCCACGCGCCGCCAGTTCTCCGGGCTGGAGGCGAACTGCAGGCCGAGCAGCTGCTTCTGGGCGAACACGTCCCAGAGGCGGAAGTCCACCTGCAGACGCGCGCCGTCCACCGTCACCTGACCGTTGACCAGGGCCTGGGCGTTGATCGCCTGCCAGCCGGCGAAGCGCGGCTCGACGGCGACGTTGAGGTCATGTTCGGTGAAGCTCGCCGGATCCAGCGGCCGGAACAGGCCTGAGCGCTGCAGGTTGGCGGAGATCACCCCGGCGATGTCGCCACCCTGCTGGCCGCCGAAGGCCGGAATGGCGATCGGCAGAGGCTGGACGTCGCCGCGGTTGACGTTGACCTCGATGTCGGCGCGCGCCATGGCCGGCGCGATCAGCGCCGCCGCCGGCAGGGCCGCCAGCGCGCTCAACAGAGTCCGTTTGGAGAAGGTCGTCATCAGGAGCAGGCCTCTCGCGCGTTGAAATGGACGGTGATCTTCTGGCCATAGAAGTCGTGAGGCAGGTTGCGGAAAGGGGCTGCGGCGTAGACCGCGCTCACCGCCCGCTCGGCGGCGGTGCGGGCCACCGGCGTTGGGGCGCTCTTGATCTGCGGGGTGACGTCGCCCACCACCTGGCCGCCCTGGCCGATGGTGAAGGCCACCTGCACCTGCACGTCACGGCCGCCCTCCACGTCGCAGTTGGGGTTCCAGCGCCGGGTGAGCTCATCGCTGAGACCGCTCATCGCCGCGGCCGAGGCGGCCGTCCCCAGCGTCTGGCGGGCCACCGGCGCGGTCTGCGCCTGGGTCGGGCCCTTGGGCGCCGACGACGGCTTGGCGGGCTTGGACAGGCTGGAGATGCTGGCGGAGAGCGCGTCGAGGTCGAGGCTCTTCTCCGGCTTGGCCGGCGCCTGGGCCTTGGGCGTGGGGATGGGCTTCGGCGGCGGCTCGGCCTTGGGGACCGGCTTGGGCGTAGGCGGCGGCGGGACAGGTTTGGGCGGCGGCGGCGCGGGCTTGGGTGGCGGCGGGGCGGGTTTCGGTTCGGGTGCGGGCGGCGTCGGCTGGAGCGGAGCCTCGGGCGTCGGTTGGTCGGTCTGCGCCTGTTGCTCGATGGGCGCCTGTTCCGCCGGCGCCGGTTCAGGGGACGGTTCTCGGGAGACGATGGTGACCGGCACCACCGAGCCCACCTTCAGGTCGCGGCTGAAGTTCCAGGAGACCAGCAGGGCCACGGCCACGGTCGCGTGCAGCAGCAACGACCCCAGCATCGCAGGCGAGAGCTCCCGGCGGGTCACTGGATGTCGCTCTCCGCGGGCCTGGCGGCGGCGGGCGGCGTGGCGCCGGAGGAAGGGCCGCCGGTGTCGGTGATCAGATTGATGGAGGTGAAGCCGGAGGTGGAGAGCGAGGCCATGACCTGGGCGACGATGGCGTAGGGCGCCTTGCCGTCGGCGCGGACGTAGATCGGCTTGGCGCCGGTGTTCGGCCCGGCCAGCTCATGCAGCCGCGGCGCGAGCACGCCGAACGGCACCTCGTCCTCCTTGACGAAGATCTGGCCGTCGGCGCGGATCGTGACGGTCAGCGGCTCGGTCTGGTCCTGCAGCGAGCCGGCCTCGGTCTTCGGCAGCTCCACCGGCACGCCGGCGGTGAGCAGGGGCGCGGAGATCATGAAGACGATCAGCAGCACCAGCATCACGTCCACCAGGGGCGTGACGTTGATCTCCGAAAGGGCTCCGCGCCGGGTGCGGCCGCCCCGGCGGCGACGGCCCCGGCCGCCGGCGGCGAAGGCGTCGTTGGCGGAGAGCGCCACGGCCTAGACCCGTTCCGCCAGCCGCCGCTGGATGGCGGTGGACAGGTCGTCGGCGAAGCTCTCCAGGCGGCCGGAGAACTTGGCCGCGTCGGTCGAGAATTTGTTGAAGGCGATGTAGGCGGGGATGGCGGCGATCAGGCCGATGGCCGTGGCGAACAGGGCCTCGGCGATGGAGGGGGCGACGACCGCGAGCGAGGTGTTCTTCTGCAGGGCGATGGCCTGGAAGGAGTGCATGATGCCCCAGACGGTGCCGAAGAGGCCGATGAAGGGCGAGGCCGTCGCCACGATGGCCAGGGAGCCCAGGCCGTCCTCGACGCGGGCGCTTTCGCGGGCGATCACCGCGTCCAGCACCCGGTCGATGCGCTGGATCAGGAAGGCCGCCTGGGTGTCGGTGTTGATCCCCTTGTTGCGGGCGTCGCGCCACTCCTTCAGCGCCGCCTGCAGCATGCGCGGCAGGGCGTGGCGCGGCCGCTCGCCGGCGGCGTTGGCGATCTCCTCGAGGCTCTTGCCGGAGGCGACCTCGTCCTCGAAGCGGTTGGCCTGACGGGTCAGGCCGCCCAGGCGGAAGGTCTTGTCGAGGATCACCGTCCAGGACCACAGCGAGGCCGCGCCCAGGCCCAGCATGACCAGTTTGACGACCCAGTCGGCCTTCATGAACAGGACGAAGAAGTTGAAGCTCTCTGGCGTGACGGCGGCGGCGGAATCCATGCGAGGCCAGGAGCTCCCAAGACGAGACGCGAATCGGTGGGGGAAATTTAGCTCGTCCCGCGATGCGGTGGCGATCTTATGGCGGACCTGAAACGGGATCGGCGAAGAGCGGCGCCAGGGCCACGGCGAGCCCCGGCGGCGGCTTGCGCGCGCGGCCCTTCAGGTCGATGCAGGCGGCCTCCACCAGGGCGGTGGCGATCAGCTCGTCGCCGCGGGTGATGCGCTGGCTGACGAAGAGCCGCGGCCCCTTGATGGCGTCATAGGTGGTGCGCACCAGGAGCGCGTCGTCGATCCGCGCGGCGCGTTTGAAGTCGACGGTCATGCGGGTGATGGTGAAGGCCGCCGGGTCAGGGCGCTCCAGCAGCGCCGAGTGGCTGACGCCCACCAGCCGGAAGAAGTCGCTCCGCCCCCGCTCGAAATAGCGCAGGTAGTTGGCGTGGTAGACGACGCCGGTGAAGTCGGTGTCCTCGTAGTAGATGCGCACCGCCAGCTGATGCTCGCGGCCGACCAGCCAGCCGGCAGAGGGGTCCCCGCCTTCGCGGGGATGAGCGGGGTTGTCACTCATCCTCGAACAGGTCCCCGGGCTTGGGCTGCTCCACGCCCTTGGGCGCGGCGAGGCCCAGGTGGGCGTAGGCTTTGGCGCAGGCCATGCGGCCGCGGGGGGTGCGCTGGATGAAGCCCTGCTGCAGCAGGAAGGGCTCGATCACGTCCTCCACCGCGTCGCGGGCCTCGGCGATGGCGTAGGCGAGCGTCTCCACGCCTGCCGGGCCGCCGGCGTAGTTCTCGATCAGCGCGCGCAGGTAGCGGCGGTCCAGCGCGTCCAGGCCCATCTCGTCGACGTCCAGGCGGGCCAGGGCCGACGCCGCGGCGGCGCGGTCGATGCGCGCCGTGCCGTCGGCGGCGGCGAAGTCGCGGACCCGGCGCAGGAGGCGGCCGGCGACGCGCGGGGTGCCGCGGGCGCGGGCGGCGATCTCGGCGGCGCCGTCGGGGGCCAGCGGCGTCCCCATCTTGGCCGCCGCGCCCAGCAGCACCTTCTGCAGCTCGGCGGCGGTGTAGAACTCCAGCCGGATCGGGATGCCGAAGCGGTCGCGCAGCGGCGTGGCCAGGAGGCCAGCGCGCGTGGTGGCCGCCACCAGGGTGAAGGGCGCCAGATCGATGCGGATCGAGCGCGCCGACGGGCCCTCGCCGATCATCAGGTCGAGGACGTGGTCCTCCATGGCCGGATAGAGGATCTCCTCAACATTGGCCGGCAGGCGGTGGATCTCGTCGATGAACAGGACGTCGTGCGGCTCCAGGTTGGTCAAGATCGCCGCCAGGTCGCCGGCCTTGGCCAGCACCGGGCCGGACGTGGCGCGGAAGTTGACCCCCAGCTCGCGCGCGACGATCTGGGCCAGCGTGGTCTTGCCGAGGCCCGGCGGGCCGAACAGCAGGACGTGGTCCAGCGCCTCGCCGCGCGCCTTCGCGCCCTCGATGAACACCCGCAGGTTCCCCTTGGCCTGCTCCTGACCGACGAACTCGGCGAGGGTCTGGGGCCTGAGCGCCTTGTCGGCGGGTTCGAGCGGCGAGGGTTCGCCGGAGACCAGGCGGGCAGTCACCGCCCCAGCTCCTGCAACGCCGCCTTGATCAGCGCCGGCGCCTCGGCGCCGTCGCCCAGGCGCAAGGACGCCTGTTCGACCACGCGGCGGGCGGCGGGTTCGGCGACGCCCAGGCCCATAAGGGCGGCGACGGCCTCGCCAGTGGCGGAGGGCTTGGCTGGGACGGCGGGCGAGGCGGCGGTGTGGGCCGCCATGACCAGGCCGTCGGCGATGGGCTTGTCCTTGAGTTCGGTGACGATGCGCAGGGCGAGCTTCGGGCCGACGCCCTGGGCGCGGGCCACGGCGGCCTGGTCGCCCCGGGCGGCGGCGGCCTGCAGGTCGGCGGGCGCCAGGACGTCGAGCACCGAGAGCGCCGCCTTGGGCCCGACGCCCTGGATGGTCTTCAGCATCACGAAGGCGCGGCGCTCGTTGCGGTCCAGGAAGCCGTAGAGGGTCATCCCCGTCTGCTCGCCCCACTGGCTTTCGATGTGCAGGTCGATTTGGCCGCCAATGGCCGGCATGCGGCCGAGGGTGCGTGAGCCGCAGCGCACCACATAGCCCACGCCGGAGACGTCGATCAGCGCGTCCTCCTCGCCAACCTCGGCGACAAGACCCCACAGGCGGCCGATCATGCGAGCTCCCCCGCGCTTTGGTGAATCACGTTCGGCATCTGTTCCGAGCATGCCGTAAACCGCGTCGCTCCGCTTGAAAACCGTGAACGCCTGGAGACCGTCCGGCCCCGCCGGCGGGCGGCGGTTAACCAGCCTGCTCAACCAAGGGGCGCCGGCGGACAAAGGCGGCCGGATAAAATTGTGCAGTTTGGATGACGGCGGTTGGCGGCTAGGCTCGGGGCGACTGAGGGCCTCGATGACCGACGCAGAACCCGCCGCCCGCCGCGGCGCCCACCCGATCGTCTACCTCGTCCTCTACCTGCCTTTCGGCATCGCCACGGGCTATGTGACGGTGACCCTGGCCTGGATGCTGAGCCACGCGGGCGCGAGCGTCGAGGCGATCGCCGGCCTGGCCGGCATGGGCCTGCTCGCCAACACCTGGAAGGTGCTCTGGTCGCCGCTGATCGACACCACGCTTTCGGCGAAAAGCTGGTTCCTCATCGGCCTGGTCGCCACCGTGGCCACGCTGGGGGCGCTGGCGATCCTGCCGCTGGACCCCAAGCTCTTGCCCACCTTCAACGCGGTCGTGCTGGTGGCCGCGGTCGCCGCGACCGTGACGGCCATCGCGGTCGACCGGCTGATGGCGTTCGACGTCCCCGATCACCTGAAGGGCCAGGCCGGCGGTTGGAGCCAGGCGGGCAACCTGGGCGGCACGGGCCTGGGCGGCGGCGCGGGCCTGTGGCTGGCGCAGCACTCCGGGCATCCGTGGATCGCCGGGGCGATGCTGGCGGCGCTTTCACTGGCCTGCGCCGCGCCCCTGATGGCGATCCACGAGCCCGGCCGGGTCGGCCGCGGCAAGGGCTACGTCGAGACCCTGGCGGAGACCTGGCGCGACGTGCTGACCCTGATCCGCACCCGCATCGGCCTCCTGGCCTGCTTCCTGATGCTGTTGCCGATCGGCTCCGGAGGATTGCAGCAGCTCTGGGCGGCCATCGCCAAGGACTGGGGCGCGGGATCCGACGAGGTGGCCCTGGTCAGCGGCATGCTGTCGGGCGTGGTGAGCATCGTGGGCTGCGTGATCGGCGGCTACTTCGCCGACCGCATCGACCGCAAACGCGCCTACAGCCTCTACGGGATCGCGCTGTCGGCGGTGGCGGTGGTAATGGCGCTGACCGTGCGGACGCCGCTGACCTTCATGATCTACGCCTGTGTCTACAACCTGGTGGTGGGCTTCTGCTATGGGGCCTATTCGGCGGTGACCCTGGAGGCCATCGGCCACGGCGCGGCGGGCACCAAGTTCAACCTGATCTCCTCGCTTTCCAACGCGCCGATCCTGATGGTGACCCTGGTGGACGGCTGGGCGGAGACGCACCTGGGCGCGGTCGGCATGCTCTATGTGGAGGCGGCGCTCGGCGTGGCCGGGGTGGTGGTCTACACCGTGGTGGCGGTCGCCACCCGCGGCCTGACCTGGGGCGTCTTTTTCGGCCGCGGCAAGGTCAGGCCGGCGTAGGTCCTACTGCGGGAACGGAGCGTGCGGCTCGGGGATGGTCGAGCCCCAGCCCGGCGGGTCGAGGCCGTGCGGGTCGTCGGCGCAGTATTGACCGGCGCACGCGCCGAGCAGCAGAGCGGTCAGGATTAGGGCCAGAACGCGCATGGCCCCATGCTGAAGCTCGTTTCAGGGCCGAATTGGGGCGCAACCAAACACGGTAAAAGCCGGTTATCGGCCCCGGTCGGGCGCTGGAACGGAACGCATATGAAGAAACTCCTGATCATCCTGGCCGCGACCACGGCCATTGGCGGCGCCGGCCTCGCCGGTTGTGCGAGCGACGGCCACCACTATTTCGGGGGCGGAGGCGGCGGCTACGACGCCTACTACGACGACTTCTACGGCCCCTATGTGGACGGCTACTGGGGCGACGACGGCGTCTTCATGTTCCGGCATGAGCGGGGCGGCGAGTTCGCCCGCGACGAATCCCACCACTTCCGCCGCGACACCGCGAGCGGCTTCCACGGCGTCCGCGCCGGCCACGCCCCGGCCGGCGGCGCGGCGCGCCCCGCGGCGGGCCGTCCGGGCTAAGCCGGCCTGACCCTCAGGCGGCGTAGCTGCGCGCCCGGCGCGCGTGCGCATGGGCGATAGCGACGGCCAGCGCGTCGGCGGCGTCGGCGGTGGTGTCGCCGGCGGTCGGCAGCAGGCGGCGGATCATGAAGCCCACCTGGGCCTTGTCCGCTCCGCCCGTGCCGACCACGGCCTTCTTGACCACGGTGGCGGCGTACTCGGCCACCGGCAGGCCGGCGCGCGCCGGGGCGATCAGGCAGCAGGCCCGCGCATGGCCCAGCTTCAGCGCCGAGGCGGCGTTGTTGTTCATGAAGGTCTCCTCCACGGCCGCCTCCTGCGGCGCGTGGAGCGCGATCACCTGGGCCAGGCCCTCGAACAGGATCAGCAGCCGCTCGGAAAACGCCAGGCTGTCCTTGGGCGCGATCACCCCGTGCGCCACATGGACCAGCCGCGCGCCGTCCACCGCCACCACGCCCCAGCCGGTGCGGCGCAGCCCCGGGTCGAGGCCGATTATGCGGAGCGGCTGATTCGCGTTCATCGTCTGTTCCAGTGTGCCCCTGGAAGGGATGCGCGGGAAGGGTTGAGGAAGGATGAGCGGGGCGCGGTCAGTTCAGGTCGCGCGACAGGATGAGCTTCAGCGTCAGGTGATCGGTCGCGGAGTTCAGGCCGAAGCCCACGCCGCCCTCCACGTTGATGGGTTTGCCGTTGTAGTCGATCACCGCGAACAGCTGGTGCGTCTGCCCGCTGGGCCGGTCGAAATGGCGCAGCTGGCCGAAGTCGTCGTACTCCTCCGCCGCGATCGCCCACTTGTCGGAGAAATTGTAGTCGACGCGGGTGGCCGGGGCGAAATCGAGCCGTGAAAAGCCCTTCCAGGAATTGTCCAGGATCGGGTTGACGATGAAGTCCATCTTGCCGAACCGCCACCCCAGGATGGGGCGGATCTCCTGGGTGTAGGTATTCGGGTCCCAGTGCTTGGAATTGAAGCTGAACTCGAAATTGACGCCGTAGAAGAAGGTGTGCTGGGCGGCGTCGGGCTCGACGAACAGGGCGCGGAGCTTGAACCCGTCCAGCTGGGCGTCGCCATTGCGGGGGAGACTGTAGAGCGGCAGGTAGAGCCCCGCCTCGAACCAGGGGGTCACGCCGTAGGCCCACTCCGGCACGCCGTTGAGCGAGCCGTTCGACACGATGGCCCCCGGGAACGCCGGCGTCTTGCGGCCATCGGGCGTGAAGTTGTCATGCAGGGTCAGGTTGAAGACGCCGGGCTCGGCGATCTGGGCGTTGTAGACCTGGATTTCGTCGGTCTGCGCGGTCGCCATTTGGGGGAAGGCTGTGAGAAGGCCGGCGCTCAAGCCCGCGACACACGCGTTTCGCATGACCTGATCGCCCTTCGTTGACCTTGGGGAACGTAGCGGCAAGCAGCGTTTCAAGACAACCGCCGCTGACGCCCAGAGCCGTGTAACGATCGCAGAAGTGGGCCGGCCCATTCGGGGCGTTCACGCCTCCAACTTCCCGCTGCGCATATCGTCATCGAAACAGATGCCGGCAAATCCGCCATGGAACGGACACGCCGTTGGGGCGTGATCGCGGGATGAAGAGCATCGTCACCGCTGTGGTCCCCTTCCTTTGTCTGACGCTCGTCGGCGCCTCGGCCTTCGCGCAGGAAGCCATTCGAACCGGGGATGGCGGCGCGCCGCCTCACGTGGACGCACCGGTGGACGGCGCCGTGGCGACGGAGAACGATCCGGAGGCGCTCGACGCCTGGGCGCAGCGCACGCTTAAGGCGGCGACGGACAAGGCTCTCGCGAAACCGGCGGCGCCGTCCGCGCAATGTGCGGCGATCAAGGCCGACGGCAAACCCCACGGCGAGGTCTGGGCCGGAGCCGGCACCCAAGGCTACCGGGAGGTCGGCGGCGTCGTCACCCAGCCGGTCGGCGACTGCAGCAGCGTCACCTTGATGGTCGACCACACGCAAGGCGGCTACGGCTATTCTGGGACCAGGGCGAGGTAGAGCCGCCGCGCGGCGCACTACCTACCCCCCTGAAGACCCTCCGACGCCTCTCGTGACGCGGCGCTAGCGCCGCCGGGTCGCCGCGGGCGCGTGGCCGTGCACCGGGTTGAAGCCCTCGCGGCCCTGACGCTGGAAGTGGCCGCCGACGTCGCGGTGGTAGTGCCGGTGGTCCTGGCTCCAATAGTAGAACTGGTCGCCGGGGCCCCAGTAGCCGCCGTAGAACGGGCCGTAGGAGCCGTCGTAGTAGGCGTCGTAGTCCACATCGCCATAGGGCGCCGTCGGGCCGTAGAAGTGTTCGTCCGTCGCGCAGCCGGCGAGGCCCCCCGCGAGGATCACCGCGCCGGCCAAGGCCGCAAGACGAGCGTTCATGACTGTTCTCCCCCGGCGCCAGCGCCAGGCGGCGACGCTAACACCGAACGTTCGCGGGGGCGCGGCAAATTCCCATGCCGCGGCGGTCTACTGCCGCGGACCGGCCGCCAGCGCCGCGGCCAGTTCGGCGAAGGCCTGGGTGAGTTCGTCCAGGTGGTCGGCGAATTCCTTGGCGGGGTCGATCTCGCCCGCGTTGGCCTCGATGTGCGTGCGCGGGAGCTTCATCCGGGGCCGGGTCGCGAGGGGCGCCATGTGCAGGCCCTGGCAGACCTGCAGCAGCTGTTCGGAGCAGCGGTCGCCGCCGTGACCGCCGTAGGTGACGATCATCGCGGGCTTACCGGCCCACTCCGCATAGAGGTGATCGAGTGCGTTCTTGAGCGCGGCGGGATAGCCCCAGTTGTACTGCGGCGTCACGAAGACGAAGGCCTGGGCGGCGGCGACCTTGCGGCTCCAGGCGCGGGTGTGCTCGTGCTCATAGTGGCCGCCGGCCGGGACCCCCGGCTCGTCGTCGAGGGGCAGCGGCCAGTCCTTCAGGTCGACCACCTCCAGCGCGATGGGTTGGGCGGCGGACGTGGCCGCGCGGCCGACCTCGGCCACCCAGGCGGCCACCTGCGGGGCGATGCGCCGCGCGCGGACGCTTCCGGCGATGACGAGCACTTCGGTTGAGTGTATCATGCACGTTTTATGGGCCTGAAGCGGATCGGTGTAAAGAGTGCATGATACACGCAACGGATTAGGGGACATCGACGCCCTGGCCGCCGCCCTGGTCGAGCTGATGAGCTTCCTGAACAGTCCTCGCCGCGACGAGGTGCTGTTGCGGGAGGCGGGCGTCAGCCTGGACCGGGCGCTGTTCCCGCTGCTGGTGCGGCTGGGCGCGCGCGGGCCGTTGAGCGTCGCCGGCCTCGCCGACCAGGTCGGGCGCGACCACACCACCCTCAGCCGCCAGCTCGCCAAGCTGGAAGGCCTGGGCCTGATCGCCCGCCATGGCGGCGAGGGCGACCGGCGGGTGCGGACGGCCCACCTGACGGCGGCGGGCGAGGCGGCGGTCCAGGCGATCACCGCGGCGCGGCGGCGGCTCTTGTCCAAGGCGCTGGCCGGCTGGGACCCGGCGGACCGGGCGCGGCTGGCGGCGCTGAACCGCCGCTTCGTCGACGCCTTGGCCAAGCCGGCGGGCGCGAATTGACCTAAGGTCAACACCGGAGCTGGACTCCGGCGGCCAGGCCGAGGTCTAAGGGCGCTGGGCCCTTCGAGGAGACGTCGTGAGGACTGGTTCCGTCCCGTACGTGGGCCTGGCCGTGGCCTTTCTGCTGGCGAGCGTCATCGCCGGCGCCGCCCTCGCGCCGGGCCGCTCCGCCGCCCAGGCTGCGCCCCCGAAGGCGGCGGTCTCGGAGGCCCACTACGTCGGCTCGGCCACTTGCGGGACCTGCCACCAGGAGATCTACGCCCGCTGGTCAAAGACCCGCATGGCCAATGTGGTGCGCGACCCGAAGGAACATCCGGACGCGATCATCCCGGACCTCAGCAAGCCCAACGCGCTCGTCACCTTCACCGCCAAGGACATCGCCTTCGTCTACGGCAGCGGCTGGAAGCAGCGCTACTTCCACAAGGTGGGCAAGGACTACTTCCCCTATCCGATCCAGTGGGACGTCACCAACAAGACCTGGTTGCCCTACCACGTGCCCGACGTGGGCGGCGACTGGTGGGCGAAGTTCTATCCGGACCCGAAGGGCGACAACTCCGGGCGGCCGACCGGGCCGCTGTGCGACGGCTGCCACTCCGTCAACTACGACATCAAGACCCAGGCGGTGGCGGAATGGAACGTCGGCTGCGAGGCCTGCCACGGGCCGGGCAGCGCGCATGCGGCGCATCCGGCGGCGGCCAATGTCGTCAATCCGGGGCGGCAGGACTACGTCAGCGCCAACGACACCTGCATCCGCTGCCACTCCCAGGGCCAGCCGCTCGGCAACCCGATCGCCGGCAAGTACTACGACTGGCCGGTGGGCTATCAGGCCGGGCTGAAGCTGTCGGATTTCTGGAAGCTGGAGGACCACAAGCTGGGTGAGCTGACCTTCACCCACTACCCGGATGGCACGGCGCACAAGAACCGGATGCAGGGCAACGACTTCATCCAGAGCCTGATGTACGCGCGGGGCGTCACCTGTTTCTCCTGCCACGATCCGCACGGCACGCAGAACGAAGCCATGCTGAAGAAGCCGGCGAGCGAGGTCTGCCTGACCTGCCACAGCCCGAACGGCCGCAACGGTCCGCGCGCGGCGTCCATCGAGGCGCACACCCACCACGCGGCGGGCAGCGCGGGCGACCAGTGCGTGGCCTGCCACATGCCGAAGATCGAGCAGACGGTGGCCAAGGTGAACGTCGCCAGCCACACCTTCCGCTTCGTCCCGCCGGCGCAGACGGACAAGCTGGGCGTCCCCAACGCCTGCAATGTCTGCCACACGGACAAGACCACGGCCTGGGCGACGGCGGCGATCGCCACATGGGCCGACCGATCGCCCTGGCGGATGAATCCCTGAGGCCGGTTCGCGGCGGAACCACGTTTGCGGGCGAGTCGTTGGGGGGCTGTTCAACCTTTAAACAGGAGGCCCCATGAAGCCCCTTCTTATTGGACTGGCCGCGGCGGGCGCCGCCGCCGCCCTCGCTCTTTCCGCCCTGCCGGCCTCGGCCGATGTCGTCTGCAACCGCGACGGCGATTGCTGGCATGCGCACGAGCACTACAACTACGCTCCGAACCTGGGCGTCGTGGTGCATCCCGACGACTGGTACTTCCACCAGCACTGGGACGACCATCACCACTGGCGCGACTATCACGAAGGCCGCGGCTACTATCGCGGCGGCGTCTGGGTGCCGTTCTAGGGCCTGACGTCTTCACAGGGCTGTCTTGGCGCGGGCCGCTTCAGGCCCGCGTCAGCACCGCCATCGCCATCTCGCGGCGCAGGGAAAAGCCCAGCGCTTCATAGAGGGCAATGGCGGCCTTGTTGTGCGCGTAGACGTGCAGGAAGGGCTGCTCTCCCCGCTCGAGGACCCGTTGGGTCGCCAGATAGGTCAGCGCCGCTGCATAGCCGTAGCCGCGGTGATTGGGATGGGTGCAGACGCCGCTGATCTCGGTGAAGCCGACGGGCTTCATCCGCTCGCCGGCCATCGCCAGCAGCTGGCCGCGCGCCTTCACCCCGATGAAGTCCCCCAGGCGATGCGTGCGGCTGAAGAACGGCCCAGGTTCGGTGAGGGTGGCCAGCGCCAGCATCTGCGGCGCATCGTCCTCGGTCAGCGGGACGATCTCGAAGTCCGGCCGGGACGCGGCGTGGGGCCTCAAGGCCTCAGCGGTCATCTGCCAGATGTAACGCAGTTCGCAGCGGGTTCCGGGGACCCGAGGGGGCCGGTCGGCCTCCACCAGGGCCAGGGCGCCGCTCGCGGGCGTGAGCGCCCCCAACGCCGCCAGACTCTGCCGCGTGCGGTCGGCGGCGGCGGCGAACAAGCCGTAATCGGGGTCCATCCGCAGGGCGTGGGTGTCGCCCAGGGCCAGGTCGGCCTGGCGGTTGGTGAGGGCGCTCCAGACCGGACGGTCGAGGGGATGGGCGGTCATGGCTCCAGCTCTAGTCGAAATCCGCGCCGCCGAAACCCGTCCGACGCCCTGGCGCCGGGGTTACGCGGGGGGAAAGTTGCAGCTTGGCCGAGTACAACCGATTGACAAGGTCCGAGCTTCGCCGCCCTTCTGCGCAGGGGACGTAGTGACAAGAGAGTACCGATGACTCTGCCCACGGAAGCCGTCACCCTCGCCGGCAGCGGCCTGACGTTCATCAATTACTACGAGGACGGCGTCACCCCGGCCTACCGCGCCGCGGCGATCGCCGCCGAGAACTTCCTGCAGAGCCAGTTCACCAACCAGCTCACCGTGAGCGTGGACTTCCAGTTCTCGTCGCTGGGCCAGGCCGACAGCGCCGAGAACAACTTCTCGGAAGTGAACCTCAGCTACCAGACGCTGGTGAGCGAGCTGCGCTCCCACGCCACGACGGCCAACGACGACATCGCGGTGAACGGCCTGCCGGCCAGCGATCCGTCCGGCGGCGTCGGCTTCGACATCCCGCAAGCCCAGGCGGTGATGCTGGGCCTGAAGGCGCAGGGCAATGCCATCGACGACGTCGTCACCCTGAACAGCGACCTGAATTGGACCTTCGGCCAGGACGCCATCGGGGCCATCGACCACGAGCTCACCGAGGGCGTGTTTGGGCGCATCTCCAGCCTGGGGGTCGCCGAGACCCGGTGGAACACGCTGGACCTGTTCCGCTTCACGGCCAGCGGCGTGCGCGACTACACCGGCGGGTCTGACGGGGTGACGACCTTCTTCGGCCTCGACTCCAACGACGTCTCCAACCTCGCCTTCCACAACTCGGTGAGCACGACGGGCCAGTTCGACGGCCAGGACCTGGGCGACTGGGACCACACCGTGGGCGACTCCTTCGGCCCCGGCGGACCGGGCTCGCCGGGCACCGTCTCGGCCACCGACCTGCAGGTGCTGGACATCCTGGGCTGGAACCCGACCAATTCCTCGGGCCCGTTCACGCCCGCGCCAGACGACTACGCCTCAAGCCTGACCGACACCTCCGCTCCCATGGGCCATCTCGCCATCGGCGGCTCGATTTCCGCCGCCCTGCAGGAGGCGGGCGACCACGACTGGTTCGCCGTTCAGTTGCAGGCGGGCGACACCTACACCATCAACGAGATCGGCGCGACGGGCCACGGAGGCACCCTGGCCGACCCGTTCCTGGAGCTGCACGACGCCAGCGGCAACGTGGTCGCCTCCAACGACGACATCACCGACGGCACCGACCCCGACTCGCGGATCGTCTACACGGCGACCCAGAGCTCGACCTACTACGTGGACGCCGGGGCCTTCGTGGACGGCTATGCCGGCTCCTACACCGTGTCGATCGCCCAGACCGGCGGCCAGGTCACGCCGCCGGGAGCCGGCATGGTGCTGACCGGCACGGGCGGCGACGACAGCCTGGTGGGCGGCGCCGGGAACGACACCATCACCGCCGGTTCCGGCCACAACGTGCTGCGCGGCGGCCAGGGCGACGACATCATCACCGGAAGCTCCGGCTTCAGCGACATGAACGGCAACATGGGCGACGACACCATCCACGGGGGCTCGGGCTCCAATTGGGTGGTGGGCGGCCAGGGCGACGATTCGCTGGTGGGCGGCGGAGGCTTCCAGGACATCGTGCTGGGCAACCTTGGCAACGACACCCTGCACGCGGGGACCGAGGCCAACGTCCTGCGCGGCGGCCAGGGCGACGACGTGATCGTCGGCGGCCCCGGCAACGACTACATCTCCGGAGACCTGGGCAACGACACCGAGACGGGCGGAACCGGCGCGGAGCTGTTCCACGGCTCCCAGAACATCGGCGAAGACCTGATCACCAACTTCGACTACGCCAAGGGCGACCGGGTGGAGTTGGACCCCGGCACCCAGTTCACCCTCAGCCAGGTGGGCGCCAACACCGTGGTCGAGATGACGGGCGGCGGCGGCGAGATGATCCTGCAGAACGTGACGCTCTCCAACCTGCCCAGCGACTGGATCTTCGAGGGGACGCTCTCGCACCTCTAGGCGTGGCGTATCCCGGACAGCAAAAGGCCCGCGGCCGGGGAGGGTCGCGGGCCTCACGCCCGCCAGGTGGCCGGGGAGCCTGGGGCGGGCTGGCTGGAGGGCCGGGGGGAGGCCCTCTCACTCCATGTACGCACGGAGCGAGCGTTTAGACGCGCGAGGCGAGCATCACGGCGCCGGAGACCTTTTCGTTGGCCTCGGTGCGCACGCCGGCTTCACAGGCGGCCTTGGTGGTCAGGTTCTTTTCGATGCGGCAGAAGCGGTGGGCGGCGCCGTCGACGCGTTGTTCGAACACGGCGTGGCCGTTGGGCGCGTTCAGGTTCAGGTCGGCGACGTGGACCCGCTCGGCGGCGTGGGCCGCGGTGGTCAGGGCGGCGATCGGCAGGACGGCCAGGGCCAGGGTGGCGACGCCGGCGAAACGCGAGGTCAGGGTGGAGGTCTTCATGGCTTGGTTTCCTTCTTCGAATGTGGTTGGCGGTGCGGGCCGCCGATGAAGAGGGAATACTTGGATGCCTGAGTTAAGTCCCGTGAAGTCTCCGTAATGACCTCGATTTCATAAAGTTACCGCGCATTAATTACCTAAACGCTGTGTAATGTTCTGAACGGTTTGTAATCTTCAGCCGTCGTAGTCCGGCACGCCGATCAGCTGCAGGAAGGTCACCGCCGGGACCGATCGGATCGGCAGGTTCGAGTAGACCGCCTGTGGGCGGGCCTCGACGGTCAGGGTGGCGATCAGCCAGGCGTCGGGAAACGCCTTCAGCTCGCGGTCGGCCATGCCCTTCAGATGCGGGCAGTACATCAGCGCGCGGTCGGCGCAGGCGCGGTGCAGGGGCGCGATCGCGCCCGAATCGAACAGGCGGTGGCTGTCGGCCATGTCCGGCGGGATCCAGACGCCCATGTTCTTGGCCCTCACCGCGCCGGCGGTGGTCCAGTGGCCGGTCTGGCTCCAGCGGTCGTCGTTGGCCGTCGGCTTGCCGCACATCGGGCAGAGCATCTCGCGCACCGACTTGCGCTGGCGGAAGAGGTGGTTGCGCGAATAGAGCGGGCGGCCGACGCCCGGGCGCTCCACCTGGCCCACGGCCAGCACGCCGTCGACGCTGGGGCAGGGCGCGACCCCGGTCATCGGCTCCTCCGACCAGCTGGTCACCCAGGGCACATCGACGCCCACCTGCAGCCGGGACTCGGGCGTCATGGATCAGGCTTTCGGGGTTTGGGCGGGCGTGGCCGGGGCGGCGGCCGCGCCATCCGCCGTTGGGGCGTCGGCCGGCGGGGCGCGGCGGATGGAGACGATCTTCACCGGCTTGACCAGCATCTCGCCCTTCATGGCGCCGACGCCGGCGTCGGGGTCGGTGGGCTGCCCTAGGATGGCCTCAGCCACGGGCTTGCCGTCGATCATCCGCCCGAAGGCTGCGAAGCCCGGGTTGGAAGGGTCCTTCGGATCGGCGTCGAGGTAGGGCATGTCGCCGATGCAGATGAACCAGTCGGCCTGGGCGGTGCCCGGTGCGTGGCGGCCCATGGAGATGGTCCCGTCGGTGTGCTTGAGGCCGGTCTTCAGGGTGCTTTCATGGGCGATGGGCGGCAGCACCTTCTTGGGGTTGTTCTGCAAGCCCCCCTGGATGGTGCCGTAGTCGTTGGCGACCTGGCCCTTGGGCTTGGACGCCCGGTAGAAGGTCGCCCCGTCGTAAAGCTTGCGGTCGACGTACTTCAGGAAGTTGGCGACGGTGACCGGCGCCTTGTCGGCGAACAGCTCCAGCGTCAGCGTCCCCTCGGCGGTGGTGATGATCACCCGCGGGTTGGGCTTGGCGTCCTGGGCGTGAGCGGCGGAGGCGGCGAGGCTGGCGGCGGCGGCGAGGGCGAGGAGGGTGCGGCGCAGGATCATGCGCCGAGCTTAGCGGGCCTCGCCTATCGCTGCCAGAAGTGGAACGCCCGCCAGCCGGCCTGCAGGGCGTCGAGGTCAAGGCCCAGGAAGAGGCCAAGCCGCGCGGCGATCTGGAACAGGGTCGAGCTGACGCCCGGGACCACGAACAGCGCGAGCAGCAGGATCAGCATCACCACGCCCTCGGCGCGCCGGCTGCGGAAGGCGAGCCCCGTCGGCAGGAAGGGCCGGATGACGCCGAACCCGTCCAGGCCGGGGATCGGCAGCAGGTTCAGGATCAGCCCCATGGCCTGCAGGAAGGCCAGCACGCTCAGCGCCTCGAACAGCGCCAGCGGTCCCGCGCCGTGGACGCCCCAGCCGGCCCAGAAGGCGAGGCCGAAGCTCAGGGCCAGCAGGACCACGAAGGTGGCCGCTGGCCCTGCCAGCGACGCCGCCGAGCGCCAGAGCGGCCCGCGGATCAGGTCGTTGCGGATGTAGACGGCCCCGCCCGGGAAGCCGATGCCGCCCATCAACAGCGCCAGCAGCGGGATCACCAGGCTGACGCCCAGGTCGCCGTAGCGGCGCGGGTCGAAAGAGAGATAGCCCTTCTCCGTGACCGTCCGGTCGCCGCCCAGCCAGGCCACCGCGGCGTGGCTGAACTCGTGGGCCATCACCGACAGGATCCAGCCCACCATGACGAAGGCGAAGACCAGCGGCCCGCTGGGCGCGGCGACGAGGACGCCGCCCAGCGCCAGCCAGATCAGCAGGATCACCGGGCCGACGAGGGGGTTGGCGGGCTTTGGTGGTGCGGCGGCGACGGGTGGGGCTTCGGTCACGCCATGCCCTTAGCATGGTCGAGCACGTCAAAAACCTCCCCCGCTCGCGGGGGAGGTTTTGTGTCGAGACTCTAGTTCCCAGCCACCTTCGCTTCGTCGACCACCTGCTTGATCGCGTCGACGATGGCTTGCGGCTTGTCCTGCATCATCACGTGGCCGGAGTCGGCGACGAAGACATAGGCGCCGCGCGAGGAGAGGCGGGCCAGGGCCCGATGCGCCTGTACCTTCTGCGCCATCAGGGCTGGGATCTCCGCCGCCACCTCGGGCGGCGCGCCGGGCAGCGCGAACCGGCCGGCGCTGAGCACCACCAGCGGCATGTCGCCGTAGGCCCGTTTCGGGTTGATCGCTTGCCTGAAATTGCGCTCACGCTGGTCGAGTTCGGACCGGAAGGTCCGCCAGTAGGCGGGGTCCTCCGTCCACGGTTTCAGTGCGGCCTGGATGCCAGGCGGCAGGCCGGCGCGCAGAGCGGCGCAAGCCTGCGGCGTCGGATCCTTCGGCCCGGCCTCGAGGGCGGCGATGCAAGCGTCGTAGGGGATGTAGACCTTGCGGTCGCCCTCGCGCGACCAGGCCGCCAGCTTCGGCGCGACGCGGCGGTCCGCGTCGAGCGCGCCCGGCGACGACGGATCGACCAGCACCATGCCCGCGACCCGGTCGCGATGGCGGTCGGCGAACAACAGGCTCTCCAGGCCGCCGATGGAAGCGCCGACCAGCACCAGGGGGCCGTCGATCCCGGCGACCTTCAGCACCGTATCGAGGTCGGCCTCGTCATCGGCGACGTCCAAGGGATGCGGGCTCGCGTCGCTGAAGCCGTTCCCCGGCCGGTCCCAGCTGCACACCCGGTTCGCCTGGGCGAGGGCCGGGGCGACCTTCACCCAGTTGATCGACCAGCCGCCGGCGCCGGTCGTCAGGATCACCGTCGGCGCCCCCTGGCCGGCGCACACCAGGTTGATGTGGCGGCCCGGCGCGACCTCGACGGCCTCGCCCTTCGTGGCGAAGCGCGTCATCACCGCGATCGCGCCGGCCGCTCCCGCGGGGGCGGGCGTCGGCGGTTGGGCGCGGGCGGCCACGGCGCAGGCGAGGGCCGCCAGGGCTGCGCACAGGCCGACGCCGCGCGGACCCTTCGCGGTCACTTCCGCTGCGCCGCCGTCTGGTCGCGCAGCGCCTTGAACTCGGAGTCGGGATTCCAGGTCGGCCAGGCGCGGGAGTTGGCCAGATCGCGGCCGACCTCGTAGAGCAGGGCGATATCGTCCGCCGCGCCGCGCAGGTCCCAGGCTGCGCTCCAGTTGTCGCAGACCTGGTGGTAGCAGCGGGCGGTGTAGTCGTTGACCCAGCGGTCGCCGGCCTCACGGCCGCCGGCGACCAGGTCGGGGCCGCCGGCCATGCCCATGATCAGCTCGGTGGGCACGCCGCGCTTGGCGACGCTGAAGTGGTCGGCGCGGTAGAACAGCGCCTTCTCCGGATGCGGGTCGGGGGTGATGCGCCGGCCCTGCCCGGCCGCGGCGCGGGCCAGGTCGGCGTCGAGGCTCGACTTGCCATCGCCCACCAGCACGGTGTCATGGCTGGGGCCGGCGGTCTGCACCACGTCCATGGTGAAATTGGCCGCCGTGGTGGCCAGCGGGAATTTCGGGTGGTTGGAGGCGTAGAACTCGCTGCCCAGGAGGCCGCGCTCCTCGGCGGTCCAGGCGGCGAAGACGACGGTGCGCCGTGGCTTCGGTCCGTGGCCGAAGGCGCGGGCGATCTCCAGCACGCCGGCGATGCCCATGCCGTCGTCGATGGCCCCGTGGCGGATGGTGTCGCCGCTGGCGTCCGGCGGGCCCTGACCGAAGGCGTCCCAGTGGGCGGCGAACATCACGCTTTCCTTGGGATGCGTGGCGCCGGGGATCTGGCCCAGCACATTGTGGCTCATGATCTTTGCAATCTTGATCGGGAAGTCGGCGGAGAAGTGCGCGCCCTTCAGCTCCACCGGCCTGAAGCCGAAGGTCCGGGCGCGGACCTTCTCGGCCTCGAAGTCGAGGCCGGCGTCCTTGAAGAGGCGCACCGCCAGGTCGCGCTGCATCCAGCCCTGCAGCAGGGGATGGACCTTCTCGGGGTCCGGGCGGACCACGTCGTAGCTGTCGCCGTTGGAGGCCACCACGGTGGACCAGGGATAGGCCGCCCCGGCGGTCTCGTGGACGATCAGGCAGCCCAACGCGCCTTTACGGGCGGCCTCCTCGAACTTGTAGATCCAGCGGCCGTAGTAGGTGGCCGCCTTGCCGCCGAACTTGCCGGCCACGGGCTCGCCCGGTTCGGCTTCGAAGTCGGGATCGTTGATCAGGACGACGACGATCTTGCCCTTCAGGTCGACGCCCTTGAAGTCGTCCCAGCCGCGCTCCGGGGCGGTGACGCCATAGCCCACGAAGACCAGGGGCGCCTTCTCCACCGTCACCCGGTCCACCGGCCGCTGCGACCAGACCATGACGTCCTTGGTTTCGGCGAGGTCGCGGGTCTGGCCGCCGCTCTCCAGCTGGAAGCGGGTCTGGGCGGGGTCGACGGTGAAGCGGATCAGCGGCACCGCCTGGGTCCAGCCCCCGTTCTCGCCGGCCGGCTGCAAGCCCGCGGCTTTGAACTGAGCCTCGATGTAGGCCAGCGTCCCCGGCTCGCCCGGACCGCCCGGCGCGCGGCCGGCCAGGCTGGCGTCGGCCAGCACCTTGACGTCGGCGGAGAGGCGGGCGGGCGATATGGGGTTGGCGTCGGGGGCCTTCGGCTGGGCGGCGGCGGGCAGGGCGAGGGCGGCCAGGGCCGCGAGGGCGAGGGAAGCGATGCGCATGGCCTCGACCGTATAGGCCGCGGGCGGAGAAGCGGAAGCCCTACGGCTGTGGAGAGACCGCAAAGCTTATGGCGACGCCGCGTTTGTGGGTCACGGTCTTCGCTTGCAGCGAAAGCGGGACGCCGCCGTGTGGCGGCCGCCGATCCGCCCAAGCAAAAGGGCCGGCGCCTCGCGGCGCCGGCCCTCGTGGCTTCAACGCGGCTCCTTGAGGGAGCGCGGCTGACGTCGCTTAGGCGCTTTGCAGCTGGCCGGCGGACGTCTTGCCGTTGCGGGGGTCCTTTTCCAGCTCGTAGCTGATCTTTTGACCCTCGTTCAGCGAAGACATGTTCGCCCGTTCGACCGCCGAGATGTGCACGAACACATCCGGACCGCCATTGTCGGGCTGAATGAAACCAAAGCCTTTTTGGCCGTTAAACCACTTCACGACACCCGTCGCCATAATAGTATCCCCTTTCGGGCCTTAAGTATTCTCGCGCCCACGATGGACGGCGAGATCAAATTTTCGGAAAGGGTCGAGGGCGGGTCCGGCGCCCGATCGTGAGATCGGGGATAGGAGAGCGGGCGAGCCAAAACGATATTCGATGGCTCAAGCATCGCATCTCTCGCTGCAACAGACAAGTGAATTTGTCACATTTCACCGGAAAGGCGAGACAAAGCGCTGCTTTACCTATAGAAAACTCTCTTCATTCGTCAGTCGACGCTACAGCTTTCACGGCTCCCGCCGTGCTTTTCGAGGACAGGACTATATGGCCATCCGCGCCGCCGGAGACCGCGAGACCCTCACCGTCTCGCGCCACGAAGGCCGCTGGGCGGTCGAACACCTGGGTGTGTTCACCGACCACAGCGCCGAGAAGGAGGAGGCCAAGGCCGCCGCCAACAAACGCGCGCGGGTGCTGCAGGATCAAGGCCGGGCCTGCCAAGTACGGGTGACCGGCGAACATGGCTTCTTCGCGGACATCTGATCATTACATCCCAGGCCCCCAAAACCCCCCGCCGCCGCGGCACCGCCGCTGAAGAGGCCCGCCACGCCATCGAACAGGCCGAGGCCGACGGCGTCAGCCGCGAGGACATGACCCTGCGCATGACCCTGCGCGACGTCTCTGAGCTGAAGCGCGATCCGAAGGTCGCCACCGAGGACATCAGCTTCCGCGATGGGAAGATGACCTATCTGGGCGTCTTCGTGGAGACCGGCGGCGTGACGCTCAGCGATCTCGACCGCGGTGACACCGGCTTCCTGCGCGGCGCGGCCGCCGCTGCGGCCGCTGCGGCGGCGAAGCCCAAGACCAAGGCCGCGGCCAAGCCGCGCGCCAAGAAGGCGGCGGTCAAGAAGACCCCGGTCACCGCGGACGACGCCACCGCCGAATAGGCGGCCCGTCGCCCGCCGCGACGTCCTTTAGGACTTCAGCGAGGCCTGGATGCCCTGGATCTTGTCCAGGTGCATCTGCACGGTGGGCGCGATCTGCGCCGCGCCGCCCTTCAGCCCGGCGTCGGAGCCGTCCTTGGCGTAGCCCTGCATCAGGCTCAGCGCCTCCTTGTGGGCGGCCACCTGCTGGTCGACGTAGGTCTTGTCGAAGTCGGCGTCGCTGGCCGAGTTCAGGTGGTCGATGAAACCCTGCCGGCGGTCGTCCAGCTTGGCGGCGGGCGTCTGGCCGGCGGCCTGCACCAGCGGCTTCATCAGGTCTGTGCTCTTGGTGTGGTCCTTCACCATCATCTTGGCGAAGGCTGTGATCTGCGGGTTATGCGAGCGCTTCTCCGCGATCTGGGCGGCCTGGATCTCGTACATGTCGCTCTGGCTGGCGTTCGAGACGAAGGCGGCGGTGTCGTGCGAGCCGGTGGTGGCCGCCGAGGCGCCGCCGACCGCCGCACCCGTGGCGTCCTCGGCCTTGTTGACCGCGGCGCCCGCGCCGGCGGCGGCGTTGGACGCGGTCGAGCTGGCGTTGTCCGCCGCGGACCCGGCGGGCTTGTTGCAGGCGGCGAGCGACAGGGCGGCCAGGATGGCGGCGCTGGCGAAAAGGGCGTGTTTCATGGCTTGGCGTCTCCCAATGTAAGGTTGGGACATGAAGCCGCGCCGTGGAGCTTGGTTCCGGGCGCTCGGCTCCCTGGGGCGACTTGGGGGCCGGCCTACTTCTGCGCTGCCTCGACGCGGGCCAGGCCGGCGTGCAGCCAGCCGCTCTCGTTGGAATTCTTCGAGGCCTTGAGCAGGGCCTCCAGGGCGGTCTTGCGCACGGCCAGCGCCGCGGCGTTCCTGGGCTCGACGGCCAGGGCGGCGCTGGTCAGGCGCAGCGCCAGCGCCGGGTCGCTGGCGGCCACCGCCTGGGCGCGGGCGGCGACAGGGCCGGCCCCGCCGGCGATGCGCACCAGCTCGGCCGCCGCCTCGCCGGGCGAGGTCGCGTACATGGTCGCGGGATCCCCGTCGAACCAGCCGGCGTAGCCCTCATAGACGCCGCGCACCGACCAGCTGACCGCGCCGTAGCCCTCGCCCACGTCCAGCTCGGGCGGCAGCTTCACCGACCTCATCAGGCTGTAGACGTCCTGGCCCGCGTTCATGCCGCGCACCGTGGCGTCGTGCACATAGAGGATGGCGTCGCGGTACTGGGTCAGCGTCTTGCGGACGTTCTCGGCGCCGACGATGGGGACGCCGTGGCTGGGCAGCACGATCTCGGGCTTCAGCGCCAGCACCTTGTCGATGGATTCGACGTAGTTCAGCGCCGGCCGCGGGGGCGTGCCCCGCAACGTGTACATGTTGGGGAATGACGCATAGTAGTTGTCGCCGATGAAGAGCGCCTTCAGCTCCGGGACCCAGACGTTGAGCATGTCCGGGGTCTCGCCCGGCATGGCCAGGCAGTCGAAGGTCAGGTCGCCCAGCTTGAACCTGTATTCCTTGTCGAACAGCACGTCGGCCAGCGGCGGGGCGGCGTAGTCGCCGGGGTTCAGGTTCGGCCGCGCGCCGCCCCCAAGCGCTCCGGGCGGGGCGTTGTACTGGGCGGCGTTGCGCACGGCGAAGAAGCCGGCCAGCCGCTCCTGGTAGTTGCGGAACTCCACCTCGTTCGCCTGGCCGATGACGTGGGTCCCAGCCTCCTTCCAGACCGGCACGCCGCCGGTGTGGTCACCGTGGCTGTGGGTGAGGATGATGTCCTTGATCGGCGCCTTGTCCTCGGCGCGCAGCAGGGCGTGGTGGCGCTGGGCGTTCATCGGCAGCGAGGTGTCGATGACCACATCGCCGGCCTTGGTGGTCACCAGGAAAGTGTTGCCGAAGCCGGTGGCCTGGAAGATACGGCCGCCCGCGAAGGACAGCGCCTTCGCCTGGCCCGCGCCCGCCGCGGTGGGCTGGCTGGCGCCGAGGCGCTCCTGCGCAGGGGCCTGCGCCAGTGTTACGCCAGCGGTTCCCACCGCCAGCGACAGGGCCAGAACCGGAGCCAGAGCCCGCAACGAACGCATGGCAATCCTCTTCTTGACGCCGGCGCCGCTTGACGCGGCGGCTCCGGCGAGGCTCATCGGCGCCATGGACGACGCCCCGCCGGAAAATCCCCAGGTTGCGAAGCTGGACCGCGAGGCCGCCCGGCGCAAGCTGCTGGGCCGCGCCGTGGTGATCGGCCTCCTGGTCCTGGTCGCGATCTACGCCTTCGCGACCTTCTGGGGCCGCCGCTAGGCGCGAGCCCTACTTCGCCTCGGCGATGCCCTTCATGACGTTGATCACGTTGGTGAACTGCTTGGTGCGGTTGGCGATGTCCTGGTCTTTGTTCTCCGGATGCGGCAGGGCGGCCGCGTCATAGACCAGGGTGTAGAGGAGCTTGGAGTGGCCCTTGTCGATGGGCCGGATCTCCACCGTGCCGTGGTAGTCGATCGGCGACTTCGGCTGGGCGTAGCTGTAGGACCAGGCGGTCGAGGCCACCAGAACCTCATCGACCCGGCTGGCGATCTTGCGCACCGCGCCGACCTCATGGTCCTTGCCGGAGGTGATCTCGCAGGTGGTGTGCATCCAGCCGCCGATGTCGCAGAAGCCGGAGATCTTCTTCCAGGCCACGTCGGCCGAAGCGTTGACCGTGACCTCCAGCGGGACGGTCACATAGTCGGTGGCGGCCTGGGCCGACGCGGCGGCGCAAAGCGTGGCGCCGGCGAGCGCGGCGGCGGCGAGTTTCAGGTGCATTCTGGTGTTCCCCCTCTTGGTTGGCGTCACTGTGCCCTGAGGACCCTGGGTAAGCCAAGAGGCTTAGCTGGCCGGCAGACGCAGGCTCGCGCGCACGCCGGCGTGGGCGGGGTCGTAGACCACCTCGGAGTTGAGGCTGGAGGCCATGGCCTTGATCAGCCGCCCGCCCAGGCCGGTGCCGTGCACCTGCCCGCCCTCGGCCATGCCCGCGCCGTCGTCCTCGACGGTGAGCAGCAGGTCCTGGCCGTCGCGGGCCAGGCGGATGCGCACCTCGCCGGCCTCGCCGCGCCGGTAGGCGTATTTGCAGGCGTTGGTGACCAGCTCGTTGACGATGACGCCCACCGAGACGGCCTTGTCGGTCTCCAGCCGCACCTCGTCGGCCGCCAGGCTGAGGCGGCGCGGCGCGGCGGCGGAGGACAGCGTGTCCTGCAGCTCGCGCACCAGGGCGGCCAGGTAGTCCTGCATGTCCACCGACTCCACGTCCTCGGAGGAGTAGAGCCGGCGGTGCACCTGGATGATCGCCTCGATGCGCCGCTGGGTGTCCTTCAGCGCCGAGCGGGCGACGCCTTCGACGGCGGAAGCCTGCATCTGCACGAAGGCCGAGACCAGCTGCAGGCTGTTGGCCACCCGGTGGTTGACCTCATGCAGCAGGGCCTCGAGCCGCTGGTTGCTGGTGACCAGGTCCGCCTCGGCCTTGGCGTGGCGCCGCCGCAACTCCACCTGGGCGAAGGCCTGCAGCATGGCGCTTTCCAGGAGGTCGAAGAACTCCTCGCCGACGGTCTTGACCACATAGTCCGAGGCGCCGGCCTTCAGCGCGGAGACCGCGACCCGGCTCTCGTCGGAGCCGGTGACATAGACGATGGGCGGCGGGTCCGGCCGCTCGCGGATCTGCTTGAGGGTCTCGAAGCCGCCTTGGCCCGGCATGTAGTGGTCGAGCGCCACCACGTCGAAGGCCTCGGCGTCCAGACGGGCCAGGCCCTCCTCGCCGGTGGCGGCCAGGGTCACCGCGTAGCCGCGCCGCTCCAGGGCGCGGCGCACCAGGCTGCGCAGGCCTTCGTCGTCGTCGACGTAGAGGACGCGGCGCTGGTCTCCGCTCACCCGTTGCCCTCGACCTCGGGCACCTGGATCACCGACAGGAAGAGGCCGAGCTGGCGGATGGCGTCGGCGAAGCTCTCATAATTCACCGGCTTGGTGATGTAGACGTTGCAGCCCAGGTCGTAGCAGCGCTGGATCTCCACCTTGTCGTCGGTGGTGGTCAGCACGACGACCGGGGTGCGCTTCAGCCGGTCGTTCGACTTCACCCGGGCCAGGATGTCGATGCCGCTCATGTCCGGCAGGTTCAGGTCCAGCAGCACCAGGGCAGGGCCGTTCAGCGCCGGGCCGGTGTTGTCGTTCTCCAGGTAGTGCAGGGCCGAGGCGCCGTCGGCGAAATGGCGGATCTCGTTGGAGATGCCCGCGCGGCGGATGTTGCGCTCGATGAGGCGGGCATGGCCGTCGTCGTCCTCGATCATCACGATCGTGACGTGTCGCTGCTCACTCATGACGCGGACCCCTGGATACTCAACCTGGCGGGGAGAGAAACGCGGAATGTCGCACCCTGGTCAAGGGCGGACTGGCAGGTGACGGTCCCGCCCAGGCGGTAGGCCAACGCCCGCACATGCGCCAGGCCGATGCCTTCGCCCGGCTGGTCCTGCAGGCCGGCGCGGCGGAACAGGTCGAAGACCCGGTCGTGGTCCTTCGGGTCGATGCCGCGGCCGTTGTCGCGCACCTCATAGACCATCCGCCCGCCCTGGTGCTGGCCGGTGACCGCGATCCGGCCGGGGCGGCCCGGCTTGAGGTACTTGAGCGCGTTCTCCACCAGGTTCGAGAAGATCTGCTCCAGGGCCAAGCGGTCGCTGATCACCACCGGCAGGTCGGGGGCGATCTCGATCTCCGCGCCCAGCTCCTGGCTTCTGTGCTTCAGGTTGTCAGCGATGCCCTGCGCCACGCGGACCATGTCCACCGGTTCCGGCGTCAGCACGCGCCGGCCCTGGCGCGACAGCTGCAGGATGGCGTTGATCAGCCGGTCCATTTTCTGGGTGGAGGTGCGGATGAAGCCGATGGATTCCGGCAAGTCCGTGCGGACCGCGGCGCGGGCGTCCTCGCTGACGATCTGCGGCGCCTCGGCCTCGGCCCGCTCCAGGAGCACGCCCAGCGGCTTGGCGGCGGCCTCCAGCTCGCTGGTGAAGCCCATGACATTGACCAGGGGCGAGCGCAGGTCGTGGCTGACGATATAGGCGAAGCGCTGGATCTCCTCGTTGGCCCGCTGCAGGTCGGCGGTGCGGGTGGCGACCTGGTCTTCCAGGCCGGCGTTGAGCTGGGCCAGCTCGCGCTGCGAGCGGTTGAGCTGGCGGGTGTAGCGCAGGATCACCAGGGTCGAGCCGGTCGCCACGAAGACCAGCAGCACGCCGCCGGCGACGGCGATCCACAGAAGCTGATCGAGGGCGGCCTCCTGGGCCGCATTGCGCAGGCGCAGGAGGCGGGTCTCCTCCTCAGTCATCTGTTCGGCGAGCCGGCGGATCAGCCGCGTCGCCTCGACCCCGCTGTCATGATAGAACTGCGAGCTGTCCGAATGGCCGGCGCGGGCGAAGGCCATGGAGACGATGACCGCCTGCTGCTGCTGGGCGAACAGCGGCCGCATCCGGGCCAGAAAGGCCTGTTGCGCCGGATTGTCGGGCGTGAGCGCGCCGATCCGGTCCAGGGCGCGCGCCGCCCGCTGCGAGGTCCGGGCGGCCGACTGGGCGAACACCTCATCGTGCGACAACAGATAGCCGCGCCGGGCGGTCTCGGTGCGTTCGTCGAGGATCAGGAAGTCGGAGATCGCGCCTTCCACCTCGTAGGTGTGCGACACCCAGCGGGTGAAGGTGACGTTCTGGCCCATCACGTAGAGGCCATAGCCCGCGACGCCGACCAGGGTCAGGAAGCCGGCGACCACAATGCCCACGACAAGGCCGTTGAACAGGCGCTCCGAACGGATCTGGAGGCGTGTCGCGTCCGCGGTCATCAGCCGGCCAGGGACTCCAGCTCGGCGGCGTCGATGTCCTCGCTCGAGTAGACGTTCTGCACGTCGTCGTCGTCGTCGAGCATCTCCAGGAGCTTCATCAGAGTGGCGGCGGCCTCACCGCTGATCGGGGTACGGACCCGGGGTCGCCACGCGATGGCGGTGGACTGGGCGGCGCCCAGGGAAGCCTCCAGGGCGGCGGCCACCTCGGAAAGATCGCCAAAGGCGGTGTAGACGGTGTGCCCGTCCTCGTCGGATTCCACGTCCTCGGCGCCGGCCTCGATGGCGGCTTCCATCACCTTGTCCTCAGAACCGGCCGAGGCCGAATAGGTGATCTGGCCCACCCGGTCCCACAGGAAGGAGACCGACCCGGTCTCGCCGAGGTTGCCGCCATACTTGGAGAAGGTGGAGCGGACGTTGGACGCGGCGCGGTTGCGGTTGTCGGTCAGAACCTCGACGATCACGCCGACGCCGCCCGGGCCGAAGCCCTCGTAGCGGATCTCCTCGTAGGTCTCCGCGTCGCCGCCGGCAGCCTTCTTGATCGCCCGGTCGATGTTGTCCTTGGGCATGGACTCGGCCTTGGCGTTGGCCACCGCCAGGCGCAGGCGCGCGTTCATCGCCGGGTCGGGCAGGCCGGCCTTGGCCGCCACGGTGATTTCCCGCGAGAGCTTGGAGAACAGCTTGGATCGCACCGAGTCGGCGCGGCCCTTGCGGTGCATGATGTTCTTGAACTTGGAATGTCCGGCCATGTCGGTCTTTTGAGGTCCGTCGAAGTTTTCGGGAGATCTGGCGTCTTTCGCGAGGCTAAGACCTGTTTCTAGCCCTGGGCGGGCTTGATCGGAACCCCCGCCATGTGCGCGGGTTAGCGCGCAAGGGGCCAAAGGCCCTGCCGGAGGCTGCAATGAGCGAAGAGGTCCTGGACCACACTGAAGAAGCCGCCGAGCCGATCCCGCCGGCGAATGGCGGGCTCGTGCATTGGATGGCGCCCAAGCCGCTCAGCCTTGGCCCGGCCGGCGTCTCGGCCGCGGCCCTGGGCGGCTTCGCGCTCGGCGTGGCCGCAACCTTGGCCGCGCTGGCGCTCGCCGGCTGGCTGGGTCCGGAGCGGGAGATCGTGGTGACCCGGCGCGCCGGGGCTTAGGCCCGCGTATTCAATATCGCTCATGCCGCGAAAGCGGGGATGAGCGGATGTCGGTTGTCCTGGTCTGGAGGTCAGGTCACGGAGCCGGCGCGTCCTCCGCGACCGGCTCGCAGTCGATGCGGCCGACGCCGCCGTGGCGCAGCTGGAAGACCGCGTCCTGCGGCACGTCTTGCTGGCCGGCCAGGTCGCGCGGCAGGTTGGCGTAGAGGCCCCGCAGCACGCGGCCGGAAACGCCATGGCTGACGCAGATCACCCGGCGCCCCGGCTCCGGCGGCAGCTCGGCCAGCCAGGCGCCCATGCGCGCGGCCACCTGCTCGTAGGTCTCGCCCGAGCCCGCGTCGAAGGCCCAGCCGGTGCGCCCGAAGGTCTCCGGATGCTCGGCCTCCAGCTCGCTGCGCAGCCGGCCGTCGAAGGCGCCCCAGCTGATCTCCTTCAGCCGGTCGTCGAGTTCGACAGGCAGGCCGTCCAGATGGCGCGCGACGATCTCGGCGGTGGACCGCGCGCGGCCGAGCGGGCTGGAGACGATGCGCCAGCCGGCCGGATCGCCGATCAGATCGCGCAGCAGGCGCCCGACCGCTTCGGCCTGGCGAAGGCCCAGCGCGGTGAGCGGACTGTCCACATGGCCCTGGATGCGCCGTTCACGGTTGAACTCGGTCTGGCCGTGCCGGACGAGGTAGATCACGCGCCGCCCCTGCTATCGCCGGCGCCGCACCACCGGGTGCGAGGTCGAAAGCCCGCCATCGACCGCAATCGTCTGGCCATTGACGTAGGAGGCCTCGTCGGAGGCCAGGAACAGGCCGGCCTGGGCGATCTCGTCCGGCAGGCCGTAACGGGTCAGCGGGTTGAGCTGGCCGATCTTGTCCTCGGTGCCTTTGGCGCGGCTGGCGTCGAAGATCGGCTTGGTCATGCCGGTCTCGATCAGGCCGGGCGCGATGGCGTTGACCCGCACGCCCGTGCCGTAGAACTCGTTGGCTGAGGTCTGCACCAGGCTGATGACGCCGGCCTTGGAGGCGGAATAGGCCGGCCCGCCGGCGCCGGAGCGGAGGCCCGCCACCGAGGCCGTGCAGATCAGCGAGCCGCGGCCGGCGGCGATCATCGGCGCGGAAGCATGCTTGATGGCCAGGAAGGCGCCGATCAGGTTGATCCGCAGGATCTCGGCCCAGTAGTCGGCGGTCTGCTCCGCGAGCGGCGTCCAGCCGCCGGAGATGCCGGCGTTGGCCCAGACGATATCCAGCCCGCCGAACTCGCCCTGGGCGCGGTCGATGTAGGATTTCACGAAGCCGTCCTCGCCGGCGTCGCCCTGCAGGGCCACCGCCGTCCCGCCCGCCTGGCCGATCATCGCGGCGGTCTCGGCGACGCTGTTGGCGCGGTCGACGCAGACCATGCGCGCGCCTTCGCGGGCGAACAGCAGGCTGGCGGCGCGGCCGATGCCGCTGCCCGCCCCGGTGATGACGGCCGTGCGGCCAGTGAGACGTCCCATGGGGTCCATGCTCCCTTTTTCTTCGGTGTCGTCCCGATTCGCGAAGCGAGACCGGGACCCATAAGCGTCGGCGTTCGAGGATTGGTCGGATGGATCGGTGTTCATGGATCCCGGACGAGCGCCGCGCCTTCCGGATGACACCGTGGATTACGGAATCAGCAACACGCGCCCGACCGCCTGGCGGCTTTCGATGTAGCGGTGGGCGTCGGCGGCGTTCTTCAGCGGGAAGGTGCGGTCGATCAGCACCTTCAGCGCGCCGTCGGCGACGTCCTGGATCAGCTGCTGGATGTTGTCATGCACCCGGTCGGTGGCGATCTCGGCGCCCAGGAAGACGCCGCTGAGCGAGCGGTTGCCGCCCATCATCGAGCCCACGTCCACGACCATCGCCTCGCGCCCGGCCGCGCCCACCATCGAGACCCGGCCGCGGTAGGCCAGCGAGGCTATGGAGGACTGCAGCGTCGGGCCGCCCACCGGGTCGACGATCACGTCGGCCATGTGCTTGTCGGTGATCCGCGCCACCTCGCCGGCCACCTCGTCGCGCTGGTAGTTGATCCCGTGGGTCAGGCCATAGGCTTTCAGTTTCTCCAGCCGCGCGTCGGAGGAGGCGGTGGCGATCACCATGGCGGCGCCGGCCCGCGCGGCCAGCTGGATGGCGGCCACGCCCACGCCGGAGGCGCCGGCCTGAACCAGGACGATCTCGCCCTTCCGCATGCGGCCGAACTCGAACAGGCAGTCGTGGGCGGTGCCGAAGGGCACGGGGATGGCCGAAGCTTCCAGCACGTTCATGCCGGGCGGGATCACCCAGGCCGTGCGGGCGGGCACGGCGCGCAGTTCCGCGTGGCTGCCGAAGCCGCCCGTGGTGACCACCTTGTCGCCGACCTTGATGTTGTCGACCTCCTCGCCGACCTCGACCACTTCGCCGGCCGCCTGATAGCCCACGATGTGCGGCTTGGTGACCAGCGCGCCACGGAAGCGGTTGAGGGTGTCGCCGCCCTCAATGGACACCGCCTCGACGCGGATCACGATCCCCTTGCGGTGGACCTGCGGGTCGGGGACGTCCTCGTAGCGGAAGACGTCCGGGCCGCCATTCTCATAGTAGACCGCAGCCTTCATCGCGCCGGCTCCCAAACATCCGTTTGACTCAACCCATTCCACGGCCAACCTGGGGGTGCAAGATCGGACAGGCGGGAGACGGGCATGACGCGGGCGCTGGTGCTGGGCGGAGGCGGGCCGGTAGGCATCGCCTGGGAGAGCGGATTGATCGCGGGCCTGGCCCAGGGAGGCGTCGACCTCGGCCGCGCAGATTTCACCATGGGCACCTCGGCGGGGTCCTTCGTGGGTGCGCGCCTGGCGATGGGCGCCGAGGCCGCGACGCTCGCCGATCCGATCCTGGCCGAGCCGGAGCCCTCCGCGTCGGCGTCGGGCGCCGCCAATTCCGACCGGCCGGCGGCGGACCTGTCGAAGCTGATGGGGCTGATGGCCGAGGCGCAGGGCGGCAAGCGCAACCCCGCCGAGGTCCGCGCCGAGATCGGCGCCTGGGCGCTCGCCGCGCCGACCATGGCCGAGGCCGACTTCATCGCCAGCTTCGGCCGCTCGTTCGCCGGCCAGCCGGACGACGCCTGGCCGGAGCGCGACTTCGCCTGCACCGCGGTGGACGCCGCGACCGGCGCCTTCACCCTGTGGACCAAGGCCTCGGGCGTCGGCGTGGTGCGCGCGGTGGCCTCCAGCTGCAGCGTGCCGGGGGTCTATCCGCCGGTGACGCTGAACGGGCGGCGTTACATCGACGGCGGCATGCGCTCGCCCACCAACGCCGACATGGCCCAGGGCCACACCCTGGTGATGCTGATCGCCGTGCGGGTCGGCGCGCCGGTCGGGGCCTTCGCCGAGCGCATGGCCGTTCAGCTCGACGAGGAGATCGAGAGCCTGAAGGAGGGCGGCTCGGTCGTGCTGACCATCACCCCGGACGAGGCCAGCGCCGAGGCCTTCGGCGCCAACTTGATGGACTTCACCCGCCGGGCCGGCGCGGCGCGCGCGGGCCTGGCCCAGGGCCTGGCCTATGCGGCGGATGTGAAGCCGTATTGGAGCTAGGCGTTCTTCTTCACGAAGGCGCGGATGGCGGCGACGATCTGGTCCTGGTCGTCTTCCGTCAGGTAGGGGTGCATCGGCAGGCTGATCACCTGACCGGCCTTGGCCTCGGTGACCGGCAGGCCGCCGGGCGCGACCGGATAGTGCGAATAGACGCCCTGCCTGTGGATCGGGATCGGATAGTAGACCGCGGTCGGCACGCCCTGCTCGCGCAGCGCCGGGGCGAGGTTGTCGCGGCCGTCCAGTTCGATCGTGTACTGCGCCCAGACGCTGACCCCGCCCTCGATCACCGTGGGCGTCTTGACGAGGTCGGATAGGCCCGCGGCGTAGCGGTCGGCGACGCGGTTGCGGGCGGCGATCTCGTCCTCGAAGATCTTCAGCTTCTCGATCAGGACGGCGGCCTGGATGGTGTCCATCCGCGAGTTCATCCCGATGCGGACGTTCAGGTACTTCGGGTCGTGCTCAAAGGTCTTGCCCTCGATGTCCGACTTCACCGCCTGGCCGTGGACGCGCAGGCTGACCAGCAGGTCGTGCAGCTTCTCGTCCTTCGACAGCACCGCCCCGCCGTCGCCGTAGCAGCCCAGCGGCTTGGCCGGGAAGAAGGAGGTGGTGGCGACGTCGGCCCAGTGGATCGGGTGCTGGCCGCCGAGCGTGCAGCCGAAGCCCTGGGCGCTGTCGCTGATCAGCTTCAGCCCGTGCTTCTTGCAGACCCGTTGGATGGCCGGATAATCGGCCGGGCCGCCGAACAGGTCGACGGCGATCACCGCGCGCGGCGTCAGCTTGCCCTCGCGCTTCACCGCCTCGATGGCCGCCTGCAGGCTCTCCGGATCGAGGTTGTAGGTTTCCGGATCGATGTCGACGAACACCGGGGAGGCGCCCACCAGGGGCATGGCCTCGGCGGTGGCGGCGAAGGTGAAGGAGGGGCAGAAGACCGCATCGCCCGGGCCGATCCCCCAGGCCATCAGCGGCAGCACCAGGGCCTCGGTGCCCGAGCCGCAGGAGAGCGCGAAGGGCGCCTGGCCGAAGGCGGCGAGCTGGCGTTCGAACTCGGCGATCTCCGGGCCCATGATGTAGGCGCCGGACCGCACCACCTTGAGGATCGCGTCCTCCAGGGGCTGGCCCAGGCGCTTGCGCTGCGCCTGCAGGTCGATGAACGGGATCATGCGGGCCTCATTCCAAAGTGCGGCGGGCCTATGCCATGCGTTGGAGGCTGACGCCAAAACACGCTTGATGTCGCGGTGTTTCGCCCGCTCGCCGGGCCCGTGCTAGGGTCGCGGCGACGGCAAGGAGGCCCGCATGCCCAATTTCCTGGCGCTCTACATGGGATCTGAAGAGGCGAACGCGCGGGCGGCGGCCGGCCCGCCAACCCCCGAACAGATGACTGAGGGCATGGCGGCCTGGACCAAGTGGATGGCCGACCACGCCGCGGTGATCGTCGACCACGGCGGCCCGCTCGGCAAAACCAAGAAGGCGTCGAAGGCGGGCCTGGGCGAGGCTCGCAACTTCATCGCCGGCTACGTGATCGTCAGCGCCGACTCCCACGACGAAGCGGTGAAGCTGTTCGAAGGCCATCCGCACTTTTCGATCTTTCCGGGGGACTCGGTGGAGGTCATGACGGTGCTGCCGGTCCCGGGCGCCGCCTAGGCGTAGAGGGCGCCGAGCCGGCCGGCGACCGCGGCCAGGTGGGCGCGCAGGTCGGCGGGCTCCAGAACCTCGGCCTCGGTGCCCAGCTTCAGGATGTCGCCGGCGGCGTGGTCCAGTGAGGTGGTCTCGACAGGGATGGTCGCCTCGACCCAACCGTCCGCGTCCGGCGCCGTGGCCGTGCTGGCCGCCATCGCCACCGCCGCCGGCCCGATCAGCACCAGCCGGCGCAGGCCGGTGGGCGAAAGCCGCAGCTTCGCCTCGCCCTGCTGCAGCCGCGCCTCGAAGTCCCTGGCCCAGGCGGCCCAATAGGCGGCGAGGTCGAAGTCCGCGGGCCGTTCGAAACCGTCCGGCCTCGGCTCCAGGCTCTGGATCGCCGAGACGCGGTAGGTGCGGGGCTCGCGCGACCGTCCCCCGATCGCCCGGCCGACCAGGTACCAGGTCCCGCCCTTCAGGGCCAAACCCAGCGGCTCCAGCTCGCGCTCCACGACGTCGGTCCAGCTCTCGTAACGGATGCGGACCTTGCGCGCGTTCCAGACCGCGTCGGCGAGCGCCGGCAGGTGTTCGCTGCGCTCCGGTCCCCGGAACCAGCCGACGGGGTCGAGGTGGAAGCGCGCGGCGACGCGGCCGACGGCGTCCCGGCGCTCCGGCAGCGCGGCCCGCAGCTTCAGCTGGGCGACCGCCATGGCCTCGCCCAGGCCCAGCTCCGCCGCCGGCCCCGGCAGGCCCGAGAGGAACAGGGCCTCGGCTTCCACCGGCGTCATCCCGGTCAGCTTGGTGCGGTAGCCGTCGAGCAGTTGGAAGCCGCCGGAGCGGCCCCGCTCGGCGTAGATCGGCACGCCGGCGGCTGAGAGCTGGTCCACGTCGCGGTAGATGGTGCGCACCGAGACCTCGAAGGCCTCGGCTAGCGCCTGGGCGCTCATCCGCCCGCGCGCCTGCAGCAGCAGAAGGATCGACAGAAGGCGGCTCGCCTGCATGCGGCAAGCCTAGCAGAGATAGCTGACACGTTGTGTCAGCTATCGTCAGATTTGCCGGGCGCGGCCTTCCCAGTAGGGGGCGCGGACCTTGTTGCGCTGGATCTTGCCGGCCTCGGAGCGCGGCAGGTCGGTGGCGAAGTCGACGCTGCGCGGGACCTTGAAGGCCGGCAGGTTGGCGCGGGCGAAGGCCAGGATCTCTTGGGCCAGGGCGTCGGAGGGCTGGTAGCCCGCCTTCAGCAGGATCACCGCCTTGACCTGCTCGCCCCACTCGTCGTGCGGCACGCCGACGGTGGAAGAATCGGCCACGGCGTCGTGCTTGATCAACTCGTTGTCGATCTCCTGCGGATAGATGTTCACCCCGCCGGAGATGATGGTCTCGGCGTTGCGGCCGGTAAGGAACAGGTAGCCGTCCTCGTCGAAGTAGCCGACGTCGCCCATGGTGAAGTAGTCGCCCACCCGGTTGGCGTTGGTCTTGGCCTCGTCCTTGTAATAGGTGAACCCGCCGCCGGGGGGCAGCTGGTGGTAGATGCCGCCGGGGACTCCGGTGGGGCATTCATTGCCCTGTTCGTCGAGGATCTTGGAGCCGAGCAGGACCGGGCGCTTGCCGACGCTGCCGGGCTTCTTCAGCCATTCCTCCGAGCTGATCACGAAGCCCGCGCCGCCCTCAGAGCCGGCGTAGTACTCGCTGAGCACCGGGCCGAACCACTCGATCATCGCGGCCTTGACCTCCGGCGGGCAGGGCGCGGCGCCGTGGACGATGTACTTCACATGGCCGACGTCGTGCGCCGCCTTGACCTCGTCCGGCAGGGCCAGGAGGCGCTGGAACATGATCGGCACCAGGTGCATGTGGGTCACGCGCTTGTCGACGATGGCGCCTAGGATCCCCTCGGAATCCCACTTGTCGAAGAAGACCAGCTCGCACCCCGCGCCCATGGCCGCGCGGACGTCGAAGGCCAGCGGGGCGGCGTGATAGGCGGGCCCGGCGCACAGCTGCACCGAGGTCTCGTGGTCGTAGCCGCGCATCGCATAGATGCCGGTCGGCGCCACGATGGGCTGGGCGCGGTAGACGCCCTTGGGCCGGCCCGTGGTGCCGGAGGTGTACATCATGGCGTTGCCGAGCGAGGGGTCGGCGATGTCGCCGCCGTCCAGGCCGCTCAGGGCCTCATCATAGGCCTCGAACCCCGGGATCGGGCCTCCGATGGCGACCTTGGCCGCGAGGCCCGGGCATTGCTCGACGGCGGCCTGGGAGGCGGTGACACGGGCGTCGCAGAACACCGCCTTCGCCTCGCAGTCCTTGATGATGTAGGCGATCTCGTCGGCGGTCAGGTGCCAGTTGACGGGGGTGATCCGCCAACCGGCCCGCATGGTCGCGGCCAGCACCTCGACGAACTCGGCGCGGTTCGAGCAGACCAACGCCACGGCGTCGCCGGCCTTGAGGCCCTTGGACCGCAACAGGCGCACGATGCGGTTGGCCTGGGCGTTGACCTTGCCCCAGCTGTGGGTCCTGCCGTCGGGATCGTGGATGAAGGTCGCGTTCGGCTTCAGCTCGGCCCAGACGGCTGTGGTCATGCCGGTCATGCCGGCGGCGGCCAGCCGGTCGTCGAGGCTCACGCGATCCTTCAGGTCTTCCATCAATATCCTCCCGGCGCCGACGTTGGCGGCGCGCTCAAATGCTTTTGGAGGACCCCGGAGGACGGGACGAAATGATCCGCGCCCCTTGGCGTCCGGGACCTCTCCAGCAACATCACACGACAGGAAGCAGGCGACAATTGGGAGCGCGGCGCAACGTCCGGATCAGGGCTTTTGGCGGGCCAGCTCGCAGATCCAGTTGACCTCCCAGGTCTTGCCGCCGTCGAGTGAGAAGGCCTGCTGCATCAGGGCGTCGTTGGGGCCCTTGTGGCTCCACTGGTAGCGGACCAGCACCATGCGGCCCTTCCAGTCCTGCTGGTTGTAGAACTCGCCGACTCCGTCGTGGAACGCGCCCACCACCGCGGGCAGGTCCATGGTTCCGGCGTCCACATCGACGCCATAGATGCTCCACTGGTGGGACGTCGGGTTGTAGAGCCGTAGGGTCTGGGCGCGTATGTGCTTGACCGCCCCCTTCGGCGCATTGGGGCTGTCGACCTCGAACTCCTCGAAGTTGGCGGCCGAGCCCAGCACCGGGTGATGGTTGGAGACGCCGTCGTACTCGATCCAGGCGGTCGAGCCGACCAGCCGGTCTGGCAGGCGCTTCACATGCGCCTTCCAGTCGCCCAGCAGGAAGTCGAAGTCGTGCGCGCCGTCATGCTGCTCGGGCGGCGGCACACGTGGCAGGTTTTGGGCGGCGGCCGGCGCGGCCAGGATCAGGGCCAGGACGAAGGGGATCAGGCGGTTCATGGGAAGCCTCGCGTTTTGGGTGCGAGGCTTATCGCCGCCTAAAGCTGACAGGCGGCGTCAGGATTTGTTCGGAGGCTGGAAAAAAGCTTGGACTAAGGGAAGGTCTTCGCCGCCCAGCGCCAGGTCAGATAGCCGGCGGCGGCGCCCGCGCAAGTCAGGATCGTGCCCCAGCAGATGTCGATAAGGGTGATCCGTGTCGCCCAGACCTTCAGCGTCGCCTGGTTGGTGAGGTCGTAGGTGGCGTAGGCGAAGGCGCCCAGGATCGCGCCGGTCCGCGCCGTCCTGCCGAGGCCCGCGTCGCGGTTGGGCAGCACCGCCAGCAGCACCACGCCCAGCACATAGACCAGGTAGAAGGCCGCCACCGCGGGGAGGTCCGGCTTGTCGGCCAGCGCATAGTCCAGGATCGGGCGGTAGACCCGCTGGCCGGCCAGGGTCAGGTAGGCCGCGTCGAGCAGGGCGATGCTGACGCCGGCGCCCAGGTAGGTGATCAGGTATTTCAGCACGGCTCCCCGCTCCTGCCCGCCGGCCGCTCTTCCCGTCCGGACGAATGATGTAAGAGTTTGATCTCCCATCCCGGTTCCGAGGATAGGCCGAACAACCGCCGATGCAGCATACCCTGGAAGAGTTCCTCCGCGCCCTCCGCGCCGCCGATGTGAAGGTCTCGCCGGCCGAGGCCATCGATGCGGCGCGCACCGTGGCCGCCGTGGGCTATGGCGACCGGGAGCTGTTCAAGGACGCGCTCTGCGCCACGCTCGCCAAGTCGAAGGACGAGGTGGTCCGTTTCGACCAGGCCTTCGAGACCTTCTTCACCCGTGACAGTTTCAGCCTGCCGCCGCCGGACGATGGCGAAGACGGCGAGGCCGGCGGCGCACCGCAGGATGGCGCCGGCGACCCGGGCGTGGAGCAATCGCCGCTGGCCCAGATGCTGCTGGTCGGCGACTCCTCCGGCGTGTCGCAGGCGATGGAGGCGGCCGCGGCGAGCGCGGGGGTCGCCGAGATCCGCCTTTCCACCCAGAAGAGCCGGCTGACGCGCCGGTTGCTGGATGAGATGGGCTTGGCGGAGATCGAGCAGATCATCGCCGCCGCCAAGCGGCTCCAGACCTTCGAGGGCAATCGCCTGGCGCTGCGCCTGGACGTCGCGCGCAAGGCGCTGGTCGCCGAGGCCCAGGCCTATGTGGAGCGCCAGCACGCCCTCTATGCCTCAGGCTCCGGGACCCGGCTGCGTGAGGAGATGCTGGCCAAGAAGGCGCTTAACGCCGACGGCGGCATCGACCCCGTCGATCTCGTCATGATGCAGGCGCTGGTCAAGCGGATGGCCAAGCGGCTGGCCGACCGCTACTCGCGCCGCCGCCACACCGCCAACACCGGCCACCTGGACGTGCGCAAGACCCTGCGCAAATCCATGGCCCACGGCGGCGTGCCCTTCGAGATCGAGTGGAAGGTCAAGAAGGTCGACAAACCGTCCATCGTGGCGATCTGCGACGTCTCCAAGTCGGTGGCCGCCGCCGCCCAGTTCCTGCTGACCTTCCTCTATTCCCTGAACGAGGTGGTCGACCGGCTGGACGCCTTCGCCTTCTCCGGCCGGCTGATCCCGGTCAACGCCATCCTCGACGAGAACGGCGTCGAGGGCGCGATCCTGAAGGTCCTGCAGACCATCGGCTTCCAGCAGACCGACTACGGCCAGGCGCTGGAGGACTTCGTGGACAACCACATCGACCGGGTCGACCGCCACACGACGGTGATCATCCTGGGCGACGGCCGCTCCAACTTCGCCGATCCCAGGCTGGACCTGATGCACCTGATCCAGCAGCGGGCGCGGGCGGTGATCTGGCTGAATCCCGAGCCCGAAAGCTACTGGGGCCAGGGCGACAGCGTCATGTCCCGCTACGCCCGCTTCACCCACGTCGCCAAGACCTGCAACACGCTGGGCCAGTTCGAGCGCATCGTCGAAGACGTGCTCAGAACCTACTCGGCGCACTGAGGCGCACGCGGGATTTCGCGATCGCGCGGGAAAGTCGCCCCATGTAAAATCCGAAAAAAGCTCGGCTTTAGCGAATAATTTAAGCTTAGCTGTTATTTATCCATGACTTAATGCCACACGTAAGGATTGTGCATTTCGTAACCCGGCGGTGGCACTATACGGCCTTGATCCCCGTTTGCGCAGGTCTCGCGCAGGAAGGAAGCCGGCATGCGTCAATACGCAAAGCCGTCGCTCGCCTCATCCCGGCGCGCGCCCGAAAGCCCGGGCCACACGCCCGATTCCGAGGCGCGTTACCGCGGTCTGCTGGAAGCCGCGCCGGACGCCATGGTGGTGGTCAATCCACAGGGCGAGATCGTCCTTCTGAACGTGCAGGCCGAGAACCGCTTCGGCTATCCGCGCGACGAACTGATTGGCCAACGGATCACCAACATCATCCCGGCGGGCTTCGCCGAGCGGCTGATCGCCGATGGGCTGCGTTCCCCCGAAGCGGCTTCGGCCCAGCAGATCGGCACGGGGATCGAACTCTCCGCCCGGCGCAAGGACGGCAGCGAATTCCCGATCGAGATCATGCTCAGTCCCCTGGCGAGCGCTGACGGCGTGCTGGTGACCGCGGCGATCCGCGACATCAGCGTGCGCAAGGCGGCGGCGGACGAACTGCTGCGCACCGAGGCCCGCTATCGGGGCCTGCTGGAGGCCGCGCCGGACGCGATGGTGGTGGTCAACCCCGACGGCGTGATCGTGCTGCTGAACGTCCAGGCCGAGAAGCAGTTCGGCTACCCGCGCGACGAGCTGATCGGCCAGCGGGTCACCAACATCATCCCCGAGGGTTTCGCCGAACGCCTGGTCGCCGACGGCCTGCGGTCTCCCGAGGCGGCGCTGGCCCAGCAGATCGGCACGGGCATCGAGCTTTCGGCGCGCCGGAAGGACGGCAGCGAATTCCCCATCGAGATCATGCTGAGCCCGCTGGAAAGTCCGGAAGGGATCCTGGTCACCGCGGCGATCCGCGACATCAGCCTGCGGCGGGAATCGATGGACCGCCTGCACGCCTCCGAGCAGACGGCGATCGAGTCCGCCGACGCCATGTCGGCCTTCCTGGCCACCATGAGCCACGAGATCCGCACCCCGCTCAACGGCGTCCTCGGCATGGCCCAGGCGATGGCGCGGGGCGAGATGTCGCCCCTGCAGCGCGAGCGCCTGGACGTCATCCAGACCGCTGGGAAGTCGCTGCTGGCGCTGCTGAACGACCTGCTCGACCTCTCGAAGATCCAGGCCGGCAAGATCGAGCTCGAGGACGGGGCGGTCGACGCCCAGGACCTGGCCGACGGGGCGCTGGCGTTCAAAGCGCTTGTCGAGGACAAGGACGTCTGCTTCCGCGTGATCCTTTCGCCGAGCGGCGAAGGCTGCTGGCGGGTGGACCCCAAGCGGGTGCGCCAGATCCTGCATAACCTGGTCTCCAATGCTGTGAAGTTCACCGAGCGTGGCTCCGTCGTGGTGGAGATCGGCCATGACGGCGCGAACCTGACCATGCAGGTGAAGGACACCGGCATCGGGATCGCGCGGGACCGGCTGCCGCATGTCTACGACCGCTTCGTCCAGGCCGACACCTCCATGACCCGGCGCTACGGCGGTTCGGGGCTGGGGCTGGCCATCTGCCGCGACCTGGTGACCCTGATGGACGGGACCATCGCGGTCGACAGCACGCTCGGCGTCGGCACGACCTTCACCGTCAACCTGCCGTCGGCCCCCGCGGAGTGCGCGAAGCCGGCGGAGCCGGACGCCGATCTCGTCCTCGACCCGTCGGCGGCGACAGGGGCGGGCGGATTGCGGGTGCTGGCCGCGGAGGACAATCCGATGAACCAGCTGGTGCTCAAGACCCTGCTGGGGGAAGTCGGGATCGAGATCGTCATGGTGGACAACGGCGAGGAAGCCGTCGCGGCGTGGCGCGCCGCCCCGTGGGACCTCGTGCTGATGGATATCCAGATGCCGGTGATGGATGGGGTGTCCGCCATCCGGCTGATGCGGGAGATCGAGGATCGCGAGCATCGCCCCAGGACGCCGGTGATCGCGCTGACCGCCAACGCCATGGCCCATCACCGGACCGAATACCTGGCGGCCGGCATGGACGCCGTGGTGGCCAAGCCCATCAGCCTGACGCTTCTCCTGCAGGCCATGGACGAGGCGATCACCAGCGAGGCCGTCGAAGAGTCGGCGCCGGCGAGCCACGCCGCGCGCTGACGGCGCATGAGCCCTTAACGCGTCCGCGGCAATCCGGGGCTTCCGTCTTCATATGGTCGGAGGAGGGCCGTCGGACCCGCAACTCCAGTTGGGGCCTTGGCGCCCGCCCATCCCGCGCCGAAGCTGGACCGGCCTGCCCTTTGAGAGAAGCCTTCCATGACCCAGACCATCTTCATCACCGGCGCCTCCACCGGCCTTGGCCGCGCGACCGCGATCCTGTTCGCCCAGAAGGGCTGGAAGGTGTTCGCCACCATGCGCAACCCTGACAGCGCGGGGGACCTCGGCCAGACGCCGGGCGTCACCCTGCTCCGCCTGGATGTCACCAAGCCGGACCAGATCGCCGAAGCGGCGAAAACGGCGCTGGCGGCCGGGCCGGTCGACGTCCTGTTCAACAACGCCGGCTATGGCCTGGCCGGACCGTTCGAGGGCGCCACCGACGCCCAGCTGACCGACGAGATCGACACCAACCTGCTGGGCGTGCTGCGCATCACCCAGGCCTTCCTGCCGGCCATGCGCGAGCGCGGGCAGGGGGCGATCCTGACCACCACCTCCATCGGCGGCCTGGTCACCTTTCCGTTCAACTCGGTCTACCACGCCACCAAATGGGCCCTGGAGGGCTGGAGCGAGAGCCTGGCCTATGAGCTGGAGCCGTTCGGCATCCGTGTACGGACCGTCGCGCCCGGCGGCATCGCCACCGACTTTGCCAGCCGCTCCCTCGTGCTGACCCAGCACCCGGCCTACGCCGAGCCGATGGGCAAGGTGTTCGCCGCCTTCACCAATCCCGAGCGCCGCGCCCACGGCTCGACGGCCGAGCAGATCGCCGAGGTGGTCTATGAGGCGGCGACCGACACGAGCGACCGGGTGACCTTCGTCGCCGGCGCCGACGCCAAGGCGACCTACGCCCAGCGGCTGCAGGTGGGGATCGACGCCTTCCGCACCGGCATCCGGGCGATGTTCCTGGGCGGCTAGGGCCTCACCAGCTGTCGACCCACTTCAGCTTCTTCTCCGTACGCGGCAGGACGGGCGGCAGGGCCTTCAGGCCGGCGACGATCCAGCGGCGGGTGTCGGCCGGGTCGATCACGTCGTCCAGGGCCGGGCCTGTCGCCTGGCTCAGGGCCTTGCCGCGGGCGTAGGCGGCGGCGACCATCTCGTCGAACTTGGCCTTGCGGGCGGCCGGGTCCTCGATGGCGGCCAGCTCGTTGCGGTAGCCCAGCTTCACCGAGCCCTCCAGGCCCATGCCGCCGAACTCGCCGGTGGGCCAGGCGACGCAGAACATCGCCGCCTGGTAGCTGCCGCCGGTCATGGCGATGGCGCCCAGGCCATAGGACTTGCGCAGGATCACCGAGAAGATCGGCACACTGAGGTTCGCGCCGATCACGAACAGGCGCGAGCAGTGGCGGATCAGGCCGGTCTTCTCCGCCTCCGGCCCCACCATGTTGCCCGGCGTGTCGGAGAGCGACAGCACGGGGATGTCGAAGGCCTCGCAGAGCTGCAGGAACCGCGCGGCCTTGTCGGAGGCGTCGCTGTCGATCGCGCCGCCGATGTGCATCGGGTTGTTGGCGAAGACCCCCATGGGCCGGCCTTCGACCCGGATGAAGGCGGTGACCATGGCCAGGCCGAACTTGGGGCGCAGCTCCAGGACGCTGCCTTCGTCGGCGATCAGTTCGATGACCTTGCGGATGTCGTAGACCCGCAGGCGGTTCTCCGGGATCGACCGGCGCAGCAGGCGCTGGTCCGCGCACGTCCAGTCGGCGGTCGGGCCTTGGAAGTAGGCGAGGTATGTCTTGGCGACCTGCACCGCCTCGGCCTCGTCCTCCACCAGGATGTCGATGGTGCCGTTGGCCTGCATGACCTTGATCGGGCCGATCTCCTCGGGCCGGAAGACGCCCAGGCCGCCGCCCTCCACCATGGCCGGACCGCCCATGCCGAGCGCCGAATCCTTGGTGGCGATGATCACGTCGCAGCAGCCGAGGATGGCGGCGTTGCCGGCGAAGCAGCGGCCGGAATTCACTCCCACCAGCGGCACGGTCCCGGAGAGCTTGCCCCAGAACTCGAAGCCGCGGGTGAAGCCGCCGCCCTCGGTGTCGCCCGGCCGCCCGCCGCCGCCCTCGGTGAAGAACACCGTCGGCGTCTTCCAGCGGTGGATCAGCTCGCTCATCCGGTCGAGCTTCCAGTGGTTGTTCGACCCCTGGGTGCCGGCCAGCACGGTGTAGTCGTAGGACAACACCGCCGTGCGCGCCCGGTCCTCCGGGAAGCGGTCGCCGTTCACGGACGCCCAGCCCATTATCATGCCGTCAGCCTGGGTGGTCCTGACCAGTTCGTCCAGGGAATGGCGGCGGCGGCGCGCGGCCACCACCAGCGGGCCGTACTCGACGAAGCTGCCGGGATCGACCAGGTCCTCGACGTTCTCGCGGGCCGTGCGCTGGCCGGTCTTGCGCCGGCGCGCCACGGCATCCGGCCGTGCCGCGTCGAGGGTGAGTTCGTGGCGGGCCATCACCTCGGCGAGGTCCGGGCGGATGAAGTCGAGGTCGATCTCTTCGTCCCCCGCGTGGGCGCCGCCGGCCACCTCGGCCTCCTCGACGAAGGCTAGCGGATGACCCTCGAACACCGTCTCGCCAGCGGCGACCGTCACCTGGCGCACGACGCCGGAGACTTCGGCTGAGATCACGTGCTCCATCTTCATGGCTTCCATGATCATCAGCGCCTGGCCGGCGCGGACCTCGTCGCCGGAGGCCACGGAGATGGAGATCACGGTGCCCTGCAACGGCGCGCGCAGGGCTTTGGTCCCCTCCGGCCCCTCGGGCTCCGACTCCTCCGTCGGCTGCTCGATGTCCTGCTTGCCGAGCGCCAGCACCGCGAGGGGATCGACCGCGTCGATCTGATAGCCCACCCGTTGCGGCGCGGCGGCCTTGGCCATAGCTTCGAAATAGAGCTTGGGATGGGCTTCGAGAGGGCCGGCCAGTTCGGCCATGTGCGCCTCGATGAAGCGGGTGTGGACCTCGCCCGCCGCCACCTCCGGCCGCGCCAGGAGGTGCTGCAGGAAGCCGATGTTGCTGGCCGAGCCCTCGATGCGGAATTCGCTCAAGGCGCGGTAGGCCTTGGCGACGGCGCGCTCCAGCCCGCCTGCGCCAGCGTGGACGATCAGCTTGGCGAGCAGGCTATCGAAACGGGCGCTGGTGCGGTAGCCGGCGTAGCCGAAGCCGTCGACCCGCACGCCCGGCCCCGAGGGCGGCTCGAAGGCGGTGAGCGTCCCGCCCGCTGGCCGGGCGGAGCCGTCGGCCGCCATGGTCTCCAGATTGACCCGGACCTGCACCGCATGGCCGCGCGGCGCGGGGACCTGCGCCTGCGTCAGGGCAAGGTCCGCCAACGAACGGCCGTCGGCGATCTGCAACTGCAGGCGCACGAGATCGAGGCCGGTCACCTCCTCGGTGACGGTGTGCTCCACCTGCAGGCGCGCGTTGCCCTCGATGAAGACGAAGTCCTCTCCGTCCACCAGGAACTCCATGGTCCCCAGGCTGCGGTAGCCGGCGGCCTCGCCCAGGCGTACGGCCGCGGCGAACAGCCGTTCACGCAGCGCCATGGGCAGGACATCGGCCGGGGCGATCTCCACCAGCTTCTGCCGCTGGCGCTGGAGGCTGCATTCGCGGTCCCAGAGGTGGCTGACCGCGACGCCGTCACCGATGACCTGCACCTCGATATGACGGGCGTGCGGCAGGAAGCGCTCCACATAGAGGTCACCATTGCCGAAGGCGGCCTTGGCCTCCGAGGCGCAGCGTTCGAAGGCGGCCTCCAGATCGTCCGCCGACGTCACCGGCCGCATGCCGCGCCCGCCGCCGCCGGCGACGGCCTTGACCATCACGGCGCCCTGGCCCGGGCCGCCGAAGAACGCCCGCGCCGCGTCCAACGTGGTCGGTCCGTCCGTACCCGCCAGCACCGGCGCGCCGCACTGTTGGGCGAGCGTCCGGGCGCGGCCCTTGTCGCCGAACAGCTCCAGGGTCTCCGGCGAGGGCCCCACGAAGATCAGGCCGGCCTCGGCGCAGGCCCGCGCGAAGGCCGCGTTCTCCGACAGGAAGCCATAACCCGGATGCACCGCGTCGCAACCCGCCGCCCGCGCAGCGGCCACCACCTGGGCGATGTCGAGATAGGCCGCGGGGCCGGAGCCCTTCAGACCTACCGCCGCGTCGGCCTTGCGGGTGTGCAGCGAGGCCGCGTCGTCCTCGGAGAACACCGCCACCGTGGCGATCCCCATCTCCGCGGCGGTGCGCGCGATCCGGACGGCGATCTCGCCGCGGTTGGCGATCAGGAGCTTCTGCACGTGCCGGCCATCCCCGCATTCGAACGAGCGGTCTGGCGCCGCCTCGAGCGCCATTGTGCCGGTCTAGCGAACGGTTGGGAACTCCACCCGCGCCTGGAAGCCGCTCGCATCGAAGGCGAAGCTCACCTGGCCGCCCTGCGGACGCAGCACCTGTTCCAGGAGGCGGGTGCCGAAGCCCGGCTTGATCTCGGCGGGCGGCGGGGGGCCGCCGGTCTCGCGCCAGGAGAAGGCCGCCTGGCCGTCGGCGGAAGGCAGGGGCGAGAGCGCCACCCGCCCGCCCGCCGCCGACAGGGCGCCGTACTTCACCGCATTGGTGGCCATCTCGTGCAGCAGGAGGCCCATGCCCACCGCCATCTCGCCGCGGATGACGATCCCGCCGATGGCGGGGTTGACGTCGACGCGGCCGCGGCCAAAGGGCGCGAGCGCCTTGGCGATCACGTCGGAGAGCGCCACCGGCCCGCCGCCGACGGCGGTGACCAGGTCCTGCGAGGCCGCCATGGCCTGCAGGCGCGACATGATCTGCTCCTCGAAGCTCTCGACGCTCGCCGCATTGCGCGCGGTCTGGCTGACGATGGCCATCAGGACCGCGATGCCGTTCTTCGAGCGGTGGGCCAGCTCCCCCATCAGCAGCGCCCGGCGCTCCTCGGCGGCCTTGCGTTCGGTGATGTCGAGGGAGGTGCCAACCACCAGCCCCGCCTCGCCGCTGGCGTCGGGGCTGACGCGGCCGTGCACCAGGAGCCAGCGCACCTCGCCGTCGGTGCGGACGATGCGGTGCTCGATGGCGTAGTCGCCGCCCTGCGGCCGGTCGCGGACGGCCAGGAAGGAGCTGCGCACGTTCTCGACGTCGTCGGGGTGCACCATGCGCAGATAGCGCCCGATGGTGATCTCTTCGTCGGCGCCCAGGCCATAGAGGGTCTTGTTGCGCTCCGACCAGCTGACCTTGCTGGCCGCGATGTCCCACTCCCAGAAGCCGAGGCCGGCGGCCTCCACGGCCACCTCCAGGCGGCGGCGCTGCTCCAGGAGCTCGGCGGCCAGGTCGCGGCGCTCGGTGACATCGATCTGCAGGCCGTCCCAGAGGACGCCGCCGTCCGGCTGTTGGCGGGGCAGGGCCGCGAAGCGCCGCCAGCGGACCCGGTCGTCGGCGCCGCGCATGGCCACCTCGACGTCCAGCGCCGTCAGCCCCTGGCGCGCCTCGGCCTCCGCCGCGTCGAAGACCGTGCGGTGGTCGGGCAGGATGCGGTCGAAGACCAGGGATGCGTCGGTCATGGCGGCCTCGCCGCTGATCCCGTTGACGCTCAGGCAGCGCGGGCCGGCGAACACGAACCGGCGCGTTCCGTCAGGCCTGCACTCCAGGACGAAGGCCATGCCCAGGGCTGTCGCGTCGGCTGCCGACCGGACGATGGGGTCGTAGCCGCCCAATTCTTCGACCGAGGCGCTCACCGGCTTGAAGCTTCCCGCCCAACCGGGCCGCAATCTGTCGCGGCCTTACCGCAGCGGCAATACCAGAAGAACTAAGGTTAAGCCGCGCACAGTGTTGTGCGGCCGATCGCCCCAACGCCTTCAGGGTCTTGGCAGCACGACCACCGCGTCTGGCAGTTGATTGGACCTGTCGTTCGGGTCGGCTGGGAATTTCTCGGCCAGCACATCGCCGCACAGCCGCACGCAGGTCTCGAAGCCCTGCTCCACCTGGCCGGTCTTCAGGCCCTGGGTGAGCGCCGCCATGGCCTGGTCCCAGACGTGCGGGCCCACGTGGTCGTGGATGCCCTCGTCGGCGATCAACTCGGCCATCCGTTCGCCCAGCGAGACGAAGATCAGCACGCCGGTGCGCTCGCGGGTGGCGTGCAGGTTCTTGGCCAGGAACTGCTCGGCGGCGCGGCGCTGGACGCGCAGGCGCTTCAGGCTGCGCGGCGTGAGGAACATCCGGACCGGCGGGATCGAGGCGATCAGCGCGGTGAGCACGAACAGCACCGCCTGGGCCGCCACCGCGCCCAGGAGGGCGCGGCGCACGGCCTGCTCTATGGCCTGGCCGACGTCGCTGGCGCTCCAGCTCGAGAAGACGTCGGGGATGGTCACATGCACGCCCGCCAGCAGCAGCAGGGCCGGCCCCAGCAGCGCCACGCCCGCGCCCCAGGCGATGGCGGTCTCGCCGTAGTGCGAGCTCTCCTCGGTGACGATGCAGTAGATCTCGCCGGTGGTGCGGGCCTCCGCGGCGGTCACCGCGGCCTCGATGGCGGCCAGGTCTGAGGGACTGAGCGCTTTCATCACCAGCTCCCCGACGAACCGCCGCCGCCGAACGAGCCGCCGCCGCCGGAGAAGCCGCCGCCGCCTCCGCCGCCCCAACCGCCGCCGCCGCCCCAGCCGCCGCCGCGGCCCAAGAACATGAAGGGCAACCACCATAGGCCGCCCAGGCCGCGGCCGCCGCTGCGCAGGAGGCCGGAGATCACCCAGAAGAGGATGAAGATGATGACGATGACCGGGATGTGCGGGCCGACGCCGCCGCGCTCATGGACCGCGACCGGCGGGCGCGCGGCGGCCTGGGCGACATTGGCCTTGGCCTGGTCGTCGGGCAGGGAAAGCTGGGCGATCAGCGCCTCCGCGCCGTCCACCACGCCCTGCTCCATATGGCCCTGCTTGAACTGTGGCAGGACCTTGCGCTGCAGGATGACGCTGGTCAGCGCGTCGGTGAGCACCGGCTCCAGGCCATAGCCCACCTCGATGCGCACCTTGTGCTCGCTGGGGGCGACCAGCAGGATCGCCCCGTCGTTGACGCCCTTGCGGCCCAGCTGCCAGGCGCGCCCGAGCTGGTAGCCGTAGTCCTCGATCTCGAAACCCTGCAGGTCCGTCACCGTGGCCACGACGACCTGGTGGCCAGTCTGCTGCTCGAGAGCCGCGAGTTCGGTGTCCAGCTTCTGCGCCGCCTGCGGCGACAGCATGTGGGCATCGTCCACCACCCGGCCGGTCAGCGCCGGGAACTTCGGCGTCGCCGCCACGGCTGCGCCCACAAAGGCGAAGGCCATCAGCAGCGTGGCGAGGACGACGCGCAGCCCCGCCAAGGGCCGCCGCGCCGTGAGCGCGCCCACTACTTGCTCGCCGGCGGCGGCGGGCTGCCGGGGGCGGCGCCGGGCGGCAGGGCGGCAGGCGCGGCCGTGCCAGAGGGCGCGGGCGGCGGGGTCGTGTCGAAGCTGACGGTCGGCGCGCTCTGGGCCGAGGCGCTGGCGGTGAACAGCTGCATCGGCTTGGCGTCGGCGTGCAGCGACTTCGCCCAGAGCACCTGCGGGAAGGTCACCAGGGTGGTATTGTAGGTCTGGACGGCCTGGTTGTAGTCGCGCCGGGCGATGGCGATCCGGTTCTCGGTGCCCTCGAGCTGGCTCTGCAGGGCCATGAAGTTCTCGTTCGACTTCAGGTCCGGGTACTTCTCCTGGATCATCATCAGCCGGCCCAGCACGCCGCTGAGCTTGTCCTGCGCCTGCTGGTAGGCCTGAAACTGGGCGGGGTTGGTGATGGTCGAGGCGTCGACCTTGACCTGGGTCGCGGACGCGCGGGCCTCGGTCACTTCCACCAGCGTGCTCTTCTCCTGGGCGGCATAGCCCTTCACCGTGTTCACCAGGTTGGGGATCAGGTCGCTACGGCGCTGGTACTGGTTCTGCACCTCCGCCCAGGCCGACTGGGCGGCGATCTGCTGGGTCGGGATGGCGTTGTAGCCGCAGCCGGCGAGGATCAGGGGCGCGATCAGCAACAGGGCGGCGCGCGCGAGGCGGGTCGAAAGTCGGGTCACTTTGGGTCTAGGCTCCCCCGGAAGCTCAGTGCGAGCTTGCTCATACGCCGATATTTGGCCCTAGCGTTGATCCGGCGCAACGATGTCGGGCATGACACTTCCGTAACCGATCCTCGCCCCGACAGCCAGGACGCGACAACCAGGGACCGCCGATGGCGCCGACGCGCCCCTACTACGCCGACAAGGGCCTGAGCGCGGCCTTCTACGACACGGTCACCGCCGCCGACGCCCGGCTGGCCGGCGACCTCGACATCTATCTGCGCCTGGTCCCCGAGGGCGGGACGGTGCTGGAGCTGGGCGTCGGCACCGGACGGCTGGCCTTCGCCATGGCCGAGCAGGGCCTCTACGTGGTGGGCGTCGACATCGCCCCGGCCATGCTGGCCCAGGCGGCCGTGCGCCAGGCGGAGGTCCATCCGGAGGTCGCCCGGCGTGTGGAGCTGAAGCGCGGCGACATGACCGCGATCGAGCTGAAGCGCGCCTTCGACCTGGTGATCTGCCCCTACTTCACCCTGGCGCACATGCCGCGCGGCATGGCCTGGAAGAACACCTTCGCCACGGCGGCGCGGCACCTGAAGTCCGGCGGGCTGGCCGCCTTCCATTTGCCGCTGCCGGAGATCATGCGCCTGCCCGGGCCGGCCGAGCCGGACCAGCCCGTGCTGGACCAGCCCGCGCCCAGCGGCGGGCGCCTGCGGCTCTATGTGCGCGAGCGGGCGTTCCGCGGGGACGTCGGCCGCCTCGACCAGGTGATCGAATACATCGAGCTGGACGCCCGCGGCGAGGTGCTGCGCCGCTCCGCCGAGCGGCTCACCTACTACCATACCGACCCGGTCCCGCTGGCGGCCTCGGCCGGCCTGACCCTCGAGCGCCAGCCGATCCCGCTGGGCGGGGTCGGCGAGATCTATGTGTTCATCAAGGCTTAGCGGCCCTCGCAGAAGGCCTTCAGGTCGGCGAGGTATTCCGGATTGTGGCCCTTGAAGAAGCCGTAGAGGGCGTCGAAGTCCGCGCCCGGGCCATAGCCGGCCTGGGTCAGGCTGACCTCGGTGGCGCCGTCCGGCCGCGGGGTCAGTTCCATGACCACGGCCAGCTTCGGATAGGCCGCGCCGCCCGGCACGCCGGGGTTGGAGCGGTTGCGGAAGGCGATCATCCGGCCGGGAACATAAGCCGTGATCTCCTGGGTCAGGTTGCCCGGATCGCCCGGCTGGCCCTTGGGATCGAAGGCCACCTCCACCGTCCCGCCAACGCGGAAGTCGATGAAGCTCTTCGGCGAGACCCAGGCCCGGTAGGTCGCCTGGTCGGTGAGCGCCTTCCAGACCTTGGCGGCCGGGGCGTGGATGATGACGGTGTCCTGCAGGACGCGCGCGCCGGAGGCCTCGACGCTGGAGGTGTCGCGCACGGCGGCGAGGTCGGCCTTGCTCCCGTCGGCGTGGGCCGCGCCGGCTATGAGCGCCAGGGTGGCGGCCAGCGCCACTGGTCCGTTCACAGGTGACATGTCTGAAGCTCCCCCTTTGTCGTTGCTCAGGCCGCCGCCCGGGCGCGCTCGGCCAGCAGGTCGAGGTGCTGGCGCAGCTGGCCGATGTTGCGGTCGAAATAGGCGATGTCACGGTGGGTGCGCGCCTGCATGACGCCGCCTTCCATGGTGGTGAGGATGAACTCGGCGAGCGCCGCGATGTCGGTCCCGGGCGGCAGCCGCGCTGAGCCGGCCTGAAGGCAGCCGCCGATGGCCTTGGTCCATTCGGTGAAGTTCTGCGCCAGGAGCGCGCGCACCGGCGGGTCGGGTTCATGCAATTCCAGCGCCAGGCTGCCGATCGGGCAGCCGTAGAGGCATTCGCTTTCCAGGAGCGCCAGGCGGTAGCGGGCCAGGAGGGCGAAGATCCGCTCGATGGGGTCCTCGACGCCCTGCCAGGCGGGTTCCAGCAGCATCCGGTGGATGCCGTCGCGGTAGAGCTCCAGCACGCCGACCAGCACGTCCTGCTTGCCGGGGAAGAAGTGATAGAGGCTGCCCGAATTGGCCTGGCTGCGGCTCAGGATGTCGGAGATCGAGGTCGAGCCGTAGCCCTTCTCCGCGAACAGCTCCATGGCGGCGAGCAGGATGCGCAGGCGGGTGTCTATTGGCATTGACGCCTCTTGGTTGATCGATCCATCAAGTCGCAAGTTGAACGATCGGTCAAGTGGCGGCCCGTCGTGATGCGCCTAGGGCCGGCTCTTCCACCGGGCGAAGGCGAAGAAGACGGCGAGCTCAGCGATCAGCAGGGCGAAGCGGGCCGCCAGTGGCAGATGCAGGCCGCTCAAGCCCGCGTCGGCGCGGAGTTGGACGATCCAGGCGGCGCTCTGTGAGGACTTGGCGGCGACCGGGTCCCCGAGCAGGGTCATGGTCGTCGCGGCGATCGCAACAAAGATCAGGAGCGCGATCAGCCCCTTGGCGTTCGCCGGGTTGTAGCCGTAGCCCACCATCTTGGGCCGGAACCAGGGATCGCTCATCGTCTCGCCCTTTCGTTCAAGTCCGCGTCGCGAACTCCGCGTCGCCGGTAGCCGCCACCGCCTCATCGTCGAAGCTGGCGTGGGCGGAGGTGTAGAGGTGGCGGTAGAGGCCGTCCGTGGCCATCAGCTCGTCATGGCTGCCCTGCTCAAGGATGCGGCCGGCCTGCAGGACGACGATGCGGTCGGCGTCGCGGATGGTGGCCAGGCGGTGGGCGATGACCATGCAGGTGCGTCCGGCGAACAGCACCTTCAGCGCCTTCTGGATCGCCTGCTCAGTGAAGCTGTCGATATTGGCGGTGGCCTCGTCGAGGATCAGCACCTGCGGGTCGGCCACCAGGGCGCGGGCGAAGGAGATCAGCTGCCGCTGGCCCATGGAGAGGTTGCGCCCGCGCTGGCCGAGCGGGGTCTGATAGCCCTCCGGCAGGCGCATGATGAAGTCGTGGGCGCTCACGGCTCTCGCGGCGGCCACGATGGTCTCCAGGCTGGCGCCCTCGGTGTTGTAACGGATGTTCTCCTCGATGGTGCCGGTGAACAGGAAAGGCTCCTGCAGCACCATGCCGATGGTGCGGCCGAGGCTGTCCAGGCTGACGTCGCGCACGTCGACGCCGCCCACCAGCACCTGGCCCTGGTCCACGTCGTAGAAGCGGTGGGTCAGCGAGATGATCGAGGTCTTGCCCGATCCCGTCGGCCCGACCAGGGCCACCACCTCGCGCGGCCGCACCTGGAAGGAGACGTCGTGCAGGATCGGCCGCGCCGGGTCGTAGCCGAAGGTCACATGGCGGAACTCGACGGTGGGCGCCTCGACCGCCAGGACCCGCGCGTCCGGCCGGTCGGCGATGGTCACCGGAACGTCCAGCACCTCGAAGATGCGGTGCGCCGCGGCCATGGCCCGCTGCATGATGGTGTACTGCATGCTCAGCATGCGGACGGGATCGAAGAACTTCTGCACATAGAAGACGAAGGCCACCATCACGCCGACGCTCAAATGCGAGTTCAGCACCTCCGAGCCGCCGACCACCACGACGATGCCCAGCGCCACGCCGGTCAGGATGTCTACGGTCGGGATCATGATCTGGCTGATCCAGGCGGCGTGCGCCTGGGCGCGGAAGTTCTCCTGCGCCTTCTCGGCGTAGAGCTGGAAGTTCAGCGCCTCGCGCCGGGTCTCCTGCACGGTGCGCACACCGTTGATGTTCTCGGCGAGGGCGGAATTCGCCGTCGAGGAGGCGTCCCGGGCCAGGCGGAAAGCCACCTTGGAATAGGGCAGCCAGATCGCCCGCAGGCCGATCAGCGCCGGCAGGACGGTGAGGGTGAGCAGGCCCAGCTTCACGTCGATGGCGACCAGGATCACCGCGATCCCGATCAACTGCACGAAGTCGCCGACCGCGCCGGTGGTGTTCTCCAGGAACTCCTGCAGGGAGTTCACATCGCCCTGCAGGCGGCTCATCAGCCGGCCCACGTGGGTCTTGTCCATGAACGACAGGCTGATGTCCTGGAAGTGGGCGAACATGTGCCGGCGCACATCGAAGATCACCCGGTTGGCCAGCCGCTGCGACAGCCACTCCTCCAGGAAGAACATGGCCGCGAAGGCCGCCGCGGCGACGGCGAAGGCAGCGAGCGCCAGATGGAAGCGCCCGACGTCGTGGGCGATGACGCTCTGGGTCACCCAGCCGATCACCAGGGGCATGGAAAGCTGCCCCGCCGCCGAGAACAGCACCGCGACCTGGGCGATGATGAAGCTGCGGCGGTGCGGCTTCAGATAGGCCAGGAACCGCCGCGCGACCCGTGGATCGAAGGCGCCGAAGACGTCGTCGCCCTCCGGCGAGCCCAGGGACGCGCGCGGCGCGCGCTTCGGCGCGGCGGCGGCCTCGCTCACGCCGCGTCCTCCAGGTCAGAACCCATGCGGCTCTGCAGCTCGAAGAGGTCGGCGTAGACACCGCCCCGGGCGACCAGCTCGTCATGGGTTCCGCGCTCGACGATGCGGCCCTCGTCCAGCAGCAGGATCTCGTCGGCGTGCATCAGGGACGATAGGCGGTGGGCGATGATCACCGTGGCCTTGGCCGCGGTCGCCTGGGCCAGCGCCTCGCGCACCTTGCGCTCGGTCACCGCGTCGATGGCGGCGGTGGAATCGTCGAAGACCATGACGCCCGGGCCCGGCACCACGCCGCGCGCGATGCTCATCCGCTGGCGCTGGCCGCCGGAAAGCGCCACGCCGCGCTCCCCGACCCGGGTCTCATAGGCGCCCGGCAGGCCGGCGATATGGTCGTGGATCTGCGCGGTCCTGGCCGCGCCCTCGATGCGGGCGTCCTCCGCCCATGGATCGGCGTAGGCGACGTTGTGGCCCACCGAGGCGTCGAACAGGAAGGCTTCCTGCTGCACCAGGCCCACATATTCGCGCAACGAGGCCAGCGTCACCTCGCGGATGTCGGTCCCGTCGATGGTGATCCGGCCGCCGCTGACGTCGTAGAAGCGCGGGATCAGGTTGGCGATGGTCGACTTGCCCGAGCCCGGCGGCCCGACGATGCCGAGAGTCTTGCCCGCGCCCACCTCGAAGCTGATGTCGCTCAGGACCTGCCGGCCGGCCGGGTCGTAGCGGAAATCCACATGCTCGAACCGCAGGGTCCCTTCCGTGGGCCGGAGCGGCTCGGCGTTGGGGGCGTCGGCCACCTCCGGCTGCAGGTCGAGGATCTCGAACAGCCGGCCGCCTGAGGAGGTGGCGCGGGCCATGGAGTTGAAGATGATGGCGATCTGCCGGATCGGGCCCAGCAAGAGCATCATATAGGCCACGAACTCGGTGAGGCGACCGGGCGTCATCTGGCCGGCCAGCACCTTGGTCCCGCCATACCAGAGCAGCAGGCCCAGCGAGATGTAGAAGCTCACCTGCATGCCCAGCACGCCCGCGAACCGCAGGGTGATGCGCCGGTACTGGAAGGTCAGCACCGCGTTGGCGGCGGCGTCGTACTTGCCGAGCTCGAAGGCGCGGCCGGCGAAGGCGCGCACCACGCGGATACCCTGCAGGTTCTCCTCCATGGCCAGCGTCAGCGCCGACATCAGCTGCTGCACCCGCAGCCAGGTGACCCGCAGGCGGAAGCCCATCCGGCCGAGCGAGGCGCCGGCGAAGGGGATGAAGCCCAGGCCGATCAGGGTCATCACCGGGTCCAGCGCCAGCATCCGCCAGGCGACGAAGGCGGCCAGCAGCACCAGGGACACCGCCGGGAAGATCGCCCCGTTGATCAGCGCCCGCGCGCCCTCCAGGTCGAGCATGCCGCGGGTGATCAGGTCGCCGGAATGGATGCGGTCGTGGAAGCCGAAGGACAGCCGCTGGAGCTGCTGGAAGAAGGCCGTGCGCAGGTCCAGCGCCACCCGCTGGCTGAGGTATTCGCTCTGGTAGCCCGAAGCCAGGGTCAGGACGCCGCGCAGGCTGGTGGCCGCCAGGATCAGGAACGCGTTGCGCATCAGGAGCGCCTTGACCGCGGCCGCGTCGCCCGGATGGACGGCCGAGGTCATCATCCTGTGGGCCGCGTCGATGGAGCCGCCGATCAGCTGCGGCGCCATCAGGCTGGCCAGGGCCGCCAGCAGGGACGTCACGAAGGTCAGCGCCATGCGCCACGGATAGCGCAGCGCCAGCCGGGCGATGCGCGACAGCACCGCCGGCATCGCCGACACGTCGACCGTCGGAGCCGACGACGGTCCCGCGCCCCGCCCGATGGGGGGCTTCTCGCTCATCCCAGGTTTTCCAATTGCTGCGCCCCTATTTTGGGCGCCCGCCGCGCCGACGCCAAGGCGTTTTCGGCGCCTTCGTGTCGCAAGTCCGTCAAACGTGACAGAGGCGGTGTCGCCTTCGAAATCGCGCCGCAGCGAAGCTCGGCTCCACTGTCGGCGGGGGTGTTCGCGATGGGGGTCTTCGCGAGGGCTGGATGATCGACCTCAGGGCCGCAAGCTTCGACGCGGTCAAGTCACTGAACGAGGCCCTGCAACACCACGCCCTGGGCCAGATCCGGGAGGCCGAGGCGGGCTATCGCGAGATCCTGGCGCGCGAGCTTGGCCCGGGCGATCCCGCCCATGTACGCGCGCTGGGCATGCTGGCCCTGATCCTGGCCGAGGGCGACGACAAGGCCGCCGCCGAGGCGGCGCTGACGGAGCACCTCGCCCTCGATCCCGATAGCGCCGCCAGCCACCTGGCGATGGGCCGGCTGCGCACGAGCCAGGGCGACGTCAAGGCGGCGCTGGCCCTGCTCACCCGCGCGGCGGAGCTGCAGCCGGACCTGGCGCCGATCCACAACGAGATCGGTATCTGCCTGCACGAGGTGGGCCGCTGGCCGGAGGCGCTGGAGGCGCTGGACCGGGCGGCCGACCTCGACCCGGGCTACTACGCCGCCCAGGTCAACCGCGCCAAGGTGCTGACCGCGCTGGGGCGGCTGGAGGAGGCCGAGACCGCCGCGCGCCTGGCGCTGGCCGGCGGGGCTTCGGCCTCCGACACCACCGAGCAGCTGGCGGCCATCCTCCTGCGCCTGAACCGCCGCGACGAGGCGCTCAGCCTGTTGGACGACCTGTCGCGCCAGGCCGGCCTGCAGGGCAGCGGGCGGACGGACGCCGAGGCGCCCAAGGTGCTCCTGCTGGGCGCGGTGGGCGGCGGCCATGTGCCGACCCGCTACCTGCTGGACCCCCGCGCCTTCTCCATCGCCTCGCTCAGCCTGCTCTCGCCCGCCGCGCCGGACGCGCCCCTGGGCGCGGTGGACATGGAGCGGCTGACCCGCGCCGATGTGGTGTTCTGCGCCCTGGGCGACGTCGACCGCGACCAGTTCGGCCAGCTCGCCGCCGCGGAGGCGTTGTGCGCCGAGCTCGGCAAGCCGGTGGTCAATCCGCCCGACCGGGTGCGGCGCACCGCCCGCGACGCCGCTCCGGAGCTGTTCGCCGGCGTCGACGGCCTGATCGTGCCGAGAGCGCGGCGCACGACCCCAGCGGAACTGGCGGACCTCGTCATCGACAGCCCCATCCTGGTGCGCCCGCCCGGCACCCACAACGGCGACAACCTGGTCCGCATCGCCGATGAAGCCGAGAAGGCCGCCTATCTGGAGAACGGCCCGCCCGAGCAGCTGATCCTGACGCCCTATGTCGACACCCGCTCGCCGGACGGCTTCTGGCGCAAGTACCGGCTGGTGTTCGTCGACCGCCGTCCGTACCCGTTCCACCTGGCGATCGTCGAGGCTTGGCTGGCGCATTACTGGCGCGGGGGCATGGCGCGCAACGAGTGGAAGCGGACGGAAGAGGAGCGCTTCCTGGCCGACTGGCGCGGGGTGTTCGGCGAGCGAGGGGCGGCGGCGATCGACGAGGTCGGCCGCCGGCTCGACCTCGACTACGGCGGCATCGACTGCGCGCTCACCGCCGACGGTCAGGTGGTGCTGTTCGAAGCCAACGCCTGCATCCTGCTGCACCTCGACGAGCCGGAGACGCTGTTCCCGTACAAGCACCGTTTCGTGCCGCAGGCCCGCGACGCCTTTACGCGGCTGATCCGCGAACGGGCCGGCTTCCCTCCGGAGCCGGCGACCTGACTAGGCCGCGAGCCGGGCCTGCGGGGCCACGGTGACAAAGCGTTCCGGCTTCTTGGGGCGGGTACGGATCTTCTCGCCCTTCAGCCAGATGAACAGCGCCTCCCAGTGGATGGCGGCGACGACGCCCAGGCTCATCCAGGGGTGGGTCAGCCAGGCGCGGACAAGTTCGCGGTCGGAAAGTTCGCGCCGTTCGCCGGAGAAGCTGGCCGCCAGCACCAGGCCGTCCGCGTCGGACGTGTCGACGGCGACCAGCACCTGGTCCTCCGGGCGCAGGATGCGGAAGGCGTAGGACAGGTCCATGTCCATGAAGGGCGAGACGTAGAAGCCCTTGGCGCAGTCCTGCCGGATCAGGGCGGCGTTGGGCGCCGGGATCAGGTAGCAGTGCCGCTCGCCGAAGGTGTTGTTCACCTCATAGAGGATGGCCGAGAGCGTTCGGTCGGCGGCGTGGCAGAAATAGACCGTCAGCGGATTGAAGGCGCGGCCCAGGATCTGCGGCATGGCCAGCACACAGATCGGCCCGCCGGTGGGGATGCCCGCCTCGGCCAGGATCGCCTCGATCTGCGCCTTCAGCGGTCGGTCCGAGCCGTCGCCGAACCGCTGCGGATCGAAGCCGAACAGGTTGAAGCGGCCGACGCCCAGGGTCTTCAGCTTGAGATCCGCCAGCTCATCGAGGTCGATGAGCAGCATGAAGACCTTGTAGGCGAGCTTGTGGCGGCGGGGCTTCACCCGCGCGTGGCTGACCAGGCCCGTATAGAGCCCGGAGGCGAGCATCAGGCCGCCGCCTCGACGGGGCGCCTGGGCAGGCTCACGTGGATCCGGCCGGATTCGGCTTCCACCGTCCACGGACGGCGCACGCCGCCGAGCTGCTCGGCCACCGCCAGGCCGGCCTGCAAGGCGTCCTCGTGGAAGCCGTGGCCGAAGTAGGAACCGCAGAACCAGGTGTGCTTGACGCCCTGCAGGCTCCAGATCTCTCGCTGGGCGGCGATGGCGCCCGCGTCGAACAGCGGATGCTCGTAGACCTCGGTCTTGATCACCGCCTCGGGCGCGATCGGCCGGGTGGGCTTCAAGGTCACGAACAGGTCCTGGGGCGACGTCAGGCTCTGCAGCCGGTTCATCCAGTAGGTGACGCAGCCGTCCTCCGGATCGTTGCGCCGGCCGATGTGGTTCCAGCTGGTCCAGGCGGCCTTGCGCTGCGGCATCAGGCTGGGGTCGGTGTGCAGCACCGTCAGGTTGCGGCTGTAGCGGAAGGCCGACAGCAGCCTCCGTTCCTCCGCCGTCGGATCGTCCAGCAGGCTGAGCGCCGTGTCGCCGTGGGCGGCGATCACCACCTCGTCGAAGCGCTCCACGTGGCCGGTGACGTCGCGCACCTCCGCGCCGCCGGGCGTGCGCTTGACGCCGGTGACCCGGGCGCCGGTGCGCACCTCGCCGGTGAAGGCCTCCGTCAGCTTGCGGACATAGGTGCGGCTGCCGCCCTGGACGGTGCGCCACAGGCCGCGGCCGAAGACGCTCATCATGCCGTGGTTCTGGAAGAAGCGGATCAGGGCCGCGGCCGGATAGGCGCCGATGGCCGCCAGCGGCGTCGACCAGATGGCCGCCGCCTGCGGCAACAGGTGGTCGTCGCGGAACGCCTGGCAGTAGCCCTTCTGCGCCAGGTAGTCGTCGAGCGAGGTGAGCGGCGCCTCCAGGGACGCCAGGTCCCTGGGGCCATGGCGGTAGAAGCGGGTGACGTCGCGCAGCATGCCCCAGAACCGCGCGGAGAAGATGTTCCGCTTCTGGGCGAACACGCCGCTCATCCCGAAGCTGGAATATTCGAAATCGCCGTCGTCGAGGCTGACGCTGAGGGCCATGTCGGCGGGGATCGAAGCCACGCCCAGGTGGTCGAGAAGGGCGGTGAAGTTGGGGTAGTTGGGCTCGTTGTAGACGATGAAGCCGGTGTCGACGGGCGTCGTCCCGCCCAGGTGGTTCGGCGCGTCGGCGGTGTTGGCGTGGCCGCCCAACCGCCCGTCAGCCTCGAACAGCACCACGTCGTGCCGCTGCGACAACAACCAGGCCGCCGACAGACCGGCGACGCCGCCTCCTACGATCGCTATGCGTAGACGACGGTCTTCCGAATCGAACACGCCTTACCTCTTGGCCAACTGGGCCCAGCCGAAGCTGCGGCGCCTCTTTGAGCTACGGGAGGCTTCCCCCAGCGGATGCATCCGAACCAAGGTATGACCGCGTATGGCTGACGTGGAAAGTGGGTCGCCCATGCTCTGGTTCCTGAGCCTTTTCGTGCTCGGCGTCATGACCGTTGTGATGCTGGCGGCCTGGGCCTTTGGGCTGGCGCGGAAGAACGGCGGCTGGACGGACGTCTTCTGGACCTTCGGGACCGGCGCGGCCCTGGCGGCGGCGGCCCTGTGGCCCCTCGGCCCGGGCGCCATGCCGCAGGCCCGGCAATGGCTGGTGGCGGGGCTGGTGGCGCTCTGGGCGATCCGGCTGGGCGGCTATATCGCGCCGCGCGTCGCCCATCACGAGGACCCGCGCTACGCCCGCTTCCGCGCGGAGTGGGGCGGTGACTATGCGCGCAACATGCTGTTCGTGGTCCTGCCCCAGGGGCCGGCCTCGGCGCTCCTGTCGCTGTCCGTCCTGGTCGCCGCGCGCGCCCCCGGCCCGGCGCTCGGCCTGCGCGACCTGGCGGGTGTCGTCATCCTCCTGGCCGCCATCGCCGGCGAGGGCCTGGCCGACGCCCAGATGAAGCGTTTCAAGGCCGACCCCGCCAACCGGGGCAAGGTCGCCGAGACCGGGCTTTGGGGCTGGTCGCGGCATCCCAACTACTTCTTCGAATGGTTCGGCTGGCTGGCCTATCCGGTGATCGGCCTCGATCCGGCCCGGCCGCTCACCTGGTTGAGCTTCGTGGCGCCCGCCGTGATGCTCCTGCTCCTGACCAAGGTCAGCGGCATCCCGCCGCTGGAGGAGGCGCAGCTCGCCTCCAAGGGCGAGGCCTACCGCGACTACCAGCGGCGGGTCAGCGCCTTCATTCCCCTGCCGCCGAAAACCGCCTAGCCCTCAAACCGCCTCAGCAAGGACCGACCTTCGTATGAGTCTCGTCTCCACCGCCCTCCTGGCCTTCGAGGGCGCGCCGCTTCCCGATCCCGTGCGCAAGGCGGCCATCGAGTTCCTGGTCTCCGGCGCGCGCCGCCAGGCCGCGGCCGCCGGCCCGGACGCCGACGCCGCCTTCGCCCGCCAGATGGCCGAGCGGCCGATCGCCGAGCACACCGACGCGGCCAACGAGCAGCACTATGAGGTCCCGGCCGAGTTCTTCCTGAACTGCCTGGGCCCGCGGCTGAAGTACTCCTCCTGCCTCTACGAACCCGGCGACAGCCTGGCCCAGGCGGAGGACCGCGCGCTGGCCGAGACCTGCGCCCATGCCGACCTGAAGGACGGCCAGCGTATCTTGGAGCTCGGCTGCGGCTGGGGTTCGCTGTCGCTGTGGATGGCGCGGGCCTATCCGAGGGCGCAGATCACGTCGGTCTCCAACTCCGCCAGCCAGGGCGAGTTCATCCGCAGCCGGGCCGCGGCTGAGGGCCTGACCAACCTGACGGTCATCACCGCCGACATGAACGACTTCACCCCGCCGGATGCCGGGAGCTACGACCGCATCGTCAGTGTCGAGATGTTCGAGCACATGGCCAACTGGCGCGCGCTCCTGGGCCGGGTGAAGACCTGGCTGAAGCCGGACGGCCGGGTGTTCATCCACATCTTCACCCACCGCACCGGACCCTACCGCTTCGACGTCGAGGACGAGGCCGACTGGATCGCCCAGCACTTCTTCGCCGGCGGGGTCATGCCCAGCCACAACCTGATGCGGCAGTTCCCGGACCTGTTCGAGGTGGAGGCGGACTGGCGCTGGAGCGGCGCGCACTATGAGAAGACCGCCCTGCACTGGCTGGAGAACTACGACCGCAATGTCGCGGCGATCCGCCCCGTGCTGCGCTCAGTGTACGGCGACAAGGCCGTCCTGTGGCATCGCCGCTGGCGCCTGTTCTTCCTGGCCACCGCCGGCCTTTTCGGCCATCGCGGCGGCGCGGAATGGGGCGTCAGCCACTATCGGTTGCGGCCGGCCTAGCGGGCCTTATCGGCGCGTCAGCAGCTCGACGATCTGCGGTTCCACCGCCGTCACGTCCTGCTCGAACTTCAGGATCACGTTCAGGGTGTCGCGCACCATGGCCGGGTCGAGGTCTGCGGCGTGCAGCAGGACCAGGGCGCGGGCCCAGTCGACGGTCTCGGAGATCGAGGGGGCTTTCCTGAGGTCCAGGGTGCGCAGGGACTGGACGAAGGCCACCAGCTGGTTGGTCAGCGCCGCCTCGATCCCGGGCACGCGGGTGGCCACGATCCGCTCCTCCAGCGCCGGCTCCGGCAGCGGGATGTGCAGGTGCAGGCAGCGGCGCTTCAGGGCGTCGCCCAGGTCACGGACATTGTTGGAGGTCAGGAACACCAGGGGCGGCGTCTTGGCGACGATGACGCCCAGCTCCGGCACCGAGACCTGATAGGCCGACAGCACTTCCAGGAGGAAGGCCTCGAAGGCCTCGTCCGACTTGTCGATCTCGTCGATCAGCAGGACGCAGCCTTCGTCGTGGCGCAGGGCCTGCATCAGCGGCCGGGGCTCCAGGAAGGGCTCGGAGAAGAACAGGTCGCCCATGCCGTGCAACCGGTCCATGGCCGCGTCCATGGTCGGCGCGTCGGCGAGCGCCTCGCCCATGCGGTCCTTCAGGATCTGGGTGTAGAGCAGCTGCTTGCCGTACTTCCACTCGTAGAGCGCCTTGGACTCGTCCAGGCCCTCGTAGCACTGCATGCGGATCAGGGGCTTGGCGATCAGGCGAGCAGTGGAGAGCGCCAGCTCGGTCTTGCCGACCCCAGCCGAGCCTTCCACCAGGATCGGTTTCTGCAGGTGGACGGCCATGTAGAGGGCGGTGGCGATGCGGCGCGAGGCGATGTAGCCCACCCCGCCCAGGCCCTCGACCAGGGCGTCCACCGACGAAAAGGGGCTGGCGGCGGAGGCGGCCGCGAGCGGATTGGAAATCGTCAAAGCACAGGCTTTCAAAAATGCGGCGCGCACGGGCGCCAGGTCGTCTCGAATGCCGGCGATTGTGCCAAGGGGGCGCCGCCAGGGCAAACGGGACCTTTTCCCCAATAGGTTGTAGGCTGGAAATCAAAAGTTTTCCGTGGTTTACGCCGGCTTCACCAAGGGTCGGCTAGACGACAAGTCCGCGCCTCCGTGCGCTCACGCCTTCAGGCCCGAAACCCCTAACCGTGTTCACCCGGCTCCGCACCCGATTGACCGTTCTCTACGTCGCCCTGTTCGGGGCGGTGCTGACGCTCGTCTCGGTGAGCGTCTATCTGGCGATCAACCAGGCCGCCCAGCGCCAGGTGCGCGGCGAGCTCACCGCCACGGGCACGGTGTTCGACCGCGTCTGGTCGCTGCGTTCCGACCGCCTGCGCGAGGGCTCGGCGCTGCTCTCCAAGGACTTCGGCTTCCGGGAGGCGGTGGCCACCCACGATGCGCCCACCATCGTCTCTGCGATGGAGAACCTGAAGTCGCGCTTCAGCATCGACGCGGCCTTCATCGTCACCACCGACGGCCACATGATCGGCGCCGACGCCCAGGCGCTGGCCGCCGACGGCCCCGGCCTGGAGAAGGCCCTCGACAACGCCGAGGACCCCTCGGGCGTGGTGGTGCTGGGCGGCGCGCCCTATCAGGTGGTGGCCGCGCCGGTGATGTCGCCCGACCAGATCGGCTGGCTGGTGTTCGCCGTGAAGCTCGACCGCGGCGAGATGACCGCGCTGGAGAAGCTCTCCGCCATTCCGCTGAACGCCGCGGTGCTGAACCGCGACGCGCACGGCTGGCGCCAGGCGGAACAGGTTAGCGGCCGCGACCGCACGATCCTCTCCGGCGCCATCGACCAGGCCGCCGCGAAGAAACTCACCAAGCCGCTGGAGATCGACGACAGCCGCGGCGCGACGCTGGCGCTGGTGAAGCCGCTGCCGACGCTCACCCGGACCCAGCCGTCGGTGCTGGTGCTGCGCTATCCGCTGGCCCTGGCGCTCGCGCCCTACCGCCCGATGCTGGCCATCGTGGCCCTGGCCGGCGTGCTGGGCCTGGGCGTGGTGGCCTGGGGCTCCTGGGCGCTGGCCCGCGGGATCACCCGGCCGATCTCCGCCCTCGACGAGGCGGCGCACCGCCTGGAGCGCGGCGAAGAGGCGCAGGTCGACATCGGCGGCAAGGATGAGATCGGCCGCTTGGCGACCAGCTTCAACACCATGGCCACCGAGATCCGCGACCGCGAGCGGCGGATCACCCACCTGGCCCTGCACGACGGCGACACCGGCCTGCCCAACCGCCTGGCCCTGGAGCGGGTGGTGGAGGCGCTGTCCGACCTGCCGGAAGGCCAAGTCTATGTGGCGGCCCTGGGCGTCCACCGCTTCGACCACCTGCGCGGCGCCATCGGCTACCAGCTGGCGGCGCAGGCGGTGCGGATGATCGGCAACCGGCTGGGGGCGCTCGCGCCGACCTCCGGCGTGGCGCGGGTGGCCAGCGACGTGCTGGGCTTCGTGCTGATCGCCGCCGACCCGGCCGGCGCCGACGAGGACGCCGAGCGGTTGATGGCCGAGCTCGAGGCGCCATTGAACGTCGGCGGCGACGTGATCGACGTCAGCCTGCATCTGGGCCTGGCGCCGATCCGGCGCGGCGCGGGGCCGGGCGCGGCCATCGAGCAGGCCAACATCGCGCTGGACCAAGCCAAGGCCGCCAAGCGTAAGGTCGCCTTCTTCGACGCCAAGGCCTACGGCGATCCCGGCGCCAACCTGGCCCTGATGAGCGGCATGTTGCGGGCTCTGGAAGACGGCGCCATCGACCTCTTCTATCAGCCGAAGTTCGACATCCGGCAGGGCCGGGTCACCGGCGTCGAGGCCCTGTCGCGCTGGCGTCACCCGGCGCGCGGTATGCTGCCGCCCGACCTGTTCATTCCGATGGCCGAGGAAACCGGCCACATCCGCACCCTGACGGAGTGGGTGTTCCGGCGCGCCATCGACGTGCAGGCCGAGCTGGCGGCGGCGGGTCATGTGGTGGACATGTCGGTGAACGTCTCAGGCCGCACCCTGGGCGAGCCGGACTTCGCGGACTTCGCGCTGGCCGAGGCGCGGCGCGCCGTCGGTGGGCTGACCATCGAGATCACCGAGACCGCTGTCATCGCCAACCCGGAGGTGGCGCTTTCCATGCTGGCCCGCTTCGCCGAGGCCGGCATCGCCATCTCCATCGACGACTTCGGCACCGGCCTGTCGTCGCTGGCCTATCTGAAGCAGATCCGTGGCCAGGAGCTGAAGATCGACAAGTCCCTGGTGGAGGGCGTCACCGAGAGCCAGCGCGATGCGTTGATCGTGCGCTCGACCATCGACCTGGCGCATAGCCTGGGCCTGAAGGTCACCGCCGAGGGGGTTGAGACCGACCCCTGCTACGCCCTCCTGGCCGCCATGGGCTGCGACCTGGTCCAGGGCTACCTGATCGCCCGGCCGATGCCGATCAAGCAGCTCATCGCCTTCCTGGCCGATAAGGACGCCAACCGGCGCTACGGCTAGGTCTCGGAAGAGTGGCTACATCGCCATCTTCTTGTGGCGCATGGAGACCGGCTTCAGCTCCAGGCTGACCGCCATGTCCGTGGCCGTCGCGGCGAGCGGCTTGTCGACGGCGGCCTTGGCCTTCATATCCGGGTGCCAGACGCTAAGCGTGCCGGCGACGCCCGGCAGGCCGTGGATCACGGCTTCGCCCGCGGCGTTGGTCTTCGCCGCGAAGGGCGTGTCGGCCACATAGATATAGCCGATCATGCTGTCGTGGATGTTGCACCCCAAGGGCACGATCCCGGCCTTGTCGAAGGTGACGGTGCGTTCCTCCTGCTGACCGTAGAGCTTCAACTCGAACTTCTTGGCTGCGGAGAAGGAATAGACGTGGTGGCGCACCTTGTCCTTGTTCGGAAAGGCCACCGTCGAGCCCACCGGCACGATCAGGACGTACGGGTTGAACGAGATGTTCTGCTGGGTCATCACATTGGGCCAGCTGTAGTGGATGGGTCCCGCCGCGCCCGCGCCGCCGGCGGTGTGCACCAGCACCACGGCGTCCACCAGGGGCGAGCCGTCCTCGCCCTTCACCGTCACGGTAAGATCAGCGGCGGCGGCCTGCCCGGCGAAGACGAGTGCGGTGGCGACGATCGGCAGAATATGTCTGAGCATACCCGTCGCACTAGCTGGGTTTGCTTGAACGTACTGTAAATATTTACAACCTAAACTCTCCTGCAGACCGCAAAATGCGGGGCTATGGGGGTCATCAAGGATGCGAGGACTTCGTACGGTGCTTCTGTGCGCCGGAGCGCTGCTCTGCGCGCATGCCGCGCAGGCGCAATCGGAGCTTCGGCCCAGCGGCAAGCTGCTGCTGACCGAAGGCGTCAGCACCATTGAGGGCTCGGGCGGCGGCGGCATCGCCACCTGGGCGCTGATCACCGGTTACGAGACTCGCGACGGGATCGGCGCCAACGTCCACGCCACCGGCATCCAGCTCCCGGACTACCAGTTCCGCGCGTATGGCGCGGCGGTGGGCTTCCGCGACCGGCTGGAGCTCAGCTACGCCCACCAGGAGTTCGACACCCAGGGCACGGGCGTGAAGCTGGGCCTGGGCCGCGACTTCACCTTCGGCCAGGACGTGTACGGCGCGAAGCTGAAGGTGGTGGGCGACGCGATCTACGACCAGGATAGCTGGCTGCCGCAGATCTCGGTGGGCGCCCAGTACAAGAAGGCCGCCCAGAGCGGTGTGCTGAGCTTCCTGGGCGCCAAGGACGACGCCGGCGTCGACTGGTATGTGGCCGCCTCCAAGGTCTTCCTGGACGAGAGCCTGGTGCTGAACGGTGCTGTGCGCGCCACCAAGGCCAACCAGACCGGCCTTCTGGGCTTCGGCGGCCCGGGCAACGACGACTACCACGCCGAGTTCGAGGGCTCCGCGGCGCTCTTGCTCACCAAGCGCCTCGCCGTGGGCCTCGAATACCGCACCAAGCCCAACAATCTGGGCCTGAAGGAAGACGACTGGATGGACGTCTTCGCGGCCTTCGCGCTCAACAAACACCTCTCCGTCACCGCGGCCTATGTGGACCTGGGCGAGATCGCCACCTTCAAGGATCAGCGCGGCGCCTACCTCTCTCTGCAAGCGGGGTTCTAAGATGATCCAAGCGCTGATTTTCGCCGCCGCCCTGGCGGGCGCGCCGACGCCCGACGCAGCTCCGGCGCTGGCCTTCAAGGTCGAACATCCGTCCACGAAGTATCCGGGCGAGGAGGAGGTCGCCGACTATCCCCACGCCGCCGCCAACGCCGGCGCCCAGCCGTTCGAAGGCGACCGCATGTGGAGGGCTTTCCACGGACAGGCCGGCGTCGACAGGGTGGTGGATGAGCTGGTGGACCGCAGCCTGGCGGACCCGCGTATCTCCGACATCTTCAAGAGCCACGACATGGTCCGCCTGCGCCGGACGCTGAAGGAGCAATTCTGCTACCTGCTGAACGGCGGTTGCGACTACTCGGGCCGCGACATGAAGACGGTGCACAAGGACATGGGGCTGCAGAACACCGACTTCGACGCGCTCGTCGAGCACCTGCAGGCGGCCATGGACCACGAGAAGATCGGCTTCCGCGATCAGAACCGCTTCTTGGCCAAGCTCGCGCCCATGCAGCGCCAGGCTGTGGAGCGGTAGGTCGTCAGCTAGCGGACGATTTCAAACGTCGAACTGCACGCCCTGGGCCAACGGCAGGGTGCGGCCGTAGTTCACCGTGTTGGTGGCCCGGCGCATATAGGCCTTCCAGGAGTCCGATCCGGCTTCGCGGCCGCCGCCGGTCTCCTTCTCGCCGCCGAACGCCCCGCCGATCTCGGCGCCCGAGGGGCCGATGTTGACGTTGGCGATGCCGCAGTCCGACCCGCCCGCGGAGGTGAATAGCTCCGCCTCGCGCACGTCGTTGGTGAAGATCGAGGACGACAGGCCCTGCGGCACGTCGTTCTGCAGGCCGATGGCCTCGGTGATGTCGGAATAGCGCATCACGTAGAGGATCGGGGCGAAGGTCTCGCGACGGACGATTGCGGCTTGGCGGTCCATCTCCACCAGGGCGGGACGGACGTAGACCGCTTCGCCGCAACCGGGGACGTCCACCCGTTCGCCGCCGGTGACCTGACCGCCGGCCGCTGTGGCTTCGGCGAGGGCGCGTTGCTGGCTTTCGAAGGCGGCGGCGTCGATCAGCGGGCCGACCAGGGTCCCGGCCTTGCGCGGATCGCCCACCGCGACCGATCCGTAGGCCGCCTTCAGGCGGGGCAGCAGGGCGTCATAGACGCTGTCGTGCACGAACAGGCGGCGAAGCGTGGTGCAGCGCTGGCCGGCGGTGCCCATGGCCGCGAAGGCCACCCCGCGCAGGGTCAGGTCGAGGTCGGCGCTGGGCGCCACGATGGCGGCGTTGTTGCCGCCGAGCTCCAGCAGCGCGCGGGCGAAGCGCGCGGCCAGGCGCGGGGCCACGGCGCGGCCCATGGCCGTCGAGCCGGTGGCCGAGACCAGCGGGACCTTATGATGGTCGACCAGGGCTTCGCCGACCTCGCGGGCGCCGATCACCACGGCCGAGAGGCCCGCCGGCGCCTCGCCGAACTTGGCGCAGGCGCGCTCGAACAGGGCCTGGACGGCCAGCGCTGTCAGCGGGGTCTTTTCCGAGGGCTTCCAGACCACGGCGTCGCCGCAGACGAAGGCCAGCGCCGCGTTCCAGGACCAGACCGCGACCGGGAAGTTGAAGGCGCTGATCACGCCCACCACGCCCAGCGGGTGCCAGGTCTCCATCATCCGGTGGTCCGGCCGCTCGGTGGCGAGCGTCAGGCCGAACAGCTGGCGCGACAGGCCGGTGGCGTAGTCGCAGATGTCGATCATCTCCTGCACTTCGCCGGCCGCCTCGGAGACGATCTTGCCCGCCTCCAGGGTGACGAGGGCGGCGAGGTCGGGCTTGGCGGCGCGCAGCTCCTCACCCAGCAGGCGGACCAGCTCGCCGCGCCGGGGCGCGGGCGTGAGCCGCCATTTCAGGAAGGCCGCGTGCGCCGTCTCGACCGTGCGGGTGACCTCGTCGGGGGACGCATCATGCACCTCGGCGATGGTCTCGCCGGTGACCGGGGAGCGCACGGCGCGTCCGCCGCCGGTCCATAAGCCTTCGGCCACGCCCAGGCGGGCCAATACCTCGGCGGCTTCGGCCCGGGCGGAGCCGATGGGGGTCTGCACGGTCATCTGGTCTGCTCGGTCTATTCGGCGGCGGCGCGAAGGGCGGGGGTGGATTGCTCGTCGCCAGCGTAGAAGCGTCCGAAGCGGTTGCCCAGGATGTCGGCGAGCGGGATGTCCTCCTGGCGGATGAAGCCATGGTCCGCCAGCTTGCCGCCGGCCAGGAGGTCCAGCACCGCGCAGGCCGCGCCGGCGGTGGTGATCTGGATCGCGCTCTTCATCTCGCCGCCCACGGCTTGCGCGTAGATCTTGTTGACGTAGGTCTCCTGCATCAGCCGGCCGGCCTTCAGCCCGCTGACGGTCACGAAGACGATGACCACGTCCTGCAGGGTGGCGGGGACCGCGTTCTCCAGGATGTCCTTCAGGAGCGCGCGGCGGTTGCGCAGGCCCAGGTCGTTCAACAGCGCCTTCATGATCGCCGCGTGGCCGGGATAGCGGATGGTGCGGTAGTTCAAGTTGCGCACCTTGCCGGCCAGGGTCTGGCACAGCGTGCCCAGGCCGCCGGAGGTGTTGAAGGCCTCGTAGGTGACGCCGTCGAGGGCGAATTCCTCGCATTCCTCCAGCGCCGGGACCTCGCGCAGCTGGCCGCCGACGATGGCCTCGCAGGGCTCGCAATATTCGTTGATCACCCCGTCCGTCGACCAGGTGAGGTTGTAGTTGAGCGCGTTGGACGGATAGCGCGGCAGGGCGCCGACCCGCAGGCGCACGTCATGCAGCTCGTCGAAGTGCTGCGCCAGGTCCCAGGCGGCGATGGTGATGAAGCCGGGCGCCAGCCCGCACTGCGGGATGAAGGCGGTCTCGGCGTCCTTCGCCAGCTCACGGACGATGCGGCTCGCGGCCACGTCCTCGGTCAGGTCCAGGTAGTGGGCGCCAGCCGCCTTGGCCGCGGTCGCCACCACGGTGGTCAGGTGGTAGGGCGCGGCGTTGACCACCGCGAAACAGCCGGTCAGGGCGGGCGTCAGGACGTCAGGATCGTCGACCGCCAGAGCCAGGCCCAGGACCCGCGGATCGAGCCCCTCCAGCGCCTCGGCGCTGCGGTCGATCACCCGCACCGAATAGTCGCCGCAGCTCGCCAGCAGAGCGGCTATGGTCGAGCCGATCTTCCCGGCTCCGATGACGGCGACGTCCAGCATGCGAGGTTCTTCCGAATAAGACGGCGCGAGGGGTGCGCCCCCTAAAGGTGATTCGCATCGCCGCCGGTATCAATTGGCATCTCGGCGATATTCATGGCATATCTTGGCATATCGACCGCAGCATTCGGCGCAACGCCGAAAATGGAGGCCGGCGATGGATGACCTGGACGATCACCTGCTGGCGCGCCTGCGCGACAACGCCCGCGCGCCGGTGGCGGAACTGGCCCGGGCCCTCGGCCTGTCGCGCACCACGGTGCAGAGCCGGCTGGCGCGGCTGGAGCGGTCCGGGGTCATCGCCGGCTATGCGGTGAAGCTCTCCCAGGCGCGGGAAGCCGCCATGATCCACGCCTTCGTCATGCTCACCGTCGAGCCCAAGCAGGCCGCGGCCGTCACCGCGACGCTGAAACGCCTGCCCGGCGTGCGCAAGCTGCAGTCGGTGAGCGGACCGGCCGACATGATCGCCGCGGTCGAGGCGCCTAATGTGGGCGAGATGGACGCCCTGATCGACCAGATCGGCGCGGTCCACGGGGTGGAGCGCACCAACTCCTCCATCGTGCTGGCGACGAAGTTCGACCGCTAGGCCCCCCGGGGGCCGCGCCGGCGATTGTGACAGAAGGTGAACGGTGTAAACCCAAGCTCAATCTTCGCTGATTAAGTTCCGAGAATTGGCGGAGTCCTCAGCGGTCCCATGAAGTCCCTCTCGCGTCGGTTTCTGATCAGCGTCGGCTTGATGTCGCTGATCATGACGGTGCTTGGCACCTTCGGCGCGTTCGTCGTGTTCGAGCGCGAACTCTCGCACCGTCAGATCGGTTACCTGACCGACTACGTGCGTGAGCGCAGCTCCAACGTGGACCGTCAGCTTGCCGACGTGTCCAGCCTGCACAAGGCGGCGGGGGAGGAACTGCAGCAGCGGATGGCCAAGCTCAGCGACGCCGACGTCCGGCGCCTGGCCGACAAATACTTCCCGGCCAAGGGCGACGGCACCCGCCGCAGCCGCGACGAATACTTCGACGGCGTGGTGCAGGAGGGGCAATACACCTACGGCATGGGCGCCTTCCTGGCCCACGAGCGGGACGCCACCCCGGAGCAGATGCGGACCCTGGTGGCCGCCTTCAACCTGGTGGCCGCGCTCGGTCCCGCCGCCCGGCGGGAGTACGACAACCTCTATTTCTTCACCAGCCACCCGACGCGGCTAGTGATGTACGGGCCGGACCGGCCCGACCATCTGACCTACTACCGTCACGAGGCCCCGGCTGACATGACGGTGGACAACGAGGAGATGGCCAAGCTCACCCTGCCGCAGAACGATCCGAGCGGCGCCACACGCTGCACCAACCTGCAGCGGCTGGTGCAGGACGATGTGGGCAAACGGCTCATGACCGCCTGCCTGACCCCGACCTATGTGAACGGCCGCTACGTCGGGTCGTTCGGCTCGTCGATGGAGCTCACCCACTTCTTCCTGAACGCCCTGAAGGACACCCCGTCCGGCGCCTCGCCGCTGATCGTCACGGGCAAGGGCGAGCTCATCGCCTATCCGGGCTTCATCAGCGACCAGACCAAGGCCCCCGAAAAGACCATCGCGGCCTATGAGAAGACCTTCGCGCTGAAGGACCTCGTGGCGCGGGCCATAGCCACCGGCCGCGACCATGGGGTGATCGAGAGCAAGGACGGCCGCCAGATCGTGGCCTTCGGCCGGCTGAATGGGCCCAACTGGTACCTGATGCTGACCTATCCGAAGGCCGACGTGGTGTCCTCGGCCCTGTTGTCGGCCTCCTGGGTGCTGCTGATCGGCGGCTTCGCCTCGGCCCTGCAGGCGCTGGCGGTGGTGCTGCTGGCCCGCCGCAGCATCGTCCAGCCGCTGGAGCGCCTGGCCGCCTCCTGCGAGCCCGGCGACGGCGACCGGCCGGACGTCCGCGACGTGGAAGTCCGCAACGACGAAATCGGCGTGCTGGCCGTGTCCCTGCGCACCGAGCGTGAGAAGGTCGAGGCCGTGCTGGCCTCCCTGGAAGACCGGGTCAGCGAACGCACCGCCCAGCTGGAACGGGCCAATACCGAGAAGTCGCGCTTCCTGGCCAATATGAGCCACGAACTGCGCACCCCGCTGAACGGGGTGATCGCCATTTCCGAGACCCTGGCCGGCCAGCAGTCGACGCCCAAGGGCCGCGAACTGGCCGAGTTGATCGTCTCCTCCGGCCGCCTGCTGGAGCGGGTGCTCACCGACATCCTCGACTTCTCGAAGATCGAGGCCGGCGAGATCACCCTGGCGCGCGACGAGTTCGACATGGAGCGCCTGGTGGGCGGCATCGCCGAGCTGCACCGCGCCTCCGCGCAGGGCAAGGGCCTTGATTTCCGCTGGTCGGTGGCGCCGGAGGCGGCGGGCCGCTACGCCGGCGATACGGTCCGTATCACCCAGGTGCTGTCCAACCTGCTCTCCAACGCCGTGAAGTTCACCGAGGCTGGCCAGGTGAGCCTCGACGTCATCGGCTTCGGCGACGAGGTGCGCTTCCAAGTGGCCGACACCGGCATCGGCTTCGACGCGGAGACCGGCCAGCGGCTGTTCCGCCGCTTCGAACAGGCCGACGCCTCCATCCGCCGCCGGTTCGGCGGCACGGGCCTGGGCCTGGCCATCAGCCGCTCGCTGATCGAGCTGATGGGCGGGCGGATCGTGGTCAAATCGACGCCCGGTCAGGGCTCGGTGTTCTCGGTCTACGCACCGCTGGAGCGGCTGGCGGGCGAGGCGGCGGAGACCGAGGCTGAAGAGGCCTACGACCTGGACATCGCCGGCTGCCGCGTGCTGGTGGCCGAGGACCATCCCACCAACCAGAAGGTGGTCGAGCTGATCCTGGAGTCGGTCGGCGTCTCGCCGGTTATCATCGAGAACGGCCAGCTGGCGCTGGACCGACTGAAGGCCGAACGCTTCGACGTGGTCCTGATGGACATGCAGATGCCGGAGCTGGACGGCCTGTCGGCCACGGTCCTGCTGCGCGAGTGGGAGCGTGAGACCGGGACCCCGCGCACGCCGGTGATCATGCTGACCGCCAACGCGCTGGACGAGCACATCCGCTCCAGCCACGACGCCGGCGCCGACCTGCACCTGTCCAAGCCGATCCACGCCCAGGCCCTGATCGAAAGCATCCTCGCCGCCATCAGCGCGGCCGACGAAGCTTTGACGGTTTCGGATGAACCGATCAGCGACGTGGCCTGAGTAACCCCGACTTTCGTCGGGCCATTCGGACTAAGGTTGGGCGTTGAAGTAGATCGGGTTGCCGAGCAGCCAGAGCTTGCCGTCCGGCCCGCGCACGTCGATGCGCAGCCAGTGGCGCTGGCCGTCGCCCGTCACCTCGAAGCTGCGGGTCTCGTCGTCGCCGGCCAGCGCAGCGTCGGCCAGTTTCGGCTTCGGGCCGTTCCCGGCCAGCGACAGCGAACCGCCGGCCGCATGCGCCACATGGATGCTCACGCGGACCACCGCGCCGGCCGGAGCGGCTATCGCATCGCCCATCTCGCCCACGCGCCCGCCGGACGTCGCGCTGACCTCCAGGAGCTTGTCGCGGCTGCCAGTGATGTCGACGAAGACGTGCCCGGCGCGGATCCCCGCCAGAATCGCCGGCTGCGACAACTCGCTCGCATGGACCACGGTGGTGGGGAAGCCGATGCCGGTGTGCGTCGCCTGGTCGATGCCTGCGTCGTGGTTGTCCGAGCCCCCGACAGCGGTGACGCGGAAGCCCGCGTTCAGCCGCGCCTCCCAGAACGGAATCCCGGAGATCGCGCTCTCCGCCCCGCCAGGCAGGCGCAGCGCGCCGCCGTTCACCGCCTCCACTGCCTGGATGCGTGAGAAGTCGGTGTCCTTCGCCGTCCAGCCGCAGCCCATGCAGGCCTCGCCCGACGGCTGGCCTGGATGGTTGATGGAGATCAGGCCTCCGGCCTTCTCCACCTGGTCCTGGATCGCGGCCAGGGTCGGCGCGCGCGGCGAGCCCAACTGGAAGTCCATGGGCGCGCTCGGCCCCCAGATGTTGGCGTGGCCCCAGAAGGTGGTGAGCTCCCGGCCGGGGATCAGCAGGAGGTCGTCGAAATAGGGGGCGAACTCGCGCAGGGCCTCGTTCTGGGCGGTGTCGTTGTGGTCGGTGACCGAGATGAAGTCGAGGCCGTGGGCGTGGGCGGTCTCGAGCGTCCTGAACACCGGACACGGCACGCGCTGGCCGCGGTGGGAGGCGCAGGAGCCGTCGGAATGGGCGGTGTGCATGTGCAGGTCGCCGCGGTACCAGCCGGGCGTGGCCTTGATCGGCGTGGCGCTGAAGCCCGCGAAGCTGGTTCCTCGATCGAAGTGGACCTTGGCGGTGTAGTGGGCTTCGACGCCGGCGCGCAGGTTCGGCACGCCCAGCACCAGCTTCCAGGTCCCGGCGGGGATCGGGCCGGGCAGGTAGGAGGGCGTCGCCTCAGCGTCGCTGATCGTGAAGCTTTGCTTGTTGCCGCCGCTCCAGCCGCGGAAGCGCACCGGATCGCGCACGCCCAGGTCGATGACCGAGTGCTGGTCCTTGCCGGTGTAGGCGAACTCCACGGTGATCCGCGTGGTCCCGCCCGGAACCTGGAACGGGACCTCGCGGTAGTGCTCGTGGTCGGCGCGGGTCATGACGCCGGTCAGCGTCAGGTCCTGGGCGCGGGCCGCGGCGGCGAGGCCGAGAGCTGCGAAGATCGCCAACAGTATCCTTCTCCCGAGCCGGGAAAAGGTGGCGGCCGAAGGCCGACGGATGAGGGACTGCACTGACATCATCGCCGTCATCTGCCCGTCAATTGTGAAGGACGTGCGAGGCCCCTCATCCGACCTGCTTCGCAGGCCACCTTCTCCCCTCCGCGGGGAGAAGGTAGCTTCCGCAATTACGGCGCTTCGTTCGAGAACACGATGGTTCCGGAGGCCGCGAACATGCCGCCGACGCCATGGGCGATGCTGATCTTCGCGCCGGGAACCTGGGCCGGGGCGATCCCGCGCATCTGCCGCACGCTCTCCTGCAGGGCGTACATGCCGTACATGCCGGAGTGCATGTAGGAGAGGCCGCCGCCGTTGGTGTTCAGCGGCAGCTTGCCGCCCGGCGCGGTGTTGCGGCCCTTGATGAAGGCAGCCGCCTCGCCTTCCTGACAGAAGCCCAGGTCCTCCAGGCCGTAGAGCGGCAGGTGAGCGAAGGCGTCGTAGATCATCAGGTGGTCGACGTCGGAATGGGTGATGCCGGCCTCGTCGAAGGCCTTCTTGCCGCTGATGCGGAAGGCGGTCGAGTGGGTGAAGTCGTACATCTGGCTGACCATCGGGGTCTCGACGCTCTCGCCGGTGCCCAGGACGTAGACCGGCTTCTGCGGGAAGTCCCTGGCCCGCTCGGCCGAGGTCAGGATCAGCGCGCCGCCCCCGTCGGTGACCAGGCAGCACATCAGCTTGGTGAAGGGCCAGGCGATCATGTCGGACTTCAGGACGTCCTCGACGGTGATCGGGCCCTTGAAGCTGGCGCGCGGGTTCTTCGCCGCCCATTCGCGCTGGATCACCGCCACCTGGGCCAGGTCCTCCACCGTGTAGCCGCGGGCCTTGAGGTAGCGCAGCACGGGGATGGTGAACATGGTGGGCGGCCCCATGGGCCCGTAGGGCATCTCGAACTGGCCCATCAGGCTGGAGGCCGAACGGCCGAAGCCGCCGGCGCCCACTCGGGAGCGGCCGCTCTCGCCGTGGGTGATCAGCACTGTCGAGCAGAGCCCTTCGTTGATCGCCGCCGCGGCGTGGCGGACGTGCAGCATGAAGGAGCAGCCGCCGACCTGGGTGCCGTCGGCGTAGGTGGGCTTGATGCCCATGTAGTGGGCGAGCTCGACGGGGCTGATCCCGGCGGTGGCGACGCCGTCGATGTCGCTGGGCTTGAGGCCCGCGTCGGCGAGCGCGTTCAGCGCCGCGTCGGCATGCAGGCCGATCACCGAGACGTCGGGGATCTTGCCCATCTGGGTGGTCTCGGCCGCGCCGACGACCGCGATGGATTTGCGCTTCATGGTTCTACGCTCCCGCCGGCTGGAAGAACGGCAGGGTGATGTCGTCGCTCTGCGGGGCGAAGGTGACCTTCACCGGCATGTCGAGCTGCAGCGCCTCCGGCGTCTGCGGACAATCCACGATGTTGGTCATCATGGTCGGGCCCTCGGAGAGCTTCACGACCGCGATGGCGTAGGGCTCGGTCCCCATGTCGGGGCGCGGGCGCATGTTGATGACATAGGACCACAGCACCGCCTCGCCCGAGGCCTTGAACACCTCGACCTTGCGGCTGCCGCACTTGGGGCAGAAGGGCCGGGGCGGGAAATAGGCGCCCCCGTCGCAGTCGGCGCAGCGCTGCAGGCGAAGCTCGCCCGCCTTGCAGCCCTCCCAGAAATGCCGGGTCTCCGGCGTGGGCTCAGGCAACATCCGTGGTGGCATCTGAAATCCGTCCCTATGGAAAATGGCTTGGGCTTGGCGCGCCAAATCGGCGGCGCGCGCAGCAAAGCCGAGCGGGACGGACTTGTCACGTCGCGGCTGCGGTTTCCTCGTTCGGCGTGTCGGGCATGACCCCGAAGATCTCGCGGAAGGCCTCCAGGCCGCGGGGGCTGAAGCGCACCAGGCGCGTGCCCGGCTCGCGCGCCGCCCAGCCCAGGGCGAAGAACCGGTCCAGCAGGGCCGCGCCCAGGCCGCCGGCCAGGTGGGTGCGGCGCACGCTCCAGTCCAGGCAGCCCTTGCACAGCGGCCGACGCTGTCCGGCCAGCGCCGGCAGGTCGAGGCCCAGCGCCGCCATGAAGGCCTCGCCGGCCGGGGTGAGGCTGAGCCGCTCGTCGGTTTCCACAATGAAGCCGCGCGCGGTCAGGCTCTCCAGCATGCCCACGGCCAGGTCGCCGGCCAGGTGGTCGTAGCAGACCCGCGCCCGGCGCAGCGCCGGCTCCTTGGGGCCCGTGCGCACCCGGGTGTGGCCGGTCCGCGCGGCCAGGCCCATCAGGGCCTCGATGACCCCGGCCACGTCCTCGCCCGAGAGCGCGTAGTAGCGGTGGCGGCCCTGCTTCCTCTGGGTGAGCAGGCCGCCGGCCTCCAGGCGGGCCAGGTGGGAGCTGGCGGTCTGGGCGGTGACCCCGGCCTCACGGGCCAGTTCGCCGGCGGTCAGCGCCTGTCCGGAGAGCAAGGCGGTCAGCATGTTGGCGCGCGCCGGGTCGCCTAGCAGCGAGCCCAGGGTGGCGATATCGGGTCCGACCTTCATGGTTCGACATTACGCGAATGATCGCCGGTGGGACAGGCCCCAAGCTTCGTCCTGGATCGAAGCATGGGCCCCTGCGAAGCGGCTACCCAGGGTCCAGGCCAGACCTGGAGAGCGCCATGACCGTCACCTGCTGCATCCGTTACGTGATCGATCCCTTCAAGAAGGACGACTTCGAGGCATACGCCCGCAATTGGCTGACCATCATCCCGGCCCTGGGCGGGGACCTGCTCGGCTATTTCCTGCCGCACGAGGGGACCAACAACATCGCGCTGGCGATGATCGGCTTCGACAGCCTGGCGTCCTACGAGGCCTATCGCGGCCGGCTGAGGTCCGACGCGGCCTCCATGGCCAACTTCAGGTTCGCCCAGGAGCGGAAGTTCATCCTGGAAGAGACGCGGACCTTCCTGCAGCCGGTGAGCAAATGATCGCGGTGATCTTCGAAGGCCAGCCGGCCGCGGCGCGGGGCCAGGAATATCTGGATATCGCCGCGGAGCTGCGCCCGCTGCTGGACGGTGCCGACGGGTTCATCTCCATCGAGCGGTTCGCCAGCCTGACCCAGGAGGGCAAGCTGCTCTCGCTGTCGTTCTGGCGCGACGAGGCGGCGGTGGCGGCGTGGCGGGGCCTGGATCCGCACCGGGCCGCCCAGGCGCGCGGGCGCGGCGGGGTCTTCGAGAGCTACCGCATCCGGGTGGCGAGCGTGCTGCGCGACTACACCGAGGGCGACCGGACCGACGCGCCGGCGGATTCACGGGCGGCCAACGGCTAGTCGACGGCGACCTCGTGCGCCGGCTGAGGGGCCGCCCCGGCCGCCGCCGCTGGCTGCCGCGCCGGCGGCTTCAGGATGAGCAGGGCCGGCGCCATCAGGAGCGCGAGGACGCCCAGGGCGCCGAACACCGCGTCGTAGCTGATCATCGTCCCTTGGCGGGTCACCTCGCCGTTGAGGGCCTCCAGGCCCGGGCCGGAGAGGCTGAACACCTGCGGCAGGCTCCAGCGCAGCACCGGATCGGTCACCGTCACATGCTCGGCAAGGCGGGCGTGGGCGACGGCGGCGTCGCGGATCAGGATCGCCTGCACCACCGAGATCCCGGCGCTGGAGCCGATACTGCGGGCCATGGTCGAGACGATGGTGCCTTCGGTCCGGTGGATGGGCGCCAGCTTGGCGTAGGCCAGGGTGTTGAGCGGCGCGAACAGCAGGCCTGTGCCCAGGCCCTGGATGAAGCCCGCCACCTCGATGGGCCGGGCGGTCATGGACAGGTCGAACTGGCCCATCAGCCACATGGCCATCGACGACAGCATCACCCCGACCAGCAGCACCTTGCGCGGCCCCAGCCAGCCCACGATCGCCGGCACCGCCAGGAAGGCTATCAGCGACCCCACGCCGCGGGTCATCGACGCGATGCCGGCTTGCAGGGCGGAGTAGCCCAGCAGGTTCTGCATCATCGACGGCAGGAGCGCGCTCGAGGAGAACAACAGCACCATGGTGGTCAGCGAGAACACCGTGGTCGCGACGTAGTTGGTGTCCTTGGCCAGGTCGCGGTGGAAGAAGGGATGCTCCGCCGTCGCGGTCTGGACGATGAACACGAACAGGCCCGCCGCCCCGATCGCGCCTTCGATCCAGATCTCCTTGGAGTCCAGCCAGTCCTCGGTCGGGCCGCGGTCGAGCATGAGCTGGAAGCCGGCCACGAACAGCACCAGCGCTCCGAAGCCCAGGAAGTCGAACGGCCGCTGCCGGCCGCCAGGGTCGGCGTCCATGAAGGTCCAGATGCCCAGGAAGGCCAGGATGCCGATGGGCACGTTGATGTAGAACACCCACCGCCAGGAGAAGTCCTCGGTGAGATAGCCGCCCAGCGTCGGGCCGATGATCGGCCCCAGGATCACCGCGGCGCTCCAGATGCTCATCACCCGCGGGATCATCTTCTGCGGATAGATGTCGAGCATCACGGTCTGCGACAGAGGGATGAGCGAGGCGCCGGCGATGCCCTGCAACAGGCGGAAGGCCACGATCTCCGGCAGCGAGGTCGCGATCCCGCACAGCACCGAGGCGGTGGTGAAGCCCGCGATCGAGAACAGGAACATGGTCTTGCGGCCGATCTTCTGGGACAGCCAGCCGGACAGCGGCGTCATGATCGCGGTGGCGATGATGTAGCTGGTCAGCACCCAGGTGATCTGGTCCTGCGAGGCCGAGACGCTGCCCTGGATGTGCGGCAGGGCCACGTTGGCGATGGTCTGGTCCAGGGTGTTCATCAGCGTCGCCAGCATCAGGGCGCCGGTGATCGGGATGCGGTTGGCGATGTCCTTGGACGAGGCCATGGGTCAGACCGGCGCGACGGAGAGCTTGCGCCGCTCGGTCGAAGCGCGCAGCTCCGCCCAGATGGCGTCCTGCCGGGCGTCATCGCCGGCCGTTTCCGCCGCCGCGTGGGCCGCGATCAGCCCCGCGCGTAGCCGGGCGTTCTCGGCGCGCAGGGCAGAGAGCCTGAAGCTGGTCTCGTCGGCGGCGTCGGCCAGCAACTCGGCGAGCGCGCGGTTCTCCGCCACCAGACAGTCCGCCTCGCCGTCGGCGACCTCGGCGGCCAGGCCGAGGATCATCGACGACAAGGTGAGCGCGTTGGCCCGCTCCGCGGCCGGGACGTCCGGCGAGGCGTTGCGCAGCGCAAGCTCGGCGAGTTCGGCCAGGACCGAAGGGACCGTGGGCGTCATAGCTTCCCCATCAGCTCCAGTATGGCGCGATCCTGGGCGTTCAACAGCCACCAGGCCGCATAGATCAGGATCGGCTCGGTATTGCCGCCGTCGATGAAGGCGCGCGCGGAGCCCACCCAGATGCCCTGGCCCTTCACGCAGTTGAACAGCATCCACCAGTGCAGGGCCGCCGGATCGACGGCGAGGCCGCTGGCCCGCGCCCAGACCGCCACGGCCTCGTCCTGCGGAACCAGGCCGCCGGCCAGGCCGCGGCCCATCCGCCAGATCGGGTTGAAACTCCAGGCCAGGTCCTCCAGCGGGTCGCCCAGGTGGGCCATCTCCCAATCCAGCACGCCTTGGACCTCGCCGGCCGCGTCATAGAGGAAGTTGCCGGTGCGGTAGTCGCCGTGGACCACCGACAACCGCTGCGCCGGCGGCGGCGGATGGGCGCGCAGCCAGCGGATGGCGGCGCGCGCGATCGGCTGCGGCTCGGCCTCCTCGCGGTCGATCACGCCTTCCCAGTGGTCGAGCTCGCGCCGCCAGCAGGCGTCGAGCGCCGGAGCGTCCATCACCTCGGTCAGGCCGAGCGCTATGGGATCGGCGCGGGCGATCTCGCCCAGGATCGTCCACTTGCGCTCCGCGAGCCTCGGCAGCACCGCATCGTAGGGGCCGGAGAACAGCACCTGCGGCGAGGTCTGGAAGCCCGCCAGCTCCTCGGCGATGAAGAAGGGCGCCCCCAGCGGGCCGGCGTCCTCCTCCAGCCACAGCATCCGCGGCACCGGCACGGCGGAGCCCTCGAAGGCGCGGTAGGCGGCGAATTCGATCCGCCGCTCGGTGTCGATCAGGCTGGCCGGCGGGTCGCGCCGCAGGATCAGCCGGCGTTCGTGATCCCGGCCGCCCTCCCGCCAGGTCAGCCGGAAGCGATAGGTCTCCCGCGAGGCGCCGCCGGGGATCTTCTCGACGTCGGCGACCGTCAGGCCCTGAGTGCCCGGCATCCGGGCGGCGACATAGGCGGCGATCCTGGGCGCGAGCGGGTGGTCCACTAATTGAAAGATCCGGCCAACCGCTCAGCTCATCCGATAGCGGATCGGCAGGCGTTTGGGGCCGTTGACGAAGACCGCCTCGCTCATGGCCGGGGCGCCGTCCAGCGCCAGCTCCGACAGGCGCGGCAGAAGCTCCTCCCAGAGGATGCGCATCTCCATCTTCGCCAGGTGCTGGCCAAGGCACAGGTGCGCGCCATAGCCGAAGGCCAGGTGCTTGTTGGGCCGGCGGTCGGCGTGGAATTCGTCGGGCGCCTCGAACACCGCCTCGTCGCGGTTGCCCGAGGCGTAGCAGAGCATCAGCCAGTCGCCTTTCTTGATGTCGCGGCCGGCGAGGTCGACGTCCTCGGTGGCCGTGCGCATGAAGGTCTTCACCGGGGTGGTCCAGCGGATGCTCTCGTCCACCAGGGCGGGGATCAGCGACAGGTCGGCCTTGACCTTGGCGAACTCGGCGGGGTTCTCAGCCAGCGCCCAGAGCGCGCCGGCGGTGGAGGACGAGGTGGTGTCGTGCCCGGCGGTGGCGACGATGATGTAGTAGCTCATCGCCTCCAGGTCGCTGATCGGGGCGCCGTCCACCTGGGAGTTGGCGATGACGGTGGCCAGGTCGTCCTTCGGGTCGGCGCGCTTGCTCTCCGACAGGGCGCGGAAATAGTTCGAGAAGTCGATGATGACGCTGAAGTCGAAGTCGCGCTCCTCCGGCGGCGTGCCGGCGTCGCGGGCGAGCTCGGGGTCGGCGGCGCCGAACAGCTCCTGGGTGAGCTTCAGCATCCGCGGCTCGTCGTCCTGCGGCACGCCCATGATGCTCATGATCACCCGCAGCGGATAGTGCAGGGCGACGGCCTGGACGAAGTCGCAGTGGCCGACACCCTCCGCGTCCGTGGCGGCGGCCAGCTTCTCCACCGCGGCCTTGGCGATCACCCGGATCTGGTCCTCCAGGCGCTTGAGGTTCTGCGGCATGAACCAGGCCTGGGTCAGCGCGCGGTACTTCAGGTGATCGGGCGCATCCATATGGATCAGGGTGCGCAGGAGGTGCGGGCTGCCGCCCATCATCTCGCGCACTTTGCGGTCGCCCTCCTGGCCGATCAGGGTCGGCGAGCGGTCGCCGTTGTGGAACAGGTCGTTCTGGCGGCTGACCTCCAGGATGTCGGCGTGGCGGGTCACCACCCAGAAGGGATCGACCCCCTCGATCCTGGCCACGCCCAGCGGCTCGTTCGACCGCAGCCGGCGGTAGGTCTCGAAGATGCGGCCGTCGGCATAGGCCGGCGGCGTCACCAGGCTGTCGGCGAGGTCCTGCGGTATCCGATGGTCGGCGGCGGTCATGACGCTCATCGCACCCTCCCGGCCTGATTGGCCCTGCCCATGTCGCCCCCGTCCGGATCGGCGCGGGCTTGTGTTCTGGTTGTTGCGCGCAGTTGATACGCCCTGGCGGCGGCCCGCAAGCGTGACGAGGCGTCAAGACAGCAGGAGACGGCGGCGATGCTGACCAAGGGCGACGACTTCCCGATCCACCAGACGCCGGAGCCGATCGCCTACGCCGGCTCCGACCGCAATTTCTACGACCGCTACTTCTTCAACGCCTATTCGCCGGACGGTTCGGAGTTCGTGGCGGTGGCCTTCGGGGTCTACCCGGCGCTGAACGTCGCCGACGCCCATGTCTCGATCATCCGCGGCGGGACGCAGTATTGCCTGCACGCCTCGCGCATCCTTGCGATGGAGCGGATGGACCTGGTGGTGGGGCCGCTGCGGATCGAGGTCGTCGAGCCCTTGCAGACCTTGCGGGTGACCCTGGAGAAGGCCGAGGGCCTGGCCTGCGAGCTGACCTTCGAAGGCCGCGCCTTCCCCATCGAGGAGCCGCGCTTCACCTACCGCAACGGCCCGCGGATGTTCATGGACTACACCCGCCTGACCCAGAACGTCCGTGTCTCCGGCTGGACCGAGGTCGACGGCGAGCGCCGCGCCTGCGCCGGCGGCTGGACCGGCACGCGCGACCGCTCCTGGGGCGTGCGGCCGGTGGGGGCGCCGGACCCGCAGCCCACGCCCGGCGGCACGATGATGGGCTTCTTCTGGCAGTGGACGCCGCTCAACTTCGCCGACAAGTCGGTCTTCTTCCACGTCAACGCCGACACCGAGGGCAAGCCCTGGAACACGCGGGCGGTGATCCTGCCGGACGGCGCGGGGCCGCAGGGCGGCTGGCACAGCGACCGCCCGCGCATGGAGGACGTCGCCCTGAAGGCCGGGACGCGCCATGCGCTGGGCGGGACGCTGAAGATCCCCCTGGAGCAGGGCGAGGCCTCGGTGCGGCTTGAGCCCAAGGGCCTCTTCCTGATGCGCGGCATCGGCTACGGCGCCGAGTGGCGCCACGGGGCCTTGAAGGGTGAGCTGGCGGTGGGCCGCGAGGACATCGACCTGGCCGCCGCCGACCTGGCCGCGCCGGAGAACTGGCACATCCAGGCGATCGCCACGGCGACGATGGAGATCCCCGGCGAAGCGCCGCAGCAGGGCCTGGGCGTCTTCGAGCAGCTGATCTTCGGGCCCTACCGGCCCTACGGGTTGTGAGCGTCCGCTTTGGGGCCTCCTCCCACGATGGGGGGAAGGATCGCCGGGGTCAGCCCCAAGCGTTGGTCGACCAGCTTCGGCCCGCCGGGATTACCGTGGTGCTGATCTCACGGCCCCAAGGCCCGTCCCAACCCTGAGATCAAAGCCCTTCCAGCCGTCTGGAAGCCGGTGCGAGGCCTACGGCCGCTTCCGACCCATCTGAGACGTTCGCAAGGTCTGCTATACGGCGGAGCCCAATCGCCATCACACTGTGCATCAATGCAAATCAGCCGGATCATCCAGCGCCTGATCAAGATTGCCCGGTGGGTGATCACCGCCTTGCTCGTTCTCGAACTCCTGCTGGTGTACGGACTTGGTTCGATGTTGGGCGGCGCGCTGGGTGAGGCCGACGATGCAAAGGGGCCGATTCTGCTTGTCGGGCCAATATCTGTTGTAGTGGCTCTCTTAGTCGCTTGGCGGTTCAAGAAACGGGCTTCTGCATGGGCGTTGGCACTAGTGGTTTTGAGCGCACCGATGTGGGCATCTATTAGTCTCGGCCCCGCTTCAGAAACCAATCTTCGGCCGTTTTGGGGTGAGGCTCTGGCCGTGGCTTTGTGGCCTGCATGGGGGCTATTGGGGTTCGGATTGGCTGCTAGGATGGCAATCCGCCGCGACATCAACGACCGCTTTCCACCCGATCCAGACGATCGCGGAGCCCGCCTTCCGGCATTGCCCGAGCTCGCCGCCGGGCGCTGATGATCGCGGGCTTCGGCCTGGCGGGCGCGGCGCCGCGCTGGCGCCGGTCGGTGGCCGTCTCGGACATCCCGCAAGTCCCGCGGCGGGGCGTGCGCCATCGCAAAATCTTGACTTTGGGCTTGATCTATGTTCCTGTTTTGTTCATGTCCGACGCCGGCGTTTATATACTTTGCAAACAGCCTAGCGGGCTCTAAGCGCCTCAAGAAGAAACATCAGGCCAAGGGCGAGCGGAAAGATCGAAAGAATCCTGAGCAGGAGCGGATCGAAGCCGCGATACCACTTGCCGCCCAGCGCGCTGTACACGGCGATCACGACCTTGGGGAACAGCAGCCACGCCAGGCCGATCCCGAAACCAAGCCAAACGCCGGGCCACGGTGAATAGCTAGGCGTCATCGCGACTGTTCGCCTTTGGGTGAGGTGCAGGAGGCGCCTTCGCCAGCTTCTTCAGTCGCTCGTCAAACGCGGCTTCGTCGTCGTCGCACTCTAGCTCGCGGGCTAAGTCGGCGAACTTCTCAGACTGCTTCTTCGGGTCCTCCGGGGGCGGGGCCTTTGGGTTCGGCAATGCCACTCTCCTTTGGGCGCGCTGCGACCAGCCGCTTCCGCTGGCGCTTCGTGAAGTCCTCCAGCGCCTCTAGGAGGTTATCGTCCAGGGCCCCGGCCGCAACCAGCTTTAGATACCGCCCCGCGTCGGCTTCCTCGACAAAAACTACTCGCTCGCCTTCCATAAGCGGAATCTCCCGACTCTGTGGCGACGCCTGAATCGGGGGTGGCGGACTGTGAACGACCAGCGCGCGCCCTTCTGTAGAGGCATCGGATTTGTAGCCAGTTGATTCTTCATAGTTTTCTGCGCGAAGTCCATGACTTGGGCTTGCAATCTTTTGCTCCAGAGCGCGGTAAGTCTCCAGATAGCTTTTCATCACCGGTGGGATGGCGGCAGACGCGAACCCGTTTCGCATGAGATAGGAGCGCAGGGCGTTGTCTGAGGGCAGACCGTCTGCGAACTGGCTGTTCAGCTCTGCGAACAGCGTAGGAGAGTCAGCGGCATCGTGCAGGGCCTCCCGGCGCGCCTCTTCTGATTCGGGATAGAGGATTTCGACGGCTCGCCGCGACACCCGGACTTGACCGCTCCCCACCTTCTCCAGGAGTCCGAAATGGGAAAGATCGGACAGCACCTTCGCAGAGCGCCCACTGATGCCGGTATAACCCATCTCCTTGGCCGCCGCTTCGCGATCAATCGGGTTCGTCCGGTTGGCGTCGTGAATTTTCTTCACAACATCAAGGGCTTCTCCGAGCGGCATGCTGGGATATCCCGGGCTTCGTGATTGGGCCATCTCGGCTCCCTCAGGCTAATTCCTCCAATGGAGTAACAGAAGCGCGCCAGATCAGCAAGGAATGCCGCCGAGATTACTCCCGGCGCTTGACCGCATGGCGGTAAGGCGCCAATTTGAGTAGCCGCAACCGGCGGTGGAGGCCGCGCTATGCTCAGGAGGGTCGCACCCATCGTCGTCACGCTCGCGGACGCGGTGGGGCCCAATTGAAGAGGCCGCCCAACCCCTGCCAGGGCGGCGGCCTCAAGTGAGCCAATAGATCGAAACCCCAACTGGCGACGGTGACCATATCACCGTCGCCGCTCTTTGTGAATCGGCGACGTTGAAACACAGGCCCACCCCACCCGAAACGCCCGAGGATGACCCGAATACGGTCATCTGCCCCGCGCGGGGCGTCAGGGATATTGGCGTCGTGGACGCCGACGCCGCGAAAGCGCTGGGTGTGGCGGCCGGACCCATTCGCCTGCTCCTGGGGCATCATGGCAGGACCGGTGGCTGGGGCCTGAAGCACTTGGAGGGGCGTGAGGATCGCCAAGGAGCTATCAAGGCGCTGGGATACGTGCAGTGCGAAAAGTTTATTTTCGCGGTAGCTGCATCGTGGACCGAGGTTCACGATGCGACTGAGCCCAACCGCATCAAGCTGGTCTGGCCGAAAGACGGTTTGCACTTAGCGCTGGTCGTAGAGTGGACCGGCGAGTTCTGGACGGTCATCACGGCTTTGCCGTTCCGACCTAGTGACAAACCCAAGCTGTACGAGAAAAAAGCGGCCTGACGAGAGCGAACCTCGTCCTACGATGGCTGTACGTATCCGCTTGGCGACAACCCCACCTGAAACCTTTTCGGGTCAGCCGGTGAAGTATCCGAACGCGCGCGGAGACCACTTTCAGGCCCGATATATATGGAGCCGTCGTGATCCTATCAACAGTTTTCCTAACGCGGAGTTCCGATGTACCCGCCACCAGTCGGCATCTGGCGGTACTTGAGCGCACTCGGGTCCTAGAAGATCTTAGCGGCCTTCGCTGCCTCGGATAACGATGTGGCTTGGTCTTCCAACGGCTTCGAATACGCTTCTTCGGCTTAGGCGGAGGCTTCGGCCCCGAGATCAGGCCTGCGGTACGCAAGCCGCTTACCGACCACACCTTGCAGTGCTCGCGTGGCCCGCGCGGCGTCATCGACGCCCAAGGCAATGCGGTTCGAATACCGGAAGTCGAACTCAGCCAGATAGCGGTGCAGGTGCTTCTTGCTGGCGTGCTGATAGACGCCGCGCATGCCGCGTTTGAAGATCGAGAAGAAGCCCTCGACCGTGTTCGTGTGGACCAGCGGATTGAAGCGGCTGACGTACTCACCGGCGCCGTGGTTCGTGTGGCCATGACCGGCCTGCTGCTGGCCGATCTTGATATAGTGGCGAGCCTCATCGGTCATAAGGATGGCTTCTCGGCTCAGGTTGGCCGCGACGATCTCACCCAGCACCTTGGAGCTAATGTCATCGACCACCACGGAGCGGGCCTTGCCGCTGTCGCGGTCAACGAGGCTGACGACCTTCATCTTGTGATTGCCGCCAGCGCCGACCGGCGCGCCCGGTTCATGGCCGATGTAGGTCTCATCGACCTCGACCATGCCGCCATCGTGGCCGAACGGGCTCAGGTCGCCAGAGCGCATAGCTTCACGGATGCGGTGAGCGAGGAACCAGGCGCTCTTGTAGGTGATCTCCAGAGTCCGGTGGAGCTGGTGGGCGCTAACGCCCTTCTTGCTGCTGCACATCAGGTGCATGGCCTGAAGCCAGATGTGCAGGGGCAGCTTCGACTCTTCGAAGATCGTACCCATTCGCACGGTGAACTGGCGCTTGCAGTCGCCGCAGCGCTTTAGGCCGTAGCGGACGCGCTTTTCGGGGTTGGCGGGGATCGCGCTGATGCGGCCCATGCAGCCGCAGTGATGGCAGACAGGACCTTGCGGCCAGATGACCTTTTCGACCCGCTCAAAGGCGGCGGCTTCGTCGTGGAAGTGAGGGGCGGAAAGGATCGACATATCGGGCTCTCTGGCTTGCCCGATTGTTATATCTCAGCTTCTCGTGTTTGCAAAGTATATAAACGCCCCGACGCCGCGGCGAAACCGGCCCATCCCAAGCGGGAACGGGCGGAGCAGATCCTGGGCGAGCTGTCCGAGCTCGGCCTGATGCTGGCGCGCGACCTGGCGGCCCAGGCGCGGGCGGCGGAGACTCCGGAGGAGAAGGTCGCCTTGGCGGCGGCCTTCCAGAAGACCTCGCGGGCCGTGCGCCTGACGCTGGCGCTCGACGCCAAGCTGGAGCGGCAGGCGGCCCGCGACGCGCGCGACGAAGCCCGCGAGGCCAAGGCCGCGGCCGACGACGCGGCCCTGCGCGAAAGCCGCGTCGTCGAGGCCGCCGAGGCGGCGCGCCTTCGCGTGGCGGAGCCGACGCCCGCCGAGACCCAGAAGCGGCGCGTGAAGGGCGTGCTCAACCGCCTGCTGTGGACCGAAGCCGAGGGCGACGAAGAGGAATACGAGATCCTGCGCGAAGACCTGGACGCCCGGCTCTACGAAGCCGAGGACGCTCCCGGGTTCGCCGACCTGCCGATCGAGGTCCTGGCCCAGGCGCTGAAGGCCGACATGCGGCTTTGCGGCGAACTGGTGGTCACCACCGCCGCGCGCCTCGTCCCCGCCAACACCGGCGTCCAGTCGCCGCGCGCGGACACCGGCTAGGGCCCAGGTTGGTGTTTTCCGTGTCTTCCGTGGTCAAGAAACCTGGGCCCCGCGTTTGCGGGAATGACCGGACGTTGTCGGGGCCGCGGTCCTAGTGGTGGCTGAAGACGTGCATCAGGCGGGCCGCGGCGGGCAGCATCAGCGAGCCCAGCAGGCACGGGAAGATGAAGACGATCAGCGGCACGGTCAGCTTGGCCGAGAGCGCCAGCGCCTTTTCCTCGGCCCGCAGCATGCGCTTGGAGCGCATGTCCTGGGAGAAGACGGTGAGGGTCTCGCCCAGGCTGGTGCCCATCTCCTCGGCCTGGCGCAGCATGGTGGCGAGCTGGCGCGCGTCGTCGATGCCCAGGCGGTCGGCGAAGGCTGACCAGGCGTCCTTCCGCGACTTGCCGGCGCGCAGTTCCAGCACCAGGAAGCGCAGGTGCACCGTCAGATTGGGGTATCGGCGGGCGAGCTCTTCGGTGACCCGGGTCACGGCGGCGTCCAGCGACAGGCCGGCCTCGACCGAGGCGACCAGCAGGTCCAGGAGGTCGGGGAAGCCGTCGCGGTATTCCTGCTCACGCTTGGAACGGCGCATGTTCAGCACCCGGTCGGGGCCCAGGATGGCGAGGCCCGACAGGGTGCAGGCGAGCAGGATGCCCGTCATGCCGCCCTTACCGCCGGCGATCAGCGGCAGGATCGAGATGACGCCGACGGTGGCGACGGCCAGGGCTGCGGCGCGCACCCCCAGATAGATCACCGGCGCCTCGCGGTTGTAGAAGCCGGCCTGCATCAGGCGCGAGCGAAGCACCGACAGCTTGGCCGGGTCGCGCACAGCGCTCTGCTGGCCGAGGCGGCGGATGGTCCCCAGCATCTGGCCGCCCAGGCCGGCGTTGGGGTCGCGCGCGGCGCGGCCGCCGCCGAACTGCGCGCCGCCGGCGGTGGCCAGCCGGCCGCGGCGGATGGCGCGCAGGCGCAGCTCGTTGATTCCCGCCCAGGCGACGCCGCCGACGCCGGCCATGACGAAGACGGCGCCCAGGATGGTGATCAGGGTCTGGATCTGCATGGCGCTCACCGCCCTTGTCCTAGAGCCGAAGGTTGATCATGCGGCGCATGACCATGTTGCCGAGGAACATCCAGACGCCCAGGCCCACCAGGCCCCACTTCACGATGGGCTCGTGGATCACGTCGCCATAGAAATGCGGCGAGGAGATCATGATGAAGCCCATGGCGCAGAAGGGCGCGGCGGTCAGGATCAGGGCCGAGGCGCGGCCTTCCGAGGAGGCCGCCTGGATCTTCAGGCGCATCTTGTGCCGCTCGCGCACCGTGGCGGCGTTCAGCTTCAAAAGGCCGGTCAGGTTGCCGCCGGTGCGTTCCTGCAGGCGCACGGTGGCGGCGAACAGGTCGACGTCGGGATGCTGGCAGCGCTCCGACATGCGGGCCACCGCCTGCTCCATGGTGGCGCCGTAGGCGATCTCGTCGGCGGCCATGCCGAATTCCGAGCCGATGGGGTCGCTCATCTCGCGGCCCACCAGGTTGATGGCGGTGGGCACCGGGTGGCCGGCCTCCAGGCTGCGGACGATGATCTCCAGCGCCTGCGGCAGCTGGAAGCCGAGGGCCTTGGCGCGCTTGGCGACCATGAACTTCAGATAGAAGATCGGCCCTGCGCCGCCGACCAGGAGGGCGCCCGGGATGAACATCACCGGGTTCTTCAGGACGATGGCGCCGGCCATGCCCCCGACCACCGCCGCCAACCCGATGTAGAGCGCCCACTTCTTCGGATCGTAGGGCACGCCGGAGGCGACGATCAGGTTCGACAGCCAGCGCAGCCGCTCGCCGCGCTTGCCGTCGGCGTTCAGCCCGCGCTGCTTGCGCAGCTCCATGACCAGCGCCGAGACCCCGTCGATCTTCTCGGCGACCTTCAGCCGCTTGTTCACCCGGCGCTTCTGGGTGGCCACCGTGAGCAGGCCGATGGCCGCCTGGCCGGCGGTGAAGACCGCGGCGAACACCAGGATCAGGAAGATGACATGGGCGTCGATCTTCATGACACCATCAGCGGACGCGAGGGGTCGAAGTTGGCGACGTCGTAGACGATGCCGCGGCGGTTCATCTCGTCGATGCAGCGCGGGCGCAGGCCGGTGGCGCGGAACTCGCCGTGCACCGTGCCGTCGGGGTCGGTGTGGGTGCGGTTGAAGGTGAAGATGTCCTGCATCTGCACCACCTGGCCCTCCATGCCGGTGATCTCGGTGACGTGGGTCACCTTCCGCTTGCCGTCGGCCAGGCGCATGACCTGGATGATCAGGCCGATGGCCGAGGCGATCTGCTGGCGCATGGCGTCGGGGCTGATGGAGAGGCCGCCCATGGCGATCATCTGCTCCAGGCGGCCGATCGCCTCGCGCGGGTTGTTGGCGTGGATGGTGGCCATGGAGCCTTCATGGCCGGTGTTCATCGCCTGCAGCATGTCGAAGGCCTCGTCGGCGCGGACTTCCCCCAGGATCACCCGGTCGGGACGCATCCGCAGGGCGTTCTTCACCAGCTCGCGCTGACGGATCTCGCCCTTGCCCTCGATGTTCGGCGGCCGGGTCTCCAGGCGCACCACGTGCGGCTGCTGCAGCTGCAGCTCCGCGGCGTCCTCGATGGTGATCAGGCGCTCGCCGTGGCTGATCGCCGCCGAGAGCGCGTTGAGGAGGGTCGTCTTGCCGGAGCCGGTGCCGCCGGAGATCACCGTGGACACCCGGCTCCTCACCGCCCCGTGGATGAAGTCGGCGACGGCCATGGGCATGGCCTTGAACTCCACCAGGCGCTCCAGCGTCAGCGGCTTCTTGGAGAACTTCCGGATCGAGACCGCGGCGCCGTCGATGGCGATGGGGGCGATGGCGGCGTTCACCCGGCTGCCGTCCTGCAGGCGGGCGTCGACCATGGGCTGGCTCTCGTCGATCCGGCGGCCAACGCCGGCGACGATACGGTTGACGATGCGCAGCAGGTGGTCGTTGTCGCGGAAGTGGACGGGCGTCAGCTCCAGCTCGCCGCGCCGTTCCACATAGACCTGGAACGGTCCGTTGATCAGGATGTCGTTGATGCTGTCGTCCTTGAGCAGGGGCTCCAGCGGCCCCAGGCCCACCATCTCGTCGTAGATCGAGGCGCCGAGCTCCTGCAGATCGGCGGTGTTCAGCGCCATCCGCTCGGAGCGGGCGAAGTCGGCGGTGAGGCTCATCACCTCGCGGCGCATGTCCTTCTCGTCGAGCTTGTCCAGCTTGGCGAGGTCCAGCTCTTCGATCAGGCGCGAGTGCAGCCGCAGGCGGATGTCCAGCTGCGAGGGCGCGCCGTTCTTGGTGGCGGGCTGGGCGGTGGCGCGCGGCGGCAGGGGCTCGACCGGGGCCATGGAGGGATGGGCGGCGGCCGGCGCCGGCGCTGCGGCCGGCGGCGCGCTGGCGTAGGGCGCAGCCGCGCTGGGCGCGGGCGCTGCAGGAGTCGGCGCCGCCGGGGCGGGCGTTTCCGCGGGCAGCGCGCCGGGCAAGCCGAAGCGGCCCATCACGCCGCCTTCACGGTGCGTTGCTCGGCTTCGGTCGCCAGCTTGTCGACCAGGGCCTGGACGTCCTTGACGATCTTGGACTTCGGCCGGTGGGTGGCGATCGGGCCGCCCAGGTTGACGGAGGCCGCGGCGGCCTCCCAGTCGGAGCTGACCCCGGCTTCGGCCTTGCGCTGCAGGGCCCGCTCTGCCTCGGCCATGGAGGGCGCGGGGCCGAACATGCGGCTGGCCAGGCGGTTCAGCACGATCTTCGGCTTCTGGCCGCCGCCCAGGTCGCGGTCGATCTCGTCGGACAGCGAGCGGGCCGCCAAGAGGGCCGGGACGGTGAGCTCTGAGACCACCAGCATCTCGTCGCAGCCGCCCAGCGCTTCCAGCGTCCAGGGCCGGCGGTGCCGCGGCATGTCGAGGATCACCCAGTCGTAGCTCTCACAGGCCACCTCCAGCATGCGTAGGATCGCCTCGCGTGGAGCGGCGTCGAAGGCCGAGGGATCGCGGGCGGCGGCCAGGAGGTCGAGCTGCTTGGTCACCGGAGTGACGAAGGCCTGCAGCATGGAGGGGTCGAGCTTGTCGGCGGCGGCGGCGAGCTCGGCCGGCCGCAGCATCGGATTGGCGCCCAGATAGGCCGAGGCCGAACCGTCGACCAGGTTGAGGTCGATCAGGCAGACGCTCTTCTCCTTGGCCTGGCGGCCGCAGAGCTGGTTGGCGATCTCGATGGCGAGGGTGGTGGCGCCGGAGCCGCCCACGGCGCCGATCACCGCCCAGCATCGGGCGACGTCCTGCGGCTGGGGCGGGGCGGCCGGCTGGGCGGGCTTCTGGGCCAGGAGGGCGGCGATGGCCATCGCCAGGTGCTCCGGCGCGAAGGGCGCGTCGAGCACATCGGAGCGTTCCAGGCGCAGGAGGTTGCGCACCACCGCGGTGGGCAGGTGCGCGCCCATCAAGAGCACCGGCGGCGGCGAGGGGCAGAGCGTCAGCGCCTGCACCGCGGCCGCCAGCGCCGGCGCGCCCCAGGCGTCGGCGTCGATGAGGATCAGGTCGGCGTCGGCGCCGCTCACCCCGATCATCCGCTCCAGCCCCGCGGTCTCCACCACCGCCCCCGCCAGCGGCCCGGCGGCGAGCTGGCCGAGCGCTGGGCCCAGCGCCAGGACGCGCCGGCCGCTGAGGACCTGGTCGGTCTGCGGCAAGCCGGGGAAGGACGGGGTGGTCATGACAGGTACGCTTACTTTCCGGTGGTGGGCGCGACGGGGCTGGCCGGTTGGATTTCGCCGCGCAGTTGCTGGGCGGCGGGTTCGTCGATGGGGCCGCGCATGTCGTGCGCCATCGGCTTGTCGAGGGCGTCGCCGTTCAGGAGGAAGCCTGCCATGCCCGGCTCGACGCCGGAGATGGTGCGGTCCTTGGCGGAGTCGATGTCCGACGCGGTGACGATGCGCGGGGTGACGACGATCAGCAGCTCGGTCTCGTTGCGCTGGTAGCGCGACGAGCGGAACAGGGCCGACAGGATCGGGATATTGCCCAGGCCGGGGATCTGGTTGATGTCGGTCTGGGCCGTGTGCTGGAACATGCCGCCGATCGCCAGGGACTCACCGTCCTTCAGCTCCACCGTGGTGTTGGCGCGGCGCACGGTCAGCGCCGGGATGGTGACGTTGTCGACGCGCACCGTGTTGGTGGGGTCGAGCGCGCTCACTTCCGGCGCCACCAGAAGCTTGATCTTTCCGTCGTCCTGCACGGTGGGGGTGAATTCCAGTTTCACCCCATAGTCGCGGAATTCCACGGTGATTTGGTTAAGGCCGGCGGGCACGGGGAACGGAAATTCGCCGCCGGCCAGGAAGCTCGCCTTCTCGCCGGACATGGCCACCAGGTTCGGCCGGGCGAGCGTGCGGATGACGCCCTTGGTCTCCAGCGCCTGCAGGGTGGCGTCGATGGTGGTGTGGCCGGAGTGGCCGGTGAAACCCAGCACGCCCTGCGGCGGCGAGGCGCCGATCAGGCCTGTGCCGTAGGTGAAGCTGAAGGAGCCGTTGCTGATCGTGGCGCCGAGGCCGATGTCCTGCGAGGCGTTGCGGGTGGCCTCCAGCACGCGGACCTCCAGCACCACCTGGGCGCCCTGGACGTCGAGCATCGAGGTGACGGCGTCGGGGGCGAACTTGTCGGCGATGGTCTTCGCGCGGATCGCCACGCCCGGATTGCTCACCTTGCCGGTGAGCAGGATGCCCTCGCCCAGGGTCTGCACCTTGATGTGCTCGTTGGGCAGCAGCTGGTCCATGTCGGACTGCAGCGCGTTGGCGTCGAAGCCCACCCGCACATCGATCACCTGCATCAGCCGCCCGCCGGCCCCATAGACCAGGAGGTTGGTCGAGCCCACGTCCAGGCCGCGGACGTAGAAGCTGCGGTCGGTGGTGGCGACCACCTCGGCGATGTCGGGCTGCGAGACCACGATCTTCGCCGCCGGTTCGTCGAGCCGGAAGGACTGCGACTTGTCGCGGGCGAGCGTGATCACCCGGCTGGGCGCGGCTTCGGCCGGTAGGGCGTCGGCGAGGGCGGGCCGGGCAAGGGCGCCGGCCGAGGCCAGCGTCAGCGCGGCGCAGAAGGCGGCGGCAAGATGGCGCGGCATGGTCAGGGACTCCCGGAAACTCACGAGGGGTGGCTCATGCCCGAGCCCAGCGACTGGCCCGCACCGGCGCTCGCGGCGTTCGCCGTCTGTTGGGCGACAGCGGCGGCGACAGGCGCGGACGGCGGGGACGCGGGCTTGGGCGCGCGCTTGTGCGCGTGGTCGCCGCCCTTGCCGTCGCCCTCGACGATCAGGATCAACGGGGCCGCGGCCGGCGCGGCGGGTACGCCGGCCGGGTGGCGGGCCACGGCGTGGCTCACCCGCGGGGCGCCGCCGCCGGACACGAAGTTGGCGTGCATCGGCTCGGTCTTGGCGATCTCCGCCGAGCCGGTCTTGCGCAGCGCCAGCGACAGTTTGCCGAGGTCGCCGGCCACCGCCAGCTTCTCGGCGTCCGGCACCGAGACCTCCAGGGTCGCGGTCGACGGCGTGGCGGGCTTGTTGGAGGCCGGGTCGGCGTTCAGGTCGACGCCGAGGACGCGCACGTCCTGGATCACCACCTCGGAGACGAAGTTGTGCTTGCTCGAGTTGGCGTCGGTTGAGAGGTCGCGCATCAGCACCACATCCACCCGGTCGCCCGGCAGGGCGTGGCCGCCGACCCCGGTCACGTCGGTGACCTTGATGGTGTAGGCGCGCATGCCATCGGCGATCTCGGCGGCGATGGAGGCCCGGGCGCCCGGGCCGGACAGCTTGGCCGGCAACAGGGGCTCGCGCGCGGCGATGGCGGTCAGCGCCACCGGCGGTCCGCCGCCGTCCTGCGCCAGCACCTGGGCCGTGGTCTTGAAGGCCCCGTCCGGCACCGCGTTGGCGGGCATCTGCAGGACCTCGACCTTGCTGGCGTCCAGCTTGTCGCCGAACTTCATCGGCGCCTTGGCGACGACCACCGGCACGCCCACCACCGGCGCGGGCGCCGCCTTGGCCGTTCCGGGATTGGGCAGCATGGTCTTGGCGACCACGAGGGCGGCCAGGCCGAAGAGGGCGCAGCCCCCGAGACTGACGATGGTGACGACACGCATGGCTTAAACCGTCCGCCAAAAAACCTTTTGGGATCGTGACCTTACGGACCGGACACTTGCGATATCCCCAACAAACCTAGTGAATTGCGCGTCAAGCTTTCTGAACCGTGAAGAGGCGGCCCCCGCGCGGGCGCCCGATTGGCCGCTTCCGCTCGGGCGGGCCGGCGGGCTAGGGTCCCGCCGCGCCGGACGCTGGGTCGCCGCTCGGCCCTTAACGAACCTGGGAGAGACGACGATGAAGCTGCGCCGGCTGGGAACCTCGGGCCTGAAGGTCAGCGAGGTGGGACTGGGCTGCAACAACTTCGGCATGCGCATCGACGAGAAGGAGACCGACGCGGTGGTGGGCGCGGCCATAGACGCCGGCATCACCCTCTTCGACACCGCCGACATCTACGGGGGGACCAAGTCCGAGGAGTTCCTCGGCAAGGCGCTCGGCAAGCGGCGCGGCGATATCGTGCTGGCCACCAAGTTCGGCATGAAGATCGGCGACGACCCGCGCCGCATGGGCGGCTCGCGCCGCTGGATCATGCGCGCGGTGGAGGACAGCCTGACGCGGCTGAAGACCGACTGGATCGACCTCTACCAGTTCCACGCCCCCGACGCCGACACACCGATCGAGGAGACCCTGCGCGCCCTCGACGACCTCGTGACCCAGGGCAAGGTCCGCTACATCGGTAACTCCAACTTCACCGGCTGGCAGATCGCCGACGCCGACTGGACGGCGGCCGGCGCCACCCGCTTCGTCAGCGCCCAGAACCTCTATTCCCTGCTGGAGCGGAAGGTGGAGTTCGAGGTGTTGCCGGCCTGCGAGCACTTCGGCCTAGGCTTCCTGCCGTTCTTCCCGCTGGCGTCGGGCCTCTTGAGCGGCAAGTACCGGCGCGGCGAGAAGCCGCCGGAAGGCACCCGCCTGGCGGCCTGGGGCGCCCGCGGCGCGGCGGCGATGAGCGACAAGAACTTCGACAAGGTCGAGAAGCTGGAGCGCTGGGCTGAAGAGCGCGGCCACACGATCCTGGAGCTGGCCTTCGCCTGGCTGCTGGGCCACGAGGTCGTCTCCTCGGTGATCGCCGGCGCCACCAGCCCCGACCAGGTCCGGACCAACGCCGCCACTTCCGGCTGGGCGCTGACGCCCGAGGAGGTCAAGGAGGTCGGGGACCTGATCGGGTGACTCCAAAACTTCGCCGGGACGAGCGGACAAGGGGATAGATGTACGACCTCCTGAAAGGCCTGCGCGTGGTGGAGGGCTCGGCCTTTGTGGCCGCACCGACCTGCGGGCTCTACCTGGCGCAGATGGGCGCTGAGGTGATCCGCTTCGACCAGATCGGCGGCGGGCCGGACTTCCGCCGCTGGCCCTTGGCCGACAACGGCTCCAGCCTCTATTGGGAGGGGCTGAACAAGGGCAAGAAGTCGGTGGCGCTCAATCTCGCAAGCCCCGAGGGCCGCGAGATCGCCCAGCGGCTGGCGACCGCGCCCGGCGCCGACGGCGGCCTCTTCGTCACCAACTTCCCCGCCGAGGGCTTCCTGGCCTACGAGACCCTTCGCAAGCTGCGCGAAGACCTGGTCTGCGTGCGCGTCATGGGCTGGGCCGACGGCTCCCAGGGCATGGACTACACGATCAACGCCGCCCTCGGCCTGCCGCAGATGACCGGGCCGCAGGACGATCCGAGGCCCGTGAACCACGTGCTGGCCGCCTGGGACCTCTTGACCGGCGCCTATTGCGCCTTCGGCCTTGTCGCGGCCCTGTTGGCTAGGACCCGTGACGGGCAGGGCCGCGAGCTGCGCGTGCCGCTCTCCGACGTGGGCGCGGCCACCATGGCCAACCTGGGCTTTGCGGCGGAGACGCTGCTGAGCGGCCGGCAACGGCCGCGGATGGGCAACGACATCTTCGGCGCCTTCGGCCGCGACTTCGTCACCCGCGACGGCAAGACCCTGATGCTGCTGGCGATCACGCCCAGGCAGTGGAGCAAGGCGTTGGAGGCGCTGGGCCTCCCCGGCGAGGTCGCCGCGCTGGAGGCCGAGCTCGGCGTCTCCTTCGCCGCCGACGAGGGGCTGCGCTTCACCCACCGCGCCCGGCTCTATCCGCTGGTCGAGCGCGCCTTCGCCGCCAAGACCGCCGCCGAGCTGGCCCCGGCCTTCGACGCCGGCGGCGTCACCTGGGGCGCCTACCAGCCGCTGGAGGCGGCGCTGGAGGACCCCAGGCTCTACAAGGACAACCCCGCCTTCCAGACCCTCCGCCATCCGAGCGGCCTCAGCTATCCCGCGCCTGGCGCCATGGCGACCATCCCGCAGGACGCGCGCCAGGACGCGCGGCCAGCACCGCGTCTGGGGCAGCACACCGACGAGGTCCTGGCCGAAGTCCTCGGCCTGCCGTCCGGCGAGATCGGCCGGCTGCACGACCAGGGCGTGGTGGCCTGATCCCCTCGATCGTCATCCTCCGGTCAGCCGCAGGCTGATCTGGGGACCCAAGCTGGGTTGCGAGGGGCGGCGAGGCCGCTTGGGTCCCCCAGATCGCGTCTTCGCGCGACCGGAGGATGACGGGTGAAAATGATGCGCTTCGAGCCCATCTTAGCGGGACGATCAAGGGAGCATGGGCATGGCGCGGGCGGCGGCGAAGACTTCAACCTCAACCGGGCGGCCGGACATCTGGTTCGCGTCCGGCCTGCGCACGCCCTTCGCCAAGGCGGGCGGGGCGCTGGCGAAGAAGGATGCGCTCGACCTCTCCGTGCCGGTGGTGAAGGCCATGCTCGCGCGGGGCGGGCGGCCGGACCTGATGAACTGGGGCGCGGTGATCCCCAACCTCACTATCTCCAACCTGGCGCGCGAGGCGCTGATCTCGGCGGGCGGCGACCCGACCGTCCCGGCGTCCTCGACGATCATGGCCTGCTCCACCTCGATGATGGGCGCGTTCCAGGCCGGCGGCATGCTGGACGATCGCGTCGGCCGCAGCCTCGCCCTGGTCGGCGGGGCGGAGGCGATGAGCCGCATCCAGATCGGCCTGTCGCAGGGTTTGTCCGACGACCTGCGCAAGTTCATGGAAGCCAAGACCGGCGGCCAGCGCTGGTCGGCGCTGACCGCCACCAAGCTCAGCGACGTCCGCCTGTTCATCCCCGAGATCAAGAACCGCGCCACCGGCAAGTCGATGGGCGAGCACACCGAGGACATGGCCAAGGGCTGGGCCATCAGCCGCGAGCAGCAGGACGAGCTGGCGCTGGCCAGTCACAAGCACGCCGCCGCCGGCTGGGCGGCGGGCTTCTTCGACGACCTGGTGCTGCGCCTGGACGAGATCGGCCGCGACGGCCTCGTCCGTCCGGACTCCAGCCTGGAGGCTCTGGGCAAGCTGAAGCCGGCCTTCGACCGCACCAGCGGCCACGGCACCTTGACCGCCGGCAATTCCAGCCCGCTCACCGATGGAGCGGCGGCCATGTGGGTGGCGACCGCCGAGGGGCTGAAGCGCTTGCCGGCCGAGACGCCCCGTGCGCGGCTGGTGGACTATGAGGCCAACGCCATCGACCTCTTCAACGAGTACCTCTTGATGGCGCCGGCCTATGCGATCCCGAGGCTGCTCGCCCGAAACGGCCTGACCTATGAGGATGTCGCGCTCTGGGAGCTGCACGAGGCCTTCACCGCCCAGGTCGCCAGCCACATCAAGGCGCTGCAGGACCCGGAATTCCTGAAGACCAAGGCCAAGGTCACCGCCAAGCTCGGCGCCTTCCCCATGGACCGGCTGAACCCGAACGGCGGCTCGACCGCCATCGGCCACCCATTCGGGGCCACCGGCGCGCGCATCCTCAGCCAGGCGGTGAAGGAACTGTCCGCGATGCCGTCGGGCGCGCACGCCATCGTCTCGATCTGCGCCGATGGCGGGCAGGGCACGGTGGCCCTGCTCCGCCGCGACTGACGCTTCAGGCCTGGGGGATCAGGCCTTCGCGAAGTCGACGATCGCCCGGTTCACCGCCTCGGCGTGGGTCAGGAAGAGGCCGTGCGGCGCGCCCTTCAGCACCTGCAGCTTCGCCCCGGGGATCAGCGCTGCCGTGGGCTGGCCGGTGATCTCCAGGGGCGCCGAGGCGTCCACGTCGCCGTGCACGATCAGCGCCGGGACATCGATGGCCCGCATATCGTCCCGGAAATCGACGTCGAAGTAGGCAATCAGGGTGGCCATGGCGACGCTGAGCGGACAGTCCAGCAGCATGTCGATCAGCCAGCGCATCGTGGGCTCCGGGGTGTCTGGCGTGAAGAAGGGCCCGGCGTTGTCGGCCACCCAGGCGGTGAAGTCGGCCCGCATGGCCGCCCGGCTCTGGGCGACCAGTTCGGGGTCGAGGCCTAGCGGGTTGTCGTCGGCCTTGACCAGGCAAGGCGTGGCCGGCGCCAGCAGCACCACCTTCACCACCCGTCCTGAGCCGTGGCGGCTGAGGTAGCGGGAGATTTCCGCGCCGGCCATGGAGTGGCCGACCAGGACCGCGTCCTTCAGGTCGAGCTGGTCGATCACCGCGGCCAGGTCGTCGGCCAGGGTGTCGATGTCGTAGCCTTGGCCATTGCCGCCGGAGCGGCCGTGGCCGCGGCGGTCGAAGGCCACGGCGCGGAAGCCGGCGTCGGTGAGCGCCGGGATCTGCTGGCGCCACATGGCCATCTGCATAGCCCAGCTGCTCACCAGCACGATGGGCGGGCCATCGCCCCAGCTCTCATAGGCCAGGGCCAGGCCGTCGGCGGTCTGGATGGCGGCCGGATAGTGAGCGGCGATCGTTTTCAGGGGGGCGTTCATGGGGGCTCCTTTCGGTTGACGCCCCAAGCCCACCACCGCCGGGTCATGACGTCGATTACGCGCCAGGTAATGGCTTCGCCGTCCGCAGGCGGCTTAGATCGGCCGGCAAACGCGGAGCGGACCATGAGCCCAGCCCAAGCCCGAACCTCCCCGGCGGTCGGCCCTCTGCTGCGCGAGTGGCGCGAGCGGCGCCGGCTGAGCCAGATGGACCTGGCGCTCGACGCAGGCGTCTCCACCCGGCACCTGAGCTTCGTCGAGACCGGCCGCGCCCAGCCGAGCCGCGAGATGGTGCTGCACCTGGCCGAACAGCTCGACGTGCCCCTGCGCGCCCGGAACGTCCTCCTGCTGTCGGCGGGCTATGCGCCGGCCTATGCGGAGCGGGCGCTGGACGACCCGGCGCTGGCCGGCGCGCGGCGGGCGATCGACCTGGTGCTGGCGGGCCATGAGCCGTGGCCGGCCCTGGTGGTCGATCGGCACTGGCAGGTGATCGCCGCCAACAACGCCATCCCGTCGCTGCTGCAGGGCGTCGATCCGGAGTTGACGGCGGGGCCGGTGAACGCCCTGCGGCTGGCGCTGCACCCTAAGGGCCTGGCCCCGCGCATCGCCAACCTGGCGCAATGGCGCGCCCACCTGCTGCACAACCTCCATGCCCAGATCGAGGCCACCGCCGATCCTGTGCTGGCGGCGCTGGAGGCGGAAGTCAGCGCCTACCCGGTGGACGATCCCGGCGAGGACGCCAGCGATGACCTGGGCGGCGTCGCTGTGCCGCTCCGTCTGCGGACGAGCGGCGGCGGCCTGCTGAGCTTCATTTCCACGACCACGGTGTTCGGCACGCCGCGCGACGTCACCCTGGCCGAACTGGCGCTGGAGACCTTCCTGCCGGCCGACGCGGCGACCGCCGCCGCCTATGCGCGGCCCTAGGCGGGCGTCAGCTTCGCCAGCACCGCGCCTTCGCTGACCTGGGCGCCTAACTGAACGGCGACGCTCTCCACCGTACCGTCGAAGGGCGCGGTGAGCGCGTGCTCCATCTTCATGGCCTCGAGGGTCAGGAGGCCCTGGCCCTTGGTTACCTTGTCGCCGGCCTTGACCGAAAGACCGGTGACCTTGCCGGGCATGGGCGAGCGGATCTGGCCGTCGGAGGCGCCGCCCGCCTCGCCGGCCGGCGGCGGGTGGCTGGCGAAGACGAAGGCCCGGCCGGACTCGAAGACCACGATCTCGTCGTCCTCGGTGAGCAGCGCCGAGCGCGGGGCGGCGGTCTCTGACAGGCGCGCCATCACCGGCTTGCCGTGCAGGAAGAGCCTGGTGGCGCTTTCCGGCTCGGCGTTCAGCCGGAAGCCCGCCAGGTCGCGCCAGGGCGACGGCGCGGGATCGAGGGATTCGTCCACCATCATCGCGGCTTCGGCGGCGGCGGACAACGCGGCGGGCGAGGGCTCCGGCGCGGCGGTGAGCTCGGCCAGGTTGCGCTCGATGAAGCCGGTGTCGAGGTCGCCGGCGATGAAGTCCGGCGCCTCCAGGCAGCGGGCCAGGAAGCCGGCGTTGGTCTTCACGGGCCAGACCTCGACGGCGTCGCAGGCCTCGGCCAGCTCGCTCAGCGCCATCTCGCGGGTCTCGGCGTGGGCGATCAGCTTGGCGATCATCGGGTCGTAGAAGGGCGTGACCTCGCCGCCCTCCTCGACGCCGGTGTCGGCGCGCACGTTGGGCGGCAGGACGAAGTGCTCCAGGGTCCCGGTGGACGGCAGGAAGCGGCCGCCGTCGACGCTCTCGGCGTAGAGCCGGGCCTCCACCGCATGGCCAACGAGGCCGATCTCCGCCTGTGTGGCCGGCAGGGGCTCGCCGCCGGCGACGCGGAACTGCCATTCCACCAGGTCGAGGCCGGTGACCATCTCGGTCACCGGATGCTCCACCTGCAGGCGGGTGTTCATCTCCATGAACCAGATGCGGTCGGGGCGCAGGCCCTGGCTGGCGTCGGCGATGAACTCCACGGTGCCGGCGCCGACATAGCCCACCGCCTGGGCGGCCTTGACCGCCGCGGAGGTGACGGCCTCGCGGGTTGCCGCGTCCATGCCGGGCGCCGGGGCCTCCTCGATCACCTTCTGATGGCGGCGCTGCAGGGAGCAGTCGCGCTCGTAGAGGTGGACGACGTTTCCGTGGGCGTCGCCGAACACCTGCACCTCGATATGGCGCGGGCGGCTGACATAGGTCTCCAGCAACACCCGGTCGTCGCCGAAGGCGGCCTTGGCCTCGCGCCGGGCCGCGCCAAGGGCGGTCTCGAAGTCGCCGGCCGCCTCCACCTTGCGCATGCCCTTGCCGCCGCCGCCGGCCACCGCCTTGATCAGCACCGGATAGCCGATGCGGCCGGCCTCGCGGGCCAGGGCCCCGGCGTCCTGGTCCTCGCCCAGATAGCCCGGGGTCACCGGCACGCCGGCCTTCTGCATCAGGGCCTTGGCGGCGTCCTTCAGCCCCATGGCGCGGATCGCCGCGCTGGGCGGGCCGATCCAGATCAGGCCGGCGGCCACCACGGCGTCGGCGAAGTCGGCGTTCTCCGACAGGAAGCCGTAGCCGGGATGGATGGCCTCGGCGCCGGTCGCCTTGGCGGCGGCGATGATCTTGTCGCCCACCAGATAGCTCTCGCGCGCCGCCGCCGGGCCGATCGGCACCGCGCGGTCGGCGTCGGCCACGTGGGCGGCGCCGGCGTCGGCCTCGGAGTAGACCGCGACGGTCTCGATCCCCATCCGACGCGCGGTGGCGAACACCCGGCGGGCGATCTCGCCGCGGTTGGCGACCAGGACGGACTTGAACATCAACGCCTCACCAGCCGGCTCATCGGACCGTCGCCAGGCCGAGCATCATCAGCGCCACGATCATCAGAGAGAATATGATCGAAGAGACAAAGAACAGCATCAACATCCGCAGCAGAGTGCCGATCACGCTGGTCCGGTACGTCCCGCGCATATGGACGAAGAGGTGCACGGGCGAAAGCCACAGGACGTTCCACGCCGCATCCGTCGCCATCGCCCCGAAGAAGCCCACCGAGAGCAGCAGGCCCTGGAACGACAAGGAGTGCATGGAGAAGATGAGGTGGTCGAAAACGTAGACGTTCTTCTTGAACAGGAAGAGCGCCGACAACATCAGGGCCGCGATCGGCAGCATGACCACCGCCAGCTCATGCGCCCACTCCACCGCCGAGGCGATGAAGGCTTGGGGATTGGCCGCGGCCTTGCGGATCTGGCCGCCCCAGAAGGCGCGGGCGCCGGGCGACTCCATGCCGATGCCCTGGATATCGGTGTCTTTCAGATCCTGCAGCCGGGCCATGGCTTGCTTGAAGCCGGCCTTGTCCTTGTCCGACATGTTCGCCGTGACGCTCGGGTCGTCCGGCGTCGCGATCTTGAAGTTCACGTTCTGGCCGTTGTGGCTGTGCTGACTGAAGCTTTGCCCGCCCGCGAAGAACACCAGCAGCAGCACGATCAGGAAGATGCGGAATGGCGGCACCTGGGTGGCGCGGTGGCCGTCCAGGTAGTCGCGGGTCAGCTTGCCGGGCCGCAGGATGAGCCGCGGGAACGTCTGCCAGATTCGGCCGTCGAGATCGGTCAGCCCCTCGAACGCCTCGCCCATCAGCCGCCAGATGGAGCGGTTGAACTTCTCCGCCCGCTGGCCGCAGGCGTAGCACCAGGGTCCGGCGAGCGCGGTGTGGCAGTTCATGCAGGGCGCGCCGATCGGCAGGCTGTGCTTCGAGGCGCGGTCGATCTCGTGGGCGATGGTGTCCGCCGTCACGGCCTCGAGGATTTCGTCTCCGGACGCCATGGCTACATCCTGAAGACGCCGAAGCGCGTCTCGGGGATCGGCGCGTTCAGCGAAGCGGCGATGGAGAGGCCCAGGACGTCGCGGGTCTGGGCCGGGTCGATGACGCCGTCGTCCCACAGGCGCGCGGTGGCGAAGTAAGGATTGCCCTCGTCCTCATAGCGCTGGCGGATCGGCGCCTTGAAGGCCTCTTCCTGGTCCTTGGTCCATTTGTCGGCGTCGCGGTGGACGGTGGCCAGTACGCTGGCCGCCTGCTCGCCGCCCATGACGCTGATGCGGCTGTTGGGCCAGGTCCACAGGAAGCGGGGCGAATAGGCGCGGCCGCACATGCCGTAGTTGCCCGCCCCGAAGGAGCCGCCGATCAGCACGGTGAACTTCGGGACCTCGGCCGAGGCGACCGCCGTCACCAGCTTCGCGCCGTCCTTGGCGATGCCGCCGGCCTCGTACTTGCCGCCGACCATGAAGCCCGAGATGTTCTGCAGGAAGATGAGCGGAATCTTCCGCTGGCAGGCGAGCTCGATGAAGTGCGCGCCCTTCAGCGCGCTCTCCGAGAACAGCACCCCGTTATTGGCCAGGATCGCCACCGGATAGCCCCAGATGCGCGCGAAGCCGGTGACGAGCGTCGCGCCGTAGAGCGGCTTGAACTCGTCGAACTCCGAGGCGTCGACGATGCGGGCGATCACCTCGTGGACGTCGTAGGGCGCGCGGACGTCGGTGGGGACGACGCCGTAGAGCTCTTCCGGATCGAAGGCCGGTGGCCGGGGTTCGGCCATCACCGGGCCCTCGGGGCGCGCGGTGTTCAGGTTGGCCACGATGTTGCGGACGAGGCTGAGCGCGTCCTCGTCGTCCTCGGCCACATAGTCGACCACGCCGGAGCGGCGGCCATGGGTGTCGGCGCCGCCCAGCTCCTCGGCCGAGATCACCTCGCCGGTGGCGGCCTTCACCAGCGGCGGACCGCCCAGGAAGATCGTGCCCTGGCCGCGGACGATCACCGTCTCGTCGCTCATCGCCGGAACGTAGGCGCCGCCGGCGGTGCAGGAGCCCATGACGCAGGCGATCTGGGAAATGCCCGCCGCGCTCATGCGGGCCTGGTTGAAAAAGATGCGCCCGAAATGGTCGCGGTCGGGGAAGACCTCGGCCTGGTGCGGCAGGTTCGCGCCGCCCGAGTCCACCAGATAGATACAGGGCAGGCGGTTCTGCAACGCGATCTCCTGGGCGCGGAGATGCTTCTTCACAGTCATCGGGAAATAGGCGCCGCCCTTCACCGTGGCGTCGTTGGCGACGATCATGCACTCGCGGCCGGAGACGCGGCCCACGCCCACGATGACGCCCGCGCCCGGGGCCTCGTCGTTGTAGAGGCCGTTCGCGGCCAGCTGGCCCACCTCCAGGAAGGGCGAGCCGGCGTCGATCAGGCGCATGACCCGTTCGCGCGGCAGGAGCTTGCCGCGGCCGACGTGGCGCTTGCGGCTTTCCTCCGGCCCGCCCAGGGCGGCGGCGGCGCGCTCGTGCAGCTCCGCCGCCAGCTTGCGGTTGACCTTGGCGTTGGCGGCGAAGCCCTGGCCGGCGGTGTCGATGCTGCTCGTCAGCTTCCTCATGCGGTCTTTTCCAGCACGAGGCCCATTTCCGCAATCATCGCCTCGCGCATGGCGAACTTTTGCACTTTCCCCGTAACCGTCGTGGGAAAGCCTTCCACGAATCGGATGTGCCTTGGAATCTTGTAGTGGGCGATCTGGCCGCGGCAAAAATCCTGGACCGCCTCGGCTGTCAGATCGGCGCCCGGCTTCAGCACGATCCAGGCGCAGAGCTCCTCGCCGTACTTGGGATCGGGAACGCCGATCACCTGCACGTCCTGGATCGCCGGATGGCGGTAGAGATATTCCTCGATCTCGCGCGGATAGACGTTCTCGCCGCCGCGGATGACCATGTCCTTGATCCGGCCCACGATGTTGGCGCAGCCGTCCGCGTCGAGGGTGGCGAGGTCGCCGGTGTGCATCCAGCCGGCGGCGTCGATGGCCTCGTCGGTCTTCGCCGGATCGTCCCAGTAGCCCAGCATCACCGAATAGCCGCGGGTGCAGAGCTCGCCCGGCTGGCCGCGCGGGACGATACGGCCGGCGTCGTCGACGATCTTCACCTCCAGGTGCGGATGGATGTGGCCGACGGTGGCGACGCGGACCTCCAGGCTGTCGTCGGCGCCGGACTGGAAGCTGACCGGCGAGGTCTCGGTCATGCCGTAGGCGATGGTCACCTGCGGCATGTGCATCCGCTCGATCACCTCTTTCATCACCTCGATCGGGCAGGGCGAGCCGGCCATGATGCCGGTGCGGAGCGAGGTCAGGTCGAAGCGGCCGAACTCGGGGCGCCCCAGCATGGCGATGAACATGGTGGGCACGCCGTAGAGGCCGGCGCAGGCCTCGGCCTCCACCGCCTCGAGCGTCGCCAATGGGTCGAAGCCCTCGGCCGGATAGACCATGGTCGCGCCATGGGTGATGCAGCCGAGGTTGCCCATCACCATGCCGAAGCAGTGGTAGAGCGGCACCGGGATACACAGCCGCTCGCCCGGCTGCAGGCCGATGGCCTCGCCGACGAAATAGCCGTTGTTCAGGATGTTGTGGTGGCTGAGCGTCGCGCCCTTCGGAAAGCCGGTGGTGCCACTGGTGAACTGGATGTTGATCGGGTCGTCGAACTGCAGGCCGGGCCCGATCTCGGCCAGGCGCGCGGCGTCGGCGGGCGTGCCCGCGTCGCAGGCCTGGTGGAAGGCCAGGCAGCCGGCGTGCTCGATCTCGCCCAGGGTGATGACCCAGCGGAGCGCCGGCAGGCGGCTGGCCAGCAGGGCGCCGGGCCGGCAGGAGGAAAGCTCCGGCGCCAGCTCGCGGATCATGTGCAGGTACTGGCTGGTCTTGTGCGCGACCGCGGTGACCAGCGCCTTGCAGCCCACCTTGTTCAGCGCGTACTCGGCCTCGGTCACCCGGTAGGCGGGGTTGATGTTGACCAGGATCAGGCCGGCCTTGGCGGTGGCTGCCTGGGTCAGCGCCCACTCCGCGCAGTTGGGCGCCCAGATTCCGACGCGGTCGCCGGGCTCCAGCCCGAGCGCCAGCAGGCCGGCGGCCAGGGCGTCGGCGCGGGCCTTCATGTCCTCATAGGTCCAGCGGATCTTCTGATGGCGCGAGATCAGCGCCAGCTGATGCGGATGCGCCGCGGCCGTCGCGTCGAACGCCGCGCCGATGGTCATCCCCAGCAGCGGCCGCGTGTCGGCCCCATGGACATAGCTCAGCTCTGTCACCGCTTCCTCCCGCCGCCGGGAAACCTACCGCCTTCCTCCCACGTGTCATCCCGGTTTCGCGAAGCGAAGACCGGAACCCATCGACATCTACTTCGGCAAGACTTTCGCGGCGTCGCGACCACGCTCGATCCGGCGCGACGGAGTCTATGGGGCCCGGACAAGCGCTGCGCGCTTTCCGGGATGACACTTGCGGGAGCAGGCGCCAGAGATGCCCGGGTGAGCGCCGAAACATTCCCCGAAATCCGCGAGGCGGTGCGCAGGCTTTGCGCGCGGTTTCCCGGCGCCTACTGGCGGGCGCTGGACCGTGAGCGGCAGTATCCCACCGAATTCGTCGCGGCGCTGACCGAGGCGGGGTTCCTGTCGGTGCTGATCCCGGAGGCCTACGGCGGCTCGGGGCTGGGCCTGGCGGCGGGCGCGGCGGTGCTGGAGGAGATCCACCGCTCGGGGAGCAACGGCGCGGCCTGCCATGCCCAGATGTACACCATGGGCGTGGTGCTGCGGCACGGCAGCGCCGAGCAGAAAGCCGCCTATTTGCCGAAGGTGGCGTCGGGCGAGCTGCGCCTGCAGGCCTTCGGCGTCACCGAGCCGGACGCCGGCACCGACACCACCCGCATCACCACCTTCGCCCGCCGCGACGGCGACCGTTACATCGTCAACGGCAAGAAGCTGTGGATCAGCCGCGCCGAGCACTCCGACCTGATGGTCCTGCTGTGCCGCACCACGGCCCGGGACGCCGCCGCCAAGCCTTCCGACGGGATGAGCGTGCTGCTGGTCGACATGCGCGAAGCCGTGGGCAAGGGCCTGACCGTCCGCCCGGTGCGGACCATGCTGAACCACGCCACCACCAAGCTCTTTTTCGAGGACCTGGAGGTCCCGGTCGCCAACCGCATCGGCGAGGAGGGCCAGGGCTTCCGCTATATCCTGGACGGCATGAACGCCGAGCGGATCCTGATCGCGGCGGAGTGCATCGGCGACGCCAGGTTCTTCATCGACCGCGCCGGCGCCTACGCCCGCGAGCGCCAGGTGTTCGGCCGGCCGATCGGCGAGAACCAGGGCGTCCAGTTCCCCATCGCCCGCGCCTACGTCCAGATGACGGCGGCAAGCCACATGGTCGACCACGCCGCGGCCCTGTTCGAGGTCGGCCAGCCCTGCGGGACCGAGGCCAACATGGCCAAGCTCGCGGCCTCGGAGGCCTCCTGGTACGCCGCCGACATGTGCGTCCAGACCCACGGCGGCTTCGGCTTCGCCGAAGAGTACGACATCGAACGCAAGTTCCGCGAGACCCGGCTCTACCAGGTGGCGCCGATCTCCACGAACCTCATCCTCAGCCACGTGGCCACCCACGTGCTGAACCTGCCAAAGAGCTTCTGACGTGCCCGAAACCATCCTCCTGACCGAGCCGCGAGCCGGCGTCGCCGTGGTCGCTTTCAACCGGCCCGAAGCCGCCAATGCGCTCTCGACCCAGATGGGCGAGGAGTTGCTGGAAGCCTGGACCGGCCTGGGCGCGCGCGACGACCTGCGCTGCGTGATCCTCACCGGCCAGGGCCGTCACTTCCAGGCCGGCGCGGACCTCAAGGAACGCAACGGCATGACGGACGAGACCTGGGCCCTGCAGCACCGGGTCTTCGAGGCCATGGTCCGCGCCCAGCTCTCCGTGCCCGCGCCGATCATCGCCGCGGTGAACGGGGCGGCCATGGGCGGTGGCTGCGAGATGACGTTGGCCTGCGATTTCGCCTACGCCGCCGAGACCGCCCGCTTCGGCCTGCCCGAGGTGGGCCTGGGCATCATGCCGGGCCTGGGCGGGACCCAGCTTCTGCGCCGCTGCGCCGGCGAGCGCCGCGCCATCGAGATCCTCACCACCGGCCGGCCGTTCACCGCCGCCCAGGCGCTGGAGTATGGCGTGGTCAACGGCGTCACGGCGCCGGACGCCTTGATGGAGACGGTGCTGGGCGTCGCCGCCGAGATCGCCGCCAAGGCGCCCCTGTCGGTCCGCGCCCTGAAGCACGTGGTGCGCGAGGCCCATTCGCTCGACCTGGCGGCGGCCATGGAGATGGAGCTGTCCGCCTACAACCGCCTGTTCAAGACCGCCGACCGCCGCGAGGGCGTGGCCAGTTTCAACGAGAAGCGGACGCCGGTGTTCAAGGGCGAGTAGGATGCCGTCTCACCCCTGGAGATTCCCCATGAAGTTCGTCACCGCCTCCGCCCTCACCCTGGCCTTCGCGCTCAGCGCCAGCGGCGCCGTTGAGGCCAAGGGCTGCGTCAAGGGGGCGGTGGTGGGCGGCGTCGCCGGACACCTCGCCGGCCATCACGCCGTGCTGGGCGCCGCGGCCGGCTGCGTTGTCGGCCATCACATGGCGCACAAGCAGGCGGTCGAACAGCGCCGCGCGGCCCAGGCCGCGGCGACCCAGCCGCATCGCTGACTTTCAGCGGCCGCCATGGACTTAGGGCGCAGTCCGTTCAGGGGTGTGAGATGACGCAGCTTGATCGGCGGACCGCTTTGATTTCCGGCCTTGGCGCCGCGGCTCTTCCGCTTGTGGCGCACGCCGCGCCAAGCGACCCGCTCTCCGGCGACGCGCTCTACGCCAATGTGAAGGGCTATTCGCTTCTCGGCGAGCACCGCACCGGGACGAGCGGCGATGCCGCGGGCACGGGTTGGCTGATGACGTCGCTGGAAGCGCGGGGCTTCAAGGCTGAGCGCCAGGGCTTCGACTATCCGGTGTTCGAGCTCGGAGCCTGCGGGATCGCGCTGGGCGGCCAGGCGCTGGAGGCCTTCCCTTACTGGACGCCCACGGCGACGCCGGCGGGCGGGGTCACCGCGCCGCTGTCCCTCGCCGGCGGGGCGGGGAAGATCGCGCTGGTCGACCTGCCGCCTGGAACCGGCGCGGGCCTCGACGCGCCGCCGCCGGCCCAGATCATAGCCGCCGTGGACAACGGGTCCGCGGCGGTGATCGCCGTCACCGAGAACCCGTTGGGCGAACTGCTGGCGATGAACCGCAACCCCAAGGCGCCCGCCTGGCGCTGCCCGGTGCTGCTCGCCGCCGGCCGCGACCTGGGCGCGCTGAAGGCCGCCGCCCAGGCCGGAGCGCCCGTCACCGTGCGGCTGGAGGGCCAGGTGCGGCCGCATCAGGCGCAGAACGTGATCGGCCGCCGCGTCCGTCCGGGAAAGCCGGTGGTGATCTCCACGCCCAAGAGCGGTTGGCGCCATTGCGCGGGCGAGCGCGGCTCGGGGATCGCCATCTGGCTGGGCCTGGCCGCGGCCCTGGCGAAGCGCGACGACCTCAATCTGATCTTCGTCTGCTCGTCCGGTCACGAATTCGACGGCTATGGCGCCCACCTCTTCACCGAGACCCTGGCGCCCAAGCCGGCCGAGACGCGGCTGTGGGTCGCCATCGGCGCCAATGTCGCGGTCTACGACCACGCCCTGCGGGATGGGACGGTCACGCGCCTGCCCGGCCCGCCCAAGGCGCGGACCATCGGGGCCAGCGCGCCGCTGACAGCGATGACGGCCCAGGCCTTCGCGGGCCAGCCGGGCTACGAGACGCCGCTGGACCTCGACGCCCACGACGCGCCCGGCGAGCTCGCCACCTTCCGCAAGCTGGGCTACCGGCCGCTGATCGGCCTGGTCGCCGCCTCGCCCCTGCACCACAGCGCCAAGGACCTGCCGGAGGTCACCGGCCCGGCCGTACTGGAGCCCGTGGCCAAGGCGCTGCACCGGACGATCCTCGGCGCCCTGACCTAGGGCGCGGAACAGGCTAGGTAGGACCGGCCATGAAGATGCCTGTCCCGGACGCCGCCATCATCGCCCGCAAGGCCGAGATCGTGCGCGCGCTGCAACGGCTGGTCCCCGGCGAGGGCGTGATCGGCGATCCCGCGGGCCTGATCCCGTTCCAGTCGGACGGCCTCTCGGCCTATCGCCAGACGCCGCTGGCCGTGGTGTTGCCGGAGACGGTGGCGCAGGTCTCCGCGGTGATGGCCTGGTGCCAGGCCAACGGGGTCAAGGTGGTGCCGCGCGGCGCGGGGACCTCGCTGTCCGGCGGGGCGCTGCCGCTCACCGACGGGGTCGTTCTCGGCATGGCCAAGTTCAACCGGGTGCTGGAGGTCGACCTCGCCAACCGCTGCGCGGTGGTCCAGCCCGGCGTCACCAACCTGGCGATCAGCGCGGCGGTGGAGGCGGATGGCTTCTACTACGCCCCCGATCCATCCAGCCAGATCGCCTGCACCATCGGCGGCAATGTCGCCGAGAACTCCGGCGGGGTGCACTGCCTGAAGTATGGGCTGACGACCCACAACGTCCTGGGCTGCGAGATCGTGCTGATGAGCGGCGAGGTGGTGCGGCTGGGCGGCAAGGGTTTCGACGCCGCCGGCTACGACCTCTTGGGCGTGGTGACGGGCTCGGAGGGCCTGTTGGGCGTGGTCACCGAGGTGACCGTCCGCCTGCTGAGGAAACCGCAGACGGCGCGGGCGCTGCTGCTGGGCTTCCCCTCGGTGGAGGCGGCGGGCGGAGCGGTGGGCGACATCATCGCCGCCGGCGTCATCCCCGCAGGGCTGGAGATGATGGACAACCCAGCCATCGTGGCCGCCGAGGCCTTCGTCCACGCGGGCTACCCCACCGAGTGCGCCGCCCTGCTGATCGTCGAGCTGGACGGGCCGGAGGCGGAGTGCGCGGAGCTCTCGGCGCACGTCGCCGAGCTGGCGCGGGCGCGGGGCGCCACGACCATCCGCACCTCCGCCAGCGACGCCGAGCGGCTGGCCTTCTGGGCGGGGCGCAAGGCGGCCTTCCCGGCGGTGGGGCGGCTGACGCCGGACTACTACTGCATGGACGGCACCATCCCGCGCCGGGAGCTGCCGCGGGTGCTGGCCGCGATCGGCGAGATGAGCGGCCGCTATGGCCTCAGGGTCGCCAACGTCTTCCACGCCGGCGACGGCAACCTGCACCCACTGATCATGTACGACGCCGACAAGGCCGGCGAGCTGGAGGCGGCCGAGGCCTTCGGGGCGGAGATCCTGAAGCTGTGTGTCGCGGTCGGCGGGGTGCTGACCGGCGAGCATGGGGTCGGCGTTGAGAAGCGCGACCTGATGGGCGAGATGTTCTCCGAGACCGACCTTGCCTGCCAGCAGCGGGTGAAGTGCGCCTTCGACCCTGACCTGCTGCTGAACCCCGGCAAGGTGTTCCCGCGGCTGCACCGCTGCGCCGAGCTGGGCCGGGTCCACGTCCATCGCGGCCAGACGGCCTTCCCCGAGCTGCCGCGGTTCTAGATGCTGGACGTCGCCGCGCCCCGCACCGAGACGCCGAAGACCGCCGACGAGGTGGCAGAGCTGGTGGCCGACGCCAACGCCACGGGGCGCCGCCTGGAGGTCGTGGGCGGCGGCACCAAGCGCGGAGTCGGCGCGGGCGTGGGCGGGGACGCCGTCATCAGCCTGGCGGCGTTGGACAAGGTCGTCGACTACGCGCCGGAGGAGCTGGTGCTGACCGCCCAGCCGGGCGTCACCTTGGCCGCCCTGGAGAAGCTGGTCGCTGCCCACGGCCAGATGCTGCCCTTCGAGCCGCCGCGCCTGGCGCGCCTGCTGGGGACTAAGGGCCACGCGACCCTCGGCGGGACCCTGGCCGCCAACCTTTCGGGGCCGCGGCGTTTGCGGGCCGGGGCCGCGCGCGACCACCTGCTGGGGCTTTCCGTCGTCACTGGCCGGGGCGAGGTGGTGAAGGCGGGCGGCAAGGTGGTGAAGAACGTCACCGGCTACGACCTGCCCAAGCTGATCGCCGGCTCCTGGGGAACCCTGGCGGTGATGACCGAGGTGACCATCAAGGTGCTGCCGGCGGCGCGGACCGAGGCGACCTTGCTGCTGTTCGGCCTGGAGGGCGCCCGCGCCGGCGAGGCCATGACCTTGGCGCTGAACGAACCCGCCGAGGTCTCGGCCGCCGCCCACCTGCCGGCGCGGACCGCCGCGCGGGCGCCACTGAAGGGCTCCATGTCGGTGACGGCGGTCAGGCTGGAAGGCTTCGCGGCGTCCGTGGCGGCCCGCGCCGAGCACTTGGCGCAGGCGCTGAAGGGCTTCGGGCGGCTGGAGCGCCTGGACGCCGAACACAGCCGCGCCTTCTGGCTCCAGGTGCGCGAGGTCGAGGCCTTCGCCAGGGACCCGCGTCCGTTGTGGCGCCTGTCGGTCCCGCCGGCGCACGGCTGGCGGCTGGGCGAGGCCCTGGCCGGCGACCTCATCTACGACTGGGGCGGCGGCCTGGTCTGGCTGTTGGCGGAGAGTGAGCCGGCGGCGGTGCGCGATGCGGCCCGGGCGCTGGGCGGCCACGCGGCGGTGTGGCGCGGCGAGGGGTCGGCGCTCGCGCCGGTCGAGGGGCCGCTGGCGGCGCTGAACGCGCGGGTGAAGGCGGCCTTCGATCCGAACGGCGTGCTGAACCCCGGCCGGATGGGCGCCGCCTGATGCAGACCGCCTTCACGCCCGAGCAGCTCGCCGATCCGGACTATGCCGCCAGCCACGGCGAGATCCGCAAGTGCGTCCACTGCGGCTTTTGCACGGCCACCTGCCCGACCTATGTGCTGCTGGGCGACGAGCGCGACAGCCCGCGCGGGCGGATCGAGCTGATCAAGGCGATGCTGGAGACGCCCGGGGCGCCGTCGCGCGAGGCGGTGACCCATATCGACCGCTGCCTGTCGTGCCTGGCCTGCAAGACCGCCTGTCCCTCGGGGGTCGACTACGCCCAGCTGATCGACCACGGCCGCGCCCACATCGAGGCGCACTATCGCCGCCCGCCGCTGGAGGCCCTACTGCGCTGGGCGATTCCGCAGGTGCTGACCCGGCCGGGCCGGCTGCGCCTCAGCCTGGCGCTGGGCCGGCTGGCGCGGCCGCTGGAGCCGGTGTTGGAGGCGCTGAGGCTGCGGCCGCTGGCGGCGCTGCTGCGGCTGGTCCCCTCGGCCGGGCCGAAGGCGACGGCGCAACAGGCGCATCCCGCGGAGGGCGCGCGCCGAGGCCGCGTCGCCCTGCTGCAAGGCTGCGTCGAGCCGGCGATGGCGCCCTCGGTCCGCGCCGCGGCGATCCGGCTGATCACCCGCGCCGGGTTCGAGGTGGTGCTGGCCGACGGCGAAGGCTGTTGCGGGGCGCTGTCGGAGCACCTGGGCCGCGGGCGCGAGGCCGCGCGGTTCGCGGCGGCCAATGTGCGCGCCTGGACCCGGGCCGGGCCCTTCGACGCCATCGTCACCACCGCCGCCGGCTGCGGCACGACGCTGAAGGCCTATGGCGAACGGCTGGAGGGCGACGTGGCCGCCGTGGCCGCCGCCGCCCGCGCCCGCGACGTGCTGGAGTTCATCGGCGAGGTCGGCCTGCCGCCGGTGAGGCGGCCCGGCAAGCTTAGCGTCGCCTACCACGCGCCGTGTTCGCTGCAACACGGCCAGGGCATCAAGACCGGCCCGGCGGACCTGCTGGCCCAGGCCGGCTATGAGGTGCGGGCGATCGCCGAGGGCCACCTCTGCTGCGGCTCGGCCGGGGTCTACAACATCCTGCAGCCGGAGCTGGCGGGGCGGCTGCGCACCCGGAAGGCGGTCAATATCGAGAAGACCGGCGCGGCGGTGGTGGCCGCCGGCAACGTCGGCTGCATCGCCCAACTGGCCCCTGTCCTTAGCCGGCCGGTGATTCATCCGGTCGAGCTGTTGGACTGGGCGACGGGCGGACCGCGGCCTGCCGCGCTGGACCTCTTAGCGCCTCAAATGGGCGCATAGGCGTCCGCGGCCGGTCTGTCGCAGGGGATCGGCGCTTCGGCCCCGCCCGCGCCGCGCGGCGGCCGGCGTGAGGTGACGAAACTGTCCCAGTCGTTGGGCCCATCGCGCCGCGGGCGAGCCGGGCGCAGGTTCATGCGGAGACGGGCGAGGAGGCTCTCGAGCGTTTCGCCAGAGCCCGCGAGGTCGGGTTTGAACTGTCGATCAGCCATGGGGCGCTCCTATACCCCAAAGTGCGTCGAAACGCCACGTTCGCCGGTAAAAATTTGGTTAATGGCTGATTCGTTGACCCTCCCCGCGGCGCCGCTTAACGGTCGCGCACAAAGCAGAGGATGCGTCCATGAAGCTCCATGTCTCGATCGGTCCGAACCCGCGCGTGGTGAAGATGTTCCTGGCCGAGAAAGGGCTGGAAATCCCCTTCGTGACGGTCGACCTGATGGGCGGCGAGAACCGCCGCGAGCCCTATGCCGTGGAGATCAACCCCGCCGGCCAGACCCCGGCGCTGCAGCTGGACGACGGGACCTGCGTCACCGAGATCACCGCTATCTGCGAATATATCGACGAGCGCCATCCGGACCCGCCGCTGATCGGGACAACGCCGGAAGAGCGGGCGGCGACGCGGATGTGGACGCGCCGGGTGGACATCAAGATCTGCGAACCGATGGTCAACGGCTTCCGCTACGCCGAGGGCCTGCGCCTGTTCGAAAGCCGCATGCGCGTGCTGCCGGAAGCCGCGCCGGGCCTGAAGGCCTTGGCCTGCGATGGGCTGGAATGGCTGGAGGGGCATTTCGAAGGGCCCTGGATCGCCGGCGGGCGCTTCACCCTGGCCGACATCCTGCTGTTCAGCTTCCTCGACTTCGGCGCGACGGTCGGCCAACCGCTCGACCCGAAGTTCGGCAAGTTGGCGGCGTGGGTCGAGCGGGTGAAGGCCCGCCCGAGCGCCGCGGCCAGCGCCTGATCGTGAGCCACCCGCGCCACCAATCGCCCGCTTGCGGGTTTGAGGCCCGATGCTGACCCCCGCCGGCAAGGCCACCCCCGCCGAGATCGCGCGCGAGGACAGCGACGCCCACGCGCCGTCCAGCATGCCGGACGGCCTGCCGGTCCCGCGCCGCTATTGGTCGGTGGCGGCGATCTGGCTGGCCATGACCATGTCGGTTCTGGACGGGGCGATCGCCAATGTGGCGCTGCCGACCATCGCCCATGAGTTGAACGCCTCGGCCGCCTCCTCGATCTGGATCGTCAACGCCTACCAGCTGGCGATCACGGTGACGCTGCTGCCCCTGGCGGCGCTGGGCGACCGGCTGGGCTACCGGCGGGTCTATATGATCGGGCTGGCAGTCTTCACCCTGGGCTCGCTGGGCTGCGCGCTCTCCCACACCCTGCCCAGCCTGACCGCGGCGCGGGTGCTGCAGGGCCTGGGCGCCGGCGGCATCATGAGCATCAACGCCGCCCTGGTGCGCTTCACCTATCCGAAGAAGTTCCTGGGCCGCGGCATCGGGCTGAACGCCCTGGTGATCTCGGTCTCCGCCGCGCTCGGCCCGACCATCGCCGCGGCCATCCTGGCCAAGGCGTCGTGGGAGTGGCTGTTCGCCATCAACGTGCCCCTCGGGTTCGTGGCCATCGCCATCGCCTGGCGGTCCCTGCCGGTGACGGTGGGCTCCGACCGCAAGTTCGACTGGATCTCGGCGCTCCTGAACGCGCTCACCTTCGGCTTCCTGATCACCGGGGCCGAGAGCCTGGCGCGCGACGGCGTCGTCCCCGGCCTGTCGCGGCTGGCCGTGGGCGCCGTCGCCGGCGGCCTGCTCACCTGGCGGGAGCTGCACCGCGAGGCGCCCCTTGTGCCCTTCGACCTCCTGAAGCTGCCGATCTTCGGCCTTTCGATCCTGACCTCGATCGTCTCCTTCGCCGCCCAGATGATGGCCTACGTCGGCCTGCCCTTCTATTTCCAGGCCGAGATGGGCCGCACCGCGGTGGAGACGGGCCTCCTGATGACGCCCTGGCCGCTGGCGGTGGGCATCTCCGCGCCGATCGCCGGACGCCTGGCCGACCGGCACCGGGCCGGGACCCTGGGCGGCATCGGCCTCAGCGTCTTCGCGCTCGGCCTCTTCGCGCTTTCGATCATGCCGGCGCACGCGGGGAACTGGGACATCGCCTGGCGGATGGCGCTCTGCGGCCTGGGCTTCGGCTTCTTCCAGTCGCCCAACAATCGCGCCATGGTCACGGCCGCCCCCATGCACCGCAGCGGGGCTGCCGGCGGGGCGCTGGCCACCGCGCGCCTGCTGGGCCAGACGGCGGGCGCGGTGACCACGGCGGTCTTCTTCCACCTGGCGGGGACGCGAGCGGTGACCAGCGCGCTCGCCACCGCCGCGGGCCTGGCGGCCCTGGCCGCGGTGGTCAGCCTGTCACGCCTGGCGCTGGCCCCGCGTCCACGGCCCGAGCCGCTCGACCGGATCGACCCCGCGCCGTCCGGCCCGACGCCCTAGCCGACGTTGCGGCCGAGGCCTTCCCAGTAGGGCTTGCGCAGCTCGCGGCGCAGCACCTTGCCCGAGGCGTTGCGCGGCAGGATGTCGATGAAGTCCACGGACTTCGGGGCCTTGAAGGCGGCGATCCGCTCGCGGGCCCAGGCGATGACCACGGCGGGGTCGCAGTCGCCGTCGGCGGCGCGCACCACGATGGCCTTCACCGCCTCGCCCCAGCGCTCGTCCGGCACCCCGATCACCGCGGCGTCGGCGACGCCCGGGCAGCCCAGGATCGCGTTCTCGACCTCGGCCGGATAGACGTTCTCGCCGCCCGAAACGATCATGTCCTTCACCCGGTCGTGGACGAAGATGTAGCCCGCCGCGTCGCGGTAGCCGGCGTCGCCGGTCTTCAGCCAGCCCTCGGGCGTCACCGCGTCGGCGGTGGCTTCCGGGCGGTTCCAGTAGCCGGCCATGACCATGCCGCCCTGGATGGCGATCTCGCCGATCTCGCCGACGCCCGCCTCGGCGCCGTCGTCGTCCAGGATGCGCACCGCCATGTTCGGCCAGGCCTTGCCGCAGGAGCGCAGCAGTTCGGGCCGGTGGTCCGTGGGCGTCAGGAAGGTCCCCGCGCCGCTGGACTCGGTCATGCCGTAGAACTGGATGAAGCCGCAGCCGAACCGCGCGGTGGCCGCCGCCAGCACCGCCTCGCCGATCGGCGAGGCCCCGTAGGCGACGCTCTTCAGGCTGGAAAGGTCGGCGCCCTCGATCCCAGGCGCCTGCAGCAGCATGTTGATCATCGCCGGCACCAGGAAGACGTGCGCCACCCGCGCCTGTTCGACCTGCTCCAGCACGGCGGCCGGGCTGAACTCCGGCAGCAGGATCACCCGGCCGCCCGACGCCAGGCCGGAGAAGCTGATGTTGGTCCCGGCCACGTGGAACAGCGGCATGACCACCAGCACCGTGTCGTCGGCGCCGTAGTCGAAGCCCTCGACCTTGGTCCGCAGCTCCAGGAAGGCGCGGTAGTTGGCGTTGTTCAGCCGCACGCCCTTGGGCAGGCCGGTGGTGCCGGAGGTGTAGAGCTGCAGGACGTCGTCGGAGAGCTGCGGGTCGGCGGACGGGGCCGGCGGGGCGGCGTCACGCAGAGTCTCGTACCGCTCGAAGCCCTCGGCGTCGGCGCCCACGCCGATCAGGCGGATCGGCCGCTCCAGGCGGGCGACCACCGCGCGGGCGGCCTCGAAGAAGCTCGGCGTCACGAAGAACAGGTCGGCGCTGGAGTCGTCGAGGATGAAGGCGATTTCCGGGATCGCCAGGCGCGAGTTGATCGGCGCCATGCAGATCCGTGACTGCGCCGCGCCGAAGAAGATCTCGAAGAAGGCCTCGTGGCTGCGGCCCAGCCAGGCGATCCGCTCGCCGGGCTCGACGCCGGCCTGGGCCAGCAGGCCCGCGGCCTGTCCAGCGCGCCGGTCGAGTTCCGCATAGGTCAGGCTGCGGCCTTCGCATTCGAGGGCCACGTGATCGCCGCGCGCGGCGGCATGGACGGCGGGGATGTCGGAGAGGAGGTTCAGCTCGGCGGTCATGGACGAATTGCTAGCGGATCATCGACGGCCCGCAAGCTCGGACGCGTTTCGCTAGCGTAACTTGAGCCGAACGAAGCCCATGACCCCGTGCGGATCGTCGCCGTAGGCGTCGCTCAGCGCGCCGGGGACGAAGTCGAAGGCGTAAAGCGCGCCCAGGCCCAGGAGCAGGTGCTCGGCCACCGCGAAGTCGCGGATCGCGCCGATCGAGACCTTGCCGACGGAGAACACCGGGCCGCGGTCGCCCAGGTCCGGGATAAGTTCATTGTTGTCCTCTTCTTCGGCCCTGGCGAAGATTGTCCAGTCGGCGTTGGGCTTGACCGCGCTTTCCAGCACCCAGGCGTCGAGGTCGACGCCCTGGCTGGAGCGCCGGCCCCACGCGGCGGTGGAGGACCACCAGCCATGGTCGCCGAAGGGGACGGTGTAGATGGCGCTGGCGGCGATCTTGCGCTGGTTCACGCCGGGCTCGAGCTGTTCGGGGCTGAGTTCGTTGGCCCAGGAGGTCTCCAGGGACAGCATCTTGGTGGGGTTCCACGACAGGCGCACGGCGGTGGAGTCCAGCGGCCCGGGCTCGATGGCCCAGCGGTTCTGGTCCGGCTCGCGGCCGTTGTAGGCCGAGGCTTCCAGTTTCCAGTCGCCATGCACGACGCCACCGGTGACCACGCCCTCGGTGATGTGGGTGGAATCCAGCCAGTGGTGGCTGATCGGCGCCTCGGGGCTGTCCTCGATGGACAGGCGGTGCATGAAGGCCGGCGGCCCGAAGGCCGGCTCGCCCGGCAGGCCCGCGTAGACGAAGACGCTGCTCTCCTTGTCCAGCCGGTAGGCATAGGAGACCGAGAGCTCCATGAAGAAGTTGTGCGGATGCTGGCGGTCGACCAGCGGGGTCTTGCCGTTGGCGGTCTCGCCGGTGGCCAGCAGCAGGGGATAGCCGGCCGGGCCCATCAGCGGCTCGGGGCTCAGCATGGCGCGCAGCTGCAGGGTCCCGGCGTCGCCCACCGGCCGCTGGGCCATGCCCATGACCATGCCGGAGACGAAGCCCATGTCGCCCCCGCGCGGGCCGCTCTGGCTGTCGTAGACCGCGTTGAGGTCGCCGTGGAGCATGACCATCCACGGCCCCTCGGTGAGATGCATCCCCTGGTCCGGTGAGGCGTCGGGCTGCCAGGCGGTGCCGGAGGCTTCCCGGCTCATGGAATAGGGGCCGTAGGCGCCGGTCATGCCGCCCTGCATTGCCCCCATGTCCATGCCCGCCATGTCCCCCGACATGTCCATGCCGGCCATGTCGTGGTCGGCCAGCGCGGGCGGAGCTCCGGAATGGTTCATCTTCGAATGGTCCATGCCGGGCATGTCCGGCATGTCCGGCAGAGGCGCTGCGGGGGGCGCGGCCGGCGGCGTCGCCGGCGAGGCGTCCTGGGCGCGCGCAGCCCCGGCGGCCAACACCGCGGCCGCCACGAAAAGCCATCTCATCGCGCGCTGTGCTCCAGGAGTTCGATCAGTTCGGCGGCCTTGCGGCGCTGCTCATCGCGGTCGCCGCTGACGATGGCGCCCTCGATGCAGTGGCCGAGGTGACCCTTGAGCAGCTCGGTCTCCACCCGCGCCAGGGCCGCGCGGGCGGCGCGCACCTGGGTCAGGATATCGATGCAGTAGCGCCCCTCGTCGACCATCCTCGAGACGCCGCGCACCTGGCCCTCGATGCGGCTGAGGCGGTTGAGCAGCTTCGGCTTGTCCTGGCGATCCATGCGCGGGTCCTCTCGGCGGCTTCCCAGGCGTTAAGCGTCGCCGCGCTGAAAGGCAATATGCCCCTGGGGGGTATGCGAAAATTTCACCGTTCGACTGACCGTCAAGGCAACGCTCAGAATAGGATCCTACGTATATCTACGTATACTTGATTCCGTAAACATACGGAGGTTGCAGGGAGCCAAAAAAACACCAACCATTAAGTGCAATCGACTAACCTTGGCCACAGTCCGGCAAAGTAAGAAGTGAAATCGGGCGGAGGCGCGGAAATGTATACTTACGGCGGCATAACTCCTGATATGAACCTGATCGCCTTGGCGGTGGTCATCTGGCTGGTGGCCATGAGCGTCGCCTTCGGCTTTTACATTCCCGTCCTGCGGGCCGAACGACGGATCCTGGCGCGCGGGCCGCAGTGGACGCCCGAACCGGTCGGGGACGACCTCGATCATGCCGCGTCATCGATGACAGCTTTCGCTGCCGAGGGGGCGGCGCCCCCGGTTCCGGCGCAAGTTCCCGCCAAAGCGGTCACCGCCCAGGTCATTCCGCTCGATCCCGCGCCACTCTCCGTCGCCGCCATGCGCCCGGCCGAGCCGGACGCGTTCAGCGTCCTCATCGTCGACGACAACGCCATCAACCGTCAGGTGCTGGAGCTGATCCTGGACAGCGTCGGCATGGCCCATGCCTCGGTGGAGAACGGGCTGGAGGCGGTGCGGGCCATGGAAGGCTGCGCCTACGATGCGGTCCTGATGGACCTGCAGATGCCGGTGATGGACGGCTTCGAGGCCACGCGGCGCATCCGCGCCCTTGAAGCTGCGCGCGGCGGGCGTTCCACCATCATCGTGGTCTCGGCCAACTATCTCGACGAGGATGTCGACGCCGGGCGCAGCGCGGGCGCCGATGCGCACCTGCCCAAGCCGATCTCCGCCGCCACCCTGGTGCAGCAGCTGGCGGCCTGTCCGGCGGCCAATCGGATGGCCGCCTGAGCCCCGCGAACCTTTACGGCGTAAGACTTCGGGCAGCCAATTTTGTTAACCCGCGAACCCTAGTTTCGCCCCGGTAAGCAACGGAAAGTCCGAAGTTTGTTCGCCGTCCTGACCTGCATCTTCGCGCAGCATGACCTGCGCCTGGTGGCGGCCGCGGCGTTGATCTGCGTGGTCGCGGCGAGCAGCGCCTTTGGATTCCAGGCCCGCGGCCTCGCCGTCACAGGGGGCCTGCGCTGGGCCTGGCTTTTCCTGACCGCCCTGGTGGCCGGCTCCGGCGTCTGGGGCACCCACTTCCTGGCCATGTTGGCCTACCAGCCGGCGCTGCGCATCGGCTACGACCTGCCCGAGACTTTCGCTTCCCTGGCCGCCGCCATCGTCGGCATGGGTCTGGGCTTCTCGCTGCCGGCCTGGCGCCACGGCCGCGGCGGGGACCTGATCGGCGGGACGCTGGTGGGCGCCAGCGTCGTGGTCATGCACTTCATGGGCATCGACGCCATCCGCACCCAGGCCCATGTGTCCTGGGACCCGCGCTATGTGGCGGCCGCGCTGCTGGCCGCGGCGGCCGGCGGCATGGCGGCGTTCTCCCTGCGCCGCGCGACTAGGGGCCGATGGGCGTGGGCGCCGCCCGCCGCGGCCCTGGTCCTCGGCATCGTCGGCCTGCACTTCATCGCCATGACCGCGATCACCCTGGTCCCGGATCCCCGCCTGACCATGCCGGCTGAGGTGATGGACCGCGCGGGCCTGGCGCTCGCCACCGGCGGCCTGGCCGCGCTCATCCTGGGCGCGAGCGCCGCCCTGATGCTGATGGAGCGGCTGGGCCGGCGCGGCGCCTTCGTCATGGTGCGCCAGGCGCTGAACGCCGTGCCCGCGGGCATCGTCTTCTACGACCCCCAGGACCGGGTCCGCGACTGGAACGCGGGCTTCGCCGCCCTGATGGCCGAGTGCGGGATCGCGCCGCAGGTGGGCCGTTTGCGAGCCGACTATGTGCAGGCCTCCGCCGCCGCCGGCTGGGAGGCCGAGATCGAGGCGGAGCGTCCGCATTGGGTGGAAGAGCATTCCTCCCAGCGCCTGACCGGGACCCGGGACCTGCAGCTCCCCGATGGCCGCCACCTTCGAATCGAAATGTTCCGCACCGACGACGGCGGCGGAGTCACGGTGATGAGCGACATCACCGCCGAAAAGCGGAGCGCCGCGGCCATGGCCGCAGCCCGCGACGCCGCCGAGGCCGCCAACCGCGCCAAGAGCGACTTCCTGGCCAATATGAGCCACGAGATCCGCACCCCGCTGAACGGGGTGCTGGGCATCGCCGAGGTGCTGCTGCGCACCGAACTCAGCGACGACCAGCGAAAGCTGGTGGGCGTGATCCAGCAATCCGGCGGCCTCCTGAACGGCCTGCTGAGCGACCTCCTGGACCTGGCCCGGGTGGAGGCCGGCAAGGCCGACCTGCGCATCGAACGCGCGCGGCTGGATGAACTGGCGGGGGTGGTGGGCGATCTCTTCGCCACCGCCGCGCAGGAAAAGGGCCTGACGCTCGACATCCAGGTCGCCCCCGGCGCTGAGGGCGAGGTCGCATGCGATCCGCTGCGGCTGCGCCAGGTGCTGGGCAACCTGGTGAGCAATGCGGTCAAGTTCACCGACGCCGGCCAGGTGACGCTGGGCGTCGCGCGGAACGGGGCGCGGGTGCGGTTTGCGGTCCGCGACACCGGCCAGGGTATCGATCCAGCCGAGAAGGCGGTGATTTTCCAGCGCTTCCACCAGGCCGACAGCTCCGCGACGCGGCGGCATGGCGGCGTGGGCCTGGGCCTGTCGCTCTGCGACAGCTACGTCCGCAAGATGGGCGGCGAACTCACCTGCGAGAGCACGCCCGGCGAAGGCTCGCTGTTCGCCTTCGAACTCGAGCTGCCGGCCCTGGCGCCGCTGAGCGCCGGCGAAGCCGCGGTCTTGGCGCACGAAGAGGACGCCGTCTCGGTGTTCGACCGCTTCAACGTGCTGGTCGTCGACGACAATCCGGTCAACCGTCAGATCATGGAGCTGATCCTGGGCAGCGTCGGCATCCCACACGCCTCGGTGAAGGACGGGCTGGAAGCGGTGGAGGCGATGACCACCGGCGACTTCGACGCGGTCCTGATGGACATCCAGATGCCGGTGATGGACGGCCTCGAAGCCACCCGGCGCATCCGCGAGTGGGAGCGCGGGGGTGGGCGCAAGCGCTCCCCGATCCTGATCGTCTCGGCCAACGGGCTGAAGGAACACATCGAGGCCGGCCGAGCGGCGGGCGCCGACGCCCACCTCAACAAGCCGATCTCGGCCCAGGTCCTGCTGAACGAGCTGGAAGCCCAGCGCGCCGCCGTCGCGGCGCAGCAACAAGCCGCCTAGCGGCGAAACTTTCCGACGAGCGCCCTGCCTACTGTCTCGGCAGGCCCCGCTCTGCGTCGGATTGCGACGGTATCGAAATGCTTCGGCAAAACAGCGGCGCAAGGTTGCGCAGCGTCAGCGCGTGGGCTCATGTCCCACGCCTGGGCGCGGTCGGGAGCCGCGCCGTCGAGAACCAAATTCAAGGGGTGCACGTATGATCCGTAAGACCGCGGCCGCTGTGGTCGCGTTGGGCCTTTCCGCCACCGCCGCCTTTGCACAGCCGCCAGCGCCGCCGACCGCGCCGAGCGCCGCGGGCCGCGCCGCCCGTGTCACCCCCGATGAGCCGCCGAACAACGCCGGCCCCGTCGTCGAGCGCCGCTCGGACCGCGGCGCCATGGCCAGCGAGCGCAAGATCGGCGACAGCGACATCGCCACCGCCCCGATCAACGAGGTGGCCAAGACCTCCCACCACACCGTGACCATCGGCGGCAAGACCATCCCCTATACGGCCACGGCCGGCACGCTCACCCTGCGCGACGACGACGGCAAGCCGATCGCCAGCATGTTCTACGTGGCCTACACCGCCGACGGCCCGCGCGATCCCAGCCGGCCGGTGACCTTCAGCTACAACGGCGGCCCGGGTTCGGCGTCGCTGTTCGTGCACATGGGCCTGGCCGGTCCGATGCACGTGATGACCGACTCGCCCAACGCCACCCACAACGCGCCGTTCACGATCACCGAGAACCACGAGTCCCTGCTGGACAAGTCGGACCTGGTGTTCCTCGACGCCATCGGCGCCGGCTATTCGCGCCCGCTCGGCGACACCAAGGGCACGGCCTTCTGGGGCGTGGACCAGGACATCGACGCCTTCGCCCGCGGCATCCAGCGCTACATCACCATCAACCACCGCTGGAACTCGCCGAAGTTCCTGTTCGGGGAAAGCTACGGCACCACCCGTTCGGCGGGCCTGGTCTACGCCCTGCAACAGCGCGGCATGCAGGTGAACGGCGTCCTGCTGCTCTCCTCGGTGCTGAACTACGGCGCCCATGACTCGGGCTTCGACCATTCCTATGTCAGCTACGTCCCGAGCTTCGCGGCCACGGCCGTCTACTGGAAGAAATCGGCGACCCAGCCCGCCGACCTTCCCGCCTATCTGCAGGAAGTGCGCGCCTGGGCGTCGGGTCCGTACCTGACGGCCCTGACCAAGGGCTCGAACATCTCGCCGCAGGAATTCGACGCCACGGCCAAACAGCTCTCGGCCTACATCGGCCTGCCGGTGGACTACATCAAGCGGGCCAACCTGCGCATCGACTTGAGCCGCTTCCGCACCGAACTGCTGCGCGACCAGGGCCGCATCCTCGGCCGCTACGACACCCGCTTCACCGGCATCAATTCGGACAACGCCGCGGAGAACCCGGAGTACGATCCCTCCGACACCGGCATCAACGGCGCCTATGTCGGCGCCCTGCACGACTGGCTGGAGCAGGGCCTGGGCTACACCACCGACCTGAACTACTGGCCCTCGGGCCCGGGCATCAACCAGGCCTGGGATTGGAAGCACCGTCCGCCGGGCGGCAACTTCGGCGGCGGCGGCCGGCGCGAGCCGGTGGCCAACACGGCCGAGGACATGGGCGTGGCCATGCGCCAGAACCCGCACCTGAAGGTGTTCTCGCTGAACGGCCTCTACGACATGGCCACGCCGTTCTTCGGCACCGAGTACGACATCGCCCACCTGTGGCTGGACCCCGCCGTGCGCGGCAACGTCCGCTTCGGCTACTACCCGTCCGGGCACATGGTCTATCTGAACCAGGACGCCCTGAAGACGATGAAGGCCGACGTGGCGAAGTTCTACGACGACGCCAAATAGGCCGGACAGACGTCCGATCTCGATAAGCCTCCCTCGCAGCCGGGCGCCGCGGGGGAGGTTTTTCGTTTCAGGGCCTGATCGTCGCGGCGGCCACGATCGCCGAGCCCTGGAGCGCGGCCGTGGCGGCGTCGGGGCCGACGGCCACCTTGTAGGCGCCGGCGTCAAGGCGCCAGCCGTGGGCGGCGACGTCCCAGTTGGCCAGCATGCGGGCCGGCGCGGTCACCGTCACCCGCTGAGCCTCGCCGGGCTGCAAGGCCACCTTCGACCAGCCGATCAGCCGCTGCTGGGTCCGCCTGGGCCCAGACGTCAGGTAGAGTTGCGGCGTGTCGGTCCCGGCGACGTTCGAGACATTGGTGACCATGAAGCTGGCGGTGAGCGTCCTGCCGCCGGTCACCTTCAGCCCCGAATAGCGGAACACCGTGTAGGAAAGGCCGTAGCCGAAGGGGTACAGCGGCGTCTGGCCGGCCTTGGGGCCCGAGGGTGCGAAGGCGCGGTAGCCGACGTCGGAGCCCTCCGGATAGGTCACCGTGAAGGGCTTGATGTCGAAGGTCGGCGTCAGCGTCTCCACCGCGTTCTGGTCCGAGCCCGGCAGCACCGGGCGCGCTAACTGCGCCTCGCTGGCCGGGAAGGTGATGGGCAGTCGGCCCTGCGGGTCGACCTCGCCGAACAGCACCTTGGCGATGGCCTCGCCGCCGCGGGCGCCGGGATACCAGGCCTCGAGGATCGCGCCGGCCTGGTCGCGCCAAGGCATGGCCACCGGCCCGCCGGTCTCCAGCACCACCACGGTCTTCGGGTTGGCGCGGGTCACCGCATCGATCAGCACGTCCTGGTCGCCGTCCAGCTTCATGGCGATGTCCATGCCCTCGCTGGACCACTGGGTTGCGAAGACCACGACCTCGTCGGCGATGCGGGCCAGCGCGGCGGCGGCGGCCGGGTCGGAGCCGTCGTAGAAGCTGATCTCCGCGGCCCCCGCCCGCGCCTTGATCGCCGCATAGGGCGCGGACGGGTGATAGACCGGGCCGATGCCCCACTGCGGGGCGATCTTCGGCTTGGGATAGACCTTCGAGCCCAGCGGGACGACCTGCGACGAGCCGCCGCCGGACAGCACGCCCAGGTCCGCGTGGCCGCCGATCACCACGATGCGGTGGACGGCGGGTTTGAGCGGCAGGGTGAAGTCGTTGTTCTTGAGCAGGACGATGGCCTGCTCTTCCTCCTGGCCGGCCACCAGCCCGTCGGCGGCGGTGTCGAGGCCGCCCGCGACCACTGGATCGTCCACCGCGCCCGTCGCGAACAGGCTGCGCAGATAGCGGTGCGCCATCTCTCGCACCCGCGCCGCCGGGATCTGGCCGCTGGCGACCGCGGCCTTCAGGGGCGCGTCGAAGAACACCTGCTTGTCGAGCTGCTGGCCGCTTTGCTGGTCGAGCCCGGCCACGGCGGCGCCGACGCTATGCACCGCGCCCCAGTCGCTCATCACCCAGCCCGGCCAACGCCAGTCGCGCCGCAGAACCTCCGTCAGCAGAAAGGGGTTCTCGCAGGCGTAGGTCCCGCCGACCCGGTTGTAGGCGCACATCACCGAACCCGGCTGGCCCTGCTCCAGGGCGATCTCGAAGGCCAGGAGGTCGCTTTCGCGGAACGCCGCCTCGTCGATCCGGGCGTCCAGCACCATGCGCCCAGTCTCCTGGTCGTTGAGCGCAAAGTGCTTGAGGGTCGAGACGATATGGTTGGACTGGATGCCGGCGATGGCCGCGCCGTCGAGGGTCCCGGCCAGCAGCGGGTCCTCGCCCAGGTATTCGAAGTTGCGGCCGTTGCGCGGGTCGCGCGCCAGGTTCACCCCGCCGGCCAGGAGGGTGTTGAAGCCCTTCTGCCGCGCCTCCTTGCCGATCATCGCCCCGCCGGCGTAGGCGGTCTTGGGGTCCCAGGTCGCGGCGAGCGCCAGGCCCGAGGGCAGGGGCGTCGCATCATCGTTGGTGCGCCCGGCGTTGGCGACGCCCAGGCTGGCGTCGCTTTCGGTGAGGTCGGGAATGCCCAGTTCGGGGATGCCCGGCATGTAGCCGGCGGATATCTGCACATTGGGCGGCCGCTTGGCGCCGAGGAACAGCGGCATCACGCCGTGCAGCAAGGCGACCTGCTGGTCGAGGCTGAGCTTGGCCAGCACCAGGTCGGCGCGGCGGTCCGGGTCCAGTTTCGGATCCATCCAAGGCTGGCCGGCCGGCGGCGCGGCCAGGGCGGGCGGGGCAAGGGCCGGCAGGGCCAACATCAGCGCCGCGGCGCACGCGCCGCCCATCCAACCCCGCCGCATGGCCACGACCTCCCCGTTCCTTATTGCCGATAAGCTAGCCCAAGGCGGCGCTTGCGCCAGCCGGAATCGGCGGCCCTTGCGACGCAGGCGCGATGGTGCGCACCCTCATCGTCAATAGGGAATCGGGGAGGATATCGATGCGTTATGTGATCCTGGCCGCGGGTCTGTTCGCCGCTCTCGGCCTTTCCGCCTGCGACAAGTCTAAATCCGACGACGCCACCGCCGCGGCGCCCGCCGCTCCGGCCGCGCCCAAGTACGCCGGCCGCTCACAACAGATGTACCAGGGCCAGGAGATGGTCTCGTCGGTCGACAGCGCCACCGTCAAGGTGGGCAAGGCCGGGACCCTGGAGATGCAGGCCGCCGCCCACGTCGATATGCCTGGCTACAAGAACGCCGGCTTCCTGCCGCGCATCAACGCCGCCGCGCCCAAGGACGGGATTTATGAGGTGGACGTGGTGGCCGACAAGCCGGCGCCCGGCGCGTCCGCCGACACGCCGCTCGACGTCAAGGGCGCCTGGTCGTCCTATCCGGCGGAGCACCTGAAGGGGGTGAAGTTCATCTCCAAGACCAATTCCGTCGTGGCCATGCTCCCCGCCGGCTGATTCCGGACGATCCGCGGCTGACGACATCCGAGGCCCAAGGGCCCTCGCCGCGGCGAGGGCCCGAGAGTTGCTGTGGGTTAGCCCGCCGAGGCCGCCGCGCCGGCCAGATAGTCCATCTTGCCGAGCGGCACGCCCTGGCTGCGCAGGATCGCGTAGGCCGTGGTCACGTGGAACAGGAAGTTCGGCAGGGAGAAGGTGGTCAGGAACGACAGGCCGGTGAACTCCAGCGTCCGGGTCGGCATCTTCAGCTCGATGTGGCGGTCCTCGTGGCCGTCGACATCCTCGCGCTTGATCCCTTCCAGGAAGGCCATGGTTTTCTGGATACGGACGACCAGCTCTGGGAAGGTGGTCTCGGTGTCGGGCATGGCGGGCGCCTCGACGCCGGCCAGGCGCGCGCCGCCGCCCTTGGCCGCGTCGCTGGCCAGCTGGATCTGGCGGGCGAGCGGGAACATGCCGTGGCCGAGGCTGGCGTCGGCATAGGTCTTCAGGTCGACGCCGCCTTCGTTGGCGTGCGCTTCGGCCTTGTCGAGGAAGTGGGCCAGGTTGCCCAGCATGCGGATGTAGACGGGGATCGAGACGTCATAGAGCGATAGGGACAAGGCGTTTCTCCGATTGCGAAGCTTGAGAGATAGTGCCGCCGCCGCGCGAAACCCAGGCGTGTCGCAACATCTTCACGCGAGGGCCAGAGCCATGCGCATCATCGACGCCGCCGAAATCCGCGCCAACCTGACCTACGAGCTGGCCATCCCGACCGTGCGCGCGGCGATGATCGCCTTTTCGCGGGGCGAGACCCTGCAGCTGCTGCGCTCGATCCTGCCCATGGCCGAGGGCCGGATGTTCGGGGTTATGCCCGGCGCGCTCGGCGACCGCGACGCTTTCGGCGCGAAGATCCTCAGCGTCTTCCCCGGAAATTTCGACAAGGGCCTGGCCTCGCACCAGGGGGTGATCCTGCTGTTCGAGCCGGAGAATGGCGTCCTGGCCTGCATCGCCGAGGCCGGGGAGGTGACGGCCATCCGCACGGCCGCGGCCAGCGCGGTGGCCACCGACGCCCTGGCGCGGAAGGATGCCAGCGCGCTGGCCATCCTCGGCTATGGCGAACAGGCCCTCAGCCACGCTCGGGCGATCAGCCGTGTACGGAACCTGCGGTCGATCGCCGTCTGGGGGCGGTCCGCCGATCGCGCCGCGGCCTTCGCGGCCAAGGTCGGCGCGGAGCTGGGCGTGAAGGCCCACGCCTCGCCGACCGCCCGCGAGGCGGTGGCGGACGCCGACATCGTCTGCACCGTCACCCCATCGAAAGAGCCGATCCTGCTCGGCGCCTGGGTCGCGCCGGGCGCCCACGTCAATGTGGTGGGCTCCAGCTACGCCGGCCCGGTCGAGGTCGACAACGACCTGGTGGTCCGCTCGCGGTTCATCGCCGACAGCCGCGAGGGCGTGCTGGCGCAGGGCGCGGAGTTCCTGCGCGCAAAGGCCGCCGGCCTGGTCGGCGACGACCACGTCGTGGCCGAAATCGGCCAGGTGCTGGCCGGGACCGTCCCGGGCCGGCGCTCGGACGACGAGATCACCGTCTATAAGTCGCTCGGCCACATCGTGCAGGACCTGGCGAGCGTCCGGGCCCTGATGGACATCCCGCCGGCCTAGGCGATCTCGTTCAGCACGCCACGCACGACGCCAACGAGCTCAAGCAGTTCGTCCGGCGTGGCGATCAGCGGCGGGGAGAGGGCGATGGTGTCGCCGGTGTAGCGGATCAGCGCGCCCGCCCGCATCGCCCGGTTCAGCGCCTCATAGCCGCGCGCGCCCGGCGCGCCCTCGCGGGGGCTGAGCTCGACGGCGGCCATCAGGCCGAGGTTGCGGATGTCGATCACGTTCGGGCAATCGCGAAGGCCGTGCACCGCGGCCTCGAATCCCGGCGCGAACTCGGCGGCCCGGGTCAGGAGGGCCTCGCGGCGATAGATCTCCAGCGTCGCAAGGCCGGCCGCGCAGGCCGCCGGATGGCCGGAATAGGTGTAGCCGTGGAACAGCTCGATGGCGCCGCCCGGCCCCTGCATCATGGCGTCGTGGACATGGCGGCCGACGAACACCGCGCCCATGGGGAAGGCGCCGTTGGTGACGCCCTTGGCGGTGGTCATGATGTCCGGCGTCACCCCGAAGAACTGCGCGGCGAACGGCGCGCCGAGCCGCCCGAAGCCGGTGATCACTTCGTCGAAGATCAGCAGGATGCCGTGCCTGGTGCAGAGCTCGCGCAGCCGCTCCAGATAGCCCACCGGCGGCGGCAGGACGCCGGCGGAGCCCGCCACCGGCTCGACGATCACCGCGGCGATGGTCTCCGCCCCATGCAGGGCGATCAGCCGCTCCAGGTCGTCGGCGCGTTCGGCCCCGTGCGCCGGCTGGCCCTTGGAGAAGGCGTTCCGCGCCAGGTCATGGGTGTGCCCGATGTGCTCGGCGCCCGGCAGGGTGAGGAAGGCCCGGCGGTTGTTGACCAGGCCGCCCACGGAAATGCCGCCGAAGCCCACCCCGTGATAGCCCTTCTCGCGGCCGATCAGGCGGGTGCGCTGCCCCTCGCCGCGGGCGCGGTGGTAGGCGAGCGCGATCTTCAGCGCGGTGTCCACCGACTCCGAGCCGGAGTTGGTGAAGAAGATGCGGTCCAGGCCATCGGGCGCGATCTTCGCCAGCGCGGTGGCGAAGTCGAAGGCCAGAGGATGGCCCATCTGGAACGAGGGTGCGTAGTCGAGGGTCAGCAGCTGCTGACCCACCGCCGCGGCGATCTCCTCCCGCCCGTGGCCGGCGTTGACGCACCACAGGCCCGACGCCCCGTCCAGGATGCGGCGACCGTCCTCGGTCTCGTAGTGCATGCCCTTGGCGGCGACCAATAGGCGCGGGTCGGCCTTGAACTGGCGGTTGGCGGTGAACGGCATCCAATAGGCGTCGAGGTCCGGGCGGTTCTTCAGCCCGGCGTTACGGCGGTCGGAGATGTCGTTCATGGCGCGCCCTCTTCTGCCGCTACGAAATCAGGTTCGGGGCAGGGCCGCCAGATGATTGAGCCTGGCCCAGCTGCGGCCATGTGCGCCGTGGCCGGCCGGGCCGCGGGCGGGAAGCCTCGCCAGCCAGCGAGCTTCAGCCGCCTCGGCCTCGCGCCAGCAGGCGGCGACGGCGGCCTTCATCGCCGCCGGACCGCTGTCGAACGCCGCGTCGATCCGTGCCTGGAAGCCAGCCTCCAGGCCGTTGCGCTCGCCTGCGATCGCAGCAAGCCCCGCCTGGAAATCATGCAGCAGGCCCCGGTGCAGGCGCTCATGCCGCCACCAGGGCGTGGCCGCGTCGAAGGTGTCGCCAGGCGCGGGCCCCTGCGGCGGCAGGCCGGTCTCGAACAGCACGGGCTTGAACAGTCCGGTGCAGGGCGCCGAGGTCGCGGTCACCCAGTGGACCGCGCGGCGGGACTTGAGCTCGCTGACCATCGAGGCCACGGACTGGCTGCGCCGGGCGCCCTCGGCGGCGTGCATGCAGATCGTGCGGTCATGCGTCCGCGCTGGGGTCCAGTCCGTATCCTCTCCGTGGTCGCGAAGGATCGCCATCATCGCTTGCGGCGTGAGCCGAGGCGAGACCCGGTCCAGCAGGGCTTTGCCACGCGCGCAACGCCCGCGGCCGAAGCTTGTCCGGTCGCGGACCTCGTCGAGCAGTTCTCCCGCCACGTCGAAGCGGCCATCCGCCCCCATCCAGCCCGCGGCGCGGGCGTGGGCCGCGAGGTCGGCGCTCACCGCATCGTAGCTCCGGCCGATCGAGTAGGCGTTGGACAGGGCGCGCGGTTCGCGCACCCGCTCCACCGCCCACCAGCGCCCGGCGGTCTCCAGCACATAGGCCTCGGCCGGATCGGCGATGATGAAGCCGTTATTGTAGTAGAACCGCCCCAGGTGCCCGCAGTCGCCGCCCTGGCCGTGGCGCTCCAGGAGGCCGGTGATCACCTCCACAGCCTCGGCGGCGGTGGCCGCGCGCTCCAGGCCCAGGCGCACCAGGTCCATGCCGGTCAGCGCACGCTTGCGCTGGGCCGGCGTCTTGGCGTGCAGGGCCTCGTTGCCGATGGCCACGCCGTGCTCGTTGGCGCCCATCTCCGCGCCCCACATCCAGAACGGCCGGCTGATCAGGCAACCGTGGGTCGCCGGCGCGTCCTCGATGGTGAGGTAGGTCAGCTTCAGCGGCCCGCCGCCGGTTCGGCGCGGGACCATCTCCAGGGTTTGCGCCTCGTTGCGCTCCCGGTCGCTGTTCTTGGCGAACAGGGCCGCGCCGTGGGCGGTGGCGCGGGCGGGGGCGGTCAGGGTGTCACACATGGCGGCGTCTCCATCCGGCGGACCGCCTGGCGGGTGCGCGGCATGGTTGCGCCAGGGCCCCAGCGGCCGCAACCGTCGCGTCGTGGCGAAGCAGTCGCGGCTTCGGCTATAGCCGAATCAAACGGATTTCAGCGTTCGGTCAGTGTGGGGCTGCAGGCCGCAGCACTACCGCGGGATGGCGCTGGGTCTGCCGTATCGGCTACCCTGGGATCATAGATGGCTGCTGAAACCCGCAATCCCCGCCATGGCGTGCTCGACGCCCTGCTTGGCGAGCGCATCCGGAAACGGCGGCGCGAGTTGGGCCTGTCGCAGTCGGCGCTGGGCGGCAAGCTCGGCATCACCTTTCAGCAGGTCCAGAAGTACGAGAACGGCACCAACCGGGTCTCGGCCACCATGCTGCTGAAGCTTTCCGACGCCCTGGCGATGCCGGTGACGGAGATCCTGCAGGAAGCCGACCCGGGCGCCGCGGCCGATTCCAGCGACCAGGGCGCACAGCTCCTGGCGGCCTTCGCCAAGATCCAGTCGGCGGAATTGCGCGCAGCGGTCCTGACCCTGGTGGCGGGGCTGACGGCGCGCTAGAACTGGCGTCAGGCCGGCGCCGCCAGGTCCGTGAACCCCCAATTCTCCACGCCCACCCGGCGCATCAGCCCTTGCGAAGCGGCCGGGGCCTGGGCGATCGCCGCCTCCAGCCACTGGCGGGCCTCCTCGCGCCGGCCCTCGGCCATCAGCAGGCTGGCGTGATTGTACTGGCCGCGGAAGTAGCCGCCCTCCGCCGACAGACGATACCAGCGCGCGGCCTCGCCCGGGTCGCGGGTCACGCCCCAGCCCTGCTCGCAGCAGCGGCCGAGCAGGTTCATGGCCCGCGGATGGCCCTGGTCGGCGGCGGCGCGGTAGCAGCCGACCGCGCGGGCGGGGTCGCGCCGCACGCCCTGGCCGTTCAGATTGAGGTGGCCCAGATTGTACTGAGCCCAGGCGTCGCCGGCGTCGGCGGCCCTGGCGAACCAGTGGGCCGCCCCGGCGAAGTCGGCCGCCACACCCCAGCCGTTCTCCAGGCAGCGGCCCAGCATGTTCCAGGCCTCGACGCAGCCCTGCTCGGCGGCGCAGTGGAACCAGCGGAAGGCCGCCTGGCGGTCCTGCGGCAGGCCCGCTCCCTCGAGCAGCATGCGCCCCAGGCGGAGCTGGCCCTCCGCCAGGCCCACCTCCGCAGCGGCCTGGACCAGGGGCGCCGCCTCGGCGGGATCCGCCGCCAGCGCCTCGGCCAGCGCCGCCGGCGGCAAGGTCAAGAGGGCGGTGAAGAGGGCGCTGGCCCCGTTGGGCGGCGGGGCGTCCGGACCCTGAGACACGCGCCCGCCCCGCCGGCCTAGTAGCTGATGGAGGCGGTGAGCAGCACCGTGCGGCCCGGCCCCGGCAGCACGTGGTTCTCCTCCGGCGAGGAGAAGTAGGAATTGGCGAAGTAGTACTTGTCGGTGAGGTTGGTGCCGTTGAGCTGCAGGGTCAGGTGGCTGTTCACCCGGTATTTCACCATGGCGTCGAGGGTGACGTAGCTCGGCACGTGAGCGGTGTTGTCCACGTCGGCGGCGCGGCGGTCGAGGTAGTTCAGGCCGGCGCCGATCTCCCAGGGGCCGGTAAACTCGTACTCCAGCCACAGGTTGGCCTGGTTGGGCGCGGTGTTCAGCAGCGGCGCGCCGACCGACAGCGGGTCGGTGGATTTCAGCGTCACCGAGTCCAGGTAGGTGTAGCCGGCGATGATCTCCAGGTGCTCGGTCAGGTGGCCAATGGCGTCGGCCTCGAAGCCGCGCACCCGCTCCTCGCCGGCCAGGATCTGCGGATTGGCCGGGTTGGTGGGGTCGCCCACCCGGGCGTTTTCCATGTTGGTCTGGAAGATCGCCGCCTGCAGGGCGAGCTTGCCGTCCAGCGCCTGGCCCTTCACGCCCACCTCGTAGGTGTGGTCGCGCTCCGGTGCGAGCGAGGCGGTCTTGGCGCTCAGCGACAGGTTTTCAGCCGACGGATCGTAGGAGGTGCCATAGGCGGCGTAGACGCTGATCTTGGAGGTCGGCTTGTAGACCAGGGCCACGCGCGGGCTGGCGATGGTGTCGGTGTGCTCGAAGTGCTGGGCGGTGATCGGCTCGTTGTAGGTGGCGTTGAAGCGGTCGAGGCGCACGGCGGTGGTGGCCTCGAAGTGCTCGCCGAAGTCGAGGGTGTCCTCGATCAGGCCGCTGACGGTCTTGGTGACGGTGTCCGGCCGCGAGGTGACCTGGGTCTGGCGGCCTGGGAAGGGCTCGTTGGGATCGGGATCGAGGATCGGCGTGCCGGGGATCTGGTTCAACTGGTTGGCGAAGCGCTCCAGGTCGGACTCCTCGCGGTCGAGTTCGATGCCGAAGATGGCGTGGTTGCTCACCGGCCCGAGGTCGAATTTCCAGTGCAGGTCGGCGTCGTTCATCAGGGTCGAGACCGTGCCCGCCACGCTCGGCCGGTCGCGGAAGGTCAGCACGTCGGCCAGCGGCGTGCCGGGCGCCGGCGGGGTCGCGCCATAGTGGGCGGCGGTCATCCGGCTGTCGAAGTAGTAGTTGCCGGCGCGTGCGGTATCGGTGAACCAGACCTTGTCGCTGATCTCGGCGCGGAACAGGGCGGTGCCAATGTCGTCGCGGGTGATGGTGCGGTCGTCGGACGGCAGGCCGTAGTAGGTCTTGCGTGGCACCGGAACCGGCGCGCCGAAGGCGAACGGGATGCCGTAGTCCGGCGTGTCGTTCTGCTCCTGGTGCAGGTAGTTCAGGGTAAGGCTGACGGGCTTGCCGATGCCGAACGACACAGACGGCGCCACGCCCCAGCGGCGGTTCTCCACATAGTCCCGGCCGGCGACGCCGGCGTCTTCGCCCATGGCGTTCAGTCGCACCGCGGTGTCGTCGTTGATCGCGTAGTTCAGGTCCGCCGTGGCGCGGCCCTCGCTGTTGGCGCTGCCGACCAGGGTCCCGTTGTAGAAATCGGAGAGCTGCGGGGTCTTGGAGACCTGGTTCACCACCCCGCCGGTCGAGCCGCGACCGAACTGGGCGGAGGCCGGGCCCTTGTAGACCTCCAGCGCCTCAAGGTTGAAGCTGTCGCGGGTGTAGAAGCCGGTGTCGCGCAGGCCGTCGAGGAAGAAGTCGTCGCTGGCCGCGAAGCCGCGCAGGTTGATGTTGTCTCCGTGCGTGCCGCCCTCGCCGGCGTTCAGCGTTATGCCGGGGACGTTCTTCAGCGCCTCCTGGACCGAGCTCACCGCCTGATCGGTGAGGACCTGGGCCGGGATGACGTTCACGTTCTGGGCGGTGTTCTGCAGGGTGCCGGAGAAGGCGCTGATGCTGGGGCTGGCGGTGACGATCAGGTCTTCGACCGTCTTCGACGCGTTGGCGTCGGCGTCGGCGGCCTGGGCCTGGAGTCCGAACGAGGTCGCCAGACAGATGGTGGCCGATCCCACGCCCGCCTGCGCGCGCCGGACCCGGCGGGCGGCGATACCTTGCATACTCATGACTGCCCCAAAGCAAATGCGAATTAGTCGCATTAGCGATGCGGCAGAGCTGGTGTCAACGTGCGATTGCCGGCGAGGACCTCCACCAAAGGGATTTCAGACGCCCGCGTGGCGCGCGCCCGAGTGGGGCATCTAGCGCGACTGCGGCCGCCAGGGCTCGGGGACCGTGGTGGGCGGGTCGAAGATCACCCAGGGCTTGGGCGCGCGGCTGGGCTTGTAGACATAGGTGTCGTGGGTCTCGGCCCGCAGGGCCTCCAGACGCGCCTTCAGGGTCGCGGTGAGCTCGGCATACTCAGGCCGGCCATAGAGATTGTGGTCCTCGCCTGGGTCGGTCTTCAGGTCGTAGAGCTCGAACTCCTGCGGCTCAGTGAAATAGTGGATCAGCTTGTAGCGCTCGGTGCGCACGCCGCGGTTGGGCTTCACGTTCTCGTAGCCGGGGTATTCGTAATATTCGTAGAGCCAATCCTTGCGCCAGTCGGGAAGGGCGCGGCCCTCCGCCAGCTCCAGGAAGCCACGGCCCTGCATGGTGGCCGGGATCGGCAGGCCCGCGATCTGTAGGAGGGTCGGCGCCGCATCGACGTTCAGCACCATCTCCTCGCGGCTCTGGCCGGCCCTGGCGTGGCCCGGCCAGCGGACGATCATCGGCACCCGGATCGACGGCTCGTACATCAGCCGCTTGTCGTAGAAGGTGTGCTCGCCCAGGAAGAAGCCGTGGTCGGAGCTCAGCATCACGGCGGTGTCGTCGTACTGCCCGCGCGTCTGCAGGGCGGCCACGACACGGCCAACGTTCTCGTCGTTGGATTCCACGCCCGCCCAGTGGTCCTTGACCAACTCCTCCAGCGAGCGGGGATCGTCTGAGAAGACGGCGCTGGTGCCGATCTTGTTGGCGGCGTTGGCCACCGCCCGGGGCTTGCCAGCGTAGTCGGTGAGGTCCTCGTCGAAGTCGGCCGGCACGGGGACCTTCACCCCGTTGAAGCGGTCCAACAGATGGCGCGGCCGATAGAAGGGCGCGTGCGGCGACCAGAACCAGACGAAGAGGCAGAGCGGCTTGTCGCCCTTGCGGCGCTCCAGCCAGCTCACGGTCCGGTCGGTGAGCAGGTCGTCGACGTAGGTGTTGCGATAGGTCTTGGTCACCGCCTCGCCCGCGCCGACGCGCTCGGTGATGGTGGGGTTCAGGTAGTCGGCCTGGCCCTTGAAGCCGAAGTAGTAGTCCCAGGGATGGTCCAGGAGGGCGCCTGAGACGTGGCTCTTGCCGATGAAGGCGGTCTCGTAGCCCGCCTCGCGCAGGATGTCCGAGACCAGCCGGAAATTGATCGGGACCGTCGCCTCCTCGTTGGTCGTGGCGCCGGTGGTGTGGCTGTAGGCGCCGGTGAGGAAGCTGGCGCGCGAGGGCAGGCAGAGGGCGTTGGTGACGAAGGCGTTCTTGAACACCGTCCCCTCGCGGGCGAGCGAATCCATATGCGGCGTCTTCAGCGCCCGGGCGCCCATGAAGCCGAACTCGTCGCTGCGCAGGCCCTCGCCCAGGAAGAAGACAATGTTCGTCCGCTTGGCGGGCTGGGCCTGCGCCGCGGCGGCCACGCCGACGGTGGCGGCGAGGCCGGCCACAAGGGCGCGGCGACTGGGCTCTATTCGACTCATGGCGCGTCTCCCCGACGCGGGATCATCGGCGCACGACGCAACGGAAGCCCAGATGCGAGGTGGTGGTGTCGATGGGCTGCGGCCAGCGCGCGGCGGGGCGGTAGCGCTGGCAGTAGTTCGGCGCGCACAGGTGCGAGCCGCCCTTGGCCACCCGACGTGGGATGCCGGCCACAGGCGAGGCCGGGTCGCAGCTCTGCTCGCGGGCCAGGACCTCCGACCGCGGCTTGCCGCAGCAGGCCGCCCCGGACGTCGGCTGGGCGGCGTACCAGTCGTCCGTCCATTCCCAGACGTTGCCGATCATGTCGTGGAGGCCAAAGCCGTTGGGCGGGAAGCTGCCCACCGGCGAGGTGCGCTCCAGCCCTGGCGCGGCGCGGTTGTCGTGCGGGAAGACGCCCTGCCAGGTCTTGGCCATGATCCGGCCGTCCGGCTCCATCGCCTCGCCCCAGGCGTAGGCCGCGCCCTCCAGGCCGCCGCGCGCGGCGTATTCCCACTCCGCCTCGCTGGGCAGCTGCTTGCGCGCCCACCGGGCGTAGGCGGCGGCGTCCGCGTGGGCGATGTGGACCGCCGGATGGTCGGGCAGGGCTTCCGGGCCTTTGAGCCCCAGCGGCCGGCGCCAGCAGGCGCCGAACACGAAGCCCCACCAGGTGGCTGGTCCCTTCAGGTCCACCGGGCCGTCCGGCGGGATGAACACCAGGGAGCCGGCGCGCGCCATCTCCGGCGCCATACCCGGATAGTCGCGCGGATCGGGGGCGACCTCGGCGAAGGTGACGTAGCCCGTGGTCTCCACGAAGCGGGCGAAGGCGGCGTTGGTCACGGGGGTCTCGTCGATCCAGAAATCGCCCACTGTGACGGGGCGCACCGGCCGCTCGTCGACGTAGAAGTCGTCCGAACCCATGGCGAAGGTCCCGCCGCGCACGAGCTTCATGCCGGCGAAGCGGCCGGCGCTCCTGACCTTGCCCGCGCTGACGTCTCCCAAGGCGATCCTCCGACCTCGTCTTCCCCGCAGTTATGGGCGCGGCGGCGGGTTCGCGCTACAGACGCGGGGAACGGATGCGGCGGGGCCGCGGCAGGAACTGCGATGCCGAAGATCCTGGCGATCGAGGACGACGCCACCACGGGCAAGGAGATCGTCGCCGAGCTCAAACAGCACGGCTTCGACGTGGAATGGGTGGCCGACGGCCGCGACGGCCTGTTGCGCGCGGTGAGCGGCGACTTCGACGCGGTGATCCTGGACCGCCTGCTGCCGCGCATGGACGGCCTGGCCATCGTCACCGTGATGCGCGGCGCCGACGTCAACATCCCGGTCCTCATGATCAGCGCGCTCAGCGACGTGGACGAGCGCATCCGCGGCCTCAGGGCCGGCGGCGACGACTATATGACCAAGCCCTTCGCCTCGGAGGAGCTGGCCGCGCGGCTCGAGGTGCTGCTGCGCCGACGCGAGGCTGCGCCGCGTCAGTCGACGCTGTCGGTGGCCGACCTCGACCTCGACCTGATGAGCCGCACCGCCCGGCGCGGCGGCGCCGACATCAAGCTGATGCCGACGGAGTTCAAGCTCCTGGAGTTCATGATGCGCAACTCCGGTCAGATCCTCACCCGCACCATGATCTTCGAAGCGATCTGGGGTTATCACTTCGATCCGGGCACCAACCTGATCGACGTCCATCTGGGGCGCCTGAGGCGCAAGATCGACCGGCCGGGGCTCGCGCCCCTGATCCAGACAATCCGCGGCTCGGGGTACGCCATCCATGCGCCCGAGTGAGCTCTGGCGCACGACGCCCTTCCGCCTGACCCTGATGAACGGGGCGGTGTTCGGCCTGGCCGTGCTGGCGCTGATGGGGGTGATCTACCAGCAGACCGCCGGCTACCTGACCCGCCAGATTGACGGCATCGTGGTCAGCGAGGCGCGCAACCTGGTCTCCGGCGGCTCCGAACACCTGCCCGAGCGGGTGACCCAGGCGGTGGCCACCGACGCCCGCCACATCGGCTACTACGGCCTGTTCTCAGCCGAAGGGATCTGGATCTGCGGCAATGTGCGGATGCTGCCGCCGCGCTTCCCCATCGACGGCGTCCCGCGCGAGATCCACTCACCTAACCTGCAGCCGGGCTCGCGCGCCCTGGTCGAGCGCCTGCCCTGGGGCGAGATCCTCTATGTCGGCCACGACGCCCTGGTGCTGACCGGCCTGCGCAGCATCGAGGTCAATGCGCTGCTGTTCAGCGGCGGCCTGGCTCTGGTCCTGGGCCTCGCCGCCGCCGCCCTGCTGAGCGTCCGGCCCCTGCAACGGATCGACAACCTGCGCGAGGCCAGCCGCGCGGCGCTGAAGGGCGAGCTCGGCCTGCGCCTGCCGGTGTCGCGCCGCCGTGACGAGATCGACATGCTGGCAGGCGTCGCCAACGCCATGATGGACGAGGCCGAACGCCTGCTCTGGGAGGTGAAGAGCGTCGGTGAGAATGTCGCCCACGACCTGCGCACCCCGCTCAACCGCCTCAGGGCCCTGCTCTACCGGGTGAGCCAGGAGACCCGGCTGGAGGGTCCCGAGCGCCAGATGATCGACCAGGCCCTGGCCGAGACCGACGAGCTGCTCACCCGCTTCCGCGCCCTGCAGCGGATCGGTGAGATCGAACGGCGCGACCGCCAGGCCTTCTTCGAGCCGGTGCGGCTGCAGAGCGTGCTGGAGCATGTGATCGAGCTGCACGAGCCCCTGGCCGAAGACCGCGGCGTGGAGCTGGCCGCCGACATCGCCGCCGACGCGCCGCAGGTGCAGGCCGACCCGACGCTCCTGTTCGAAGCGGTGAGCAACGTCGTCGACAACGCGCTGAAGTTCACGCCCAGCGGCGGCAAGGTCTGCATCCGCCTGGTCACCCGGCCGGAAGGCCCGCGGATAGAGGTGTCGGACAACGGCCCCGGCGTGCCGCAGGCCGAGCGCGAGGCGGTGCTGCAGCGCTTCTACCGCGCCGCGCGCACCCGCAACGAGCCCGGCTCGGGCCTGGGCCTCAGCATCGTCACCGCCATCGCGCGCATGCACCACTTCACCCTGGTGCTGGAGGACGCCCGGCCGGGCCTGCGGGTGGCGCTGAACTGCTGGCCGCGCGGGCTGGAGGCCTGAAGCCGCCATGCGCCTGCTCTATGCCGCCTTCACCGGCGATCCCTACATCGGCCACGCCCTGGCCGAGGCGGGCCACGTGGTGGAGACCGCCCAGGACCTGGCCGAACTGCTGCTGTTGGCGGAGGAGGGCGGCGACTACGACGCGGTGCTGATGGAGCTGGCCGAGCCCGGCCCGGCGCTCGCCGAGGCGGCCCGCGCGGCGCAGGGGCTGGTCGTGGTGGCGGTGCTGGACCGCGCCGCGCCGCGCGAGCGCGCCGCCCTGCTGCGCGCCGGGGTGGACGCGGTGTTCACCCGCCCGGCGCACTTCCGCGAGCTGGAGGCCAGGCTGGCGGCGCTCTCCCGGCTGGGCCGCGCCGCCGAGCCCGCGCCCGATACCGCCTCGGCCTTCAGCCTGGACGCGGCCAGCCGCACCGCCCGCCTGGGCGGGCGAACCTTAAGGCTCACCCAGCGCGAATACGCCCTCCTGGACTACCTGGCGGCGCGGGCCGGCGAGGTGGTCGCCGCCCAGCAGGTGGTCGACCACGTCTGGGGCGATGCGGCCGACGCGGGGCCGGAGCGGCTGCGCAGCGCGCTGGCCCGCCTGCGCGGCCGGCTGGCGGAGGCTTTCGGGCGGCCGCTGATCGAGACCGTGCGCGGCCACGGCTACCGCTTCGATGGCTAGATGAAACAATCTTCATCTGGCTGACACGGCCGATTTAAGCGGCGGGGTCCAAGAGGCTCCCGCGCGGTTCCCTATCCCCGCGCCGGTTCCGCGTGCGCCCCGCCCCCAAGCCACGCACGCGGAACCCCCAATTCCGCCGGAGCCCTGTTCGTTGAACGCCCTCGTCCGTATCGCGCTCTCGCGACCCTATACCTTCATTGTCATGTCGGTCCTGATCCTGATCTTCGGGATCATGGCGGCGCTGAAGACCCCCACCGACATCTTCCCCGACATCCGCGTGCCGGTGATCGGCGTGGCCTTCAACTATGCGGGCCTGTCGCCCAACGACATGTCCAACCGGATTGTCACCCAGTTCGAGCGCTTCCTGACCACGACGGTCAACGACGTGGAGCACACCGAGAGCCAGTCGCTGCCCGGCATCGGCATCGTGAAGATATTCTTCCAGCCGGGCACCGATATCCGCACCGCGACCGCCCAGGTGACGGCCACCGCCCAGACCTCGATCCGGCAGATGCCGCAGGGCGTGACGCCGCCGCTGGTGCTGAACTATTCGGCGGCGACCGTGCCGATCCTGCAGTTGGCCGATTCCGACAAGACCCTCTCCGAGCAGAAGCTGTTCGACCTGAGCCAGGTGGTCATCCGCCCGGTGATCACCACCGTGCCCGGCGCCGCCACGCCCTATCCCTACGGCGGTGTGGTGCGGCAGATCCAGATCGACCTCGACCCCAACGCCCTGCAGTCGAAGGGCGTCTCGGCCAACGACGTGAGCAACGCGCTGGCCGCCCAGAACCAGATCCTGCCGGCCGGCTTCGTGAAGATCGGCTCCTACCAATACAACGTCCGGCTCAACGACGCGGCCGACACCATCGAGGACCTCAACAACCTGCCGGTGAAGACAGCGGGCGGGGCCACCATCTTCATGCGCGACGTGGCGCAGGTGCGCGACGGCTCCGGCCCGCAGACCAACATCGTCCACGTGGACGGCGGTCGGGCGGTTCTGTCGACCATCCTGAAGACCGGCTCGGCCTCGACCTTGGCGGTGGTCCAAGGGGTGAAGGACAAATTGCCGCTCCTGGCCGAACAACTCCCGTCGACCTTCAAGATCACCGCCCTGAACGACCAGTCCCTGTTCGTGAAGGGCTCGATCTCGGGCGTGGTGAGGGAGGGCGCCATCGCTGCGGCGCTCACCAGCGTCATGATCCTGCTGTTCCTGGGTTCCTGGCGTTCGACGCTGATCATCGCCGTCTCGATCCCGTTGTCGGTGCTGGCGGCGATCGCAACGCTCTCCGTCACCGGCCAGACGCTGAACATCATGACCCTGGGCGGCCTGGCTCTGGCCGTGGGCATCCTGGTGGACGACGCCACCGTGACCATCGAGAACATCAACTGGCACCTGGAGCAGGGCAAGGAGGTCCGCGAGTCGATCCTGGACGGCGCGGCCCAGATCGCCACGCCGGCCTTCGTCTCCCTGCTCTGCATCTGCATCGTGTTCGTACCGATGTTCCTCTTGAAGGGCGTGGCGGGCTTCCTGTTCGTGCCCATGGCGATGTCGGTGGTCTACGCCATGATCGCCTCCTTCATCCTGTCGCGGACCCTGGTCCCGACCATGGCCCTCTACCTCCTGAAGCCCCACGCCGAAGAGCAGGCCAAGGCGCAGAGCTCGCGCAATCCGCTGAGCCGCCTACAGCAGCGATTCGAGGAAGGCTTCGCCGCCGGCCGCTCGATCTATGCCGGCCTGCTGGAACGGGCGATGGGCGCGCGCCGGCCGTTCCTGTTCGGCTTCCTGGCCCTAATCCTGCTGTCCTTCGGGCTCGCGCCCTTCCTGGGCAGCAACTTCTTCCCGTCGGTGGACGCCGGCACCATGACCATCCACATCCGCGCCCCGGTCGGCACGCGGCTGGAGGACACCTCGGTCGAGTTCGGCCGCATCGAGTCCACCATCCGCCAGGTGATCCCGCCGGACGAACTGGGCTCGCTGATCGACAACATCGGCATCCCGAACAGCTCCATCAACATGGTCTATTCGAACTCCGGGGTGATCGGTCCGCAGGACGGCGACATCTATGTCAGCCTGAAGGAGCACCACCATCCGACGCCCGGCTATGTGAAGCGGCTGCGCGAGGTGCTGCCGCGCCAATTCCCGGGCACGGTCTTCGCCTTCCTGCCGGCCGACATCGTCAGCCAGATCCTGAACTTCGGCTCGCCCGCGCCCATCGACCTGCAGGTCTCGGGCCCCAACGCCGCGGCCAACAGGGTCTACGCCAACATGCTGCTCGAGAAGATCCGCGGCGTCCGCGGCCTGGCCGACGTGCGCATGCAGCAGCCGGAAGGCGGGCCGGAGCTGCGCGTCGACATCGACCGCGCCCGCGTCGCCCAGCTGGGTCTGGCCGAGCGCGACGTGACCAACAGCCTCTTGGCCACCCTGTCCGGCAGCGGCCAGGTCGCGCCCACCTACTGGGTGAACCCGCAGAACGGCGTGTCCTATCCGATCGTCGCCCAGACGCCGGAGTTCCGCGTCCCGTCCATCGCGGGCCTGGAGAGCGTGCCGATCAACGGCCCGACCGGCGGAGGGGAACAGACCCTGGGCGGCTTGGGCGTGATCACCCGCGACTCTTCCCCCGCGGTGGTCAGCCACTACAACGCCCTGCCGGTGATCGACATCTTCGCCACGACCCAGGACCGCGACCTGGGCTCGGTGACCCGCGACATCAACAAGATCCTGAAGGACGCCGCCAAGGACCGGCCGAAGGGCGCCACCATCACCCTGCGCGGCCAGATGGTGACCATGAACGACGCCTTCTCGGGCCTGTTCTTCGGCATCATCGCGGCGATCGTGCTGATCTACCTCCTGATCGTCGTGAACTTCCAATCCTGGCTGGACCCGTTCGTGATCATCACCGCTCTGCCGGCGGCGCTGGCCGGGATCGTCTGGATGCTGTTCGCCACCGGCACGACGCTCTCGGTGCCGGCGCTGACCGGCGCGATCATGTGCATGGGGGTGGCCACCGCCAACTCCATCCTGGTCATCGCCTTTGCGCGGGAACGGCTCGACGCCACGGGAGATGCGATCCGCGCCGCCACCGAGGCCGGTTACACCCGCTTCCGCCCGGTGGTCATGACCGCCTCGGCCATGATCATCGGCATGGTGCCCATGGCGCTGGGCCTGGGCGAGGGTGGCGAGCAGAACGCGCCCCTCGGCCGCGCCGTGATCGGCGGCTTGATCTTCGCCACCATCGCCACCCTGATATTCGTCCCCGTGGTCTTCAGCCTGGTGCACGGCCGCCGCCACGCGCATGCGCCGCACCCGGTCGCGGGGCCGATCCCCGGAGAATCCTATGCCTGACTCATCGCCCGTGAATTTCCCGGAGACCCCGGAGCCGAGCGTTGGCGCGCCGCATGGCGGCCACGATTCAGGCAGCCATGACTTCACCACGCCGGTGGTGACGCACGTCTCCGACGGGCGGCTGAGGCTCCTGGGCCTGGCCGCCGCGATCGTGGCGGTGATCGTGGTGGCGGTCGGCCTGTTCAACCGCTTCAGCGCCGACCGGAGCATGAAGACCTGGACGCACGAGCAGACCATCCCGACCATCGGCCTGGCCAAGATACAGGCTGGCGGCGACCGTGCGCTGGTCCTGCCCGGCGATGTCGAGGCCTTCTACAACGCCCCGATCCACGCCCGCGTCTCGGGCTATCTCAAGAAGTGGTACGTCGACATCGGCACGCCGGTGAAGGCGGGCCAGGTGCTGGCCGACATCGACACGCCGGACCTCGACCAGCAGGTGCTGCAGGCCCGTGCGGACCTCGCCACCGCCGAGGCCAACCAGAAGCTCTCCTCCACCACCGCCGATCGCTGGAAGGGCCTGGTGGCCGCCGACGCCGTCTCCAAGCAGGAGGCCGACGAGAAGTTCGGCGACCTGGCCGCAAAGACCTCCCTGGTCAATTCGTCCAAGGCCAATCTGAACCGCCTGCTGGCCCTGGAGTCGTTCAAGAAGATCACCGCGCCCTTCGCCGGCGTGGTCACCGCGCGCAACACCGACATCGGCCAGCTGATCGCCGCCGGGACGCCTACCGACCAGGCGCTGTTCACCGTCGCCGACCAACACAAGCTGCGCGTCTATGTCCGCGCGCCGCAGAACTATTCGGCCCTGATCCACAACGGCATGACGGCAGACCTGACCCTGCCGGAATACCCGGGCCAGACCTTCAAGGCGACGGTCGCCACCCAGGCGCAGTCGGTGGGCGCCGCCAGCGGGGCCGAACTCATCGAGCTGTCGCTCGACAACACCGACGGCAAGATCAAGTCCGGCGATTACGCCCAGGTGACCTTCCATCTGATCGCGCCGCAGAGCACGATCCGCGTGCCCTCGACCGCCCTGCAGTACCGCAACCAGGGCCCGGTGGTGGCCGTGGTCGGTCCCGATAGCCGCGTGAAGCTGCGCAAGGTGGTGATCAACCGCGACCTGGGTTCGTCCGTGGAGATCGGTTCGGGCCTCGATCCGGACGACCGTGTGGTCGACAACCCGCCGGAAGCCCTCGTCGACGGGGACCTGGTCCGCGTCGCCGGCGCCTCGGCCCAGAAGATCGCGCCGAAGGCCGGCGCGTGAGGTCAGGTCTGATGAAACGCCTGGCGCTGGGCGCGAGCACGCTGGCCCTCCTCGGCGGGGTTCTGGCGGGCTGTTCGCTGGCGCCGCCCTATGCGCCGCCGGCGACGCCGGTGGCCGCCGCCTACAAGGAAAACGGGCCCTGGACGCCCGCCGCCCCTGCCGACGCCCAGCCGCGTGGCCAGTGGTGGGCGATGTTCTCCGATCCGGTGCTCGACGACCTGGAAGCGCGCGCCGAGAAGGCCAACCCGACCCTCGCCGCCGCGGTGGCGGCCTACGACCAGGCCCGCGCGCTCGCCTCCCAGGCCCGCGCCGGCCTTGTGCCGGAGATCGACGGGACCGCGCTCAACAACCGCCAGCGCCGCTCGGACAACGAGCCGCTGCGGGTGGGCGGGCCGAACAACTACACCACCAACCAGGTGGGCGTCTCGGTGGCCTATGAGATCGACCTCTGGGGCCGCTTGCGCAACCTGGCCCGCGGCGCCGGCGAACGCGCCCAGGCCAGCGAGGCGGACCTGAAGTCCGCACGCCTGTCCCTGCAGGCCGATCTGGCCGACGACTACATGAGCCTGCGCGGCTTCGACTCCCAGATCCGCCTGCTCGACTCGACCGTGACCGCCTACGAGCGCGCCCTGCAGCTGACCCAGATCCTGCATAACGGCGGCAACGCCACAGGCCTCGACGTCGCCCGCGCCCAGACCCAGCTCTCCTCCGCCAAGGCCCAGCTCACCGACACCCAGGCCAGCCGCGCCCTGATGGAGCACGCCATCGCCGCCCTGGTGGGCGAGAGCGCCTCCAACTTCAGCCTGGCGGCGGTCGACAAGGACCTGCCGCAGCCGAAGGTCCTGGTCAGCGCGCCGTCGGTCCTGCTGCAGCGCCGCCCCGATATCGCTGCAGCCGAGCGGCGCGCGGCCGCGGCCAACGCCGATGTGGGCGTGGCGCGCGCGGCCCTCTATCCGACGCTCACCCTGGACGGCTCGGCCGGCTGGCAGAACGCCGGCGCCGGCAACAGCCTGCTCACCGCGCCCAACACCTTCTGGCTGCTGGGTCCGCAGCTGGCCGGAGCGATCTTCGACGGAGGCCGCCGCGCCGCTGGCGTGCGCGCCTCCAAGGCCGCGTTCGAGCAGGCCAGCGCCAACTACCGCGAGACGGTGCTGAACGCCTTCCGCGATGTGGAGGACCAGATGGCCCTCGCCAACCGTCTGGCCGTCGAGGCCAAGGACGCCAACGACGCGGTCACCGCCGCGGAGCGCACGGTGGACCTGGCCAACATCCGCTACCGCCAGGGCGTGGCCACCTACCTCGACGTGGTCACCGCCCAGACCGCGGCGCTCACCGCCGAGCAGACGGCGATCCAGCTCACCACCCGTCGGCTGCAGGCCAGCGTCGACCTGACCCGCGCGCTCGGCGGCGCCTGGAGCTAGGCCGCCAGGCGGCGTAGGCCGGCCGGCGTCGTCCGCGCCAGCGTCTGGATCGCACGGCTCATGTGCGCCTGGTCGGCGAAGCCGCAATCCTGGGCGATCAGGCTGAGCGGTTCCGGTGAGTCCCGCACCGCGGCGATGGCGCGCCGCGTCCTCTGGACCAGGCGATAGCTCACCGGGGCCATGCCGAACACCTGCCGGAAGCCGCGGCTGACGCTGCCCAGATGCAGGCCGCGCTCGCGCGCCCAGGCGCCCAGGCAAAGCCCCGGATCGTCGTTCAGCGCCCGGGCCAGCAGGTCGGGCCAGTCGGCGGGCGCCGCCGCCTTAGGCCTCAGCTCCGCGAACAGCCGCCGGGCGGCCTCGCCGCGGTCCCGCTCGGCCATGCGAGCGAGCGCGTCGGGATCGGCGACCCGGCCCTGCAGCCGATGGGCGTCCGCATCGGCGATCTCCAGCACCAGCACCTCGGCCCCGCGGCCGTCGAAGCGGTCGAGGTGGCTCTCCCAGGCCTGGTGCAGCAGGACATCGCCCGCCTCCATCCGGTGCCGCCCGGTGTCGCCGGCCTCCACATAGCCGCCGGACAGGACCACCGCGGCGAAGGCGTGGTCGTGCAGGTGGCGCGGCAGCGTCTCGCGCGGGGCATGGCGCATGCGGCCAGGCTCGGCATCGCGCAGCGCCGGCGCGCCTGCCTGTGAAATGCGTTCAAGATCGCCCATGGACCAAGGGCTAAGGCGGGGATCGGTGCGTTGCAATTTAAAGAGACGTCATGAAAACCTTCCTCGCCGCCGCCCTAACCCTCTCCTTCGCCGGCGTCGCCAACAGCCAAGCCGCCGCGCCGACGGCCGCCGCCGTGCTTGACGCCAACCACGCCGCGGTGGGCGACCTGCCGGCGGCCGGCGCCGCGGAGTTCGACTACAGCCACACCGGATCGGGCCTCACCGGCCCCGCGGTGACGCGGTTCGACCTCGCCACCGGCGCCTATGTGGAGAGCCAGGACGCTGACGGGGTCCACAACAGCGACGGCTACGACGGTTGCGTCCCCTGGCAGCAGGACATCTCGCTCGCCTACACGCCCCAGCAGGGCGGCGACCGGGTCCCGATGGCGGTGGACCTGGCCTACCGCAACGCGAACCTCTGGTGGCGCCCCGACCGCGGCGGGGCCGAGGTCGCCTACGTCGGCCGCGAGATCGAGGGCGGCCGGGCGCTGGACCACCTGTCGGTCGCGCCGCGCGGCGGCAAGCGCTTCGACGCCTGGTTCGACGCTGAGACCCACCGCCTGGCCAGGATCGCCTACGACACGCAGTTCCTGCACATGAAGGAGACCTATTCGGACTACCGGCGCGAGGGCGGGCTCAACCTGCCGCACAAGATCGCGTCCGATCCGGGCATGGGCGCCGAGGGCGTCGAGACTTCGGTGCTCGACAAGGTGAGCTTCGGGCCGGCGCGGCCGCTCTCGGCCTACGCCATGCCCACCGCCCCGCCGACGGGCGCGGTCATCGCCGGCGGCGCGGCCAGCACGACGGTCCCGTTCCGCCTGCTCAACAACCACATCTATGTGCAGGCCACGGTGGACGGCAAAGGGCCCTACACCTTCATCGTCGACACCGGCGGCCACACCCTGCTCTCGCCGCAGCTGGTCCAGCAGGTGGGGCTGAAGTCGGTGGGCGAAGGGGTCTCCAGCGGCGCGGGCGAGGGGCATTCCTCCCTGGGCTTTGTCCGCTATGGCGAGATCGCCATCGGCGGCGTTCGGCTGAAGGACCAGATGGGCTTCGCCACCGGCATCTACGATCCCTCGATCGAGGGCATCGCGGTCGACGGCATGGTGGGCTTCGAGCTGATCCGCCGGATGGTCACCACCGTCGACTACGGCAAGCAGACCATCACCTTCACCGATCCCGCGAAGTTCAGGCCGAGCCCGGCGTTGGGCGTCGCCGTGCCGTTCGTCTTCTACGACCACCTGCCGTTCGTCGCGGGATCGGTGGCGGGCCTGCCGACCCACTTCGACATCGACACCGGCTCGCGCTCGCAGATCGACTTCACCAGCCCCTTCGTGAAGGCCCACGACCTGAAGGCGCGGTTCTCGAAAGGCGCCAGCGCCGTGGTCGGCTGGGGCGTCGGCGGCCCGTCGCGGTCCTATGTGGTGCGCCTGACCTCGCTGACGCTGGGCGGCGTGCCGGTCGAGGGCGTCGCCGCGGGTCTGGTCGAGGACAAGGGCGGCTCGATGACCGACCCCAACTACGACGGCAATGTCGGCAGCGGCCTCCTGAAGCGCTTCGTGGTCACCTTCGACTACGCCCACCAGGTCATGTACCTGAAGCGGATCACGCCGACGCCGCCGGACGTGGGGACCTTCGACCGCTCGGGCCTGTGGATCAACGCCAAGGACGGCGGCTACGCGGTGACCGACGTCGCCAAGGACAGCGCCGGGGCCGAGGCCGGCGTGGCGGTCGGCGACGTGATCACCGCCATCGACGGCCAGCCCGCCGTGGCCGATCAGCTGGCCGACGCGCGCCGCAAGCTGCGGTCTGAGCCGGTCGGGACCAAGGTCGCGCTCACCGTCCGCCGCGGCGGCGAGAGCCGCGCGGTCACGCTCACCCTGCGCGACCAGATCTAGGCCGCCCCCGCCTGGGTTACGGGTGGACGTAGCCCGGCGGCAGCGGGAGGGCGAGGTCCTTGTAGCGGTCGCGCAGCTCGGTCTGGCGGGAGGTCATCGGCTGGGCCTGGCCGTGGATGAAGACCGCGGTCGGCTGGCTGAGCGGCTCGAAGGGGTCGCCGGTCCAGACCACCAGGTCGGCGTCCTTCCCGGGCTCCAGGCTGCCGGTGCGGTCGGCCACGCCGAAGATCTTCGCCGGGTTGATGGTGATGGCCGCCAGCGCCGCGCCGTAGGCCATGCCGTGGGAGACGGCGCTGCCGGCCTCATAGCGGGTCTCGCGCACGCGGGCCGAGCCGCCGGTGCTCTCGAAGGCCACGGTCACGCCGGCGGCGGAGAGGCGGCCGGCGTTATCCAGGGTGGCGGCGAGCTCTTCATAGCTCTCCGGCCGGTCGTCAAAGGGGTTCATCAGCACCGGCACGCCCGCCTTGGCGATCTCGGGCGCCACCACCCAGCCCTCCTGCGCGCCATCGAGGATGACCTTGATGTGCTCGTCGCGGGCGAAGGCCAGCACCTGACGGATGTCGGAGGCCCGCTTGACCACGGCCACAACCGGCATCTTACCCTCGACCACCGGGATCAGGGCCTCCAGGTCGCCCTTGGAGAGCCCGAGGTCCCGGTAGGCGGCTTTGTCGTAGGCGGCCTTGTTCTTCATGTAGTCGCGGACGTCGGCGAAAGCCTCCTTCAGCGCCACAAACTCCGCGCCGCGCGCCCCGCCGGCGAGGGCCGCGCCGCCGGACCCGAAGGGCGCGACCATGGCCACCCTGGCCTTGGTCAGGATCGTGTCGCCCGTGCCTAGGTCGATCACCGCGCCCTGGCCCGAAAACAGGGTGTGGGACTTGGAGCCCTCCCCGCTCGGGCCGGCGGTGTACTGGCTGGCGTCGTCGTCATCCTCTTCGTCGGCGTCGCCGCCGCGGCGGCCCGCGGGGATCGGCAGGACGACGGCGCTGGTCAGGCCGCCGAGGCGGGCCACGGGGAACAGGACCGATCCCGGGTTCAGCCCATACTGGATGTCGAAGGACGCCCCGATCTCGGGATTGTTCACCGAGAGGTCGTTGCCCAGGGAGCCCACCTCGACCTCGCCCAGCATCGAGCCGGTGGCGAAGAAGCCGGGCGCGACCACGCCGCCGCGCGCGTCGATCACCCGCGCGCCGGCCGGAACCGCGGCGCTGGCGCCGACGGCGGCGATCTTGCCGTCCTTGATGACCACCGTCCCGGACGCGATCTCGCCGGCCGGACCGGCGGTCAGAATCTTGGCGTTGGTGATGGCGACGGTCTCGGCGTTCGCCGCCGCCGCGCCGAGGGTAAGCGCGGCGAGCGCGCAGGCGCTGAACAGGACCTTGCGCATCAGCGGACTCCTTCGCCGGGCTGGCCGAGGTCGAAGTCCGAGCGCGGCTGGTAACGGGGATCGTGGCGGTCGTAGGAGATCGCGCCGTCGAGATAGACCCGGTCGGTTCGGGCGTAGATCGAGAAGGGGTCATGGTCCCAGATCACCAGATCGGCGCGCTTGCCGGGCTCCAGGCTGCCGGTCTGCTTGTCGATCCCGATCGCCTTGGCCGGGTTGGAGGTGATCCATCTTATGGCGTCGGCCTCGGTGATCTGCAGCCCGGCGGCGCGGCCGGCGGCGAGCGCCTCGGCGGCCTCCTGGTTCAGGCGCTGGATCAGGTCGGGGTCGTCGGACTTGATGACCGCGCAGCCGCCCTTGGCCGCGTTGACCAGGGCCGCATTGGCCTCAATGCCGTCCAGCATCTCCATCTTGCCGCCCCACCAGTTGGCCCAGGTGGCGACGCAGATGTGGTTGTCGGCCAAAAGGTCGGCGATCTTGTAGGCCTCCACCGCGTGGTGGAATGCGGCGACGTGGTAGCCGAACTCCTTGGAGATATCGATCATCTGGGCCATCTCGTCGGCCCGGTAGCAGTGGTTCTCCACCAGGATCTCGCCACGCAGCACGGCCGACAGGGTGTCGAGGCCCAGGTCGCGCTTCGGTGGGTCGGCCTTTTCGCCCTTGGCGACCTTGGCGCGGTACTCGTCCCAGCGGCGCTGATAGTCGGCGGCGTTGATCCAGGCGGCGCGATAGCCGGCGACATTGCCCATCCGCGTCGAGGGCGCCCGGCCCTTGGAGCCGTAGACCCGCTTGGGGTTCTCGCCGCAGGCCATCTTCAGCACGTAGGGCGCGTCGGGGAACTTCATGTCCTGCACGGTGCGCGCGGGAATGTTGCGCAGGATCACGCCACGGCCGCCGATCAGGTTGCCGGAGCCCGGCAGGATCAGCAGCGTCGTGACCCCGCCGATGCGGGCGGTGTTGAAGCCGGGGTCCTGCGGCCACACCGAATGCTCGGCCCAGACCTCGGCGGTGACCGGATTGGTGAGCTCGTTGCCGTCGGAATTGGCCTGGACGGCGGGCGAGGCGTAGACGCCCAGGTGCGAGTGGGCGTCGATGATGCCCGGCGTCACCCACTTGCCGTGGGCGTCGACGGTCTCGTAGCCGGCCGGCACCGCCAGGCCCGCGCCGACCGCCTCGATCTTGCCGTCCTTGACCAGGACCACGCCGTTCTCGATCAGCTGGCCCGTGCCGGTGAAGACGCTGGCGCCGACCACGGCAGTGGGCCGGCTGGGCATCGGCCGGTAGGTGGACGGGAAGGCGTCGGCCCTGGCCATCGGGTCGAGGCCGGGCGGCAAGGGTTTGGGCTTGGCCGGCGCGGCCGGGGCGTCGGCCTTGGCCTCTGCGACCTTGGCCGGCGTCGTCGTGGTGGCGCAACCGCTCACCGCTGCAGCCACGATCAGCGTGGCCGCCCAGGTCCATAGGCGCATGGATCTACCCCAATCCCCGAAACCGAAGGCGGACGATAGGCGCAGCTTTGCCGCCGCGTAAACAGAGGCGCGTCATATTCCGCCGTTCGGCGGCGCGGCGCCTATTTCTGGGCGCGAATCCGCGAGCATGCAGTCCCAGCGGGGCAGTCAGCCCAGATTGGTGACGGTCTTCGGCGCCTGCGGCGCGGGCGTCAGGCGCGTCGGCGCGCGGAAGACGACCGGCGTGGCGCTCATCCCGTGGTCGTCTGGCGTCGTCAGGTAGCCCGCGCGGGCGGCGGCCTGGCCGAGGCTGAGGCGCGAGGTCAGGACGGCCAGCGGCGCGGCCAGCAGCAGCGGCACGACGATGGGGGCGAAGCACACCGCCAGATCCGGGCGGACGGCCAGGCCGGCGCAGAAAGCGAGGCCGGCCAGCATCTGCCAGCGCATGGCCTTGAGCGCGTCGCCCCAGGCCAGGCCGTCGGCGTCGCGCCGCTGCGGCCGCCAGCCCACGTCGCGCCCGCGCAGCGTCAGGAAGACCGCGCGGGTGTTGGCCACCATCATCACCGGGGCGAGCGCGCCCGATAGCAGGATCTCCAGGCCCATGCTCTTCAGCACCGCGCCCGCGCCGCCGAACGCGCGGCGCTCGCCCGGACGGTTCAGCACCAGCAGACAGCCCAGGAGCTTCGGCCCGATCAGCAGCAGGCCGGACAGCAGCGAGGTCAGCATGAAGGGCGTGAAGCTGGGATGCAGGACGTACCAGAAGGTCGACCAGTCGACCGGGTAGCGTAGCTGTAGGATGAGCCCGATCGCCAGGCCCATGAACCACAAGGGCGAGGACAGATAGGCCATGGCGCCCATCACCAGCTGGGCGCGGCTCAACGGGTGCAGGCCCGGCGCGTTCAGGAGGCCCAGGTGCTGCAGGTTGCCCTGGCACCAGCGTTGGTCGCGCTGCAGGAAGTCCAGCAGGGTCGGCGGCGTCTCCTCGCAGCTGCCGTCCAGGGCGGCGGTGACGTGCACCGCCCAGCCGCCGCGGCGCAGGAGCGCGGCCTCCACCACGTCGTGGCTGAGCACGTGGCCGCCGAAGGGCTTCTCGCCCTGCAGGATCGGCAGGCCGGCGCTCGAGGCAAAAGCCTCGGTGCGCACGATGGCGTTGTGGCCCCAGTAGCTGGCCTCCGACCCGGCCCACCAGGCCAGGCCCGCGGCGGCGACGCGGCCGTACATGCGCACCCCGAACTGCGACATGCGCGCGAACAGGGTGCCGGCGCGGGTGATGGTCGGCGCGGTCTGGATCAGGCCAACGCCCGGATGGCGCTCCATGGCGTCCACCAGCCGCAGGAGGGTGTCGCCGGCCATGGTGCTGTCGGCGTCCAGCACCACCATGAACTCATAGGCGCCGCCGAACCGGCGCACCCAGTCGCCGACGTTGCCGGCCTTGCGTTCGACGTTGTCCGTCCGCCGGCGCAGGTAGAGGCGGCTGTGCGCCGCCGGCCGCAGGACGCGGAAGGCCGCCCGCTCGGCCAGCACGACCTCGGCCTTGCGGGAGTCGCTGAGCACGAAGATGTCGAAGGCTTCTGATACGCCCAGCCGGGCCAGCGATTGGTCGAGCGCCGCTAGCCGGGCGAAGGCCGCGCCGGCGTCCTCATTATAAAGCGGCATCAGCAGCGCCGTGCGAGTGGTGGGCGGCGGTGGGTGTGGCGCGAAGGCCAGGTCGTCCTGCTCGCAGCCGGTGCGCAGCACGAAATAGCCGGCGACCGCAGTGCAGAACCAGCAGGCGATGGCGCTGGCCAGCACCAGGAAGACCGCAAACCCCAGGGTCTCCAGCCCGTCGAAGCCGCCTCGGCCGTAGAGGATCCACGGCCCCACCGCGACCAGGGCGGTCAACGCCAGGGCGCCGCCGAACACGGCCCAGCGCCGCAGGGCGATGTGGCGTGGCGAGGTCGCCGGCGGGGGCCCTTGCTGCGGCTGGACGTCGGAGGCGTCCAGGGAATCGAGATGCTGGCGCGGCATGGCCAGCGGCGCTTCCGGCGGCAGCCAGGGTTGCGGCGCGGCCTCGGTCTCAGCCTCCGGCCCGGCCCAGGGGGGCGATACTTCGCGTAGCGACGCCAGATCGCTCATAGCCACGTAGCCCCCAAGGCCTGTCGACTCGAACTGCGCATCCGCAGTGCTGCGATGCAGCATCCTAACCGATTCGCGGACAATCAATCACGAACTCGTGATTTTCACCAAAACAGATTCAAGTGGGCGCGGTCTAGGCTGTTTTTGTCGCAGTCGCCTGAAACCGTAGGCTCCGCTGCAGGGCGAAGGCCGCCACGCCCACCCAGCCGACCAGGATGATGGCGTAGCCGCGCTCCCACCATCCGACGTTGTCGTCGTTGACCAGGTGGGGCGCCACGAGGTGCTTGGTCAGCACGGTCAACACCGCCATGGCCACGAAGACCAGGGCCAGGAAGGCCTTGAGCCGGGCGAGGTCGCGGCGCGGCCACAGGCCCCAGAGCAGCAGCAGCGGCGCGAGCTGGATGCCCAGCGCCAGGTTGATGGCCAGGTGGCGGCGGTCCGGCCAGTGGTAGATCGCGGCCTGGGTCAGGCCCCAGCCGGCCAGGACGAAGACCAGGGCGGTCAGCGCCCCGGCCAGCCGCGCGCGGGTCAGGGTGACGATGGCCAGGCCAAAGCCGCAGCCGGCCGCGGCGGCCATCACGCCGGCCACGAACACCCCGGCGTTGAAGATCAGCGGCTGGCTGGCCGAGGCGCCGCCCAGCTCGCTGAGATACTGCCGGGCGGGATTGAACCCGGGATAGGCGGCCATGGCGCCGAGGGTGGTGGCCAACGCCAGCAGCGGCGCTGCGACCCCGCAGGCCAGCAGGGTCCGCGACGGCGAGAGCAGGCCCAGGCGCGAGGCTGACGGCGGGGACGAGGAGGAACTCACGCCCCTATTGATCGGCGGATTTGGCGTGGGAGTCACGCCGCGCCCATGCCGCAGGCGCTCGGTGGGGGCGCCCAGAAGTCAGGCGCTACGCCTGCGGGATGGGCATCCGGGGCGCGATGGCCCAAAGCTGCGCCTTAGGCTTGGCGCGAATCGTCCATCTCGCCGCTCATGGGACCACATCGGCGCCCGGATTGAGCAGCGATCCGCGGAGCCGCTGGCGTCCAGAGGCCGCCGTCGCAGCTCCCCTGGGGCGGCGGCCTCACCCCAAAAAATCAAACCCGGCGGCGAGGGGGGCTCGCCGCCGGGTGATTTGGTTCGGTTCCGCAGGCCACAAGGACCTGCGGTATCCGTCAGTGGGTT